>CAVOZP010000001.1:0-48543 GCA_963700995.1 uncultured Acidimicrobiales bacterium
CCGGCGGCAAGGTCGACGCATCCGATCACTCACCGCATGCACCAGGCGACCTCATGGTCGCCAGCCGCACGGCGGCAGCGCGCGAGGCGAAGGAAGAGGCCGACCTCGACCTCGTCGCCGACACCCTGGTGCCCTACTCGCACTGGACACCCCCGGTCGAGGCCGCCCGTCGGTTCCTGACCTGGTTCTTCGTCGGTTCCGCTCCTGCAGGAGTCGCCGGGGAGGTGACCATCGACGAGGGCGAGATCACCGATCACGCCTGGCTCACCCCTCACCGCGCCCTCGAGTTGCACGCCGCCGTCGAGATCGAGCTCGCTCCCCGACCTTCGTCACGCTGCACCACCTCGCGGAGTTCGCCACGGTCGCCGAGCTCCTGGATCATGCGTCGACCAACGAACCGAGGCGGTATCGCACCGTTCTGGCCAAGGGCGACGGATTCCGGGCTCTGCTGTGGGAGGGCGACGTCGCCCATGGCACCGGCGACCTCCGAGCCGAAGGTCCGCGCCACCGGGTGGAGATGTGGTCGAGGGATGGAAGCTGCTGGTCGATCACCCATGACCGAACTGATCACCATCGACCCGGCGATCGGACTCGACGACGCAGCCGTCGGCGAACGAGTGCGGGCCGGTCGGACGAACCAGGTCCCCGACGCACCGGTGCGCACCTTCGGCGAGATCGTCCGGGCCAACGTCTTCAACCCGGTCAACGCGATCATGTTCACGCTCTTCGCCCTGATCCTGGTCGCCGGCTATCCCGCCGACGGCCTGTTCGTCGGTGTCGTGGTGTCGAACAGCGTCATCGGGATCGCCCAGGAGCTCTAGGCCCGCCGCGAGCTCACGAGCTGCCAGGTGCTCAACGCGCCCGGGCCCGGGTGGTCCGCGACGGCGACGCCGTCGAGATCGAGCGTCGACGGAGTCGTCGCCGACGAGATCCTGATCTGGCCCGGGGACCAGATCGTCGTCGACGGCACGGTGGTCTCCGCCGATCGGCCTCGAGGCTCGACGAGTCGTTGCTCACCGGCGAGGCCGACCCGGTCGACAAGGCGCCGGGCGACGAGGTGCTGTCGGGCAGCTTCGTGAGCGCCGGTTCCGGGCGCTACCGGGCCACCCGGGTGGGTGCCGACGTCGTATGCCAACGCCCTGGCCGAGGAGGCCAAGCGCTTCGAGCTGGTGCACAGCGAACTGCGGACGCGGCATCAACCTCGTCCTGCGGGCGCTGGTGGTGCTGATCCCGCCGGCAGTGGCCTGCTGCTGCTGTTGTCCCTGCTCGATGTCGAGGACACGCTGGCAGGACGCTCTCCAGGGCACGGTCGCCGCTGCCGTCGCCATGGTCCCCGACGGTCTGGTGCTGCTGACCAGCCTGTCGTTCGTGGCCGGGGTCATCGCGCTCGCCCGACGCCAGGCCCTGGCCAAGGAGCTGGCGACCGTCGAGCTGCTCGCCCGTGTCGACACGCTGTGCCTCGACAAGACCGGCACGATCACCACGGGCGAGATCTCCTTCGGCGAGTGATCGAGCCTGGGCGATCACGACGACGACGACGTCGCCGCTGCCCTCGGAGCCCTCGGCCGCCACCGACCCCAACCCCAACCCCACCATGGCCGCGGTTGCCGAGCGACTACCCGCGCCACCCGGACTGGGAGGTCGTGACCACCGAGCCGTTCAGCTCGGCCCGCAAATGGTCGGCGACCGAGTTCGCCGAGCCGGGGCACGTACTTCTTCGGCGCACCCGACATCCTCCTCGACGACGACGATCGTCGACGCAGGCCAGATCGCGCCGCGAGGCCGAAGCAGGGGCGGCGGGTGTCTGCTCGTCACCCGCAGCGCCGAGCCGCCTCACGGGCGACTGACCTCCCGCGACCGACGCGAGCCGGTGGCCCTCGTCCTGCTCGAGGACACCGTTCGTCCCGACGCTCCCGAGATCCTGCGCGTACTTCGCCGACCAGGGTGTCGATCTGAAGGTGATCTCCGGCGACAACGTCGCCACGGTCGCCGCCGTGGCCGACAGGCCGGGGTCCCCGGCGCCGCACGCAGGCATCGACGCCCGCGAGCTCCCCGACGATCCCGACGAGCTGGCCGACGCGCTCGGACGCATCACGGTGTTCGGACGGGTCACCCCCCACCAGAAGCGGGCCATGGTCGGCGCCCTGCAGGCCAGCGGTCCGTGTCGTCGCCATGACCGGCGACGGCGTCAACGACGTGCTCGCGCTGAAGGACTCCGACATGGGCATCGCCATGGGCAGCGGGCAGCTCGGCATCGCGCGGCGGTCGCGCAGCTGGTGCTGCTCGACAACCGCTTCGCCACCCTCCCGAGGTGCTCGCCGCAGGGCCGCAAGGTCATCAACAACATCGAACGGGTCGCCAACCTCTTCGTCACCAAGGCGGTGTACGCCGTGCTGCTGACGGCGATCATCGGCATCCAGCAGGTCGAGTTCCCGTTCCTGCCTCGCCAGCTCACGCTGATCGGCACCTTCAGCATCGGCCTCCCCGGCCTGTTCCTCGCGCTGGCACCCAACGTCAACCTGGTTCGACCCGGATTCCTCGACCGGGTCCTGCGGTTCTCGATCCCCGCCGGCGCCATCGTCGCCGTCGCCACCTGGGCGGCGTACCGTCGCGGTTCCCCGAGCGACCGACGCGGAGCTCGCCGACGCCCGCACCGTCGCCACCATCACGCTTCTGGGTCTCGGTCTCGTCGTGCTCCTGGTGGTGAGCCGACCGCTGCGCCCGTGGAAGATTGGCATGGTCGCCTCGATGACGGGGCTCTACGCCATCGTCTTGCTGTGGCCGTTCCCGCGAGTACTTCGAGCTGGATACGCCCGACCTCGAGCACTGGACCGCCGCGCTGGTTGCCATCGTCGTCGGCGGTGCTGCCATCGCCGCGCTTCCAAGATCATCCCGGGAATCGGCCCGGCCGAGCGCATTCGCGGGGCCTGAGGCGTGGTCTCCCCCGCCAAAGCGGTGCGGCCCCTGCGGGTCGGTCTCAACCTCTTGTTCCTGCCGCCGGGACGGATGGGTGGCACGGCGACCTACGTGTGGTCGTTGCTCGAACGGCTCCAGCATCGAGCCGATCTCCGCTTCGTCGTGTTCAGCCCCGACGGCTATCTCGACCCGGCGATCGACGAGTCGTTGATCGACCTGGTGCGGTGTCCGTCCTTCGACAGCACGGTCAAGCGGGTGGCCTGGGAGCACACGGTGCTTCCGTGGCGCGCCCGTCGACACGACCTCGACGTGGTGTGGAGTCCCGGCTTCGTCGCGCCACGATTCATGCGAGGAGCCCGAGTGGTCACGGTGCACGACCTGCACTACATCCGAGTGCCGGCTGCGCTTCCGTTCCTCCGCCGCCAGTACTACAGCATCGGGGTTCCGTGGTCGGTGAAGCACTGCGCCGCCGTGCTCGCCGTCTCGTCGACCACCGCCGTGGATCTGGCCCGCGAGATTCCCTCCTCGGTCGACAAGACGACCGTGATCCACCTGGCCGCTCGAAGTGATCTCGTTGCGCTCGACGAGTCGCCGTTCGCGGCGAACGAGCCCTACTTCCTCATGGTCGCCTCCGTGACGCGCAACAAGAACGTCGACACGGTCGTCCGAGCGGCGATCGCCCTGCGCGACCGCGGCCGCGACGTCCGGGTGCGCGTCGTCGGTGCCGACCCGCACGGGATCCTGGCCGAGGCGCTCGAAGCACCGGGAGCCCTCGACGCCGTCGCCGCGTTGGGCGAGGTGAGCCCCGAAGAGCTCGCGGCGCTCTATCAGGGAGCGGTCGCGACCATCAACCCGTCGATCTACGAGGGCTTCGGTTTGCCGGTGCTCGAGGCCCAGGCTCTGGGTGTGCCCGTGATTTCCTCGCGAGGCGGGTCGCTGCCCGAGGTCGCGGGCGATGGCGCACTGTATTTCTCCCACGACTCCCCAGCCGAGCTCGGCGCGGCCATGGAGAGCCTCCTCGACGAGCCGGCGCGGCGCGTCGATCTGATCGAGCTCGGTGCCGAGAACGTGGCGCGTTTCTCGTGGGACCGGGCCGCCGACGAGACCGCCGCCGTCCTGATCCACGTCGGCCGTCCCGGTTGAGGGGCGACCCCGTTGAGGACAACCACGCGTACGCAAGGGACGAATGCAACACGATCGTCAACCGGACGTCACGCAGCGGTCACCAGCGTCTGCTTGACTGACGCATGGAGTAGAGGGCCGTCGGCCCCGTGCTGGTTCTCGAACGCAAGCGGAGTGATGACCATGGAGTGGGCGCGACAAGAGAGCGACTTCCTTCCCGAGAACGACGATGACTTCGACGACGCCGAACTGGCCTCGGCCATCGAGTCGGAGCGCAATCGTCAGTACGCGGCGCTCTTCGAGACCGCTCCCCGCTGGCTCGAAGACGTGGCCTGACAATTCCCCACCTGGGTTGTGTCGGGCGGGATGAACGGCGAAGCTACCGGGCAGTCGAACGCACCCTGGGAGTAGACCAATGGCCGAGGCCGTCATCGTTTCCGCATCACGCACACCGATCGGGCGGGCGGTGAAGGGTTCGCTCGTCGATGCTCGTCCCGACGACATGTCGGCGTTCATCATCGAGGACGCCATCGGCAAGGTTCCCGGCCTCGACAAGGCGGCGATCGAAGACGTCATCTGGGGCTGCGGCCAACCCGCGGGAGAGGCCGGGTACAACGTGGGCCGGGTGGCTGCCCTGCTCGCCGGGCTCGACAACGCGCCCGGCGTCACCGTCAATCGGTACTGCTCGTCGTCGTTGCAGACCATTCGCATGGCCGCCCATGCCATCAAGGCCGGCGAGGGCGACTGCTTCGTTGCCGGCGGGGTCGAGACCGTCAGCCGCTACATGCACGGCGCGTCCGACACCGGACCGCACAACGAGGGCTTCTCGGCCGCCGAGGCTCGCACCACCGAGCGCAGCGAGTCCGACGCAGCCGACTGGACCCCTCTGGCCGGCGCATTGCCCGACATCTACATCGCCATGGGCCAGACCGCCGAGAACGTCGCCCAGCTCAAGCAGGTGAGCCGACAGCGTCAGGACGAGTTCGGCGTTCGGTCGCAGAACCGCGCCGAAGCGGCCCAGAATCGGGGGTTCTTCGAGCGCGAGATCACGCCGTACACGCTCCCCGACGGCACCGTGGTGTCGACCGACGACGGCATCCGTCCCGGGACCACGCTCGAGAAGGTGTCACAGCTCAATCCCGTGTTCCGGCCCGACGGCACCGTCACCGCCGGCAACGCATGCCCGCTCAACGACGGCGCGGCTGCGGTGGTCGTGATGAGCGAGACCCGTGCCAACGAGCTCGGCCTCACGCCACTGGCCCGCATCGTGGCCTCGTCGGTGGCCGGGCTCAATCCCGAGATCATGGGTCTCGGGCCGGTACCCGCGGTCCAGAAGGTCCTGGCCACCGCGGGGATGAGCATCGGCGACATGGACCTGGTCGAAATCAACGAAGCCTTCGCCGTGCAGGTGCTGGCGTCGGCCGACGAGCTCGGTATCGACATCGACGGCCAGTTGAACCTCAATGGTGGCTCCATCGCCCTCGGACACCCCTTCGGCATGACCGGTGCCCGCATCATGGCCACGCTCATCAACGGCCTCGACGATGCCGACAAGCAGTTCGGTCTCGAAACCATGTGCGTCGGTGGCGGTCAGGGCATGGCCATGATCATCGAGCGTCTGAGTTGACGGGCCGATCGTGAGCCACGACTTCGAGCTCGTAGAGGCGGCGCCCTCGCTCCAGGAACGCTATGCGATAACGGGTCCGGTGCCGATCCGGCCCGGCCACGCCGGCGGTCTGGCCGACGGAAGCATCGAACCCGCCGCCCTCTGCTCGTCGTTGCGAGACTACGTCTCCACCCGTCCGGAGTGGGCGCCGGCCTTCACGCCGGTGATCGCCAAGGTTGCCGTCGACGCCGGACACGCTGCGCTCGATGCCGACGACTGGGATGCCGGCGCCGACTTCGCGGCGGTCATCCTCGACGAGGATCCCGGCGATCAGGAGGCCATGGCGATGCTCGTGCGCGCCCTCCACGGCAGTCGACGATACGCGCGGGCCGCCGACGTCGGTGATGTGCTGCTCGAAGCGGCCGACGAGGTCGACCCCAGCCTCGTCGTCTGCACCGCCGAGGCCTACGAGAAGTCGGCCCGAGTGACCCACGCACTACGTCTTCTCGACCGGTACACGACCGAAGACGCCGACCAAGACGCCTACCCGCGAGCACGAGCAGCCATCGTCGAGCGCTTGGCGGCCGCCGCCGACGCCGACCAGCTCGCCACTCCACCGCGACTCACCACCAACCGCGACAGGCCGGTCGATGACTCAACCGCCGATCGGGCCGATGTCACGGCCGTGGACGACACCATCGATGCGTCACCCGATACGGCGGCCAAGGCGTCGTCTCTGTCGTGGTCGATACTCGTCGTGTTGGCGGGCCTGTTGGCCGGTGCCGGCATTGCCTTCATCGCGTTGGCCCTGCTCTGAGGACCGCCCGACGCCGGCTCGCGATCAGCTCTCGCCGGCAGTCTCGTCGGCGCTCTCGTCGTCGCCGAGCTTGTCGGCCATGTCGTCGACCTTGTCGAGATGATCGGCGTACTTCCCACCGGTCTTGTCGTCGACGACATCGGTGGCCTTGTCGACGCCCTCGGCGATCTTGTCGCCCTGTGACTCCATCAGGTCCTTGGCCTTGTCGGTGTGCTTCTTGAACTTGTCGAGCAATCCCATGTAGGGAACCTCCGTTGTTGACTGGCGCCGACTCTAGGAGCGACAGGTCGACTTGCGACGCTCCGGAGCGCATCGGCTGACACCACACTGCCTACACTCGCTCCGGCGAGAGGGAGACGACATGGACGTTCCAACGGGTGAGCTCTATCTCGGTGGCATCATCGATGCCGCAAGTCACGAACGGACCGGCGAGCCGGTTCTCTACGAGGCGTCGTCGTTCACCACCCATGGGGTGATCGTGGGCATGACCGGTTCGGGGAAGACCGGTCTGAGCATGATCCTGCTGGAGGAGGCACTCCTCCAGGGCGTCCCGGTTCTCGTGATCGACCCCAAGGGCGACATGGGCAACCTGGCGCTCACCTTCCCCGACTTCTCCCCTGGCGCCTTCGAGCCGTGGATCGATCCGGTCTTGGCCGGGCGCGAAGGCGTCACCGTCACCGAGAAGGCGGCCGCCACGGCCGCGATGTGGCAGAAGGGCCTCGAGTCGTGGGAGATCGACACCGAGCGCATGCATCGGCTGAAAGCCGCCGCCGACGTCACGGTCTACACACCCGGCAGCACGACCGGCGTCCCGCTGAACATCATCGGATCGATGGATTCGCCGGGAGCCGAGCTCGACCCCGAGAGCCTGCAGGACGAGATCGACAGCCTGGCTTCGAGCCTGCTCGGACTGGTCGGCGTCGACAGCGACCCGATGAGCGGTCGCGAGCACATCCTGTTGTCGAATCTGTTCCAGCACGCCTGGACCGCGGGCCGCAACCTCGATCTCGGTGGCCTGATCGCCCAGATCCAGGAACCCCCCATGCGCAAGCTGGGCGTGATCGAGCTCGAGAGCTTCTTCCCGGCCGCCGATCGCATGAAGTTGGCCCTGAAGATCAACGGTCTCGCCGCGTCGCCCAGCTTCGCCGGTTGGACTGCCGGGCCACCCCTCGACATCGACGAGCTGCTGTACGACACCGACGGCAAGCCCCGCGCCGCAGTCGTGTCGATCGCACACCTGAACGATGAAGAGCGCCAGTTCGTGGTGACCCTGCTGCTGTCGAAGATGATCACGTGGATGCGAGCGCAGCCCGGCACCGGCGAGCTGCGCGCCCTCGTCTACATGGACGAGGTGTTCGGATTCGCGCCGCCCACGGCAACGCCGCCGTCGAAGAAGCCGATCCTCACGATCCTGAAACAAGCCCGCGCCTTCGGCCTCGGAATGGTCCTTGCGACCCAGAACCCGGTCGACCTCGACTACAAGGCCATGTCGAACGCCGGGACATGGATGGTCGGGCGACTGCAGACCGAGCGGGACAAGGCCCGTCTGCTCGAAGGGCTCGAATCGGTGTCCGGCGACACCGATCTCGACGTGCTCGACGCCACGATCAGCGGGCTCGACAAGCGGGAGTTCCTGCTTCACTCCACCCGGCAGGGTGCGCCGGTGACCTTCACGACCCGGTGGGCCATGTCGTACCTGGCCGGTCCCCTCACCCGCGACCAGATCGGACGGCTCGCCGCTCTCTCCCCCGCCGCGAAGATCGGTCCCGAACCGGCCAGCGCTCCGACCGCACCGGTTCCCGACGAGGTCGTGCTGGCCGACGATGTCAGCGCAGTGATGCCCGACGTGGCCGACGGTGTCGTCGTTCGCTACCTGGATCCGGCAGCCTCGTGGGCCGATTCGGTGGGTGCGGTGCCCGGGGGCACGGTGCTCACGCCGGCCTTGGTGACCCGCGTGTCACTGCTGTTCGACGAGACCAAAGCCGACCTCCGCCACGAAGCCGAGTGGGAGGCGGTGATCCATCCGCTCGGAGACACCGCCGACACCGACCAGGCCATCAGCGTCGACTACGACGATCGTGATCTCCGGGAGGAGCCACCTGCGGGTGCCACTTATCAGCTCACCGATGCGCCGATTCACACCAAGACGTTCTTCACCAAGGCGACCACGGCGATCCGCAATCACGTCTACCGAAGCCAGACGCTCGACTTGTTCCAGAACACCGAACTGAAGGCGTTCAGCCGTATCGGGGAGAGCAGAGAGGAGTTCGCCGCTCGCTGCGCCGAGCTGGCCGATGCCGCGGTCGACGCCGAAGTCGACAAGCTGCGCGCCTCGCTGGCCAAGAAGGTCGACCGGGTCCAGACTGCGATCGCCACGGCCGAGGACCGCGTACGCGAGGCAAGCGAGTCGGCCCAAGGTCGCCGCGGCGACGAGTTCGTCTCCGCGGCGGGTGACCTGCTCGGCGGGCTGTTGGGCGGCAAGAAGAGCACCCGTTCGATCCTCGGCGGCCTACGCCGCGCCTCCTCCAAGCGCAATCAGCGAAACTCTGCCCAAGAACGGGTGGCCACCGCCGAGAACCGGCTGGCCGAGAAGCTCGACGAGCTGGAGGCGCTCGAAGCCGAGCTGGCCGACTCGCTCTTCGAGATCCAGGATGCCTGGGAAGACAAGGTCGACATGATCGAGGAGTTCGCCGTAGCCCTCGAGAAGACCGACATCACCGTCGACGATGTCGTGCTCGTCTGGATTCCCACCGACGGCTGACCGTCTCGATCAGCCCCCGGGCTCGGGAACCGGCGTCGGTGGCGTCAGTGGCTCGACCGTGCGGGTGCCGATGTCGATGTCGGGATCGCCGAGACCGAGCTCGACGGTGTCGACCAGCCTCACCAGGTTGTCGGCTTCGCAGTCGAACCGACCCCGACCGAAGGGCTGCGCACGCTGCCATTCGCCGTTCACCACCTCCAGCAACACGAAGCACGGCGAGCCCACTCCCCCGGCCGGATCGGCGACGCCGTGCAGGCCGTTGGCATCCCAGTCGGTGATCGTCTCGGCCGCATCGAGCACGGCGGTGCGGGTCAGGAAATCGGGCGAGAAGCTGCTCGTACCGGCGAGCGTCGCCCGATTCACCGCCTCCTCGAACAGCAGAGCGGCAGCCCACGCCTTCACGCCAACTGCGTCGGGTACCTCTTCGGGACGGACCCGCCCCAGCCAGAACCGGTACTGGGTCAGCTCGAACGACCGCGTCGGCCTCCTCGAGCGGCACCGTGGACAACCACGCGGTGACACCCTCGGCCAACGACCCGGCGCCGTCGAGGAACTCGGTTCCGTAACACGCTTCACCACAACTGACCACCGGCGGACGACCGCCGATGGCGTCGAGCTCGGCCAACAGAGTGACCAGTCGATCGGCATCGGCATTCCATACCAGCGCCGTGGTCTCACTGTCGGCCAGCGTCACCGCCAGCTCGGCGAGGTCGGCGTCGAGGCCCACCGTCGGACGTTGCTCGAATCGGAATCCACTCGTGGTGTAGGCCTCGATGAGGCGTTCGCTGTCGACCCTGATCGAGCGCAGGTCGAGCACCGGCAACGCCGCTCCGACGACGTCGTCGGGGAACTGCGCCGCCAGGTACTGCCCCGGTCCCGCCTGCTCGAGCTCGACGGTCTGGGGATTCGACTGGAACGTGATCGGTGACTGACGTCGGCGCGGCGTCCGGGCCTCTGCGGGGAAGTCGGGCATCGAGCACTCCGGTGAAAGGAGCACGTCGAGATCGTCGCCGTCGTTCACCGACCAGCTCCCCACGATGGCAAAGACCTCTGCACAGGCCTCCTCGAGCGCCTCCTTGTTGAAGAACACTGCGCTGTCGATCGGCTGCACCACGACCTGGCGACCGGCGAGGCCGCCGCGATCGTTCACCGACCGGGCCCAGGCGAGCACCGCGTTCCACGCCGATTCGCCCCGGTCATCGGCCAAGGTCCCGGTGCTCACATCGGCGATCACCCCGATTCGCACCAGATCGTCGGTGAGGCCGACCTCGGGTTCGGGCTCCGGCATCGGCGTCGGCGTGGGCACGATGTCGATGGGAGCAAGGGTGGTCGTGGTGGTGGTGTTCGACGGACCGAGAGCCGGATCGGGTTCGGGTTCCGGTGTCGGTGTAGGCGTGGCCACGGGCAGCGTGGTGGACGAGGGTGGACCGAGATCGGGTTCCGCGCACGACGCAGCCACGATGGCGATCAGCGCCAACAGGCGCATGACGCGGTTCGGACGGATCAGGCGCACCCGGCGAGCCTAGTGGCGCTCGGGAGAACCTTCGGCGCACACCTGAGCCGGCGGTAACCCAGCGTGAGCGCTGCCATACTCACTCCATGCTCAACGCTCTCGCCGCCGTCGATGCCGTCGTCTTCGACATCGGTGGCGTGTTCCTCGTGCCCCATCCCGAGCCCATCGCCGCCGCGCTCGCCGACGCCGAGCTCACCGTCACCGATGACCCCGACCACTTCCGGGCCGCCCACTATCACGGTGCCCGCGGCCTGACCGATCGGATGCTGGCCGGTGATCATGTCGACGAACGAGACCTCGACGCGTGGCGGTGGTACGACCTGAGATACTTCGCCCACCTGGGCATCGACGACACCGACCTCGATCGCGCCCACGCCGCCCGAGCCGCTCAGCGCCATCAGGCGGTGATGGACGTGTGGCGGCTTCCCCTGGCCGAGAACATCGACGCGTTCCATCGTCTGGCCGAGACCGAGGTGCGGCTGGCAATCCTGTCGAACAACGACGGCACGGCGGCCGCCCAGATGGCCGCACACGACGTGTGCCAGGTCGGTGCCGGTGAGCTACCCGAGGTGGTGGCGATCGTCGACTCGACCGTCGTCGGAGTGGCCAAGCCCGATCCCCGTATCTTCGAGCTGATCCTCGATGCCCTCGGCCTCGAGCCGCATCGCGTCCTCTACGTCGGTGACACCGTGCACGCCGACGTCAGGGGGGCGACCGCAGCCGGCCTTCCCGTCGTGCAGCTCGATCCGCACGATCTGCACACCGACTTCGACCACTCTCGACTGCCAGATGTGACCGCCCTCGTCGAGCTGCTCGAGGCG
The DNA here is from genome assembly GCA_963700995.1 of uncultured Acidimicrobiales bacterium. GTDB lineage: Bacteria > Actinomycetota > Acidimicrobiia > Acidimicrobiales > JAHEJN01 > JAHEJN01. The sequence continues at coordinate 11,557 of CAVOZP010000001.1, forward strand.
ACCTGAACCGTGACCGACGTCCACGTGCACGAGACCGTCGAGCTGCTTCAGGCACTGATACGCAACGCCTGCGTGAACGACGGAAGCCCCACGTCGGGCAACGAAGTGCTCAATGCGCAGCTGCTCCTGGGCTTCCTCGAGGGAACGGGGGTCGACATCGACACCTTCGACGCCGCCCCGGGCCGTCAGTCGCTCACGGCTCGGCTCCCGGGTCGGGATCCGACCGCACCGAAGCTCTGTCTCATGGGTCACACCGATGTCGTCCCGGCCGACGCATCGGGCTGGCGAAACGACCCGTTCGGTGGCGAGCTCATCGACGGCGAGGTGTGGGGCCGGGGTGCGGTCGACATGTTGAATCTGACGGCGTCGATGGCGGTGGCCTTCCGTCACCTCGCCGTCTCGGGTCATCGGCCACGGGGCGACATCATCTATTTCGCCGTCGCCGACGAGGAGTCGGGCAGCACCTATGGCGCCGAATGGATGGCGGAACGACATCGTGACGCGATCGACTGCACGTATGTGCTCACCGAGAACGGCGGACTGCACGGAGGACCCTCCGAGGCGCCCACGGTGGGCATCACCACCGGCGAGAAGGGGATCGCCTGGCGAACCCTCACGGTGCGCGGTACCCCGGGCCACGGCTCGCGTCCGTTTCGCAGTGACAACGCGCTGGTGAAGGCGGCGGCGGTCGTGCAGCGCCTGGCCGAGTACCGGCCCGCCGCCCGGTTCCATGACCTCTGGTGGCCGATGATCGACAGCCTCGACATCGACCCGGAGCTCAGCGACGTCCTCCGCGATCCCGTCGCGGTCGAGCAGGCGCTCGACGACCTGCCCGACGTGCAGACGGCGAGCCTGCTCCACGCGTGCTGCCACACCACGTTCTCGGTGAACGAGGCTCGGGGTCAGATGAAGACGAACATCATCCCGGGGTCCGTCGAGCTGGGCGTCGACATCAGAACCCTTCCCGGCGAGACGGCCGACGATGTCCACGCCCACCTCGCCGAGGCCCTCGGCGATCTCGCCGATCACGTCGAGATAAGCCCGCTCATCACCCACGCCTCGTCGACCAGTCGTCTCGACACGCCACTGTGGGATGTACTCCAGGCTGCGGTGGCACGGCCCTTCCCCCAGGCTCGGCTCGTGCCCCGATTCACCAGCGGCTTCACCGACGCCCGCGTGTTCCGCGACATGGGCGCCATCGCCTACGGTGCAGGCCTCTTCTCGCCCGAGCTCGATGCCAGCGCCTACGGCAGTCGTTTCCACGGCCACAACGAGCGCATCGACATCGAGTCGCTGGCCCTCACCACCCAGCTGTGGCTCGACGTGGTGCACGGACTCGACAACTGAGCCTCACGGGGCGTACTCTCACGTCATGCTCGATCAACTCGAACCTCGACTCGTCGCGGCCATGCCCGCGGGTGTCGACTACTGCTCGATGCGCTACTTCGACCAGCGAGTCGAGAGCCTCGGTGTGCTCGACGATGTCGCCGAGCCCGCCCGCACCACCCGCGACGTGGGCGTCATGGTCACGATCTGGTCGAACGGCGGTCTCGGCTATGCCGCGACCAGTGACTTGTCGCTCGCCGGGCTCGGCGCCGCGGTGGCCCGAGCCCAACACTGGGCGGGAATCACCGCGGGTCTCGGCGTCCTCGCCCAAGCCCCGCTCGGTCATCCCGTCGGCGAGTACCGGTCGACCGTCGAGCGGAGCTGGGCCGACATCGGCCTCTCGGACCGCATCGATCTCCTGCGCACCCAGTGCGAGGCGCTGGCCGGTGACGACCGCATCGTCGAACGGGCCGTCGGGCTCAGCGTGACCGAGCGCGACACCCTGCTCGTGACCAACGACGGCGGTCGAGTTCACCAGCACTTCGACGCTGCGTTCCCGACCATGTCGGTCACGGCCAACGATGGTGCCAACACCCAGACCCGCACCTTCGCCGCCCACTCGGCCTATCGGCCAAGGCGGCGTCGAGGTGCTCGACCGCTATGGGTTCCTCGATGCCGCGCCCCGGCTGGCCACCGAGGCCGTGGCCCTGCTCGAGGCGCCCAACTGTCCCTCGGGCGTCATGGACCTGCTGCTCGGACCCGATCAGATGGTGCTCCAGATCCACGAGTCGATCGGCCATCCCCTCGAGCTCGACCGCATCCTCGGCGACGAGCGAAACTACGCAGGCACGAGTTTCGTCACGCCCGACATGTTCGGCACCTTCGCCTACGGTTCGCCGCTCCTGAACGTCACCTTCGATCCCACCGTCGACGGCGAGATATCGAGCTATGCCTTCGACGACGACGGCACGCCGGCCACCCGCCAGTTCCTCATTCGCGAGGGCATCCTCGAACGCCCCCTCGGCGGGACCATCTCCCAGGCCCGATCGGGCCTCGACGGTGTCGCCAACTCGCGAGCGTGCAGCTGGAACCGGCCGCCGATGGACCGAATGGCCAACCTCAATGTCGAGCCGGGTGATTCGACCTTCGACGAGCTCGTTGCTTCGATCGAGCACGGCGTGTTCATGCAGACCAACACCTCGTGGTCGATCGATGACAGCCGCAACAAGTTCCAGTTCAGCTGCGAGTACGGCACCCTCATCGAAGACGGCGAGCTCACCACGCCGGTCAGGAATCCCAGCTACCGGGGGATCTCACGTGACTTCTGGCGCAACCTGGCCGGGGTCGGCAACCGTGACGTGTTCCAGGCGTTCGGCGTGCCCAACTGCGGCAAGGGCGAACCGAACCAGACCATCTGGGTCGGCCACGCCACTCCGCCATGCCACTTCCGTGACGTCGAGGTCTTCGGCGGCGCATCGTGACCACCCACGACTACTTCGGCGATCTCACCACATCGATCCGGTCACAGCTCGCCGCTGGTGAGGAGTTCAGCGCCAACCTGGCCGGCGAGGTCAGCGAGTTCGTGCGGTTCAACGGAGGAGCAGTGCGTCAGGCCGGGTCGGTCAACCAGCTCGAGCTCGACCTCGACCTGGCCCGTGGAGCCCGCCACGTCGAGTCGTCGTTCACGCTGTCGGGAGATCGCGAGCTCGACGACGCTCGGATCGCCGAGGCGCTGGCGTCGATGCGCACCCAGCTCGACTCGGTGCCTCCCGACCCGTACCTGATGCGTCCCGACGAGGTGCACTCCACGGCGGTGACAGCCGATTCGCAGTTGCCCGAAGCGGGCGAGGCCGTCGACGCGATCCGCGACGCCGGCACCGGGCGCGATCTGGTCGGCGTCTACGCCGCGGGCAGCTCGGTGGCCGGATTCGCCGACTCGCGAGGCCAGCTGAACTGGCACGAGAGCGCCAATTTCAGCCTCGACTGGAGCTTCTACCTCCGGGCCGACAAAGCGGTGAAGAACCTCTACGCCGGCACCGAGTGGGACACAGCTGCTCTCGACCGAAAGGTCGAGTGGTCACAGCGGCAGCTCGACGTGTTGGACCGCGACCCGATCGACCTCGCGCCCGGCGGCTACCCGACCTACCTCGCACCGACCGCCATGCAGGAGATCGCCTCCATGCTCTCGTGGGGCGGATTCGGACTCCGTTCCCACCGCACGAAGCAGACGCCGCTGCTGCGGATGATCGCCGAGGGGGCGACCTTCCATCCCAGCATCACGATCAGCGAGGACACCGCGGGGGGCACCGCTCCGAACTTCCAGGAACAGGGATTCCTGCGCCCCGATCGGGTGACCATGGTCGAAGGCGGCGTGTTCAACGACCATCTGGTCTCGCCCCGCTCGGCCCGGGAGTACGGCGTGGCGACCAACGGCGCCGCCGGTGGTGAGTCGCCTCAGTCGTTCCGCATGGAACCCGGCGTCATCCCCGCCGACGAGGTGGTCGACCGCCTGGGCACCGGTCTCTACGTGGGCAACCTGTGGTATCTGAACTTCAGCGATCGTTCCGCGTGTCGTACCACCGGCATGACCCGCTTCGCCACGTTCTGGGTCGACAACGGTGAGATCACCGCGCCGGTGAACGTGCTGCGCTTCGACGACACGGCCTTCAATCTCCTGGGCGCCCGGCTCGTCGGATTGACCGACACCGCCGAGCTGATCCCCGACTCGAGCACCTACCAGCGACGCTCGACCGACAGCCTGCAGCTGCCAGGGGCGCTGGTCGAGGAGATGACCTTCACGCTCTGAGCTCGAGCCGGTCACCCACCGTGACGGTGCCGGGTGTGTCGACCAGCAGCCCGATCGCGAGAGTACCGCCCCGGTCTCGGTTGATCGTGGTGAGCACCGAGAGATCACGGTCGAGCCCCGGTTGGGCCCGGGTGACCATCACACACCGGTCGATCAGCTTGGCGACCGAGAGCGTGGCACTGCCGACGCCGACCGAGCAACCGACCAGCGCATCCTCACCGGCGCCGCGGCAGACGAGATTGGCACGGATACGCCGTATGTCGACGCCGTCGAGAGTCGACGTCGACACGAGCGACACACGACCGTTCGCACTGTCGTGCCAGGCCAGGCCGGGTCCTTGCCACTCGACCCACTCCTGTTCGGTGCCGGGATCGATCGGGTTCTCGTACACGCCACCCTCGGCTCCGGCCCGGACGAGCGAGACGTCGCGCTCGAGCCAGCTCGACAGGTCGGCGTCGTCGGCGGTCTCGGAACCGTCGGGAAGGGTGATCACGACGTCGGCGCCATCGAGTCGGGCGGCGGCGAAGAGCAAGCTCGGTTCACGACGGCCCGTGAGCACCTTGCCCGTCGCCAGATCGGCGAGCCCCCATCCTCGATCACCTTCGATGCCAACGGGCGTGACTGTGGCCGTCGTGAGCGTCTCGCCCCCGAGCGACTTGACCGGATAACGCCAGATCTCGCTCACGACGAGCGACGGCGCGTCAGCCGCCACGAACCGGGGCGAACTCGGCGGGCAGGGTCCTGGATGGTTCCATTGTTTCACAGGTATTCTCGACAAGTTGTGTCACGGCTGGGTGCCGGCGCACGGGGCGTAACGTACTGGATCCGACGGCCGCAATGAGTCATTCGGTTCAACTGAGAGGCGTTATTCGAAGGTTCTGGCGCTCCGCTCGACGAATCGGTTTTCAGAACGACGGTTCGCGACCTAGAGTGCGATCAAGAAGCGGATTGCAGGTTCGGGCGGAGGCTCACATGCGCAAGTTGATGCTGGTGTTGTTCGTAGTGTCGGCGGGTTCGATCTTCGCCGCATCGACCTCGGGGGCGGGAGTTGTACCACCAGTCACCTTGGACTCGGACGGGTTCACATTGAACGCCTCCCCGCCCTGCGACGGGGGGCCGACGTGGCCTCCAGGCAGCGGCCCGCATTTCCTCCGTGCGACCACTCTCGCCGAGACTGCCGACAGCGACGATGATGTGAACGTCGGCGAGGAGATCACCTACACCTACTTCGCGAACAGCTCGGCCCCCTTCACCGGCAACTACGAGATCACGATCGGGCTGTCCAACGGCTCCACTCTTCTCATCGAGGAAGACGCGGTTCCTCTTCTGGCCGACACCGACACCGCCATCGGTTCGGCGGTCTACACCGTCGGCGCTGCCGATGCCGGCACGCCGCTCACCGCAACGGTGACCTCGGTAGTTGTGCTCAACCTCGCCGGGATGACGACTCTGGTCACGTGCACGCCAACGACCGGAAACACCATCGCCGTGTACGTCAACGCGCCGCCCGCTCCGGTCGATGACACGGCTACCACCGATGCAGGTATGCCGGTCACCAAGAACGTTCTGGCCAATGACGGTATGACCATCGACTCGACGACATCGACGGGCAACGCGCAGAACGGCAGCGGCCAGGACGACATGGCCGCGGCCGGGCCGGCAACGATCGTCACCCAGGCCACCAACGGCACGTGCGCACCGAGTGGATCCGACTCGATCACATACACACCTGCCGCCGGCTTCTCCGGCACCGACAGCTGCACCTACGAGTTGACCGACAACGACGGCGCCACCGGCCGAGCCGACCTCGACATCGTGGTCGCCGCGGTCCCCGGGATCCCACCCGCCAACCTGAAGTCACGCATCTACGTCGCCAACCGGATCGCATCGGGCCCCGCTGACTACAGCTTCTTGTTCGGCACCCCGACCGGCCAGATCATTGCCGGCGATTGGGACGGCAACGGCACCGACGGGTTCGGGTCGCGTGAGGGCAACGTGTACACGCTGGTCGACGAGCGCGGCAACGCCTTCAAGACCGTCGGCTACGGCAAGGCCACCGACACCACCCTCGTCGGCGACTGGAACGCCAACGGCACCGACACGCTGGCCGCCCGCCGGGGCAACATCTACTACCTCAAGAACAGCATTGCCCCCGGAGCTGCCGACATCGTGTTGGGCTACGGGAGAGCCGGCGACGAGGTGTTCGTGGGCGACTGGAACGGCAACGGCCAAGACACCTTCGCCGTGCGCAGAGGCAACACGTTCTTCGTCCGGAACTCCACGACGTCTGGTCCCGCCGACATCGTGTTCGGCTACGGCAAGGCCGGCGACGAAGTCCTCGTCGGCGACTGGAACCAGGACGGCATCGACACCTTCGCCGTGCGCCGCGGGAACCTGATCTTCATCCGCAACGACTTCCAGCCTGGCCCCGCCCAAACCGTCATCGCCTACGGCAAGGCCGCCGACCAGCTCATCGTCGGTGATTGGAACGGCAACGGCGTCGACACCTTCGCCGTGCGTCGGGTCGAGTAAGCGAGCACAGTGCCGCCATGGTGACCGATCCCGGGCACCGTCGCCTCCGCGGAAACTCTGACGCGATTCACGCCGACCGTGACCATGAAACCACCCCGAGCGGGCAGCATCGCTCAACGCGCGGCTGTCTGTCGCCGTCCTGGCCGCGATTCTCGGGCTTCTGCTCGCGTTCTCGAGTCCGAATCAGACCGGGGCGGCTCAGGTGAGCCGCTGGTACTTCACGAACCAGCTCACCGGCGGTGCCGCAGAGCTTCGAGCTCGATTTCGGGTCTCCGAGCGACACGGATTTCTATGTCGGTGACTGGAACGGTAACGGCGTCGACGACCTGGCCTACCGCCGCTCGAAGACCTTCACCCTGTTGAACATCGAGACGCGCCAGACCAGCCAGATCAGCTACGGCATACCCGGCGATGAGGTCTTGGTCGGCGATTGGGATGGCAACGGCACCGACACCTTCGCGGTACGCCGCGGTAACCGGTTCTTCGTGAAGAACTCGGTCAGTTCAGGCCCGGCTGACCTCGTGATCGGCTACGGCAAGGCCGACGACGAAGTATTTGTCGGTGACTGGGACGCCAACGGCACCGACACGTTCGCCGTGCGCCGAGGCAACGTCTTCTTCGCCCGCAACACGGTCACCACCGGCAACGCCGACATCGTGTTCGGTTACGGGCGGGCCGCCGATCAGGTGCTCGTCGGGGATTGGAACGGCGACGGCGGCGACACCTTCGCCGTGCGCCGCGGCAACGAGATATTCCTGCGCAATGACTTCGCAACCGCCCCGGCTGAGTTCAGTTTCGCCTTCGGCAGGGCTAGTGACGAGCTCTACCCGGGCGACTGGAACAACGACAACATCGACACCTTCGCCGTGCGCCGCGGCAATACCACGACCGAACCCGGCGCCACGCCCGTCACCGATCCGGCCGATGTGACCGCGCCGGTGATCTCTGGGGTGAGGGTGTTGGGGGTGACCGCGACGGCGGCGACCATCAACTGGACGACTGATGAGCCGGCTACGTCGGCGGTGAGCTATGGCGCGACGGCTGCGCATACGGCTGGGACCGCGACGGTTCCGGGTCTGGTGGCGAGTCATTCGGTCACTTTGACGAACCTGACGGCGGGGTCCACGTATCATTTCCAGGTCGGGTCTGTGGACGCGGCCGGCAATGGTGCCGTCGCCGCGGATGCGACCTTCGTCACTGCTGCGCCTCCTGTGCCTGGGGCTCCGGTCATCGATCTCTGGTATGGCGGCTATCAGCCCTTCGGGGAGCGAGGCCGTGCTCAGCGCTGGGTGAATGTGATGGGCAATGTGGCTGACCCCAACGGTGTGGCCTCGCTGTCCTACAGGGTGAATGGTGGATCGAGTCAGTCGCTTTCGATCGGACCCGACGCGGTTCGTCTCGATGAGCCGGGAGACTTCAACATCGAGATCGATCGCACCTCGCTTCCGGTCGGGTTGTCGACGGTGGTGATCTCCGCGGTGGACGGCGTGGGTACCTCCAGTTCGGCCACGGTCACCGTCGAGTTGTTCGAGAACGCGGTCGGTGTTCCGTTCTCGGTCGACTGGTCGATCGAGTCGAACATCCTCAATACCGCGCAGGTCGTCGATGGCGACTGGGTCATCGATGGTTCCGAGGTGCGGTTGGCTGACGCAGCCGCGTTGGGTTATGACCGGCTGTTGGCCGTCGGTGACCAGACCTGGACCGACTACGAGGTCACGGTGCCGGTGCGCTTCGAGGGCCATGGCGACCAATGGGGCACCCCCCAGAGCGGGCTCCCGTTGTTCGGACTCGGGCTCCGGTGGCAGGGCCACACCGCATCGGGGAGTCTCCGTCCTCGGCATGGGATCTATCCGGTCGGTGCCTACACCTGGTTCCGTTGGGACTCCACCCTCAGCAGTGGCCGCTACGAGCTGTCCGGCAACAACGGCAGTCCGCTGATCAGAGCCAACGGCACCGTGGTCACCGGGGATGAACTGGTCATCAAAGCCCGGGTCCAGACCATCGCCGGCGGCACCCGCTACTCGGTCAAGTACTGGGATCCTGCGGACCCCGAACCGGCCGCATGGCTACTCGAGATCGTCGAAGACAACGGACCAGCCTCCGGAGCGCTCGCCCTGTTCACCCACCACTCCGACGTCCGCTTCGGCACCATCTCCGTCACACCCCTCTGAACCATTCGACGGGTCACGAGGCTTGATCACCGGACACCAGAACGATCGCTGACCGGCGGATTCGGCGTGAACTCGGCCGGCAGGTGCTTGATGCCGTGGATGAAGCTCGACCGCAGGAGCTGAGGTTCTCCCACAGCCTCGATGTCGGGCAAACGGGTGAAGAGCTCGTTGAACATCACCGATATCTCGCGCCGGGCCAGATGAGCACCGAGGCAGAAGTGCGGACCCGGACCGCCGAAGCCGACGTGGTTGTTCGGGGTGCGCAGGACGTCGAACCGCAGGGGGTCGTCGAAGACCGCAGTGTCGCGATTGGCGGCCAGGTAGAACATCAGCACCTTGTCTCCGGCCGCCATCGGCACTCCCGAAACCTCGGTGTCGTCGAGCAGGGTGCGGCGCATGTAGGTGACGGGGCTGGCCAGTCGCACGATCTCCTCGACGGCCGTTGCCGTGACGCCGTCGGGGTCGTTCTGCCAGACGCGCCGTTGATCGGGGTTGGCGCTCAGATACTGGAGCCCCCAGCTGATGGCGTTGCGGGTGGTTTCGTTGCCGGCGATCACCAAGAGGATGAAGAAGCTGGCCAGATCCTGATGCTCGAGTCGCTCACCGTCGACCTCGGCGTTGACGAGCAACGATGTGAGATCGTCGCCATCGCCGCCTGCCTTCTGGTCGGCCACCTCGTACATCAGTTCGGCCAGCGACTGGCCGGCGGTGAGGATGGCGGTGAGGATGTCGGAGGCGTCGGGCACGTACTCGGGGTCGCCGGCGCCGAGAATCACGTTCGACTGGTCGAATACGAACTCGTACTGCGACTCGGGCACACCCATGAGCTCGCACACGATCTTGAGCGGCAGCGCGGCGGCCACGTCGACCACGAAATCACACGACCCCTTCTCTGCGACGCGATCGACGATCTCGCGCGGTGGCCTCGACGTGGTGCTGCAGTCGGGCGAGCATCCGTGGGGTGAAGCCGGCCGACACGAGCCGGCGCAAGCGGGCGTGACGAGGGTCGTCCATGGAGATGATCGACGAGAAGAACTCGCGGAACTCGGGCGGCGAGTCGAGCGCGGTGACGCCGCCGGCCGAGCTGAACAGCGGCGCATGTTTCGATGCGTGGAGGATGTCGGCGTGGCGGGTGAGAATCCACGCGCCCGGCCCCTGGGGTAGGGGGAACCCCGGATCGGGCACCGGTTCGGGGACGAAGACCGGTCCGGCGTCGCGAAGAACAGCCAGGTCGGCATCGATCTCGGCCGCCGGTCGGGTCCAGAAGTCGAACAGGATCGGATTCGGATCGGCGGTGGATGGCACCACGGAGTCGACGCTGGTCATGACCCGAACCTAGTTCAGCAGGCGGTCAGCACCCATACGAGGAGATGGTGATGGTCTGACTGGCGGTGCGCCCGGCAACATCGGCGGCGGTCGCCGTGAGGACGACCGGACCATTGCCTTGGAAGGGTCCCGCTGCGCCCGTGAACACCTGCGGACCGCCTCCGAGGCCCACGGGGCCGCCGGCCCCGCCCTGACCCGACCACCCGACCGCCACGTTCACGGGACCGACGGTGTCAACGGCCTCGACCGTGACCACCACGGCGTCGCCACAGCGCACACGAGGCGCGGCCGAAACCACCAGGATCTGCGGCGGATTGTCGTCGACCAACGCCGAGAGGGGCACCGTCACCGGACCCGACGGTGTCCCGACGGTGAGCGAACCCGAAACGACACCGTCGGGCGAACCGCTCCGGTTGACGGTGACCACCAGCTGCTGCGACCCGCCGGGGGCGACCTGGCCCGCCACGGGCGACACCGAGAACGGCGCGGTTGCAGAGGCGGTGAACGCGGCGCCCTGCGCGCCAGGATTCGACAGGCCAAGGGGCGCCTGGGCGGCCAGACCGAAGTCGACGCTCGACGCTGCGACCGTGATGGAACCCGGCACGGGGGTCGGCGGCAGGGGCGGGCGGCGTGGGAGGGACCGGCGTGGGAGGGGGCGGCACCGGGGTCGGGGGCACCGGCGTCGGGGTCGGGATCGGACCGATGTCGACCTCGGGCTCGGGCGTCGGCGTGGCCGACGGCGTCGGGTCGGGAGTGGCGCCGGGAGTCGTCTCGGCCGCGGGGGTGGGGGTGGGCTCGGCGACGAGCGGTACCGGCTCGTCCGCGTCGGCTGATGCGACGACGCTCACCTGGTCGTCACCTCCGAAGTACCAGGCACCGCCGGCGCCGGCACCGATCAACACGAAGGCGACCGCGGCGAGGAAGCCGAAGAAGGCCGCTCCCTTTTTCGCCGCGGCCGGGCCGAGCACATTGGGGAATCCGTCGTCTCGCCACGTCCACGCCGACCCCTCGACGGACACGCCAGATGCGCCGGTGCGGGCCGCTTCCATGGCTGCGGCGGTCCTCGCCCGGAGGAGGATCGGCGCAGCCATGAGCGGGAGCACGCCCATGAAGCGGCTGGGCACGACGACGGCAGCCTTGGTCTCCTGGCACACGTCGCAGTTCGCGACATGTCGAGTCACCTTCGACCGTACGGCCACGGTGTAGCGGCCGTCCCAGTCGGCCAGCAACGTTTGGAGCCCTTCGCAGTCGTCGCCGCCGTGGCGAGCGATCAGCAGAGCGCCCAGGGCCTTCTCGATACGGTCCTTCATCCGCGACTGCAGGGTGTGGAGATGACTGGTCGACACGCCGAGGGCACCGGCGAGATCGGCTCCCTCGAGCCCTTGCCGCAGTTGCAGCTCGAGCAGGGAGAAGTCACGTTCTTGGAGCGATCCGGCGGCCTCCCACAACAGCGAGGCTGCGTCGGCGGCGAGGAGATCGGCGTCGTGGCCGGGGAGGTCAGCAGCCATCTCGCCCGCCGCCTCGATCGAGGTGGTGCGCTCGCGTTGACGGGCCTGGTCGACGATCTGGTTGCGGGCGATGGCGAAGAGCCACGACCGCAACTTCGACGGTTCGCGCAGCGTGTCCAGCCGCTGCGCGGCCCGCACGAAGGTCTCGTGGGTGGCGTCGGCGGCCTGCTCGTGGTTGCGCAGCCGCGACTGACAAAACGAGTACACGCGGTCGGCGTAGCGGTCGTAGATGTCCCCGATCGCGGCCGAGTCGCCCGCCACTGCGGCGACGACGATCTCGGCATCGGAACGCTCGGTCACGATGTCCATTGTTCCCCAACTCGGGGAGCGAGGACCGTTCGTGGTGCGTCACGGTCCCGCTCCCCTTTCTGGTGGTCGGTACGGTCAGGGGCTCAGAGCTGACGCTCTCGGGTGGCAGCGACAACGAGGCCACCGAGGACCGTCAGTCCGATGAGCACGAGGGCGATGGCAACAGTCAGCCCGTTGCCGTGCTCTGAGCCGGCCAACTCGATCTCGACCGGTGCGGCGAGCTCTTCGTCACCGTCGGACGCCTCCATCGGCTGCTCGGCGTCGGCTCCGGTGGTGTCACCTGCCGAGAGGTCGACCTCGATGGGAGCGACCTCGGTCGGTGCAGCCTCGCTGGCGTCGGCGACGGTCACGGTGGTCGATGCGGGCTGCGCCGGAGCAGGTTCCGGCGTTGCGGCCGGCGGCGCAACCGGACAGGTGAGCTCGAAGACCTCGGTCCCCAGGGTCACGCCGCTCGAGACCACGTCGAACTCGACGGATCCGGACGCCGAGACGGCCAGCAACCAATCCTCCGAGCTGTGGGGTGCAACCTCGATCTCCATGTGCATCACGTCGGGATACTGCACCCCCATGTACGCCGTGTCGTCACCGTCGTTGATCAGGCGGGCGTAGCCCTGATGGGTCTCGCAGTTCTCGATGATCTCGTAGGAGGGAGCCGGCAGCAGGCAGTCGAGCGTCACCGTTTCCTCGAAGAGCGTCGTCGTGCCCGCGGTCACCGCGACGTCGTGGGCCTCGTTCTCGGCGAAGTCGAGCGACAGCCCATGGGCGTTGTCCGGCCCCACGAACTGGGTGTCGACCAGAACTGCGTCGACGGAGGTCTCGACGATGAAGAAGCTGGCAGTGTGGTTGCCGATCTCCACCCGCACCTGGTCGGTGGCCGCACAGTCCACGACCACGTCGGCGCTCGGCACGATCGGTACGACAGGAACGAATACGCCATCGGTCGCCAGCAGCGGAATGGCCTCGACGACGCTCTCGAGCTCCGGGCCGTCAGGGGGAGCAGCGGAGGCAGCCGGCGCGGCGAGCCCCATCGCGGCGATGGCAGCCAGGAATCCGACACCGATGGCGCCGGATCGGGCTCTGAGTGACTTGGTGGTTCGGTTCGTGTTCATTGCGGTCTCCTGTCGTGTTCGGTGCCAAGGAGACGGCCGGCTCCGGCATCGCTTACACCCCACGTCGCGAATATCCGCTAGATTCCCTCCATGACAGATGACCTCGGCGCAATCACCCTCGAACCGCGCGGCCACGTGCTACTCATCGGCATCGATCGCCCGGCGAAGCTGAACGGGTTCACCCCGGAGATGATGGACGAGCTGGTCGACGCCTACACCCGCCTCGACACCGATGCCGACCTGTGGGTCGGCGTGTTGTTCGCCCACGGCGAGCACTTCACCGCCGGCCTCGACCTGCCCCGCTGGGCCGAGCGCATGAAGAGGGGGCAACGGCGCAGCTCCGACCTCGACCGGGTCGATCCGACCGCGCTCGGTCGAGCGTGCACCAAGCCGATCGTCTCGGCGGTGAAGGGCATCACCTACACACTCGGGATCGAGCTGATGCTGGCCGGCGACATCGTGATCGCCGCCGACGACTGCCGATTCTCCCAGCTCGAGCCCCTGCGCGGCATCCATGCGACCGGTGGGGCGACCATCCGCTTCGTCCAGCGGGGCGGCTGGGGCAACGCCATGTACCACCTCCTCACCAGCGACGAGTTCGATGCCGACGAGGCCTACCGGATCGGCCTCGTCCAAGAGGTCGTACCCGCCGGAGCAGAGCTCGACCGGGCCGTCGAAGTGGCCGAAGTCATCTGCCAGGGTGCTCCCCTCGCCGTACAGGCCACCAAAGCGGCGTCGTGGCGCTACCTCACCGAGGGCCAGCACGCAGCAGTCGCCGCCATGGGGCCGGATCAGGCGCGGCTGGCGGCAACCAGCGACGCAGCCGAGGGGGTGGCCAGCTTCGTCGAGAAGCGCCCGCCCGACTTCGAGGGTCGTTGAGCTCCGGTTCGGCCCGCTGACACGGAGCGTAGGAGGCACTACGGTCGCCGCATGTGCCGCAACATCACCACTCTGCGCGGCCTCGAGCCCTCGGCGACGGCCGAGGAGATCGAGGCCGGCGCCCGCCAGTACGTCCGAAAGATCAGCGGCGTCCAGAAGACGAGCGCCGCAACCGAGGCAGCGTTCGAGCGGGCCGTGGCCAGGGTCACCGAAGCCACGGTCGACCTCCTGGCCGAGCTCCCTCCCCGCAGACAACCCCCGAAGACCGAACCGCCGCTCCGGCGCCTCGGCAAGACGGTGAGCGTCACGCGCCACTGATCCGGATGAATCAGTGGTCCAGATGAACCAGTGATCGGCGGGGTCGAGCCTGCATACAATGTCAGGCGGCTCGCTCGGTCGAGTCGACACGCGGGCAACGATCAAGGGCGGAGATTTTGAGCGAGAGCATTGCGATCATCGGAGCCGGGTATGTCGGGCTGACCACCGCGACGATCCTGGCCCATCTCGGTCACGATGTCGTCTGTGGCGACATCGACGAACACCGAGTCGAGCTGTTGCGGGCCGGCCGATCCCCGATCTACGAGGAGGGCCTGTCCGAGCTCCTCGACGAGGGCCTGACCAGTGGACGCCTTCGATTCGTGGTGGGAGCGCCCGCGGCTGCCGACGGCGCCGACATCGCCTTCTTGTGCGTCCCCACGCCACAGGCGCCCGACGGTTTCGCCGATCTCACCTACGTCGAGACGGCGGCCAGACAGATCGCCCCCGTGCTGGCCCGTGGCGCGATCGTGGTCAACAAGTCGACCGTGCCGGTGGGCTCCACCGTGCGGGTTGCACACTGGTTGGGCCGAGACGATCTCCGCGTCGTGTCGAATCCGGAGTTCCTGCGCGAGGGCACGGCCATCCACGACTCGCTGCACCCCGATCGCGTCGTGATCGGGACCGACGATCCGGTTGCCGGCGAACGAGTCTCGGCGCTGTTCGAGAAGCTGAACTGCCGAACGATCGTCTGCGACGCGCCGTCGGCCGAGATGATCAAGTACGCCTCGAACTCGTATCTCGCCATGAAGCTCTCGTTCGTCAACTCGATCGCCACACTCTGCGAGATCGTCGGCGCCGACGGCCTGGAGGTGCTCGAGGGTCTCGGCGCCGATCACCGGATCGGATCCCATTACCTCCAACCCGGGCCCGGCTGGGGTGGCTCGTGCTTCCCCAAGGACACCCTCGCGCTCGACTGGATGTCGAGACAGGCCGGCTACCAGTTCGACCTGCTGCAGACCACCGTGCGCGTCAATCAGCAGCAGTTCGATCGGTTCGTGAGCAAGGCCGCAGAACTGACCGGCGGTCTCCAGGGCCGACGGGTGGCCATCCTCGGCCTCGCGTTCAAGTCGGGGACCGACGACTATCGGGAGTCGCCGGCGCTGCACATCATCCAGCGCCTGCTGTACGCCGATGCCGAGGTGGTCGCCTATGACCCCCAGGTCAGTTCCCTGCCCGACGCCAGGGTCGACATCGTCGACGATCCCTACAAGGCCGTCGATGGCGCCGACGTCGTTCTCATCGTGACCGATTGGCCCGAGTTCGGTGAGCTCGACTTCGAGCGCGTCCGGGCCGTCATGACCCACCCCAACGTCGTCGACGGTCGCAACCTCCTCGATCGCGAGCACATGACGGCTCTCGGCTTCGAGTACCGGGGTACCGGGCGGTAGCCACCGCCCTCGTTCCATGCCGACTCTCCCGTCACGGTGGCGTTCCCGAGCCTCGTCGACTCACGACGACCGAGCTGTCGACGCCAAGCGGGTGCTGGCACTGGCCTCGGGCGGCGGCCACTGGACGCAACTACGGAGACTCACACCGGCTTTCGAGGGCCACCACATCACGTTCGCAACGACTGCGGCGGGTCACCGAGCTGGCGTGGGTGACGCACCGTTCCGCGTGATTCCCGACGCCAACCGTTGGGACAAGGTCGGCCTCGTCAAGTGCGCCCTCGCCGTTCTCGTGTTGATCGTGCGGGAGCGACCCGAGGTGGTGATCTCCACCGGCGCCGCACCCGGATACTTCGCCGTACGGTTCGGAAAGCTGGTGGGGGCACGGACCATCTGGATCGACAGCATCGCCAACGCAGAAGAGCTGTCGCTCTCGGGACGAAAGGCCGGCAAACACGTCGATCTGTGGTTGACCCAGTGGCCCCATCTCGCCACGCCAGAGGGGCCGATCTATGCGGGCAATGTGCTCGGAGACGAGGCGGCATGAGCGCGGAACGAGCGAGGGCCGACGCCATACCGGCCAAAGTGACCATATTTGTCACCGTCGGAACCGAGTTGCCCTTCGACCGCCTGGTCCGAGCCGTTGATGCGTGGGCTCACGAGTCAGGCGTTCATGGCGAGGTGTTCGCCCAGATCGGCGCAACCGACCGTCGGCCCGAATACATCGCCGCTCAGCCATTCCTCGACCCGCAGGACTTCCGGCGCG
Organism: uncultured Acidimicrobiales bacterium; assembly: GCA_963700995.1. Taxonomy (GTDB): domain Bacteria; phylum Actinomycetota; class Acidimicrobiia; order Acidimicrobiales; family JAHEJN01; genus JAHEJN01. The sequence goes on from CAVOZP010000001.1 coordinate 27,992, forward strand.
TGTTCGAACAGGCCGACCTGGTGGTCGGTCATGCCGGCATGGGCACGATTCTCTCGTCACTCACCGCAGAGAAGCCACTGCTGGTCATGCCCCGGCGGGCGAGTGCAGGCGAACACCGCAACGATCACCAGCTTGCGACCGCTCAGTACTTCACGGAGCTCGACATGGTGAACGTGGCCCTCGACGAGGCAGCGCTCGTTCGCATGCTCGACCGACGTGAGGAGCTCACCGCGAAGGGAACCATCGCGACGCATGCGTCGAAATCACTCACCGACGCGATCCGAAGGGTCATCGAGGCGGCCTAGGCAGCGTCAGGACGGGTCGGTGGCCTCGGGGACTGCTTCGATGCCGGCATCGTCCAGCGCAGTTTCGGTCAGCGCCCGGCCGAGCTCGATGAGCTCCCCGGCGCGATGGAAGTCGACCGTACGGCAGGCATTCTTGCTCACTTCGACGTACACATCGGGCGGATGGGCGGCCAGGGTGAACCGAGTCAACACGCTCTGCATGGCATCGAGCGCCTGGTTCATGACGTCGAGTTTCCCGAGACCGACCGGCAGCGCCTCGACCGCGTCGGGCTCGGCTTCGTCCTGGTCCGGTTGACCGAGTTCCGCGGGAGCCTCGGCCTCGGGCCCGTCCCCCGAGCCGAAGCGGTCGCGCAGGTAGCGGACCGATTCGCGCTCGAGCAAGTTCGACGTACCTCGGCGAAACCGCTCGAGCCATTCGTCGATCGGTCGAGGCTCAGCCGTCTCCAGCAACGGCGCGAGCAGGCCGCGCTCACCGCCCAGCGATACGGCGACACTGAAGTCACACTGCACTGCAGCCGTCGGAGCGAGCGGCACGGGATCCATGATCCCGCCGTCGGCCAGCAGCCGGCCATTCAGCATCACCGGTGGTAACACCCCCGGTATGGCCGTCGATGCACGGATCGCATCGACCAGCGGACCGCGCTGGAACCACACCGGACGCCGGGCGAGCAGATCGGTCGCCACCGCCGTATAGGGAATACCGAGATCCTCGATGGCGATGTCGCCGAGCAGATCGGAGACCATGGCGAAGATCTTCTCTGCCCGGATCGCCCCCGGGGCCGACATGGCCAGGTCGAGCAGTCGCAGCACGTCGCGCTGAGTCAGCGTCAGCGCCCACTCGGTGAACTCGTCGAGCTTGCCCGCAGCATGAAGCCCGCCGATGAGCGCGCCCATCGACGATCCAGCCACGGTCACCACGTCGCAGTTGCGTTCGTCGAGCACCTGGATGACCCCGATGTGGGCGTAGCCACGTGCTCCGCCGCTACCGAGAGCCAGCGCAACCCGCCGCCGATCGATCATGTAGCGAGGCTACCGGCGGCCACGTTGCGCAATGGCAAGTACCGCTGCAATCAGCCCCGCCAGTCCGAGTCCACCGAAGGCCGCGGCCCACAACCAGACGGTGTCGCCGTCGAGGTCCGAGCCCGTGACCCAGGCGACCAGGGCGATGAAGACGAAGCAGAGCCCGAAGATCGCCTTGGTCGGATGAAAGCTCATGGCTTCGCCTCGACGCTCACGTGACCGACTCCGGCATCGACATCGATGAGGAGGGTGACGTTGCTGTCGACGGACCGCTTGGCGTCCACATCGTTGGCGATGCCGCTGTCGGTTCGGCCGAACAGCTCGACCTCGCCGATGTCGAGCTCACCGGAGAGCTCAACGCTGACGTCATCGGGAACGATCACCCGCAGCTCACCGACGCCGAGGTAGGTGTCGATGCGATGCTCGCCTTCGGGGAACTCGACGGTGCTGAAGTCGAGCCGCATCGCTCCGATCCCGTGCCGATACTCGGGGCGGATCTCGGCGAAGGTCGAGGGTTCGAAGTCCCGCTCACCGACGCCATCGTCAAAGGCCGGAGCGGCGACCGAGCTGACCAACAACGCTGCGGTGGTGAACAAGCCCATCGGGATCAGACCACGCCCTCCTCCCCAGACGGCCGAAGCCACGAGACCGGCACCGATTGCGGCCAGGCAGATCGCAACGACGACGGTGGGAGACACGTCGAACAGATCGGCGGCCTCGGCAAGGAAGGCGGCGGCGATGATCAGGGCCAGCCCAGAGAAGACCAGCGAGGTGATCGGCGGGCCCGGCGGCGTCGACTCGACCGGGGTCGGAGCCGGAGTTGGCACGGCAACGGCGACGGCCGCCGGCGTTCGCACTGCCGGCACGCCGGCGGTGCCGATCGGCGGCGCCGGTGCCTGCGGCACCGTTCGACCGCCTGATCCCGGACCTTCCGGCGTCTGGACCAGAAGGAAGACCCCGGCTGCCACGAGGAGCACGGGCACGAGGAAACCGCCGCCGAAGGGGTTGTCGATGGTGGCCGCAGCCACGATCGCTCCGGCCACCAGCAACCCGAAGGCCACGACGGTGGAGCTGGTCGAGACGAGGGTGTGCGGTGCGCTCGACGCCCCGGATCCGTCGTCAGGGGGTAGTACCACCCACCCGATCAGGTACATGATCAGGCCGAAGCCGCCGAGGAAGATGGCGGCGACGAAGACCAGACGCACGATGGTCGGGTCGATGCCGAAGTACTCGGCGATACCGGCGGCGACGCCACCGATCCTGCCATCGGACGATCGGGTGAGACGGCGGACCGGAGCCGGCGGTCCCGACGGTAGCGGGGTGGTCGAGTCGGGGGTCGAGGGATCGGTGGTCTCCATGGTTCAGGCTCCGCTCAGTACCGCGACGACGAGTCTGGATGCGGCGGCCAGGAATCCACCCGACCCCGAGGACGAGGCCATGAGCAGCGCAACGCCCGCGATGGTGACGATCACGGCGAGCGTGTCGTGTTCGACGACGGTGGAATCGACGGTTGTGTTCATGACTTCCATTTTCCGGATCGGGCGACCTCCCCACAATCGGGTATGACCCTGAGACGGCTCTGTGCACCTCAGGGGATTTCCCGATGGGAACCCTGGCGGCTCCGTGGGATCATGGGTCTCGATGAGCACAGCCCCGACCCCCTCCTCGGCCGACGCGGTCGACGGCGTCGTGTGGCGAGTCCCCCGTTTGCGCAGTGACGATCGCCTGATCGGTGGTGTCGCCAGCGGCATCGCCGAAGAGATCGGCGTCGCTCCCCTGCTCATTCGCGGCATGTTCGTCGTTCTGGCCACGGCGGGCTGGGGCATCGTCCTGTACGGCTTCGCCTGGGTTGCCATGGCCCTGGCTCCGGAAGAACACCGGGTGCAAGCGGGCAGCGCCGTCTACCCGAAAGGGGCAAACGCCACGACGCGCCTCATCGGTGTCGGCCTCGTCTTCGGCGGCCTTCTGTTGTTCTTCCGCACGATCGATCTCGGATTTTCCGACACCATCGTCTGGCCCTTCGCGTTGATCACGCTGGGAACGCTGATCGCCTGGCACCGAGGCATCGTCGACATCGAGGGTTCTCGGCCTGTCAGCGGGATCGCACGCATCGGCCTCGGACTGGCACTGAGTGTCGGTGGTCTCGTGCTGTTGATCACGGTGAACCTCGACCGCGGCGCCACGCTCACCGCCATTGGCGCGGTGGTGGTCGTCGCCGCCGGTCTTGCAGTGGTCATCGGCCCCTGGGCATGGCGGATGCTCGGCGACCTCACCGAGGAACGACGGCGCCGCATCCGCAGCGAGGAGCGAGCAGACGTGGCCGCCCACCTGCACGACTCGGTGCTCCAGACGCTCTCGCTCATCCAACGCCAGAGCGATGATCCTGCGGCAATGGTGTCGCTGGCTCGCCGACAGGAGCGGGAGCTGCGTGACTGGCTCTTCATCGACGACAGTGTTGCCAACCCAGCAGGAACGCCGTTTCGCCGAAGCATCGCAGAGGCTGCCGCCAGTGTCGAGGAAACGCATCACGTCCCTATCGATGTCGTCACCGTCGGCGATGTCGACATGGGTGAGGACGAACGCCTGGCCTCCCTGGTGGCCGCAGCCCGCGAGGCGATGACCAATGCTGCTCGCCATTCGGGCGCCTCCTCGATCGACGTGTACGCCGAGGTGGCGGACGGCAAGGTCGAGGTGTTCGTACGCGATACCGGCACCGGATTCGACCCCGGCACCGTGGCCGAGGATCGCCGTGGGATAGCCGACTCGATCCAGGGTCGACTCAAGAGGGCCGACGGATGGGCGACGATCGAGACCGTCGAGGGCCACGGCACCGAGGTGGCTCTCGGCATCGATCGGAGGGGAGAGCCATGATCCGTGTGGTTCTGGTCGACGACCACGCACTGGTTCGCAGCGGCGTCCGGTCAGAGGTGGGCAACCGGGTCGACATCGTCGGAGAGGCAGCCGACGCCCCGACCGCGGTCGAGGTGATCGCGGCGGCCGTGCCCGATGTCGTGCTCCTCGACGTGCATCTTCCTGGAGGCGGCGGCGCCGCGGTCATAGCTGGCGTGAAGGCCGCCGGCGTCGACTCTCGTTTCCTCGCTCTCTCGGTGTCCGATGCTGCCGACGACGTCATCGCCGTCATCCGCGCCGGCGCACGAGGCTATGTCACCAAGGCCATCTCCGGCGATGACCTGGTCGAGGCGATCGAGCGGGTCGCAGCCGGAGACGCGGTGTTCTCACCCCGACTCGCCGGCTTCGTACTCGACGCATTCTCGGCCGCCGAGACCACCGAGCTCGACAGCGAGCTCGCCCAGCTCACCGCACACGAGCAAGAAGTACTCCGCCTGCTGGCCCGGGGCTACACGTACAAGGAAATCGCCCGCCGGCTCGAGATTTCCGTGAAGACGGTCGAGACCCACGCCAGCAACATTCTGCGCAAGCTCCAGTTGAGCAGTCGCCACGAGCTCACCCGCTGGGCAACGACCCGCAAGATCGTGTGAGCCGCGGCCGGCCTGAAGCTTGACTGATCCCCTCAGTGTCGATCGAGTTGGAGCCAGCGACCCGTCGAGCCTGCCGCCCGATCAGCCCCACAGGGGATGAAGCGTCGGCGTCGACATCCAACTCGCGGAGCTGGGCGGAGATCTCTTCGACGTACACCGGGTTCGCGACCAGCACGGTGCGCGGCTGCACCTCGACCAACGCATCGGGACCGACTATGACGAGGTCGGTGCCGGGTACGCCCCAACCGGCCTTTCGCGGGTTGATGTCGACCACGCCCACGATCGGGGCCACGTCGGAGACCACGTTCAGATAGGTCATGCCCTTGGATCCCGCACCCCAGAGGACCACGGGGCCCTCGGCGGCGAAGCCGGCGAGGTCGTCGCGGGCGCTCGGCGATTCGCGCTTTGGCGGCGGTGCCGAACGCACGAGCGGCGTCGACCGCCTTCTCGACGGCGACAGGATCGGGAGTCGCATCGATTGTCGAGTCGCCAGGCACGGCTTCGCACCAGAGGAACTGGTCGCCGAAGTCGGCGTCCACCGTGGTGACGGTGAGACCGGCCCGGGCACAAGCCAGGCTCAACGACGTCGGCACGAAGTACGACAGGTGCTCGTATATGAGATCCCAGAGCGCGCACTGCTCGATCATCAGCTGACCGTTGGGCACCTCGGAGTACACCGCTCCCCCGGCGACGAGCACCGCGGAGCGTTGGGCGACGAGAGCGGCCACGGGGTCGTGCAGATGTTCGAGCACGTGCTGGGAGAATGCCAGCTGCACCGGCAGCGAGCCGTCGTCGGGGAACATCTCGGTCGAGATCGTCACGTTCGGGTGGTCGGGCGCCCCGAGCCGGCTGGGGTCGTAGCTGGGGTCGTAGCCGACGCCGCGGGCTACGCCCGCCTCGCAGAGCATCGAGAGGAAGTGGCCGGGCCCCGAACCGAGCTCGGCGACAGTCGCGCCATCGAGATCGTGGTCGGCAACCAGGCGGGCGGCGAGGGTGGTGGCGAAGGTGTGGAACCGCTTGGAGTAGTGGAGGGTGTTCTCGTAGGCAGCGTCGTAGTCCATCAAGTCGTTGTCGAACGACCGGTTGAACAAGTGACCACAGCCGAGGCACACCACGACGTCGATGTCACCGCGTGCCACGTCGCGTGCCTGGTCCGGGCGCACCTGAGCGTTCACGAGCACCGGTAGTTGCGGCAGCGACAGGATGTCGTCGTGGTCGGCCGATCGACAGACCGGGCAGGTGACGGCCACAGGCTAGAGCGCAGTGAGCTCGGCGGTCACACCGAGCTCTTCCAGCTGCGCACCGATCTCGTCGAGATAGATCGGATTCATCGCCACGACCAGGTCGGGGGCAATCTCGTGAAGCGCCTCGGGCGGGACGATCTCGTGGTTGGAGCCGACCATGAACTTGCCCCATTTGTGCGGGTTGATGTCGACCGCTGCTGCCAGCTCGTCGCCGAGGGCGAGGTTGGAGATGAAGGACACGCCCTTCGAGCCCGAACCCCAGATGACGGCGCGGCTGCCTTCATCGTTCAACCGTGCGATGCGCTCGCGCCAGCCGCCGACGAGCTCGTCGTAGCCCTTGCGGAACTTCACAACACCCTTACGGAGCTCGTCGAGATCGTCTTCGGCGGCAAGGGGCTCGCCCTGGGCGGGGACCGTTGACGGCTTGGCCGCGATGAGGAGGTACTGATCGTCGTACTCCATCGACAGCTCCATCACCTCGAAGCCGGTCTGGCGGAACAGTCGGGCGAGCGAGCCGAGGCTGAAGTACGAGCAGTGCTCGTAATACATGTCCCAGAAGGCGACCTCGTCGAGCACTCGCTGCACGTCGGGAAGCTCGAAGAGCACCACGGTGTCGGGGCGGTCGCCGATCGACTCGCGGATCGTGGTCATGAACTCGGCGACGTTGGGAATGTGCTCGAGCGTGTGCCGGCAGATCACCACGTCGGCGTCGAGATGCGTGTATCGCTCGTCGTAGAAGTCGGCTATCCACTCGATGTCGACCGCGTTGGGGTCGTCGATGCGTTCGGGGTGGACCCCAGGATCGATGCCAATGCAGTGACCGGCGCCGGCCTTGGCCATCTCGATGAGGAATTCGCCCTTGCCGCACCCGATCTCGAGCACGGTGCGGTTGGCGAGGTCATAGTCGGCCACCCAACGCTCGGCGAGCTCGGTGGCGAAGGCCATGAACCGGGGGGAGAACCCCTGTGTCTCCTCGTACCGCTGTGAGTACTCGGCCTGACCAGGAGTGAACGCGGTGTTGGTCACGAAACCGCAGGTGTCACAGAAGGCAATCTTCAGCTCGCCACGGGGAAAGCCGGCGGCCTCGGTGGGATCGTCGAGGAGCAGGCAACTGTTGGTGGGCACGTTGCCCTCTTCGAAGAACACCGTGAGGGTGCATTTCCCGCAGAGTGGGCATGGCTGGTCGACGGGACGATCGGCCGTGCGGCCGCCCGCCGGCAGGGTGGGGGGTGTCGACGACATCAGATGAGCTCCGGGGTGGGAACGGGGACGATGAATCGACCACCGTTGGCCGCGTAGGCGGACTGTTGCTGCATGATCTCGGCGGCGAAGTTCCACGCGAGGAGGAGGAGGGCATCGGGAGGATCGTCGACGAGGACTGCGGGATCGACGATGGGCTGGTGGGTGCCTGGCATGAACCGACCCTGCTTGTGGACGTTGCGATCGACCACGTAGTCGACGAGGTCGGTGCCGATGCCGGTGGCGTTCACCATGGTCGCCCCCTTGGCCGCCGCGCCGTAGGCGGCCACGACCTTCCCCTCGGTCTTCAGTCCTCGGAGGAGCGCGAGGAGATCGGCGCGCAGGGTGTCGACCTTCTCACCGAAGTCTGCGAAGAACTCGAAGGCGTCGAGTCCGGCGTCGTGCTCGGCCGCGAGGCGTTCGAGCAGGTGATCGGTCGGCGCATCGTGATGCCCGATGTGCCACCGGTTCGTACCACCGTGGAGATCTCCGAAGTACTCGACGTGATTCAGGTGCAGACCGTGGCGTTCCACGAGGTTCTTCACCGAGGTGCACGAATGGTAGAAGAAGTGCTCGTGGTAGATCGTGTCGAATGCACAGCGTTCTACGAGGTCCCACACGCTCGGGTTCTCGACGGTGATCAGTCCGTCGTCTGCGAGCAGGTGCGCCATACCGGCGACGAAGTCGTTCGGATCAGGGATGTGAGCCATCACGTTGTTGGCGATGATCACGTCGGCAGCCTTGCCCTCGGCCCGCAGCGCCCTCGCGGCATCGAGCCCGAAGAACTCGGCGCGGGTGGGAACACCGATGGCGTTGGCCGCCTCGGCCTGGTCGGGCGCCGGATCGAACCCCACCACCGGGACACCCTCGTCGACGAAGTTCTTGAGCAGGTAGCCGTCGTTGCTGGCCAACTCGACCACGAGCGAGTCGGCGTCGAGGCCCCGGCTGGCGATGAGGCCGAGCGCATGGTCGCGGCTGTGCTTCAGGAGATGGTCGGAGAACGACGAGAAGTAGAGGTAGTTGTCGACGAACAGTTTCGTGGGCTCGACGTCTTCGGTGATCTGTACCAGTGCGCACTCGGGGCAGAACGCGACCACGAGCGGGAAGCGTTCTTCGAGCGAGGGGTTCTTCACGACTTCATCGGTGACGAGCGCATCGGCCAACGGCGTCTCGCCGAGGTCGAGGAACTGCTTCAGCTGCGATGACCCGCAGCCACGACACCCGGTGATGGTGGTCACGAAGTCACCACGGGCTCTGCCAGCCAACGCAGGTCGGAGCCGAGGGTTCCCGCAGCCATGTTCTCCTGGAGCTTGCGCAGGCGCATGTACTGGGCTCCCTCGAGATCGTCGATGGTGAGATGGTTGGCCTCCATCGCCGCCTTGAGGCTTTCGGCTCCCCTGCGGACCGTCCACTGCGGCTTGGCCTCGGGGAACCGGCCGACGAGCTTGTCGCAGTTCACTCGATAGTTGCGCAGGTCGTTGAACGCCTCGTCGGACATGGTGACCTCGGCACCTGTGACGTCGCCGACGATCTCGGCGACGTCGGAGATCTTGTAGTTCTCCTCGGTGTCGCCGACGTTGAAGGCCTCGTCGTGGACCAGATCCCGCGGGGCCTCCATGAGCACGGAGAAGGCCCGGGAGATGTCCTCGATGTGCACCAGCGGACGCCAGGACGAACCGTCGCTTTTCAAGAACACCTGGTTGGTGGTGACCGCGAATCCGGTGAGGTTGTTCACGACGAGGTCGCCACGCAAGCGTTCGGACACACCGTAGGCGGTGGCGTTGCGGAGGTATGTGGGGGTGAAGGAGTCGTCGGCGAGTTCGTGGAGATCTTGTTCGACGAAGACTTTCGACTCGCCGTAGGGGGTCACCGGGAGAAACTCCGCTGATTCGTCGAGGAAGTTGTCGCCGTGGGCGCCGTAGGTGGAACACGACGACGAGAAGAGGAACCGCTCGACCCCGGCCTCTTTGGCCAGCTCGGCGAGGCGGGTGGACGCACGGTGATTCACCTCGTAGGTGGCCTCGGGGTTGAGGTCGCCCGCCGGATCGTTGCTCATGCCGGCGAGATGGATGACGGCATCGACACCGTCGAAGTGCTCGATCGAGGCATCGCGCACATCGAGGCGATATTCGACGTCGGGAGCAGAGACCTTCGTGCCGAACACGCATGGCTCGAAGAGCATGCTGTCCATGCCGACCACCTCATGGCCCCGCTGCTGGAGCATGGGCACCAGCACCGTGCCGATGTAGCCGTCGTGGCCCGTTACGAGAACCTTCATGACCAAACCTTCCATGGGGCATCGCCTGTATCCCACAACCGCTCGAGCATGTACTTGTCGCGCACGGTGTCCATGCACGCCCAGAAATCGTCGTGCTTGTAGGCCATGAGCTGGCCTTCGGCGGCGAGGCGTTCGAGCGGCTCGCGTTCGAAGAGGGTGTCGTCGCCGTCGATGTAGTCGGCGATCTCCGGCTCCATCACGAAGAACGCTCCGTTGATCCAGCCCTCGGCTGCTTGCGGCTTCTCGGTGAACTCAGAGATCGCATCGCCCTCGATCTCGAGGTGCCCGAACCTCGCCGGCGGATGCACGGCGGTGAGCGTGCAGATCTTGCCGTGGGCCCGGTGGAACGCGACCAGCTTGTCGAGATCGACGGTGGAGACGCCGTCGCCCCAGGTGACCATGAACGTCTCGTCGCCCATGTGGGGAACGAGGCGCTTGATGCGACCGCCGGTGTTGGTGTTGCGCCCTGTCTCGATCAGATCGACGGTCCAGTCGTCGTCACCGTTTTTGCCGGTGGACTGCACCACCCCGCTGCCGGTCTTGATCGTGAGATCGCCGCCGAGCGTGGCCCGATCGGCGAACCATCGCTTGATGTACTCGCCCTTGTAGCCGAGGGCAACCGCGAACTCGTCGTACCCGAAGTGCTCGTAGTACTTCATGATGTGCCAGAGAATCGGGTACTCCCCGATCTCGACCATTGGCTTGGGCTTGACCGTGGTTTCCTCCGACAGACGGCTGCCCAAGCCGCCCGCGAGAATGCCAACCTTCACCCGTATTTTCCTTTGCAATCCGACGCCGTAGCTGCCGAGGGTATCCACCCCGACCGGAACTGGGAAGGGATGTGGGCCGATCAGCCCAGAAGATGGCCATTCCCGGATCGGGCGAGCGCCAGCGCCACGCCGAGTTGACTGAAACCGTCGCTGATCTGACCCCCCACGACGTCGGCCGCTGCTTGTTCGAGGGTTCGCCACTCGACCCGCAACGCCTCGTTGACGTCGGGGGGATCGCCGACGTGGTCGGCGTCGCGGGCCAGGAAGATCGAGAACGTCTGATTGACCAGCCCTACCGATGGATGATGGGTGCTGAGATGAGCAACATCACCGCGCACGGCCCAGCCGGTCTCCTCGTAGACCTCGCGGATCGCGGCTTGTTCGGCTGACTCTCCTTCGTCGATCGCTCCTCCGGGGATCTCCCAGCCCCACGTGTCGGGCATGAACCGGTGCCGCCAGATCATCAGGATTCCCCGCTCCGGGTGCAGCACGACAACGCCGGCGGCGTCGGGGCCACGAATGACCTCGTGTTCGGTGTGGGAGCCGTCGGGCTTCTCCACGTCGTCGACGCGAATGGTCACCCACCAACTCGAGTAGACGGTGCGCAATGTCGAATGGGTGATCCATTCGCCCGGGCGGTGGTCTGAGATCATGAAGTTTTGGAGCTCTCCTTGTTCTCGACGGCCGTGGGATAGCCGTCCCACCACTCGGTCCGACGAGACCAGACCTCGGCCCATTCCTCGGCGGTGTGGCGAAGCGAGCGGCGACGAGTGACCGTGGCGAGAACCTTTGCCGACACCATTCTCGACCATGGCCACAGCCGCAGGAGCGCGACTCCCAATGGTCGCTGCGACGGTCGGAGATGCCGATGGGCCAACGTGATCTTTGCCTGGATGAGCCGAGCGTGCTTGTTTCCGCGCACGGTCTCGGAGGCTCCACCATGGTGAACGATTGCTGCGTCGGGCGTGATGCGAGGTCGCGCCCCGACTTTTTGCGCACGGAGACAGAGGTCGGCTTCCTCGCCGTACATGACGAACGCAGGATCGAACCCGTCGAGCTCGGTCCACAGAGAACGCTCGATCAAAGAAAGCAACCGCTCACGATGTCGACGTCGCGTTCTGTATCGCGCGACCAGTCCCCGTACCCTTCGGCGTTGAACACGCCCGAGCGCGACATCAGCCGGTCGAGTCCGAGCACGCGGCACAACAGCGACCATGAACTCATGCGACGCCACACGTTGGTGGGATTGACGGAGCCATCGACAAACAGCGTACGACCACCCCAGATTCTGGCCGCTGGAGTCCTCCGAGCGAAGCGCAACAACTCATCGATTGCGCCGTCGAGCACGACGGTGTCCGGGTTCAGCAGCAGGACGTACTCGCCGGCCGCGTGATTTGCCGCGATGTTGTTGGCACGCGCAAAGCCGTGGTTGTCGGTCTCGGCGAAAAGGCGCAGCGACGGAAACTCTGCTGCGATGGCGTCAGCGGAGCCATCGGGTGAGGCGTTGTCGACCACGATCAATTCGTAGGGCTCAGACGTCTCGGCGACGACGGAACGCAAACACGCCAGGGTCAACGAACTGGTGTTGTAGCTGACGACAATCACCGACACGGCCGGAGATGTTCCACCGGCCCCACTGCTATCGCTCATCGCCACCCTTGGTCGTCATCGTCGGACGGCTTCCTCTTCGACGCTTCCCGTGCGCTGTGGAACAAGCCCAGGACCGACCTTACTGGCCATGAGGTGGCACACGGGCCAGGTGTACTCTGTCCGGCTCCTTGCGCCGCTGTGGTAGGTGCCGCGCCCAGGCCCGATCTCGACGTGAACCGGTGGACCGGGGCAACCCAAACCGGTCAACGGAAACGGGTCAGTTCCGTTGGCCCTATCGAAACCTCGCCGGCTTGACTATTGTGCAGCAGTAGGGCAACAGAGTGGAGAGCCGGTGGGCGGCTACGGGAAAAGGGTGAGTGTTTGTCGCGCCGAGCGCGGATCGAGAGCGCTCCGGGCGTTGTGGCTGGTCTGCCTTCTGGCGGGCGTGGCCGCGCCGATCGCATCGGCATCGACCGCTGCTGCGGCGCCAGCCGATTGGCTGTGGGCCGAGCCCGGTCACGCGCAGCGGTTGTCCGTTCTGGTCACCCCCGACGCAGACACGAGCGGTCTTTTGGCCGTGGTGGCTGTCGACTTCTCGGCCGCGTTCGCCCAGGCCGGCGCTGGGGGAAGCGAGCTCGATCGGTCGTCGCTTGTCGTGCACGAAGTCGACGGTGGCGGGGCAGTACTCGATCCTTCCGTCCCGTTTCAGTTCGACCCGGATGCGGGTTTCGATCCGACGACTGCGGCGACGGGAGAGTTGATCATCGCGCTGGCCGGTTCTTCGACCGCGGGCCAGACGCGCAACTTCCTCGTGTATTTCGATACGCCGGCGGCTGGCGCACCCGGGACGATCGTGACCGATCAGGTGGTCGTTGAGACGGGGCTGGTCGATGAGGGCCTTCCCGCGATGTCGATCACGACCGCACAGAGTACGTGGTGGTATCAGACAGAGGCCGGCGGGTTCTCGAGCTTGGTCGACTCATCCGGGGCCGACTGGATCGGTTGGAACATGGCTGCGGGGTCTGCGGGCGAGTACCGCGGGCTGCCGAACTTGGTGTACCCCGCTGGATATTTCCATCCGGGCTCGACCGGGCACGTCACGACCCTCGACGCCGACGGACCCCTGCGCTCATCGTTGACGACCGTCAGCCCTGACGGGCAGTGGGAAGTCCGCTGGGACGTGTACCCGAGCCATGCCGTGGCCACCGTGCTGGTTGCCGACACGCCGTACTGGTTCCTGTACGAGGGCACACCAGGCGGGTCCGTCGAGGCGACGAGCGACTTCTGGGCGCAGAGTTCCGGGACAACCGACACCCTCGACAACAGTTTCGACGCGGACATGGACGCGCCCGAATGGGTGCAATTCGGCGACCCGGTGGCCGGTCGTTCGCTCTTTCTGATCAACCACACCGACGACGTTGCCCCCGATTCGTTCAAGACGATGGGCAATGCCATGACCGTGTTCGGATTCGGACGCAGCGGGCTGACCCGCAGCCTCACCGGCACCGGGCGGGAGTTCTCGGTCGGCCTGCTCGATACCGCCGATCCGACTGCCGCGTCCGACGTCATCGGCGGATTGGAGTCTGAGCCGGCTGTCGTGGTCGGCCCTGGGCACGCCGACACTTCTGATACCACCCCGCCGGTGATCACGTCGGGGCCACTTGCCACACCCGGAGCGGAGGTCATAGACGTGGTGTGGGACACCGACGAGGCATCGACCTCCGAGGTGGCGGTCGGGCTCACCACCGCTCTCGAATTCGGCACGTTCACCGCCCCCGGGTTCACGACCGCGCACGCGGTCACCGTTCCTGGTCTCGAATGTGAGACCGGCTACTACTGGGCTGTCACGTCGATCGACGGAAGCGGAAACGCCGTCAGCACCGCGCCGACGGCGAGCCAGACCACGACGTGCGCACCGACATCCTCGCGGGTTGGTGGGGAGCTGGTGCGTTATGACTTCGTGGATGGGTCGGGGGTGACGGTGTCGGATTCGGGTTCGGGGGTGCCGTTGGATTTGACGATCTCTGATCCGGGGGCTGTGTCGTGGGTGTCTGGTGGCGGGTTGAGGGTTGATTCGGCGACGGTGATCTCTTCGGGTGGGGCGGCGACGAAGGTGTATGACGCGGTGGCGGTGAGCAATGAGATGACGGTTGAGGCGTGGGTTACGCCGGCGAATGTGTCTCAGGGGGGTCCGGCCCGGATTGTGGCCAGCACGGTGGATCCCTTCGCCCGCAATTTCATGTTGGGTCAGGGTGCGTGGTCGAGTTTGGCTGATGACACCTTCGGGGCCCGGTTGCGGACCACGACGTCGGTGAGGGGTCAGCCTGATTTGTTCACTCCGGCGGGCACGGCGACGACTGATTTGACTCATGTGGTGATGACTCGCACCGCGGCGGGCGCCATCGCGATGTATGTGAATGGTGTGGTGCAGGGCACCCAGACTCGTGCCGGTGATTTGTCGAACTGGAATCGGAGCTATCCGCTGGTGGTCGCCAACGTCGGCAACGGTGCCCGTCCATGGGTTGGGACGTTGTGCCAGATCGCGATCTATGACCAGGCCCTCGACGTGTCTGAGGTCAACGACAACTACACCGCGGGCTGCGCGGCGGGTGCCAACACCGGTCCGGTCCTGGATCCGATCGCGGGTCGGTCTGATGCTGAGGGCGACACGGTGTCGGTCGGGGTGGTTGCCACCGACGACGACGGTGATGTGCTCACCTACGACGCGACGGGTCTTCCTGATGGGTTGACCATCGATGCCTCCACCGGGGACGATCTCGGGTGCGGTCACCCAGACTGCGGCGACCGCTTCACCGTATTCGGTGACCGTCACCGTCGATGACGGTGTCGGCGGTGTCGATGACCAAACCCTGCAATGGGACATCGCGGGATGACTCGTGCCGGTGATTTCTCGAACTGGAATCTGAGCTATCCGCTGGTGGTCGCCAACGTCGGCAACGGTGCCCGTCCATGGGTTGGGACGCGTTGTGCCATCGCGATGCTGACCAGGCCCTTCGACGTGTCTGAGGTCAACGACAACTACACCGCGAGCTGCGCGGCAGGCCGACACCGGTCCGGTGCTCGATCCGATCGCGGGTCGGTCTGATGCGAGGGCGACACGGTGTCGGTTCGTGTCGTGCCACCGACGACGACGGTGATGTGCTCGCCTATGACGAGCGACGGGTCTTCCTGATGGGTTGACCATCGATGCCTCCACCGGGGACGATCTCTGGTGTGGTCACCCAGACGGCGGCGACCGCTGCACCGTATGCGGTGACCGTCACCGTCGATGACGGTCGGGGCGGTTCGGCTTCGCAATCATTGCGACTGGGCGGTGACAGCGGTCAATGTCGATCCTGAGGTCTCCAACCCCGGTGATCAGTCCGACAACGAAGCCGACACCGTCTCGTTGACGATCTCGGCCACCGACGCCGACGGTGATGTGCTCACCTACGGCGCGACCGGACTGCCCGCCGGGCTGACCATCAACCCATCCACCGGGCAGATCTCCGGCACCATCGCCACCGGCGCTTCGACCACCTCCCCCTATACGACCCAGATCACCATCACCGACGCCACCACCACCATCGCGATCACCTTCACCTGGACCGTTGACAACGTCGTTGGGGCCGCACCGGTGGTGCGTTATGACTTTGTGGATGGGTCGGGGGTGACGGTGTCGGATTCGGGTTCGGGGGTGCCGTTGGATTTGACGATCTCTGATCCGGGGGCTGTGTCGTGGGTGTCTGGTGGCGGGTTGAGGGTTGATTCGGCGACGGTGATCACCTCGGGTGGGGCGGCGACGAAGGTGTATGACGCGGTGGCGGTGAGCAATGAGATGACGGTTGAGGCGTGGGTTACGCCGGCGAATGTGTCTCAGGGGGGTCCGGCCCGGATTGTGGCCAGCGCGGTGGATCCCTTCGCCCGCAATTTCATGTTGGGTCAGGGTGCGTGGTCGAGTTTGGCTGATGACACTTTCGGGGCCCGGTTGCGGACCACGTCTTCGTTGAGTGGTCAGCCTGATTTGTTCACTCCGGCGGGCACTGCGACGACTGGTTTGACTCATGTGGTGATGACTCGCACCGCGGCGGGCGCCATCGCGATGTATGTGAATGGTGTGGTGCAGGGCACCCAGACTCGTGCCGGTGATTTGTCGAACTGGAATCGGAGCTATCCGCTGGTGGTCGCCAACGTCGGCAATGGTGCCCGTCCATGGGTTGGGACGTTGTGCCAGATCGCGATCTATGACCAGGCCCTCGACGTGTCTGAGGTCAACGACAACTACACCGCGGGCTGCGCGGCGGGTGCCAACACCGGTCCGGTCCTGGATCCGATCGCGGGTCGGTCTGATGCTGAGGGCGACACGGTGTCGGTCGGGGTGGTTGCCACCGACGACGACGGTGATGTGCTGACCTTCTCCGCGACGGGTCTTCCCGATGGGTTGACCATCGATGCCTCCACCGGAACGATGTCGGGAACGCTTTCCCAGACTGCGGCGGCCGCTGCACCGTATGCGGTGACCGTCACCGTCGATGACGGTCGGGGCGGTTCGGCTTCGCAATCATTCGACTGGGCGGTGAGCGCGGTCAATGTCGACCCGGTACTCGACGCGATCGGGAATCGTCTGTCGGGGCTCGGCCAGTCTGTGACGGTCAACGTGGTTGCCAGCGACGATGACGGCGACGTGTTGGTCTTCGATGCGGCGGGTCTGCCCGACGGGTTGTCGATCGGTTCGTCTACGGGCGTGATCTCGGGCACGACCACCGTTGCTGGCACCTTCGCGGTGACGGTGACGGTGACCGACGCCAACACCGGCAGCGACTTCGAGACGTTCGATTGGTTGGTGGTCGGCAACGATGACCCGGTCCTGGATCCGATTGTGGATCCCCAGTCCAGTTCTGAGGGCGACACGGTTTCGTTGTTCGTGTCGGCCACCGACAACAACGGTGATGTGCTCACCTATGGCGCGACGGGTCTTCCTGATGGGTTGACCATCGATGCCTCCACCGGGGAGATCTCTGGTGTGGTCACCCAGACCGCGGCGACCACTTCACCGTATTCGGTGACCGTCACCGTCGATGACGGTGTCGGCGGTGTCGATGACCAAACCCTGCAATGGAACATCGCGGCGGTCAATGTCGATCCTGAGGTCTCCAACCCTGGTGATCAGTCCGACAACGAAGCCGACACCGTCTCGTTGACGATCTCGGCCACCGACGCCGACGGTGATGTGCTCACCTATGGCGCGACCGGACTGCCCGCCGGGCTGACCATCAACCCATCCACCGGGCAGATCTCCGGCACCATCGCCACCGGCGCTTCGACCACCTCCCCCTATACGACCCAGATCACCATCACCGACGCCACCACCACCATCGCGATCACCTTCACCTGGACCGTGACCGACGGCCCACCGTTGGCGCCGAAGCCACCGAGAATCGTCACCGGTGCCGTCAGCTTCGACAAACAGGTGATCGACACCACCGTCGATGAGACCCACATGGCGGTTGCCGCGGACTTCGACGGCGACGGCGACTCCGATGTCGCAGCGACCGACTTCGTCGACGACACCGTCCACTGGTACGAGAACGACGGAGCGAGTGGGTTCACGGCTCGCGTTCTCGACTCGAACCTCGATGGTGCCTACCCCGCGAACGTGGCCGACCTGGATCAGGACGGCGACATCGATCTACTCGCCGCGGGGTACGACGGAGACATCTTCGTGTGGTACGAGAACGATGGCCTGGCCGGGTTCACCCGCCATGTCATCGACGCGGCCGCCGACGGCGCCCATTCGCTCGTCAGCGGAGATGTCGACGCCGATGGTGACCTCGACCTGGTGGCAACGAACCAAGACGCCGACACCGTCACGTGGTACGAGAACGACGGGTCCCAGAACTTCTCAGTCAACACGATAGATGCGAACATCGATGGCCCGAAGCGAGCGGATCTCGGCGATCTCGACGGCGACGGAGATCTCGATGTCGTGGCCACGAGCTTCTTCGATGACGAAGTGGCGTGGTACGAAAACGACGGTGTGGGAAGCTTCGCCAAGCAGAGCATCGATGTCGACGCCGACGGGGGCTATTTCGTCGAAACCGCCGATCTGGACGGCGACGGAGACCTCGACGTGCTCGCCGCGAGCCAGGTCGATGACACCATCGCGTGGTATGAGAATGACGGTGCAGGCGGTTTCTCCAAGCGACTCATCGATACCTCCGCCGACGGTGCACGGTCCGTCACTGCCGTCGATGTCGACGGCGACGGCGATATCGATGCCATCGGGGCGAGTGTCGACGACGACACGATTGCGTGGTACGAGAACGACGGCGACGGAGCATTCAGCGCTCGAGCCGTGGATCTGCTGGCCGATGGCGCCTACGGGGTGTTCGCCACTGGACTTCGACACGGACGGCGATATCGACATCTTGTCGGCGAGTCGTGACGCCAACGCAGTGGCGATCCATACCCAGTCCCGAGCCCACTTGGCTTCGGTCGATCCCGGTGGCACCCTGACCATCGACGCATCGAGCCTGTCCTCCGTCGACCCCGATACCGACCCGATCGGCGTGGTGTACACGATCCACGACACACCCGACTTCGGAGTCGCTCCGGCTCGACGGCGTCGACGTTCCGACCGGGGGCACTTTCACGCAAGCCGACATCGACCAGAATCTCCTGTCCTATGTTCACGGCGGAGCCGGGTTGCTCACGGATCACTTCGAGTTCACCGTCAGCGACGGCGGTGCCGCTTCTCATCCCGCCACCGGATCATTCGCCATCATTGTGAACGATCCGGCAGCTCTGCTCGTCGACCTCCCACTCGACGAAGGCAGCGGCACTCTCGCAGCTGACGTGAGCGGCAACGGGAACGACGGGACCCTCGTCGGAGGCCCCGTCTTCGAGCCCGATACGCCTGACGGAAGCGGCTCGGCTGTCCACCTCGACGGACTCGACGACTCGATCGAGCTGCCCCCGCTCGACGCCGGCGGGACCGGACTCACTCTTGCACTCTGGTTCAAGGCCGACTCGTTCCAGACGACGGATGCCCGGCTGATATCGAAAGCGTCGGGCACGGCCGCGAACGATCATCTGTTCATGCTCGGGACGGTCAGATCCAGCGGGTCGATCCGACTGAGAGCACGAGTTCGTGTCGGAGGAACGACAACCACACTCGTTGCCCCCGGCGGGGTCCTCTCGACCGGTGAGTGGCACCACGCTGCGCTCACCCACGACGGTTCGATGCTCCGACTGTTTCTCGATGGCGTTGAGATCGGGAGCGCTGTGCTGGACGGACTCGTCGACGCCGACCCGACGCTTCCTGTCACAATCGGCGCGCAGCCCCCAGGTGCCGGTGGGCGGTACTTCGATGGCCTGGTCGACGACCCGAAGATCCTCCAACGGCCATTGGATCATGTCGAGATCGCGGCCTTGGCTGCCGTCGGCTCGTGAGACCCATCTATCGACGCAGTCCGCCCGGCGTTTCGGAGCGGAACCGGGCACAACCAGGTGGTGAAACGGTGCGGTCGGTACCCGGCGGCTATGGGCCATACGGTTCAGAACCGGGCCTAGGTGGAAGTACCGATGGTGATGAGTTCCGGCTCTGCCCTACCCTGTACCGTTGTCCTGACAGCGGGTCGGAAAGAACATGTGATGGATATCTTCGATGGTCTGCGAGTCGTCTTGCGGTGGTGGTTCGTCACCGTTCCCTTGTTGGTCATCTCGATCCTCGGCGCATTGCTCCTCACCCGAAACATCCAGCCCGAGTACACCGCGGAAGCTGCCATCTTGTTCGTCGGGCCGAGTGTGCGCGAAGTCGAGGTCGACGACACCATCGAGTTCGAGTCCGTGAATCCTCTGATCGAACAACCCGCCTCGCTCGCGACAGCCGCCCTCGTCGCCTCGCTGAAAGCGACCTCTCCGCAGATCAAGAACATTCTCGCCGACGAGGGATTGAGCACCGACTACGAGACCGGCGTTCAGGATCGGACCCCGGTCCTCCTGCTGCTGATTCGGGCGCAGTCCGAGGATGTCCCCATCGCAACGGCCTTGCGGCTCGTCGACCTCATCGAGCAAGACATCCAGATGCAGCAAGCGGCTGCAGACATACCTCCTGATCAGGCGGTGACCATTTCGGTGATCGGGCTGTCGTCGGTGGGCGGCGCGGACTACGGAGGGCGCAACCGAGCCCGGATCGCCATGGTCGCATTCGGCGCGGGAGCGAGTTTCGGGGCAGCGTTCTTCCTCGAAGGGCGACGACGCCGGCGCGAGCCGGCGAAGCGACACACTCCGGCCGAAACCGACGAAGCCTCGGAGCAGCTCCCATCGAAGAGTCCAGGCGCCGGCAAGACACGCAACCTCGGACGACAGAAGGCCGAGGCGGGAGACCATGACAAGCCGACGGTCCCAGCGAGATAGGGCCGACACAGTCGAATCGCGCGCGTTCGTCCAAGACTCACGTACCGGGGTGCTGAGGGAGGGTGCGACCCCAATCGTGGTCGCCTTTCTGCTGACGGTGACGTTGATTCCCCCCGTGCTCGTCGTTCCGGGTCTGGGAGCGGCAGGCCGACCCGCCGCACTCATTGCCCTTGGCCTGCTCGGGTGGT
>CAVOZP010000002.1:0-109391 GCA_963700995.1 uncultured Acidimicrobiales bacterium
CCCAACGACGAGACCTGCCCCGGCCAGCGCAAGAATGCGGATCGCTGCCGTGGCCGACTCCCACTCTGATCCGACGAGGTCGATCAACGGAGACGCAGCAGCAGCGAGGGCAGCGAGCGGCACGAGCGCCGCAACGGCAGAGAGCCGTTGCATCTGGATGACACGACGGGCGATGCCGTCGGGATCGACCTGCAGGCGGGAGAATTCCGGGAGCGACACCCCGCGGATGGATCCGACAATCGATTGGATGACCGTGTCGACCAGTCGAGCGGCGAATCGATACAGGCCAACTGCGGTGGGTCCGAGAAAGAGACCGATGATCAACGTGTCGGCCCGAGAGTTCACGAAGACGCCGAAGCTTGCGACGGCCGATCGCCACGAAAAGCCGAAGAGGTCGAGCGCAGCCGATTTCGAGAACGACCACCTCGGGCGCCAGCTCACGGCCGCCCAGACGATCACCACTTCGAGCACAACGGTGCTGAGCTGTTGCACGACGAGGGCCCACACACCCGCACCCTGGAGGGCGGCAACGATCCCGAAGACACCACCCAACAGCACAGAGACGTTGGTGCGAATCGCCAGCACCCGAAAGGCGAGCCGCCGGCGGAGCAGCGCATCGGGAACGACTATCAATCCTCGAAGGATCAGAAGCGGCGTGAGCCAGCGGACGATCTCCCCCAGTGCGGCTGATCGTTGACGCCACCCCACCAGCCACTCCCTGCGACGGCCAACGCGTCGAGGATCAGTGCGGCCAATTGAACCATCCAGAACGCACTCGTCAGGTGCTCCTGACTCAAATCGCGACGTTGCACGAGGGCGGCATTCATTCCCTGCTCCATCAGGAGTTGAACGAATGCGACATAGACCATTGCGATGGCGACGAGCCCATACGCGGTGGGGCCGAGTATCGCGGCAAGCACGAATGTCACGGCGAGGTTCACGACCTGACGGCCGATGTTCATCGTGGCCGACCACCGGATCGTGGAACTGAATGAGGCGCCGGCCTGGTGACTCAGCCCGCTTCGCCATCAGTCGAGTCGGACATGCGTCGTCGCAATGCACCCTCCGATCAGAGGGAAGCCGGTCACCCCACGAAATGACAGCCTGCCGCGCGATGCCGCTCCTCGACGACGGTTCGACGTCAGCCGGCGCTTCACGAGCGTCCTGAGATCCGTCTCCGCATCCGACCGCCGAAGGACCGGAATCGACGGTAGTAGTGAACCGAAGGGCACGGTGAGCACGCACAAGATCTTCTCGCCAAGAGGCAGATCGGCACGCGCCGTGGTCTTCAGCAGCGCCCACACCATCTGCTCCCAGACGGGAAGCAGAATGCGCCGTGAGCCGGCCGACCGGGTCATACCAACTGGTGCGAGAACGGATGTCGAGGTTGGCCGTCATCGAACGACCGGAGTGGGCCCGAAGCCGGAACAGGACCTCGTCGATCTCCCAGATCTCGC
Source organism: uncultured Acidimicrobiales bacterium (assembly GCA_963700995.1). Taxonomy (GTDB): domain Bacteria; phylum Actinomycetota; class Acidimicrobiia; order Acidimicrobiales; family JAHEJN01; genus JAHEJN01. Next base: position 1,458 of record CAVOZP010000002.1, read on the forward strand.
CCATGAGCGCCAGCTCCGACAACAACACGTAGTCGGACCGCAGAAGGAACCGATCAGCTGCGTCTCCCGCAGACTGCTCGACCGGTAGACGCCGAAGATCGGGTCACACATGTTCAGCGAACGAAGCACCCGCGCCACTCGCCTGTGCGGCCGTGAGTCCCGGCTCTCGATCCGGTCGAGCGGCGACGTGAGAGTTTCGCCGTCCTCGTCGATCAACTCCCCGAGCGGATAGACCATCACGACGTCATCGGGAGCTTCGTCGAGCGTCTCGGCGCACCGACGCAGCATCTCGGGGTGACACTCATCGTCGTGCGCCGCCCACTTGAAGTACTCACCCTCGGCGAGAGCGAACGCCTTGTTGTAGTTGCGCGACGCACCGATGTTGGTTTCGTTTCGCACGTACCGCACCCGCTCGTCGTGTAGCGTGTAGCGCTCACCGATGCTCTGCGTCGCGTCGGTCGACGCATTGTCGACGATGATCAGCTCGAGGTCGGTGAGCGACTGCTCGAGGATCGAGTCGACCGCCCTGGCCAGATGATCCTCGCCGTTGAACACCGGGAGGCCAATGCTCACCTTCGGTCGCCTCGTCATGGGTGGGATCCTTCTCGTTGATGGGTAGAACGGCCATCGCATCCGTGGCTGGCGTTGACCACCGGAGCGCTAGTCAGTCTCGATCTGCCTCGGTCCAGCGGACGTAGTCGGGCGAAGCGAACAAGAACTTGGCCGCCAGCAGCTCGTCGGTGCCTTCATAACGGATGGCGGAGTCGCTCTTGATGTTGAAATCCGACGCCCTCTCGATCAGCTCGAGCAGATCTTCGTAGCCCCTTCGTGTGGCAGGGAAGGCGTCACGGTCTCATCGCCGACGTCTCGAAGCAGTTGCTGACCAGTTTGTAGTGGTGCAGAACGCAGGAGACGTCGGCAACCCGTCCATGGTCGCTGAAATGCGGGTGAGTGAAGAGCTTGGAGGTTCCCGTCGACCCTGAAGAGCGGGTGTTTCGTGAGTAGACAATCCAGATCGAACAACGTCTTGCGAATGCCGCCGAAGAACAGCTCTGTCGCCGGATTCGCCAACACGTTGTTCGAACCCCGCTGTCTGGCGAGCTCAGAGCTCGAGTAGTCGGCTCGGGTGACCGCCTCGAGATCGTAATAGGGGTACTCGTCGACCGAGGTCCATGTCGCGGCGTGACGCGAGGTCCGAGATGGGCCCGATCCGCGAACATGTCGAGCATCTGAGCCACGACCAACGTGAAGTCTCGGCTGTTCAGGTATCGCAAGAAACCGGTGAGATCGAGCGCTCCCCGATTCGGATAGTCGAAGAACTCATCGATATCGACGTCGAGACACCAGCCATGTGGAGCCACCGTACGAGCAAGCGCCCGCTTCATGAGTGTCTGATGATCACCGATGGGCAGATCGCAGCGATACACCGAGACGTCGTCGTAGCTCGCCATCTCTGCGACGCTCGTCGTCGGTCGAGCCGTTGTCGAGAAAGAAGATGTGTCGGAAGCCGAGCCGGCGATAGTGGTCGACGAACCTCGGCAGGTAGAAGCTCCCGTTCTTGACGGACACGTCACGACCGCTTCGTCATCAGCCGAGCTCGAGCTTCAGCAGGGCCATGGACGTGCTTCATGTGATACTTGACCCGGACATACTCGAAGGGTCGCGCTTCCATTTCGTCGGTACGCGCGATCGTACCGACGACAGTCTCGACATCAGCCCACGCTCCGAGTCGTTGCCCATTCTGGCCGCCTCGCGAAACTCGCTACGACCACCTCGGCGAAGGCTAGCCGTTCGGTGCGCCAAAACGAATGGGCCGTTCGGCCCGACATCGATGAGCTCAGGGGGTCTCAGCGGGAATGGTTCAGAGGGGTGTGACGGAGATGGTGCCGAAGCGGACGTCGGAGTGGTGGGTGAACAGGGCGAGCGCTCCGGAGGCGGGTCCGTTGTCTTCGACGATCTCGAGTAGCCATGCGGCCGGTTCGGGATCGGCAGGATCCCAGTACTTGACCGAGTAGCGGGTGCCGCCGGCGATGGTCTGGACCCGGGCTTTGATGACCAGTTCATCGCCGGTGACCACGGTGCCGTTGGCTCTGATCAGCGGACTGTTGTTGTTGCCGGACAGCTCGTAGCGGCCACTGGTGAGGGTGGAGTCCCAACGGAACCAGGTGTAGGCACCGACCGGATAGATCCCATGCCGAGGACGGAGACTGCCCGATGCGGTGTGGCCCTGCCACCGGAGCCCGAGTCCGAACAACGGGAGCCCGCTCTGGGGGGTGCCCCATTGGTCGCCATGGCCCTCGAAGCGCACCGGCACCGTGACCTCGTAGTCGGTCCAGGTCTGGTCACCGACGGCCAACAGCCGGTCATAACCCAGCGCTGCTGCGTCAGCCAACCGCACCTCGGAACCATCGATGACCCAGTCGCCATCGACGACCTGCGCGGCATTGAGGATGTTCGACTCGATCGACCAGTCGACCGAGAACGGAACACCGACCGCGTTCTCGAACAACTCGACGGTGACCGTGGCCGAACTGGAGGTACCCACGCCGTCCACCGCGGAGATCACCACCGTCGACAACCCGACCGGAAGCGAGGTGCGATCGATCTCGATGTTGAAGTCTCCCGGCTCATCGAGACGAACCGCGTCGGGTCCGATCGAAAGCGACTGACTCGATCCACCATTCACCCTGTAGGACAGCGAGGCCACACCGTCGGGGTCAGCCACATTCCCCATCACATTCACCCAGCGCTGAGCACGGCCTCGCTCCCCGAAGGGCTGATAGCCCCCGTACCAGAGATCGATGACCGGAGCCCCAGGCACAGGAGGCGCAGCAGTGACAAAGGTGGTGTCGGGTCCGGTGGTTGTGTTGCCAGCGAAATCGGTCGACTCCACGGCGAAGTGATAGGTCGATTCCGCGGCCAGACCAGTCAAGGTCACACCGTGAGAAGTCGTCAACGTCGTATCGCTGAGCGTTCCATCCTCATAGGCGACCGTGGGCCCATAGCTCACCGCCGACGTAGCCGGCTCATCAGTCGTCCACGAAACCGTGGCCGACGTATCGGTCACCGCCGACACCGTCACCCCCGAAATCACCGGCGGCGTCACATCAGCCGCCGCCACATCGAAGGCCGCATCCACCACCAGATCCGACGACAACGTCACCACGAGCGACGGATCCGTCGACACGACGTCACCCGACCAGCCAACAAACACCGACCCCGGATCAGCCACCGCGGTCAACGTCACCACAGTGCCATCGACAAACATCGACCCCGCCGGCGACACGTCAACGGACCCCGTTCCCGTGCCCGACACCGAAACATCAACCTGATGCAACGGCACATTCGCCACATAGTCGACCACCGCATCAAACGCCGGACTTGCCCCGGCATTGCCCACGAACGGCCCCAACGCCGACATCGTCAAGGGGTGCGTGAACGACCCAGCCGACTGCCACACCACCCCGTCATAGGAATACTCCATCGACCACACATCACCGCCACGCGACACCCGCATGAACAACGCCGACCCCGGCGCAGCACCGATTGTCGACGACAACCGCGTCGACGACGACCCCGCCACCGTCGACGCCGCAAACACCTTCAACTGCGACCCCGTCGAATAGAAATCGAACCTCAACCAGTCATCGGCATCCTGCTCGACCAACAACCCCTGCATCTGGTACTTCAGCGAAGGAACCGACCCGAACCCCAACTCCGCCACGAAATCACCATCAGCAGCCGCCTGCACTGCCCGCACCGAACTATTCGTCACCCACGGGTCATGCTTCACCCCCGCCGGCACCGACAACACCAACGAACCCAACCCATCAACCCCAACCGACCCATCACCAACCGGATCCACCACCGACCACATCGGCGACAACACCGAACCCTCGAAATCATCACCAACGAACACGGCGCCGGCTGCGCCTGAGATGGTCCAGGTGAAGGTGATCGCGATGGTGGTGGTGGCGTCGGTGATGGTGATCTGGGTCGTATAGGGGGAGGTGGTCGAAGCGCCGGTGGCGATGGTGCCGGAGATCTGCCCGGTGGATGGGTTGATGGTCAGCCCGGCGGGCAGTCCGGTCGCGCCATAGGTGAGCACATCACCGTCGGCGTCGGTGGCCGAGATCGTCAACGAGACGGTGTCGGCTTCGTTGTCGGACTGATCACCAGGGTTGGAGACCTCAGGATCGACATTGACCGCCGCGATGTCCCATTGCAGGGTTTGGTCATCGACACCGCCGACACCGTCATCGACGGTGACGGTCACCGAATACGGTGCAGCGGTCGCCGCGGTCTGGGTGACCACACCAGAGATCTCCCCGGTGGAGGCATCGATGGTCAACCCATCAGGAAGACCCGTCGCGCCATAGGTGAGCACATCACCGTTGTTGTCGGTGGCCGACACGGACAACGAAACCGTGTCGCCCTCAGAACTGGACTGGGGATCCACAATCGGATCCAGGACCGGGTCATCGTTGCCGACCACCAACCAATCGAACGTCTCGAAGTCGCTGCCGGTGTTGGCGTCGGTCACCGTCACCGTCACCGCGAAGGTGCCAGCAACGGTGGTCGTGCCCGAGATCACGCCCGTAGACGAACCGATCGACAACCCGTCGGGCAGACCCGCCGCATCGAAGACCAACACGTCGCCGTCATCGTCGCTGGCAACCACGTTGACCGTCACAGACTGGCCGAGCCCCGACAGACGATTCCCGATCGCGTCGAGTACCGGGTCGACATTGACCGCGTCACCGCCCAGTCGAATGATTGCGAAGCCGAACCGCCCCGACCGTCATCGACGGTGACGGTCACCGCATACGGTGCAGCGGCCGCCGCAGTCTGGGAAAGCGTGCCCGACATCGTTCCGGTGGAGGCATCGATGGTCAACCCATCAGGAAGACCCGTCGCGTCGTAGGTGAGCACATCACCGTCGTCGTCGGTGGCAACCACCCCGACCGACACCGTGTCGCCCTCAGCATCAGACCGACCCGCGATCGGATCCAGGACCGGACCGGTGTTGGCACCCGCCGCGCAGCCCGCGGTGTAGTTGTCGTTGACCTCAGACACGTCGAGGGCCTGGTCATAGATCGCGATCTGGCACAACGTCCCAACCCATGGACGGGCACCGGAGCCGACGTTGGCGACCACCAGCGGATAGCTCCGATTCCAGTTCGAGAAATCACCGGCACGAGTCTGGGTGCCCTGCACCACACCATTCACATACATCGCGATGGCGCCCGCCGCGGTGCGAGTCATCACCACATGAGTCAAATCAGTCGTCGCGGTGCCCGCCGGAGTGAACAAATCAGGCTGACCACTCAACGAAGACGTGGTCCGCAACCGGGCCCCGAAAGTGTCATCAGCCAAACTCGACCACGCACCCTGACCCAACATGAAATTGCGGGCGAAGGGATCCACCGCGCTGGCCACAATCCGGGCCGGACCCCCCTGAGACACATTCGCCGGCGTAACCCACGCCTCAACCGTCATCTCATTGCTCACCGCCACCGCGTCATACACCTTCGTCGCCGCCCCACCCGAGGTGATCACCGTCGCCGAATCAACCCGCAACCCGCCACCAGACACCCACGACACAGCCCCCGGATCAGAGATCGTCAAATCCAACGGCACCCCCGAACCCGAATCCGACACCGTCACCCCCGACCCATCCACAAAGTCATAACGCACCACCGGTGCGGCCCCAACGACGTTGTCAACGGTCCAGGTGAAGGTGATCGCGATGGTGGTGGTGGCGTCGGTGATGGTGATCTGGGTCGTATAGGGGGAGGTGGTCGAAGCGCCGGTGGCGATGGTGCCGGAGATCTGCCCGGTGGATGGGTTGATGGTCAGCCCGGCGGGCAGTCCGGTCGCGCCATAGGTGAGCACATCACCGTCGGCGTCGGTGGCCGAGATCGTCAACGAGACGGTGTCGGCTTCGTTGTCGGACTGATCACCAGGGTTGGAGACCTCAGGATCGACATTGACCGCCGCGATGTCCCATTGCAGGGTTTGGTCATCGACACCGCCGACACCGTCATCGACGGTGACGGTCACCGAATACGGTGAAGCTGGTCGCCGCGGTCTGGGTGACCACACCAGAGATCTCCCCGGTGGAGGCATCGATGGTCAACCCATCAGGAAGACCCGTCGCGCCATAGGTGAGCACATCACCGTTGTTGTCGGTGGCCGACACGGACAACGAAACCGTGTCGCCCTCAGAACTGGACTGGGGATCCACAATCGGATCCAGGACCGGGTCATCGTTGCCGACCACCAACCAATCGAACGTCTCGAAGTCGCTGCCGGTGTTGGCGTCGGTCACCGTCACCGTCACCGCGAAGGTGCCAGCAACGGTGGTCGTGCCCGAGATCACGCCCGTAGACGAACCGATCGACAACCCGTCGGGCAGACCCGCCGCATCGAAGACCAACACGTCGCCGTCATCGTCGCTGGCAACCACGTTGACCGTCACAGACTGGCCGAGCCCCGACAGACGATTCCCGATCGCGTCGAGTACCGGGTCGACATTGACCGCGCTCACCGCCCAGTCGAATGATTGCGAAGCCGAACCGCCCCGACCGTCATCGACGGTGACGGTCACCGCATACGGTGCAGCGGCCGCCGCAGTCTGGGAAAGCGTGCCCGACATCGTTCCGGTGGAGGCATCGATGGCCAACCCCATCGGGAAGACCCGTCGCGGAGAAGGTGAGCACATCACCGTCGTCGTCGGTGGCAACCACCCCGACCGACACGGTGTCGCCCTCGGCATCGGACCGACCCGCGATCGGATCCAGCACCGGACCGGTGTTGGCACCCGCCGCGCAGCCCGCGGTGTAGTTGTCGTTGACCTCAGACACGTCGAGGGCCTGGTCATAGATCGCGATCTGGCACAACGTCCCAACCCATGGACGGGCACCGGAGCCGACGTTGGCGACCACCAGCGGATAGCTCAGATTCCAGTTCGAGAAATCACCGGCACGAGTCTGGGTGCCCTGCACCACACCATTCACATACATCGCGATGGCGCCCGCCGCGGTGCGAGTCATCACCACATGAGTCAAATCAGTCGTCGCGGTGCCCGCCGGAGTGAACAAATCAGGCTGACCACTCAACGAAGACGTGGTCCGCAACCGGGCCCCGAAAGTGTCATCAGCCAAACTCGACCACGCACCCTGACCCAACATGAAATTGCGGGCGAAGGGATCCACCGCGCTGGCCACAATCCGGGCCGGACCCCCCTGAGACACATTCGCCGGCGTAACCCACGCCTCAACCGTCATCTCATTGCTCACCGCCACCGCGTCATACACCTTCGTCGCCGCCCCACCCGAGGTGATCACCGTCGCCGAATCAACCCTCAACCCGCCACCAGACACCCACGACACAGCCCCCGGATCAGAGATCGTCAAATCCAACGGCACCCCCGAACCCGAATCCGACACCGTCACCCCCGACCCATCCACAAAGTCATAACGCACCACCGGTGCGGCCCCAACGAGGACCGTCGTGAATGAGGCCGTCAGGGCTACCGGACCACTCGGAACGACCACCTGAATCGTCTCAGCAGTATCGACGACGTCGCCGCTCCACCCGGCAAAGGATGCATTCGGGTCGCTCACGGCGGTCAGCTGAACCGTCGTACCAGGCAGATAGCCCGCCTGATCGGGCACCACCGTGACGTTCCCGTCACCGGTGATCACCACATCGATGGGGTACTCGCAGGCCGTTGTCTGCGTCTGTGCCGGGGTGCTGGTTGTGCTGTTCCCGCTGCCATCAGTGGACGTGACCGCCCAATAGAAGTCGGTCTCGCACGCGAGGCCGGTCGCGTCGACGACGTGGCTGGTCGCATAGCCGGGTGAAGAGAACGACCCGAGCTCCAGAGCTGGCGTCAGACCAACGGACAACTCGGATGTCGCCGGCTCGTCGGTATCCCAGACGACGGAGATCTGTTCGGCCGCTGGCGTCGCCGCTGGCCCCAGCGTGATCACAGGGGCAGTGGTGTCCGAAACCCGAGGGTGGCCAGGGCCGACGATGGTTGTCGGTGCGGTGACGAGCCCGTCGATCGCCGTTGCGGCCGTGGCCTGATCGGCTGTGTCGATCAGCCCGACCGAGAAAGAGCGATCGGTGCCGCTCAGGAGCCGACTGAGCCCGGATCGTCCGAAACCGAACACGGTCATCGCATTGCTCAGCGTCTTGTATGAATCAGTCGCGGAATCATCAGTGTGGTTGATGACGAACAAAGAGCGATCGGCGACCGGATCCCCGAACTGCATCCACTCCGGCGCAGGGAGGTCGACATCGAAACTATCGTCGAGCACACCAGTAGCGCCCGAACTCTGCGACCAGAAGTCAGAAGCGGGATCGACCGTGCCTCCAGGAGTTCCCTCATAGAGGAACCAGTAGTTCGAACTGGCAGCGAGAACCGTGGCAACGGCGTGCGTGGGATAGACCTCCCACTCGACCTCCCAGAGACCGTCGGGGCTCACGGTCGAGAAACTGCTTCGAAGAGGCCCATCGACCGCGAAAGACGTCGAGTGGCCGGTCGAGCCCGGATGGAAGAAGCCCTGGGGATACACAAGGTTTGGTATCCCCCGGTATTCGCCCTGAGCGCCCGTCGCCGTGCTCCAGCCAATCCAATCGTTTGCTTCCCCATCGACAAGGCTCGAGAAGCCGCCCGCCTCGACCTGGTACCACCAACTCCCGCTCGGAGTCACGATCGAAGCCGCAGGGAGCCCTTCGTCTTGCAGACCAGTGGTGACGATCACCTGGTCGTCGACGGCGGCACCAAGAGCCCCGGACCCGGAGCGATCGAAGTACACCAGGAAGTTCCTCGATTGGCCAACAGTCGTGGGACCACTGACTTGCACGACCAGTTCGCCTGACGCATTGGCGGCGGCATCGAAACCCGGACCCGGATCGAACTGAAACGGCACAGCGTCGTCGATGAGAACACCGGCATCGTCGACTTCATGCACCACGAGCGTCGCCTGATCAACCTCGGCGCCCGATATGCCCGCCTCCACAAACGCTTGCGTGAAGTCGACATCGGCGACTGCGAAGAGATCGCCACCATCAGCCGATGGGGTCACAGTCAACGACAGACGCTGATCGTGCCCAGGTTCAAACCACGGCCAATCGGTCGGTGCCGCACCCGCGCTCGAAGAGAAAACGGCGATCGGGGCGACCACCGTCGCCAGCAGACACACGAGCAACAATGCTCGAGAAAACGCGAACAACGGCGCCAATCGACCGAGTTTCATGTTCTTCGCCCTTGCCCGGTGCATCACCACACCCCTTACCGTCGACAAGCCTAGCGCCAGCACCGTTACCTGTGCCACCCGAGTTGGGAGAAACCGCTCGTCGCTGAAGAACGGCCATCGTGACATCACGGCCGGGAAGCGACGCTCCGTCCTAGCCTGGCTCCGAGCTTGGTGCTGACGACGGCGACGGGGGCTCGAAGGCGACAACCGGGTGCCGGCGATTCAAGCCTTTCCTCTCTACCCGCCTCATCAGTCCGACGATCGAACGCATCTTCTCGTTGAAGCTCAGGTGCCGCAGCCACACAGCGAACGTTGGCAAGCCCTCGTACCTCGGCGCTGGAATGCCACGGATCTTGCACGCGGCGAGGCGACCCCACACCGCTCCCCGAACCCGGAGCAGGCCGGGTTGAGAAGCCGGGATTCGGTCGGCGTCGACCCGTTCGGCGCTCATCGCTCCGGAATCGATCGCGGCTCGTAGGAGTCGGCGCCCCCGCTCGGTCCGAGCAACGATCAGGCTACGACCCGGTTCGTCCGATTCGATCTCCCGATACCAGGGGTCACCGACCGCGATGTCGGCGAACTCGCCCGTGTGATCGGCGCAGACGTAGCACCGCCACTGTCGATGCTTCTCCAGTATCGCTCCCCACGATTCGTGGTAGGAGAGCTCACGCGACTGCCGGGGTCTGTCGCCTGTCGAAGTCGGCACGCGCGATGCCCGGCCATCCGTTTCCCCGATAGCGCAGGCCGGTGAGCCGGTCGGGATCGTCGATGCCCATTGCGGCCAGCATCTCGAAGGTGCCGCGCGTGGTCGGAGTTCCGGCGCAGAATATCCCGATGGTGAGACCCAGCTTCTCGTCGAGCTGCGGCGTCGATGTCGTGCGAATCTTCGCCGTGGCGCCGACATCGCAAGGCTTTCCGATGAACACCGAAGGCGCAGGAGCATCACGCACCAGGTCGAGTCGGTCGCACGGGCTTGCCGGCGCATAACGCGACCCGGTGGCCGCCAGGAGCTCGGGGCGAGAACGACTCATGACCGTCTCGTTGAGGTAGGGCACATCGACACGTGCGCGAATGTGGAGAACGCCATGCATTCCCTCGTGCTCGATGCAGTGCAGGGCCAGGGCGGTGGCAGCCCCGCCGCTCGATGCGGCCAGGCGGACCTCGGGATCGGTTGCGTAGCCCTCCCAGACCTCGAGAACCGGCCCCCACGCCTGTCGTACTTCGTCGATCACACCTTCCGGATCAGGATCGTGCGTGAGCCCTACTCCGGGACAGGCGGCGAGCGCACGATCCGTCGGCTGCTCTCCGCCGGGAAGCGGTCGCATCACCGGCCGTCGACCGGCGTCGAGATCGTCGACCATCTCGACAGCTTCGGGCTGGACATAGGCGCACACTCCGCACCCGGTGCAGAGCTGTCGCTCGGCGACGTCGAAGATGGTCGCGATCACAGGAATGCGCTGGCGCGGCACTCAAACACCCCGAGGGGACGAGATGGTCGACTCCGAGGATCTCGGCAAACTGACCACGGGCTCGGCTCACGACGTCATCGAATTCGGGAGGCCAACACGGCTCGGTCCTCTTCTCTGGCGTGAGCCCGTTCGATGATCTGATCGGCCGCGTCGCCCGTACTCTCGGCGCGGGCGTCGACGACGGCGTGGGCCATCCCGCAGGTCGCAAACACTCCTCTGGTCTTCGCGCTGTAGGCGACGGCGGCAGCCGGAACTCCCGTGGACAGAGCAGCGATGGTGGAATGCATCCGCGTTCCACAGAACCAGTCGAGCTGCGACACGAACCACTTGGTCTGTCCTGCGTCGAGGCCCGCCGGCAAGGATACTCACTCGGTCGGGGCGATCGAGCCGCTCGGCCAGTTCGCGACAGGCACGGTCGTCGGACTCGGCCGATAGACCGCGTACATGAGGCACCAGCACGAGATGGTCGGCCACCTCGTCGAGTAGCCGGGAGCTCACCTGGTCGATCAACTGTCGGTAGTCGAGTTCGAGACCGAACTGTGACTTGCCACCGTCGGGTTCGTTCATCAACAGCCCGCTCACATTCAGACCCGACGGTGACGCTGATCGCGGGCGGAATCGAGACACGCCACCAGGTCGTCGGGAAGCTCGTCGGGACGACGAGGAGACAATGCGAACGCGACATCGACACCCTGTCGATGTCGCCTCGGGTCAAACGATCGTCGAGCAGCTCCCGCAAGCAGTCGAGACCATCGGGATCTCTTGCCCACGCAGAATGCGCATTGGCGACGATGTCGGCCGCCGACGACGTCGTCGAGGATCTCGGAACGGACCGTACGTCTGAGGCAGAAGCACCAGCGGGGTGCCGACACGCAAACTGATCAACTTCGGCAACGTCACGAGCCGCCAGCGGCGAGCTCCGTAGAGATCGGTGAAGCTGTCGCCACCGCTGACGTCGAGCACCGCCGCGGACCTACGGATGGCTTCGACGTTCCGATTCGGCGGAAAGCGCACGACACTGCTGACGCGCATCGTCCACAGGCTCTCCGAGCGGTACACACGGCGAGATATCCATGCACCGTCCCTGTCGTGACTCACCGCAGCGTTCGACGGGGAGCGCCTTCGTCCCCGGAGTTGTCGAACCTGAGCACCTTCGCCTCGAGGACGCTCGGTGCGCAACCGACTGAAGCGTCGACTCTCCGAGGGCGCTCACACCGAGGTTCCCGTGTCGCCCGGTGCGCCGAAGAGACTGAACAAGACCGGGTTTGGCCGAGACGGCACCGAAGTCACGGGGTGCTCCTGCTCACGAGATGGGGGGAGATGGTGACTCGGTCGGCACCGAGACGTTGGCACGGACTGTACCCAGAAACCGCTGGGCCGCGACCACATTGATGGCCAGGCTGAGTGTCATTTGATCCACTGGCTCCGCAGAAGCGAGCGCGGCAAGCACCTGCGGTCTGAACACCCCAACGTCTTCGAGCGTCTCCGTGTGCTCGACCGACCACCCCTGCTGGAGCCGGCGAACCAGGCCGCCATCGGCGGCCGGAGGCTTGGGCCGCCTCCGGAGGCGTTGGTCGACCTTCTTGGCGCCTTTGACTCCGAAATCGAGCGCACGACGGAGTTCGCGAGCGATGCTTCTTCTGGTCAGATCTGTCACGGATCCTCCGCTGTCGAGGGGCAACGCAGCCAGCTCGGGGGAAAGCTCACGTACCATTCGAGCGAAGGCCTCCCGCCGCGGCCCTGCCCTGGGCGGTAGCGAGCGTGACCAGTCGAGAAACTGCGGGTGGAAGAACGGCGCCAGCGCCACGCTCCGAGAAGGCCGCGCCGAGTAGCCAGGGCCAGCCCAGTTCGCCATTCGTGTCGTGAGGTAGAACTCGTCAAGGGAGCGGCGCCAACTCTCGGAGCCCGACAGCTCCGCTTCGACGTCGGCGAGCGTGATCGCTCGAGCTCGCTCGGCCAGCGCCGGTACCAACGCCGCCGATGCGGTTCCGTCGTTCGTGAACGACCGCGAGCGCGCCAACTGCGCGACACGGCGTGGGGTCACCGGCCGTCGGTGAGCACACCGGGGTAGTAGAAGCCCTCGGGCGAACTCACCGTTCGCTCCCGTGAAATCGCGGCCCCGACGGCATCCGGCTCTCGGCTTCGTCCAGCATCAGCGCGGCGATCGCATTCGTCGACGCGTCGCGTCGCCATGCGGCGGCCATGGCCATGGCCATCAGCTCGCTGGGTGTGCCATGGGCCAAATCGGAGAGGTCAATGCGTGTCCAGTCGAGCTGGCATGCCGAGGCCAGCCGCCGAGCGACGACGACATCGGGATCTGCCTCTCGTCCGAGGGTGACCGCCCGCATGCCCCGGCGGGCCGACTGAGGCACTGCGGCGAGGATCGCTCGGCTGTCGAGGCCCCCACTCAGCTCAAGAACCGGGCCGGGGTAGGCTTCGAGAAGTTGCCGCGACTACGGCGTTCAGACGTGTCGCACCCGTGGGGTCATCGGCTGACGCGGACGGCACGGGGCTCGGCGAGGCAGGGAGCACCGTGCTGACCGGTCGCAGACCATCGCGAGTCGAGAACTCCATCTTCTCCCGTGCACGCAAACGACGGACTCCACGAAACAGCGACCGGCCACCGATCAGGAATCCCATCAACGACAGGACGCCCACCGCTTGATCGTCGAGCTCAGCGTCGACCGCGCGGCCGCGACCAGGGCCGAGTCGGATACTACGACCACGCCGTCGGCTTCGGCCCAGCAGAGCTGCGACAAGCCGATCTCGTCGGCCTCGGCGACCAATCGATTCGCTTTCACCGTGATGATTGCCGCAAGACCAGTGTCGGACCCGACCACGGCCGAGGTGCGGTGGATCGCGGTGACCGGCCCCGATACTCCGAACAGATGTATGTCGCCGACCTGATTGCGCACTGGAGCAGTGCCATTCAGCGCAGTGAGTGCAGAAACCACCCTGGACGAAACGATCTCGACCACGCGAGCGTGCGTGCCCACCGTCGCGGCCAAGACCGCTATCGACGATGCTGCCATACCGCCCCTTGTCGTCAGCTGCGACCCGAATGGTCGGTCAGGTTGCGAACCCTAGCGGCCGCATGAGCTGACCTGGGTCAGGGCAGGGGTTGGCCGGTTTCGTGCCAGACGTTGCCCTGCCAGACGTTGCCGGTGTGGCTCCGGTTGAAGCTCGTCACCGGCCCGAAGCGACCGCATTGCTCGTAGGTTCCCGGCGTCGTGCGGAAGTGGTTGTCGATGTAACGGATGCAGGTACCGACCGGATACGCCTTCGACGGCAAACTGCCGCCATAGGTGCAGTAGCCGCCTCCGTAGAACAGGTTGCGCTCGATCAACACGTTCTTCACCGGTGCAATGTCGCCGTACAACGACAACGCAGCCGACGCCCCGGAAGAACCAGTGATGTCGAGGTTGTTGTTCCGCACGACCAGATTGCTGCCACCGCTGGTACTCACCGCGGTGCCATGGGAACCATTGGCACCCCAATGATCATGCATCCAAGAGTTCTCGATGACATTGTCACCCGACATCTTCGCCGACACCCGGAACCCATAGACGTTGGCGTAGCGCAACGTGTAGCTGCCACAACACACCCCGATCGAGCCCGAGTTCCCCGAAACATCACGCTGGCCATCGAGCTCCACGTGTTCGATCACCGTGCCCGTGTACTCACCGAACCCGGTCTTGATCCCATAACTGGCACCGACACTCTTACGCACCCGCACATTGCGGATCGTCACATTGTCGGCCTTCACCACGATCGTGCCCGTCACATCGAGATTCTCGATCACCGCACCCGGCGTCGTCACGATCACCGTCGCCGACGGACTCAACACACCCGGATCAGACAACCCCGTAGTAGCCGCACTGGGAAAATCACCAGACACCGGCACCGAAGCCGGCCAGGCGCCGGCGGCGGCGGCACATCCTCAACGACCAAGACCGGCTCCGGAGCCGGTGTCGGCTGCGAGGCGACAGGCTCGCCACCGCCGACAACGAGCTCGCTCACATGGGTGTCGCCACCCGGAGTCACCCAGCGGGCCCGAATCACGTCACCGACACGAAGCGAGATCTTGGGATACACGTGGAAGGTCGATCCCTCCTGAGGGCCGGTGGCATCCCAGCCATCGGGCCGAGCCTTCGAATTCCGATCGTCGGCGTCACCATTGATGAAGAACTGAACCCCAGTCCGGTCACCGTTGTCACCGACCTGGGGATAAATCGAGTCATCGATCGTCACCCGTCGGAAGCCGCCTCGACCCAGCGTCCACATCCGCCCACGAAACCAACCCACCACTTCCGGCCGGGCTGTCAACGGGCGCCACGTCGTTTGGCTCGATGATGATCGATCCTGGTTGATCGAGCCCGTCGACCACCGTCTCGTCCTCGACGCCGGAGAGGGTCTGATCGGCCGGGAGCTCGATGGCGCTGCCGCCAAGGGATGCCCCGGTCGAGGTCGTCCCCGAGCCATTCAGTCGCGTGATGACCCACGCTGCCGCCAGCACGGCGATGGCGAGGCCCAGAACGACCAAGAGTCGATGGGCCTTGCTCGAGTTGTACCAACTCGCGGACGACGGCGCTGCCATGGGACACTCATCTTATGTTGATGCTGCGATGTGGGAGCATCGCCCAGACGAGCGCTGACGCTCACCGGCCATACCGCCCCTTGTCGTCAGCTGCGACCCGAATGGTCGGTCAGGTTGCGAACCCTAGCGGCCGCATGAGCTGACCTGGGTCAGGGCAGGGGTTGGCCGGTTTCGTGCCAGACGTTGCCTTGCCAGACATTGCCGTCGTGACTCCGGTTGAAGGCTCGTCACCGGCCCGAACGACCGCACTTCTCGTAGGTTCCCGGAGTCGTGCGGAAGTGGTTGTCGATGAAGCGGATGTTGGTAGCAACCGGATACGGCTTCGGCGGGGAACTCCCGCCATAGGCGCAGTAAGCAACCTCCGTAGAACAGATTACGCTCGACCAACACGTTCGTCATCGGCGAATTGTTGCCGAACAACGCATCGCAGCCGTAGCCCCCGAAGAACCAGTGATGTCGAGGTTGTTGTTACGCACGACCAGTTGCTGCCACCGCTCGAGTAAGATCGCTTCCCCATGTGAACCATTGGCACCCCAATGGTCATGCATCCAGGAGTTCTCGATGACATTGTCGCCCGACATGATCGCCGACACCCGGAACCCGTAGACGTTGGCATGACGCAACGTGTAGCTATCGCAACACACCCCGATCGAGCCCGAGTTCCCCGAAACATCACGCTGGCCATCGAGCTCCACGTGTTCGATCACCGTGCCCGTGTACTCACCGAACCCGGTCTTGATCCCATAACTGGCACCGACACTCTTACGCACCCGCACATTGCGGATCGTCACATTGTCAGCCTTCACCACGATCGTGCCCGTCACATCGAGATTCTCGATCACCGCACCCGGCGTCGTCACGATCACCGTCGCCGACGGACTCAACACACTCGCATCAGACAACCCCGTAGTAGCCGCACTGGGAAAATCACCAGACACCGGCACCGAAGCCGGTGTCGGCTGCGGGGCAACGGGCTCGGAGCTCGGTGTCGGCTGCGACGGAGACCGGCTCCGAGGTCGGTGTCGGTGCGAGGCAACGGGCTCCGCGACCGAGATCGGCTCCGAGGTCGGTGTCGGTGTCGGAGCGACGGGCTCCGCGACCGAGATCGGCTCCGAGGTCGGTGTCGGTGTCGGAGCGACGGGCTCGACGTCGTCCGCGGTGCCGCCACCCACGACGAGCTCGGCCACATGCGAGTAGCCATCGGCAGTGACCCAGCGGGCCTGAATCACGTCACCGACACTAAGCGAGATCTTGGGATACACGTGGAAGAGCGATCCCTCCTGAGGGCCGGTGGCATCCCAGCCATCGGGCCGAGCCTTCGAATTGCGATCGTCGGCGTCACCATTGATGAAGAACTGAACCCCGGTCCGGTCACCCTTGCCACCAACCTGGGGATAGATCAAGTCATCGATCGTCACCGTCGGAAGCCGCTTCGAGCCCGCGTCCACATCCGCCCACGAAACCAACCCCGCCAACAAACCGGAGCTGTTGCCGTTCCACGAGAAGTCGGTGTCGGACTCGGATTCCGGCTGTGCGGCGACGGGCTCGACGTCGTCCGCGGTGCCGCCACCCACGACGAGCTCGGCCACATGCGAGTAGCCATCGGCAGTGACCCAGCGGGCCTGAATCACGTCGCCGACACTCAGCGAGATCTTGGGATACACGTGGAAGAGTCGATCCCTCCTGAGGGCCGGTGGCATCCCAGCCATCGGGCCGAGCCTTCGAATTCCGATCGTCGGCGTCACCATTGATGAAGAACTGAACCCCGGTCCGGTCACCGTTGCCACCAACCTGGGGATAGATCGAGTCATTGATCGTCACCGTCGGAAGGCGCCCGGAGCCGGCCTCGACATCTGCCCACGAAACCAACCCCGCCAACAAACCGGTGCTGTTGCCGTCTCCACGAGAAGTCGGTGTCGGAGTCGGGTCCGGAATCGAGAGTCAGAGCGGGAGTGGTGAGAAGCAGTGTGCCGACAATCGCCAAGGAGATGGCGATCGCAGTCCGGTGAGCAAATCTGACGAGCATGTGGGTCCTGTCCTTCGCCCTGCGCTGGTTGACGGATCGCCCCACCCTACCGGAGATCGCCCATATATGTCAATTTTATGACGAAGACCAGGTGAACGGTGACAATCGGGTTACAGGCCGGTCTGGGTCAGGGTAGGGGTTGGCCGGTTTCGTGCCAGACGTTGCCCTGCCAGACGTTGCCGGTGTGGCTCCGGTTGAAGGTCGTCACCGGACCGAATCTGACCGCACTGTCTCGTAGGTTCCCGGAGTCGTGCGGAAGTGGTTGTCGATGTAAGCGGATGTTGGTGCCGACCGGATACGGCTTCGACGGCGAACTGCCGCCATAGGTGCAGTAACCGCCTCCGTAGAACAGGTTGCGCTCGATCAACACGTTCGTTCACCGGTGCAAGCGTCGCCGTACAACGACAACGCACGCCGACGCCCCGGAAGAACCAGTGATGTCGAGGTTGTTGTTGCGCACGATCATGATTGCTGCCACCGCTCGGTACTGCACCGCCGTCGCCATGGGAACCATTGGCACCCCAATGATCATGCATCCAAGAGTTCTCGATGACATTGTCACCCGACATCTTCGCCGACACCCGGAACCCATAGACGTTGGCGTAGCGCAACGTGTAGCTGCGACAACACACCCCAATCGAGCCCGAGTTCCCCGAAACATCACGCTGGCCATCGAGCTCCACGTGTTCGATCACCGTGCCCGTGTACTCACCGAACCCGGTGCTTGATCCCATAACTGGCACCGACACTCTTACGCACCCGCACATTGCGGATCGTCACATTGTCGGCCTTCACCACGATCGTGCCCGTCACATCGAGATTCTCGATCACCGCACCCGGCGTCGTCACGATCACCGTCGCCGACGGACGTCAACACACTCGGATCAGACAACCCCGTAGTAGCCGCACTGGGGAAATCACCAGACACCGGCACCGAAGCCGGCACATTGGGCGATCCGCCACCGCGACGGACGACGAAGGTGTCGATGCCGTCAGCATTCCAGTCACCTGCGTAGATCTCGTCGGTCGCCTTGCCGTAGCCAAAGCTGACCTGCGCGACACCGCTTCGGAAGTCGTTGCGGAGATACACCATGTTGCCGCGTCGCACTGCGAAGGTATCGATTCGATCGCCGTTCCAATCGCCGACCATGACCGCGTCGTTGGCCCTTCCGTAGCCGAAGACAACGTCGGCGTTGCCGCTGGCGACAGAATTCTTGACGAAGAACATGTTCGCGCGGCGTACGGCAAACGTGTCGTCGCCATCGCCGTCCCAATCGCCGACGAACACCTCGTCGGTCGCTTTGCCGTAGGTGATGACGGCGTCGGCTGGTCCGCCGGCGACAGAATTCTTGATGAAGAACTCTCTACCTCGGCGCACCGCGAACGAGTCGGTGCCGTTGCCGTCCCAATCGCCGACGAACACCTCATCGGTCTCTTTGCCGTAGCTGATGGTCGACGTCTTGCGGGTCCTGATGTTCAGAAGGGTGAACGTCTTGCCCGAACGGTGGGCCAGGTCATCGATTCCGTCGCCGTCCCAATCGCCGACGTAGAAGTCGGTGTCGGAGTCGGGTCCGAAATCGAGAGTCAGCGAGGCCGACCCACCTACCAGTTGATTGCTGAAATACCACCGGCTTGCGCTGGCCGCCGGAGCGGGAGCGGCAACAAGCAGCGTGCCGACCACGACCAACGTGACGACGATCGCAGTCCGATGAGCCAATCTGAAGAGCATGTCGGTCCTATCCTTCGCCCAGGGCAGCGTTGACGAGTCGCCCCACCCTAGAGGAGGACCGCGGCATTTGTGGCGATTTCGTTACAAAAGGCCGGTGAAGCATGGCAATCGGGTTACAGGCCGGTCTGGGTCAGGGTAGGGGTTGGCCGGTTTCGTGCCAGACGTTGCCTTGCCAGACATTGCCCTCGTAACTCCTGTTGAAGGCCGTCACGGGACCGAACTGGCCGCACTTCTCGTAGGTTCCCGGAGTCGTGCGGAAGTGGTTGTCGATGAAGCGGATGTTGGTAGCAACCGGATACGGCTTCGACGGCGAACTCCCGCCATAGGCGCAGTAACCACCTCCGTAGAACAGATTGCGCTCGACCAACACGTTCGTTATCGGCGAAGTGTTGCCGAACAACGCCAACGCAGCCGTAGCCCCCGAAGAACCAGTGATGTCGAGGTTGTTGTTACGCACGACCATGTTGCTGCCACCGCTCGAGTAGATCGCCTCCCCATGTGAACCATTGGCACCCCAATGGTCATGCATCCAGGAGTTCTCGATGACATTGTCGCCCGACATGATCGCCGACACCCGGAACCCGTAGATGTTGGCATAGCGCAACGTGTAGCTACCACAACACACCCCAATCGAGCCCGAGTTCCCCGAAACATCACGCTGGCCATCGAGCTCCACGTGTTCGATAACCGTGCCCGTGTACTCACCGAACCCGGTCTTGATCCCATAACTGGCACCGACACTCTTACGCACCCGCACATTGCGGATCGTCACATTGTCAGCCTTCACCACGATCGTGCCCGTCACATCGAGATTCTCGATCACCGCACCCGGCGTCGTCACGATCACCGTCGCCGACGGACGTCAACACACTCGCATCAGACAACCCCGTAGTAGCCGCACTGGGAAAATCACCAGACACCGGCACCGAAGCCGGCGTCAGGCGCCGGCGGCGGCAGCTCAGCGGCCAACACCGGCTCCGGAGCCGGTATCGGCTGCGAGGCGACAGGCTCGCCACCGCCGACAACGAGCTCGCTCACATGGGTGTCGCCACCCGGAGTCACCCAGCGGGCCTGAATCACGTCACCGACACGAAGCGAGATCTTGGGATACACGTGGAAGGTCGATCCCTCCTGAGGACCGGTGGCATCCCAGCCATCGGGCCGAGCCCTCGAATTCCGATCGTCGGCGTCACCATTGATGAAGAACTGAACCCCGGTCCGGTCACCGTTGTCACCGACCTGGGGATAGATCGAGTCATCGATCGTCACCGTCGGAAGCCGCCTCGAGCCAGCGTCCACATCCGCCCACGAAACCAACCCCGCTACCGGATCCTCGCCAGCTGTGCCTGACGGCACATCTTCAACGACCAAGACCGGCTCCGGAGTCGGTGTCGGCTGCGAGGCGACAGGCTCGCCACCGCCGACAACGAGCTCGCTCACATGGGTGTCGCCACCCGGAGTCACCCAGCGGGCCTGAATCACGTCACCGACACGAAGCGAGATCTTGGGATACACGTGGAAGGTCGATCCCTCCTGAGGACCGGTGGCATCCCAGCCATCGGGCCGAGCCTTCGAATTCCGATCGTCGGCGTCACCATTGATGAAGAACTGAACCCCGGTCCGGTCACCGTTGTCACCGACCTGGGGATAGATCGAGTCATCGATCGTCACCGTCGGAAGCCGCTTCGACCCAGCGTCCACATCCGCCCACGAAACCAACCCCGCTACCGGATCCTCGCCATTCGTCAGGCCCGAAGCGCTCTGAAACGATGCCGCGGCGCCACTTCCCGCCGGGCTGTCCACCGCCAGCAAGTCGAATGGCTCGATGATTGTCGATCCTGGTTGATCGAGCCCGTCGGCCACCGTCTCGTCCTCGATGCCCGAGAGGGTCCAATTGGCCGGGAGCTCGATGGCGCTGCCGCCAAGGGATGCCCCGGTCATGGTCGTTCCCGAGCCATTCAGTTGTGTGACGACCCACGTTGCCCCCAGCGCAGTGATGGCGAGGCCCAGAACGACCAAGAGTCGATGGGCCTTGCTCGAGTTGTGCGAACTCACGGACGACGGCACTGCCATGGGACATTCACCTTGTGTTGATGCTGCGATGTGGGAGGAATCACCCATGACGAGCGCTGACGCTCACCGAGCCGGTAGAGGCGAGACTGCTCACCCGCTCACGCAGGCTGCACGATCGTTGCCCGGCCGGCCCGGCACGGGTGAAGACTCCTCGGTACTGGAGGTCGATCGTCACGACCGGCGCAGATCTTTAGGGGCTTCTTTGTCATTTGCATGACGACCGAAACGCAACTGTGACCTGGTTCCGGGGCGTCCACCGCTGTCAGTGCCGGCACCACGCCTCGAGGAACCTCTGCGTTGTGCCTGCTCAGCGCCGTTTTCCGGTCCAGCCCGCCGACAATCCGAAAAGGAGGGCCCGGTGGAGTTCAGGGTGAACCCGCTGGGTGATTCGCTACAAAACTCGATGTAGGTCGCCGGGCCCACCGATGGACGCTGGCCGCGGAAACCGCTGAACCGAAACGCCTACTCCGACGGACCCACTCTACACGGTGGCTTGCCTCCACCGCTGCACCACATGCGATCCAGTGCAGCTGTGGGGATCGCTGCAATCATGCTTGAGGTGGCTCCCAGTCGGAGCCGGAGTAAAACCTCGCAGCAACCTCAGTCGTTCCCTCACGTACACGCGTAGATCTCATCCGGGGTGAGTCGACCAAACCACGTCCACATGGCTGCCGAGCTATCTCGCTTCACGCCGCCCTTGTCACCTTCAGGAACATCGCGAGGGTTCCGACCCGACGTATAGCGCCCCACGTCGGCCGCAGTATCAGCGGACCGACGAGAGCCCGAGGTCACTGTAAAGCGCTCGAAACGCTTCTACGGGATTGCCAGCGAGGTCCTCGTAGCGGCGAACCAACCACGTCGGGTGATCGGCCCGATATGTGAGAGCCACCGAGTTGAAAACACGCCACAAGACGATCGCCACGTCGATGATGTCGAGGTCTGCCGCCTCCGCAGCACGGAGTTCATCGGCATGAGCAGCAAGCGGGCCATCCATCAGTTCTTGCTGCGATGTCAGGTTCCGAAAGTCGAAGCCCCAGCCGAGCCGTTTGAGGCTGCTGGCGAACGCGGCGGGGTGCCGCACCAGAAGCAGAACATCCGCATCAAACGTGTTGGCCAGCCACGGTGCGGAGAAGAACGCGATCGGGTCCTTGAGCAACGCCCGCTGGGTCTCTTCGCCGCCCCGCTGCGGCATGCAGAGCCTCGTGGATCACTCGAGCCTGGTTCCTCGGATTTCGATCACGGGCCAGGAGCGTCCGTATTGGCGGACGGAGCGCTACCACCTGAGCCATCTGTCGGGCCCATCGAGCATCAGCCTGGTCGTCGAGGTACTCGAACCACCGGCTCGGAGGGTCGGCCAGCCAACTCCGCGGGTAGGTAGGATTGAACGGTTCGTGGATCACGAGCGCTTCGCGAGACAGCGCGAGAACCGCTCCCGTCCAGGTCGTTCCGGAGCGGTGAGTTCCCGTAACGAGTAGAGGCCGTGCGGACACAGGCGGTCATTGTAGAACAATCGTCCAGAACAGTCGGGGCTCAACGCTCGCGACTACCGCTTTCACCTACCCAACCTGCTCCCCGCTTCTCCTGCGACGGGCCCCGACCCGTACCGCAAGAGTCACGAACACGTAGACCGGAACATCCATCACGGCGCCGGGGCTCTCGTTTGACCACACCCAAGCCATCGTCGGCTCGTCGCCCACCATCACGGCCGTGGGCATGAGGCGCAGCATCTCGATCAACGCCGCGACGATCGGCCTGACGTGCGATCGGTCCACCACGCGCAGCCGACGCCGCTCGCTGGTGAGTCCGCCTGTCTCGCCGGGGGTGCGGTGGCCGTCAACGTCTCGCGATCGCCGGATCGGATCAGGTCGATCGAGAGCACACCGCAAGCGACGCTCCCCTTTGACGCCGACGGGGAGGGTCCAACGTCACGAAGGTCGCAGCTCTCGGGTGCGCTTGGCGTCGTCGGGCACGGCATGGGGTTGCTGGCGGATCGAACGGAGCACGAGGCCACCCACGCCTTGCGGGCCGGCCTCTGCGGCACGCCGCGGCGATGACGATGCTCACGACAGGCCGCGTTCACGGAACTGTGGGTCGATCGACCATCTGGGCCCAGTAGTGATACTCCGGCGTCGTGCTGTCGTCGGCAGCATCACGCCGGCGACTCGTAGCGGGTCGGCCCGCTTCCACGACGAAGGCCAGGTCGGCGATCGCCCGCTTCAGCCGGCGACGCAGTAACCAGGCATTGGGAAACGCCTGGGGGCATGGTTCCAGACCAGCTCGCTGATCGCTGGGCAGATCACCTCGGGTGGCAGGTCGAGAGAACACGAGGGTGGTGACCCGGTGGTGCTCGGCGGCGCGGACGATGGCCTGGATCGACGCCCTGCGCCAGCGGTCCAACATCGATGTCGCGGGAGCAAGCCGCGGCCAACAGCAGGCGACGAACGAGATCTCGGTCAGACGTCCGATCGGCCACGAGCGGACTCTACGCGTGACGGCCCGCAGGCGCCGAAGTCAGCCTTGTCCGCCCGACACCTCGGCCACGCTCTGCTTGCCGGCGGTGATCCACGGCATCATGGCGCGGAGCTTCCGGCCGACCTTCTCGATGGGCATGTCGTGACCGGCGGCCTCGAGCTCGTGGAAGTTCTCCCGACCCGAGCGGCTCTCGGCCACCCACTCCTCGGCGAACGTGCCGCTCTGGATCTCGCTCGAGGATGGTCTTCATGGTCTCGCGCACGTGGTCGTCGATGACGCGGGGACCGCGGGTGAGGTCGCCGTACTCGGCGGTGTCGGACACCGAGTACCGCATGCCGGCGATGCCCTCTTCGTACATGAGGTCGACGATGAGCTTGAGCTCGTGGAGGCACTCGAAGTAGGCGATCTCGGGTTGGTAGCCGGCCTCGACGAGGGTGTCGAAGCCGCTGCGCACCAGCTCGGTGGTGCCGCCGCACAGGACGACCTGCTCGCCGAATAGGTCGGTCTCGCACTCCTCGGTGAAGGTGGTCTCGATCACGCCGGCGCGCGCGCCGCCGATGGCATCGGCGTAGGCCAGCGCAAGACCCTTGGCGTTGCCGGTGGCGTCGTTCTCGACGGCGATGAGGCACGGGCACGCCGCCGCCCTCGACGTAGGTGCGCCGCACGAGGTGTCCGGGTCCCTTGGGCGCCATCATCGAGACGTCGACGTCGGCCGGCGGCTGGATGAGATCGAAGCGGATGTTGAAGCCGTGGGAGAACATCAGCGTGTCGCCTCGGCCGAGGTTGGGCGCGATGTGCTCGTCGTAGATCGCGGCCTGCTCGGTGTCGGGCAGCAGGATCATGACGATGTCGGCCCCGGCGGTGGCGTCGGCGATCGAGTGCACGGTGAGGCCGGCCTCCTGCGCCTTGGCCACCGACGACGAGCCCTCGCGCAGACCGACCCGCACGTCGATGCCCGACTCCTTCAGGTTCAGCGCATGGGCATGACCCTGGGAGCCGTACCCGAGCACGGCGACCTTCTTGTCGGCGATCAGGGATCGGTCGGCATCGGCTTCGTAGTAGATGTTGGCCACGGTGGTCTCCGGGAGTCGGCACCGGCGGGTGCCGGCGTTGTGAACGGGGTAAGGGTTGCAGGCCCGGGTGGCATTGCCAACCCGGACACCAGGTGTCAGTCGGGCAGGCGGTGGAGGGCGATCTTGCCGGAGCGTTGGAACTCGACGATGCCGAAGGGTTTCAGGCGTTCCTCGAACTCCTCGACTCGAGCGGGGAAGTTCGAGATCGAGATCATCGGCCTGGCCCTCACGGTCGTCGAGCCAGGTGGCACTGAATTCGTGGGTGAGCTGCTTCAGCTCGTCGATCACGTCGGAGCGCACCGTGATGACCATCAGCTCCCGCTCGACCGACTCGGTCGGACTGAGCTCGACGATGTCGACCACGTTGATCAGCTTGTCGAGCTGCTTGACGATCTGTTCGAGCGGAGCCGACTCGACGTCGACCACGATGGTGATGCGGCTGAAGCTCTCGTCGACCATGGGCGCCACCGCCAGCGAGTCGATGTTGAAGCCTCGTCGGGCGAACAACCCGGCGATACGGGCGAGCACGCCGGCCTTGTTCTCGACGCGGACGACGAGGGTGTGGAGCTGGTGGTTGCTCGTTGCTCATGCCAGACCGGCCGCCTGTGAGGGGTGCACCATGACCTCGCTGTTGGTCGCGCCCGACGGCACCATCGGGTACACCTTCTCGGCTCGCGTCGGTGCGGAAGTCGATCACCACCGGACGGTCGTTGATCTCGTTGGCCTGCTGCGATCGCCGCCTCGACCTCGTCGGGATCGTCGACCCGAAGGGCGAAGCACCCCATGGACTCGGCCCACATCTTGTAGTCGGGCACGTTCTTGGACAGGAAGACCTCGCTGTAGCGCTCGTCGTAGAACATCTCCTGCCACTGGCGCACCATGCCCAGATAGCTGTTGTTGAGGATGGCCACCTTGATCGGGATGTTCTCGACCGTGGCCGTCACCAGCTCCTGGGTCGTCATCTGGAAGCAGCCGTCGCCGTCGATGGCCCACACCATGCGGTCGGGCTTGCCGACCTTGGCGCCGATGGCGGCAGGGATGGAGAAGCCCATCGTGCCCAGCCCGCCGGAGTTGATCCAGGTGTAGGGATGGTTGAACCTCCAGAACTGGCTGGCCCACATCTGGTGCTGGCCGACTCCCGAACACACGATCGTGTCGTCGGGCGCGTTGTCGCGGAGGGTCTCGAGCACGTGCTGGGGCTTCAGGGCGTCGCCGGCGACGTGAGCGTCGTAGGTGAGCGGGAAGTTCTCGAGCCAGCCCGACACCGTGCTCTTCCACGCCGAGCGGTCGGCCTGGGCGTCGGGTGCGCCGGCCAGGGTGAGCCCCTCGATCAACGCCTCGGTGGCCAGTCGGACATCGGCCTGGATGGCCACGTTGGCATGGCGAACCTTGTTGAGCTCGGCCGCGTCGATGTCGACGTGGATCACCGCGGCGTGCGGTGCGAAACCGTCGAGCTTGCCGGTGACGCGATCGTCGAACCGGGCACCGATGGCGATGAGGAGGTCGGCTTCCTGCATCGCGGTGACCGCCGTGTACGTGCCGTGCATGCCGGGCATCCCCAGCGCCAGGGGATGATCGTCGGGGAACCCGCCGCGATACATGAGGGTGGTCACCACGTGGATGTCGGGGAGCTCGGCCAGCGCCCGCAACGCGTCGGCGGCCCGCGCCTTCAGGATCCCGCCGCCGGCGTAGATGACCGGTCGCTCGGCGGCGAGGATCATCTCGACTGCCTGCGCGGATGCCGTCGAGATCGGGTTCGGGGGACGTTGTAGCCGGGCAGGTCGTGGCCGGTGGGGACGTAGTCGTCGAGGGCCGACCGGGGATTGCTGGGGTCGACGATGTCCTTGGGAAGGTCGACCAGCACCGGCCCGGGCCGGCCGGTGGTGGCGATGTGGAAGGCATCGTGGATCACCTGGGGGATGTCGGCGGCCTCGGTGACGAGGAAGTTGTGCTTGGTCACCGACATGGTGATGCCGGTGGTGTCGCACTCCTGGAAGGCATCGGTTCCGATGGCGGCGTTGGGCACCTGACCGGTGATGACGACCATGGGCACCGAGTCGAGTATCGCGTCGCACAGCGGCGTGACGATGTTGGTGGCCGCAGGGCCGCTGGTGACCATGGCCACGCCCGGCTTGCCGGTGGCATGGGCGTAGCCCTCGGCCATGTGGCCCGCACCCTGCTCGTGGCGCACCAGGATGTGGCGGATCGACGAGTCGATCAGTGGGTCGTACACGGGCAGGATGGCGCCGCCGGGCAGGCCGAACACCACATCGACACCCTCGCGCTCGAGGGCGTTCATCAGCGCCTGGCCGCCGTAGGTGGCGCTGCCGTCCGTGCCGGTCGTGCTCATGGGGCTGCCTTGGGGTCGGGGGTCTGGGAGGGGAAAAACGAAAGCGACCTCCCAGCTGGGGAGGTCGAGGGGCGCACGAGATGAAGCCGTGCGCTAGCGAAGTACTACTACGAGGGTGGAAGCGTGTGCCACGCCGGAAGTATGCCCGGGCTCGTGGTTGCCCACAACTCGGCGAACATCATGGCACCATGACGCCATGGCCCTCCGTGGCGTGTACCCCGGATCGTTCAATCCTCCGACGGTCGCCCATCTCGCGATCGCCGAGGCAGCCCGCCTCCAGCACGATCTCGACATCGTGGTCTTCACGCTGTCGCGAGTGGCCCTGGCCAAGGAACACGTCGAGGGCCCCGCACGTGCACGAACGGGCCCGGTGGATCCGACAGGCCACGATCGATCGTCCATGGGCCGAGGTTGCCATCGTCGACGCCGGCCTGATCGTCGACATTGCCGAAGGCTACGACGTGGTGATCATGGGCGCCGACAAGTGGGAGCAGGTGAACGACCCGACGTTCTACGGCGGATCCGCCGAGGCACGGGATACCGCCGTCGGCCGGCTCCCTCGCGTCGCCGTCGCCGCCCGCTCCGGCTTCACCGCACCCGACGAGATCACGCTCGATCTGCCTCCCTGGATCGGGCAGGTGAGCTCGTCCGCAGTACGAGAGGGCTACGAGGATTGGCGGGCGTGAGCTTGCGGCCGTCGCGCGATGTGGCGGGCCCGGACTGCGCGCTAGGGTACTGGGCGTGACCGACCCTGGAGTAGGAGCAACCGAACGGGCACGTGTGGGAATCGATCGCCGTTCGCTGCTGAAGAAGTCGGCGATCGCCGGCACGGCCGCCTGGATCGCTCCGGTCATCGCCAGCTCACCGGCCGGCGCCGCCGCCGGCTCGTGCGCCGGGCTGTTCGCTTCCGACCGTTGTCCTTCGCCACGCCGGGGAACGCGCCATCGGTTCCCGCCGCCTGCACCGAGCTGGCGCGAACACGGTCACGATCTGCTGGGAGCCCGGCGCGACCGTGCTCCTGTCGGCCGACGCGGCCGGAACCATGCAGCCCGTGTTCGACGAGTTGGGCATCATCGAGGTGACTCCCCCATCGGGCGGCGCCAACCTGGTCAGGTGGTCGGTGGTCAGGTACTGGCAGGCTGACTGCGCGACTATACGCTCGGTCCGGTCAGCAACGTCGTCCTCAGTCCGGCAGCGCCGGTCGACATCACGGCCATGTTCGGCACGGAGTCGGGCGATTTCACCATTCGACGTCGGGTGTGGAACAGGTACGTCCCAGGTGGCTGGTCGACGATCTGGGTCGTGCCCGGACCCTAGCGTCGGCGATCGGGTCTCAGGACAGCTGGCTGAGATCGCGCACGGCGCCGCGCGCCGCCGAGGTGGTGAGCGCCGCATAGGCCAGCAGCGCCTGGGAGACCACCCGCTCTCGCGCCACCGGGGTGTAGGCCTGGTCGGCCCGCGCCGCCTGGTGGTCACGACGCCGTTCGAGCTCGGCGTCGTCGACCACCAGTTCGATCGACCGGTTGGGGATGTCGATGGCGATCGTCGTCGCCGTCCTCGACGAGCGCGATGAGCCCCACCCTCGGCCGCCTCGGGCGACACGTGCCCGATCGAGAGACCCGACGTACCCCCCGAGAACCGACCGTCGGTGAGCAGGGCACAGTCCTTGCCCAGCCCCCGTGACTTGATGTAGGTGGTCGGGTAGAGCATCTCCTGCATGCCCGGGCCGCCCTTGGGCCCCTCGTAGCGGACGATCACCACGTCGCCCGCCTGCACCTGGTCGCCCAGGATCCCTTCGACCGCGGCCTCCTGGCTCTCGAACACCCGCGCGGGCCCGGTGAACGTGCAGGATCGACTCGTCGACGCCGGCGGTCTTCACGATGCAGCCGTCTGCGGCGAGGTTGCCGTAGAGGATCGCCAGGCCGCCGTCGGCCGAGTAGGCGTGCTCGATGTCGCGGATGCAGCCCGTGCTGCGGTCGGTGTCGAGCGAGGGCCAGCGGGTGCTCTGGCTGAACGCCTTGTCGGTGCGGATACCGGCCGGGCCGGCGAGGAAGAACTCCTTGGCGGCCGACGTCGCCGTGGGCGCCATGATGTCCCACTCGGCGAGGGCCGCGGCGAGCGTCTCGGTGTGCACGGTGGGCAACGAGGTGTCGATCAGCCCGCCGCGGTCGAGCTCGCCGAGGATGCCCATGATGCCGCCGGCCCGGTGCACGTCTTCGACGTGGTACTTCTCGATGCTGGGCGCCACCTTGCAGATGTTGGGCACCCGGCGGCTGAGGGCGTCGATGTCGGCCATCGTGAAGTCGAGCTCGGCTTCGCTGGCGGCGGCCAGGATGTGCAGCACGGTGTTGGTGCAGCCGCCCATGGCGATGTCGAGCGCCATGGCGTTGTCGAACGCAGCCTTGGTGCAGACGCTCCGAGGCAGCACCGAGTCGTCGTCCTTCTCGTAGTAGCGCTTGGCCAGGTCGACCACGGTGCGACCGGCCTGGAGGAACAGCCGCTCCCGGTCGGTGTGGGTGGCCACGACGGTGCCGTTGCCCGGCAGCGACAGCCCGAGCGCCTCGGTGAGGCAGTTCATCGAGTTGGCGGTGAACATGCCCGAACACGATCCGCAGGTGGGGCAGGCCGACCGTTCGATCTCGGCGACGTCCTCGTCGCTCACGGCTTCGTCGCCCGCCGTCATCATCGCCGAGATGAGGTCGACCTTCACCTCGTCGCCGGCCAGGCGGGTCTTGCCCGCCTCCATGGGGCCGCCCGAGACGAAGACCGCCGGGATGTTCAGCCGCATGGCCGCCATGAGCATGCCCGGGGTGATCTTGTCGCAGTTCGAGATGCACACCAGCGCGTCGGCGCAGTGGGCGTTGACCATGTACTCGACGGCGTCGGCGATGAGCTCCCGGCTGGGCAGGCTGTAGAGCATGCCGCCGTGGCCCATGGCGATGCCGTCGTCGACCGCGATGGTGTTGAACTCCTTGGCCACGCCGCCGGCCGCCTCGATCTCCCTGCGCCACCAGCTGGCCCAGGTCCTTCAGGTGGACGTGGCCGGGCACGAACTGGGTGAAGGAGTTGGCCACGGCGATGATCGGCTTGTCGAAATCGTCGTCGCCCATGCCGGTGGCTCGCCAGAGGGCGCGGGCACCGGCCATGTTGCGACCGTGGGTGGTGGTTCGGGAGCGGTACTCGGGCATGGGCAGAGCCTAGGCTGCGTCGGTGAGCATCGGAAGGCGATCAGCGGCGGCGACGAGGCGCGGCAGACAGGCGACGACATGAGCATCTCGAAGCGCGCCCTCGCCGCCACCGGCATCGGTGTCGGGCTGCTGGGCGTGGCCAACATCGTCGCCGCCCGGCGCTGGCGCAGCAATCCCGATCCGCTCGATGGCGAGGTGCCACGATTCCCGCCCGGCGACTCGATCGTGGTCCCCACCGACGACGGCGCCGAGGTCCACGTGAGGCGAGCCGGCGACGGGCCGACGATCGTGGTGGTCCACGGCATCACCTCCAACGCCGACGACTGGGGACCCGTCGCCCGACGTCTCATCGAGCGCGGCTATCGCATCGTGGGAGTCAACCAACGCGGTCACGGATCCTCCACCGTCGGCTCCGACGGCTTCGGCGCCCACCGACTCGGCGCTCGACGTGAAGCAGGTGCTCGCCGCCCTCGACCTCCACGACATCGTGCTCGTCGGCCATTCCATGGGCGGCATCGCGGCGATGACCTACGCCGTCGACCATCCCGCCGACCTCGCCGACCGGGTCGTGGGTCTGTGTCTGGTGGCAACCGTCGCCGACACCACGAGCGCCGATTCGACGGGTCGGAATCGCCGTCATCGCCGGTCGTCCCTCGACCAGCCTCGGCGGCGATCACCCGGTGGTCGACAGTGCCCGCCGTCGGGCCGCCCGCTTCGTCTTCGGCCGCAAGCCGAACTGGAAGCTCATGGGGCTCGCGGTCGAGACCGCCCTCCGCTGCCCCGACGAGACGCGGATCGAAGCGGCGAGAGCCCTGCTCTCCTTCGACATCACCGCCCGCCTTCCGGCAATCGACGTGCCCACCACGGTCATCTGCGGCACGGCCGATCTCGTCACGCGCTACTCGAAGAACACCGACATCGCCGAGGCGATCCCGGGCGCACGCATGGTGACGGCACCCGGCGCCGGCCACATGTTGCTGTGGGAGACGCCCGACATGTTGGCCGACGAGATCGCCGCGCTGGCTCGCGTTGGCTGACCTTGCCCGCCTGGCGCGGCCCTTTCGCCGCGCCCCGACGACCGCGAGATCTTCCGACTGGCGCTGCCCGCGCTCGGAGCGCTGGTGGCCGAGCCGCTGTACATCCTGGCCGATACGGCGGTGGTGGGTCATCTCGGGACACCACAGCTCGGTGGCCTGGCCCTCGCCAGCCAGGTGCTCCTCATCGTCGTCGCCGTCTTCATCTTCCTCGCCTACGGCACGACCGCGGCCGTTGGCCGACTGCTGGGCGCCGGCCGTGAACGCGAGGCAGCCGAACAGGCCGTGCAGAGCCTCTGGTTGGCCATCGGTCTCGGCGTGGTCCTGGCCGCCGCGATCGTCGCGTTCGCCCGTCCGCTGCTGATCCTCCTCGGTGGTGACGGCGACGTTCTTCGCTACGGGCTCACGTACCTGCGTATCTCTGCGCTGGGCCTGCCGGCCATGTTGTTGACCCTCGCCGGCGTCGGCTACCTGCGGGGCCAGCAGGACACGACCCGCCCGTTGGTGGTCGCGCTCGTCACCGCCACCGGGAATCTGGTGCTCGAGCTGGTGCTCATATACGGACTCGGTTTCGGCATCGGCGCCTCGGCGCTGTCGACGGTGATCATGCAGTGGCTGGGCGCGCTCGCCTACCTCGTCTGGATCGGCCGCTCGGTCCGCGCCCACCACGTCGGCCTGCGGCCCGATGCGGCGATTCTGCGCTCCCTTGCGGTGGCGGGCGGCGACCTGTTCGTGCGGACGTCGGCGCTTCGCGGTTCGATCGTGGTGGCGGCGGCGGTCGCAGCCCGTATCGGGACCGACGTCGCTGGGCGCGCACCAGATCGCCTTCGAGGTCTGGGCCCTCTTCGCGCTGGGGCTCGACTCGATTGCGATCGCCGGCCAGGCCATCGTCGCCAACCGCCTCGGCTCCGGCGACGGTGCCGCCGCCCGTCGCAGCGCCGATCGCATGATCGAGATCGGCCTGCTGTTCGGGATGGTGACGGCGGTGTTGGCTCTCGCCGCCCGCCCCTGGGCACCCCAGCTGTTCTCCGACGATCCCGCGGTGGTGTCGCTCGCCGCGTTCCTGTTCCTGTTCCTCGCCCTGCAACAGCCGGTGAACGGCCTGGTGTTCACCCTCGACGGCCTGCTCATCGGAGCGGGCGATCTCCGCTTCCTCGCCAAGGCGATGGCCGTTGCCGCTGCGGTTTTCGTGCCGCTCGCCGTGACGGTCGGCGTGCTCGACCTCGGCATCGGCTGGCTGTGGGCGGCGCTCACGGTCTTCATGGTCGTGCGGGCCGTTCCCCTCTACATCCGCTACCGCTCCGACGCCTGGCTCGTTCTCGGCGGCACCCGCTGATCGGGTACCGTTTCGCGGTGGCGCCGCACTGCATGGACATCGAGGTCAGATTCTCCGAGCTCGATCCCTACGGCCATCTGAACCATGCGGTCTACGCCACGTACTTCGAGACGGCACGCGTGATTGCCCTCCGCGAGGTCGACCTCGATCTGGTGGCTCTGGCCGCCGACGGGCTCCAGTTCGTGGTCATCCAGCTCGTCGTCGACTACAAGCGGCCGGCCGTGGCCAACGACGTGGTCACCGTCACGACCGAGCTGGGAGAGACGAGACGAGCGAGCACGATCTGGAACCAGCACATGGCGCGAGACGAGGAGTCATTGGCGACGGCCACCGTCCGCTCGGCCATCACCGACAGCCGGGGCAAACCCGTCCGACCCCCGTCCTGGGTGTTCGAACGGCTGGCTCCCCTGGTGCGCAACTAGCCGGCCCGACGCGCCTGCATCAGCTGGTTGACGACCTTGCCGTCGGCCTGGCCCTTGGTGGCCGCCATGATCTGTCCGACGAAGAAGCCCTGCACCTTGCGATCGCCGTCGACGAATCGGGTCCACTCGTCGGGATGGTCGGCGATGAGGTCGTCGAGGATGCCTTCGAGCTCGCCGGTGTCCATCGCCTCGAAGCCGTGGGCGGCGGCGACGGCCGACGGATCGCCCCCCGAGGCGGCCAGGTCGGCGAGCACCGTCTTGGCCTGCGTGGACGAGAGCTCGCCGCGTGGACTCCATCTCCACGAGGGCGGCCAACGCAGCCGGATCGACCAGGCCGGGGCCGTCGGGCAGGTTGTGCACGAGATGGCGGGCCACGAGCGCCGCCTCACCTCCGACCCGAATCGTCTCGGCCGCGAAGTCGTCGTGACCCCGATCGACGAGGATCACTGCGCTGGCGGCATCGACGCCGTCATCGGTGAGCACACGACGACGGCTGGCCGGCAGCGCCGGCATGGCCTCGTCGATGGCGGCGATCTCGTCGGCCGTCGGCGTCCAGGGGCAGCAGGTCGGGTTCCTCGAAGTAGCGGTAGTCGTCGCTGTCCTCCTTCGAGCGGCCCGAAGTCGAGCGTCCGTTCGCCTCGTCCCAGTGCCGGGTCTCCTGGCGCGGGGCCTGACCCGAGTTGTAGAGGTCGATGTGGCGCCGCGCCTCGTACTCGATCGCCCGTCCGAGCGACCGGATCGAGTTGATGTTCTTCATCTCGCAGCGGGTACGCAGCTCGTCGGATCCGGCAGGGCGAACCGACACGTTGGCATCGACGCGCATCGAGCCCTCCTCCATCTTGGCGTCGCTCACACCGATGGTGAGGAGGATCGCCGCGGAGCTCGGCCACGTAGGCCTTGGCGTCGTCGATGGTGTGGATGTCGGGGGCCGACACGATCTCGACCAGGGGCACGCCGGCTCGGTTGTAGTCGACGAGCGAGTACGACGCGTCGTGGATGCGGCCGCTGCCACCCACGTGGGTCGACTTGCCGGTGTCCTCCTCGATGTGGGCCCGCTCGATGGTGACCCGGGCGCCGTTGGGCAGCTCGAGGAAACCGTCGACGTTGGTCGGCTGGTCGTACTGGGTGACCTGATAGTCCTTGGGCATGTCGGGGTAGAAGTAGTTCTTACGGGCGAAGACCGAACCCCTGACCGTGCACCCGAGGGCCCGGCCGAGCTGCATGGCGAAGGTCACCGCGGCCTCGTTCAGCACCGGCAGCGAACCGGGCAGACCCAGACACACGGGGCAGATGTTGCGGTTCGGCTCGTCGCCGAAGCCGTTGCGACAGCCGCAGAACAGCTTGGTGGCAGTCGCCGAGCTCACAATGGACCTCACAGCCGACCACGAGCTCCCACCCCTCGGGCAGGATCGGCTCGGTCACGATGTCGCGGGTCATGCCATCGTCCGTTCGAGCGCAGACGCCACCTGGAACATCACCGCTTCGCCCTTGGTCGGAGCCAGCACCTGGACGCCGATCGGCAGCCCGTAGTCACCAACGCCGTACGGCACCGAGATGGCCGGGTGACCGGCGAGGTTCGACGGGATGGTGCACACGTCGTTGACGTACATCGTCATGGGATCGGCGGTGCGATCGCCCAGCGGGAACGCGGTGGTCGGTGCCGTCGGTGACAACAACACGTCGTGGTTCTCGTAGGCCGCAGCGAAGTCGTTGCGGATGAGTGTGCGCACCTTCTGGGCCTTGCCGTAGTACGCGTCGTAGTAGCCCGCAGACAGGGCGTAGGTGCCGAGCATGATGCGGCGCTTCACCTCGTCACCGAAGCCGGCGCTGCGACTGGCCACGTTCATCGCCTCGTCGTTGGCGCCGTCGACCCGCAGGCCGTAGCGGACACCGTCGTACCGGCTGAGGTTGCTGCTGGCCTCGGCCGGGGCGATGAGGTAGTAAGCCGACAAGCCGTAGATCGTCGACGGCACCGACACTTCGTCGACGAGGGCACCAGCCGCACTGAGGGCATCGGCGGCGGCACGGGTGCGGTCCTGGACATCGGGTGCGATCCCGTCGATGCCGGCGCCCGACAGCTCCGAGATCACGCCGATCCGAAGGCCCTCGACCCCACGGTCGAGGGCACGCGAAACCTGCACCGCGGGCTCGGGGATCGAGGTGGAGTCGAGCGGATCGTGGCCGGCCAATACCTCGAAGAGGGCCGCAGCGTCGGCGACGTCGGCGGCGAAGGGACCGATCTGGTCGAGCGAGCTCGCGAAGGCGATCGAGGCCGTACCGCGACACGGCCCCGTAGGTCGGCTTCATGCCGACGACGCCGCAGAAGGCGGCCGGTTGGCGAATCGAGCCACCGGTGTCGGAGCCGATGGCCAGCGGAGCGAACCCGGCAGCAACGGCCGCGGCCGAGCCGCCGCTCGATCCGCCGGGTACGCGATCGAGATCGAGCGGGTTGCGGGTCGGCCCGAACGCCGAGTTCTCGGTGGAGCTGCCCATGGCGAACTCGTCGAGATTGGTCTTGCCGATGGCGATGGCCCCGGCGTCGTGCAGCCGCCGTACCACCGTGGCGTCATACGGCGGCCGCCATTGGCCGAGGATCTTCGACGAGCAGGTGGTCGGCACTCCCCGCATGCACGTGTTGTCCTTCAGCGCGATGGGTACGCCCGCCAGCGGGCCGGGATCGCCGCCCGCGGCCACGATGGAGTCGATCTCGTCGGCTCGAGCCAGCGCCCGATCGGCGAGCACGAGGTTGAAGGCATGGACATCGGACTCACGTTCGGCGATGACCGCCAGGTGCGACTCGACCACCGAGCGCGCCGACCGGTCACCGGCACGGACCGCGGCCGCCAGGCCGAGAGCCCGTTCGGCCATCAGGCCTCCCCGAGCACGGGTGGCACCCGGAACTGGCCGGCTTCGGCCGCAGGGGCCTGGGCCAGGACCTCGTCGCGGTCGAGGCTGGCTACGACGACGTCGGGACGCATCACGTTGCTCATCGGAACCGGGTGGTGCATGGGCTCGATGTCGGCGACGTCGAGCGCCTCGACGTCGGCGGCATGTTCCAGGATCGCACCCAACTGATCGGTGAAGCGATCGAGCTCGTCGGGCGCCAGTTCGAGCCGGGCCAGCCTGGCGACGTGGGCAACATCATCGCGCGAGATGGGTGAGGACATGGCGGGCAGGATACCGATCACCTTCGGCGTCTCGCGGGGGATTCTTCGGGCACACTTGGGGGGTGCCAGCCCATCAGTTCCTCAGTCCCGAGTGGATCGTCGCCGCGCTCGAGATCCGCGACGAATTCGCCGAACGCGCCGACATCACGCTGCCAGAGATCAGCATCAACCTCATCGTGTCCGACGTGCCCTTCGGGGACGGGTCGGCGACGGCGTCGATCGACACGTCGAGCGGGTCGACCATCCCGCAGGTCGGCACGTTGGAGTTCGCCGATGCCACCGTCACCCTCGACTACCGAACGGCCCACGCCCTGCTGGTCGGTCGCGACCCGCAGGCCGCGATGCTCGCTTTCATGAGCGGCATCATCCGCGTCGAGGGTGACCTGGCCAAGCTGCTCGCCCTCCAGCAGCTCGAGGCGCCCCAGGTTGCCGAGAGCGTGGTGGCCGAAGCGCACATGCGGGTGCTGGAGATCACCGCTCCGCTCGACTGAAGCACGAACCCCGACCGAACCGAGGTCAGTTGCCGTTGCCGTTACCCGCTCCGACGGTGAAGATCACGACCTCATCGCCGGCGAAGAGCTCGGTTCCGCTGGGCGGATCGGTCGTGAGCACCGGTCGACCCGGGGGGCCTTCGATCTCGATCACGACCAGGCCGGCGTCTTCCAGGATCGTCTGGGCCTCGTCGATTCCGAGGCCCTCGACATCGGGGACGATCACCGGTTCGCGCCCGAGCGACACCACGATCTCGACGGGCGATCCGACCGCCAGCTCGGTGCCCGGCGGCGGTGTGACCGCGATGACCAGACCCAGCTCGACGTCGTCGCTGAACTCCTCGACGCGGGTGGCCACCAGCCGGGCCGCCTCGATCACGGTGATGGCGTCGGCCTCGGACAGTCCGACGAGACCCTCGGGCACCGGACGAGGTGCGGGGCCATCGGACACGAGCAGCGCCACCGCCGATCCCCGCTCGAGCTCGGGCAGCGGCTCGAGGATCTCGAGGACCTGATCGATCGGTGCCTCCTCGTCGAAGACACGGGTGACCTCCCCGAGCACGAGCAGTTCGGCCTGGAGACGCAGCTCCGCAGCATCGAGGGCCATACCGACCAGGTCGGTCGGCACGAGGGCCTTGGGCTCACCGAGCGACACGGTGACCTCGAGCTCGTCTCCCGTCTGCATCTCGACCCCTGGGGCCGGGCTCTGCGCCACGATCTCGCCGACCTGGGTGCCGTCCCGGCGCACGTCGAGTCGGCGGACGGTGAGGTCGAGATCGCCGATCACCGCGTCGAGGTCGTCGATCGAGAGGCCGACGACCGACGGCGCCGTGATCGGTTCGGTCCGGGAGCTGTCGTACAGGAGGAACCCACCGACGACCGCGGCGGCCGCCAACACGAGCGCAACGATCGCCCACGGCCACCGCCGTCGCTTCACGTCGCCCTGTTCGATGGCGAGCAACCGGTCGGTACGGCGCCGGTACTTCTCCTTGCGGGCGATCGCCTTGAGGTCTCGACGCGAGAGGTCGTCGTCGACGGGATCGAACCCAGGTTCGGGGGTTTCGGCGGCGACCACCGCCACCGACCCGGTACCGATCTCGGTGGCATCGGCGGGCTCGGCGTTGCTCGGGGTTCGCTCGATGGCACCGGCCAACGGCAGTGGCTCGGGTCGCGGGAGCTGCTCGGCGGTGGCCATCATCGCGACGGCGAAGCCATCGGCGTCGGGCCGTTCGTTCGGATCGCGGGCACCGGCGCGGATGAGCGCCCGCCGGAGCAGTCCCGCCGCCTCGCCTGGGTCGTAGTCGGCTTCGGTGCGAGCCATGAGCGTGCCCAGCTGGGTGTCGGCGTCGAAGGGCAGACGCCCCGACATCGCCTCGCCGAGCACGAGCGCCAGTGAGTACACGTCGGAGCGCCCATCGAGAGTCGACCCCTTGGCCTGCTCGGGTGAGGCGTACCGAGCCGAACCGAGGAAGGTGCCGCTCGGCTCGGTCACCGAGGATTCGGCCAGCGCGCGGGCCAAGCCGAAGTCGGCAATTCGGAGCCGTCCTTCGCTGTCGAAGATGACGTTGTCGGGTTTGATGTCGCGATGCACGAGACCGCGACGATGCGCGTAGTCGAGCGCACGGGCCGCCTCGAGCCCGATGACCAACGTCTGCGACGGCGTCAGGCGCACTCCCTCGTCGAGCATGCGCCGGAGGCTCCCCCCGCTGAGGTATTCGGTGACCAGGTACGGCACGCCCTGGTGACCCCAGTCGTGCACGGCCATGATGTGCGGGTGATTGAGGCCCGCCACCAGGCGCGCCTCGGCCTCGAAGCGCCGGAGAAACATGGTGTCGGCGGCCAACGACTCGTGGAGCAACTTCACCGCGACGCGGCGGCGCAGTCGCGTGTCGTCGGCGAGGAAGACGTGGGCCGACGCGCCGGCACCGATCGCGGCAACGAGCCGATAGCGGTCGTCGAGCACTCGACCCAACTGATCGTCCATGTACACAGGAGGCACGGCGCGAGGGTACCGGTCGCTTCGGTCCGCGGAGAGGCATGCCGATGCGTCAATTCCCCCGAGGTCGGGCACAATGCCGACGTGACCGAACGCCAGCTCCGCCTTGCCGTCGTCGCCTGCCTGGTGGCAGCGGTCGGCCTTGCGGTGGGTGGGTTCATCCTGGCCGACGGCGGGGGCGGCGATGACCTCACGGTGGTCGACAATCCGGCGATCGACGCCATCTCACCTGCCCGCAGTGCCGAGGTGCTGCAACAGGAGGTCGTGTCGATCGATCTCGCTCCCGGCTACGAGGGCACCATCGCGCGTATCAACGACGTCGACATCCCGCCTCGCGACGTCACCTTCGACCCGACTCGCAACATCGTCACCTTCGATCCGGGACCGGGCAAGATCCTCGACGCACTCCTGCCCGAGCAGAACTGCGTGACTGCGCTGTACTGGCGATCGGCCGAAGGTCCCAGCCTCGCCGCCACGTTCACCTGGTGCTTCACCGCCGCCTGAATTCGGCCCCACGGGCACGCTCCAGCTGACACGCTGTACGCCATGAGTGGTCAGCGTTTCATTCCGTCCGGTCGGGCCGAGCTGGCCGTGGTCGATCGCGGCTCAGGGCCCGCCGTCGTGGCCTTGCATCCCGGCGTCGGCGATCGGCGGATCTGGGAAGCGGTCGGCGATCGTCTCGCCGACCGGTGGCGCTTCGTCGCCCACGACCGGCGGGGGTTCGGCGCCACCCGCTTCGAGCCCGAGCCGTTCTCCCACGTCGACGACCTCGCAACCGTGCTCGACGCGCTGGACATCGAGCGAGTGGTGCTCATCGGCAACTCGATGGGCGGGCGGGTAGCCGTCGACTTCACGCTCCGCTTCCCCGAGCGAGTCGTCGGGTTGGTGCTCGTCGCGGCCTCGATTCGGGGCGCGCCGTACGCCGACGACCAACCGAGCGCGGTCGAGGCCCTCGATACGGAGATCGAAAGCCTCGAAGCCGCCGGAGACCTCGACGCCGCGAACGAGCTCGAGGCCCAGCTCTGGCTCGATGGTCCGTCGCGCCCGGCCGGAACGGTCGGCGGCGCCGCTCGGCAGCTGTTCCTCGACATGAACGGCCTGGCGCTGCGCGCCTCTCCTGTCGGCGACGAGCTGACGTCACCGGACCCACCCGCATGGTCGCGCCTCGAAGAGATCGAGGTTCCGACCCTGGCCTTGGCGGGTGTCCACGACATTCCCGACATCAACGGTCACATGGTCACCGCCGCCCAACGCATCCCCGGTGCCCGGTTCGTCGAGCTCGCCGACGCCGCCCACCTTCCCCAGCTCGAAGACCCCGTCGGTTTCGCCGACATCGTGGCGTCGTTCGTGGCCGAGGTCTACGCGGACTGATCGGGCAATACGCCGGTTTCGACCAACGCGGCGAAGCCATCCTCGTCGAGGATCGGCACGCCCAGCTCCTCGGCCTTGGTCCGCTTCGAGCCTCCCCCCTCGCCGGCCAACAATGCCGTGGTGCGTTTCGAGATCGAGCCTGGAGACTTGCCTCCGTGGGCCTTGATCAGCGCCTGGACCTCGTCGCGGGTGAATCGCTCCAGAGCGCCGGTCACCACGATGCTCATGCCGTCGAGGGTCTGGGCCGACCGGTCGATGTCGGGACCGGTGAAGTTCACGTCGGCCGATCGGAGCTTCTCGATCACCTCGAGGTTGCGGGGACTGCGGAACCAGGTGTGGACCGCGTCGGCCGACGACCGGCCCGATGCCGTCGACGGCGGCCAGCGCATCGGCGTCGGCGGTGGCGATCGCGTCGAGGTGACCGAACGAAGCGGCCAGCAGTTCAGCGATCGTGCCCCCCACGTGCGGGATGCGCAGCCCGAACACGAGGTTGGCCAGCGGCCGGGACTTCGACGTCTCGATCGCCTCGGCAAGGTTGTCGATCGAGGTGTCACCGTACCCTTCGAGGTCGCGTAGGGCGTCGAAGTCGAAGGTGTAGAGGTCGCCGGGATCGGCCAGCAGCCCCAAGGTGACGAACTGGTCGACCCGTTGCTCGCCGAGATGCTCGATGTCCATCGCGGTGCGCTGCGCGAAATGCTCGATCCGGCCGCGCACCTGACGGGGGCAGTCGTAGTTGACGCACCGGGTGCGGGCCTCACCCTCGGGCCGCACGAGCGGCACGCCGCACACCGGGCAGTCGCGCGGGAAGGTCCACTCTGGCAGCCCGTCGGGGCGATCGGCGAGGACCGGCCCGACCACCTCGGGGATGACCTCCCCCGCGCGTCGCACGATCACCGTGTCACCGGGACGAACGTCTTTGGCCCGGACCTGATCCTCGTTGTGCAGCGTGGCGTTGGTGACGGTGACGCCACCGACGAAGACGGGCTCGAGGTGCGCGAACGGAGTGGCCGAGCCGCCCGCACCGATCGACACGAAGATGTCGAGCAGCTTGGTCGTGCGTTCCTCGGGGGGCAGCTTGTAGGCGATCGCCCAGCGGGGAGCCCGCGACGTCATGCCGAGCTCGCGTTGCACCGACAACGCATCGACCTTGACCACGATGCCGTCGAACTCGTAGTCGAGCTCATGGCGTCGGGCCTCGAACTCCTCGACGAAGGCAATGACGCCCTCGACGCCGTTGGTCACCAGACGTGCGTGCTCGTTCACCGGCAGCCCGAGGCGGCGCAGGTAGTCGAGGGTGGCGTGATGCGAGTCGAGCTCGGGGCCGCCGACGAGCTCGCCGAGCTGGTAGGCCCAGAACGACAGATTCCGCTGCGCGGTGACCGTCGGGTCCTTCTGGCGTAGTGAACCCGCCGCTGCATTGCGCGGGTTGACATACGGGTTGTTGCCGGCGTCGACCTGGGCTCGGTTGAGCTGCTCGAAGGAGGAGAGTCGGAGGTAGACCTCGCCGCGCACCTCGATCACGTCGGGGATCGCCGTGCCCTTCGGTGGCGCCAGCACCTCCGGTATTTCGCCGATCGTGCGGATGTTGTGGGTGACATCTTCTCCGGTGCGCCCGTCGCCGCGAGTGGCCGCCTGCACGAGCTCGCCGTTCTCGTAGACGATCGACACCGCCAGGCCGTCGAACTTCAGCTCGCAGACGTACGCGTCGATGCCCGCCTCGCCCTCGAGTCGCCGGTCGAGGCGGGCCCCCCACTCGGTGAGATCGTCGACGCTGAAGGCGTTGTCGAGTGACAGCATGCGGTGCCGGTGTCGGACCGGGGCGAACAGCGTCGACACCGGTGCTCCGACCGTCTGGGTGGGCGAGTCGGGGGTGACCAGTTCGGGGTGTTCGGCCTCCAGGGCGCGCAGCTCGCCGATGAGGTCGTCGTAATCGGCGTCGCTGATCACCGGGGCATCGTCTCGGTGATACCGCTCGAGATGGAAGCGCACCTGGTCACGCAGCGACGCGATTCGGGCCGCGGGATCGAAGTCGGTGCTCGAAGTCACGGGGCCGACTCTAGGACTCTCGCAGGGCCCGCTGACAGCCTCGGTAGTCTGCCCGGATGACCGACCGAGTCACGCTCTGGGTGCTGCGACTCCTGTGGATCTCGCTGCCCTACTCGGCCGGCGCGCTCTTCGTCGACGCACTCGACGGTCGGTCATCGGGTTTCGGCTCGACGGCAACCGTGGGCCTGTGGACCGGCTGGGCGATCGGGCTGGTCGCTCTGCTCGTGCCTCACACCACCTCGCTCACCTTCGTGCGCATCGTCGCCCCGGCGTCTCTGGCGGCCGCGATGTGGGCCGTGACCGCCGACTCCGAGCTCGCCACCGAGCTGCTCGCCGTCGTGGTGACCGGCGCCATCTCGGTCATCGTGATGACCGCACCGATTGGCGCCGCCTTCGTGAACGGCACGGCCTACGGCGACGAACGCCGACTGCCGCTGCGTCCTCCGGGGCGGCTGCTGCTCGGGCCGATCCCTCTGACGTGGGCGGTTGCGGTCGCCGGAGCGGTCACCGGACCGCTGCTGTTGGGCGCCCGGCTCTGGGTCGCCGGCACGATCACCATCATGGTCGGCGTACCGCTTGCCGTCGTCGCCGTTCGCGCCCTGCACGGCCTGGGTCAGCGGTGGCTCGTGTTCGTGCCGGCCGGCATGGTGGTCCACGACTTCTCGTCGCTGGCCGATCCCCAGCTCTTCCGCCGGGTCGACATCGACCGCTTCGGGCCGGCGCTGGCCGACACCGAAGCCGAAGACCTCACGCTGATGGCGCCGGGCCTGGCGCTCGAGCTGGCGTTCGCGCGTCCCATGACGATCGTGCGGCGGCCCCAACGCGGTCACCCGCTCGACTCGGGCAAACGCGTTGCCGCGCTGCTCGTGACCCCGAGCCGGCCCGGCTTGGTGTTGCGGGAGGCCGAGTCGCGGCGCATTCCGGTGGGCTGACGGCGGCGACGCCGATCAGGCTCCTGGCCGATCGGCCGTGGCGCCGCCGACCACGACCTGCTCGCCATTGCTCGCTGCGTAGAACACGAGGCTCTGACCGGGAGCGATGCGGCGATGACCCGCGGCCCATCGTAGGGCGGTGCCCACGACCGTGCCCTCGGCGACGTCGCCGTGGGCGCTGGCCTGCACCAGCACCGGCTGGTCGATCGCGTCACCCGTCCACGCCAGATCCGACAGGCACGTGCTGTCGGTGAGGAGCTCGGCGGCTGACCCGATCGTCACCCGTGCACCCGGTACGTCGACGTCGATCACATACCTCGGCTCGGGATGACCGCCGACATCGAGACCCTTGCGCTGGCCGATGGTGACGAGCTGGACACCCGGCACCTCGCCGAGACGGGTCCCGTCGGTTCCGACGACCTCGGCCGGTGTCAGCTCGATGCGCTCGTCGAGGAACGCCCCCCGCCCCTGGGTCGAGGTGATGAAGCACACATCCTGGCTGTCGGGCTTGGCTGCGGTGCCCAGACCGTACTGCTCGGCCACTGCTCGAACGTCGGCCTTGGTGAGGTGGCCGATGGGCAGGAGCAGGGACTCGAGCTGATCCTCGCGCAGCATGTGCAAGACGTAGGACTGGTCCTTGGCCCGATCGGCCCCACGGGCGAGGCGCGGCGCCCCTGTGCCGGTGCGGACCACGCGGGCGTGATGGCCGGTGGCGACCGCAGCGAAGTCGAGCGCGGCCGCTCGCTCGAGCAGCCGGTCGAACTTGATGTGCCGGTTGCACTCGATGCAGGGATTGGGGGTACGCCCCGCCTGGTGGTCGACGACGTAGGGGTCGACCACGAAGCGCTCGAAGTCGTCACCGAAGTTGAAGACGTGGTGTTCGATGCCGAGATGATCGGCAACGCGCCGGGCGTCGTCGACGTCGCTGACCGAGCAACAACCCGTGTCGCTGGCCCCGCCCCAGAGCTTCATGGTCACGCCGGTCACTTCGTGGCCATCGGCGGAGAGCAGGGCGGCGGCGACCGACGAGTCGACCCCGCCCGACATGGCGACGAGCACCTTCATCGGGCGAACTCCAGCAGACGGTCGTAGGCAGCCGGCACCACGTGCAGGGCGTGGTCGACGTCGGCATTCGTGCTCGCCCACCCGAGCGAGAACCGGACCGCTCCGAGGGCGACCCGGCGGGGCACACCCATGGCCGCCAACACGTGGGACGGGTCCTGGGCGCCGCTGGCACACGACGATCCGGCCGATGCGAACACATCGTCGCGTTCGAGCAGCACGAGCAGGGCTTCGGTCTCGACCTCCTCGACGGTCACGTGGCACGAGCCCGCCACCTTGTGCGATCGATCACGGTCCGGGCCCACGGTCGTCTCGGACATGCCGGCCACCGCTGCAACCAGGCCGTCGGCGAGGCGATCGCGGAGCGCGCCGACCCGAGCCACGGTGGCAGTTCGGGTGTCGACCGAGGCTCTGGCCGCGGCAGCCATGGCCACGATTCCGGGCACGTTCTGCGTTCCACTGCGACGGTCGCGCTCCTGGCCCCCACCGATCAACTGGGCCGCCAGGGACACGCCGGGTCGCACCGCCAACGCGCCTACGCCCTTCGGACCGCCGAACTTGTGTGCGCTGACCGAGATCAGATCGGCCCGCTCGGCCAGGCGGGCGACGTCGAGCCAGCAGAAGGCCTG
The DNA here is from genome assembly GCA_963700995.1 of uncultured Acidimicrobiales bacterium. Classification (GTDB taxonomy): domain Bacteria; phylum Actinomycetota; class Acidimicrobiia; order Acidimicrobiales; family JAHEJN01; genus JAHEJN01. The sequence goes on from CAVOZP010000002.1 coordinate 46,190, forward strand.
GATTGCGTCGGTGTGCAACCGGGCTCGTGGGGCCAGCTCGGCGACGAGGTCGGCCACCGGGTCGAGCGGTTGGATGACCCCGGTTTCGTTGTTGACCAGCATCACCGAGACGAGGGTGACCGAGTCGTCGAGGGCTTCGGCCAATGCTTCGAGGTCGACCAGGCCCGACGCATCGACACCCACAACGCGCCCGCCGCAATGCTCGACGGCGTGCAGCACGGCGTGATGTTCGGTGGCCGGGCACACCACGGTTCCGCCGTGGCGACCGTGCACACCCATGACGGCCAGGTTGTCGGCCTCGGTACCGCCCGCAGTGAAGACCACATCGCCGGGTCCGCAGCCGAGACCCTCGGCCAGCACATCGCGTGCGTCGTCGATGGCCCGGCGCGCATCACGGGCCAGGCGGTGCGCGCCCGACGGGTTCCCGTAGGTCTCGGTCATGGCCGCAACCATGGCCGCGATGGCCTCGGGGCGGACCGGGGTGGTCGCGGCATGATCGAGGTAGGCGTGCGAGCTGCTCACCCGCTCAAGGTTAGGGGCGAGGCTGCGTTGGCCCGCTCGTGCGCGCCAGGACCATGATGGGGGGATGGAAGCACCCGGCTGGTTCCGACGGGCCATCACCACGCCCCACGAGGATTGCTCCGTCGACGTGGCCGGTACGCCCGTGCACTATCTGCGCTGGGGCCCTCCCGGTCGACCCGGCCTGGTCCTGGTTCACGGCGGGGCGGCCCACGCCCACTGGTGGGCTCACATCGCCCCGCGACTCATGGGCGACGACGAGTACACAGTGGTCGCCGTCGACCTGTCGGGCCACGGCGACAGCGGTCGGCGAGACGAGTACGAGCTCGACCACTGGTGCACCGAGGTCCTCGCGGTGGCCGTCGATGCCGGCATCGACGGCCCACCGGTGATCATCGGTCACTCGATGGGCGGGTTCGTCTCCATTGCCACCGGCGCCCGCCACTCCGACCGGGTCGCCGGCATCATCGTGATCGACTCGCCGGTCCGCTACCTCGATCCCGAGGAGGAGGCCGCCCGTCGAGGAACCGACTTCAGTGATCCGAAGGTGTACCCCGACATCGACACTGCGGTCTCGCGTTTTCGCACCGTGCCCGCGCAGGCCCACTACGAGCCCTACGTCATGGACTACGTCGCCCGCCACTCGCTTCGCGCGGTGGGCGACGACGGCGCCGTCACCTGGAAGTTCGATCCACGCGTGTTCGGCCGCCGTCGCAGCAACGGCGCCGTCGACCTGCTCGGCGACGTTGCGTGTCGGGTTGCGCTGCTTCGGGCGCAGTACGGCCTGGTGACGCCCGACATCGGTGCGTTCATGTACGAGAAGCTCGGCCGTGTCGCCCCCGTGATCGAGCTTCCCCAGGCCGGACACCATCCCATGCTCGACGTGCCGCTCATTCTGATCACGGCACTGCGCACGCTGTTGGCCGACTGGGAACACTCGACGGCACTTCCCCGGGGCAGCTGAACCATCGTGCACGACGAGGCTGGATACACGACAGCGACCTACGGCGATGCCTTCGCCGACGTGTACGACGACTGGTACGGCGCGATCTCCGACCTCGACGGCACGGTGGACTTCGTTGCCGCCCTGGCCAACGGCGGACCGGTACTCGAGCTCGGTGTCGGCACGGGTCGGGTGGCCCTTCCCCTCGCCGAACAGGGCATCACTGTGGTCGGCGTCGACGCCTCCACCGCCATGCTCGACGTGCTGCGGGCCAAGCGCGGCGCCGCCGCCGTCACGGTGGTCGAGGGCGACATGGCCGAGCTCGTCGGCGTGGCCGATCGGAGCGTCGAGGTGGTGTTCGTCACGTTCAACACGTTCTTCAACCTCAGTTCGGAGACCGCCCAGCGCCGGTGCGTGCAGCGGGTGGCCGAGATCCTCCGCCCCGGCGGCCACTTCGTGGTGGAGGCCTTCATCCCGTCGGACCCTCCCCCATCGCCGGAGGGCCGACTCGACGTGCGCTCGGTGGAGGTCGACCGGGTGCACTTCACCGCCACGTGGCGCGATCCCCACACCCAGACGGTGCGGGGCCAACACATCGAATTGTCCGAAGCCGGAACACGGCTGCGCCCGTGGCTGTTGCGCTACGCGTCGCCCGAGCAACTCGACGCGCTCGCAGCGTCGGCAAGCCTCGAGCTCGTGGGCCGCGCCGGTGGCTGGCGGGCCGAGCCCTTCGACCCCGACGGCGACCGCCACGTCTCGACCTATCAGCACCGAGGTGCCCCATGACCCACATCCACGTCTCGACCATGTTGAACGCCTCGCCCGAACGGGTGTGGGAGCTCATCGACGACATCGAGTCGCACAAGGAGTGGATGGCCGACGCCGAGGACATCGTCGTCACCTCGGAGAGCACCCAGGGAGTCGGCACCACCTTCACCGTGCCCACCAAGGTCGGGCCGCTGCGGCTCACCGACCACATGGAGATCACCGAGTGGGAACCGGCGCGCTCCATGGGAGTCCACCACAAGGGGCTGGTCACCGGATCGGGACGGTTCGTGCTCACCCCGGCGGGGGCGAACCGCACCGAGTTCGCGTGGGTGGAGGACCTGAAGTTCCCGCTCTGGATGGGCGGTGCGATCGGTGGCTTCTTCGGCTCGAAGGTGCTCGGTTTGATCTGGCGTCGCAACCTGAAGGCGCTCGGCGCCCGAGTCGACGCCGCCGGCCCGGCCTAGCCCGGACGGATCAGAAGACCGGGTTGGTCCAGGTGGTCGCCGCCCACAACGAACCCAGGAACATCAACCCCCCGAACACCACCACCGCAGCGTCGCCGAACCAGCGATTCCCGGCGACCTTGGGCGATTCCCAGAACAGCCAGCCGACCAGGAGACCACCGAGCAGGCCGCCGACGTGGCCACCGATACTGATGCCGCGCACACCGAAGGTGAGCACGAGGTTGAACAAGAGGATCGGCCCGAGGCCGCTGGCCCAGATGTCGATCCCGTTGGCCCGCTGGGCGATCACCAGCGCACCGAACAGCCCGAAACCCGCGCCCGAGGCACCGACGGTGAACGCTGTGGGCGAGACGAGGAGCACACCGAAGGAACCGGCAAGGAGGGTTGCGAAGTAGAGCAGGCTGAACCGCCACCACCCCAGCGCAGCTTCGAGTTGTCGCCCGATGATCCAGACCAGATACATGTTGAAGCCGAGGTGGACGAGGTTGGCGTGCAGGAACGCACCGGTGATGATGCGGTACCACTCGCCGGCGAGATCGATGGCCGGGCCGTAGATGGCGAAGTCGGCGGTGACCGAGATTCGCTGGCTGATACCGCCCCCACCCCCGAGACCGATGGCGAACACGGCGACATTGAGGGCGATGATCGCCATGGTGACGAAACCTCTGTCGACTCCACCGAAAGCGGCAGCACCGGTTCGCACCTGCTGTTTCCCGCTCTTGAGGCACTCGGGACAGTGGAAGCCGACCGACGCCTGGTTCATGCACCATGCACAGATCGGGCGATCACAGCGCTGACACACGACGCCCGCCGTACGGTCGGGATGCCGGTAGCAGGTCGTCGTCTGTTGCGCCTCGGTCACACCCAAGAAGGTAGCGGGAGCGAACGGTCAAGTCGGCGTCGCGGCCATAGGGTGGCGGGGTGACCCACGTGTTGGCTCATCAAGGTGGCTGGGACGAGTTGCTGCTCGTTGCCATACCTCTGGTGCTGCTCGCGTTGCTGTTGGGTGTCGCGAGCGTTCGGGCCAAGCGCCTCGCCGCCGGGCCGGCCGACGACCAGACCGACGCCGAGACAAAGTCGGAGTCCTGACTCCGATATTCGGGCCTGACCTGCGGTTTCGATGGGGTTGGTGTCACACCCGGTGCGTAGTGTCGGGGGTATGGAAGCGGTGTGTGACCCGGTTGCGAGTGAGGCGTTCGACCAACTCGACGGGTGTCTGGACATGCTGAGGTCTGCGGGTGTCATCCCTTGCGATGCCCGGGATGCGGCGGTGTGGATTCGGCGGTGTGAGCGGGCGCGGCGCCGGCTCGATGCGGTGCAGGCGTTGCTGGTGTCAGCGATCGACGATGGTCGCCTCCACGGCGAGGACGGCCACTACTCGCCGACTGCGATGATCGAACACCACGGTGGCCTGTCGCGGGGCGAGGCTGCGGCTCGGGCCAGGACCGCCCGCATGCTGTCGGCGCTGCCATTGATCGACCAGCGGTACTCCACCGGTGCGCTGGGGGTCGACCATGTCCGCCTGTTGGCCAAGGTGTACGCGAACAAGCGGGTCCGCGACCACATGGCCGACGCCCAGGGTTGGTTCCTCGACCAGGCCGACGGCCTGTCGTTTCGTGACTTCGCGCAGGTGGTGCGCACCTGGGAACAGCTCCTCGACGCCGACGGCACCCGCGACCGCAACCAGCACAACCACGACACCCGCAACGCCACCCTCACCCAAGACGCCTTCGATCTGGGCTGGGAACTCCGAGCAAGCATGAGCTCGCTGGTCGGCGCCGAGCTGGCCGCGATCCTCGACGCCTACACCACCGCCGAATACGAGATCGACTGGGACAAAGCCCGCGCCGAACACGGCGACGCCGCCACCGCCGCGCACCTCCCCCGCACCCCCGCCCAACGGCGCAACGATGCGTTGGTGGCGATCTTCCACGACGCCGCCAACTCCACCCTGACGCTGGCCAAGCCGGTCGTGCACAACATCGTATGGACCGACCACGCCTACCGCGAGACCCTGCAATGGTTCGAAACCGGCCAAACACCCGACTTCGACATCGACCGCTACCGCTGCTCCACCCTCAACGGCACCCCGGTCGAACCCTGCGAAGCCGCCGCCAACTCGATGTGGAACCACATGCGCCGCGTCCTGGTCGACACCAAAGCCGTCACCATCGACCTCGGACGAGCCCGATCCTTCACCGGCAACGCCCGCCACGCCGTACTCCTGAACAACCCCACCTGCATCTGGCCCGGCTGCCACACAACCGCCACCAACTGCCAGATCGACCACCTCCACGAACACCAACACGAAGGCAGAACCCGCCCCGGCAACGGGGCGCCACTCTGTGGCAGACACAACCGACACAAACACAACCACCACTACCGGATCCACCGCGACCCCACCGGCACCTACACCATCACCCGCCCCGACCACACCACCTTCGAGTAGGCCGCCACGCGGTGCCACACCCCAAAACGATGGAATTGTGCCGCAATCCTCGGTCATGGTTGACTCCCTTGATGGACGAGAATGCTGGCAATGGCGAGATCAAAGAGACCCGCGAGACAGAGCTTGTCGATGTCGACGGCGATGGTGTGGTCGACATGATGAAGGAGGTGACCACGACCGTGGTCGATGTCGACGGTGACGGCGTCGCCGACATCATCGAGCAGACGACCACCACGGCCTACGACGTCGATGGCGACGGCGTGCCCGACATCATCGAATCGACCACGATCACCGGAGTCGACGTCGATGGCGACGGCTCGATGGACGAGGACGAGATCGCCATCGAGACCACGGTCGTCGTCCGGGAGGACCTCCTCGACGACGGCGACACCCCAGCCTGACCACACTGCTTTCCGATGAGCGCGTGCGGTGATCTAGCGTTGACTCCATGGCTGCGCGTCGGTTTCGCATGGGCAGGCTCGACCACGTGCACATCCGGGTGCCCGACAGAGCGGCGGCAGCAGCCTGGTATGCGGAGCACCTGGGCTTCGAACCGGTCGAGAAGTACGACTTCTGGGCGACCGGGTTCGAGGGCGGCCCCCTTCAGATCTCCGCCGACGGCGGTGAGACGATGCTCGCGCTGTTCGAAGCGACCGACGGCCATCCGATGGTGACTCAGGAGACCGGCGTTGCGTTCAGTGTCGACGCCGAGACGTTCACTGCGTTCACACGGTCGCTGCCGGGCGAGATCGCCGGTGGCCAGGGTCGACCCCTGGTGCCCGACGACGTGATCGATTTCGACATGTGTTGGGCGTTCGATCTCTGCGACCCGTGGGGCAATCGGTACGAGCTCAACTGCTACGACTACGACCGGGTCCGAACCGAGCTGATCGAGGCCGACGAAATCACCGCTGTGCGTTATTGGCCACGAGAGCTGTACGAGGACCGCGCCGAAAGGCGATGAGACGGCGACGTCAGTCGTCGCCGCGTTCGATCGACGCTCCAACGGCTCGACAGCTTGGCCGACGATGTCGTCGTAGCCGCGACCACCGGCACCTACCGCCCCGGCTTTGTTTCTGCCGCACCGGTCGATGTTAGGGTCGCTGGCCTAGCCCAGGGGCGAGCGACGCTTTCGTCCTCTCGATGACAGGAGGGCATCATGCGACGCCACAAGACCGGAACGCTGAATTCTCACCTGGGCGGCCGACGCGCGCGAGCCACCTCTTGCTCGTTGCCGTGCTCTTCGCCGGGGTCACGACCGCGGTCGCTTCATCCTCGGCGGGCGCGGGGCGGGTGGCACCGGCCGACGAAAAGCTGCGTATGAGCCGCGCCTCGAGGCACCGAGCTCACCGAATCCGTACCTGGCCTATCTCCCGGCCGGACGACAAGGCGATGTCACGAGCTGGAACCTGTTTCTCAACGCGGCCGGCAAGACCCGGGCCAGCAGAGAAGCCCCAGGTGCCCCTCGCCAGGGTATTCGCCTCACCGAGCGAGAAGTGAGCGGCGACTCGACGAACAACACGCAGGCCGACGCCGAGTTCGTCATGGGGTTCGGGACGGCGCCGGGCTCGAAGCCGGCGGCTGCGATTGGCGGCACAGCCCCGGTGACTGTCGGCACCACGTCCGAGATCCCGATCGCGGAGCCGGACGGCTCGCTCGGTGACGCAACTAGCGTGCCGCTGTTGCCAGCCGACTCAGCGAGCGGCAGCGGTGTCATCGGTGACGAGGCCGCCCCCGACGGTCCGCCCGACTTCGACTTCTATCGGCTTCCCGGGCTCACGGCAGGTCAGACCTTCGTGGTCGACATCGACACGCCGGATCCCTTCGGCGATCTCGACTCGTTCGTGGCGGTGTGGAACCCGGCGCTCGCGCCGTTCGAGATCGCGGTGAACGACGACGACGGCTTCAGTCTCGACAGCTTCCTCACCTTCACCGTTCCCGTCGATGGCGACTACTTCGTCTCGGTTGGTGGCTTCGGCGCGTTCGTGCCGCTCGATCCGACCGATCCGGCAAGCTCGAGCGTGACCGGCGACGTCGGCAGCGAGGGAGACTACGACCTGACGTTGTCGCTGCTCCCCCCACTCGATTCCGACTTCTTCAGCTTCGACCTCCGAGCCGGCGACATAGTCGGAGCGACCGTCGACGGCGGGGGCCTCCGCATGGAGCTCTTCGACGAGGCCGGCGGGCTGCTGATCGGGTCGTCCCAAGACGTCACCTCCATTCATCCGACCGTCTCCCCGCTCCCGGGCGGTGGCAACGCATCGGCCTCATACGTGGTGGAAGCTGACGGTACCTACGCCCTCAGGGTTGCGGCCTTCGCGTCCTACGACGTTGACCTTCGAGTGTTCCGGGCCCGCCAAGGAGCGCACCGGCAACGCCACACAAACGATCTTCGTCGACTTCGACGGTGCCTCGATCGATCCCGGAATCTTCGGGGGCGGCCCGTTCGGCTTCGAGATCCCGCTCTCGCCGCTCAGTTCGTTCTTGCCCGGATGGGGTCTGAGTGCGGCCGATGAAGACGCAGTCATCGACGCGATCCTCGCCTCCGTCGAAGAGTCGCTGGCGGCCGACGTGCGGGCCACAGGCGAGAACGGCGACCGGACCGCGGGCGGCGGGCCGGGCTCGTTCGACATCGAGATCCTCAACAGCCGCGACCATGCGGACCCCTGGGGCGACCCCTACGTGAGCCGCCTCATCGTGGGCGGCACGATCCCCGAGCTCCAGATCCCAACAGTCGGCATCGCCCAGTCGATCGACGTCGGCGACTTCGAGAGCGAGGAGACGGCGGTCATCCTGCTCGACCTTCTGAACGGAAGCGGGCCCTTCCCCGCCCCTGATGTCGACCTCAACAACTACCCACTCGCCCCGGGGACTTCGATCATCGATCTCATCGGAGTCGCCGTCGGCAACATCACCGCCCATGAAGCGGGACACTTCTTCTCCAACTGGCACACCGATCAGTTCAACCCCGACGCGAACATCCAAGACCAGGGCGGAAATCTTCCCGGCACGATCGGTGTCGGACCCGACGGCATCTTCGGAAGTGCCGACGACGTCGATGTCGACTTCGGCAAAGACGTGTACGTCCCCAACGAGGGGTTCGCAGGTGTCCAAGACACGCTGCAGAGCATCAGCTTCGGACTCTCGACCGGTCACGGACGCGGCAACCGCTGACCCGCCGGCCGTGAGGAGACCCGCTCCAGCTCAGTCTTCGCGGCGTTCGATCGACGCTCCCACGGCCGACAGCTTGGCGACGATGTCGTCGTAGCCGCGGTCGATGTGGTGGACATCGGACAGGACCGTCTCGCCTTCGGCGCCGAGGCCGGCAACGAGCAGGGCGGCGCCGGCCCGGATGTCGTGACACCGCACCGGCGCACCCGACAATCGGTCGACGCCGCGCACAACCGCATGGTGTGACTCGGTGCGGATGTCGGCACCCATGCGGGCGAGTTCGTCGACGTACTTGAACCGTCCCGCGAAGAGGTTCTCCGTGACGATGCCCACACCGTCGGCCGCAGCCAGCATGGCCACACAGAGCGGCAGATAGTCGGTGGCGAGGCCGGGGTAGGGCAGGGTCGAGATGTCGATGGAGGTGAGACGCTCGCGGCACATGGCCCAGATGCCGTTGGTGTCGGGCGAAATGCGCATGCCCATCTGGCCGAGCTTCTGGCAGAGGATGGCCATGTGGTCGTGCCGAGCACCTTCGAGGATCACCTCTCCCCCGGCGATGCCCACGGCTGCGAGGTAGGTGGCGGCCTCGATGCGATCGGGGACGACAGTGTGCTCGACCGCCTCGAGCTCATCGGCACCTTCGATTGTGATGGTGCTGGTGCCGGCACCTACGACATTGCCGCCCATGCGGTTCAACAACGCGGCCAGATCGGCGATCTCGGGCTCACGAGCTGCATTGTCGATCGTGGTGGTTCCCTTCGCCAATACCGCCGCCATCAGCGCGTTCTCGGTTGCGCCGACGCTGGGGAACTCGAGCAGGATCGCCGCACCGCGCAGGCCGTCGGTGGAGGCGACGATGTTCCCGTGCTCGGCCTCGATCACCGCACCGAGGTCTTCGAGGCTCTGGAGATGCATGTCGATCGGCCGCGAGCCGAAGTCGTCGCCGCCGGGCATGGCCACGGTGGCACGGCCGTACCGGGCCAGGAGCGGACCGAGCACCACGATCGATGCCCGCATCTTCTCGACCAGCTCGTACGGAGCCTCGGGTACCAGGTCGGGGCCGTGACTGATGGACAGATCGTGGTCGCCCACCCAGCCGACGGTCATGCCCATCGTCTCGAGCAGCTCGGCCATCCACCCGACGTCGGAGATGCGAGGAACGTTGTGGAACAGATAGTCGCCCTCGGCCAGGGTGGTCGCCGCCATCAGCTTGAGCACCGAGTTCTTGGCCCCACCGATGGGGATGGCGCCCTCGAGGCGCTCGCCGCCCTGCACGATGATGCGATCCATGCCCTCAGTATGCTCCGCCGGTGGCGCACCTGAGTACGACCCACCGTGTCGATGACGCCGGGCTCGCCACTCTCCGGACGCCGAGAAGCGACCTCGTGGCCGAGACTCCGGCGGTCGACGACACCTTCGGGTTGCTCGAAGGCCCCTTCGATCACTACGAACGCCGCCTCGAGATCGGCCCGGCCGGCCCAGGTGGCCACACCGTCGTCGAGACGATCGACTATCGACTGGCGATCCCGCTGTGGCGTCCGTTGCTGGCCTGGCCGATGCGACGCGGCACTTCGGCGCCCTCCGAGCCCCACCATGCCGTGGTGGTCACCCCCCGACCGTCTCGACGCGTGTGCCGCGCGGGTGATCGCCCTGCTGTGCTCGTTGGCTGTGCTCGCCGGCTACCTCGGCAGCTTGGTCAGCCAGACGATCAGTCCCGCCGCCGACGAGTTCGGTGCATCGAACAACGCGCAGGGCATCGTGCTCGCCATCACGCGGGTTGGTGTGGTGGTCGCCGTCGCCATCACCTTCCTGGCCGATCGACGGGGCCGGCGCCCGATGCTGGTGTTCTCCGGCTACGCGGCCAGTGTGTTCGCGATCACCACCGCCGTTGCGCCCTCGCTGTGGGCCTACGGTGCGAGCCAGACGCTTGCCCGAGGTCTGTCGACGGCTCTCGCGTTGCTCATCGGTGTGGTCGCCGCCGAGGAGACCCCCGCCCGCAGTCGCGCCTACGTGGTGTCGATCCTCGCGCTGTGTGCCGGTCTCGGGTCCGGCATGGTGGTCTGGTTCCTGCCGCTGGCCGACCTCGGCGAATCTGCATGGCGTCTCTTGTTCCTGATACCGGCCGTGGGGGTCGTCGTCGTGGCCATGGTGGCTCGCAGCCTTCCCGAGACCCGACGGTTCGAGGCGGCCCTACCCGGCGGTCGCCGCCACGTTGCCCGCAACCGCCTGGTCCTGTTGGCCGCCACTGCGTTCTTCGCCTCGGCCTTCGCCGCTCCGGCCTCGAACTTCCTCAACGACTTCCTCCGCGAGGACCGCGGTTTCTCGAACTCGAGAGTGAGCGTGTTCCAACTCACGGTGAACACCCCCATCGGCATCGGCGTCCTGGTGGGAGGCCGATTGGCCGACCTGCCGCGGGCGCCGGGTGATCGGCGCGACCGCCTTCTTGATCGGCGCGGCGTCGGTCGCGGTCCGGTACAACACGGCTGGTGCGACAATGTGGCTCGTGGCCACCATCGGAACGATCGTCGGCGCCGCCGCCATCCCTGCGCTCGGCGTTTATTCCTTCGAGCTGTTCGGTACATCGCGCCGGGCCCAGTCGAATGGCCTCCTGACCGTGGCGGGCGTGGCCGGTAGTGCTCTCGGTCTGCTGTACGCGGGGTACGCCGCCGACCGCATCGGGTTCGGGGCGACATTCGCTTGGCTCGCCATCGCGCCCGTCATCGTGGCGGTGCTCGTATTGACTCGCTACCCCGAGACCGCCGGCATGGAGCTCGAGGACATCAACCCCGAAGATCGACAATGAACCGCCTCACCCCGGTGCTGACGTCCCTGGCGCTGCTCATCGCCGCGTGTGGCTCGTCCTCACCCGCCGACGGCGACCCCGCCGCCCCCGTGCCGCAGCCGGTCGAATCGGCCACGCCGACGGTTCCCGAACCGACGGCCACCGAGCCGACCGTGGCGACTCCAACCGCCGACCCCGAGCCGACCGTCGCGACTCCCACCGCCCGCACCCTCGACCAGCCCGACGGTGAGGCGGGGGTTGTACCCGACGCCGCCTATCCGCCCGGCGACGCCCTGGGAATCGCCGCCCTCATCGACCCCTTGGTCGCCGACCTCGGGTTGCGCTTCACCTACGGGAGCCTGATCGACCGCACCGCCCGTCCCACCTTCGAGGCCAGCCCCACCGGCGACCACTTCGCCGTCTACGTCGAGCCCGTCGGCGACTACACCGACGCCGAGTACATCGAGAACACGTGGGTGCTGGCCGAGCGGCTCACGCCGTTCCTCTTCGCCACCTACCCGGGTCTCGCCTCCTACGACGTGTGTCAGGAACCGCGGCCCGCCGAGAACGACGATGCGGTGCCACCGCCGGTCACTCAGCTCGACATCTTCCGGGGCCCAGCCTCGGAGATCGACTGGGAGAACGGCTCGCTGGCCACCCTCATCGCATCGAACCGTGACGAGCCCTCCACCACCCTGCGAATCGATGACAGTCTGCAACAGCTGCCCGAGTTCGTCGACGAGCTTCGGCTGGTGGAATAGCTCAGTCGAGGTCGGCCAACCAGGCCCGGGTGGCCTCGACGATCTCGTCGTCGGCGCCTTTCAGGTCGTGACCCCTGCGATCGACCCAGTGGTGGGTCACCATGCCGGGAATGGTGTCGGTGGCCGCGAGCAGCTCGTCGGGGGTGCCGAAGGCGTCACGCGTGCCCGAGATGAACAGGCAGGGCACGTCGATCGCCGGAAGATGCTCGACCCGGCGCTTCTCGGGCTTGTTCGGTGGGTGGAGGGGGTAGCAGATCAGGACCAGACCCTTGGCCGGCAGTCCTTCGGCGACCGCCATCGAGCACATGCGCCCACCCATCGACCGGCCCCCGAGCACCAGATCGGCCGGTTCGACTCCGCTCTCGGCCGCAAAAGCGGCCACGTCGTCGCGAAGGCTGGCGATGAGCTTGGGGGCGGGGTCGGGAAACTTGCGCCCGGCCTTGCGGTAGGGGAAGTCGAATCGGCCGACGGGAAGGGGCGCCAAACCGTTCTCCAGGGCGAGAAGCGACGAATGGTCCCTGTCGCTCCCGGCGCCCGGCGTGAGCAGCAGCGCCGTCATGACAACAGGATTCGCCGGGCTTCGGTGAGGTCCTGGATCCGCGAGGCGGCCGCCACCGATGCACCCCCCACGTCGGGGTGGGCATCACGGATCAGCGTGCGGAAGCGTCGGGTGACATCGTCCCTCTCGGGTCGGTCGCTGGTCTCGCCGTTGCTCGTGAACTCCAGAACCCGGAGGGCCCATGAGACAGGATCGCCGTTGGAGCCGACGGGGAGGGCGAACCCGTCGCGGTTGCCCTGGAGATGGGCAACCAGTCGGGCGATCTCGTCGGGCTCGTCGGCGTCGCCGACCCAGCGGATTCCCCGGCGGACAATCGCCATGACCATGCGCCGGGTCTCGAGGTCGAAACCGGCCACGGCGTAGACCGCGCCGAGCACCTGCTGCACCGGGAGCCCCGAATGATCGTCGTGCACGAACGACAGGCTCCCTCCGTCGGCCACTGCACGGTGCCGACTCCGGGTGAGCCCCACCCTGTCTTCCTGGAAGCGGTGCCGCAAACGCGGCTGGGCGATGCGATACCCCCGCTCGATCTGGTGGGTGAGACGGGTGAGGTCGGCGAGCAGATCGTGATCGACGGCCTGTATGTGGCGGGCGACGACCGCGCCGAGCAGCAACGACCCCGCTCCGGGAGCGGGATCGACAGGGAGCTCGGTGCGGCCGATGGCGACGCGACGGGTCGGGGCGATGGGACGGGAGTGATAGATCTCGAGTTCGGCGAGCATGGGTGAGGGCTCGGGCCTCCTCAGAGAACGGTGCGCAGCGAGTCGCGGATCGCCGAAGCGTGTTCCTTGATCTCGTCGCGGTCGTCGGTCTCGATCGACTCCTGGAGGGCGTCGCAACGGTCGAGCACGCTCCGCCAGAAGTGGCCGTCGTAGCCCCAGGGCAGCTTGATCTCGTAGGCCTGGGCCCGGGCGGTGACGAAGCCGGACTTGGCCTTGGCATCGCTGGCGTTGCGCCGGAGCTTGTCGGCCGAGACGAAGACGTCGTGCACGACCTCGAGGGGATCGACGCCGGGAATGCCCGGTCCGAAGTCGAGGCGGGCCGGCTCTTCGACGACGAGCCGCTCGAAGAGGTCGTCGACCTCGGCCTCGTCGCGTTCTTGCACCAGAAGCAGATGCTCGGCCTCGATCTGGTGGGCGACCCCCGAGAGATCGATCAGATGCAGCAGCCGCTCGTGGGCGTCGTCGGGGTAGTCGTCGAGGGCATACTCCACGAGCGTGGCTCCGGGTTCGAAGGTGGGGCGGAGCTCCTGGTCGACCATCTCGACCAGAGCATCGACCGCTTCCTCGTCGTCCTCGCGGATGATCAGTGACCCCGCCATCCACGCGTGTTGCAGGCCGGCGTTCCACAACTCGGCATCGAGGCGGGCTCGGGCATCGACGGCCCAGGCGTTGAACTCGTAGGAAAGCTGCTCGTCGTCGTCGCCGCCCACCTCTTCGGGAGCGAACGGCGACCGGCCGATCGTGGGGCCGGCGCAGTCGACGCACGTTTCCACCTCGTCGACGTAGTCGATTCGACACTGGAAACACCACACGGTCACGGGCGCCATCCTCGCCGGGTCCGACCGGTTTCGCACCCAAATGGCCGAAATTCGCGTCCCACGCCGCCGGTTCGATGATCACCGCATCCCGAGCCGCTAGGTTCGCGTCATGAACTCGAAGACTGGCGTCACACCCGATCGAAACCTGGCCATGGAGTTGGTGCGGGTCACCGAGGCCGCCGCCATGGCAGCGTCACAGTGGATGGGGCGCGGCGACAAGATCGGTGCCGACGGTGCCGCCGTCGATGCCATGCGTCGGGTGCTCGACTCTGTCTCCATGAACGGGGTCGTCGTCATCGGCGAGGGCGAGAAGGACGAGGCCCCGATGCTGTTCAACGGCGAGGTGGTCGGCGACGGCTCGAACCCCGAGTGCGACGTGGCCGTCGATCCGATCGACGGCACCACCCTCACCGCACTCGGCCAAGGCAATGCGCTCGCCGTCATCGCGGTCAGCGAGCGCGGCACCATGTTCGATCCCGGACCGTGCGTGTACATGGACAAGATCGCGGTCGGCCCGTCGTGCACCGGTGTCATCGACATCGACGCGCCCGTTGCCGACAACCTGGCGGCGATCGCCAAGGCCAAGCAGAAGCCGGTCGCCAATCTCATGGTGGTGATTCTCGACCGGCCCCGTCACGCCGAGCTCATCGCCGATGTACGGCGGGCCGGCGCGCTCATTCGGCTGATCCCCGACGGCGACGTGGCCGGCGCCATCTCCACCGGTTGGGACGAGGCCGGGGCCGACGTGCTCATGGGCATCGGCGGCACACCCGAGGGCGTCATAACCGCAGCGGCGCTGAAGTCGATGGGCGGCGAGATGCAGGGCCGGCTCTTCGCCCGCAACGACGTCGAGCGCCGGGCGGCGCTCGACTACGGCATGTCGTTCGAGCAGGTGCTGACCACCGACGATCTCGTGGCCGGAGACAATTGCTTCTTCGCCGCAACCGGTATCACCGACGGTCCGTTGCTGCGGGGCGTCCACGCGACGACGAAGGGCGCAACCACCCAGTCACTGGTCATGCGGTCTCGCTCGGGCACCGTTCGCCAGGTGAACGCGACCCACCGCAACGACAAGCTGGCCGAGTATTTCTCCGAGCCGGCGCTCGTGGCCCCGAACGAGACCGCTCAGCGGTCGTAGACCTCGGGGTTCACCACGTTGGCGGGTCGGTCGCCGGCGATGACCGCGATGGCGTTGTCGATGGCGTGCTCATAGAGGCGCCGCTTGCCGCGGTCGGTCGACGACGCGATGTGCGGGGTCACGAACACATCGTCTCGCGCCAGCAGCCGATGATCGGTGGGAAGCGGCTCGGGCTCGGTCACATCGAGCCCGGCGGCGAAGAGCGGACCATTGTCGAGCGCACCCAACAGTGCGTCCTGGTCGACCAGGCCGCCCCGCGCGGTGTTCACCAGAACGGAACCGGGCCGCATCGCCGCGAAGGCCGCCCCATCGAAGAGGTGCCGGGTGTCGGCGGTGAGCGGTGCGTGAAGCGAGACCACGTCGGCGCGGGCCAGTAGGTCGGCGAAGGCGACGAGCTCGACATCGGCATCGGCATCGCCGACATAGGGATCATGGGCGATGACGTGCATCCCGAGTGCGGTCCCGACCACCCCCACCCGACGGGCGATGCGCCCGTACCCCACCAGCCCGAGGGTCCGGCCGTCGAGCTCCATACCGTCGTTCGCCGCGAAGTAGTCGCCGTCGGCCAGGCGGAGGCGCTTCTGGTTCATGGCGAGCCGCTTGGTGGCCGCCAAGACCAGGGCGATTGCGTGTTCGGCGGTGGAGACCGTCGGTGCCTCGGGCGCGTTGCAGACCACCACGCCGGCAGCAGTGGCGGCGGCGAGATCGACGGTGTCATAACCGATTCCCGCTCGCGAGATCACCCGCAGCGAGGCCGGCACCGAGGCGAGCTCGGTCTGACCCCACCGGGCCGATCCGGCAATGACACCGTCGGCCCGCGCGAGGTCGCTCGGCTCGGGCCCCGCGACTCGAGCTCGGCCGAGGAAAAGCTCCTCGAAGCCGGCGGGAAGGGGACGGTCGACGTACAACGTCGGTGGCTTTGTCACGATGCTGGTTCACCCCTGCTGGTCGGCGTCGACGCCCGACGTTAGTGGCCACCCTCCGCCGCGACTCCTCAAAAGTCGGTTCGACCCCGCCGATGGGGACGTAATGCTCTCGGCCCGACGACGGCTTCTGTGCCTGGTCCTCTCGATTGTTGTGCTCGCCTCGGCGTGCACGACCTCCATCGGCCAAGACCTCGCGTCCCCCCACGAAGTCGCCACTGTGGTGGGGGTCTCGTGATGGTCGGTCACTCGGCTCTCGTGTCGCGCTTGGTCGCAATCGTCGCCGTGGTGACCATCGTCGGATCGGCCTGCGCCGCCGACAACGTCGCCCTCGACGACACGAACGACCCGATCGCGGTGGCCCTGGCCGATCACCTCCGGGCTCACGGGCCCGTCTCGCGGTTGCTCGAGGACGCCGATGTGCTCTCGGGCGTCGAGGCCGCGTGCACGGCGGGGGTGTTCTTCGCCGAACACGGCGAGTTGCTGACGGCGGCCGGTGTCGACGAGGTGGCCGACGTCGAGGCATGGTTCGACTTCCCGCTGCCGTGGAGTGACGAGCTCCGCGACGGGTTCAACTCGTCGCTGGTCGACTGTCTCTCCGAGTCGACGCTCGTCCGCTACGACGAGACCATGATCAACGCACTGGACGTACAGGGTTTCCGGTTGAGCGACGACAACGTTCGCTGTGTGACCGAGGTGGTGCTCTCCGACGGCCTCCTCTCGCAGGTGTGGCTCAGCCCCCCGGCGACCTCGCTCGACTTCGACCTTGCCATCGATCGCCGGGCCGACCTCACCGGCGCGCAACGGATCTGGGCCGATGCGCTGCTCACCGGCTTCGAAGGCTGTCTCGGTCTCGGCGGCATGGTGGCCGAGGACATGGCCAACATGGGGCTGACCTTGTCGTCGCGCACGACGGTGTGCATCCAGGCCTCGGGTTCGGACATCTCGCTCACCGAAGGCTGGCAGGCCGGCCTCACCCTGAACGAGATGAGCGACCCGGTGTTGCCGACATTGCTGAGCTGCCTCGACGAGATCGAGGTCGGCCAGCTCGTGAGCGGCTAGCGCTTCTCGTCGCGGAGGTCGAACACGACCTTCACCGCGCCGCGGGGTCCGGCCTCACTGGCATGGCGGAGGGCATCGAGGTAGTCGTCGATGCGGTAGTGGGCCGAGACGAGCCGACCGAGGTCGGCGGAGCGTACGAGATCGAAGGCCAGATCGAAGCTGGTGCGGTGCGACCCGTCGGGCAGGGTCTCGGTGCCGTACGTGTAGGCCCCCACCAGCTCGGTCTCGCGATGCCACAGCCCGGTGAGATCGACGGTGGTGACACCAGGCATCCCCAACAAGACGACCCGACCGCGCGGGCGGGTGAGCGAGATGGCGTCGGCGATCGAGGGATTGGACCCGACCGCGTCGATGGTGACGTCGGCGCCGCCCGACAGATCGTCGCCGATCATGCGGCAGCCCACGTGGCGGCGAACGGCCCGCTTGAGCTCGGATGGGTCGACCACTGTCGTTGCCCCGAGCTGGGCTGCAAGCTCTTTCTGACGCGGGTACTTGGCCCCGGCGATGATCGCTCCGGCGTCAGTGAGCTGCGCAAGGGCGGCGATGGTCACCAGACCCATGGTTCCGGTGCCGAGCACGACCACGGTGGCGCCCGGCTCGACCTGGGCCTTCAGCGCGGCGTGGACGCCGCCGGCCGCCGGTTCGAGCATCACGGCGGCATCGTCGTCGAGGTCGTCGCCCACCGGGTGGAGCTGTGAGCGATGAGCGACCAGCTCGGTACCCCACCCGCCGCCGGTACTGGCACAGAAGCCCACCTGAATGCCGGGCGAGACCACGTCGCCGAGGAGATAGCCGTAGTCGTCGCCGTCACCGGGTGCCGCGCCCTCGAACGGCGGAGCCTCGCCTCGGGCCTCGGCTCCGAGGACCGGCTCGAGCGCCACGCGAGAGCCGTCGGCCAGCTCGCCGACGACTTCGTGGCCGGGCACGAAAGGGAACGACACGTGCGACTCGAAGTATCGGGACGACGTGCCCTCGACGGTGGCCAGGTCGCTCCCACAGATTCCGGTGAGACGGGGGTACACGACCTGCCAGTCGTCGCCGGGCAGTTCGGGTGCATCGATGTCGCGCAGCCGCAGTGGGCCGAGCTGCGCGGCTGAACCCGGCGCGACCCGACCGGCCACGGCGGCTGCCACGTAGCGCAGTTCGGAACGTTCGAAGACGAGAGCTCTCACGGCGATCAGTGTGCCCGACGGTCGGCCATGAACGGGAACCGCGCTCTGGTGTCGGCCACCACGGCGGGATCGATGTCGGCGAAGAGGGACACTTCACGGTCCTCGGCGGAGGCGAGCACCTCGCCGAGCGGCGTGAAGATGCGGCTGTCACCGGCATAGGCGAGGCCGTCGCCCTCCCCCACTCGGTTCACCCCGACGACATAGGCCTGATTCTCGATGCTGCGCGCACACAGCAAGGTCATCCAGTGAGCGCGCCGCGCTGCCGGCCAGTTCGCGGGGACGATGTAGCAGTCGGTCGTGGCGGCGGTGGCCCAGAACTCGTCGGCAAAGCGCAGGTCGTAACACACGAAGAAGGTGCAGCGGACACCGTGGACCTCGACGGTGAGGAACGACTCGCCCGCTCGGTAGTGGTTGTCCTCGCCCGAGTAGCTGAACGGGTGGATCTTCGCGTACCGATGCAGCTCGCCGCCCGGCCCGGCGAGGGTGAGGACATTCTGCGGCCGGTCGACGCCGGGCATGTTCAACGGAATCGAGGCAGCCACCCACGCACCGGTTGCGGCCGCCCGGTCGACCAGAAAGGCCACGCTCGGTCCGTCGTGAGCCTCGGCTGTGCGCTCAGGGGCCATGGAGAACCCGGTGGAGAACATCTCGGTGAGCACGACCATCTGGGCACCCTCGTCGGCGGCGGCATCGACCAGCGAGCTGAGGCGAGCCAGGTTCGCGGCCGGGCTCTCCCATTCGATGTCGTGTTGAATGGCTGCCAGTCTCACGCCGCTCCCGCACCGCGTAGGGCACCCAGGCGGTCGATTGCCTCGTCGAGCACCGAGTCCTGTTTGCAGAACGCGAAACGCACCAGGTGACGGCCCTCGTGCTTGTTGTCGTAGAACACGACGTTGGGCACCGCCACGACACCGCAGCGTTCGGGCAAGGCGAGACAGAACGCCCGACCGTCGTCGGTCCCGAACCGACGTATGTCGGTGGTGATGAAATAGGTGCCGGCGGGGCGGAACACGTCGAAGCCCACCGACTCCAGCCCGTCGGCCAGCCGATCCCGCTTCTGTTGCAGGGTTGCCCGGAACATGTCGTAGTAGTCGTCGCCGAGATCGAGGCCGACCGCGATCGCCGGCTGGAACGGAGCCCCGTTCACGTAGGTGAGGTACTGCTTGGCGGTGCGCACTGCCTGGAGCAATGGAGCCGGCGCGCAGGCCCAGCCGATCTTCCAGCCGGTGAACGAGAAGGTCTTGCCGGCCGACGAGATGGTCACGGTGCGGTCGGCCATGCCGGCGAAGGTGCACAGCGGTCGATGCTCGCCGTCGAACACGAGATGCTCATAGACCTCGTCGGTCACGGCGAACAGGTCGTGTTCGACGCACAGCTCGGCGATGAGTGCCAGCTCGTCGGCGGAGAACACCTTGCCCGTGGGGTTGTGGGGTGTGTTGAGCAGGATCAAACGGGTACGTGGGCCGATCGCGGCCCGCAGCTCCTCGGGTTCGAAGCGGTAGTGGGGCGGTCGGAGTGTGACGACCCTGCGGGTTGCACCGGCCATGGCGATGGCTGCTCCGTAGCTGTCGTACCAGGGCTCGAAGGTCACGACCTCGTCACCGTCGTCGCACAGCGAGAGCATGGCGGCGGTGAGGGCCTCGGTGGCGCCGGCGGTGATCAGCACCTCGGTGTCGGGATCGACGTCGATGCCGTAGAAGCGGTGCTGGTGGCGGGCCACCGCCTGGCGTAGCGACGCAATCCCCGGGCCGGGCGGGTACTGGTTGTGACCGGCCCGAATGGCGTCGATGGCTGCTTCGGCGACCACGGCCGGACCATCGGTGTCGGGGAAGCCCTGGCCCAAGTTCACCGCACCGGTGCGGGTGGCGAGAGCCGACATCTCGGCGAAGATCGTCTCGCCGAACTCCGAGAGCTTGGAGCTGAGGATGCGGTCGGTGCCCACCGCCGGAGACTACTTCGCCGCGGCAGCCGCTTCGTCGAGAACGGCTTGGAGCCGCCGCCGGAGCTCGAGGGTCGCCTCCCGGCGCGCCGATCGTTTCATCCGACCGCCATTGGTTTCGAGCTCCATGGGCTCGCCGGCCACAACGCGCACAGTGGTGCGCTTCGGGAGCTTGGACCCCGACGCGAGAGCCTCGCCGGTGCCGGCGATACCGACCGGCACGATGGGCGCACCCGTGCGGGCGGCGAGGAACACAACGCCCTCGAACAGCTCGGTCACCTGATAGCCCACCTGGCGAGTGCCTTCGGGGAACACGAGCAGTGCGTGGCCGTTCTCCAGGACACGCTGGGCGCTGGCCAACGAGTCGCGATCGGCGGTTCCGCGATCGACGGGAAAGGCGCCGAGCGCCGAGATGATCCAGCCGAAGACGCCGTTGGTGAACAGCGACCGCTTCGCCAGGCAACGAATGCGACGATCACCGAGTGCTCCCAACAGCGGGGCGTCGATATTCGACCGGTGCACGGGCGCGATGAGCAGTGGTCCGGGCCGGTTCAGGTGTTCGACACCGCGAGCCTCCAGGTGAAGGAACGGATGCAGCGTCATGCGCAGGAGCCGACGCACGAATCGCCAGAACCACAGCGAACGACGCGACTCGGCGATCGCCATCGCCTTGTCGTCGGTCACAGCAGCCATGGCCCGCAACGCTAGCGTCACTCGGAATGGCCAAGCCCATCTACCGCTCCGCCTCGGTCGAACGCACGACCGGCGCGGCCCGTAGTGTCATCTTCGACGCCGCCCTCGCCGGTTTCGGCGACGGCGCCGAGATCCTCAGCCAGGAACCCCCGTGGCGACTGGTGACGAGCGACCCCGACGTCACGGTCGACCTGCACGAGACCACCGTTGCGATCGTCGATGCGGCCGGAGGCGGAACCCTGTTCTCGGTGTCGGCGGTCATCGGGCCCGAGGTCGACACCGCACCGCTCGACCAACACCTTCGGTCGGTCGTGGCCGAGCTCGACCGACGCGCCGACGCCATCCGAGCAAGCGCCGAGACGGCGACCACATGACTGCGGTCCTCGTCGGCGAAGACGTGAAGCGCCAGAGCGAGCTCCGGCGGATGAAGCTCGTCGCCACGGGATTCCTGGTGGCGGCCACCGCAGTGTTCGTGCTGTTCCAGTGGCTGGGCGACGACGGCTGGCGGGGGTACGTGCAGACGGCGGCCGAGGCCGCCATGGTGGGCGGTCTGGCCGACTGGTTCGCCGTCACCGCTCTGTTTCGTCACCCGCTCGGTCTGCGCATCCCCCACACCGCCATCATTCCGACCCGCAAGGATCAGATCGGAGCGAGCTTGGGCGCCTTCGTCGACGACAACTTCCTCCACAGCGACGTGGTCGCCGAGCGGGTCGCAGGAATGCACCTCGGCGACCGGGTCGCATCGTGGCTCGCCGACGACGACAACGCCGCGCTGGTTGCGCGGCGTGTCGCCGACGGTCTCGTTGCCCTCACCGAGCTGCTCGACGACGACGCCGTCCAGGAACTGCTGCAGTCCTTCATCGATCATCGCCTCCGGCGCACGTCGGCGGCTCCGGTCCTGGCCCGCGCTCTCGACGCCGCCGTCGAGAGCGGTCAGGACCAGGCGGCACTCGATGCGGTCCTGGTGGGCCTGGAACGCATGATCGTGGAGAACGGCGTCGTGTTTCGTCGCAAGATCCACGAGGAGTCACCCTGGTGGGTTCCCGAGTCGATCGACGATCGCGTCTTCGCCAAGATCGTCTCGGGTGTCCATTCCTTCATCGAGGATGTGCTCGCCGATCCGGCCCACGAGATCCGGCTCCACCTCAGTGTGCGCCTCGCCGATCTCGCGGAGCGTCTACGCACCGACCTGTCGCTGCAACAACGGGTCGACGGCGTCCGCGACGAGCTCCTCGAACGGCCGGAGCTTCGGCTGTGGCTCGAGCAGGTGTGGTCCGACGTGGAGTCCGATCTCCGGGCGGCCGCCGCCAATCCCACCTCGTCGCTTCACATTCGTCTTCAGGCCGGCGTTGTCCGAATCGCCACCCGGCTGCAGGACGACCCGGCGCTGCGGACCCGACTCGACGGGTATGCGGGGCGGCTGGCCCGGTACGCCGCGGAGAGCTCGAGCAGCGAGATCAGGGACCTGATCACCACCACGGTCGCCAAGTGGGACGCCGACGACACCAGTCGTCGCATCGAGCTGCAGGTCGGTCGCGATCTCCAGTACATCCGCATCAACGGCACGGTGGTCGGCGCGCTCGCAGGGGTGGTGATCCATGCGGTCGCCCAGGCGCTCGGCTGAGTTGCGTCGGGGTGCTCAGCGGGTGTGGCGCTCGAGGCTGAACACGGTGACCGGCTCGGCAAAACCCCGCACCGTGCGACGGCCGGCCGGCGCGAACGCGAACTCCTGGTCGTCGCCGACGGCGTCGACGAGCTCGCGGTTGACCAACACCTCACCCTTGACCGCATGGTGCACCAGTCGAGCGGCGAGGTTCACCGCCGGCCCGTAGTAGTCGCCGCGGCGGGTGACGGCGTCGCCGAGGGTGAGCCCGCCGTGGGGTTCGATCCCGTGCTGGGCGAAGTCGTCGACCAGCTCGCAGGCGATCCGACAAGCCGTGAGGGGATCGACCGCCAGGAACATCACCTCGTCGCCGAGATGCTTCATGACCTGACCGCCACAACGCGTGACGATGTCGCTCGTGCGGTTCTCGAACTTCGCCACCAGCTCGCCGAGCTCGTCGGCGTCGAGCGTGGCCGACAGCGTCGTGAAGCCCACGACATCGATGAACCCGATGGCCACGCGGAACCCGACGCCGCCGGCCGCGATCGACGCATCGGTGAGCCGTTTGATCGATGCGCGGAAATGGTGGCGGAGGACCGCGCCCAGGACTTCGGGGATGCGCAGGGCCTGCTCGTTGGCGGCCACCCCGGTCTGGGCCAGCTCGAGCTCGGTCGCTCCCGTTTCGGTCAACCGTCGCTCGACCCCTGACATGAAGGTGCTGACCGCGACGTCGGACATCCGGGCCAGTGACGCTGCCGAACACGCGGAGCATCTCCGCCAGCTCGCTCACCTCGAAGATCGATGCCGGACCGTGGGCGATCTGGGCGAGGAAGTCGACGTCGGCCTGGATGAAGAGTGCCTCGGCGCGATCGAGGATCGGCACGCCCAACACCGCATAGAGGTCCTCGACCACGCCGACGGGAAACGATGCTTTCGCCGCGAGCTCGTCGATGGTGAAGGCTTCGGCCGGAGTGGACAGAAAATGACTGGCCACGCTCAGGAGCTGGCCGGACTCGTGGGCGCCAACGATCGACTCGGTCGACGCCCCGATCTCGTCGAAGTACTCGATCAGCTCGCGTCGCTCGTGGGCCAACGGCGAGGCGGGGTCATACACCCCCGCCTCCTCCAGCGCCGGCCAGTCGATCACCATGGCGTTCACCCTTTCGATTCAGCCGGCTGGTTGCAGGACGGGGGTCAGGGCCCGACCGATGAAGTGGCGCCGCACCACATCGACGCTGAACACGATGAGCGCTATCCAGATGAGACCGAAGCCGACGAGCTGGCCGCTGTCGAAGGCCTCGCCGTAGACCCATACGCCGATGATGAGCTGCAGCGTGGGCGCGAGGTACTGAAGCAGGCCCACGGTGGCCAACGGAATGCGGCGGGCGGCGGACGCGAACAGCAGAAGCGGTGCCGCGGTCACGGCGCCGGTCAGCAAGAGCAGCGGACCGACCGCCGGATCGTCGGCGACGGCGGCTGGTTCTCCACCGATCCCGCGAATCACGACGAAAGCGAGGGCCAGGCCGAACAACCAGCCCATCTCGATCGTGAGCCCGTTGAACGACTCGACCCTTGCGGTCTTGCGCACGAGCCCGTAGAGCCCGAACGAGAAGGCGAGCGTGAGGGAGATCCACGGGAGTCGACCGACGTCGATCGTGAGCCACGCCACGCCCGCGCCGGCGATGGCGATGGCGATCCACTGGATGCGTGGCAACCGCTCGCCGAGCACCACCACCCCGAGGAACACGGCGACGAGTGGGTTGATGAAGTAGCCGAGGCTGGCCTCGACCACCCGGTTCTGGTCGACGGCCCAGATGTACACGAGCCAGTTGAGGGTGATCAACACGCTGGTTGCGAGCATCGCGATCCGCACCCGACCGTCGCGAGTGACGCCGACGAGCTCGCGCCACGTGCCCCGCACCACCTGGAGACCGATCAGCAGAACGAAGGTCCAGACGAGCCGGTTTGCCACCACGTCGATCGCGTCGACCTCGCCCAATTGCTTCCAGAAGATGGGCAGCAGACCCCAGAGGAGGTAGGCGAGGAGTCCCTCGATGAGGCCGCGTCGCATCGACGCACTCTACGTCGGCGCCGTGGCGGCGCGAGCATGGTTCTCGTGCGTTTCGAAGCAGTGGCTCGCATCTCGGCCGACGTGACCGCTACGACTTCGCGGTCGGCCAAGATCGCACGTATCGCCGCCGACCTCTCGGGAGCGTCACCCTCCGATGCCTCGCTGGTGGCCCAGTGGCTCTCGGGAGTCACGCGTCAGGGCCGGATCGGTATCGGCTGGGCGACCCTCGAACGGGTCGTTGCCCAATCGGCAGCCAAACCCTCGCTGGCGGTCACCGAGGTCGATGCTGCGCTCGATGCGCTGGCGACCACGACCGGCAGTGGATCGACGGCCCGACGACTTGTCATCCTCGAGTCGCTCCTCGGTCGCGCGACCCCGGTCGAGGTCGACTTTCTCCGACGGCTGCTCCTCGGCGAGATGCGGCAGGGGGCGCTCCAGCCGCTGGTCGCCGACGCCATTGCGGCGGCCAACGACGTCCCGAGGGCAACGGTGCGCCGGGCGCTGATGCTGAACGGCGACATCGGTGCGGTGGCCGCCATCGCAGCCGCGGAGGGGGCGGACGGACTCGACGCGGTTTCGCTCGAGGTTTGCCGACCGGTGCTTCCCATGCTCGCCTCGACCGCAGAGGACGTGGCCGCCGCGGTGACGGCCTTCGCCGAGGCCTCGGTCGAGTGGAAGCTCGACGGTGCCCGTGTCCAGGTCCACCGCTCGGGCGACGAGGTCCGCATATTCACCCGGAACCTGAACGAGGTCACCGATCGACTGCCCGAAGTGGTCGCGGTGGCCGGCTCCTTCGACGCCGATTCCTTCGTGCTCGACGGTGAAGTGCTCGGTCTCGACATCGATGCGGTACCGAGAGCCTTCCAGGACACCATGAGCCGCTTCGGCGCCGACGACATCGGCGGACGCATCAGCCTGCAGCCGTTCTTCTTCGACGTGCTTGCGCTGAACGGCGTGTCGCTCATCGATGAAACGCTCAGGGTTCGTCAGGAGGCGCTCGATGGCCTCGTGGGCGAGCGGGCCGTGCCTCGGCTGGTCACCGCCGACGCCGTTGTCGCCGCCGAGTTCGCCTCGGATGCGCTGGCGACCGGACACGAGGGTGTGATGGTCAAGGATCGGTCGTCGCACTACACCGCCGGACGACGGGGAAAGACTTGGCTGAAGGTGAAGCCGGTGCACACCCTCGACCTCGTGGTCCTGGCCATCGAGTGGGTCACGGACGTCGACGCGGGTGGTTGTCGAATCTGCACCTCGGTGCCCGCAACGGTGACGAGCTCGTGATGGTGGGGAAGACGTTCAAGGGGCTCACCGACGAGACCCTGCGCTGGCAGACCGAGCACTTCGGCGCGATCTCCATCCGCGACGACGGCCACGTGGTGTACGTCGAGCCGACCACAGTGGTGGAGATCGCGGTCGACGGCGTCCAGCGATCGAAGCGGTATCCGGGCGGCGTCGCCCTGCGGTTCGCCAGGGTTCGAGGCTATCGACCCGATCGGTCCGCCTCGACGGCCGACACGCTCGACACGGTTCGCCGGATCGGATTGCCGGGCAGCGAGGGATCGTCCTCATAGACTCGCCACCATGGCTTCGACCCACGAGCCCGACCGGCGCGCCCGCTCCGAAGTCAGCGATCTCGACACCATTGTCTCTGAGCGGCTCGACCTCGTCGATCAGCGCCCCACTGCCGCCCGGCGCTCGCTCGTGGACATCCTGGCGGAAACGACCGCCCCACTCACGCTGCGCGAGATCCTCGAGCTCGACGCCGATCTCGCCCAGAGCTCCGCGTATCGGAACCTGGCCGTCCTCGAGGAAGCAGGCGTCGTTCGTCGCGTCGTCATCGGCGACGACCACACCCGCTACGAGCTCGCCGAGGACCTCACCGGGCATCATCACCATCTCGTCTGCGCCGACTGCGGGGCCGTGACCGACTTCGTGCTCGACGATCCAGCCGAGCAGTTGCTCGAGGCTGCCCTCGATGCGGCGGCCGCCGCGGCAGGATTCCGAGCCGAGCACCACCGCCTCGACCTCGTCGGCACATGCCGCCGTTGCGGCTGAGCGAACGGTGCGGCCACCCGACCCGAGGAGCGACGAATTCCCCCCGCCCGGCGCGCCACCCCGTCGTCCACGTGACGGCGAGATGTTCGACGTGCGCCGGCCCGGGCGCGGCTTCACCACGACGGCGCTCACCTTCGCCGCCCTGACCGTGGTGTTCCCGCCCGCAGTCGCTGTGGCCCTCGGTTTCGCCTTCGCCGGACAACGGCGCGGCGACCCGTGGGCGCCGCGCGCCATCGTCGCGTCGTTCGTTGCCCTCGGCGCCGGTGTGCTGCTCGGCATCGTCGCGTCGAATGTCGATCCCGAAACCTTCGCGTCGGCGATCATCGGCCGAGGTGGGCCGTGACCGTCCCCACACCGGCCTTTCCCCCGTCGGCACCGGCGATTCCCGCCGACGGCTGGTATCCCGATCCGGCCGGCTCCGGCCGGCTCCGCTGGTTCGAGCGAGGAGCATGGACCGCCTGGGTGAGCGCTGGGTCCACCTCGATCGAACATCCGCTGCCCGAGATCCGCACGCTCCCTGCCCTCGCCCGTCTGCCGACGAGGGCGGTCTGGTGGGCCCTCGTCGGCGCACTCCTCGGCATCGGCGTGGCCGGTGTCGGCAGCTACTTCGTCGACTCGCCCGTCGGGTCGCTCGGCGCGGGAGTGGTCGGCCTCTACGGCACCACCACCTTCGTCGTCTGGCTGGTTGCCCGGCGCTACGGCACCGGCAATCTCGTTCGCGATCTCGGTCTGCGCTTCCGTTGGGCCGACGTCGGCGCCGGCCTGGCGGCGTCGATATCAGCCAGAGCCCTGGGCATCGCCGGAGCGATCCTCGTTCTGGCCGCTCGACAGAACACCGATGACGACATCTCGTCGGGCCAGTTCGACGCGTTCGAGACGAGTGACCTCGCCGTCATCCTCGCGGTAGCGGCTGCTGTCCTCGCCGCTCCGCTCTTCGAGGAGATCTTCTTCCGCGGCTTTCTGCAGTCGGCGCTCGAGACCCGCCTCGGACCATCGTGGGCCATCGCCGTGGCCTCACTCCTCTTTGCCAGCGCCCACCTCAGCCCCGACATCACCACCACGGCCAATCTCGTGATCTTCGTGGTCACGGCGGTGGCCGGAGCCGTTCTCGGCTTCCTCTACTGGGCGACCCGGCGCCTGGGTACCGCGATCGTGGGCCACGCCTTCTTCAATCTGTTGCCATCGGTGATCATCCTCGTCGACCGCTTCGGATGAGCGGCACCGAATCGGCCCCCTCTCGCCTGGTGCTCGCTTCGGCGTCGCCTCGACGACGGGAGCTCCTGGCCCAGGTCGGCTACGACTTCCATTCGGTGGCGCCCGAGACCGACGAAACGCCAACGGCCGGTGAGACCCCGGGCGCCTTGGTCGATCGACTGGCTCGCGCCAAGGCGGAGGCGGCCCGTCGCCTGCTCGACGATCGATCTCGGGTGATCCTGGCCGCCGACACGGTCGTGGTGCTCGATGACGAGATCCTCGGGAAGCCGACCTCACCAGCGGTGGCCACCGCAATGCTGCGGAAGTTGTCGGGCCGCGTTCACGATGTCGCCACTGGAGTCGCAGTGGTTGCACCATCGGCGACCCGGCTGATCACGGTCACCACGATCGTCGAGATCCGTTCCCTCACCGACGACGAGATCGCTTGGTACGTGGCGACGGGCGAACCGCTCGACAAGGCCGGCGGATACGGCATCCAGGGCATCGGTGGTTCGTTGGTGACCCGTATCGACGGCAGCTACAGCAACGTGGTGGGATTGCCGCTCGCGGAGACGGTCGCGCTTCTCGACGCAGCGGGGATCGAGCGCCCGACGCCGCCGCTACCGTTCACGGTGTGACGATGGCCGAGTCAGCTCCCGCCGCCGCGGCGTCTCCGCCCGGGTCTCCCCACGGCCACCGGGCCGTCGAGATCGGCCCGCTCTCGGTATGGCCTCCGGTGGTGCTCGCTCCCATGGCCGGGGTGACCAATGCGCCGTTTCGGATGCTGTGTCGGCGCTTCGGCGCCGGCCTCTACGTCGGACAGATGGTGACCGCACGAGCGATCGTCGAAGGTCACCCGCTGTCGTTGAAGCTGACCGAGTTCGCCCCCGACGAGTCGCCGCGCAGTATCCAACTGTACGGCACCGAACCGGCGTCGATTGCCGAAGCGACCCGCCGGCTCGTCGACGGCGGTCAGGTCGATCACGTCGACCTGAACTTCGGGTGTCCGGCCAAGAAGGTCACGCGGCACGGTGGTGGCGCGGCCCTTCCGGTGAAGCGCAAGCTCCTCGCCTCGATCGTCGCTGCCACCGTCGATGCCGCCGGATCGGTGCCGGTGACCATCAAGTTCCGCAAGGGCATCGACGACGACCATCTGACCTTCCTCGACGCCGGGCAGATCGCCGAGGACCAAGGTTGCGCGGCTGTGAGTCTGCACGCCCGCACGTCCGAGCAGCTCTACTCCGGCACCGCCGACTGGAGCTCGATCACCCGCCTGAAGCACCATGTCGGCATCCCGGTGCTCGGCAACGGCGACATCTGGGACGCGGCGGACGCCTTGGCCATGATGGACCAGACCGGGTGCGACGGCGTGGTCATCGGCCGCGGGTGCCTGGGCCGACCGTGGCTCTTCGGTGAGCTGGCCGCCGCATTCGAGGGTCGGCCCGCACCGTCACCGCCGACCCTCGGCCAGGTTCGCGACATCATGAGCGAGCACCTCGCGTTGCTCGTCGAATGGATCGGCGAACGCCGTGCGGTTCGAGAATTCCGCAAATTCACCGGCTGGTACCTCAAGGGCTACCCGGTCGGGCCCGAGCTCCGTCGATCGCTGAACCAGATGCAATCGCTCGCCGAACTCCACGAACTGCTCGATGTCGTCGATCCATCGGTTCCGTTCCCGGTCGAGGCCGCTCGCATGCCGCGGGGCCACACCGCCGGCCCACGACCGGTTGCCCTGCCCGATGGCTGGCTCGACGACCCAGACGAGCCGCTGACACTGAGCCCGGGAGCAGAGGCGCTCGTTTCGGGCGGTTGAGCCGAAAAGCCCAGCCAATCGACCCATCGGGGCCGTCGGTGCAAGAATGGAGGCACGCACCACCCGCCCAACGGTGCGGCTCCGGCTCCAGCGACCGGGCGATCGAAGGGAACCGTGGCCGATATCCGCGTTCGACTATTCGGAGATCCGTCGGTGGAGATCGCCGACGAACCCGTCCGATTCGCATCGCGCGCCGCCACGTCCCTCTTGGCCTTCCTCCTGCTCGGTGGGCCCCGACGCGTCTCGAGATCGTTGATAACCGGCACGTTCTGGCCCGACATGCCCGAGATGAAGGCCCGTCGTCGGCTGAGCCAGGCGCTGTGGCAGATCACCTCGACGCTCGGCGATCGCGCTCAGGTCCTGGAGGCCGAACGCGAGCACATCGAGGTGATCGGTTCCGACACGTGGGTCGACGTCTGGGCGTTCGATCAGTGCCTCGAGCAAGTACGAAGCCACCCCGAGGACGACCACTACTTCGCCCTTCGCGACGCAGCTGCGTTGGTGAGCGGCGAGCTGTGCGACGGCGTCAGCGACGACTGGTTGGTGGCGTGGCGTGAGCGCTATCGCGAGCGCTTTGCGTACCTCTTGTCGGAACTGGTGCAGGCCCACAAGGCCCGCGCCGATCTCGACGAGGCGCTCGACGTCGCCCGTCGAGTGGTCGAGCTCAACGAATTCGCGGAGGAGCCGCATCGGGAGGTGATGCGGCTCCTGCATCTACTCGGTCGCTCAGCCGAGGCCGTCGAGCACTACGACCGCCTCCAGTCGCTGCTCGACCGCGAGCTCGGTTCCCTACCCGACCCCGAGACCCGCGCCCTGCTCGATCGTCTGCTCGACCAGGGCGACGCCGCCCCGGCCGAGCAACCAGTCGCCGACGCCGAGACCGCAGGGGCCGCCGAGCCCTGGCCCGTCGTCGGACGCGACCGCGAACGCTCTCTGCTGCGTCGGACGCTCGATGAGGCGCTGGCCGGAAGCGGCGGCGTCGCACTCGTGGAGGGCAACCCCGGAATCGGCAAGTCACACCTTTTGCGCGACCTCGGCGAAGGTGCCAGATGGCGAGGGTTCGACGTCGCCACGATCACCGGTCGGGGTATCGGAGCACCGTTCGCCGCTGTGCTCCCCGCCATCGAAACGGCTCTTCCCCGGCTACGCGTGTTCCAGATCGCCGACACGATCGAGCCGATTTGGCTCCAGGAGCTTGCCGCCCTCGTGCCCCGTATCTCCGAATGGCTTCCCGACCTCGGTGTGCCCGAAGCCCTTGCACCCGCAGAGAGCCAGAGACGGCGTACCGAGGCACTCGTTCAGGCCCTGGTGGCCGCAGCCGCCATCCGGCCCTTGCTCGTCGTTGTCGAAGACCTCCACGAGGCCGACGCCGAGACCCTGGCGGTGGTGCGGGGGCTCGGCCTCGCCAGTCCTCGGCGTGAACTGGTGGTGGCCATCGGGTATCGGCCCGGCGAGTCACGTGAACGACCGGACGTCTGGCAGACACTCATCGATCTCGAACCGGTGGTGCGCCGACAGATCCGGCTCCTGCCGCTCGACCGCTCGGCGCTCGGCGCACTGGCGTTCAACGCCGGGATCGAGATCGGAGCCGAACGGCTCGACGAGATCCAGCGGGAGACGGGTGGCAACCCGCTCTTCGCACTCGAGACGCTGCGCGCCCACGCCGAGCACGCCGACCGATCGGGGCCACCATCGCCGACAGCGTCCAGAGCGTGATCGCCAGTCGAGTGGCGCTGATCTCCGACGGCGCCCGGTCAGCGCTCGAAGCAGTGGCGGTGCTCGATCGGCCGGCAGAAGTCGGCGAGATACTCCGCCTGTCACAGCACGCCAGCATCGGTGCGCTGTCGGCCGATCTCGAGGACCTTCTCCGCCGGACGCTGGTCATCGAGAGCGGCGACGAATTCACGGTGCCCCACGCGCAGATCCAGCGCGTGGTGTACGACAGCATCGAGGCCGACCAACGGGCGGCCATGCACGGCGCCGTGACCCAGCTCGAGCACGTCGCCGAGGCGGAGCTCGCCTGGCACGCCGAGGCAGGCGGCCTGCTCGAACGCGCCGCCGGCCACTATGCGGCGGCGGCGGAGGTCGCCGCCGGAGCGGCGGCCTACCTCCAGGCGGTCAGTCACTACACGAGTGCGCAACGATTGCACTGGCCCGACCGTCTTGGTGACCCCGACGCGGTCTTCGCGTTCCATCTCGCGTTCGAGACCGCACTCGACGTGGTCGGTGCCGTCGAAGCGCGACGCGAGACCATCGAGCGACTGGAGGGGGCGGCGCATGGGCCCGATCAACGGGCGACCGCGCACCGTCGCCGAATCGCCTTCCTGGCGGGACAGGGACGGCTCGACGACGCAACCAGATCGGTCGACGAGCTGATCCGATGGGCCGGCGAGGCCGACGAGCACGCTGTTGTGCGATCGGCCAAGGTCGTCAAGGCCCACGTCCTCCTCGACGCCGGATCCCCGTCGGCGGCCATCACCCCTTCTCGACGGCCTCGACGTTGCGATCCTCGACGCGCCCACGCGCCTCGCCACGCTCGGTGCCCGAGCCCGGGCCTTGCAGATGATGCAGCACCACGAGGCTGCCAATGCCGCGTGGGCAAAGGTGCGGGTCGCGGCCACCGCAGCCAACGATCCACTGGCCGAGGTGGAAGCCATGGGCATGGCGGGGATCTCGGCGGCAGAGAGCGGACGACAACGAGACGCCCTCGTGGCCTTTGGTCAGGCCCTCGAGCGGTCACGACGACTCGGCCATCGCTTCGCGATCGGCCGCAATCTGGTGAATCGGGCTGCCCTGCTCCAGCACAACGATCCCGGCACCGCGCTCGACGAATACACCGAGGCGGCCCAGATCTTCGCCGAGATCGGGAATCGACGGGGCGAGGCCTTCGTCGGCGGCAACGTCGCCGACCTCCGACAGATGCTCTTCAGCATCGATCCCGTCGCCGAGGAGCTGTGTCGATCGGCCATGGCGGCTCACGCCGAAATGGGCAATCTCGGCCAGCTCGGGCACACCCAGCTGATCGCCGGTCGTCTGGCCCACGCCGCCGGAGACTTCACCACCGCCGAGGCCATGTATCGCGATGCGCTCGGCAACACCGCCGTCGATGATCTTCGCTTTGCCCGGCTCCAGGTCTTGGCGGCACGGGCGCGCCTCGCCATCGATCAACGACACCCGAATCAGGCCTGCGCCGACGGGCGCGAGGCCGTCGGCGTCGGTATCGAGATCGACGCGCGTTCGTTCCTACCGATGCTGTATGCCGTCCTCGCCGATGCCGAGGCGGCCAGCGGCGACCTCGACGAGGCGCGGGCCACCGCCCGTGGCGGAACCGAGCTGGTCGACGAGTTCACCCACGTTCCACATTTGGCGTGGTGGTCCCTGAGCCGGGCCAGCCGAGCTGCGGGCGATCTCGCCGATGCCGACTCGGCGCTCGAGACGGCCTGGATGTGGGTCGAGCACATGATGCGGAACCTGTCGCTCGACGACCGCAAGCAGGCCCTCGACTCCAATCCGGTCCTGACCGCCATCGAGCGCGCATGGGCCGGTCTCCAGCCCGAGGTGATCACCGTCGAGCTGCCCGCGATCGACGCTCCATCGGGTCGACCGCTCAGAGCGGAGGACCACGTGACGGTGCTCTGGACGGTTGCCCAGCGCGACGATCCCCACGACGCCCGTACCGCACGCGCCGCCCGCCTGGTGCGCCTGGCCGACGAAGCAGCCCGGCAGGGCGCGGCGCCGACCGTCGACCACCTCGCTGCAGCTCTGGGGGCGAGCCGCAGCACTGTCCGGCGCACACTCGCCGACCTCCGAGCCGAGGGCATCGACGTGATCACACGCGGCGCACACGACTGAGCCCACGCCGGTGCGGGAGCCGAGACAGTTCAGAGACAACCCTGAACCATCATGGGCCACAGCCGATCCGAGCGCTCACGTGCATCTGCCGCACATATGTGCGTATTCAGGCGCTCGCTGGGTAGTGAACCCATGGTTTTGCCAGGACGGATGGGGTGGTGAGACACTTCTGAGACAGTGCGCGTCCACAGTTCTGGGTGACCACCTACGTCGCAGGAGACCCGCTCATGAAGAAGCTCGCTGGCATCATCGCTTTCCTGGCACCGATCGTGCTCTGGGCCGACGTCGCCGGCGCAGTCACCTTCATGGGCTGACCTTCTTCGTTCCGGCCTTTCGACAGGCGGAAAGACGCGGCGGTTGCCCACCCGCTCAGTCACTCCGTACTGGTAACTGGCCAGCGCATCAGGTGTCGTGCCCATAGCCCACGGGGTAACGACTCAGCCGATGCGCTGGCCAGTTGATCTTTTCGGCCGAGCGGGTCAGCCGCGGATCAGACGACCCAGTGTGCCACAGGATCAGCCGATTGGGGAGTAGCTCGCCAGTCGGGGCCGCCCGGAAGACGATTGGGGTGATCCGTTCGACCCAGTGAACCGTTGCGCTACGAACTGGTAACACAGCCGCAATGGTGCTGTCGTTGCTTTCGGAGTGGAAAGCGAATAGCGTCGATTCGCCTGACTACCTCGCCGGTAACCACTCACCGGGCGGCCCACTGGAAGCGTCGTTGTCCACTACGGTTAGTCAGCTGTGCACACCCACCAAGGAGGGGTTTGATTACATGCGTTCCAAACTGTTGAGACTGTTGGCGATGATGTTCGCCTTCGCACTCATCGCGGCAGCCTGCGGAAGCGATTCCGAAGAGGCGACCGACGATGTCACGGCCGAAGAGCCGGCCGAAGAGCCAGCCGAAGAGCCCGCCGAAGAGCCCGCCGAAGAGCCCGCCGAAGAGCCCGCCGAAGAGCCAGCCGAAGAGGCTGCTCCGGAGCTCCCGACCGAGCTCTCGGGCCTCGAGATCGTCGACGACATGACCTTCAAGGTCACGCTCAACGAGGCCGATCCCGAGTTCCCGCTGCGGTTGTCCTACACGGGCTTCGCTCCACTGCCGTCGGTGTTCTACGACGATCCGGTCGCCTTCGAAGAGGCGCCCATCGGCAACGGTCCCTTCATGATCGACGGCGTTTGGGAAAACGACGTCCAGATCCGCGTGGTGCCGAACCCCGACTACGTCGGCCCGGTCGCCCCGAGCGTGTCGAGCGTGACCTTCAACATCTACGAAGATGTCGGCACCACCGGCTATCTCGACCTCCAGGCCGGTGTGGTCGACGTGCAGGAGACCATTCCTGCCGACGCAATCACCACCGCTCCCGGCGAATTCGGTGACCGCTACGCCGAGTCGCCCGACACCTCGTTCTACTACTACGGCTTCCCGTCGTACCTGTGGGACCAGTACCCCCTCGAGCTGCGCCAGGCGCTGTCGATGTCGGTCGATCGCCAGCTCATCATCGACGCCCTGTTCGACGGCAGCCGCATCGCCGCCGCCAGTGCCGTTCCGCCTTCGCTGGCCGGCGCCCAGGACGTCGCCTGTGCGAACTGGACCTTCGACGCTGCCGCCGCTCAGGCCGCCTTCGAGGCCTATGGCGGCCTCGATGCGCTCGGCGACGAGCCGATCATCGTCTGGTTCAACACCAGCGAGACCCATGCCCAGATCGCGGAAGCGGTCACCAATCAGTGGCGTGAAGTGCTCGGGATCGAGAACATCCAGTTCGAGAACCTCGAGTTCAGCGAGTACCTGCCGCTGCTCGACAGCCAGGGTGTGACCGGTCCGTTCCGCCTCGGTTGGGGCGCCGACTACCTGTCGCCGCTCAACTTCCTCGAGCCGCTGTACGCCTCGTACTCGGCCCCGCCGGTGTCGTCGAACAGCTCGTTCTACAACAACCCCGACTTCGACCAGGCTCTGGCCGACGGCAAGGCCGCCTTCGCGGCTTCGGGTGACCTGAACGACGCCATTCCGTTCTACCAGGCGGCCGAGACCACGCTCTGTGAAGACGTCGGCATCCTGCCGATCTACTTCGGCCTCAACCAGTACGCCTGGAGCGAGAACGTCGACGGCGTGTTCCAGGACGCCTTCTCGAACATGAACTGGGTCGAGATGACCGGCGGCGACATCGTCGGCGCCATCGGCGAGCCCGAGCACCTCTCACCCCCGGCCTCGAACGAGTCCGAAGGCATCGAGGTTCTCGAGATCGTGTTCAGCCAGCTGGTCGAGTACGACCATCAGACGAGCGAGCCCCGCAACGTGGTGGCCTCCGACATCACCACCGACGACGGTGGCGTGACGTGGACCATCACCGTGGCCGACGGCTGGACGTTCCACGACGGCGAGGCGGTCACCGCCCAGTCATTCGTCGACTCATGGAACTACACCGCAACGGCAGCCAACGCGGCCGCCAACAACGGCTTCATGGGCATCATCCAGGGTTGGGACGCAATGAACCCGCCCTCCGAAGAGGAGTAATCCGCTTCACGTCGCTGATGTGACGACGGGCGGGGAGTGGCAGTAGCCACTCCCCGCCCGTTGCGTTTTCGCCGAATGTGCGCTGCGGTCCATTTCAGCGCTATGTTCCTGCAACCCACCAAGACGCCGAGGGGAGACGGTCTTTGGGTCGATACATGATTCGCCGAACGTTGCAGTTCATTCCCGTCTTCTTCGGCGCGACGTTTCTGATCTTCGCCATGGTGTTCGCCCTGCCCGGCGACCCGATCCGCGCCCTCGCCGGCGAGCGTCCACAGAGCGAGAGCGTGCGCAATGCCCTCCGCGAGGAGTACAACCTCGACGATCCGCTCGTGGTTCAGTACGTCAAGTACATCGGCGGCGTGCTCCAAGGCGACTTGGGCACCGACTTCCGGGGTCGTGACGTCAACGAGATCATGAAGGACCGGATTCCGCGCACCGCGAAACTCGCGATCTTGGCCTTCGGGTTCGAGATCATCCTCGGCCTCAGCGCCGGGGTGCTGGCCGGCCTCCGCCAGAAAGGATTCGCCGACAATCTCGTCCTGGTCACCACGCTCACCGTCATATCCATACCCATCTTCGTCCTGGGCTACATGGCTCAGATCTACCTGGGTCTCGAGCTCGGGTGGTTCCCCGTGGCCGGTATCCAGCAGGGGTGGCGTTCATATCTGCTCCCCGCCATCGTGTTGGGTTCGGTGTCACTGGCCTACGTGGCCCGTCTGACGCGCGCCAGCCTGGCCGAGAACCTGCGAGCCGATTACGTACGCACCGCGACGGCGAAGGGACTGAACCGCCGACGCGTCGTCGGTGTCCACACCCTTCGCAACTCGATGATCCCCGTCGTCACCTACCTCGGTGTCGATCTCGGTGCGCTCCTCGGGGGTGCCATCGTAACCGAGGCGGTGTTCAACATTCCTGGCCTCGGAGGCCTGGTCTTCGACTCGATCGTCCGGCAGGAGGGAACCGTCGTCGTGGGCGTCACCACGTTCCTCGTGATCGTCTACATGCTCACCAACCTGCTGGTCGACCTCCTCTACGCCGTCCTCGACCCCAGGATTCGCTATGACTGAAACCATCGAGCCGGAGGAAGCCGCGATCATCCAGGCCGCTACCGCTGGTCTCGGATCCGGTGTTCATCACGAGGACGACCAACAACGCAATGCTTCACTGTGGTCCGACGCGTGGATCCAGGTCCGGCGGCGTCCGTTGTTCTGGGTCTGCATCGGCATCATCGCCGTGCTCGTGATCGCCGCCTTGTTTCCCGGTTTGTTCACCAGCAAGGACCCTCGGGCGTGCAGCCTTCGTGACTCTCTGCTCACCCCGAGCTCCGAGCACTGGTTCGGCACCGACCTCCAGGGTTGTGACTACTACGCCCGCACCGTGTACGGCGCTCGGGTCTCGATCTCGGTCGGCCTGCTGGTGACGTTCATCGCCACGATCGTCGCCATCGTCGGTGGGTCGATCGCCGGCTTCTACGGCGGCGTCTCCGACACGATCATCGGGCGCATCACCGACATCTGGTTCGCCATCCCCACCGTGCTCGGCGGCATCGTGCTGCTCACCGTGCTCGAGGATCGCTTCGATCGAAACGTCATCACGGTCTCGGTCGTGCTGGCGGTCTTCGCCTGGACCACGATGTTGCGGCTCGTTCGTTCCTCGGTGCTCGCGGTGAAAGAGGCCGACTTCGTCGACGCCGCGAGAGCGCTCGGCGCCTCGAACTTCCGCATCATCACCCGGCACATCCTGCCCAACGCCATCACGCCCGTGATCGTGTACGCCACCATCACCGTCGGCGTGATCATCGCCGCCGAGGCCACGTTCTCGTTCCTCGGTGTCGGGCTCCGACTCCCGTCGATCTCGTGGGGGCTGATGATCGCCGGAGCCGACGATCGAATCCGTACCTTCCCCCACCTGTTGTTGTTCCCCGGGGCGGTGCTCAGCATCACGGTGTTCGCCTTCATCCTGCTCGGTGACGTTCTCCGCGACGCACTCGATCCGAAACTCCGATGACCGCCACCGAAGCTCGCCCCGAGCCCGAGACGACGGCGGGCGAGCCCCTGCTCGAGGTCATCGATCTGCACGTCGAGTTCCGCACCGACGCCGGCGTCGTTCGAGCGGTGAACGGCCTCAACTACAGGGTCAGCGGCGGCGAGACCCTGGCGATCCTCGGCGAGTCCGGCAGCGGCAAGAGCGTGAGCGCCCAAGCCGTGATGGGCATCATCGACGAGCCGCCCGGCTCCATTCCCAAGGGCCAGCTCCTGTACCGGGGCACCGATCTGCTCACCTTGTCCGACGGCGACCGGCAGCGCATCCGGGGCAACGAGATCGCCATGGTGTTCCAGGACGCGCTCACGGCCCTCAACCCCGTGTTCAACGTGGGTTGGCAGCTCGGTGAGATGTTCCGACAGCACAAGGGCATGAGCAAGAAGAAGGCGACGGCCAAGGCGATCGAGCTCATGGAGCGGGTGAAGATCCCCGGTGCTCGCGATCGAGTGCACGCCTTTCCCCACGAGCTGTCGGGCGGCATGCGCCAGCGCATCATGATCGCCATGGCCATCGCCCTCGACCCCGACGTCTTGATCGCCGACGAGCCGACCACCGCCCTCGATGTCACCGTGCAGGCCCAGATCATGGATCTGCTGGCCGAGCTCCAAGCCGACACCGGCATGGGCCTCATCCTCATCACCCATGACCTCGGCGTGGTCGCCGAGGTCGCCGACCGCGTCGTGGTCATGTATGCCGGCCGTGAGGTCGAGAAGGCGCCGATCAACGAGCTCTTCGCCAACCCGCGTCACCCCTACACCGAGGGCCTGATGCAGTCGATCCCCCGGCCCGACCAGGTCACCGGCCGCCTCGATCCCATCAAGGGTGCCCCACCCGACCTGTTGCGGATTCCTCCCGGTTGCGCGTTTCATCCTCGCTGCCCCCACGTCCAGGACCGGTGCCGAAGCGAGGTTCCGGCGCTGCTGACGGTCGGTGACGACCCGATCCGCTACAGCGCCTGCCACTTCGCCACGGAGCTCTACTCGTGAGCTCCGAGCCGATCCTGAGTGTCCGCAACCTCGTCAAATACTTCCCCATCAGCCGCGGCATCATCTTCAAGCGCCAGATCGGCACGGTGAAGGCCGTCGACGACGTGAGCTTCGACCTCCAGCCCGGCGAGACCCTCGGCCTGGTCGGCGAGTCGGGCTGCGGCAAGAGCACGACCGCTCGCACCATCCTGCGGCTCGAGACGGCCACCTCCGGAGTGGTCGAGTACAAGGGCCGCAACATCTTCACCATGACCGGCAAGGACGTCCGCCTGCTCCGCCGCGAGATCCAGGTGATCTTCCAGGACCCCTACGCGTCGCTCAACCCCCGCATGACCGTCGGCGACATCATCGGTGAGGGTTGGAAGATCCACCCCGACGTGGTCCCCAAGGCCAAGCGTCGGGCCCGCATCCAGGAGCTGCTCGAGCTGGTCGGCCTGAACCCCGATCACAGCAACCGGTACCCGCACCAGTTCTCCGGTGGACAGCGCCAGCGCATCGGCGTGGCCCGGGCCCTTGCCCTCGAGCCCAGCGTGATCGTGGCCGACGAACCCGTGTCTGCCCTCGACGTGTCGGTTCAGGCCCAGGTCGTGAACCTGCTCGACGACCTCCAGAAGGAGCTCGGGCTCTCGTACCTGTTCATTGCCCACGACCTGTCGGTTGTCCGCCACATCTGCGACCGGGTCGCCGTCATGTACCTCGGCAAGATCGCCGAGATCGGCACGGCGAGCCACGTGTACGACCACACGGGGCATCCGTACACGCGTGCGCTGCTGTCGGCGGTCCCGGTACCCGATCCCACCAAGCGCCACCGCGGCGACCGCATCCTGCTCGAAGGAGACGTCCCGAGTCCGGCCGACCCACCGTCCGGTTGCCGGTTTCGCACCCGCTGTTGGAAGGCCGAGGACAAGTGCGCGGCCGAAGAACCCGAGCTGATCGATCGTGGCGCCGCCCATCCGGTGGCCTGTCACTTCCCCGAGGTGCCCGCCGTCTTCTGACTCGCGGTACGCCTGTCAGCTCATCGTGGCGAGACGGCGACCACGAACTCGACCGGGACCGTCGGGTCGGCCGGGACCGACACGATGGTGAAGTCTTCATCGGCGGCGGTGTCGACCGGGCGGGCGACGATGCTGCCCGGCTCGGCGCGCACCAGCCATGCCCCGTCGGGTGACACTTGTGCGTTGGCGACCGTGGTCGTCGCCAGCAGAGGCGCCCGGAAGCCGCCGGGGCCGATCACGATTCGCTCACTGCTGGCAGGATCGATCACGATCACGCCCCGATTGGTGGCACCGTCGAGCCGAAAGCCCGCCGGTAGCTCCACCTGATCGAGGACCACCCCGTCGAGGGCGGTCAGGAGCAGGGTGTTGATGGTGCCCAGCTCGTCGTCGTCGTTGCGGTCGACCACCCAGAGCGCCCCGTCGTCCTCGGGCACGTGGGCGACCCAGTCGGCCTCGACGATGGCGACGTCTTCGCCAGTAGCGACCACGTATCGATGCACAGTGGCTCCGTCGACATAGAAGAGCGAGTCAGCGCCGATCGCCACGGCTCCGCCGTTCAGTGGCGCCGCAGGGGGGGTGGCCGCGATGTGCACCGAATCGCGGTCGTCGGCGTGCAGCAGATGTACCCCTCCGCTGTCGCGGAAGGCAACCGAGAGGCCTTCGAGGCGAGACAGGTCGACCTTCTCGGGTCTGGGCACGGACGCTTCTGCGGCTTCGGTCTCCACTTCGACGGCCACGGCATCGGAGACGGGCTCGGGCGTCTCGTCTTCACCGCTCCCGCCCCTCCCCCACCAGCCCATGGCCAACCCGAACACGCCGAGCACGAGCAGGGCCACCGCCAGCACGGCGGCGAGCAGCTTGAGCTCCTCCCGACGTTCGGCCTGACCGCGCGGCACATACACCAGGTCGCCGTCGGCTTCGTCGGCGAGGATCTCACGATCGGGATCGTCGAGGTAGCCCTCGTCGAACTCGAGGCTGTCCTCGAACTGGCCAGGGGCGCCGAGCCGTTCACCACACGACGGGCAGTACGAGTCCCGGTGACCGACGAGCGAGTCGCAGTAGGGGCACACTTCCTCGTCGAGCACCCGCTGATCCTACGGGAACCACACTCGCTGCGAGCAACGCAGCCGCCATGCCAAGCTTGGTGATGGCCAAACTGTCCTCGATCGACCCCGACCAGTACCGAGTGCTCCCCGGATCGGCGGTCGACCTCCGTCGGATCGCCACCGACGACAACGGCGGGTTGACCAAGTCCGATCCCGACGTCAGGGCGCTGGCAACCAGCCTGAACTCCCGTGTCGAGGAGCTCCAGGAGCTGCTCTACGCCGACGGACGCCACAAGGTGCTCGTGGTCCTCCAGGCGACCGACACCGGCGGCAAGGACGGCACCATCCGCCACGTGTTCGAGGGCGTGAACCCCCAGGGCGTGAAGGTCACATCATTCAAGCGACCGACCGAGGTCGAGCTGGCCCACGACTATCTGTGGCGGGTCCACCGCCACACACCGGCGTCGGGTGAGATCGTCGTGTTCAATCGCAGCCACTATGAGGACGTGCTGGTCGTCAGGGTGCACGGTCTGGTGCCCGAAGATCGCTGGAAGAAGCGCTACGACCACATCCGGCACTTCGAGCAGATCCTGGCCGACGAGGGCACCACGATCGTCAAGCTCTTCCTCCACATCTCCAAGGACGAGCAGAAGGAGCGCCTCCAGCAGCGCCTCGACGACCCTGAAAAGCACTGGAAGTTCGCCGTGGGCGATCTCGACGAACGCAAGCACTGGGACGCCTACCAAGCGGCCTTCACGGCGATGCTGGAAAAGACCAGCACCGACGACGCCCCCTGGTACGTGATCCCCGCCGATCGCAAGTGGTACCGCAACCTCGTGATCAGCCAACTCCTGATCGACACCCTCGAATCCCTCGACCTGCGCTACCCGGAGAACCAAGACGACCTGAGCAACGTCAAGATCCCCGATTGACAACCGCGAGCCCGAGGCGCACGGCCGATCGGTGCCCGAGTATGGGTAGGCGAGCCGTCGGCAGTGCCTTCCGGAACAATGGGCGTGAGCCCGTTCCGGAAGGCACTGCCGACGGCTCGCCGGTCAGAACGTCAGTCGCGCCCACTGAAAGTGTCGTGCACCTTGAGGCGAGTCTCCGCTTTGAGCTTGTCGAAGAACAGGTCGGGCCCGGCCTCGATGTTGGCGGCGATGGCCGCCTTGGCCCGTTCGAGCGCGGCTTTGGCCCGCTCGGGGTCGAGGCGCTCGGCCAGTTCGGCGACATCGGACAGGATCGTGACCCTGTCGCCGGAGACCTCGACGAACCCGCGGTGCACCGCGATGAGCTGTTCGGACCCGTCGGGGAGGAAGACCTTCACTCGGTCGGCCTGGAGCACGCCCACGAAGGGCACGTGACCGGTCTGGAAGGCGATGTCGCCGTCGGCGCTACGCGCGACGACCATTGTGGCCTCGGCGGAGTACACCGGCCCCTCAGGGCTCACCAGGTCGACCTGCATGACCACGGTCAGCTCGCATCCTTGGCCAGCTTGGCTGCCTTGGCTTCGGCCTCTTCACGACCGCCGACCATGTAGAAGGCCTGTTCGGGCAGATCATCGAGCTCACCGGTCACCAGTGCCTCGAAGCTGTCGATGGTCTCGGTGACCGGCGTGAACATGCCGGGCTGCCCGGTGAAGACCTCGGCGACGAACATGGGCTGGGAGAGGAAACGCTGCACCTTGCGGGCCCGGTCGACGGTGATGCGGTCTTCCTCGGACAGCTCGTCGAGGCCGAGGATCGCGATGATGTCCTGGAGTTCCTTGTAACGCTGGAGGACCTCCTGAACCCGTCGGGAAACCTGGTAGTGGCGGTCGCCGACCACCTCGGGGCTGAGGATCGTCGATGTCGACGCCAACGGGTCGACTGCCGGGTAGATGCCGAGCGACGCGATGTCGCGGCTCAGCTCGGTGGTGCCGTCGAAGTGGGTGAACGACGTGAACGGCGCCGGATCGGTGTAGTCGTCGGCGGGGACGTATACCGCTTGCAGCGAGGTGATCGACTTGCCGCGGGTCGAGGTGATGCGCTCTTGCAGCGTGCCCATCTCGTCGGCGAGGGTCGGCTGGTAGCCCACCGCCGACGGCATGCGACCCAGCAGGGTCGACACCTCGGAGCCGGCCTGCACGAAGCGGAAGATGTTGTCGATGAACAACAGCACGTCCTGGCTCTGCACATCGCGGAAGTACTCGGCCATGGTCACGCCGGCCAGCGCGACGCGGAGGCGCACACCGGGCGGTTCGTCCATCTGGCCGAACACCAGTGCCGCCTTGTCGAGCACCCCCGACTCCTCCATCTCGAGGAACAGGTCGGTGCCCTCGCGGGTGCGCTCGCCGACACCGGCGAACACCGAACGTCCACCGTGCTGGGTGGCGACACGGTTGATCATCTCGGTGATGAGCACGGTCTTGCCGACGCCCGCGCCGCCGAACAGGCCGATCTTGCCGCCTTCCTTGTACGGCGTGAGCAGATCGATCACCTTGATGCCGGTCTCGAACATCTTGGCCGACGGCTCGAGGCTGTCGAAACTCGGTGGCGGGCGGTGAATCTCCCAGCGCTCGTCGACGGTGATGGAGTCGGCGGGGACGTCGAGGGGCTCGCCCATCACGTTCCACACGTGGCCGAGGGTGACGTCGCCGACGGGGACCT
Organism: uncultured Acidimicrobiales bacterium; assembly: GCA_963700995.1. Classification (GTDB taxonomy): domain Bacteria; phylum Actinomycetota; class Acidimicrobiia; order Acidimicrobiales; family JAHEJN01; genus JAHEJN01. Next base: position 89,891 of record CAVOZP010000002.1, read on the forward strand.
GGATGCCGTGTCCGAGGCTGCGCACCTCGGTACCGCGTGACAGGCCGTCGGTGGCACGCATGGCGATGGCTCGCACCCGGCCACGGCCGATCTGCTGGGCGACCTCGGCCATGATGGTCTGGGTCCTGCCGTCGATCTCGACGTCGAACTCCAACGCCTGGTTGATCTCGGGCAGTGAGTCCTTGGGGTACTCGACGTCGATCACCGGTCCGGCGATGGCGACGACGCGGCCGACCTTGGTGGTGGAGATGGCGGTGACGGTCATGAGTGCTCCTGGGTTGCTTCGGCGTAGGCCGTCTCGAAATCGTGGCGATCGTGCTCGACCTCATCACCGGAGGATCCGAGCGCTTCGGCACCGCCGACGATCTCCATGATCTCGGTGGTGATGGCGTCTTGGCGGGCCCGGTTCATGGCCCGGCTGAGCTTGGTGATCAGCTCTTCCGCGTTGTCGGTGGCGGCCTTCATCGCCCGTTGACGGCTGGCGTGTTCCGACGCCGATGCGTCGAGCAGCGCCGAGAACAAGCGGCTCTCGACGTAGCGGGGCAACAAGGCGCTCAGGACGCCACCGGGCGATGGCTCGAACTCATAGAGCGCAGCCGCCTGGGCCGAACCGCTGCCCGCGGTCGCCATCGTCTCGACGCTCACGAGGGGCAGGAACTTGCGCATGGCGACCCGCTGTGTGCCCATCGACACGAACTCTTGGTAGACGAGCAACACCTCGTCGAACTCTGCCGCCTCGAAACGCTCGATGACGGTGTCGGCCACGCGGCGAGCGTCTTCGTAGGTCGGCCGATCGGTCATGGCCTCGTAGGACTCGTCGATCTTGTAGTGCCGGAACGAGAAGTAGTCCCTGGCCTTTTTGCCGATGAGGATCAGTGAGTAGTCCTGACCCTCGAGGCGGCGGGCCATGAGCTCGCGTTCGGTGGCGCGGATCACGCCGCTGTTGTAGGCGCCGGCCAGACCCCGGTCGGAGGTGATGATGACGAAGGCCACCCGCTTCACCTCACGAATGGCGAGCAGCGGATGTGACGCGGCGGCGCCACTGGCCGCAAGATCCTCGATGACGCTGGTGATCTTCTCGGCGTAGGGCCGCGCCTCATGGGCCCGCACCTGCGCCCTGACCACGCGGGTGGTGGCGATGAGCTCCATGGCTCGGGTGATCTTCTTGGTCGACTGGATGCTGGTGATGCGACTACGCAGCGCCTTTTCCTGACCTCCGGCCACGGTTCGCTCAGCTTTCCTCGTCGGGTCGCGTGATGTCTTCTTCGGGGAGGGTATATCTCGAGTCGACCATGGCCTTCTCGGCGGCAGCCTGCTCCTCGGCGGTGGGCTCGTCGGCGTCCCCACCGGTGACGACGAACTGCGCGGCGAACGACTCGACGATCGACGAGAGCTCGTCGGCGTCGACGGTTCCCTCGTCGACCACAGTGCGAAGCAGTTCGGGATTCCGTGACTTGACCCAGTCGAGCAACTCGGTCTCGAACCTCGGTACGTCGTCCACGGGGATCTTGTCGAGGTAGCCCTTGGTTCCGGCGTACAGCGACACGACCTGCTCCTCGACGGACATGGGCGAGGCAATGCCCTGCTTCAGCAACTCGGTGAGCCGGTAGCCGCGATCGAGCTGGGCCTGCGACACGGCGTCGAGGTCGGAGCCGAACGCCGCGAACGCCTCGAGCTCGCGGAACTGCTGAAGGTCGGACTTGAGCGTGCCGACGGCCGTCTTCATGGCCTTGATCTGGGCGGCGGAGCCCACACGGGACACCGAGATACCCACATCGACCGCAGGACGAACACCCGACTTGAACAGATCGTCCTGCAGGAAGATCTGGCCGTCAGTGATCGAGATGACATTCGTCGGAATGTAGGCCGAGACGTCACCGGCCTTGGTCTCGATGACGGGCAGGGCCGTGAGCGAACCGGCACCCAGCTCGTCGGACAGCTTGGCCGCACGCTCGAGGAGGCGGCTGTGGAGGTAGAAGACGTCGCCGGGATAGGCCTCGCGTCCGGGCGGACGACGCAGCAGCAGCGACATCTGGCGGTACGCCTCGGCCTGCTTCGACAGGTCGTCGTAGATCACCAGGGCGTGCTCGCCGTTGTCCATCCAGTGCTGGCCGATGGCGCAGCCTGCGAAAGGAGCGAGGTATTTGAACGGCGCAGGATCAGACGCCGGAGCCACCACGACTGCGGTGTACTCCATGGCGCCGTTCGCGTCGAGGGTGGCGACGGTCTGGGCGACGGTGGACGCCTTCTGGCCGATGGCCACATAGATGCACTTCACCCCGAGACCCTGCTGGTTCAAGATGGTGTCGACGCCGATCGTGGTCTTGCCGGTCTTGCGGTCGCCGATGATGAGCTCGCGCTGGCCGCGTCCGATGGGGATCAGAGAGTCGATGGCCTTGATGCCGGTCTGCATCGGCTCGTGTACGGGTTGGCGGCCGATGATGCCCGGTGCTTGGACCTCCATGCGGCGGGTGACGTCGGCGTTCAGGTCGCCCTTGCCGTCGATGGGCACGCCGAGGGCGTTGACCACTCGGCCGAGCAGGGCGTCGCCGACCGGCATCGAGAGAATGTCGCCGGTGGCGCGAACGGGCTGGCCTTCCTCGATCTGGTCGACCTCGCCGAGAACCACCGCACCGATGGAGTCCTCATCGAGGTTGAGGGCCAGACCGATGATGCCACCCTCGAATTCGAGCATCTCGTTCACCGATGCGTGGGGGAGTCCCGAGACGCGGGCGATCCCGTCGCCGACCTCGGTGACGCGACCGACCTGCGTCTGGGCAAGGTCATGGGACAGGCCCTCGAGGTTCTTGCGCAGCGCCGCAGCGATGTCGTCGGTGTTGATCGTCAACTCGGCCATGAGTCGTTCTTCTCTCTGTTCACTCGGTACTTCGATTCTCGATTAGAAGGCTTCTCGCAGCTGGGCCAGCCGGCTGCGCACGGTTCCGTCGATGACGGTGTCACCGATGGTGGTCACGACGCCGCCGACGACGCTCGGGTCGACGGTGGCCTTGATCTCGACATGGCCGCCGACCGCCTGGCGCAGGGCCTCGGAGAGCCGGCTCAGCTGGTCGTCGGACAGGGGGACGGCCGAACGCACGAGCGCGACCCGCCGGTCGTTGGTGCTGGCACCCAGCTGTACCAGCTTCGCGACGATCTCGGGCAGCTCGCGGGCCTTGCCGGCGGCCACTGCCATCGACACGAGGCCGATGGTGGTGGGCCGAGCCTTGCCGCCGAGGAGATCCTCGACGATCTGTTGGCGGCGTCCGGCGTCGAGGGTGGCATTGCCCAAGATGAGGGTGAGATCGTCGGAGCCCTCGAGCGCTTCGCCGAACCGGAACATCTCGTCGACGACCGCTTCGGTGTCGTCCTCGGCCTCGGCCACCCGGAGCATGGCCTCGGCGTAGGCGGTGATGCTGCTCATGAGCTGGCTCCTACCTGAGAGATGTACTGCTCGATGAGGCCGGCCTGCGTCGCGTCGTCGAGGTTGTCTCCCACCACGGCCTCGGCCACGGCGAGAGCCTGCTTCGACATCTCGCCGCGCAGGTCGGCGGTGGCCTGACCTCGAGCGGTCTCGATCTCGGCGGCGACCCTCGCCTTGAGTGCCTCGGCATCGGCCTGCGCCTTGGCCGCGGCGTCGGCCTCGAGCTTGGCCGCGGTCGAGCGCGCCTCAGCGACGACGGCCGCGGCGTCGGCGTCGGCGTCACCGAGCTTGGCCAGCAAGGTCTGGGCTTCGGCGTCGGCGGCCCTCTGGGCCTCGTCGGCAGCCGAAAGCTCGGCTTCGATGCGATCGCCCTTGTCGCGCAGACCCTTGGCGGCGATCGGGAAGACCTTCCACGCCAGGAGCCCGAACACGATGGAGAAGGCAGCCAGGCCCCAGTAGAACTCGTTGATGTCGCCGGGGAAGAAGAACTCGTTCGGTGCCTCGGCGGCGAGCAAGTGCACCATCACGCCTCACTTCCGTCGAGCACTCGATCGATGGTCGACCGGGCAGCGGCCTGGTCGATCGGGCGCCCCACCACACTCGACGCGGCTCCGACGGCGACGCTGGCGACCTGCTCGCGGAGGGAACCGACGGCGCTGGCCCGTGCGTCGGCGAGCTCGGCGGCAGCTGTGGCCCGGAGCTCGGCGACATCGGCCTCGGCCGCCTCCATGACCGATGCCCGCTGGACCTCGGCTCGGCCCCGTGCCTGGTCGATGATGTCGTTGGCCTCGGCGCGGCGCCGCGGCAATGGCTTGGTCATAGGCCGCCTGCTTGTCGGCGACGTCGCTCGACGCGCCGGATACGGCGTCCTTGGCGGCGGCGATCTTGGCCGCTCGCTCTTCGCGCGTCCGGTTGATCGGCGGCATGAGGACGTATTTCATCAGCGCCCAGAGAGCGTAGAAGAAAACGGCGGCCCAGACGATCTCGTTGCCGGTCGGCAGAACAGGGTTCGGGACCTCTTCGGAACCCGCTTCACCCTCTTCTCCCTCGGCGTCTGCGGCGAGCAGCTCGTCGATGCTCAGTTCTTCAAGCACGGTTGGTGCTCCTCAATTCGGTCGATCGCGGTCGTCGGCATTCCCAGTGCGGGATCAGACGAACTTAAGAAGAATGAAGACGACGAAGCCGATGAGGGCGAGCGCCTCGGTGAACGCGATACCGAGGAACATCGTGGTCTGGACCTGACCGGCCGACTCGGGCTGACGGGCCATGGCCTGCACGGCCTGGCCGACCAGATAGCCGATGCCGATGCCCGGACCGATGGCCGCGAGGCCGTAGGCGAAGCCGGCAGAACCGGCGCCCTCGATGGCCTTCAGGTCGTCGGCGGTGACTTCCTGGGCGAGCTCGATGCCCTGCTGGGCGACGCTGGCGAGCATGCTCATTTCTGGGGTTCTCCTTGTGCTGGGTCGACGACCCGAGACCCGGGCCGACAGGGGTTGTTGATGGCGCCGGTGAGCCCGACGCCGGACGAACGAGGGATCAGTGCGCCGGGTGCAACGCTCCTCCGATGTACACGGCGGCCAGGATGGCGAACACGAAGGCCTGGATGAGGCTCACGCCGACCTCGAAGGCGGTGAAGACGACCAGGCCCAAGAACGTGAACGGCAGGATCACCGCAACCAGCCCGGAGGTCCACAGCGAGATGCACAACACGCCGAAGGTGATGAGCAGGATGTGGCCGGCCAACATGTTGGCGAACAGACGGACGGCATGGCTGAACGGCCGCACCAGGAACGTGGAGAGGAACTCGATCGGGGTCACGAGGATGTAGAGCGCCTTGGGTACACCGGGCGGGAACAACACCTCCTTGAAGTAGCCCAGACCGTTGTGCTTCACACCGACGGCGATGAACATCGACCACGCCGTGAGAGCAAACACGAGAGGTGGCCCCATCCGGGCGTTCATCGGCATCTGGAAGAACGGGATGACCTCGAAGAGATTGCCGATGGCGATGAAGAAGAAGAACGACGTGAGCAACGGGACGAAGGGCTCGTACCCGTGACCGATGCCGGGCTTGGCGATCTGCTCCTCGACGAACTCGACAGACGTCTCGACGAAGCCCTGCACCCCGCGGGGCACCATCGCCCCTCGGCGACCGGCCAAGAAGAACAACACCGTCGGCACGGCCATCGCGATGGCGCAGATCAGCGCAATCTTGTTGAAGCCGGCGCCGATCGAGGGCCACTCGACGACGTTTTCGATTGGGGGGAACTCGACCGCAGCGAGGATCACGATCGCACGGGCTCCTTCGGTGTTGAGACGAGATGGACAGAACGGGTGGAGATCACGAACCGCTCGGCTTCAATCCGGGAAACGCGAGCGACGCCGAAACGTAGCGCATTTCCCAGAAAAGAAGCCCGAGATGGCTCACGATGATGGTGAGGCCGAGGGCGACGAAGTTGACCCACGAGGCATCCTGCACCAGCCACACCGCCACGAAGATGAGGGCGAGGCGAATGAGGAAACCGAACAGCGTGGTGGCCATGAGCAGGGCGAGGGAGATGCGGGACGACCAGGCAATGAGGGCGGCGGCGAGGGCGAAGTTGGCCAGGACGATGGCCAGGCCATAGGCGACCGATGCCGCGCCGTCGGTGCCCCAGATGGCCGCGCCGCCGAGCACGAGGACGGGCGAGATGAACAGGCCGCGCTTGACGATGTCGAAGGCCACCTGGGCTGCAGGCGACGGGCCTTCGAGACGAGCCGTGAGCGGGTTGGCGTGAACGGTCACGAACGCTGCGCTCCGAGCTCAGCCATCTGGTTCCGGTATCGCGTGTACACGCTGATGACCGCACCGATGAGACCGCCGACGGTGAACACGACGGTGAGGACCGGGGTGATCCCGAGGGCACGATCGATGAGCAGACCGATGAGACCGAAGATGACCGCACCCAACACCAGCTCGAAGGAGCCACTGCTGCGGTGCACGCTCTGAGTCAGATCGCTGCGCTGCGAGAGGTCCAAGAGTCTGCCTGAGCGTCGGGGGTGTATCGGGTCGAGGTCCGTGCAATCACCCGCTCGGAGGGAGCATGTGAAGGCGTTCGCAATCTACTGATGCGCTCCATCCTCCGCAACCTCGTCGGTCTCGGATCCTGTCGATGACCCGAGCGGATCAGCCGCCGGGTGGGTGGCACGGGCCCGGGTGCGGCGCGCAACGGGGTGGAAGTAGGTGTAGGTGCCGAGTCCGAGCGCGGCCACCGCCAGGATGGCGAAGAGCTGACCCTTGCCCGTGTAGGTGGGATACAGCACGAACAGTGACATCAGCGCCGTCCAGAGCCAGAGAATGGCGACGCTGCGCCGCTGACCGTGGCCGAGATTCATGAGCCGGTGATGCAGGTGTCCCTTGTCGGCCTGGGTCAGCGCGACACCGCGCGTCGACGCCCGGCGCACGATGGCGAACACCATGTCGGCCATCGGCACCGCGAGCACGAACAGCGGGATGAAGATGGGAGCGAAGAAGAAGTACGTCTGTCCGGTGAAGTCCTGGCTGATGCGACCTCCGACGGCGCTGGTCGAAGCGGCGAGCAGCAGCCCGAGCAGCAGCGAGCCGCCGTCGCCCATGAAGATCCGCGCCGGGTGGAGGTTGTAGGGCAGGAAGCCCACGCACACGCCGACCGTCGCGATGGCCACGAGAGCCCCGAGGTTTCCCGGCTGCACGACGCCCTCGGCGGTCAGCTCGACCGTGTACAGGAAAAACGCGAACGAGGCGATGGCCACGATCCCGCCGGCCAACCCATCGAGACCGTCGATGAGATTGATGGCGTTGGCCATCACGATCACCCATACCACGGTGAGCAGCGCCGACCAGTCGCTCGAGAGGATGAACACGTCGAGCAGCGGCACCCGCAACAGCAACAGCCCGACGCCGGCGAAGGAGAGGACGCTTCCGGCGAGCACCATGCCGGCGATCTTGGCGGGAGCCGACATGTCACGGATGTCGTCGTAGGCACCGATGCCGAAGATCAGGGTCGCGGCCACCATCACCCCGAGGAGCTCCGACGGCGTGGCGAAAACGGCGTCGAAGTCGGAGAGCAACGCTGCTGCCAACATCGCCGAGAGGAACCCGACCAGCATGGCGGTCCCGCCGAGCGTGGGCGTGGGGATCTCGTGCACTCGTCGCTCGTCGGGCTTCACCACCGCGCCGATGCGAACGGCCGTCCGGCGAACGACGGGGATCGCGAGGGCGGTGACGGCAGCGGCGACGATGAACACCACGCCGTAGGCACCCCAGCGCGGATTCATCAGCCTGCGATCATCCGGGGTACGGCACGTAGTCGGCGCACAGAGCCGCCACGTCGGCCCGCACAGCGGCGAGCACGGCCGGATCGTCGTGGCCACGCAGGGTGCGAGCCAGCAGCTCCGCGATGACCGGCATCTGTGCCTCGGTCATGCCCTGCGTGGTGACCGCAGGGGTACCCAGTCGCAGACCACTGGTGACGAACGGCGATCGTGGATCGTCGGGAATCGTGTTGCGGTTCAGCGTGACGCCCGACGCGTCGCAGGCGTTCTGGGCATCCTTGCCGGTGAGCTCGGCGTCGAAGCTCCGCAGGTCGACCAGCACCAAGTGGTTGTCGGTGCCACCGCTGACGAGCCGGAACCCGTGATCGGCCAACGCCGCCGCCAGCGCCTGGGCATTGGCGACGATCTGGGCGGCGTAGTCGCGGAACGCCGGTTGAGCCGCCTCGCGGAAGGCGACCGCCTTGGCCGCGATCACGTGCTCGAGCGGGCCGCCCTGCAGACCGGGGAACATCGCCTTGTCGATTGCTTTGGCGTAGGCCTCGGTGCTGAGCACGCAACCACCACGCGGCCCGCGGAGGGTCTTGTGGGTGGTGAAGGTGACGATGTCGGCGTGGGGAACCGGATTGGGGTGGGCGCCGCCGGCGATGAGGCCGGCGATGTGGGCGGCGTCGAACAAGACGATGGCGCCGACCTCGTCGGCGATCTCTCGCACGATCACCGGATCGATCTGTCGTGCGTACGCGGTGGCTCCGGCGACGATCAGCTTCGGCCGGTGTTGCCGGGCGAGATCGCGCATCTGGTCGAAGTCGATGCGCTCGTCGCTGGCCGAGACGCCGTAGGAGACGAAGTTGTACAAGCGCCCACTGACGTTCACCGGCGAGCCGTGGGAGAGGTGGCCACCGTGGTCGAGGCTCAGGCCTAGGACGGTGTCGCCCACCTCGAGCACGGCGAGGAACACCGCCATGTTGGCGTTCGAGCCGGAGTGCGGCTGCACGTTGGCGTGGTCGGCACCGAACAGCTCACAGACACGCGTACGCGCCAGGTCCTCGATGTCGTCGATGATCATGTTGCCGCCGTAGTAGCGCTTGCCCGGATACCCCTCGCTGTACTTGTTGGTCAGCACCGATCCGGTGATCTCCATCACCGCCGGCGAGGTGAAGTTCTCCGATGCGATCAACTGCAAGGTGGTGTTCTGGCGCTGCCGCTCGGCGGCGACCAGGTCGAATACTTCGTCGTCGTTCGATTCAGACCAAGGCATTTCGAGACCCTAGCGGGGTGATTCGTCGGTGAGCAGGGCGTCGATCTTCGCGACTCGGGCCGTGTGACGACCCTCCTGGAACACCGCCGCGAAGAACGCATCGATCGCCTGAACCGCAACCTCTGGTCCGATGAGTCGCTCGCCGATGCACACCACGTTCGCGTTGTTGTGTTCCCTCGCCAGACGAGCCGAGGTGACGTCGTGCACGGTGGCCGCACGCACGCCGGGGATCTTGTTGGCGGCGATGGCGATGCCGATGCCGCTGCCGCACACGCAGAGCCCGAGATCGGCGTCGCCATCGGCCACCGCCCGACCGACGGCGGCTCCGAAGTCGGGGTAGTCGACTCGCTCGTCGGAGTGGGTCCCGAGGTCGATCACATCGTGTCCCTGCTCGCGCAGGATCTCGGCGAGTTTGTGTTTGAGATGGAACCCGGCGTGGTCGGCTCCCGTGGCGATTCGTGTCATGGGTCGATGCTCGCGCGACTTTCGGGCCGGTGCGCTACGGGTGCGACGCGGACTCGGCGGTGGTCAGCGGTGCGTCGAGCAGTGCGGCCACGCGTCGCGACAGGTCATCGATCTGCTCGGCCGCCTGGCGATGGACTCTCGGCGGTCGACGGAAGGGATCGATGACCTCCCACTCGGCCGTCGCTCCGAGGTGAGGGTGCATCGGTCGAGTTGCGTGGATCCGCGCCCGCCATTCGGCCAGCGTCTCACCCGGTTCGACGGGAAGCGCCTCGGCGCGATCGACGAACTCGGGCAGCGTGTAGATCCGGTCGATCATCGACGGGGCCATCGCGGAAAGCTTTCGACCGTGATCGAACTCCATGCACAGGACGAGGTCGGCGGACTCGATCGCCGCCGTGGTGACATTGACCGAACGGTGATGGCTCAGGTCGAACCGATACTCCTTCATCGCTTCGATCGTGTCCTCGGGCGAAGAGGCATTCGCCCGAGCGAAGCCGCCCGAGGCGACGCTGACGCCTCGGAAGTCGAGGTGATCGCGCAGGAACGCCACCGCCATGGCCGAGCGGCAGATGTTTCCGGTGCAGACGATCAGGAGTTCGATGGGATGCAGTCTAGGAGGGCTCCGCCGCCCGCAACGACGCCTCCGAGAGGGCCCCGGCGCGGTGGATCACCAGGGGCGGTCCGATCGACGCGACCGTCGACGCATGGCCGGATCGGGGCCCGCCATCGATGATCAGATCGGGTTCTGCGACCAGCGTCGACGCCGCGTCCCGGGCGGCGACCGGGGTGGGAGCGCCGTGGCGGTTGGCGCTGCTCGTCGCAAGGGGTCCGACGATTTCGGCCAGCCGACGGACGAGGAGCTCGTCGGGGCACCGAACCCCGATGGTGCTGTCGACGGTTGCGAGGCCGCGTTCGATCGTCGTCGAGCGGGCTCGGACCACGAGCGTCAACGGCCCGGGCCAGAACGCCGTGGCGGCCGCGCGGTCGGCCACCGAGAACCGGCCGATCCGGTCGGCCTGGTCGACATCGGAGACGAGGACGGCCACCGGTACGCCGCCGGGACGCTCCTTCAAGGCGAAGAGGCGGACGATGGCACCGCGGTACTCGGCCCTCACGGCCAGTCCGTAGACGGTGTCGGTCGGAAGCACCACGACTCCCCCGGCCAGCAGGCAGCTCGCAGCCCGGACTACGGCGCGGTCGGGATCGGCGAAACCATCGATGGTTGGTGTCATGGCTTGCGCGCCCGCAGGACGCGCGGCAGGCCCGCCAGGTCATCGAAGACCGCGACATCGGTCAGCCCGGCGTCGACGGCGAGTCCCGACGCGGCCTGGAGCTGGTCGGCGCCGAGCTCGATGACGACCGCCCCGCCCGGCGCGAGCCACCGTGGCACCTCGGCCAGGATGTCGCGAGCTGCGTCGAGACCGTCGGGGCCGGCGAGGAGCGCCTCGGTCGGCTCCCACGCACGCACGGAAACGGGGAGCTCCTCGTCGATGGCCACGTACGGTGGATTCGACGCCACGACATTGAAGCGGCCCTCGTTCCCGGCGAGGGGCTCGAACCACGAACCGTGGACGAGCTGCACGCGGGCGGCAGGGGTGCCGACGCCGACCAGGTTGGCCCGAGCCACGGCGAGGGCGTCGACCGAGGCCTCCACCGCGACCACGTGCACGTCTTCGGCCTCGACGGCCAGCGACAACGCGACGGCCCCCGAACCGGTTCCGAGGTCGGCGGCGACGAGGGGCCGGCCGTCGCGTTGGCGGGCCAGCTCGTCGAGGGCGACGCTCACCAGGCTCTCGGTCTCGGGTCGAGGAATCAGCACTCGGCGATCGATCATCAGATCGAGCGATCGGAACGACCAGTGACCCAGGACGTACTGGATGGGCTCTCCGGCGAGGCGACGGGCCATCAAGGCGTCGAAGGCGGCGACGCCGCGCACGGTGCAGAGGCGGTCGAGACCGCTCGGGTACTCGCTCCCCTCGACTCCCGACGCTTCCTGCACGAGCCATTTGGCCTCGAGGGAAGGATTGGGCAAGCCGGCGGCGCCGAGCTGCGCCCGGGCATCGTCGAGGAGCTCACGCCACGACATGGTGCCGTCGGCGGACGGAACCATGTCAGGCGCTGGAGCGCAGCTGCTGCTCGCGCAGGTCTTGCAGCAGGGCATCGCTCACTTCGTCGAGAGCACCCGCGAGCACCTTGTCGAGCTTGTAGAGCGTCAACCCGATGCGGTGATCGGTGAGCCGATTCTCCTTGTAGTTGTACGTTCGGATCTTCTCACTTCGACCCCCTCCGCCCACCTGGGAGCGACGGGCCTCGGACAGCTCTCCCTGCTGGCGATCCTGCTCGGCCTGCAGGAGTCGGGCCCGCAGTACCCGCATGGCTTTGGCCTTGTTCTGGAGCTGGCTCTTCTCGTCCTGCATGGCCACCACGATGCCGGTGGGCTTGTGGGTGACGCGCACCGTGGAGTCGGTCGTGTTCACCGACTGGCCGCCGGGTCCCGACGAACGGTAGACGTCGACCTGGAGATCGTTGTCGTCGATCTGGACCTCGACCTCTGCGGCCTCGGGCAACACGGTCACGGTGGCCGACGATGTGTGCACCCGACCCTGTGATTCGGTCACGGGCACGCGCTGCACCCGGTGCGGTCCCCCCTCGAACTGCATGCGTTGCCAGACATCGTCGCCCTTCAACAGGAAGGTGACGTGATCGAAGCCGCCCATGTCGGATTCCGAGGCCTCGAGCGGTTCGATGCCCCAGCCGTTGACCTTGGCCCACGCCTGATACATGTCGTACAGGTCGCGGGCGAAGAGGTTGGCCTCTTCGCCGCCCTCGGCGCCGCGGATCTCGACGATCACGTTCTTGCCGTCGTTGGGATCGCGGGGCAAGAGCAACAGACGGAGGGCGGCCTCGTGATCGACGGCGTCGGCGTCGAGCTCGGCGATCTCGGCCCGCAACGCCTCGGTCTCGAGACCATCGGCCACCTCGAGCAGCTCGCGGGCTGCCGCGAGGTTGCCCTGGATGTCCCGCAGGCGATTCCACTCGCTCACGATCTCCTCGAGCTGCTTGTACCGTCGGCCCTCGGCCTGGAAGCGAGGCTGGTCGGCCAGCAGATCGGGGTCACCGAGTCGAGCTTCGACGTCGGCCAGCTCGGCTTCGAGCGCCGTGAGTCGAGCGGTGTAGTCGGCCATCTGTCGAGGCTACCGGCGCACGATCGACCCCTTGGCTTTGCCGTCGTCGCCGGCTTCACCAGGCATCGATCGGATTTCGACCCTTCCCGATCGGTTCGGCGGTGTCGAGCGCGGCCGTGATGCATCGACGGGTGTCGGCCGGGTCGATGACGGCGTCGAACTCGAGATGGGCGGCACTGGTGACCGCCCGGCCCCGTTCGAGAAGATTCTCGACGGCGCGCTCGAAGGTCGCCTGACGTTCGGTGGGGTCGGCGATGGCCTCGAGCTCGCGCCGCATGCCGAGCTGCACCTGTCCCTCGAAGCCCATGCCGCCGATCTCCGCCGTCGGCCATGCAACGGTCAGCCGAGGGGCATGCAGACTCCCGCCGACCAGCGCCATGGCACCCAGCCCGTACGCCTTGCGAACGATCACCGCCACGACCGGCACGGTGAGTCCGACACCGGCGAGGAACAGTCGGGAAGCGTGCCGCACGTGCGCGGCCTCCTCGACATCGGGTCCGACCATGAAGCCCGGGCAGTCGCACAGCGAGACAATGGGTACGCCGTGGGCGTCGCAGAGGCGCAGGAACCGGGCCAGCTTGTCGGCTTCGTCGGGACCGATGGCACCCGCCTGGTGCATCGGGTCGCTGGCGACGACGCCCACCGGGCGACCATCGATTCGAGCCAGGGCGGTGATCGCCGCCGGACCGAACGATCGACGCAGCTCGAACACCGAGCCTGGGTCGGCGAGCACGTCGAGGAGTGGGCGCATCTCGTAGACCTGCCGGCGATTCGACGGCAGCCGATGGCGCAGCTCCCGTTGGTCGGCGGGCTCGGCGTTCTCGCCGCCGGCGCCTCCCGCGACGAAGGAGAGGTATCGCTTGGCGGCGGCCACGGCGGCCTGCTCGTCGGCCACCACGAGGTCGACGGTGCCCTTCGGCGCCTGGATGCTCATCGGGCCCACCTGCTCGGGTGCATACGTGCCCATCCCGCCGCCCTCGATCATCGCCGGTCCGGCCATACCCAGGTTGGCATCGGCGGTGGCGACGATCACGTCGGCGCATCCTGCGAAGACGGCGCTCCCCGCGAAGCACCGCCCCGACACGATGGCGACCAGCGGCACCCGTCCGGAGAGCCGGGCGAAGGCGGAGAAGCTGGTGATGTGCAGCCCGGCGGTGAACACCTGGGCCGCGTCGGGGTCCGAGGGTCGGCCGCCACCCCCCTCGGGGAAGAACACCACCGGCAGGTGGTCGCGTTCGGCGACCTCGAGGATGCGATCGATCTTCTGGTGATGCCAGTAGCCCTGGGTTCCGGCGATCACGGTCGCATCGACGACGAGCACGGCGCACCGCCGCCCGTCGATGGCGCCGATGCCGGTGATGACCCCGTCGGCGGGGGTGGTCGACCGGAGATCGTCGAGGGCACGGTGGCGCCGTTGCGCGGCTACGGCGAGCCGGCCGTACTCGACGAAGGTGCCGGGATCGCACAGATCGGCCAGGTTCTCCCTGGCGGTGCGTTGCCCCCGACTCCGTCGCTTGGCGAGGGCATCCGGTCGCTGTTCGTCGGAGGTCAGCCGCTCGGCTCGATGCAGATCGGCCAGTTCGGGCCGAATCACGTCGAGGTCGATCGGTTGACCGACGCTCGACGGTGGAGGGGCATGGTCGATCACCTCGATCGAAACGATCACCTCACCCTCGGCGAGGTGATCACCGATGCCAACGTGGACCTCGGTCACCCGGCCCGCCGATGCCGCAGTGAGCTGGTGCTCCATCTTCATCACGTCGACGACGGCCAGGACATCGCCCGCCGCGAACGACGACCCCGTGGACACCGGTAGGGACACGACCGTCGACGCCATCGGTGCGGCTATCACGTCGGGCATCGCCGGAGCGTAGTTGGCCCGCCCGAGGGGAGGTCAGCCGAGGCCGCCCAGAATCGACCGCCGATACCCATCGGGCAACGGCAGGGCGTCGAGAGCGTCGAGCCCGAAGGCCGCGACCGCCGTGTGCTCGTCGCTGTGTTCGAGCACCTCGGGCCTCGGCGCCGTGCACGCGTAGGTCACGATCACCACCCGACGACCCGGCATCGGCTCGTAGATCCAGGTGTCGATCAATCCGCCCACCTCGACGTCGATACCCAGCTCCTCCCGGAGCTCGCGGCGCAGCGCAGCCGGCAGCGAGGGATCGGACGCATCGAGCCTCCCCCCGGGCAGCTCCCATTCGTTGCGTTCGTTGCGCAACAGAACGACGGTGGCCTCCCAACCCAACACCCCCTTCACCGACACGGGCCAGACATCCACGGGTTCGAGTATGGCGCCTGTCGACCATCCACGGGTTCGAGCATGCGCCTGTCGACTCGGCGTGTGACCCGCAGTCGTGTCAGGCTCTGGCATGGCCGACCTGCTCGCCCTCTCGACCCGGCTCATCGATACCGGCGTGCTCGACGAGCCCGCCATTCGCATCACCAACGAGCTCTCCGAGATCGCCGACGGCATCGCCGTGATCGAGTCGTTCTCCAACTCGGTGGCGCTGAAGACCGCAGAGGGTCTCGTGGTGTTCGACACGAGCAGCCCGGTGACCGGACCCGCGGTGGTCGAGTCGCTTCGGCGCTGGTCGGCCGACCGAGTCCACACGATCGTGTACACCCACGGGCACGTCGACCATGTCGGCGGAAGCGCGGCGTTCGCGGCCGATGCCGCGGAACGCTCGCACGACGGGCCCCGTGTAGTCGGCCACGAGGCGGTGGCGGCGCGCCTGGCGCGATACCGGCTCACCGACGGGTACAACCGTGCGATCAACGCCCGCCAGTTCGGCCACGTGTTCGGCGCAGCTGCGCCCCGCGCCGGACAGGTCGGCGACGAGGCGCCATTCCTGCCCGCGGAGACGGTCGCACCGACCGTCGAATACACCGACGAGCTGGACACGAGCGTCGGCGGCGTCGACCTCGAGCTCCGTCACGACAGGGGGGAGACCGACGACCACACCTGGACCTGGATTCCCGAGCACCGGATGCTGGCCGCCGGCGACTTCATGATCTGGCACTTCCCCAACTGCGGGAACCCCCAGAAGGTGCAGCGGTACCCATCCGAGTGGGCCGCCGCCCTTCGCAAGATGGCGGCAATGGGTGCCGAGCTGTTCGTGCCGGCCCACGGCCTGCCCATCGAGGGGGCGGCCCGGATCAGCACCGTGTTGACCACCATCGCAACGACCCTCGAGGATCTGGTGGCACAGGTGCTCGCCGCCATGAACTCCGGTGCCTCCCTCGACGAGGTGGTCAACGGCTGCCGGGTACCCGACAGCGTGCTGGCGCTCCCCTATATGCGCCCGTTCTACGACGAGCCCGAGTTCGTGGTGAACAACCTTTGGCGGCTCTACGGCGGCTGGTGGGACGGCGACGCCGCAACCCTCAAGCCCCCGCGAGCCGATGCCATTGCCGTCGAGGTGGCTGACCTGGCCGGCGGGACCGAGGTCCTGGTGGCTCGGGCCCGAGCCCTCGCCGAGCACGGCGACCTGCGCATGGCCTGCCAGGTCATCGAGTGGGCCGGGCGGGCCGAACCCGAGTCGGTCTCGGTGCACGGCGCTCGAGCCGAGATCTACGAGTCCCGCCGTAGAGCCGAGCGGTCGCTGATGGCCACCGGCATCTTCGGCGCCGCAGCCGCCGCATCCCAGCTCGTCGCCGACGAGGCCGGCGGATCCTGAAACGGCGAGCCTCAGGCCAGCCCGGCCCCGGCGGAGGCCTCACAGATCCACACCCGGGCCGTGTGGCCGTCATGGGCGTAGTGCGCCACCACGCAGCGCGGGAACTCCGAGCACCTCGGCGGCGTGACGGCAGGCGTTGCGACGATCGGCGTAGGCCCCTTCGACCAGCCGGCGGCGCGTTCCGGTGTCCATCACGGCGACCTTCACGTCGTTCGGGATCGGGCACGGGTGAGGGTGAGGCGTCGCAGTCGAGAAGGCTCGCATGGCCCGCCACTGCCCCCGCCGAGATGAACTGGTCCATGATCCCGCTGGGCAGGCCCACGATCTCGTTCTCGACCCGCTGCCCGATTCGGGCGATGTCGATCGGCGGCCAGGCCAGGCCCCGTTGCTCGAGCACAGCAAGCACGGTTGCCACCTCGATGGCGGCCGACGACGAGAGGCCGGCGCCCATGGGGATGTCGCTGGTCACCGCGGCCCGCCAGCCGCCGGAGTCGACTCCGATTTCGTGGAGCAGCCAGATCGCGCCGGCGATGAAGCGCCAGGGGGACGTCGCCGCGGACCGACGGATGGATCGAAACCGATCCGTCGCCCTCCGACACCACCTCGACATCGCTGCCGTCCGTGGCGCTGACGGCGAGGACGGTGTCGAGAGGCAGCGCCATGGGCAGGGCAAAGCCGTCGTTGTAGTCCGTGTGCTCGCCGATCAAGTTGACTCGGCCGGGCGCCCGCACGACGAGGGCAGGATCACCCCAGACCGAACGATGGAGCTCGGTCGCTCGGGACAGGGCCGAGCGAGCGGCGGTGGTCACGGCCGGGAACCGTCCTGGTGGCCCGACCGGACGGGCGTCGGAAGCGTCACTCCCATGGCGGGTCGATGCCGACCACCTGGGTCGGTGCCGAAACGAAACGGGCCGCGCCCACGACCGCATCATGGCGATCACGGTGGGGCACGACGATGATCACTCGATCGGACCGCTCTCTGACCGAGAGGGCCGCGCCGACGGTCACGGTCGTGGGGTCGACCCCCACGCCCGTGACCACGAGCACCCGCTCGGTGCCGGCGGCGCCCGAGGCGACATCGGGCACGGTTTCGTGGAGGCCAGCACGGCGGGCGAGGCCGGCGATCGGCACGGCGTGGTCGAGGCCGATGGTGTGAGGTTGCGCACACACCTCGGCTCGGATCCAGCGCTCACGGACCAGGCGATTGAGCAGATGTGGCGATGCGCCGCGATGGCGGTGTCTGCGCACTTGTTCGATCACTCGCGGGAGGGCGTCGATGGGCGACTGGTCGGGATACAGCGCCTCGAACGCGCCGCGATCGAAGGCCCCCACGCCGAGCTGGAGCTCGTGTTCGACTCGGCCGAGGCGCGCGACCTCGAGGCCGGAAATCTCTCCGAGCCAAACGTCGTGGCCGGGCACCACGTCGAGGCCCGCCGACTCGAGGACGGACAGCAGTGGGTGATCGGCGGCGGTGCGGGAGCCTCGGGGGCGACGGTGGCTCGATCGGCACCAGTTCGGTCCCCACCGCGCGGTAGGCCTCGACGTTGCGCAGACCCCGGAGGGCGTGCGGCAGCGTTGCGGGCACCTCGTCGACGACCACGGCCAGGCGCGGTACCTGGCGGGCCGTCGCGAGCAGCAGGGCAGCCGCCAGCACCGATTCGGAATCGCGCGGCTGGTAGACCCAGAGCCGGTCGTCGACGCGCACGACGGCGCGTGACCCCGAGGGTGCAGGGTCGGTCTCGGTCGACGCGTGACCGCGGAGCAGACCGCGCAGCTTGACCGCAGCCAACGTGGCGATGCGGTCGTCGCCGAGGGTGACGGTCAGCTCTCTTCGGTGGCGCCGGCCGACTTACGGCGACGCCCATAGCGACGCTCGAAACGCTCGACCCGGCCGGCGGTGTCGACGATGGTCATGGTGCCGGTGAAGAACGGATGGCTGGCGCTGGAGATGTCGACCTTGGCCATGGGGTACTCGATCTCCTCGATCGTGACCGTCTCCTTGGCCTCGATCGTCGACTGCGTGATGAACTGCTCGCCCGAGGCGATGTCGTGGAACACGACGGGGCGATACGTGGGATGGATGCCGTTCTTCATGACGTCTCCGAGACGAGCGAGGGGAAACCGACCGGTAATGCTAACGCCGTGGCCACCGAAACGGTCATGCGCCGGGGAGCACGGGCTGACCCTCGACCGACCCCAGCACCGCCGCAGTGGTGGGATGCGCCTCGACCAGTTCGACCAGGCGCGCGTGATACCGGTGCCCTCCGGCAGCGACCGACGAAGCCCTCGGACCAGGCCGAGCGTCTTGTCGTCGACCAGGGACTCGAGGTTCAGACTCGACGTCTGGTCGACCACGATGGCGGGAAACACCCGGTGCATCGCAAGAGTGCGATCGAGGCGGACCTCGGAGTTGGCCTTGCCGGCGAGCTCGCCCGACACCAAATCGTCGATGGCCGAGCCCGTGTCGCAGGCGACGGTGGCGACGAGGGTGAGCGAGCCGCCTCCTCGATGCATCGGGCGGCCCCGAACAACCGGCGGGGGGCCAGAACGGCGCTGGCATCGATGCCGCCGGCGAGGGTGCGACCGGTGGTCGGCGCGGCCAGATTGCTCGCTCGGGCGAGGCGGCTGAGCCCGTCGAAGATCACGATGACGTTCTCGCCCGACTCGACGAGGCGTTTGGCCCGTTCGATCGCCATCTCGGCGACCATCACGTGTTCTTCCGCCGGCCGGTCGAAGGTCGAGGAGATCATCTCGGCGGTTTCGAGCGCCTTGGCCACGACGGTGACGTCTTCGGGACGCTCGTCGATGAGCACGACGAACAGGGTGACATCGGGCCGACTCGCCGCGATGGCCCGACCAAGCGAGGTGAGCACCTCGGTGCGGCCCGACCGCGGCGGCGCCTTCACCAGCACCGCTGGCCCAGGCCGATCGGGGCCAATACGTCGATGCGCGTGCCGTGGTGTTGCCCTCGATGTCGAGGGAGATCCGCTCGTGCGGCACCACGGGAATAGGTCGTCGAACGGTCGCGGTCGCGGGCAGTGGCTCGTCACCGCCGTTGATCGAGTTGATCTCGACCAGCGCCGGGTTCTTCTCGTTGCGATCGGCCGGCCGGGCCTTCCGGTCAGACGATCGCCCTTGCGCAGCCCGTCGAGGCGAACCTGCTTCACCGAGACGTACACGTCGCGCTGGTCGGCGCGGCCCC
>CAVOZP010000003.1:0-445170 GCA_963700995.1 uncultured Acidimicrobiales bacterium
GCGGCCGCCTCCTCGACGAGCATCGATTGTGGGGCGCCCGACGATCGGGCGACGAACCGAAGCCGTTCGGCAGGATGCATGCAGCTATCCCAGCCCGACCAGGCGGCGACGCAGGGCCGCGAGCACCGTGATGGTGGTGAACTGCCGCACTCGCTCTCTGTCGAAGGGCCACTGAACCCGGAACGCTTCGACATCGCCCCGGACCGACGTGGCCATCCAGACGGTTCCGGCCTCGACGCCGTCGCGGGGGCCGGGACCGGCGACGCCGGTGACGGCTACCGAGCAATCGGCGCCGAGCACCCGGCACGCGCCGAGCGCCATGGCCGTGACCGCCTCTTCGGAGACGACGGGGCCTTCGGGCACACCCAGCAGGTCGAACTTCACCCCGGACGCATAGGACACCACCCCACCCCGGAAGACGTCGCTGCATCCGGGGATCTCGGTGATGCGCGCCCCGATGAGGCCACCGGTCAGCGACTCGGCCGTGGCCAGGCTGAGGCTGTGACGACGACACAGGTCGAGCACGACCGACTCCATCGACTCGTCGTCGACGCCGAAGACGATGTCGTCGCCGACGATGGCCCGCACGCGGGCCTCCTCTTCGGCGAGTACGGCGTCAGCGGCCGCTTCCGATGCTGCCTTGGCAGTCATCCGCACCTTCAGACCGTTCCAGCCACTGGCCGAGGAACGCGATCGTCGCGCTGCCCTCCTCGTCGAGGCGATCGATCTCGTCGGCGAGGGTTTCGGCCAGGCCCGACTCGCTGCGCCCCCAGGTCTTCAGGGTCCGGCTCTTGATCACAGCGGTGACACCCGCTCGGCGCTGCAGGTCGGGCAGGATGCCGACGGTGAACATCTCCTCCATCTCGTAGGGCACGCCGGGAACCGCATAGATGACCTTGTCGTCACCGACCGGGCAGATCAACCCCGGTGCCGTGCCCGGCATGGCTGGGTTCACCATGGCGCCCTCGGGGATCGTCGGCCTGCCGCTTGTTGTTCTCGGGCATGTCCCGACCCCGATCGAGGAACCGGGTTCGGATGCGCTCGACGATGTCGTCGTGACGAATGAGCGGCACGCCCATCACGTCGGCGATCACCTGGCGGGTTATGTCGTCCTGGGTCGGACCCAGTCCACCGCAGCAGATGACAGCGTCGGACCGAGCGAGCGCCAGCTCGATGGCCGCTCGCATGCGGGTCGGGTTGTCGCCCACCTTGGTCTGGAAGTGCGAGTCGATACCGGCCAAGGCGAGCTGCTCGCCCATCCACGACGAGTTGGTGTCGACGATCTGACCGAGCAGCAGCTCTGACCCGATGGCCACGATCTCGCAGCTGAAACTGGCACTGGTGCTCACGTGGGGCGACCCTACTCGGCCGGGGCCCGCCGACGCGACGCGCTCAGAGACTGCCCGTGGTACTCGTGGCGCTGCGGCCGTCGAGCACGTACTGCAGACCCGTGTAGACCGTGAAGGCCACCGCGACCCACCATGCCGCCTCGATTGCGCCTTGAGCTCCCACGAGGCTCGGCATGGCGGCCAGAACGAGGGCCAGACCCTGCACCAAGGTCTTGTACTTGGCGCTGCGCCGGGCGGGCATGGCCAGACCCTGGCGGGCCCAGTAGATCCGGACCAGGCTGATGCCGATCTCACGAGCGGCGACGATGGCCACCGGCAGCCACTGGAGCCGATCGACCGACACGAAGCACACGGCCGCACCGACCACCACGACCTTGTCGGCCAGCGGATCGAGGAAGGCACCGCTGCGGGTGATGGCACCACTGCGCCGGGCCACCGGACCATCGAGGTAGTCGGTGAAACCCAACACGATTCCCAGTCCGAAGGCGGTCCACGACGTTCCCCGCGTGGCGTCGGCTTCGAGGATCACCCAGAACAGGAATGGTGCGACCACGAGCCGGCTCACCGTGAGGACGTTGGCGGGCGAGGAGAGCCACGAGCCGGTGTAGGTGGGTGCCGTTGCAGTCATGAGCGCCGAGCTTTCAGGTCGGGACCCTCGGCCCCGGACACCTCGACCGTAGCGAACTCTCCGACCGCCAGCCTCTTCGGCACCGTGACGATGCCATCGATCTCAGGGGCTTCGCGGTAGGTGCGGGCAACGCCGGGCTCGTCCACGAGTACTTCGACCTCCCGGCCGATGAGATCGTCACGTCGGCTCGCCGTGATCGTGCTCTGCAGGTCGCCGAGCTCGTTGAGCCGCTCGGTGATCAGACTTCGATCGACGGCGCCGTCGAGCCCCACGGCGTAGGTGCCCTCCTCGGCCGAATAGGCGAAGAACCCGCACCAGTCGAGCTGAGCCTCGGCAACGAAAGCGAGGAGGGCGTCGTGGTCGGCTTCGGTCTCGCCCGGATACCCGACGATGAAGTTCGAGCGGAAAGCCGCCTCGGGCTCGCGGCGGCGGATGAGGCCGATGCGGTCGAGGAACTTCTCGACCATTGCCCCATCGGCGCATACGACGCATGAGCGGCGACGAGACGTGTTGCAGCGACAGGTCGAAGTAGGGCACCCCGGTGTGACAGATCGCATCGATGAGGGCGTCGTCGAGATCGCTCGGATACAGGTACAAGAGCCGGACCCAGTCGACCCGAGCGGCGACGGCCTCGACCAGGGGGACGATCGAGCGCTCACCCTGTCCCTGATCACGCCCGTACGCCGCCAGATCCTGGGCAACGAGCACGATCTCACGGGCCTGGAGCATGTCGACCTCGGCGAGGATCGACTCGATCGTGCGGCTCCGTTGGGGGCCGCGAAACGACGGAATGGCGCAGAAACCACAGTTGCGGTCGCAGCCCTCGGCGATCTTCACGTAGGCCCACGGCGCGGTGGCCGGCGGTCGAGGGAGCTCGAGGAGGTCGAGGCTGGGAATCGCCGGCTTGGTGCCGATGGTGACCGGCACCCCGAACCCGACCACGGCGTCGACTTCTGGCAGAGCCGCGGCCAGCTCGTCGCCGTAGCGCTCGGCCATGCATCCCGTGACGATCAGCTCGGCGCCATTGCGGCGACCCTCGCCGAGGGTGAGAATCGTGTCGATCGACTCCTGGCGGGCCTCGTCGATGAACGCACAGGTGTTGACCACCACGAGATCGGCGGCGGCCGCATCGGTCGCCGCCCGCATGCCATCGGCCGCCAACGTGCCGACCAGCTTGTCGCTGTCGACCTGGTTCTTCGGACACCCCAGCGTCTCGATCCAGTACGTTCGTGGCACCCGCCAAGGGTATCGATGCGGCCGGGCCCGGCCGCGCGAGGTCAGCCGAGCAGCCGTTCGATCACCTGAGCGACCCCGTTCTCACCGTTCGGCGGCGCGATCTCGTCGGCCATCGCCTGCACGGCGACACCGGCATGGGGCATCGCCACGGCGTGGCCGGCCCAGGACAACATCGACAGATCGTTGTGGTTGTCGCCGAAGGCGACCACCTCGCTCGCCGCAATGCCGAGCGACGCACAGAGCCTCCCCAGGGCGGCTCCCTTGTGCGCGCCGTCGACGGTGATCTCGATGAACGGCGCACCCGAATGCGACACGTGAACCGTCGTGGGCGCCAATTCTGTCACGGGCTCGACCAGTTCTTCTGACGCTACCCCGGGCACGCCGATCAACACCTTGGTCACGTCGGTCGGCAGCGATCCGGTGCGCTCGACCTTTGGTTTCCCCGCGTAGTCTCCGCCCGTCGGGTCGAGGGTGCGCCACGATGTGTCCCAAAGGAACCCGCCGCCGGTCTCCCACGCGAACGCCGCCGTCGGGAAGGCCTCGAGTACGGCCGGGAAGATGGTCGTGATCGCTTCGTCGTGGATCACCAGTCGATCGGTCACCGCGTCGACCATCGGGTCATACAGAGTGGCGCCGTTCGAACACACCAGCCAGTCGACGACGCGACGCCCATCGACGATGGGCAGGACCGAGTAGTGGCTACGGCCGGTGGCGAACACCACGGTGACGCCGGACTCCCGGGCCGCGGTGAGGGCAGCGACGGACCGTTCGGAGATGACTTCGCCCGGCGACAGCAGGGTCCCGTCGAGGTCGGTGGCAATGAGGCGGGGCATCACCCTCAGCAGGCTAGGCGGCCGACTCGTCCTCGCCCGAGCCGTTCAGCTCGCCCGCCGTCATGAGCACCTCGCGCGCCTTCGAACCAGTGCTCGGACCGACCACGCCACGCTCCTCGAGGAGGTCCATGATGCGGCCGGCGCGGGCGAAGCCGATCCGCAGCTTGCGTTGAAGCATCGACGTCGATCCGAGCTGACTGGTGACGACGAGCTCCATCGCCTGGCGCACCAGTTCGTCGTCGTCATCGCCGCCGGTTCCGCTTCCGGAACCCTGAGCGGAGGGGCTGCCGTTGTCGGTACCGCCCTCGAGGATCGACTCGGCGGTGAGGGCCGGCTCGTCGTCGAGGTCGGTCTCCTGGCGTCGCCACGCACCGACGATCTTGTGTACTTCTTCCTCGGTGACCCAGGCGCCCTGGATGCGCTGCGCGATCGAGGAGTTGGCGCTCACCATCAACATGTCGCCGAGGCCGACGAGACGCTCGGCGCCGGGCTGGTCGAGAATCACTCGACTGTCGGTGAGGCTGCTCACCGCAAAGGCGAGACGGGCCGGGATGTTGGCCTTGATGACGCCGGTGATCACGTTGGTGGACGGCCGTTGCGTGGCGATCACCAGGTGTATCCCGACGGCACGGGCCTTCTGCGCGATGCGACAGATCGAGTCCTCGACGTCGCGGGCGGCGACCATCATCAGATCGGCAAGCTCGTCGACCACCACCAGGATCATCGAGAGCCGCTTGTACTGCTTGGGTTCGCCGTCGGGTCCGAGCTCACCCGGACCGGCCTTCAGGGTCCCCTTGTCGTGCGCAGCGTTGTAGCCGGTGATGTCACGGAACCCGCAGCCCGAGAGCAGCTCGTAGCGTCGGTCCATCTCGCGGCAGGCCCAGGCGAGGGCGTTGGCCGCCTTCTTCGGATCGGTGACGGGCTGTGTCAGCAGGTGAGGCACCCGCTCGTACTGCGTCATCTCCACCATCTTCGGGTCGACGAGGATCATCCGGACCTCGTCGGGAGTGGAGCGCATGAGAATCGACGTGATGATCGAGTTGATACACGACGACTTGCCCGAACCCGTTGCGCCGGCGATGAGGATGTGGGGCATCTTCGCCAGGTTCATCATCATCGTGCGACCGTTGATGTCCCGGCCGATCGCGACCTCGAGGGGATGTTTGGCCTTGCGGGCCTCGGGCGAGGTGAGCAGATCGCCCAGCGCGACGGTGGCTCGGGTGCGGTTGGGCACCTCGACTCCGATCGCCTGACGACCGGGGATGGGGGCGAGAATCCGCACGTCGGAGCTGGCCATGGCGTAGGCGATGTCGCGGTGCAGGCTGGTGACGCGAGCCACCTTCACGCCGGGGCCGAGCTCGAGCTCGTACCGGGTGACCGTGGGACCGACGACCATGCCCACGAGACGGGTCTCGACGCCGTGCTCGGCGAGCGCGCGCTCGAGGATTCGGCCACTCTCGGCCACCTCGGCCTCGTCGACCTCCTGCGCATCGGACAGATTCAACAGCTTGAGGCTGGGGAGGCGCCATGGTGAGCCCTTGGCGACGGGGCCGAGCTCCATTTCGAGCTGCTCCCCGTCGGTGCCGATCGGCGGCAGCTTGACCTTGGGCGCCTTCGGCTTCTTCGGCTTCGGGTCGGCCGTGGCTTCGGCGACGGGCTCGCGCTGGGGCTCGGGCGTCATGACAGGGACCGCCGCGACCGCATCGCCGTCGTCGGTGCTCCCCGCGGTGGCCTCCCATGCCCGCATGAGCCACGAGCCGATGGCGGCGACTCCCGTCGAAACGGTGTCGAGCACCACGCGGAGCCGGCCTCGGGTGAGGACGAGCACGCCAACCACGCCGAGCGCGAGGGCGACCAGGAACGCGGCGACCGAAGCGAGCACCGCCGAGAGCGGATTGCCGACGAGATATCCGACTGCACCACCAGCCCGACCGAGCTCGGCGATCCCGTCTTCCCATGCTGGTGCCCCTCGAACGATGTGGAGCAGCGATGTGACCGAGATCGCCAGCAGTGCGGTGCCGATCACCAAACGGACCACCTGGTCGTCGGCGCTCTTGGCGGTGGCGTTCTTGGTGGCCGACGCCGACTTGGTGGCGGCGTCGTCGGTGGCCGAGCGGGACGGGTTCGCGGGACCGCGCACGAGGAGAACACCCACGATGACCAGCACCGGAGCCACGGCGTATTTGGCCACGCCGACGCTGGCGCCGGCCAGCCAGTCCAGACCGTCGCCCACGGGACCAGCGACATCGCCGTAGACACCGAGGGCAGCCACCACGCCGGTGACGATGCAGCCGAGGCCCCAGACATCGTGGCCGTGACCGTCGAAGGCCAGCGAGACGACGCGGGAGAGCCGGTCGCTGGCGGGCTTCTTCGCGGGGGTGCGAGGTGAGCTCTTGGCGGTCTTCTTCTTCGTAGCCACAGTGGCAACAACCGTAACATCCGCCCCACCAGCACCAGTGCCAACACCCCCACCCGTCGAAATCGGTTTGTCCAGGCCCAGATGTGGGCCTGGACAAACCGATTTCGACGGGATGAGGGGGGCGTCAGATGCTGACGACGACGGGGACGATCATCGGGCGTCGGCGAGTGGTGCGCGACACGAACTGGCCGGTGGCACGGCGAACCCGGCGGTGCAACTCGTCGAGGCCCCTCACCCCGTCGTCGAGAGCACCGATGACGGCTCGGGCGACATCGTCGATGAGCTCGGGTTCGAGCTCGAGCTCGGTGTCGGGGGGCATCCAGCCCCGCGCCACCAGCAGCGGCTCACCCACCATCTCCCCCACGTCGACATCGACGGTCACCACCACACCCACGAAGCCCTCCTGGCCGAGGATCCGACGATCCCGGAGCGGATCGTCGTTGGGCGACACGACCGCACCGTGGCGGTAGAGATAGACGCCGTCGACCACGTCGGCCTCGATCGACAGCCCGTCGTCAGCCAACACCACCTGGTCGCCGTCGCGGGCCAACAATGCCCGTTCGCCCGCCATACCGAGCGATTGCGCGAGCTCGATGTGAGCAACGAGGTGCTGGTGTTCACCGTGCACCGGCACGAACCACTCGGGTCGCGCCGCCTTGTGGAGCGTGGCGAGCTCGTCTCGATTGCCGTGGCCGCTGGTGTGCAGCCCCAGCACACCCGAGTGCAGGACCGTCGCGCCCCGCTCGATCAGGTTGTTGATCATGCGGGCAATTGCGGCCTCGTTGCCCGGGATCGGGGTCGACGACAGGACGACAGTGTCGTTGGCTGTGATGTCGATCCATCGGCTGTCACCGCCGGCGGCCATGGCCAGCGCCGACCGGTTCTCGGCCTGGCTGCCGGTCGACACGATGCACACGTCACCGTCGGCGTAGCCGGCCACCTCTTCGATGTCGACGATCGAGTCCTCGGGAATCTTCAGCATGCCGAGCTGTCGAGCCAGGGCAACATTGCGTTTCATCGACAGGCCGAGGGTTGCCACCTTGCGATCGTGGGCCAGCGCGGCGTCGACGATCTGGATCACGCGATGTATGTGGCTGGCGAAGCACGCGGTGATGATGCGCCGACCGGCGTTGTCGGCGAAGACCTTGTCGAGCACCGGGCCGATCTCGGTTTCGGAGCGGGTGGCGCCCGGTGAGTTGGCGTTGGTGGAGTCGCACAACAGCAACCTGATACCGGGGTCCGCGGCGATCTCGGCGATACGCGGAAGGTCGGTGAGGCGCCCGTCGAGGGGCGTGGGATCGAGCTTGAAGTCGCTCGAGTGCAGCACCACTCCCTGAGGAGTCGTGATGGCCGAGATCAGCCCGCTGGGCACCGAATGGGTGACGGGCAGGAACTCGACCGAGAACGGACCGACTTCGAGGGTTTCGCCGTCGTTGACCAGGCGCAGCTCGGCGTTGGACAGCACGCCGCCTTCGTCGAGACGATGGCGCACGAGCCCCAGGGTGAACGCCGACCCGTACACGGGGAAGCTCGCCTCGCCGAGCGCATGGGCCAACGCGCCGATGTGGTCCTCGTGGGCGTGAGTGACGATGGCCGCCTCGACCTGGTGCCACCGCCCGTCGAGATAGGAGAAGTCGGGGTAGATCGAATCGGCTCCCGGAGACATCTCGTCGGGGAACAGCTGTCCGCAATCGAGCAGCACCAGCCGGTCGTCGGTCTCCAAGACGGCACAATTGCGGCCGATGTCGCCCAGCCCACCGAGGAACGTGATGCGAACGTCGGCGGCCACCAGTTCAGCCGATGCCGTGTTCGGCGCCGACCGAGAGACCGGTCAGGACAGCCTTGGCCTGATCGGCCAGATCCACCACCACCGGCCCGACAGGCGGTCGGCACGGTCCCGCTGGGAGACCGAGCAGCGATAGCAGGGCCTTCGTCGGGATGGGGTTCGGGGTGACGTCGCCGGTCTCGAAGTGGAACGAGGGCAACATCTTCTGGTTGATCGCCGTGGCTGCGGCAAGGTCGCCCTTGTCGAGGGCTGCGAACATCGCCTGGTGTTCGGGGGCTGTCCAGTGGGTGGCGACTCCCACGGTGCCCACCGCTCCGACCGCGAGGAACGGCAGGGTGAGGGCATCGTCGCCCGAGTAGACCTCGACACCGGTGCCCGCCTGGGCAATGAGCCAGGCGGTCTCGGCCGGATCACCGGCTGCGTCCTTCAGCGCGACGATGTTCTCGACCTCGTCGAAGAGTTGCAGGAGCGTGCCGGTGGCGATCTTGCGGCCGGTGCGAACGGGGATGTCGTACAGCATCACCGGGAGATCGGTGCTCGCCGCCACCGAACGGAAGTGAGCGTCGAGGCCATCCTGGGAGGGCCGGTTGTAGTAGGGCGTCACGACGAGCGCGGCGTCGGCGCCGGCGGCCGTGATGGCCTCGGTGTTGCGGATCGCCGACGCCGTGTCGTTGCTGCCCGAACCGGCAACGACGCAGCCGTCGTCGCCGGCCGCTTCGACGACCGCCCGCACCAGATCGACCTGTTCGGTGTAGGTGAGCGTGGGAGCTTCGCCGGTGGTGCCGGCGATGATGAGGCCGTCGTTGCCATGATCGAGCAACCACCGCGCCAGTACCTGCGCGCCGTCGAGATCAAGGCTTCCGTCGGCATGGAACGGCGTGATCATGGCGGTGAGGACTCGACCGAAGCGTGGCATCGGGCTCGATCCTACCAGCGGGTCAGCGTCGGTCTTGGGCCATTCGACCCATGCGCCGAACCGTCGCACCGTCGGCTCTCGATAGGGAGAACATGACCGCCGCGATTCACTATCCGCACACGCCACCCCCGTACCCACCTCCCGCCGCGCCCGGACCGCCCGGGTCGTTTCGGAAGGCCCATGCCGATCCACCGCCGCGGCGATGGCTGCGAGTCGGTCATGCGTTGGCCCTGCTGGTGGCCATTCCCGTCGGCATCGGGCTGGGCTTCGAGGCCGCCGTCGGCATCCTGTTCCTCTTCGTTCTCGTGGTTCCGTTCGAGAAGCTGTTCCGGCGCCACGACTACCGACTGCGCCGCCCGGGTCTCCGGACCGACCTCACCTACGCCCTCACCTCACCTGCGCTGAACGCCGCCGGCATCGCCATCGCCATCGGTACCGCCCTGGTCGTCTTCCCGCTCTGGCTCCCGGCCCTGGCCCTCCGGCCCCTGGTCACCTCCCAACCCGGTTGGCTCATGGCCATCGAGACCGTGCTGTTCCTCGACATCTTGATCTACTGGACGCATCGGCTGAGCCACACCGTTGGGTTCCTGTGGCGGTTCCACTCCATCCACCACTCGAGCGAGCGGATGGACTGGATCTCGGGTATTCGCCAACACCCGGTCGACGGCGTGATCATCGGCGTCCCCGTGCTCGCCATGCTCGTTGCCGGCTTCCAGCTCGAGGTCGTCGGTGCCGTGGCGGTCATCCAGACGATCCTCGGTCTCTTTGCCCACGCCAACGTGAGGTGGCGACTGCGGCCGCTGCACAAGGTGGTGATGACGCCCGAGTTCCACCACTGGCATCACGCGAACCATCCAGAGTCGATCCACACGAACTTCTCGGTCTTCCTCCCGGCGTGGGATCTCCTCTGGGGCACCTACCGGATGCCCGAGGACGAGCGACCCGAGACCTACGGAAACAACGATGCGATCCCGCCGTCGGTACCGGGACAGCTGCTCTACCCCTTCCGGATCGCGACCCGCCGGCGGTACCCCTTCCCGCCCACGTTGCGGGCCCGCATCCCCTTCACTCGAGCCCGCCGAGAACGGGTCGACGCCAAACGGGCCGAGCGAGCAGGGACGCCGAAGTAGGATGACGCCGGTGAGCGCTCCCGAGCACTCGGCCGACACCGACGACGCTGTGCTCGTACACCGGGTAGCCGATGGCGACCGCGACGCACTCCGGGCGCTCTATGACCGTCATGCACCGTGGCTCACCGTGCGGCTCGGTCGACGTTGTGGCGACCCGGATCTGGTCGACACTGCGGTGCAGGACACCTTTGTCGGTGTGTGGCGAAGCGCCGGCGCCTACCGGCCAACCGGTGAGGTCGGAGCCTGGATCTGGACCATCGGATTGCGCCGCATGATCGATCAGATGAGACGGCGAGCGGCCCCGGAGCCGGTCGACGACATCGTCGCCTGCGGCGCAGTGGTGATCGAGGAGATCCCGATCGCGCTCGGCGACACGCCCGTCGGACGTGCCTTCGCCGACCTCGACACCGAGCTCCAACAGGTTCTCGCCCTGACGGTGTTCGACGGGCTGACGAACAACGAAGCTGCCGTCTTGCTCTCCATCCCGGCCGGAACGGTGAAGTCACGGCTCAGCCGAGCCCGCAAACTGCTCGAGGAGCAGATCTCATGACCACATTCGACCAACTCACCTCCGCCCTCGAAGTGGCGTCGACGACCCCCGAGCGGTTGGTTGGCGACGCGGCCGTCGAACCCGATCGACTCGTCGAAAACCGCTTCGTGGTCGATGCACTCCTCGACGCGCCGGCGCCGAGTCGACTCGGGCGGGCGCTCCGCCGCGTCGGCGTCGCCGACCTCACCGTGCCGCTGGTGACCGCCACGCCCGCCCTGCGCCGAGGATGGCTCGCCGCAGTCGGGGTGGCATCGTTCTTTGCGTTGAGTGCGGCCCGCAACAGCACCGCCGAGGGCTTCGATCGGCTACAGCTGTTCCTGGCCGTCGCCCCCCTCGTCCCCCTCCTCGGAGTCGCGCTGGCGTTCGGGCCGCGCTCGGACCCCGCCCACGAGACAGTTGTGGCTGCTCCGGTCGACGCCTTCCGTGTGTTCGTGATCCGGGCAACCACGGTGCTCGTGGCGAGCATCGTGGCGATGGCGGTGGTCACCCTGCTGTTGCCGGGTGAGGGAGTCGCCCGCATTGCGTGGCTCCTGCCCGCGCTGGCGGTGACCTCCGCGGCATCGGCGCTCTCGACCCGACTCGACACGCGGGTGGCCAGCGCGGTGGTTGCCACCGCCTGGCTCGCCTTCGTCATCGTGGTCACCAGCGCCTCCGGCGCCGAGGCGACCTTCGGCGCGGGAGTGCAGTGGATCTCTGCGGTGATCACTGCGGTCGGCGCGGCGATCGTGGTCACGCAGCGTCGGAGCTTCGACGTGTTGGCCGGATCCTCGACATGAGTGCCCCCACCGTCGACCTGCAGGGGGTGAGCCATCGCTACGGCTCGACCAATGCGCTGTCGCCCATGAGCCTGCATCTCGGAGGGGGTTCGACCGCCGTGCTCGGAGCCAACGGGTCGGGCAAGAGCACACTGCTGCGGCTGATCGCCACCACGGTGGTCGCCCAGTCGGGATCGGTGCGAATCGGGGGTCTCGATGCCTCGGTACCGGCCGAGAGGACGTCGATCCGTCGCCGGCTGGGCTATGCGACCCAACACGACGGCCTTCCACCGCGCATGACCGTCGGCGCCTACCTCGACTACGTTGCGGCGCTCAAGGAGCTCACGCCGGCCCGCCGTCGAGCGCGCTGGGCGCAGTTCGCCATGGGCCAGGTCGGGCTCACCGATGCGGGTGAGCGAATCGATCGTCTCAGCGGCGGCAACCGGCGCCGTCTCACTCTGGGCCAGGCGTTGCTCGGCCAACCCGACCTGCTCGTCCTCGACGAGCCGTTGGCCGGCCTCGACGGGGAGACGAGATCGGTCGTCGCCGCCCTCATTGCGTCGCAGTCGTCGGCGCGAACCGTTGTCGTCGCCACTCACCACACCGACGAGCTGGCCACTGTTTGTGACCGCGTGGTCGTGCTCGTGCGTGGCACCGTGGGGTTTGCCGGGACACCGCCCGAACTGGCCGCACAGGCCAACGGGATCGTGTGGGAGACCGCCGCACCGCCCCCTTCGGTGGCCGCTCGTGCCGTTGCCCCTGGTCGCTTCCGCGTGATCGCCCGCACCCCGCCCCCGGCCTCGATCGGCGTGACGCCCTCGGTGCAGGACGGCTACGACGCTCTCCAGTTCCTGCACCGGGCCGAACCGTCGGCGCGCTGACCGACCTTCGCCTACCGCAGTTCGACGTCGGCGTCGGTGCGGGTCTGGGAGCGGGCGACCTTGCGCAGGACGAGGAGATAGCCGATTGCGGCAATGGAGGCGAAGATGAACCACTGCCCGGCGTAGCTGAGATGCGGACCGTTCCCGAGCTCGGGGCGGGGCAAGGGCCTCGGGAGGTCCGGAGCAGGCGGCGACTGCTGTTCGAGCTGGAGATACGCGGGCGCGACCTCGAGGCCGAGGCGTTCGGTGTAGCTCGCCAGATCGACCCTCGCCAGGAGATCAGGATCGTCGGGATTGCCGGCACCGATGCGACCGCGCAGTTGCGTCGACTGCACGAGACCGATCACTGTGACCTCGCCGCTGGGCGGATCTATGAGCGACCGGTCGTCGGAGCTCTGAACGGCGAAGGGCACCCAACCACGATTCACGATCACGTTGACGCCGTCGCCGGTCCGCAACGGGGTGAGAACCCAGGCGCCCGCAGCGCCGTCGAGGCTGCGGTTCACCACCAGCACCTGCCCGTCGGCCACATAGGTGCCCGATGCTTCGGCCACCCTCCAGTCGAGTTCGTCGGTCTCGCCGACGACGGCGCCGGCGACCAGTTCGGTGAACGCCTGCACAGGCTGCTCGGAGCGGCTCACAACTCTGTCGTTTTCTCGCTGCCGCTGGTCGAGGCGGTCGAGCTGCCAGAAGCCGAGCAGGATCATCACGACGGTGGCCACGAAAACCAACATGTGCGAGACGATCCAGGCCGGCCGTCGGGCGAAGCGGTACACGGCTTCAGGCTACGGGCGAGCCTCGAGCGTTCAGGTGCAGGCGACTCAGATGTCGAGGAGCGCATCGAGCCCGACTGTGACGCCCGAGCGGGCCGCGACGCATCGCACAGCCAGGAGCACACCGGGCATGAAAGAGGACCGATCGTAGGAGTCCTGGCGAAGGGTGAGGGTTTGACCCATGGCGCCGAGAATCACCTCTTGATGGGCGACCATTCCCCGCATCCGCACGGAGTGCATCGGGATTCCGCCGGGGCCCCGCCCGCCCCGAGCCCCGCGACGAGCTCGTTCTCGGTCGGATCGTCGCTCCAGTCACTCGAGGCGGCGGCCATCCGTTCGGCGGTCATCATCGCCGTGCCCGACGGTGCGTCGATCTTCTGGTCGTGATGGAGCTCGATGATCTCGGCCGTGTCGAAAAGCGGCGCAGCCAGCTCGGCGAAGCGCATCATCAGCACCGCGCTTATCGCGAAGTTCGGCGCGATGACGCAGTTGCTGCGGGTGAATCGTGCTTCGAGGTCGGCCAGATCGTCGTCGGTGAATCCCGTAGTGCCGACGACGGCATGGACACCGTGCTGGGCCAGCCACGCGAGGTTGCGACGGGCCGCATCGAGGTCGGTGAAGTCCACTGCGACCTGCATCCGGTCGGCCGCGACGTCGGCGAGATCGGAACTGACCGCCACGTCGGAGTCGATCGAAACCAGCTCGGCCAGGTGATCGACCTGCGCGCCAGGGTCGACCACTGCGACCAGTTCGAGATCGGCTGCCTCGTGCACCGCCCGGCACACCTCGCTACCCATGCGCCCGGCGGCGCCGAGCACTCCTACACGGATCGGCGTGCCGTCGGCCATCGACTCAAGCTAGTGGCCCCACGGTGGCGACGGTCGGTTCTGCGGCCAGGAGGCGGCGCGCCATGCGAGTCACGTCATCGGGGTTGACCGCAGCGATGGCACCGAGATACTCGTCGATCCCCACGACGCGATCACGTACCAGCATGCTGTTGGCGACATGGGAAAGGTGGCTCCAGCTGTCCTCGAACCCCAGTGCCACCGACCCTGCGAGATATCCCTTGGCCACGTCGACCTCGCAGTCGGTGACCCCACCGTCGACGAGATCGTCGATCTCGGCCCGGATGAGCTTGTCGACCTGGCGGTGTCGATCGGGAGCCGTGGCCGTCTGGATCTCGAAGGCACCGACGTCGGTGAAACTCGTCGGTGCGGCATGGATCGAATAGGCCAGACCGCGCTTCTCGCGGACCTCGTGGAAGAGCCGGCTAGAGGGACCTCCGCCGAGCAGCTGTGCGAGCACCGACACGGCATGGCGATCGGGATCGTCGAGTCCGACCCCTCGCCACCCGTACCCGATCTGAACTTCCTCGAGATCGCGCGCCTCGTGGGCACCGGCTGCGGCGGGACCGACCGGCGCGTTGCGCCGGGGTCGCCGACCGTCGGAACGTTCGGTGAAGGCGACGGCCGCCAGCTCGACAAGCCGTTCGTGATCGACCACTCCGGCCGCGGCGACGACAACGTTGGCGGCCCGATAGTGCTGGGCGTGGAACGCCCCGATGCCATCGCGCTGGAGCGCCGTGACCGTGTCGAGGGATCCGCTCACATCCCACCCGAGCGCGTGGTCGGCGAACAGGTGCTCATAGAGCAGTGTCTGGACGCGATCGCCGGGTTCGTCGAGGGCCAGCCGCAACTCGTCGAGGATCACCGCCCGTTCCGACTCGACGTCGTCAGCCCGAACGGCGGGGTTCGTGACGACGTCGAGCAGCAGCTCGGCGCCGTCGTCGGCCCAGTGGCCAGGCACGCGTGCGTAGAACGCCGTGAGCTCTTTGGTCGTGAAGGCGTTGAGATCACCGCCGACCGAGTCGACGGCGATGGCGACCTCTCTCGCGCCACGCGTTCGCGTGCCCTTGAACAGCAGGTGCTCGAGGAAATGCGAGGATCCGGAAGTGGCCGGCGTCTCGTCGCGGCTTCCCACACCCACCCAGACACCCAGCGACGTCGCCCGGGCCCCGGGGAGCGAGCGGGTGACCACTCGCAATCCCCCGGGCAGCCGGGTGATCGTCGTACCGGCGACGGTCATCGGTTCGATGCCATCGTCGATGCGGTTGTCAGGCTCAGCGACGGCCGCCGCGACGGCCACGGCCGCCGCGACCACCCCGGTCACCGGAACTGCGGGTCGCGGCAGGGCCGAGATCGCCCTGTTCGGCGGCAATCTGCGCGTCGAAGTCGTCGTCGAAGCTGACGACCTCGGCGACCTCACCGTTACCCGAACGGGGTGTGTCGTCGCCGTGGTCGTCACTCGCGGCCTCGGCGTTCCGGCGAGGAGCCGGCTCCTTGGCCGGAGCGGAGTCGCCGCCGTCGTCGCCGACGGGCTTGAGGCTGATCTTGCCGTTCGGATCGACGTCCTCGACGACCACCTCGATGTCCTGGCCGAGCTCGAGCTCGTCCTCAACCCTGTCGATCCGTCGCTTGCCACCGATCTTGGAGATGTGCAGCAGGCCGTCGCGGCCGGGAAGGATGTTCACGAACGCACCGAAGTTGGTGATGTTCACGACCTTGCCCATGTACGTGGCACCCACCTCGGCGGTGGGGGGATCGAGGATGAGCCGGATCATGCGCTCGGCTTCTTCGACCTTGGTGCGGTCGGGAGAGGCGACCGCGACGGTGCCGACGATGCCGTCGTCGTCCACGCTCACCTCGGCGCCGGTATCGGCCTGGATGGCGTTGATGACCTTGCCCTTGGGACCGATGACCTCACCGATCTTGTCGATAGGAATCTCGAAACTGACGATCTTGGGCGCAGTTTCGCCGACATCGGGACGAGGGGCAGGAATGGCCTCGGCCATGGCGTCGAGGATCTGCATGCGGGCGTCACGAGCCTGATTGAGCGCGGCGCCCAACACATCGGCGGGGATGCCGTCGATCTTGGTGTCGAGCTGGAGGGCGGTGATGAACTCCGACGTTCCCGCGACCTTGAAGTCCATGTCACCCATGGCGTCCTCGGCACCGAGGATGTCGGTGATGGTGAGGTACGTGTCGCCTTCGTTGATGAGGCCCATGGCGATGCCCGCCACGGCGGCGTGGATGGGCACACCGGCGTCCATCATGCTCAGCGACGAGCCGCAGACCGAGGCCATCGAGCTCGAGCCGTTCGAGGCCATGACCTCCGACACCAGACGAATGGTGTACGGGAACTCTTCCATGCTCGGGACAACCGGCAGGAGCGCTCGCTCGGCGAGGGCACCGTGGCCGATCTCACGACGCTTCGGGCCCCGCATGAAGCCGGTCTCTCCGGTGCAGAACGGTGCGAAGTTGTAGTGGTGCATGTAGCGCTTGCGGCTGACGGGGTCGATGCCGTCGATCATCTGATCCATGCGACCGGTCCCCAGGGTGGCGACGTTGAGCACCTGGGTCTCGCCCCGCTGGAACAGGCCCGAACCGTGGGCGGTGGGGATGAGGGCGACCTCGGCCTTGAGGGGGCGGACGTCGGTGGCCGAACGGCCGTCGATGCGTACCCCTTCGTCGATGATGCGCTTGCGCACCAGAGCCTTGGTGTGGCTGCGGATCGCGTTCTTGATCTGCTTCTCGGCGTTGGGCACATCGGCGAAACGGTCGCCGATGGCGGCGATGATCTCGGCACGAGCGGCGCTCTCCGCGGCCTGGCGCTGCACCTTGTCGGCGATCTTCTGGCTGGCGGCCAGCGCGTCGGTGCCGGCCTCGACGACGGCGGCGAGGACCTCGTCACTGTAGTCGACCTGGGCCACGAACTCGAGGGCGGGCTTGACGCCGAACGTGGCGATGAGACGACGCTGGAGCGCGATCGACTCCTTGATCCAGACCTTGCAGGCCTCGAGTCCGTCGGCGAGCACCGCCTCGGTGACCTTGGGGGCGCCGGCCTCGTAGTGGGCGACGGCATTGGGGGTACCGCCGGCCTCGACCATCATCACGGCGATGTCGCCGCTGTCGAGCTCACGCCCGGCCACGACCATCTCGAAGGTCGACTCGTCGCCCTCTTGGTAGGTCGGGAAGGGAATCCAGGTGCCGTCCTGGCTGTAGGCGATACGCACGGCACCGATCGGGCCACCGAAGGGGATCCCGGAGATGCAAAGCGCAGCCGACGCGGCATTGAGCGCGACGACGTCGTAGGGGTTCTCCATGTCGGCACCGAGGATGGTGCCGACCACATGGACCTCGTTGCGGAAGCCGCTGGGAAACGACGGGCGCAGGGGGCGGTCGATGAGACGGCAGGTGAGGATCGCCGTCTCGGGCGCGCGGCCCTCACGACGGAAGAACGAGCCGGGGATCTTTCCCGCGGCATACATGCGCTCTTCGATGTCGACGGTCAGGGGGAAGAAGTCGATGCCCTCGCGGACGCTCTTGGAGGCTGTTGCGGTCACGAGGATCTTGGTCTTGCCGAGGGTGGCGATGACCGACCCATCGGCGAGGGAGGCCATTCGGCCGGCCTCGAAGGTCATGGTTTTGTCGGTGCTCGAGATGTCACCGGATACGGATACTGGTTCAGCCATGTTTGGCTCACTTTCCGGGCCCGTACAGGGCCCGCACATCGGTCGCGCCACGTTGACGCGAACCTGAGTGCGGCGGTGGAACCAGTTCCCAGGTGGAGAGAACCCGACGGGGCCGAGTTGTCTTCATCTGAGAGCCGATTCCCGTCGAGTGCCACACTCGATTGGAATTGCCTTGGGTTGTCAAGGTGCTTCGCTTCTGACGCGAAGCGAGCGGCCCAACGGCCGCTCGGTGGTCAGCGCCGGAGACCCAGCTTGGCGATGATCACGCGATATCGCTCGACGTCGAGCTGGCGGACGTAGTCGAGAAGTCGACGACGTCGGCCCACCAACATGAGCAGGCCTCGCCGGCTGTGATGGTCCTTCTTGTGGACCTTCAGGTGCTCGGTGAGGTGATTGATCCGATCGGTGAGCAACGCAATCTGCACTTCGGGAGAGC
The DNA here is from genome assembly GCA_963700995.1 of uncultured Acidimicrobiales bacterium. GTDB lineage: Bacteria > Actinomycetota > Acidimicrobiia > Acidimicrobiales > JAHEJN01 > JAHEJN01. The sequence continues at coordinate 18,224 of CAVOZP010000003.1, forward strand.
CGGTATCGGTCTCGTGCGTGCGGTGTTCGGTGATCGTGTCGGCCTTGGGAGGCAGGTTGGTTGGCATCGTGTGATTTCCTGGCTTGGTGGGTTTCTGACCCGGCCGCTCGGTTCGCAGACGCGAGACCAGCAGCCATTTCGTGCGGAGCACGATCGTCGAGCTGACTCGACGACCACGACAGGGTACCGATCGGCGCGGGCAAGTCCTCTCGACCGAGAGGCCGACGCCGTCAGTACCGACGGCGCAGGGCGACCATCTCGACCGCCGTCTCGGCCGCCTCGCCGCCCTTGTTCTGGCCGTCGACGTCGGCCCGGACCGCAGCCTGTTCCAGGGTCTCGGTCGTCAAGACGCCGAACACGACGGGCACGCCGGTGGCCAGGCTCACCTCGAGCGCCCCGGTGGCTGCCGCGCCGGCCACGAAGTCGAAGTGGGCCGTGTCCCCCCGGATGACACATCCGAGAGTGATCACCGCATCGAAGCCCTGGTCGGCCATCCACTTCGCGGCCGCGGAAGTCTCGAACGCTCCCGGAACCCACTCGAGCGCGATGTCACCGCGAGCAACGCCGAGCGACGTGAGGCGATCGATGGCCGCCTCGACCAGCACGGTGGTGATGACATCGTTGAACCGCCCGGCGACGATGCCGACCCGCATGCCCGAGCCGTCGAGGTCGGCCAGATGGGCCTCGGTGTCGACGCCGTCGGCCCGTCGGGATTCGCCACTCATCGGCCGGTCACGAAACCTGGTTCTCGGCCGACCCCGTGTCGTCGTCCACGAGGTGGCCCATGCGGTCGACCTTGGTCTGGAGGTACCGGATGTTTTCTGGATTCGGCTCGACCGACAATGGCACCCGATCGACGATCTCGAGGCCATAGCCCTCGAGACCCCCGTACTTGATCGGGTTGTTGGTCATGACGCGCATCTTCTTCACACCGAGGTCGGCGAGGATCTGGGCACCGACGCCGTACTCACGCGAGTCGACCGGGAGGCCCTGGAGGAGGTTGGCGTCGACGGTGTCGGCCCCTTCGTCCTGGAGACCGTAGGCCCGAAGTTTGTGGCCGATGCCGATTCCTCGACCCTCGTGGCCCCGCAAGTACACGACGACGCCACACCCCGCCTCGCCGATGGTCTCGATCGCTCGATCGAGCTGGCTCCCGCAGTCGCACCGCAACGATCCGAGGAGGTCGCCGGTGAGACACTCGGAGTGCACCCGAACGAGGACCGGCTCGTCGGTGCCGATGTTGCCCATCGCGTAGGCGACGTGTTCGACGTCGTCGATCACCGAGCGGAACGCATAGGCGGTGAAATCACCGTACTTCGTGGGGATGCGGGCCGAGGCGAACCGCTCGACCAGCTTCTCCTGACGTCGCCGGTAGCGAATGAGGTCGGCGATGGAGATGGTGTGCAGGTCGTGTTCACGACCGAACGCAAGACTTTCGGGCAGCCGGGCCATGGTGCCGTCGTCGTTCACGATCTCGCACAACACTCCCACCTCGGCGCGACCCGCCATGCGGCACAGGTCGATGGCCGCCTCGGTGTGCCCGGCACGCTTGAGCACCCCACCGCGACGGGACCGGAGCGGAAAGATGTGTCCGGGCCGGGCGAACTGGTCGTAGGTGGCGTTCGGATCGGCCAAGGCATTCACCGTGCGCGATCGATCGGCCGCGCTGATACCCGTACTGGTGCCCTCGAGCACGTCGACGCTGATGGTGAAAGCCGTGCGCATCGACTCGGTGTTCTCGGCGACCATCAGCTGCAGGCGGAGCTCCTCGGCTCGCTCGTCGGTCATCGGCGAACAGATCACCCCCGAGGTGTGGCGGATCATGAACGCCATCTTCTCCGGAGTCATCGCATCGGCGGCGATGATCAGATCGCCCTCGTTCTCGCGGTCCTCGTCGTCGACGACGATGAGGAACTCACCCTGACGGTACGCCTCCAGGGCGTCTTCGATCGATGAGAGACTCATGCGAGTTGGTCTCCGGTGGTGGTCGGTCGGGAGTGGTCGATGACGCCCGCTTGCAGCAGACGTTCGACATACTTGCCCAGGATGTCGGTTTCGACGTTCACCGTATCGCCCACCTGTCGCTGCCCCAGCGTCGTGACGGCCAAGGTGTGGGGGATCACGGCCACGTCGAGGAGCGTCTCGTCGACCGATGCCACCGTCAGGCTGATTCCGTCGAGCGCGATCGAGCCCTTCTCGACCACATAGCGCGCCAGCTCCGGCGGGGCGACGAAGGTGAACCATCGCGACCCGTCGTCGAGCTCGACGATGTTCATCACGGTGCCGACACCGTCGACATGACCCTGCACCACATGGCCGCCGTACCGGCCCCCGACGGCGAGAGGCCGTTCCAGATTCACTCGATCGCCGGCCACGAGCAGCCCGAGATTCGTGCGATCAAGGGTCTCGGGGACCGCATCGGCCACCCAATGGTCGGCCGCGAACCCGGTCACCGTGAGACAGCACCCGTTCACCGCGATCGACGCTCCGATGGCTGCATCGTTCAGGACGGTGGCAGCCTCGATGGTGATCGACGCGCCGTCGCCGTGCGGGTCGATTGATCGCACCCGCCCCAGCTCCTCGATGATTCCCGTGAACATCACCACCACCCGACAAGACGACCGGACAGAGCTACCACCGCCAGCAGGAGCACCGGACGGAGCAGCCGCTCCCCACCTTTCACGGTGAGGCGAGCCCCGACAAATCCGCCGGCGCCGAACCCGGCGGCCAGCACCAGCGCAGGTCCCCACGCCACCTGGTCATTGACAATGAACACTGGCAGGGCCGACAACGCCAGCGCAACGGTGATGACGACCTTCACGGCGTTGGCGTTGACGAGATCGAAACCCGAACGGGAGAGGGCGGCCACCAGCAGGAGCCCCACTCCGGCCTGGAAGGCGCCGCCGTAGAGCCCGACGAGGAAGAACATGATGCTCGATCCGGTCGCTCCGAACTGCTCCGCGGCGTCGACACGAGTGGAGCGGGGCCAGAACGACACGACGAGGAGCGGGATCATCAACACCCCGAAGATCGTCTCGAAGGTCTCGTCGGCGAGCTGACCCACCACGGCGGCACCGATGATCGAACCGGCAACGACCGGGACGAGAACCGGCACCGCACGGCGCACAACGTCCAGGCCCTGCCGCCGGAACGACCACGTTGCCACCAGCGACGACGTGAGCACACCCACCCGGTTGCTGCCGTTGGCGACATTGCCGGGCACCCCCGCGAGCACGAGCAGCGGCACGGTGAGTAGCGATCCTCCACCGGCCATCGTGTTGATCGTGCCGGCGGCGATGCCGCCGACCACCAGCAGCATCGCTTCCCAGAACGTCACAGGCCGAGCAGTTCTCGGGTCGTCTCAACGTCGATGTTCAGTTGGCCGATGAGGGCATCGAGGGAGGCGAAGGCCCGCTGTTCGCGCACCAGCGCCACGAACTGGACCCGGGCCTTCTCGCCGTAGAGATCCCCGACGAAGTCGAGCAGGTGCGCCTCGAGCAGCAGCACACCGTGCTGATCGTAGAAGTGCGGGCGAGTGCCGAGCGAGATCGCCGTCGCATGGCGCGTCCCGTCGGCCCGCACGTACCACCCGGAGTACACGCCATCGGTCGGGAGGAGCCGGTCGGGGGCAACGGTGATGTTGGCGGTGGGAAACCCGAGCTCTCTCCCCCGCTTGTCGCCCGACTCGACCACGCCCCGTACCTCATAGGCCCGGGTGAGCATGGCGTTTGCGGTCGCAAGATCGCCAACGGCCAACGCCCGCCGGATGGCGGTGGAGGAAACCTGTGCGTGGTCGCGAGCCGGCCGGCCGTCGAGGCCGACCAGGCTCAGCCCTTGTACCTCGAACCCGTGTCGGTCACCGAGCTCGCGGAGAAGGGCCACATTGCCCCGACGTTGGTGGCCGAAATGGAAGTCCTCGCCCACGACCACGAGACGGGCCTGAACCTGATCGACGAGCACGGTGGCCACGAAGTCCTCGGCACTCTCGGCCGCCCGCTCCTCGTCGAAGGTGACGACCACCACGTGGTCGACGCCGGTGGCCTCGAGCAGCTCGAGCTTCTGTTCGAGGTCGGTCAGCACGAGGGGAGCCGACTCCGGCCGAACCACCGATGCCGGATGTCGATCGAAGGTGACCACCGCGGACTCGAGACCGCGTTCGGCCGCTGCGGCCCGGATCGACGCGATCACCGCCTGATGGCCACGGTGCACGCCGTCATACGCGCCGATGGTGACCGCCGTGCCCGTTGCGGGTCTCTCGAATGAATCGCCGGCCCGGATCACCTGCACCCGCACAGGTTAACGGTGCCTCGACGCGGCCGAGCACCGACGAATTCGGGAGATCAGCCGACGAGCACCACGGCCGGCTTGGCCCGATCGTCGCCGTGCGTTTCGTACATCGCAAGCAGCGCACCCGAATCGTCGAGAACCCGCCAGGGGCCAGTTCCTTCGAATCCGAGCGACGAACGACCGAGCACCTTGCCGTGACCGACCGCAGTCGCCATCTCGCCGGAGACAGCCAGCGCCGGATAGTCGCGCAGGCCCTCAGCGGGGCTGAGGAGCGCGGCGTCATCGATCGGACGCGCCTCGTTCTCGTCGAAGGATCCGATGCCGGTGCGGCGAAGATCCCGCAGATGCGCGCCGCCGCCGAGGGCGGCCCCGATGTCGGCGGCAAGGGTGCGCACGTAGGTGCCCGACGAACACGTGACCCGGATGCGGAAGGTCCCATGCGCCTCGTCGATCGACGACACCTCCAGCGAGTGGATCGAAACGGGCCGAGGTGGGCGGTCGATCTCGATGCCTTCGCGGGCCAGCTCGTGCAGGCGTCTCCCGTCGATCTTGACCGCCGACACCATCGGTGGCACCTGCAGGATGTCGCCGACGAAGCCGGCCGCGACCTCCTCGATCTGCGCCGCCGTGACGCCCCCCATGTCGTGGGTGGCGGTGACCGTGCCGCTGTCGTCGAGGGTGTCGGTCTCGCTGCCCAGGACCACCGTTGTCGTATAGGCCTTCGGGAGGTCGGTCAAGAAGCGCAACAGCCGCGTGGCACGCCCCACCCCGAGGAGCAACACGCCCGTGGCCCCCGGGTCGAGAGTGCCGGAGTGGCCGACCTTGCGCGTGCCGAACACCTTGCGACCGCGGGCGACCACATCGTGTGACGTGAACCCCGCTTCCTTGTCGATGACCGCGATGCCCAGAGGGGCCTCAGTCATCGCCGGTTTCGGGGTTCGGCTCGTAGTCCTGGGCGGTGTATTCGACGTTGGCGAGGATCTCCTCGATGCGGGCGCCATCGCGGATGCCGGGATCGGGGTGAAACTCGAGCCGCGGCGTGTGCCTCAACCGGGTGCGTTTCGCCACCGCGGTGCGCAACGACCCAGCGTGTTCGCCGAGAGCCTCGGAGATCTCGGCGTCGTTGCCGCCGAAGCTGGACCAGTACACGCGAGCGAGAGACAGCTCGTTGTCGACCTCGACGCCGGAGATGGTGAGCAGGCCGAGACGTTCGTCTTCGAGCTCGGTGAGCTCGTCACCGAGAATGCGTCGGATCAGCTCGCCGACCCGATCGCCCTTCTCGTACCCCTTGTTGGCTGACCGACGTCGTGCCATGTGGGCTCCCTAGCTACGGGGGACTTCGCGATCTTCGTAGGTTTCGATGATGTCACCCGGCTTGAGGTCCTGGAAATCGGAGAGCCCGATGCCGCACTCGAAGCCGGAAGCCACCTCTCGGGTGTCTTCTTTGAACCGTCGCAACGAAGCGATCTCACCGTTCCAGATGACCGCGCCCTCGCGAAGGAATCGGACCTTCGAACCACGCGTGATCACCCCGTTGGTGACGTAACAGCCGGCAATGGCGCCCACTCGTGGCACGCGGAAGATCTCGCGGACTTCAGCCTCACCGGTGACGACTTCCTCGAACTCGGGAGCGAGCATTCCGACGATCGCGGCCTCGATGTCCTCGAGGAGGTTGTAGATGATCTCGTAGGTGCGGATTTCGACGTGCTCCTGCTCGGCGAGGTCACGTGCCTTTCGATCGGGGCGTACGTTGAAGCCGATGATCGTGGCATTCGAGGCCGCAGCCAGTTGCACGTCGTTCTCGGTGATCCCACCCACGCCGCGGTGCACGAATGCGAGCTTGACCTCGTCACGTCCGAGCTTGTTGAGGCTGTCGGTGAGGGCCTCGAGCGAGCCGTTCACATCGGCCTTGGCGATGAGATTCAGGGTGGCGGCTTCGCCCGTCTGGATCTGGCTGAAGATGTCCTCGAGCCTGGCTCCGCCACCAAGGGCCGACGACGTCTCGCGGCCGATGCTGGCCTGACGCTGCCAGTGCTCGCGGGTGTCGGCCACTCGGCTGGCCACCTTTTCGTTGGGCGCAACGACGAACTCGTCACCGGCATCACAGACGTCGGACAGGCCGAGCACCTGCACCGGACGCGACGGCCCGGCCTCGTTGAGGTTGTCGCCGTGGTCGTCGATGAGAGCGCGAACACGACCCCACGCCGCTCCGGCCACGACCGGATCACCGACGCGGAGGGTGCCGTCCTGGACGAGCAGCGTCGCGACGGGGCCACGGCCGATGTCGAGGTGGGACTCGAGCACGACGCCTTGGGCCTGGCCATCGTCGGGAGCCCGGAGGTCTTCGAGCTCGGACACAACGATGAGCTGTTCGAGCAGATCGTCGATTCCGAGGTTCTCGAGCGCGGAGATCTCGACGGTGATGGTGTCGCCTCCCCACGATTCGGGAACGAGATTTCGCTCGGCCAGCTGGCTGAGCACACGCTGTGGATCGGCGTTCTCGCGGTCGATCTTGTTGATGGCCACGACGATCGGGACGTCGGCCGCACGCGCGTGGCTGATCGCCTCTTCGGTCTGGGGCATGATGCCGTCATCGGCGGCAACGACGAGCACCACGATGTCGGTGGCCTGGGCCCCGCGGGCGCGCATGGCGGTGAACGCCTCGTGGCCGGGCGTGTCGATGAAGGTGAGCGTATGGCCGTTGTGCTCGGTCTGGTAGGCACCGATGTGCTGGGTGATGCCACCGGCCTCGCCTTCGACGACGTTGGCGCTGCGGATGCGGTCGAGCAGCTTGGTCTTGCCGTGGTCGACGTGGCCCATGACGGTGATGACCGGCGGACGGATGGGTCCGATGTCTTCTCCTTCGGGCTCGTCTTCGTCGCTGATCGGTTCGATCCCGAGCATCTTCTTGAGCTCGACCTCTTGCTCCTCACCCGGATCGACGAGACGGATCTCGGCGCCGATCTCGGCGGTGAACAACTCGATCATGTCGTCGGACAACGACTGCGTCGCGGTGACCATCTCGCCCTGCTGCATGAGGAACCGAACCACGTCGGCGGCCGTTCGGCTGACCTTGGGTCCGAGCTCTTGGGGCGTGGTGGCCCGCTCGATGACGATGACCCCTTCGGGGACGGGGGCGTTTTCGGGCGTGTAGGTGGCGACCTCCATCGGCTGGAGCTCTTCGAGGTTACGACGACGGCGACGCCCCTTGCGGCGCCGCTGTTGCCGCTGCGGACCGCCACCGGGACGGCCACCACCACCGGGACGGCCACCACCAGGACCGCCGCCGCCACCACCGGGGCTGTCGCCACCACTGGGGCGCGGACCGCCCCCGCCACTGGGGCGCGGGCCGCTCGGACCGCGGCGTTCGGGCGCGGCACGGCCGCCGAGACCCGGAGGTGGGGGAATCGGCTTCCCGGATACGGAGCGAGGAGGCGAAGGGGGTGGGGGAATCGGCTTCCCGGACGCGCCCTTCGGCGCCGTGGCGGGATCGGCCTTGGCGGCAGGTGCCGGACGCATCGCGGGATCGGCGGGACGAGGTGCGCGTGGCGGCGCCGAGCCCGGAGCTTTCTCGGCAGGAGCCGGGATCGGCGTCGGTGCCGGGGCGAGACGAGGACCGGAAGACCCACTGGAGGTGACGACCCGCTTGGGCTTCGCCGGAGTCGGCGGCACCGGAGCAGACGCCGCGGCGGGAGCCTCGTCGACGGGAGCCTCCGCGGCGGGGGCGGCGGCCGGGGATTCGACGGTGGGCTCGGAGATCGGAGTGGGCTCGGGCGGTTTCGGGACGGCCTTCTTCGCCGCCGGCTTCGCTTCCGGTTTCGCAGCGGGCGCCGCCTCGGCTTCCTCGTCGGGCGCGACCTCACGAATCAGGCCTTCTCGCTCGGCCTTGCGACGAACGCGGTCGGCCTGCGCGTCGACGATGCTCGACGAGTGGCTCTTCACCCCGATCCCCAGCGCTTCGCAGAGGTCGATGGCTTCTTTGTTCGTCATTCCGAGCTCACGAGCGAGCTCGTACACCCTGATCTTCTTCGGCACGGTCGGGCGGTGACCCTTTCCTCGTCAGTACTTCACGGTGTTCCCTCGGGAATGACCCGGGCAACGGTGTCTCGGCGCGTCGAACGATCGACCCGGCGATACTTCGGCCCACGATAGGCGCGTCGCCGTCGAAGTCCGCCCCGAAGCGCGGACACGTGGCTCACTCCTCTTCGGAGGCGTCGCCCTTCTCACCTGCCGGCTCCGCGGCAGCTTCGGTGCTCTCGGGCGGTTCGGCGTCGTCAGCGTTGCCGTCGGAGGCCGCGTCGTCCGCCTTGGCGTTGGAGGCCGTGTCGTCGGTCTTGTCCTCGGCCGCCTTGTCGTCAGCCCCCTTGGAGGCCGTGTCGTCAGACCCGTCGTCAGCCTCGTTGGTCTCGACCGCTTCGGTCCACTGACCAGCGGAGAACCCTTCGCTACCGTCAGCGGGCTTCCACTCCTGCTCGCCGGACTCCTCGTTGGTCACCCACTCGCCCTCGGCCCAGTCGACCTCGGCGTAGGCAGCCTCCTCGGCCATCTGGGTCTCGCTCTTGATGTCGATGCGCCAACCGGTGAGGCGGGCCGACAGGCGGGCGTTCTGGCCTTCCTTGCCGATGGCGAGTGAGAGCTCCCGGTCGGGCACGACGACCGTGGCGGTGCCGGTCTCGTCGTCGAGAAGTACCTCTTTGACCTTGGCCGGCGACAGCGCCTTCATGACGAACTCGGCCGGATCCTCCGAGAAGGGAACGATGTCGACCTTCTCGGATCGGAGCTCGTTCACCACCATGCGCACCCGGGCCCCCCGGGCGCCGACACACGCGCCGACCGGATCGACGTTGGGGTCGTTGGACCACACTGCGATCTTGGTTCGATGGCCGGGCTCGCGGGCACAGGCCTTGATCTCGACGACGCCGTCGGCGATCTCGGGAACCTCGAGCTCGAACAGCCGCCGGATGAGACCCGGGTGGGTCCGGCTGACGACGATCTGGGGGCCCTTCGCCGTCTTGCGGACCTCGACGATGTAGGCCTTGAGGCGGGTATTGCCTTCGGGCCGCTCGTAGGGAACCTGCTCGGCCTGCGGCAGCAGGGCCTCGACCCGACCCAGGTCGAGCAGGGTGTACCGACTGTCGCTCTGCTGGATGATCCCGGTGACGATGTCGCCTTCGCGACCGGCGTACTCCTCGTACTTGAGCTCGCGCTCGGCCTCACGAATGCGCTGGTTCATCACCTGCTTGGCGGTCTGGGCCGCGATCCGGCCGAAGTTGTCCGGCGTGACGTCGAGCTCGGGTCCGATGGGCTCACCGTCCTCGTCGATGTCGCGAGCGAACACGCGGATCTCCATGGTGTCGGGATCGATCGTGACCCAGGAGTAGTCGTAGGCGTCGTCGCTGCGCTTGTAGGCCGACTCGAGTGCGTCGGCCAGAGCGGCGAACAACGTGTCGACCGAGATGCCGCGATCGGCTGCCAGCGCCTGGAGCGCCTCCATCATGTCGGGGTTCATCCGGCACTCCTTTCCGCGGAATGGGTTTGCGATGTCTCGGCGCTGGGCTTTTCGGCGCTCGTCTTCCTGGTCTTCCTGGTCTTCTTCGAGCCCGACTTGCCCGGCTTGGTACCCTTGCCCGGCTTCGGAGCCGGACCCCACTCGAAGACGGTGCGGGCCGTCGTGATGTCGTCGAGGCGAACGACCACGTCGGCCTCATCGACGCCACGCACGGTGATCGTTTCGGAATCGGCCGCAGCCAGTACCCCGTCGATGCGCCGGATCTCGAGATGAGGCTCGAGCTTGAGCTTCACCCGGGTGCCGATGGCGCCGGCGAAGTGCTGGGCTGTACGCAGCTTGCGTTCGAGTCCCGGACTGGTGATCTCGAGCGTGTAGCTGCCGGGCACGGGGTCGATCTCGTCGAGCGCGCTCGACACCATGCGGGTGAGCCGGGTGAGGTCGGCGCCACTGGGGCCGTTGGGGTCGCTCGGCTTGTCGACGCTGATCCGCAGGATCGGGCCGGCCTGTTCGATGTCGTACACCGTGAGGTCGAGCGACGTGACGAGAGGCGCCACGATTTCGCTCACACGGTCGATGACTGCCATCGGTGCCTCCTCACGGTGTCGGACGGGTGCCACTGGCCCCAGAAACAACGAAAGCGTGGGCAAAATGCCCACGCCGGAACCAAGGTGCCATGACGTACCTCACGATGGTAGCGCCCGGCGATCGAATTGCCTGCCGCCCGCGGCGTCGCCGTTGGAAGCCGGGCTCAGGTTGCCCGACGCTGAATGAGCTCGACCTTGGTGGCGGTGTCGTTGGCGTCGTCGCCGAGGGCGTCGAGGTTGCGCGCACGGTCCTCCTCGGCCGCCCGCCGGGCGTCGTCTCTGGTGGCAGCCGCACGAGCCAGGGCGGCCTCGGCGCCGTTCTCGTTCATGAACTCGGCCCACTCGACCAGCGTGTCGACCATCTCGGCCTCGGGCACGACGGCCACGTTCTGGCCCTTGACGAACAGGTGACCCCGCTTGTTGCCGGCGGCGATACCCAGATCGGCGTCACGCGCCTCGCCGGGGCCGTTCACCACACACCCCATCACCGCCACCTGGAGGGGGATCTTCTTGTCCTCGAAGGCGGCCATCGCGCGCTGGGCGATGTCGAAGACGTCGATCTCGGCGCGGCCACACGACGGGCAGGCGATGAGATCGACGTTCTTGCGCTCGGCGGAGCCCGAGCGCTTCGAGCAGCTGGCGCCCGGCCTTGGCCTCCTCGACCGGATCGGCGGTCAGCGAGTAGCGGATGGTGTCGCCGATGCCCTCGGCCAGCAGCGTGGCGATCCCGGCCGTCGCCTTGAGCGTCCCGACCGGCGGCGGACCCGCTTCGGTCACACCGAGATGCAGCGGATAGTCGGTGACGTCGGCCAGCTGACGGTAGGCCTCGATCATCAGCGGCACGCTGCTCGCCTTGACCGAGATCTTCACCTGATCGAAGCCGACTTCGTCGAAGTAGGCGATCTCCTGCAGGGCCGACTCGACCATCGCCTCGGCCGTGACCTTGCCGCCGTACTTGGCGTAGAGGTCGGGATGCAGCGATCCGCCGTTCACGCCGATGCGGATCGGCACGTTGCGCTCGCCGCACGCCTCGGCCACGGCACGAATGTGCTCGGGCTTGCGTGATGTTGCCGGGATTCAGCCGCAGGCAGTGCACGCCGGCATCGAGGGCAGCCAGCGCCATCTTGTACTGGTGGTGGATGTCGGCGACGATCGGAACCGGCGAGCGGGGGACGATCTGGGCCAGACCCTCGGCCGCCGCGAGGTCGTTGCACGTGCACCGCACGATGTCGGCGCCGGCGGCGGCAAGCGCGTAGATCTGGGCGAGGGTGCCGTCGACATCGGACGTCTTGGTGGTGGTCATCGACTGCACGGTGATGGGCGCACCGCCACCGACGGGAACCGAACCGACCATGATCTGGCGGGTCGTGCGCCGCGCGAATCCCGCGACGACGTCCATCAGATGATGGGGTCGGTGATGTCGAGATACAGCGCAGCCAGACCCACCGAGATCAGCACGAACACGACGGCGTACACCATGGGCAGGAGCTTGCTGACGTCGGCGTAGTACCGCTGGCCACCGATCGATCGGATGCGTTCGTAGACGGCAACGGCGACATGACCACCGTCGAGCGGTAGCAACGGAACCAGGTTGAAGATCCCGATGAAGATGTTGAGAATGATCAGGAACTGGAAGAGATCGGCGACGCCGCGATCGGTGAGCGAGGTCCCGAGTCGCGCGGCACCGTAGATCGACAGGATGCGGCCCTCATCGTCGGTGCCCTCGCCGGTTACGACCTGGTCGCCTTCGCCGGTGGTCGTCTCGGGCTGTACCACTCTCGAGAAAAAGTCGCCGAGGCTGCTGGGCGTGAAGAAGGCGCCGAGCTGGGTGACCGATTCGATGCTGACCTCCCCGAACTCCTGGAACGTGTTGCCCACCGCGGTGAAGGGATCGTCGCGTGGGGGTGGGCTGATCTCGTTGTCGGGACTGACGCCCAGGAGTCCCCGGCCGGGGAAGTCGGGATGCTCGGTGAGCTGCCCGGAACCGGTGAGAACGGAGTCGCCGCGCACGTACTCGAAGTCGACCACGGCTCCCGGGAGGAGATCGGCCATGATCACCGTGAGGTCGGCGAACGACGTGATGGCCTCACCGTTGATCGCCGTGACACGATCACCCGGCTGGAGGCCGACCGACGCTGCGAGGCTGTCGGGTGTGACCGAGCGGATGCCCCAGTCGGGCGATTCGAGCGCCTCGGCGCTCAGCTGATCGAACTCCTCCTGTGACGTGACGAACCCGCGGAAGCCGAATCCGGCGAACAGCGTGAACAACAGGACGAGCGCGATCAGAAAGTGCATGGCCGATCCGGCCACGGCGACCGACAGACGGCGAGGGAAGCTGGCTTGGCGGTACGTGCGTGCCTCGTCGACGGGATCGACCTCGTCGAGGTTGTTCATGCCGATGATCCTGACGTAGGCACCGGCGGGAATGGCCTTGATGCCGTACTCGGTCTCGCCGCGGCGGAACGACCAGATCCTCGGTCCGAATCCGAGGAAGAACTCGGTCGACTTCATCCCTCCCCAACGGGCGGTCAGGAAGTGACCGAGCTCGTGGAGGAACACGATGATGAGGATGGCGACCACCACGATGACCGCGGAGAGACCACCCAGCATGGCGAGGAGCACGAACAGCCCTGCGAGCCCGGCCAGTCCCTGCCAATTGGCAGGCGGTTCCTCGTCGACCGGATCGATCGGTTCAGAGGTGGGGGTGCCGGTGACCGTCATGGGGCACTCCTCGCGGCCACGTTCTCCCGAGCATGGGCCCGAGCCCGCTCGTCGACCGCCGTGACGGCTTCGATCGAGTCGGCCGGAGAGTTGTCGTGACGGACTAGCACGTCTTCGAGGATGCCAGGAATATCGGCCCAAGCGATGGCACCTTCCAGGAACGCCTCGACGGCGACCTCGTTGGCGGCGCTGAGACACGCCGGCGCAGTGTGGCCCAGCCGGCCGGCCCGGTAGGCGAGGCCCAGGCACGGGAAGGCGCCGTGATCGGGAGGTTCGAACTCGAGCGAGCGTGGTTCGGTCCAGTCGATGGCGCCGTAGGGGATGTCGAGTCGGTCGGGGTAGGCCAATGCGTAGCCGATGCAGAGACGCATGTCGGGCCGCGAGAGCTGAGCGATGGTCGAGCCGTCACTGAAGGTGACCATCGAGTGCACGATCGACGTGGGGTGCACCACCACCTCGATGTCGTCGTAGTCGACGCCGTACAGTTCGTGCGCCTCGATGACCTCGAGCCCCTTGTTCATCAGCGTCGAGCTGTCGACGGTGACCTTCGGACCCATCTGCCAGGTGGGATGGGCCAGCGCATCGGTCACGCTGACACCGAGCAGGCTCGCTGCGCTCCGTCCCCGAAAGGGCCCGCCCGATGCGGTCAGGATCAGGTTGGCGATGCGGTCGGGACGGCCGCTGTCGGCGAAGACCTCGTTGCTGCGCAGGCACTGGTGCAACGCGCAGTGCTCACTGTCGACGGGGAGGATCTCGGCACCGGGAGTCGATCGGACCGCCGCCACGACCGGGCCGGCGGCGATGAGCGACTCCTTGTTGGCCAGCCCCAGCCTTCGACCGTGCTCGAGCGCGGCGATGGTGGCAGGAAGGCCGGCGAACCCCACCACACCGTTGATGGCGACGTCGGCGCTGGCTGCGGCCTCGGCCAGGGCGTCCGCTCCGGTCTCGACCCGCACACCGGGAAGGGCATCTCGCAGCGTGGGAACGGCGTCGGAGTCGGCCGTGACCACGAGCTCGGGCCCGAACTCGCGGACCTGGGTGATCACCGGCTCCACCGATCGACCTGCCGCGAGGGCGACGACGTCGAATCGTTCGCGTCGATCTCGGACGATGTCGAGGGTCTGCGTGCCGATCGAGCCGGTCGACCCGAGCACCGCCACGGTGGTCATGGAGCGATTCTACGGCCTGTTGCTGCAGTCCCGACCCGGCGGAAAGAGGCTCTCGACGATCAGTACAGGTCGAACAGGCGAGCCATGTAGTAGGTGACCGGCAACATGATCAGCAAGGCGTCGAAGCGATCGAGCAACCCGCCGTGACCGGGGAGAAGCGACCCCATGTCCTTCACGTCGAGGTCACGTTTGAGCATCGACTCGGTCAGATCCCCGAGCGGTGCGAAGATCGCCGCCGCCACGCCCAGCGAGAACGCCTCGACGAAACCACCCGGCGTGCTGCCGAAGGGCGCCAGACCGACGATGTTCAACACCACGACTGCGACAATGATGGCGACCACGCCGCCGCCGAGAAGACCCTCGACGGTCTTGTTCGGACTGGCCGAGGAGAACGAGCTCCGACCCATGGTCGAGCCGATGAAATAGCCACCGATGTCGTACGCGGCGGTCACGATGATGGCCGCCAGCAGCATGCCGATGCCGTTCGGCGCCTTGAGCATGAGCGCGGCGAACGAGCCGAGCATGCCGATGTACACGACGCCGTAGAGCGTGACGCCCAGGTTCGGCACCGGGCGCTCGGTGGCCACGCCGGTGAGATACCAGAGAGCACCGACGACGATGGTGAGGAACAGCACCAGCGGGAAGGCCTCGGTTCCGCGCCAGTACACGGCCAGGGGCATGGTTCCACACGCGGCGATGCCGAGCAGCGTCGCCGGCTGATACCCCCGCTGGCGCAGGTTGTAGAACCACTCGACGGCGGCCGCGGCCAGGACCACCGCCACCAGCATGAGCGTCGGGCGCTTCCCGAGCGAGAAGCAGATCAACGCAATGGCCGCCATACCCACGGCCACACCGACCGCCACCGGGAGGTCGCGTCCGGTCGAGGGTGCCGACGGGGCGGGCGCGGCAGCCGGGGCCGAACCCGAATCGATGCCGATGGCCGGCATGGCGCCGAACTGATCGGGATCCTCGGTGTACGCGGTGCGACCCGTCGCCTCGGCGGGATCGTAGAGCTCGTAGTCGTCTTCGGGCGGGAGCAACGACGGGTTGAACTCACCGGCCCCGCCGGCCGACCCACCGCCGACGGCGTGCGTGTCGGTTTCCTCGTCCCACGAATCGTCCCATTTCGGATCCGAGCTCGCCCACGAGCCGCTCTCGCCTGGTGCTTCGGCCCAATGGGGCAGCTCGTCGTCACCCGCCGCCTCGGCGTCGGGATCGGAGCCCAGAATCCTCAAGCCCTCGAAGTCTTCTTCATCGCTCACATCGGCCTCCTCGTTCGTCGCTCGGGCCCTCAGACCTCGAGCAGCTCATGTTCTTTCTGTGCCAACGCGTCATCGACTTCGGCTTCGTGGGCATGGGTTGCCTTGTCGAGTGCGTCGAGGCCACGCTTGACGTCGTCGGCGGACGCCTCGCCGTCGCGATCGAGGGCCTCGAGGTCGTGGCGGGAACTGCGGCGAATACCGCGAATGCTCTGCCGGGCCTCCTCGGCCATCTGCTTGACCATGCGCACCAGCTCCTTGCGGCGCTCCTCGGTGAGCATCGGGAAGTTGAGGCGCAGCACGACGCCGTCGTTGCTGGGATTGAGACCGAGATCGGCCTCTTGGATTGCTCGCTCGATGGCGGTGACCGAGGCCTTGTCGAAGGGTGAGATGACCAACTGTCGCGCTTCGGGCACGCTGAAGCTGGCCAGCTGCTGGAGCGGCACCTCGCTGCCGTAGTAGTCGACCAGGAGCTTCTCGACGAAGACCGAGCTGGCCCGCCCGGTTCGGACGGTTGCGTACTCGGCACGAGCGTGGGCCACGGACCGGTTCATCTTCTCGCCGGCGTCGGCCAGGATCATGTCGATGAGTTCGCTCATGAGTACGCGTGGATTCCCTCGGAGGTGCGGTAGGTGTGCCGACAACCGTAGTCGCGGGCGGCCAGAGTGTAGGTCAGTACACCAGGGTTCCGACGGGCTTGCCCTCGAGCACCGCTCGGATGTTGCCCTTCTCGAGCAGATCGAACATGACGATCGGTAGGTCGTTGTCCTTGCACAACGTGATCGCCGTGCTGTCCATGGCCTTCAGACTCCCGGCTGATCACCTCGAGGTGGGTGACCTCGTCGAGCTTGGTCGCGTCGGCATCGAGTCTCGGGTCGGCCGTATAGATGCCGTCGGTACCCGAGTGGGTGCCCTTGAGCAGCGCCTGGGCCTCGATCTCCACCGCTCGCAGCGCCGCGGTGGTGTCGGTGGTGAAGAACGGATTGCCGGTGCCCGCCGGCGAAGATCACGATGCGGCCCTTCTCGAGGTGACGCATGGCCCGGCGGCGGATGTAGGGCTCGGCGACCTGGCTCATGTGGATGGCGCTCTGGACCCGCGTGGGCTGGTCGAGCTGCTCGAGGGTGTCCTGCAGGGCCAGACCGTTGATCACCGTGGCGAGCATGCCCATGTAGTCGGCCTGGGCACGGTCCATTCCTGCGCCGGCGCCGGTCATGCCCCGCCAGATGTTGCCACCACCGACAACGACGGCGATCTCGACGTCGAGATCGCGTCGGACCTCGACGATCTCGGCGGCCAAGGCCGCCACGATCGCTCCGTCGATGCCGAACCCGCTCTGACCGGCGAAGGCCTCACCCGAGAGCTTGAGCAAGACGCGACTCCAGCCTGCGTCGATGCCGCGGTCGATCATGGGTGCACGCCTAGATCATGCGCCGTTGTAGGCCTGGACGAACCGAAGGATCGAGCCCGTGCCGATGGTGTCGCTCACCGGCTGTCTTGTCGCCGTGCAGGCCCTGTTCGAGTAGGACCGTCTCGCGGAACCAGCCGGAGAGTCGACCCTCGACGATCTTGTCCCACGCCGCCTCGGGCTTGCCCTCGGCCTTGGTGAGATCGAGCAGATCAGACCGTTCCCCGGCGACGAGCTCGGGGTCGATCTCGTCGCGATGCAACACGGTTGGCTTGGCGAAGGCGATGTGGAGTGCGACCTGATGGAGTGTGTCGGGGTCGACGCCCTCGCCGAGCACGACGACGCCGTTGACCCCGCGCCCGTCCTGGACGTGCAGATAGGTGTCGATCGACTGACCCGGCGCCCGCCTCGACGTATTCGACGGCGCCCAGCTCGATGTTCTCCTTCTTGGAGATCTTCAGGTCGTCGATCGCGTCGGCCTTCGCCGCCACCGCATCGACGCCACCGGCCAGCACGAGCTCGGCCAGCTCGCCCACCAGCGCCACGAAATCGGTCGACTTGGCGCTGAAGTCGGTCTCACATCGGAGCTGAACGAGCGCAGCCGAGGTGTCGTTGGACGCCACGGCGATGGCGCCGTCGTTGTTCTCACGGTCTTCGCGCTTGGCGGCCTTGGCCAGACCCTTCTCGCGCAGCGCCTTGGCTGCGGCGTCGAAGTCGCCGTCGGCCTCGACGAGAGCCTTCTTGGCGTCCATCATGCCGGCGCCGGTGGCCTGGCGAAGTCCCTGGACGTCTTTCGCGGTGAACGATGCCATCGAGGATCAACTCTCCTGTTCGGCGCTTCGGCCTCGGCCGCAGGGCTGGAGGCTGTCTCGGCGGCCCCGCCGCAGGGGCGGACCAGCTTCGACCGTGTCGGCTTCGACCTCAGCGGTGTCGGCATCGCCAGTGACGGCCTCGGCAGGAGCGGCATCGGCAGAGACGGCTTCGGCAGCGAGCAGCATCGTCGGGCAGCGGCTTCGACAGGAGCAGCATCGTCGGACACGGCTTCGACAGGAGCAGCATCGGTCGGACACGGCTTCGACAGGAGCAGCATCGTCGGACGACGGCTTCGACGGGAGCAGCATCGGCCTCGGCGGCGATCCGTGCCTCGCGCTCGGCGGCGGCTCGGGCCGCTTCGGCGCGGGCCTCGGCCTGCTGGCGAGCATGCTCGGCCTCGTCCTCGACCGAGCGATGGGGTGCCTCGGTCACGCCCGAGCGCGCCTGGCGGATGTAGCGACCCTCGGCGACGGCGTCGGACATGATGCGACACATGAGCTCGCCCGAGCGGATGGCATCGTCGTTGCCGGGAATCACGTAGCTCACGATGTCGGGGTCGCAGTTGGTGTCGACCACGGCGATTACGGGAATGCCGAGCTTGTTGGCCTCGGTGACCGCGATGTGCTCCTTCTTGGTGTCGAGCACGAACACGGCGCTCGGGCAGCTCCTCCATGTTGCGGATGCCACCGAGGTTGCGCTCGAGCTTGTCGAGCTCGCGACCGAGGAGGAGTGCTTCCTTCTTGGGCATCGCCTCGAACTCGCCCGACACGCGCATGCGCTGGTAGTCCTTCATCTTGTTCACGCGCTTGGAGATGGTCTCGAAGTTGGTGAGCATGCCGCCCAGCCAGCGTTCGTTGATGTAGGGCATGCCGCAGCGCTCGGCATAGCTCTGCACGCTGTCCTTGGCTTGCTTCTTGGTGCCGACGAACAACAGGGTGCCACCGTCGGCGACCATGTCGCGGACGAAGGCGTACGACGTGGCGATGTGATCGAGCGTCTTCTCGAGGTCGATGATGTAGATGCCGGCGCGCTCGCCGTAGATGAACCGCTTCATCTTCGGGTTCCAACGGCGGGTCTGGTGTCCGAAATGGACGCCGGCTTCGAGCAGCTGTCGAAGAGTGACGACAGGGGCCATGATGGTCTCCTACTTCGGTTCGACGATTCCCGCCTCCTACGCCCGGAGGCGACCGAAGTGTGGTGACGGGTGGAAATGGCATTCCGCTCACGCGGGGCCCACCTGGTGCGGGCCGTCGGCGAGTCTACCGGCGTCGCGCCGGAGCGCCTCGCGGGTCAGCCCGACCGCAACCAGGCGACGGGGACCAGGCGCACGTGCCCGTGACTGGCCTCGAACAACAGCGACGGGTCGAGATAGGCGGAACCGGCGCGCACGCCGAAATGGAACCGGGCTCCGGCGCTCCCGATGCGCTCGCCCCGCTCGACCACCTGGCCCTTCGAGACGAGGATGTCCTCGAGGCCCGAGTAGGTGGTGCGCAGGCCGTCGGGATGATCGATCGCCACCACAAGCCGGGACGCCACCGACCCGGCGAAGGCCACCCGGCCTGCCCCGCTGGCCGTGACGGCCTGGCCGGGGCGGGTTCGATACTCGAGACCGCGATTGCCGGGGCCGCCAAAGCGGTCGGGGGGCCGGAACGGATCGGCGATTGGCGCCGCCACCGGCGGCGAGTAGCCGTCGTCGACGGCGCCGGCCGGGCTGCAGGGCATGGCCACCGCGCCGACGATTACCGCCGACGCCAGCAGCACTCTGAGCAGGAACTGGTCGGTCATGGACTCTCCCGAGACAGCCGCGCGGTACGCGGGCGTAGTGGGAGAAGCAATCAGAACCTACCATCGGCTCTGGCCCTCGGGAAGGGTTCGATTCAGGCCGGCTTCTCGGCGAGACTCATCCGCGACCGCAGGTGCAGCACCGCTTTGGTGTGGATCTGGCACACGCGGCTCTCGGTGACGCCGAGCACCTCGCCGATGTCGTTGAGGGTCAGACCCTCGTAGTAGTAGAGCGTCAGCACGATCTTCTCGCGCTCGGGCATTCGGTTGATCGACCCGGCGAGCAGTTGTCGCATCTCCTCGATCTCGAACTGGGCACTCGGGCCGAGATCGGCCGTGGCGATGGTGTCGCCGAGGGTGGCTGACTCACCTCGCTCGGAGCCCGAGAGCATCTCGTCGAGCGCAGCGATACCCCCCAGGGAGATCCGCCCCAACAGATCGTGGAGCTGGTCGACGCCCATTTCGAGCTCGTCGGCCAGCTCGATGTCGTTCGGGCTCCGTCCCCATCGGGCCTCGAGATCGGTGAAGGCCTTCTCGACGGCCCGAGCCTTGGCCCGGATCGAGCGGGGCACCCAGTCGATCGATCGCAGCTCGTCGAGGATTGCTCCCTTGATGCGGGGAATGGCGAAGGTCTCGAACTTGAATCCCCGGTCGAGCTCGAAGCGTTCGATCGCGTCGATCAGGCCGAACATTCCGTAACTCACCAGGTCGGCGTGCTCGACGTTCTGCGGGAGACCGACCGCGACCCGGCCGGCAACGTATTTGACCACCGGTGAATAACTCACGATCAGCTGATCGCGGGTAGTGGGATCGCGTCGCTCGACGTAGTCGGCCCACAGTTCGTCGATGTTGTCGGGAAGGTCAGCCATGGTCAGCCGCGGGGGTGCGTGGACTCGAGGACCACGCGCAGGCGCTCCTTGCTCACGTGGGTATAGATCTGCGTGCTGCCGAGATCGGCATGCCCGAGGAGTTCCTGCACGGCTCTCAAGTCGGCACCTCCGTCGAGGAGATGAGTCGCAAAGGTGTGACGCAGCGCGTGGGGGTGCGTCGGCGATGGTGCGCGACGATCGACGATGCGGCGGGCGTCACGAGGGGTGAGGCGCCGCCCCGTGAGGTTCAGGAACACCGCAGCCTGCGGCGTCTGGTCCGACACCAGCTCGGGACGGCCCCGTCGCAACCAGAGATCGAGGGCGACGACGGCCGGGGTCGAGAGCGGCACCTGCCGCTGCTTGTTCCCCTTTCCGAGCACAGTGGCCCGGGCGCGATCGAGGTCGAGATCGCCGATGTCGAGCCCGCACAGCTCGCTGATGCGTACCCCGCTGCCGTAGAGCACTTCGAGCACGGCCAGATCGCGCAGCCGACGGTGTTCCGGGTCACCGGTGACCGAAGCCCGTGGATGGTCGAGCAGGGTGTCGATCTCGGAGGACTTGAGCACCCGGGGCAGTCGACCGTCGGCCCGAGGCGCACTGACCCCGATGGTGGGGTCGATCTCGGTGAGGCCCGAACGGGTGGCCCACCGGTAGTACCGACGCAGCGACGACAGCTTGCGGGCGATCGTGCGGCGGGCATAGCCGTCGGCGGTGAGCCGGGCCAGGTAGCCACGGACGTGGCGACGAGTCACCTCGCCGGGCTGTTCGAGGCCGACCTCGGCGGCGGTTTCGGCGAAGGCCACGAGGTCGCGCGAGTACACGGCCACCGTGTCGTCGCTCACTGAGGTGAGCGACGTGGCAAAGTCGTCCAGGCACCATCCCACGGGCCCAACCTAGCCCTCGCGACCTGCTCATTCGATGGAGGCTCGACGGTGGGCCGGCAGCCGATACGAACGGCGTCGAGTCCGTCGCCGGAGCGAGCGGTACCGATGCCCGGCCCGGGCTCACTCGAGCCAGAATTCGCAGGATCCCATGCGTCGCTCGTCCGATCGGCCACCGCAGCTCTCGGCCAGGCGTTCCTCGGGGCTGTCGATCGGCGAGGTCAACCACAGGTCGTCGCAGGCTGCGTTGTCGCCGGCCCGACATTGTCGAGCCAGTGTCTTCATGTCGATGGGCGCCGCACTCGGGCTCGAAGACTCGATGCCCGAGAAGGCATCGTCGAACGCGGCGGTGAGCTCGTCGTCGAGGTCGGCGAACTCGGAGGTGAACAGCTGGGTCAGAGCGTCGTCGAGACAGCTGCCTGGTTGCGAGACGTTGCCGCCGGCGTCGGCGTCGGCGAGTCCGTCGATGACACAGTCGATCGACTCGTCGGTCAGGCCGTCGGCGCGGAGCTGATCGCGGATCTGCCCCTCGGGGCTCGCACAGGCGGTGCTCGAAACGATGAGCACCGCGAGGATTCGGCGCATGAGGGGCCATCGGAGTGTCGGCGGGCCGATGTGAACTGCTGGTCGCGCAATGGGCCACCCGACCCATCGCTCGCCTCACGCCCCGGCGATCCGCTCGAGCCAGGCCCCGCGCCGGGCAACCCAGCCCGAGTCGAGGAGCTCCTCGATGGCCGCCGCGACCTCGCCGATCGTGAGCTCGGTGCGTTGGACGAGCACCTCGAGGTCGACCGGCTGCCAGCAGAAGGCCTCGATCACTCGACGACCGAGCGGGCTCGGCGCGCGACGGGGCGTTCTGCGTAGCGAGACAGCTGCGCTGAGGCCCAGCAGGGTCAAGACGTCGGCTGCGGCACACACCGGCGCACAACCCTCGCCGAGAAGACGGTTCGTACCCGCCGATGTCGGGCTGCGGATCGGACCAGGCACGGCCATTACCGGGATGTCACGGCGGGCAGCCTCGGCAACGGTGTGCATCGATCCTCCGGTGAGATCGGACTCGACGACGATCACCACATCGGCCAGGCCGGCGATGATGCGATTCCGCGCCGGGAACCGCCAGCGGTCCGGGGGCACACCGAGCGGCACCTCGCTGACAACCGCCCCTGCGTCGGCGACCGCCCGCCACAGGGCGCGGTTGCGCGCCGGGTAGACCCGATCGAGGCCACACGCAACCACGGCCACTGGCGCAGCAACCGTAGCGTCGAGCGCTCCGGCGTGGGCCGCGCCGTCGATGCCGAGCGCCAGACCCGAGACCACGCACACACCGGCCGCGGCCAGGTCGCGTCCGAGCTCGAAGGCCACATCGGTGCCGTAGCGGGAGCAGCGACGGGTGCCCACGATGGCGACGCGGGGCAACTGCAGCGACCCGAGGTCGCCGTCGATGAAGAGGGCAACCGGCGGCTCGGGATCGTCGACCAGCGTGTTCGGGTAGGCGGCACTCCCCCACCGGGCGACGCCGATTCCGCTGTGCCGATACTGGTTCCACCGGTGCTCGACGTCGGTGCGAGCCGCCTGCACCCGCCAGTCCCTCACGAGATCGGAGCCGACGGCGATTGCGGACCCGATCGATCCGTCGACGATTCGCTGCCACACCTCGGGCGGGGACCCCTCCGCCAGAACGGCGCGAAGGCGAGCGGGTCCCATGCCGTGGAGCTCGCACAGCACCGCCAGCCAGGCCTCGTCGGGCAGCCCGTCATCGGCCATCGGCATACTCCTCGTGCCCAGCCAGCGGTTCGATGCGGAACTGCAACGCCTGAGCCAGATGCTGCGCAGTCACGTCGGTCTGGTCGTCGAGATCGGCAATGGTGCGAGCCACCGCTCGAACTCGCTGGATCCCCCGGGCGCTGAGCCGTCCGTCGGTGACCGCCGCCTCGACCACCCGAAGGGCGTCGGGGTCGCGGCGCAGCGACGCGAACTCGTCGAGCTCGGCGGCGTCGAGCGCCGCGTTGAAACGAACGCCGCGCCCCGCCGCCACCGTGCGGGCCCGAGCCACCCGTCGGGCCACGACTTCTGACCGCTCGCCCGGTGGCGCCGTGAACAAATCGTGGGCGCTGGGGCGGGCCACGTGAACCCGCAGATCGAAACGGTCGAGCAGTGGGCCCGACAGGCGACGGGCATACCGCAGACGGGCGGTCGGGCTGCAACGACAGGCCCCAGGTCGGCCGAGCTCACCGCAGGGACACGGATTGGTCGCCCCGATCAGCAGCACCCGTGCCGGGAGCTCGACGGTTCCCGCGGCCCGGGCGACGCGAATACGCCCCTCCTCGAGGGGCTGGCGCAGCCCATCGAGTGCCGTGGGGCTGAACTCGCCCATCTCGTCGAGGAACAGGACTCCTCCATGGGCGGCCGAGACCTCTCCCGGGCGCATGGTCGAGGTCCCGCCACCCACCAACGACACCGCCGAGGCGCCGTGGTGGGGAGCCCGGAACGGGGGGCGGCACACCAGCGCACCCCCGGGCAACGGGATGCCCGCGGCGGAGTGGATGCGGGTGACGTCGAGGGCAGTGTCGGGGCTCAGGTCGGGCAACAAGCCGGGAAGACGTCGGGCCAGCATGGTCTTACCGGCACCGGGCGGACCCACCAGCAACAGATGGTGCCCGCCGGCGGCGGCGATCTCGAGCGCCCGCCGGGCCACAGCCTGGCCCCGAACATCGGCGAGATCGGGAGCGGCGGGCGACGCGACGCAGGCGGGGGCGGCGGGGATCGCCGGCCATTCGCACTCGCTGGACAGCACCATGACCAGCTCGCGAAGGCTCGACACCGGATGGACTCGCCGACGGCCCAAGAGGCCGGCCTCGTGCGCATTGCCGATCGGCACGGCCACCTCGGGAGCGGCCACCGCATCGGTCAGCGGCAGGGCACCCGAGATCGAGCGGATCGAGCCGTCGAGCCCGAGCTCGCCCAACGCACCGAGCCCATCGACCGCAGTGGCCGGCACCGCACCGTCGGCGACCAGCACACCTACGGCGATGGCCAGATCGAGGGCGGCGCCCTCCTTGCGGAGCCCCGAAGGGGCCAGGTTGACAGTGATGCGCCGGAGTGGCCACGCCAGGCCGCTGCTCAACACGGCGGCCCGCACCCGATCGCGAGCTTCGCGACAGGACGCATCGGGCAACCCGACCACGGTGAACCCGGGCAGTCCGTTCGAGACGTGAACCTCGACGGAGACCGGTTGACCGACTACGCCGCGCAGGGTGGCCGCAGCAATGGATGCCAGCACGACACGCTCCCTTGTTCGATGAGGAAGCGGCCGCGGGCCACCGACTGTGATCGACCCTAGATGGGCGGTGTGACGGTCAGCCGCCCGGAGGCCCAACCGTTCACCCGGAACCACTCACTCGATGTCGGCGAGCACGTCTCTCGTGTAACGGACGACGGCCTCGATCTCGGCTGGCTCGAGACGGCCGCCGAAGGCCGGCATTCCGCCCTTTCCGTTGGTCACGACCTCGATCTGGGTGGCGATGTCGGGATAGCTTGCCGCCGCCGCCCCGCCGTTGAGCTGCGGTGCGCGACCACCGCCGCCACTGGGGCCGTGGCACTGCACACAGTTCGCCTGGTAGAGGTCGCGACCCTGGACCAGAATCGGGTCGGGCCGCCCATCGGCGCCCGTGGGCACGTCAGGGGCGCTCGGCGAGCACACGCCGAGGGTGGCCACGACGAACAGAATCGCCCCGACCGGGAGGAGCCTCATCGTCCGACGAAGGTGGGATCGCGCTTGTCGATCCAGGCAGCCATGGCCTCGACGACATCGTCGGTGGTGAAGTTGAGGGCCTGGGCATTGGCCTCGGCGTGCAGCGCCTCGGCGAAGGTTCGGCCGATGGAGTTGTTCAGGAGCGACTTCGACGCGGCGAGGGCGATGGGGGGCCCCGCCTCGAGGCGATCGGCCCATTCGTCGACGGCGGCGTCGAGATCGGCGAGCGGTACGACCCTGTTGACCAGGCCGATCCGGGCTGCCTCGTCGGCCGAGATGATGTCGGCCAGCAGGGCGAGCTCCTTGGCCTTGTGCATGCCGACGAGCCGCGGCAACAACCACGAGCCGCCGAAGTCGAGCGACAGCGACCGGCGGGCGAAGATCTCGCTGAATCGAGCCCGGTCGCTGGCCACGACGAGATCGCACCCGAGCGCCAGGTTGAGGCCCGCACCCGCCGCCACCCCGTCGACACGCGCAATCGACGGCACGGGGAGGTCGTGCAGGGCCTGCGCGGCCTGGTTCACGACGGCCATGGCCGCCACGCCCCTGCGGTCGGTCCGGTCCTGGCTCGGACCGACGTCGGCACCCGAGCAGAACTCGCCGTTGGCGCCGGTGATCACGACCACTCGCACCGAGTCGTCGGCGGCGAGCTCGAGGAGGTGGTCGCGCACACCCGCCCACATCGGAGCGGTGATCGCGTTCTTGGTGCGCGCCTGGTCGAGGGTGAGGGTTGCCCGGGCCCCCGTGCGAGCGAGGTGAAGTCCGTCCATGGAGGGCACACTAGGGGGCCTATGGGTTTCGATCCCACCCGGAAGCACCGTCGCAGCTCCTTCGACTACTGGTACGTCGGTGCCGGCGTCGTCGTCTTCGTCGCCCTCGTGGTGTGGGCGCTGGTGGGCTGAGTCATGCACCCCGACTTGTGGCACGACGACGCAGTCGAGACGCGGTTCATCCAGCCCTACCAGGCCACCAAGACCTACCTCTGCCCGGGCTGCAACCGAGAGATCCCGCCCGGGCTCGGCCACATGGTGGCCGTGCCTCACGAGGCACCCGACCTCCGCCGCCATTGGCATCGGGGCTGCTGGAACGGCCGGAAGACGCGTCGCCCCCGCGACTAGCCCTCGGTGGCGTCGCGCAGGGGCCACGGGTTGGCCACGCACGACTCGACCGACTTGGTCTGCTGCATCATCACCGGGGCCGGGAGGCCGGCGCCGGGACACCCAACATGGTTGTGCCGGAGCGCATGGCCGATCTCGTGGTTGATCAGATACACGCGGTACAGATCGATCGACAGGAAGTCTTCGGCGCCGGACCGCCAGCGGTTCACGTTGAGCACCGTCCTCTGCTGTTCGATGGTGCAGCTGAAGATGCCGTTGGTCTGAAACGGCAGACACAACTGATCGGTGGTCGACGGCGACGCGAGGATGACCCGGGTGTCGGCGTCGGTGCCGACTCGTTGCCACGTGACCTCCCCGGTGCCGATCCACGAACGATCGTCGAAGAGAATGCGTTGGACCTCGGTGGCGAAGCACTGGCCGTCGATGGCCAGCCCGTCCTCGATCTCGATGGTGAAGGTGCGCACCGGACCGACTCCGGCCTTGGCCCCGTCGCTTCGAACCACCGACACCGTGCCGTTGGGTGCATCGGTGTCGCCGGTGTCACACGACGTTGCGCCGAGCGGCGCCGGCGTCGGAGTCGGAGTCGAGGTGGGGGTCGGCGTCGGGCCGACCGTGGGGACGACGACCTCGGTTGCCTCCGATGTCGGCGTGGCGACCGGGGACGAGGCGTCGACGGTGGCCACCGACTGCTGCGGGTCGCCCGCTCGTCCCGACCACCACCCGAGCGCCGCCACGAGGAGACCCAACGAGACGACGGAGGCAAGAACGGGACGGCGCACCGAAGCAGCCTAGAAGCCGCCCTCGACCACTTCGACCGCGCCGGCGGTGACGCCGACGACATCGAACCGCACACGGCGCCCTCCGCCCGGGTGCGCGGCCATCCACGAAGCGGCCAGCTGACGGACTTTGCGGGCCTTGGCCGGGTGCACGGCTTCGAGACCGGTGCCGAATCGGGCCGACGCGCGGGTCTTCACCTCGCAGAAGACGAGCTCGCCGGGGCGGGCCACGATGAGATCGATCTCACCGTTGCGGCACCGCCAGTTGCGGTCGACCACGGCATACCCGTTCTGCTCGTACCACCACGCGGCCAGCTGCTCACCTCTGGCACCGAGCTCGATCCGCGTGTACGACACACCCCGAACCTATGACTACGGTGTGACGCTTCGGCCACGGGCGCCGAATCGATCTCGGCGCCAGACGCTCAGGCGTCGCGCTTTTCCTTGATCTTGGCGGCCTTGCCGATGCGGTCACGCAGGTAGTACAGCTTCGCCCGGCGCACGTCGCCGCGGGTGACACGCTCGAGCTTGGCGATGATCGGCGAGTGCAGCGGGAAGGTGCGTTCCACACCCACGCCGAAGCTGAGCTTGCGGACCTTGAAGGTCTCGCGGATGCCCGAGCCCTGTCGGGCGATCACCACACCCTCGAATACCTGCACACGCTCACGGTTGCCCTCGACTACTCGGACATGGACACGGACGGTGTCGCCCGGGTCGAAGTCGGGGATGTCGTCGCGAAGCGATGCCTGGTCGATGAGATCGGTTGACTGCATGAGGGTGCTCCGGAGATCACGAAACGGCGAGGATGGCCGTCTCGGGGCTGGATCAGCTTAGACGGGCGGCAACGAGATACCTACAGCCGGTCGTGGTCGTCCAGCTCGAACTCCGCGAGCAGCTCACGGTCGGCGTCGGACAGACCGCCGCGGGCCTCGATCAGGTCGGGCCGGGCTGCGATCGTTCGGGCCAGTGCTTGCGCCCGACGCCAGCGTTCGACCCGGCCGTGATCGCCCGAGCGCAACACGTCGGGCACGTCGAACCCCCGGTACAGCGCCGGCCGCGTGTAGTGCGGATACTCGAGCAGATCGTCGGTGAAGGACTCGTCGGCCGCAGACTCGTCGTTGCCCATCACCCCGGGCACCAGACGCCCGACCGCCTCGATCACCACGAGGGCGGCCACCTCTCCGCCACCCAGCACGTAGTCGCCGATCGACACCTCATCGTCGACCAACATGTCGTGCACGCGTTGATCGATGCCTTCGTAGCGACCACAGAGGAGCGAGAAGCCGGAGCCGGTCGCGAGCTCGCGGGCCATCGCTTGGTCGAAGGTACGGCCGCCTGGGCCGAGGAGGAGCAGTGGCCGCGGCGGATCGGCGGCCTCGACGGCACGGAAGATCGGATCGGGCGCCATGACCATGCCCGCCCCACCGCCGAAAGGCGCATCGTCGACCGAGTGGTGACGATCGTCGGTGTGGTCGCGGAGATCGTGAGCCCGCACGTCGAGGAGCCCCTGCTCCTGGGCTCGGCCGAGCAGGCTCTCGGCCGCGAAGTTGTCGATCAGGCCGGGGAAGATGGTGAACACATCGATGCGCACGAACCACCTACTCGTCGCTGCGTTCCGACAGCGCCGCATCGAGGTCGAACAGCCCCCGCGGAGCATCGACGGTGAGCACGCCAGCGGTGGGGCCGTCGGTCACGAAGTGGAGCGGAACCAGCGTGTCGTCGTCGAGCACCAGCAGATCGCTCGCCGGGTTCGCCTCGACCTGCACCACCGTGCCCCGGGTGATGCCCTCGGTGTCGACCACCGTGCACCCGATGAGGTCGTGAACCCAGAGCGTGTCGTCGTCGTCATCGGCGATGGGGTCGGCGTAGAGCAGACGGGCGCGGAGCGTCTCGGCTTCGTTGCGCGTCGTGATTCCCTCGAAAGCCACCAGCTGCTTCCCCTGGTGCGGACGCGACGACACCACCACCAGATCGCCGTGATCGGTGCGCAACACCGCTCCGGAAGCATGACGCTCGGGCCGGTCGGTCACGAACGTGACCACCACCTCACCACGGATCCCGTGGGCCTTGCCGATCCGGCCGACCTCGAGCTGATGGGACTGATCGGCCATGGGGCCTCAGTCGGCGAAGTCGACCTCGGCACGAAGATCGTCGGCAGCAGCTGCCGCCGAAACCACCGTGCGGATGGCGTTGGCCACCCGACCACGCTTGCCGATGACGCGACCCATGTCGCCGTCGCCGACGTGGACCTCGAGACTCAACGTGCCGTTCTTCTCTTCGGACTCGATGCGAACGGCGTCGGGGTCGCTGACCACCGACTTGACCAGGAACGCCAGGACATCACCGGCACGGGAACCCGTTTCGTCACTCATTCTTCCTCGCTTGCAGCTTCGGCGGGTGCGTCTTCGGCAGTGTCGTCCTGCAACGACGGGGGCAGCGAGAAGCCGGCGGCCTCGGCCGCCTCGGCGGTGGTGAACCACACCTCGGCCTTGGTCCGCCCGTAGAACGGCGACGAAGGCGGGTGATACAACATCGAACCCGCGTTGCCCTTGATCGTGTACTCGTCGCTCGGCGCCGAGCCGTCTTCGAGCGGTCGCGCCGACGCCTCGCCGAAGGGCGACTCATCGTCGGGATTGGCCTCGCCGTCGCCGTCACTGTCGACCGCGGGGTCTGCGAGCACCGGAACCGGCTCCTGGTCGGCCGGTGCCTCGGCGTCAGCCTCGGCCGGCTTCTCGGCCGGCTTCTCGGTGACGGTTGCCGAACCGGCGACGGTGACCACCGGAGGCGGTGCCTCACCGGTGAAGTCGGTCCAGGCGCCGGAGATCTTCAGCAGCTTCGCGACGCGCTCGGTGGGCTGGGCGCCGTGACGGAGCCAGTGAACCGCCCGCTCGTTGTCGATCTTGATGGCCGAGGGCTCGAGCCGGGGGTCGTAGGTGCCCACGATCTCGATGAATCGACCATCGCGGGGCGAACGGGAATCGGCGGCGACCACACGGTACGTCGGCTGCTTCTTCTTACCCATCCGCATGAGGCGGAGCTTCACTGCCACTTCGGGGTACCTTCTTCTGGATTGCGAACTGCGTGCTGCACCGGGCCGCGAGCGCCACGCCGGGCGCAGGCGAACCGCAACAGTCTGCCGAGTTTTCGGGTCAGTACCACCCTCGGGGGGGTACGGACCGTCGCCGCATGTCTGATCACGGGAAGGGTTTCGAACAGGCGAAGATGCGGTTTTGACTGGATCCCGCTTGGTGACATCGCCCGATGGCCGCGCGGATTACATTGGGAAGATCGCAAACCGAGAAACTGTCCGATCCGTTGTGCTGATAGGGGGGACTGCTCGATCTGGTACGACGGTCCTCGATCTCATGCTCGGTAGCTCCTCCTCCGGGTTCTCCTGCGGCGAGGTCGGCGCGCGATTTCGTCCCTATCGCCGCCACCATCTCGACCCTCGGTGTCGCTGCGGTTCGCATCCTTGTGATGTCTGGGCGTTGCTCGGCGACGTACCCGCCCGGCAGTTCCATGCTGCGGTAGCCGACAGACTGGAGGCACGGACAGTTGTCGACTCGTCGAAGAGCCTGGCATGGGTATCTGACACTGTGCGATGGGCGCGAAAATCGGGACTCCACGCTTCCTCGGTGCTGATTTGGAAGGAACCCAAGGCGCTCGCGTACAGCTTCTACAAGAGGAGAGAGGTCGACGATTCGATCCATGTCGCCATGCGGAACTTCATTGGGTACTACTCGATGGCCATGTCGATGCGACATCCCATCGTTGCCGTGCAGAATGAACACATCCGGAGTGACCCAGCGCAGACCCTGCGGAGAATCAGCAGGGCTCTCGGCGTTCCCTACGAGCCCGGCCAGGAGGAGTTCTGGCGTTTCGAACACCACCACCTGTTCGGGAGCGACTCGGCGGCCACGCAAAGCAGAGCCGCTCGACCGACGGCTGATCCGACGCCCACAGTCGACTTCGAGCGACGTTGGGCATCATTGGCGTACGAGCAATCGACCGCGATCTCCGATGTGCGGGAGAACCTCTTGCGACTCGATGCTGCGCGTGCCGCTGATGCCGGACCCTGCCCAAGACTCGAGCATCGATACGACAAGGCCCACTACGTGAAGCAACGAGTGGGGCGCTTGGCTCAGACAGCTCGCCTGTTGCACCTCGCTCCGGGGACCGTGCTTCGGCGCTGGTTTCGACCAGGCCTTGCTCGCTACTGATCGAAGTCGGCGAGATCGTCGAGGCCGAGCTCGGAGAGATCGAGACCGCCGCCGTCACCGAGTCCAGGCAACGAGAGCCCGCCACCCGCCTTGGCCGCCTGGGCCTTCGACACCGTGACGCGCCCGCCGCTCTTGCCCTTCTTCCCCTTCTTGGTCTTCTTCTTCATACGCTTGGTGCCCATACCGCCGAAGCGCTTCATCATCTTCTGCATCTCGCGGAACTGCTTGATCAGCTGGCTGACCTCGTTGGGCAGCGTGCCCGACCCGTTGGCAATGCGCGCTCGGCGGCTGCCGTCGATGATCACCGGATCGATCCGCTCTGCCGGTGTCATCGACTTGATGATCGCCTCGACCCTGGCGATCTGACGGTCGTCGATCTCGGTGTCCTTCACTTCTTTGGGGATGCCAGGCATCATCCCGATCACGTTGCCCAGCGGGCCCATCTTCTTCAGGGCCTGCATCTGCTCGAGGAAATCCTCGAGGGTGAAGGTGCCTTCGAGGATCTTGGTGGCTGCGACTTCGGCTTCCTGCTCGTCGTAGACCTCCTCGGCCTTCTCGATCAGGCTCAGCATGTCGCCCATGCCCAGGATGCGCCCGGCCAGACGATCGGGGTGGAACTGCTCGAAGTCTTCCAGCTTCTCGCCGGTGGAGGCGAAGGCGATGGGGCGCCCCACCACCTGCTTCACCGAGAGGGCGGCACCCCCTCGGGCGTCGCCGTCGAGCTTGGTGAGGATCACCCCGTCGAGCTCGAGGGTGTTGTGGAAGGCCTCGGCGGTCTGCACGGCATCTTGGCCGGTCATCGCGTCGATGACCAGGAAGGTGTAGTGCGGCAGGATCGTGTCGGAGATGTCGCGAATCTGTTCCATCAGGTCGGCGTCGATGGCGAGCCGGCCGGCGGTGTCGACGATGACCACGTCACGGCCCGTGCGCTCGGCTTCCTCGATTCCGGCCTTGGCCACCGCCACCGGGTCGGTCGGCTCGCTGAACACCGGCACGTCGATCTGGCGGCCGAGGGTGCGGAGCTGTTCGACCGCCGCGGGGCGTTGGAGGTCGGCGCCGACCATCAGGGGGTTGCGACCCTGGCTCTTGAACCAACGGCCGAGCTTGCCGACCGCGGTGGTCTTGCCCGCGCCCTGGAGGCCGGCCATGAGGATGATGGTGGGCGGTGAGCTCGCGTACTCGAGCTGCATGGTCTCGCCACCGAGGATGGCGGTGAGCTCCTCGTTGACGAACTTCACCACCTGCTGCGCGGGATTCAGGGCCTGGTGGAGCTCGGCGCCGACACAGCGCGCGCGAACCGCCGCTTGGAAGTCCTTGACGACAGCGAAGTTCACGTCGGCTTCGAGCAGGGCGAGCCGTATCTCGCGCAGCACCTCGTCGACGTCGTCGTCCTGGAGCTTTCCCTTGCCCCGGAGCTTCTTGAAAATGCCGTCGAATCGATCGGAAAGGGTGTCGAACATGGTGGTGATGAGGCTAGCGGTACGGGCCACCCTCGCCAGGGTCGGCTAGCTCTCGCCGGCGGCGATGGCCTCGAGCTCGTCTTACTGCTCTCTGGCCTCGATGGCTCCCCTGACCAACAGGTAGCCGATCGCGACGGTGGCGATCGCGCCAGCAAGGCTCTTCACACCCTTCACGCGGCGGCGCCGCAGATCGGCGATGGTCACCACCTCGAGCGGCGCGAATCCGAGGAGGTCTTCGTCACGAAGGCGGGTAGGCAGGTTGCGGAGAACAGTGGCCATCGGGTTCGAGTCTCTCAGACCGAGTCGAACAACGCATCGACGAACATGTCGGGGTCGAACTCGATGAGGTCGGCTGCGCCTTCGCCCAGGCCGACGAGCTTGATCGGAATGCCGAGCTCGGTCTGGATGGCCATGACGATGCCACCCTTGGCCGAGCCGTCGAGCTTGGTGAGCACCACGCCCGTGACATCGACGGCCTCGGTGAAGATTCGGGCCTGGGTCAACCCGTTCTGACCGGTGGTCGCGTCGATCACCAAAAGAACCTCGGTGACCGATCCGCCCTGCTCCTCGGCGCCGCGATCGGCGACCCGGCGGACCTTGCGCAGCTCCTCCATGAGATTGGTCTTGGTGTGCAGACGTCCGGCCGTGTCGGCCAGCACGAGATCGGCGCCCTTCGCCCCGGCACTGGCGATGCCATCGAAGATGACCGAGCTGGGATCGGCCCCCTCGGAGCCGCGGACAATTCCCGCCCCGGCGCGATCGGCCCACATCTCGAGCTGCTCAGCGGCGGCGGCGCGGAAGGTGTCGCCGGCCGCCATGACCACGTTCTTGCCCGCCGCCACCTCGCGGCTGCCGAGCTTGCCGATGGTGGTGGTCTTGCCGACGCCGTTCACCCCGACGAACAGCCACACCGAGGGTGCCGCTTCCGCGTGGAGGGCGATGTCGTGACCGCCCAGTTCCTGCTTGAGCCGGGTCTTCAGCATCTCGATCGCCGCCGCAGGATCGGTGACGCCGTCGGCCTTGGCCTGCGCGCGCACGTCCTCCACGACGCGAGTCGCCGTGGCCACGCCGACATCGGCGAGGATCAGCGCCTCCTCGAGCTCGTCCCATGTCTGGGTGTCGACCGAGCGTGACAACACCGATCCGAGGTACCCACCCAGATTCGAGCGAGCCTTGCCGAGCCGCTCGCGGAAGGTGGCCGGCCGGGGCGGTGCCTCGACCACCGCTGCCTCGGGGGCCGCCTCGAGATCGACAGTCGGCGCCGGTGCGGGTGCCGGCGGGGCTTCGACCGAGCCCCGTCCACGGACGACGAAACCGATGCCCACCGCAACGAGCACGGCCAGGGCGATGAGGATGATGATCAGGAGTTCCATGACTCCCGCAGGCTAACGGCGGCCGCCCGCCGTCCTCACGACCAGTTCTCAGGCGTCGCCGAGTTTTCCGACAGTGACCGGAATGGTCAGGGTCGTGCCGTCACGGACCAGCTCGACGTCGACGACGGTTCCGGGCAGCGTGAGGCGCACGCGGGCGGCGAGCTCCTGGGTGGATCGCACGGGTTGATCGCCGAAGCCGACCACCAGGTCGCCCGATGCGATCCCGGCGTCATCGGCGGGCCCTCCGGCGGTGGCAGCGCCGATGACCGCTCCCGGATCGCCGCTCACCGGCTCGGACAGCTCGACACCGAGGAATCCGACGTCGAGGGCGACTCCGTCGATGATGCGTTGGGCGATGAGCGCCACGGTGTCGGCCGGGATGGCGAAGCCGAGGCCGACGCTTCCCTGCCCTCCGTCGGTGCGGATCGAGGTGTTCATGCCGATGACCCTGCCCTCGCGATCGACGAGTGCTCCACCGGAGTTGCCCGGGTTGATGGGGGCATCGGTCTGCACCATGCTCACCACGTTCGGTGTGCCGTCGAGCTCGTTGATCACCACCCGGTCGACGGCCGACACGATGCCGGCGGTCACGGTCTGCTCGAGTCCGAAGGGACTGCCGATGGCGACGGCGAGCTGACCGACCTCGACCGATCCGCCCGGCGCGAACTCGGCGACGCCGAACTCCTCGGCTGCGTCGATCTTCACGACGGCGACGTCGACCGCGGTGTCTCGACCGACGACCGATCCGTTGACCCGGCGACCGCTGGCCAGCTGGACGTCGACCGTTTGTGCGGCGCCGACCACGTGGGCGTTGGTGACGATGTGACCGTCGGCGGAGTAGACGATCCCCGACCCCTGACCCTCGCCCGTGGTGATGAGCACGACGGCGGGGGCAACGACTCCGGCCGCCGCCGATGCCGGCTCGGAGTCGGGATCGAGCGGAACCACCGGGGCGCTGGCTGCGGGCGGCGACGCCGGCTCGACACTCGGTTGCGCTGACGTGGCGCGGTCCTCCGGCGATGGGGCCTCGACCACGGCCGGCGCAACCAGGCCCGACTCGAGAGTGTCGATTCGGTCGTTGGCGCGGTTCTCGGCGACCGCCCACCCTCCGGCGAACGCGGCGAGCAGGAGCGAGACGACCGCAACGAGCCATGGCAGACGACCGCGACGAGGAGTGGTTCGCCCCACCGGCGGTGGTGGCGGCGAAGGGGTCACCGGGAGGTCGGCCAACGGAGGCGACGGTGGGGGCGTCAGGGGCGGTGTCGCCGTCGTCGTCCACCCTCTCTCACCAATGGTGGCGGAGGTGAGAGAGGGTGGCGACGGAGGGTGCCCAGTGGAAGGGGGAGCCACTGGCCACCGATCGTCGCCCTGCGGGCCGGCGGGCGGGGGGAAGCCGGCCGCAGGGCGGATCTGGGGACGACGCCAGGACCCGGAATGGCCGGCGTCGGGGGGTTGGGTCGAATCATTGGTCACGTGATGCTCCGGAGGGCGAGCTGCCGTTGCCGGCGGTGGGGGGTCTCGTTGGTCAGAGTAGGCAACACGACCGAAAGAACCCGTAAGCGACCCTTTGTGTTCCGTAAAGATCCTCCGACGGGTGCCAGCCGTCGGCCCGCAACCTAGATGTCGATCTTCAGTGGCATGGTGGGCGCGTCGGAGGCGACGCCCGGGATGCGGATGGTGAAGGTCGCACCTCGGCCCGGCGAGCTCTCGAGCGTCACCTCTCCTCCGTGGGCTTCGGCGATCTGGCGGACGATCGTCAAGCCCAGACCCGAGCGCCCCTGCTCCCGCGCCTGGGTCTCGTCACCCCGCCAGAACCGTTGGAAGACCGCGTCGTGATCGGCGGGATCGATGCCTGGCCCCTGGTCCTGCACCTCGATGAAGATCCGGTTCCCCTGCCGGCCGGCGCGGGCGTGGATGGTGGTACCCGAGATCGAGACCCGCACCGCGTTGGCCAACAGATTGGCGACGGCGCGACCCAGCGCCGGCCCGTCGCCGACCACCCACAGGCCGGGCTCGATGCCGGCCCTCAGCGTGACACCGTTCGCGGCGGCGGGAGTCTCGAACTCGGCCGCGACCCGCCGGACGACCTCGCCGACGTCGACCGGATCGCTACGCACCGACAGGTGTTCCTGACGGGCCCAGACGAGCAGGTCGTCGACCAACCGACTCATTCGTTCGGTGGAGTGCCCGACGATACGAGCCGTGTGGCGGAGGTCGGCGACGTCGGCATCGGGATCGGCCAACGCGACGTCGAGGTTGGTGCGCATCACCGCCAAGGGGTTGCGGAGCTCGTGCGAGGCCTCGTGAATGAACCGGCGCTGCCCCTCGAAGGCCGTGTCGATCCGGTCGAGCATGTCGTCGAAGGTGTCCGCCAGGTGACGCAGCTCGTCGTCGGGACCCTGGAGGTGGATACGTCGCGACAGATCGGTGGCCTGGATGTCGCGTGCAACCGAGGTGATGCGCCCGATGGGCCGCAACACCCGACCGGCCACGAACCAGCCGACGATCAGGCTGACCACGAAGAGCAAGGCCAGAGCCCAGAACGAATAGTCACGCAGCTGGTCGAGCGCTCGCTCGTTCACCGACGACTCGAAATCGCGGAGGCGGGCCTGGAACTGGTCTTCGGCCACGACCAACACACCGCCGTCGGGCGTCTCGAAGAACTGGGCGAGGCGGAACGTCTGGGTGACCGGTTCACTGTCGAGCGACCGACGCAGGGCGATATAGATGCCGCCCACGACGGCGGAGGCGAGCGCGAACAAGACGGTCGAGTACAGGAAGGTGAGCCGCACCCTCACCGATCCGAGCCACGATGGCATGCCGGTAGCGACCCGACGGAGTGGTGATCGCCTCACGAGCCGTCGACCAGTCGATAGCCGGCGCCGATCACGGTCTCGATGGGCGCGGTCGCTCCTTCGGGGGTGAGCTTGCGGCGGAGCGTTCCCACCGTGACCCGCACGGTGTTGGTGAACGGATCGGTGTTCTCGTCCCAGACGTGCTCGAGCAGGTCCTCCTGGGAGATGACCCGGCCGGGGTTCACCATGAAGTAACGCAGCAGGGCGAACTCCTTGGTGGTGAGCTCGACCGGCTCGCCGTCGCGGCTGACGGTCTGGCGTGAGGTGTCGAGCCGGAGCCCGCCGACCTCGAGCACGGCGCCCGACGAGCCGGCGTCGCGACGCAGCAGGCTGCGGGACCGCGCCGTGAGCTCGGCGAAGGCAAACGGCTTCACGAGGTAGTCGTCGGCTCCGGCGTCGAGACCGGCGATTCGGTCGTCGAGGGCGTCGCGGGCGGTCAGCATCAGGATGCGAGGCGGGGTCTCGTGTGGCGCCTCGGTGCGAACCCAGTTGCACACCTCGATGCCGTCGATGCCGGGCATGGTGACATCGAGGCACACGAGGTCATAGGGCACCAACCGGACCTTGTCGATGGCGTCCTCCCCGGAATAGGCGACATCGACGGCATATCCCTCGAGCCGAAGACCTCGAGCGATGGCGTCGGCCAGATCGATCTCGTCGTCGACCACGAGCACACGCATGGGCCCGACGGTAGTTCGTTTCACCCTCTGCTCGACTCCTGTCGTCGGGTGAGGCACCAGGGCGTTTACCCTGTTCTTCGGTCGACCGTGGTTCAGTGCCATGGAACCCACCTCATCACGTCGGGCGGAAACGTCGCCGAAAACCGCCGACGAACGTCCCTCCGAGGAGATCCGAGTACCACCGATGTCCGACAGCAGCGCCGAGTCGACCCCACCACCACCTCCGCCACCCCCACCGCCTCCGGCTGCACCAGGAGTGGGAGCAACGCCGCCGCCGCCGCCGAACATCTCGACGGACACCGTCACCGGTGCCATCCCCGTTCCGCCGGCCGACTCGCTCGCTGCGTCGCCACCGTTGGCCCCGTCCTCGAACCGTTCCTTCTCGCCGCCGCCCCAGGTTTTCCCCGCATCGTCGGAACCACCGGCCTCGACCCCGCTCGAGGAGGCGATGTTCGAGGTGAAGAAGGTCATCGTCGGCCAGGGGCGCATGCTCGAACGCCTCATGGTCGGTCTGTTGGCCCGGGGGCACTGTCTGCTCGAGGGAGCACCGGGTCTGGCCAAGACGCTGGCCATCGAGACCCTGGCCAACGTCACGGGGGGCACGTTCAATCGCATCCAGTTCACCCCCGATCTCCTGCCGTCGGACATCATCGGCACGCGGATCTACCGGGCCAGCAGCGAGACCTTCGACATCGAGCTCGGGCCAGTGATAGCCAACTTCCTACTGGCCGACGAGATCAACCGGGCACCGGCCAAGGTCCAGTCGGCCCTGCTCGAGGCCATGGCCGAGTTCCAGGTGTCGATCGGTGGCGAGACCTTCCCGATTCCCAAGCCGTTCCTCGTGCTCGCGACGCAGAACCCGATCGAATCCGAGGGCGTGTACCCACTACCCGAGGCCCAGCGAGATCGATTTCTGCTCAAGATCAACGTCGGGTACCCGTCGGCGACCGAAGAGGCCGAGATCGTGCGGCGCATGGGCGTGAACCCGCCCCGGGCCGCGCAGATCCTCACACCGGAGAAGCTCATCGAGTTGCAGAACGCTGCCGACCAGGTGTTCGTCGACCGGGCGGTGATCGACTACGCGGTGAACCTCGCCACCGCCACTCGTGACCCCGGCATCTTCGGTCTGACCGACCTCGCCGACCTCATCGCCCACGGCGCCAGCCCTCGTGCGAGCCTCGGCCTGATCGCCGCCGGACACGCGCGATGGCGTTCATGCGTGGTCGATCGTACGTTCTGCCCCAGGACGTCTTCGACGTGGCGCCCGAGGTGATGCGCCATCGCGTGATCCTGTCGTATGAGGCCCTCGCTCGTGATCTCGTCCCCGACCAGATCGTTGCCCGCGTGCTCTCCACGGTTCCTGCGCCACGGATCTCCCCGTCGCAGGACCGCGCCGGGTCCGATAGCCGCTGACCATGGCCCGGCAAAGAACGAACCGACGCCCGACTCGGGTGGCGCCGACCTGCTCGGTCCGGCCGGCGACTCCGGGGCCAGGGAGATCCTGCGCCGCCTCGAGCTCGATGTCACCATCAAGCTCGACGGCCTGTTGCACGGCGATCATCTCGGGCTCGTGCCCGGGCACGGATCCGAGCCCGGCGAGACCCGTCGATACATGCCAGGTGATGACGTCAGGCGGATGGACTGGAACGTCACCGCCCGAACGCAGGTTCCGTATGTGCGCGAGGCGATCGCCGACCGCGAGCTCGAGACCCACGTACTCGTCGACCTCTCCCCGCGCCTCGACTTCGGCACCGCCAAGTACGAGAAGCGCGATCTGGCCCTGGCCGCGGTGGCGGCGGTCGGGCTGCTCACGGCGAAGCTGGGCAACCGATTCGGCGCAGTGTTGGCGTCGCCCAACGGTGTCGTGACCGTGCCGGCCAAGAACGGCCGCCCGCATCTGCTGTCGGTTCTGCGCCGCATCCAGGACCATCCACGCCTGGACGGAGGCGTGCCCGACCTCGACGCGGCGCTGGCCCAGATGGGCGCGCTGTCGGCCAACCGGCGCGGACTGGCGGTCGTGGTGTCGGACTTCCTCGGCGGCTACGACTGGCTCCCCGGCCTACGCCGACTGGCGATCCGCCACGAAGTGTTCGCCGTGCAGATCGTCGATCCCCGCGAACGCGAGCTCCCCGACGTGGGCGTGCTCACCGTGGTCGACCCGGTGACCGGCGAGTTCCGCGACGTGTCGACCCGCAGCAAGAAGCTTCGGGACCGCTACATCGCCGCCGCGACGGAACAACAGGAGCGGATAACCGCCACCCTGCGCAGCGCCGGAGCCGATCACCTCGTGCTCGACACCGGCCGAGACTGGGTGCTCGACATGGCCAAGCACGTCGCCAATCGTCGCCACCGGGCCCAGATGGGTGGAGGTCTCCGCCGATGACGTTCCTCTCCCCCGAACGACTGCTGTTGTTGATCGTGGTCGGCGTACTCGCCATCGGGTACCTCGTGCTCCAGGGTCGACGTCGTACCTATGCCGTCCGCTTCACCAACGTCGAACTGCTCGACTCCGTCGCGCCCCGCATGCCGGGGTGGCGGCGTCACGTGCCGGCTGCGCTCTTCCTCGTGGCCGCCGGCCTCATGGTGGTGGCCTTCGCCCGCCCAGCGCGAAACACCGATGTCGCGCGCGAGCGGGCCACCGTGATCTTGGCCATCGACACCTCGCTCTCGATGGAAGCCGACGATGTAGTGCCCAATCGCATCGAGGGCGCACGCGAGGCAGCTCTCGTGTTCCTCGAAACGGTGCCCGACCGGTTGAACGTCGGACTGGTGTCGTTCAACGGCATTGCCACGGTGCGAGTGCCCCCGACCCTGAACCACGATTCGGTGGCGCGTGCCATCGAGAACCTCGACCTCGGGGAGGCCACGGCCATCGGCGAGGCCATCTTCGCATCGCTCGAGGCCATCGAGGCGCAGCTACCCGACGCCGACGGCACCCGACCGCCGGCGCGCATCGTGCTCATGTCCGATGGCTTCACCACTGCGGGCCGGCCCGACGAGCTGGGCATCGAAGCCGCCCGTACCGCCGGGGTGCCGGTTTCCACCATCGCCTTCGGCACCGATCGCGGCGTGATCGACGTGCCCGAGGAGGGGCTCGTGCCCGTGCCCGTCGACACCGACGCGCTGGCTGCGATCGCCGACGGCACCGGAGGTCAGTTCTTCGCTGCGGCTTCCACCGATGAGCTCGAGGCGATCTACACCGACATCGGGTCCAGCGTCGGCTTCGAGACCGAGGAAGTCGAGATCATCAACTGGTTCGTCGGCCCGGCCATGATCTTCATGCTGTTGAGCTCGTTGGCCAGCCTCGCCTGGTTCAGCCGTCTGCCCTAGCCGGCGCACCGAACGACGGCCGGGCGCCGTTGGTTCCGTGACATGTTCCACAGCGAAACGCGGAACGACGCGCGCCAAGGGTGCGTTTGGTTCCCGATCGATCAGCAGCCGACGGCGCACCGGCTCATCGCAGAACACCACACGCAGTCCCGACATTGCGCGCCCGAGCGTCGTCGGGACCCGATCCGGGAGAAGACCCGATTTCCCCTTCCACGATGCGATTGGCCGCCACGGTCCTCGCGCTCGGCCTCGTCGCCGCCGCTTGTGGCGGCGACGGAGGCACCGACAGCCCCGCCGCGCCCGCAACCGACGCCGCTGAGGTCACCGTCGACGACGACGCCATGGACGACGAAGCCGCCGACGACGAAGCCGTGGATGACGAAGCCATGGACGACGAGATGATGGAGGGTGCAGTCGACATCACCGTGACCATCGAGAACATCTCCGACTTCGCCATCACCGACAGCGGCGCCTTCTCGGTCCCGGTGAGCGCGAGCGAGCCCGGCCCGGTACTACCCGGTGATGCCGACGAATTCACGACCTACGCGAACGCTGGGCAGCTGCTGTCGTTCGCCACGATGTTCGTGCAGACCAACGACTGGTTCTTCGCGCCGAACCCCGAAGGCATCGCCCTGTTCGACGCCGACGGCGCTCCCGTCGCCGGCGACGTCACCGATCAGGTGTTCACCTTCGACTCCGGTACCGAGGTCGATCAGGAGGTGGGCACCGGCGCCGACCAGGCACCCCGCCAGACGGGCCCCGACACCGGCGACGCCGATCCCGACGACAACGTCCGAGCGGTCGACTCGGAGACCGCCGCCGACTACGTGCGGGTCACCGTCACTCCCGGCGATGCCGGCGAATTCACGACTCGGATCGACAACGTGAGCGATGGCGCCGCCACCCCCACGCCGACCGCTCCGGGGGCATACGCCGTGCACGACGAGCGTGCAACGCTGTTCACGCTTGGTGAGGCCGATGCCGGCCTCGGGCTCGAGGCGCTGGCCGAGGACGGCGACCCGGCCGGTCTGGCCGAATCGCTGGGCGGCATCGACGGCGTGTTGCACCTCGGAGCCTTCACCGTTCCCGACGGCGCCTCGGAAGCGGGTCCCGTGCGCCACCCCGGCCGAAGGCATCGACGTGTTCGACGCCAACGGCAGCCTGGTCGAGGGTGAGGTGAGCGACCAGCTGCTCGTGGTCGACGTGGGATCCGAGATCGACCAGACGCCCGGCTTCGGCGCCGACCAGGCCCCTCGCCAGGCCGGCCCCGACACGGGTGATGTCGACC
The DNA here is from genome assembly GCA_963700995.1 of uncultured Acidimicrobiales bacterium. GTDB lineage: Bacteria > Actinomycetota > Acidimicrobiia > Acidimicrobiales > JAHEJN01 > JAHEJN01. The sequence goes on from CAVOZP010000003.1 coordinate 60,355, forward strand.
CCGACGTCAATGCGCGGATCGTCGACGCCAGGATGGCTGCCGACTACGTCCGGGTGACGGTCACCCTGGGCTGATCGGCCGCACCGGGCGCTGGAGGCCCTTCCGCTCCGCGATCCAGCGCCCGGCTGCAGCCTCCCGACAGCGCCTGCATGAGCGCGACGTCGTCGCCGGGGTCGATCGGTGTCCTCAGATCGCGTTCGAGCTCGCGGTTGACGAAGATGCGCATGTGTTGGCGCAGGCGTCCCTGCTCGTCGACGGCCCGGAACCGCAGCCCCGGGTGGCGTCGGTCGAGGTCGTCGAGCAGTTCGGCCAATGTCGTGCCGTCGGCCTCTGCGACGGCGGCGCCGCCGGTGTAGGAGCGCAGCGGCGTGGGGATCCGCACCATCACGACGAGCCGAAGCCTCCGTCGACGTGAGCGACCTCGACCGAGAAGATCTCGGGCAGGTGCTGGGCGATCGGTCGCCACGATGCACCCTCGTCGGCGCTCGCCCACAGCTCGCCGCTGGTGGTACCGAAGTACACGCCGACCGGGTCGGCCATATCGGTGGTCATGGCCTGCCGCTTGACGGTGAACCAGCCTCTCTCCGGGAGGCCGTGGTCTTGGCGCACCCAGGTAGAACCAGCGTCGCTGGTCCGGTACACCGCCGGACGGCCGTCGGGGCTGGTGCGGGGCCACACGTCGGTGCCGTCCATGGGGAAGACCCACACGGTGTCGGGGTCGCGGGGATGCAGCTCGACGGGGAAGCCGATGTCGCCGATGTCGGCGGGCATGTTGTCGCCGATGCGTTCCCATCGATCGTGGGGGCGGTCGATGCGGTAGATGCCGCAGTGGTTCTGCTGGTACAACCGGTCGGGCCGGGCCGGATGCAAACGCACGCAGTGGGGGTCGTGGCCGAACTCGGCGTCGGGATCGGGGAGGAAATCGGCCGCCATACCCCGGTTCAGGGGTTGCCAGTCGGCGCCGCAGTCGAAGCTCTCGAACACCCCACCGCCCGAGAGGCCGATGTACAGATGCTTCGGGTCGCGAGGATCGACGGTCACCGAGTGCAACATCGCCCCGTCGGGTGTGCCCTGGTAGGGGAACTCGGCCCAGGTCTCCCACATCGGATGGTCGTTCCACCCGTCGACGGTCGCCCAGGTGTCACCTCCGTCGTCGGAGCGGAACAGCCCCTGTGGTGTGCCACCGGCGTACCAGACTCCCGGTTCGTCGGCGTGGCCGGGCGTGAGCCAGAACACTGCGTCGAGGCTGCGCTCGAGGCGCTCACCCGCGCGAAACGCGGGCGGGGTGGTGGCTTCGGTCCAGGTCGCCCCCCAGTCATCGGACCGCAACACTGTCGGTCCGAGGTGGCCGGTTCGGGTGGCGGCGAGCAGGCGAGTGTGGTTTCGGTGATCGACCATCGCGTGCTGAATGATGTTCCCGAGGTGATGGGGCTCCGACACGTTCCACGACGATCGCTCGCCGTTGCCGGTCACGAAGAAGAGGCCCTTGCGGGTGCCCAGGATCACGACGGTGGCGGGTGGGGTCGACATCAACCGAGTATCCGCGACCCGACTGGCCGCCCACAAGCGAATCGTGGGTCTCTTCGAGAGGAGTGGTCGATTTCTTTGTGCTGACCTGGGGTTTTCGGGGGTTGGTGTCACACCCGGTGCGTAGTGTCGGGGGTATGGAAGCGGTGTGTGACCCGGTTGCGAGTGAGGCGTTCGACCAACTCGACGGGTGTCTGGACATGCTGAGGTCTGCGGGTGTCATCCCTTGCGATGCCCGGGATGCGGCGGTGTGGATTCGGCGGTGTGAGCGGGCGCGGCGCCGGCTCGATGCGGTGCAGGCGTTGCTGGTGTCAGCGATCGACGATGGTCGCCTCCACGGCGAGGACGGCCACTACTCGCCGACTGCGATGATCGAACACCACGGTGGCCTGTCGCGGGGCGAGGCTGCGGCTCGGGCCAGGACCGCCCGCATGCTGTCGGCGCTGCCATTGATCGACCAGCGGTACTCCACCGGTGCGCTGGGGGTCGACCATGTCCGCCTGTTGGCCAAGGTGTACGCGAACAAGCGGGTCCGCGACCACATGGCCGACGCCCAGGGTTGGTTCCTCGACCAGGCCGACGGCCTGTCGTTTCGTGACTTCGCGCAGGTGGTGCGCACCTGGGAACAGCTCCTCGACGCCGACGGCACCCGCGACCGCAACCAGCACAACCACGACACCCGCAACGCCACCCTCACCCAAGACGCCTTCGACCTGGGCTGGGAACTCCGAGCAAGCATGAGCTCGCTGGTCGGCGCCGAGCTGGCCGCGATCCTCGACGCCTACACCACCGCCGAATACGAGATCGACTGGGACAAAGCCCGCGCCGAACACGGCGACGCCGCCACCGCCGCGCACCTCCCCCGCACCCCCGCCCAACGGCGCAACGATGCGTTGGTGGCGATCTTCCACGACGCCGCCAACTCCACCCTGACGCTGGCCAAGCCGGTCGTGCACAACATCGTATGGACCGACCACGCCTACCGCGAGACCCTGCAATGGTTCGAAACCGGCCAAACACCCGACTTCGACATCGACCGCTACCGCTGCTCCACCCTCAACGGCACCCCGGTCGAACCCTGCGAAGCCGCCGCCAACTCGATGTGGAACCACATGCGCCGCGTCCTGGTCGACACCAAAGCCGTCACCATCGACCTCGGACGAGCCCGATCCTTCACCGGCAACGCCCGCCACGCCGTACTCCTGAACAACCCCACCTGCATCTGGCCCGGCTGCCACACAACCGCCACCAACTGCCAGATCGACCACCTCCACGAACACCAACACGAAGGCAGAACCCGCCCCGGCAACGGGGCGCCACTCTGTGGCAGACACAACCGACACAAACACAACCACCACTACCGGATCCACCGCGACCCCACCGGCACCTACACCATCACCCGCCCCGACCACACCACCTTCGAGTAGGCCGCCGCGCGGTGCCACAATGACCGGCATGCCCACCGAGCGCCCGCGTCCTGGAGTCAACCTCGCCGAGAAGCTGTCGCAGTTCGACGAGCACTGGTCGCCGAGGACCGTCGCCGAGTTCAACGGCCACGACGTGATGGTGGTCAAGGTGAAGGGTGAGTTCGTCTGGCATCACCACGACGACACCGACGACTTCTTCCTGGTGCTGAACGGACAGATCACGATTCGCATGCACGACGACGACGTGAGCCTCGGGCCCGGCGAGCTGTTCATCGTCCCGGCGGGCGTCGAACACCAGCCCATCGCGGCCGAGGAGGCCGAGCTGTTGCTCATCGAGCCGAGCGGCACACCCAACACCGGCGACCGGGCAACGGCTGCCCAACGCATCGCCATCTGACATCGGCCACTACGTTGGCGGCTGTGGCCGACGGCGCCGATGCGACGATTCCCGAACTGGTTTCCGCGATCCTCGAAGGCAACACCGAGCGAATCGCCGGGATGCTCGCGAACGACGCGACTCTGGCGACCGCGACGCTCCCCGGGAATCCGCGTTCGATGCTTCACCATGCCACCGACTGGCCGGGGCATCGACCAAATGTTGCCGCCACGATCGCGCTGCTCGTCGATGCCGGCGCCGATCCGGACGTGGCGATGCCTCCGGGCGAGGACCCGGCGGTGGCGGAGAGACCTCTGCACTGGGCCGCCAGGTCGGGCGGGGCACCTCGACATCGCGAAACGACTCCTCGAACGTGGTGCCGACCACACAGCGATCACACCGGCGAACACGTCTGCACTCGACGAAGCCCGCGAGAACGGCCACTCGAACGTCGTCGATTGGCTGACGACCCGGTGACCGGCGATGCCGGCGCCGGTCAGGCGATCAACGACTCGGCGCCCGCTCGTTCGCTCAGCACCCGTGACGACCCACCAGGGGCCATCGACACGCCGTAGAGGCAGTCGGCGGCTTCCATGGTGCGCTTCTGGTGGCTCACGATGAGCAGCTGGGCCTCGTCGCGGAACTCGGCGACGAGGTTCAGGAAGCGATGCAGGTTGACGTCGTCGAGGGCGGCCTCGACCTCGTCCATCACGTAGAAGGGCGACGGGCGGCTGCGGAACACGGCGAACAGGAAGGCGAGCGCGGTGAGCGAGCGTTCGCCGCCCGAGAGCAGCGACAGCTTCTTCACGTTCTTGCCCGACGGGCGGGCCTGCATCTCGACCCCGGTTTCGAGCAGGTTCGACGGGTCGGTCAGGCGCAGGCTGCCCTGGCCGCCGGGGAACAGCGAACCGAACAGCTTGTCGAAGTTCTCGGCCACGTCGGCGTAGGCAGACGAGAAGACGTTGACGATCTCCTCGTCGATCGCCCGGATCACCTTGTTGAGCTCGCGGCGACTCGACCGGACGTCGTCGAGCTGTTCCTGGAGGAAGTCGTGGCGCTCGGTGCAGCGCCTCGAACTCCTCGAGGGCCAGCGGGTTGATGGGACCCATGAGCCGCAGCTCACGTTCGAGCTCGCGGATTCGGGCGGCGGCCGACACGCCCTCGGCCAGCTCCGGGCAGGTGGCCTCGATGGCTTCGCGGGGCGAGCAGCCGTGGTCGCGGCGCAGCGATTCGAGCGCCGTCTCGAGGCGGAGATCGATCTCGGCCCGATCGATGTCGAGCTTCTGGAGTCGGGCCCTCGCCTCGGTGAGCTCTCGCTCGGCCACCGACCGATCGCGACGCAGCGACTCGAGCTTGGTCGATGCCGTACGGGCCTCGTCGGACAGGCGTTGGTGGCGATCGCGAAGCGTGCCCAGCTCACGGTCGATCGTATGCAGCCGGCCCTCGAGCTCGATGGCCAGCTCGTCGGCCAGCCCGAGGCGGCGCTCGAGATCGACCCGACGACCCCCGGAGCGCTCACGTTCGGCCTCGAAACGGCCGAGGCGACCCTCGATCTCGGCCTGACGGTGGCGCAGGAGCTGCCCGCGCTGCTCGACTGCTGCGGCGCGCACCTCGAGATCGGTGCGCAGGGCGGCAACGGCGCGAGCCCGCTCGTCGAGGCGCGAGCGGAAAAGCGTGAGCTGGCGGCCCTTCTCGGCCTGTTCCTCGTCGGCGGCCTCGAGCCCCGGCAGCACCTCGGCCAGCTCGGCGGTGCGGGCCTGATCGCGGTGGAGTCGCTCGGAGATCTCGGCGAGGTGATGCTCGATGCCGTCGAGCTCGACCTGGTTCTCGCGCACGGCGCGGTCGGCCTTTTCGTCGCGCCTCGGCGGCCGCGGTCTGCTCTCGCTCCGAAACCGTGCGTTCACGTTCGAGGTCGACCACGGCGGTCTTGGCCGCCGACAGCACCTCGACCGCAGCCGCATGCTCGGTGCGCGCCTCGTCGAGGCGAGCGATGGCCGACTCGGCGTTGGACACCGCCTCTTCGAGCGCCGCCCCGGTGGCGCCGGTTCGTGGTGCACCGATCCGCCAGCCACTTGCACCGAACCGGCTGCCGTCGGGAGTGACGATGGTGGCCAGGGGGTGATCGAGCGCCGCGTCGATGGCCGCCGCGGTGTCGTCGATCACGACGGCTCCGCCGACGAGGCGATCGAGGAGCGTGTCGACCCCGGGTTGGGGCGAGCGCACGTGGCCGCGAATCGGTCGACCGACCGGTGGGGGTGGCGGCGTAGACGCCGACACGCCGAGGGCGAGCACGGCCCCGGCGGCATCACCGTGGCGCAGTCGATCGACGGCCAGGCGGGCGGTGGCGGCGTCGCTGACGATCACGGCGGCCACAGCGTCGCCGCAGGCCGCCTCGAAGGCCTCGGCCCATCCGGGGTCGATCTCGACGAGCTCGAGCAGCGTGCCGATCACGCCGTCGAGTCCATCCAGCTCGCCGACGCCCGACGTGGCCCGGGCCTCGTCGAGCGCCAGGGCAAGGGCATCGGCCCGAGCCGTCCACGACTCACGATCGCGTTCGGCGGACGCGACCGCGAGTGCGCGATGCATCGACGGTTTCGCCGGCACGGTGGCGGCGTTCGAGCGCGGCCTCGATGTAGGACTCGAACGAATCCGCGTCGGGACCCGACGACGGCCCCGCGGCGAAGTGGTTCAGCGTGGCGTCGAGGGCGACCTTGGCATCGAGCAGCTCGGCCCGGCGGGCCACGAGTCGCTGGCGCTCGGCGTCGGCTCGGGCCACGGCCTGACGCAGTGCACCCAGCTCGCCGCGAACCTCGGCCGCGGCGCCGCTCGGCGCCGGCATGCCATCGCCCATCTCACTCTGGAAGCGATTGCGCTCGGTGGCCAGCTCGGCCTCGGCCACCTCCAGACGCTCGGCATCGGGCACCAGATTTTCGGCCTGTTCGTCGACCTCGCGGAGATCGGCTGCGACCCGGGCGGCCTCAGCCTCGAGCGAGGCGATGACGTCGAGGTCGATGGTGGCGTCGCGTTCGCGTCGGAGGCCGGCTCCGCGCTCGGCCAACAACGCGGCCACGCCGCCGCGCCCGTTCGCGCAGCGACTCGCACCGCGTGAGCGCAGCACTGAGGTGCACGTCGCCGGACTCGGCCAGCTGGCTCTCGGCCGCCATGACCTCGGCGTCGAGCGCGGCCAGGTCGCGAACGAGAGCAGCCTCGGTGGCGGCGAGCGCGTTGCGCTCCGCTCGGTTGGTGTCGGAGCGCGTCTTGAGCTGGTCGAGCTCGCGGCCGGCGACGAACAGCCGTAGGCCCCCGAGCTCGTCGACCAGGCTGCCGTGGCGGCGGGCCGCATCGGCTTGGCGTTCGAGGGGGCGGAGTTGACGGCGGACCTCGCGCAACAGGTCCTGCACCCGGGTGAGGTTGGCCTCGGTGCTCTGGAGGCGACGCTCGGACTTCTCCTTGCGTTTGCGGTACTTCAGGACCCCGGCGGCTTCCTCGATGATGAGACGACGCTCTTCGGGCCGGGCGTTGAGCACGGCATCGATCTGTCCCTGACTGACGATCACGTGTTGTTGACGACCCACACCGGAGTCGCTGAGCAGCTCCTGTATGTCGAGCAGTCGACACGACACGCCGTTGACGGCGTACTCGGACTCGCCGGTCCGGAACAACGTGCGAGTGACGGTGACTTCTTCGAAATCGATGGGAAGCAGCTTCGATGCGTTGTCGATGGTGAGGGAAACCTCGGCTCGACCCAGCGCCGAGCGCTGCTCGGTGCCGGCGAAGATCACGTCGTCCATCTTCTGCGACCGCACCGCCGAAGGCGCCTGGGCGCCGAGCACCCAGGCGATGGCGTCGACGACGTTGGACTTGCCCGAGCCATTGGGCCCGACGACGACGGTGACGCCGGGCTCGAGATCGAGAACGGTCGTGTCGGCGAACGACTTGAAACCCTTGAGGGTCAGGCTCTTCAGGAACATCGCAAAGACGCTAGCAGCGCAAACCACACACGTGGAATTTGGGGGCCTGGACCGCTCAGACCTGGCTCTGTTCGCAGTAGTACGTCCACCGCTTCTGGTATTTGGTGCGAACGATCGGGCGCCGTGATCGCGGCGACAGCTCGCCGTGCTTTCCGTACACGGCCAGGTGATCCTGGAACACGCCCGGTTGACCGAAGATGTCGTAATAGCCGCCCTCTTCGAGGGTGGTGCCGCGGTACTTGATGGCGTCGTGCATCGTCTCGACCAGGGCGCGGTAGAACCGCCGCACCTCCTGGGTGGTGAGGGAGTTGCTCATCCGGTCGTACCGGAGCCCGGCATGGAACAAGATCTCGTCGGAGTAGATGTCGCCGAGACCGATGAGGATCGAGTCGTCGAGCAGCAGGGCCTTGAGCTTCAGCTCGTGGCCCTGGAGGATCTGCGCGAAGTTGGTCCACGACATGGGTTCGTTCACCGGATCGACGCCCAGCCCGATGAGCTCGGGGATCTCGTCGATCAGGTCTTCGTCGGGAACGACGAGCATCTGCGCATCACCGTCGACGTCGACGAGCCGGAGTTGTCCACCCTGGGTGAAGGTGAACACCGCGGCGGTCTTCGACTCGAGGTTGTCCTTGTTGGCGTTGCGCTGGAGGTGTGACTTCTCGCCGAGGTGAACGGCGAGCGTGCACCCGTTGTCGAGGCGGGCCAGCAACCACAGACCGAGGCGATCGAAGGTCTCGATCTTCACACCGTCGAGAGCGGCCGCGAACTTGGTGCGGTTGCCCGAGCGCGTCACCAGCTTCGGAACCGTTACGTCGACATCCTTGATGCGCTTGCCTGCCACCTCTCGTTCGAGATCGCGGCGTGTCGTTTCGAGCTCGGGAAGACTGTTCACAGCGAACCTCCACCGGCGGCCAGGGAATCGGTGTTGCGCTCGAGATCACCGGTGAGATCGTCGAGCGCGGCACACGCTTGGCGTGCCGCGGCTTGCTCCGCCTGCTTCTTGCTCCGACCCGTGCCCCGACCCCGAACCTCGCCGCCGACCTCGACGACCGCCTCGAAGTACTTCTCGTGATCGGGTCCGTCGCCGCTGACGGCATAGGTGGGGAGACTGTTGTAGTACTGCACCGCGAGCTCTTGGAGCACCGTCTTGTAGTCGTCGCCACCCGGACCGTCGGAGGAGTACACGATGCGGTCGGCGAAGTGCTCGAGCACGAACGTCGACGCCGCCTTCATGCCACCGTCGACGAAGACGGCACCGATGATCGCCTCCATCGCATCGGCCAGGATCGAGCGCTTGTTGGCGCCCCCGCTGGCGGTCTCACCCTTGCCGAGCAACAGGTGCGGACCCACGTCGAGCTGGCGCGCCACGTGGGCCAGCGCCGCCGAGCTGACCACCGACGCGCGGATCTTGGCCAGTTCACCTTCGGCGAGATCGGGCATCGAGTCGTACAGGAACTCGGTGACGGCCAAACCGAGCACGGCGTCGCCGAGGAACTCGAGACGCTCGTTCGACTCGTGGCCAACGTTCTCGGCACACCACGACCGATGGGTCAGAGCATGCGCAAGCAGGGAGGGGTCGATGAAGGAATACCCGAGGCGCTCGGCCAGCTGCCCGTCGTCGGCTGTCGACGTCAGGAGTTCAGCCGCCGGTCGACGTAGTCGACGGCATCTCGGACGGTCTTGAGATCGTCGAGATCCTCGTCGTCGATGCGGAACCCGACCGAACGCTCCCCGATCTCGTCCTCGAGGGACTCGACCAGCTCGATGAGCGCCAGCGAATCGGCGTCGAGATCGTCGACGAAGGAGTCGCCTTCGCCGATCGACCCGGGCTCGATCTCGAGAATGTCGGCCAGACGCTCACGAACCAGCAAGAGGATCGCCGGTCGGTCGAAAGGCGCCTGTTCCATGTTTGTCTCTGCGGGCACCCGAGGGCCTCCTGTGTACGGTGCGCGGATTGGCGTCGGTACCCGCCAAATCCGGTCGATTGACGAGTTTAGCGAGCCCGAACTTTGTTCGCTTGTGAACGACCGGCACCGCCCGGAACTGTGCGGATTCGAACGGGAGACAGCTCAGACGGCGGCGGCGGCGGTGAGGTGCTCGACCATGTCGGCGGTCACCAGGTCGCGAGCGGCGGTGACCGCGTTGAGCACCGCAGTGGGCGACGACGAGCCGTGGCTGATGATGCACACGCCCTTGACCCCCAACAGCATGGCTCCCCCGACCGTGTCGGGATCCATCTGGGCGTAGAGCGGCAACAACGCCGGTGCCAACAGTTCCGCGCCCTGGCGGGCCGGTTCGGAGGATCCGAAGGCCTCGAGGAGGGCACCGACGATCATCTTGGCCGCACCCTCGGCCGTCTTCAGCGCAACGTTGCCCGTGAAGCCGTCGGTGACGATCACGTCGGCAGCGTCGCCGAGCAGATCGCGACCCTCGACATTGCCGACGAACTCGACATCGAGCGCGGCTTGCCAACCAGTGTCGGCCAACAGCCCGTAGGCCTCCTTCACCAGTGGTGAGCCCTTGCCCGCTTCTTCGCCGATCGACAGCAACCCCACCCGGGGACGACTCACCCCGTAGCGGTCTCGGGCATAGATCGCGCCCATGCGGGCGAACTGGGCGAGCATCTCGGCCTGCACCTCGGCGTTGGCACCGGAGTCGAGCAGGATGTTCGGTCGGTCTGCACCGAGCACCGGCAGCGGCGTGGCGATCGCCGGGCGGGAGAAACCCTTGATGCGGCCCATACGCAGGAGCGCACTCGCCATGGTGGCACCGGTGTTGCCGGCCGACACCATCGCCGAAGCGTGTCCGTCGCGCACCGCCTCGGCGGCACGAACGAGCGAGGAGTCCTTCTTGGTGCGAACCGCCGAGCCCGGCTCGTCGCCCATGGCGATGATCTCGGAGGCTTCGATGTGATCGAAGTCGGGTGCGAGCTCAGCCAGGACGTGGGGTTGACCGACCAACACCACCGGGATGCCGGCGGCAATGGCGAGGCGTGCGCCGTCGATGATCGCCTCGGGAGCGTTGTCGCCCCCCATCGCGTCGATGGCAACCGGCAACACGTCGGATCAGTCGACCTCGATGGCTTCGCGACCCGCGTACCAGCCGCAGGTTCCACAGATCCGGTGCGGGCGCTTGGTGGACCCACAGCGGGGGCATGCGCTGCGCGCCGCCGTGCCGAGCGTCCAGGCCGAAGCCCGACGGCTGCGGGTCTTGGACTTGGAGGTCTTCTTCTTCGGAACTGCCATTGTGGTCTCCAGCGAGGAACGAGCGCTCAGGCAGGCCCGAGCAACCAGGGAATGCTAGCGGGAGCCATGCGCGACTCCGACCAAATCGGCCACCCCTTCGGCCAAACGGTCGAGCTCGGCGTCGGTGTTGTAGTAGTGCGGCGAGGCTCGAACAACCGCATCGACGCCCGTTCTCTCGAGATCGAGTCTCGACGTGCGGGCCTGAGGGGCCGCGGTGTTCACCCCGATCGACCGCAACGACGCGGTCACGGTGGCCGCCGGCGATTCGGCGACGGTGAAGGTGACGATTCCACTGCGTTCGACGCCGAGATCGTGAACGGTCACGCCGTGGATCGAGCCGAGCCGATCGCGCATGCTGTCGGCCAGGTACCCCACCCGCCGGGCGATGGCGTCGATTCCGATGGCCAGCGCGTACTCGATCGCGTACGCCGAAGGCCACCTTGTCGGCGTGGGAGAACTCGCCGAACTCGAAGCGCCGCGCCGGCGGCCTCGGGCCGGTAGTCGTCGGCCACGAACCAGTCGGCAGACCGACCATCGACGAACACCGGGTCGTTCAACCCGGCCAAGGCCGACTGCCGCGCGTACAGGAGCCCGGTGCCCCGTGGCCCTCGCAGCCATTTGCGGCCCGTCGCGGTGAGAAAGTCGCACTGCACGTCGTCGACGTGCACGGGCAACTGACCGAGGGCCTGGCAGGCGTCGAGCAGGAAGTAGGCGCCGGCCGACCGGGCGAGCGAACTGATCTCGGCCGCCGGGTTGACGAGGCCGTTGGCCATCGGCAGGTGCGTGAGGCACACGAGCTTCGTTCGCTCTTCGAGCATCGAGGCCAGAGCATCGAGATCGATGCATCCGGTGGCATCGTCGGGCACGAACTTCACGTCGACACCACGCCGGCGGGCCTGGAGCAGACCGACGGCACCGGTGACGAACTCGGCACTACCGGCCAGGACGCGATCGCCGGGATGAAGCGGCACCGAGCTGAAGGCTCGCCACCAGGCCTCGGATGCGCCGCCGGTGAAGGCCATCTCGCTGGGCTGGGCACCGATCAGGGCGGCCGACGAGCGGGCGAAGCGTTCGAGGTCCGCGCCCCGTGCGTCCTCGGTCTCATAGCCCCCGAGAAGGGCCTCATCGGTGAGGTAGTCGATCTGCGCATCGAGCACGCTGCGGGTGCGCAGCGCGCATCCGGCGTTGTTCAGATGAGCGACGTCCTCGCAGCCGGGCGTGTCGGCTCGCACCCCGTCGATGTCGATGTCCGTGTCGGCCATGATGGCGACGGTAGCTGGCCGACTCGGTCGGTCAGTCGAACTTCAAGTCGTCGAGTGCGGCCCACCGCGGATCGGTCGACTCCTCGATCTCGGCGCGGGTCGGCTCGGCCGCGACCCTGACCACGTACTCGCTGCTCGGGCCGGTGCAGTCGTCGCGGCACACCGCGGTCGTGGGCAAGGCCAACAACACGGCTTCGCGGACGACCGGCTCGAGGTCGATCTCGTCGTCGACCACCGGCCAGGTCTCACCCTCGACCGGAGCGACCTGGAACACCTCCCGCAGCTCGACCTCTCCCGATCCGTCGACGGGCTCGAGACAACGGCGGCATTCGGCCCGCCAATCGAAGCGAACCTGCCCGGTGACCATCACGTCGGTCCCGGTGGGCATCGACGTCGAAGGTGTGCTCGACCATCCCGGTCGGAACCCGGGCCGCCGGGAGCTCGAGATCGACCACGTGCAGCTCGCCCTCGACCGTGCGGCGCCCGTGGTGGTCGTGACGCAGCCGCGCAACGTCGACGGTCCACCCGTTCACGGGAGCCGCAGAGCGGTGCCCGGCCACGGTCAGGAGATGTCCTGATCGAAGAAGCCGTCGCCGGCCTCGCCGTCAGGATCGGGCATGTCCTCGTTGCTCTGGGCGGAGTCGGCGTGGGCTGCCTCGAGCGGATTGCCCTGGAGACGGGAGCGTCCCTGGGCCACGATCTGCTGCGTCCGTTCGAGAATGATCTCGAAGCTGCCGAGCTTCTGGTCGCAGTAGTCCTCGACCTCGAGCTTCATACGACGGGCCTCGTCGTCGGCGTTCTCGACGATCTGGCGGGCGCGGGCGTCGGCCGCCTTCGACCACCTCGGTTCGCTGCACCATGCGTTCGGCGCGGGCCCGGGCCATGTCGAGGATCTCATCACCTTCGCGGCGAACCCGTGCGAGGAACTCCTCCCGCTCCTTCAGCAGCCAGCGCGCGGCGCGGAGCTCGTCGGGAAGGGCGCCGAGCGCCTCGTTGAGCAGCTCGAGCACCTCCTCCTTGTTGATCATCGACGATGCCGAGAGTGGCATCGGACGGGCCGCCTCGATGAGGTCGGCGACGCGCGCGGAGCAACGCCTCGACCTGAGGGGCCTCGTAGGCCGGACCACCGGCACCCGCCGGTCGCTGGGGCCGGGGTTGCCCTCGAGGCCGACGCTCGGGTGCCCGCTCGGGGAGATCGCCGGGGTAGCTCACGACGGAAACCTTTCGGCGAGCCGGGCCGCCACGATCGGGGGAACCATGGTGGAGACGTCGCCGCCGTACTGGGCCATCTCACGAATCAGCTTCGAGGCGATGAACGGCTCGACGAGGCCGAGGGCAGGAACAGCGTCTCCACCCCCGAGACCGCCTTGTTCATGTGCGCCATGTGCAGCTCACTCTCGAAATCGGATACCGCTCGCAGCCCCTTGATGATGAAGTCGCACTGCTCGTCCAGGGCGACATGGACGACGAGCGTGGAGAACCGCGTGGTTCGCACGTTCGAGAGATGGGCGAAGGACTCCTTCAACATCGCCTCGCGCTCGTCGAGATCGAAAAGCGGTGCCTTCGAGGGATTGCGACCGGCGGCCACGAGCACCTCGTCGAACAGGCCCGCGGCCGTCTCGACCAGTTCGAGATGACCGTTGTGAACCGGGTCGAAGGACCCTGGGTAGAGCACCCTTGTCACGCAGTTTGCTCCGGATCGGTGAGTGAGAGGGCCGACGGCGGGTCGCCGAGGACCCTTGCCAGCTCCACCACGGTACCCGCGTAGCGCGCCTGCTTGAACGACGCCCACCTCGCACCCAGTTCGATGATCCGATCGGACTCCACCACGACGACCTCGGCGTCCACCGAAGCGAGCAGCGGGTTCCACCCGTCGAAGGCGTACGGAGGGTCCAGGATCGCCAGGTCGAAGCGAGGCGCGGTGTCGATGTAGCGGAGCGCATCGACGGGCAACACCGTGCATCGATCATCGAAACCCAGGAGATCGATGTTGTCGCGGAGGACTCGCAGGGCGGCAGGCGACGACTCGACGAAGGTGACGAAGGCCGCGGCCTCGAGAGAGTGCCTCGAGGCCCATGGCGCCGCTACCCGCGAACAGATCGAGCACCGCGGCGTCGTCGACGGCATCGGCGCTGTACAGCGCGTTGAAGACGGCCTCGCGAACCCGATCGGGCGTGGGCCTCGTGTCGGTGCCCTCGAGAGTGTTCAGGCGACGGCCTCGGGCCGAACCAGCGACGATACGCATGATCGTGACGGTAGGGCCATGTGCTCAACACCGCGACCCGACGTGCCGATGGAGCACGATGGCTGTCCTCGTCGACGACGACCCGACGCGTCTGCGCGAGCTGATCGACGGTGAAGCACCTGTACCCCACCGCCGCTCCGGAGCCGGCGTTCGGGTCGTGTTCACCACCGCCAGCTTCCTGGGATCGTTCCTGCTGTTCCTGGTGCAGCCGATGGTCGCCCGCTTCCTGCTCCCGGTGGTTGGCGGCAGCTCGAGCCTGTGGAACACCGCAATGGTCTTCTTTCAGGTGCTCCTGTTGGTCGGCTACACCTACGCCCACTACTCGACCACGCGGTTCGGCCGTCGCCAACCGGTCACGCAGATGGTGGTCGTAGCCCTTCCTCTCGTCACCCTGCCCATCGCGCTGCCCGATGGCTGGGTCCTGGGAACGCAGACCCCCTCGATCTGGGTGCTGGTCACCCTCACCGTGATGGTCGGACTGCCCTTCTTCGCCCTCTCCACCAGCAGCCCGACGCTGCAGCGTTGGTTCTCCCTCACCGATCACCCGGCGGCGGAGGACCCCTATTTCCTCTATGCGGCCGGCAACGTCGGCAGTGTGCTGGCGCTCCTCGGCTACCCACTCGTGCTGGAGCGCACGCTCAGCCTCGACCAACAGGCACTGTTCTGGGCCGGCATCTACGTGGCCTTCGTGGCCGCCACCGTCGCGTGCGCCGTGATCACCCGCCGCACCGACCGGGCCGTCGAGCGCACGTCGACGCCGGCCGAGCCGATCGCCTGGGCCCGCCGGAGCCGATGGGTGCTGTGGGCCTTCGTCCCGTCGGCCCTCATGATCGGTGTCACCGGACACCTCGCGGCCGACGTGGCCTCGTTCCCGCTCCTCTGGGTGCTGCCGCTGCTGCTCTACCTCACCACCTTCGTGATCGCCTTCGGCAAGAACGGCGAGCGTCGCTCACCCGTCCTCGAGCTGGCTGTGATGCTCGGATCGATCGCGGTTGCGGTGACCATCGTGCGACGACCAACTGGCCTCGCGGTGATCGTGGGCGTGCACCTCCTCTGGTTCTTCGCAGCCGCATTGGTCGCCCACAAGCGACTGGCGGCCGATCGCCCGTCGCCGGCGCGCCTCACGGAGTTCTTCTCGCTCATCTCGGTCGGCGGCGCCCTCGGTGGTGTGTTCGCCTCACTGGTGGCGCCGGTGGTGTTCGACACGGTGCTCGAATACCCCATCGCCATCGTGTTGGTGCTCCTCGTCGTCCCGCGGCCGGCCGAGGCGCTGCGTCGCACCCATCCGCTCGCGTTGTTGACGATCGCGCTGGGCGCGGTGGCTGCCTTCGTGGTGTACCGGCAGCTGGCGATCGCCCCTGTCCTCGTGGCGATCGCCGCATTGGTCGCCGCTCGGCCCCTCCGCCGCCCCGAGCTGGTGGCCGCCGTGCTCGGCCTCGCCCTGATGGCTCACGTGGCCGTGCCCCCGGGCAACATCGTGTTCCAGGACCGGTCGTTCTTCGGAGTGAGCCGCTGTCGGCCACCACCCAGCGCACCACGCTGGTGTCGGGCACGACGGTGCACGGCTACCAGATGGCGGGCGCCCAAGGACCGACCACACCCACGTCGTACTACGCACGCAGCGGACCGGTCGGTCAGCTCATGGACGCCATCGACGACCGCGACACGGTCGGCGTCATCGGCCTCGGAACCGGCACCGTTGCCACCTACGGCCGTCCGGGCGACCAGTACGTCTACTTCGAGATCGACCCGGTGGTGATCGACGTCGCCACGACGCCCGAGTACTTCGGCTTCCTGTCGGAGAGCCGGGCCACGATCGACATCCGCGAGGGCGACGGCCGCCAGGGCGTGGCCAAGGCGGGCGAGTCGTTCGACATCCTCTTCGTCGACGCCTTCAGCTCCGATGCCATCCCCGTCCACCTCATCACCCGTGAAGCCATCGACGACTACCGGAGGCACCTGTCGGTCGACGGTGTGATCGCCATCCACATCTCGAACCGGTTCTTCGACCTGGGTCCGGTTCTGGGCCGCGTCGCCGCCGAGCTCGGCCTGGACGCCCGCGTGCAGCGCCACACACCGGAGCCCGACGACGCGGTCGCCGAGACGTCGCTCTGGGTGCTGATGGGTCCGGCTCCTGCCGTCGCGGCCGTGACCGACGACCGATGGTCGGCGCTGCCGACCGACGGGCCCCTGTGGACCGACGAATACTCGAACCTGCTCGCCGTCCTCGATTTCTGACCACGATCTCCGAGCGCGGCCCGATGCGGCGCGGGGTGGATAGCGTCGGACCGTGACCATCCCCACCGAGATCGACTGCGTCGACTGCGGCGGGTTGTGTCATCTGATCAGCTACCCACCCGATGAGGACGGCTTCCAGTCCGGCGACATCGTCGCCTACCGCTGCGAGGACTGCCTCGACCGATGGGACATCGAGCTCGCCGACGACGACACGTCCGCCGTCGAGGACCGATAGCGCTGCGCACTACTCGAAGTAGGGGTTCTCGCCCTCGCTGTGGTCGGTCACGTCGATCACGTCGGTGATCTCGGGGATGGCCTGGGCAATCATGACGCTGATGCCCTCGCGCAGGGTCGCCGCGCTCATGGCGCAGCCCTGGCAACCGCCACCCATCAGGATGTGGGCCTCGGTGCCCTCGACCTTGACCAGTTCGGCGGACCCACCGTGGGCGGAGAGCGCCGGGTTGATGCGCCTCTCGAGGAGCATGACGAGCTTCTCCTCGAGGGTGCCCGTGAGCTCGATGTCGGTGCCGTCGAGCGGGTTGGGTCGGTTCGGGTTGCGAATGACGAGACCGCCCTGGGCCGGGTTCGACGGCAGATCGAGGGTGGCACCGGTGAGCTGGTCGACGCTGTTGGCCGGAACGATGACGCTCAGGTCGCCGACGGCGTAGATGACGTCGTCATCGGCCGCCTCGGCGACGGGGTCGATGGAGAGGGCATAGCTGTACTCGACGCCGGAGATTCCCGTGACCTCGACCCGCAGGGCCAGGTCTTCGGCATCGTCCTCGGCGCTGCGAACGTCGAGCACTTTCACCAGTGCCTCGGGCGTGACGTCCATGATCACCGCCGTGGCAGTGCTGGGTTCGGTGGCCTCGGCCGTTTCGGGGGTCATGGGTTCAACCTATCCTCGAGTTCCTGGCTCAGCTCCAGCCAGCGTTCTTCTGCGGCGTCAACGTCGGCGCCGGCGGCTCGTATTCCCTCGCCCAGACGGGCCAGCTCGAGGTGATCGACGGTGCCGGCGACCTCGGCGGTGAGCGCGTCGAGCTCCCTCTGGGCGCGGGCCATCTCCGACTCGGCTCGGCCGAGGTCGCGTCTGATCGTCGACACCGAAGGGCCGACCGCCCTTCGGTCGGCGCGCGTGGCCCCTCCGTTCTTCTTGGCGGCGGGTCGACTCGCGACGCCGAGTCCTCCCCGGGCCAGGGTCTCGCGCTCCAGGTCTCGTAGCCGCCCGGAACCCGCCGCACTCGGTGGTTCTCGACGATCACCACGTCGTCGACCGTGCGTTCGAGGAAGGCCCGATCGTGGCTCACGACCACCAGGGCACCCGGCCAGCTGTCGAGGAAGTCCTCGAGGATGCGCAAGGTGTCGAGATCGAGGTCGTTGGTGGGCTCGTCGAGCAGCAGCACGTTGGGCTGGGCCACCAGTGTCAGCACCAGCTGCAGCCGTCGCCGTTCACCACCGGACAACAGCCGAACTGGTGATCGCTGGATGTCGCTGTCGAACCAGAACCGCTCCAGCAACGCCTTGTCCTGCCAGGTCGGTTCCCGTCCGCCGGTGAGGGTGTGGATCACCCGAACGTCGCCGTCGAGGTCGGGACCGTGTTGGAGGAACTCTCCCAGCCGCACCGTCGGGCCGACGACCCGCTCGCCTCTCGACGGCGGCAAACGACCGCTCAACACCGACAGAAGCGTGGTCTTCCCGGTGCCGTTGAGCCCGACCACGCCGAGCCGCTCGCGGCGATCGAGCAGGAGATCCACGTTTGCGAACACCTGCTCGTCGGCCCGGAAGCCGAACGAGACATCGTGCAGTTCGAGCACGAGGTCACCCAGGCGCGGGGTGCCCATGTGCAGATTCAGGTCGTCACTGCGAGCTGCGGCCTCGGGCTTGTGGTCGACCAGAGCCTCGGCGGTTCGGATGCGAGCCTTGGCCTTGCTCGTTCGGGCCGGCGCCCCCCGCCGCAGCCAGGCCAGCTCGCGTCGGGCGAGGTTGCGTATCGTCGACTCGGTGGCCGCGGTCATCTCCTCGCGGGCGGCCCGACCGTCGAGGTACCCCTGATAGCCGCCGCTGTGCAGGTAGGACCGACCCCGATCGAGCTCGAGGACGCGAGTGGTGACCCGATCGAGCACGTGACGATCGTGGGTCACCAGGACCAGGGCGCCCCGGTGCCGGGCCAGACGCGCTTCGAGCCACGCGATCGCCGCGATGTCGAGATGGTTGGTCGGCTCGTCGAGGATCAACAGATCCGACGGCGCAAGCAGCGCGCGCGCCAGCGCGACGCGCTTGGCCTCACCCCCCGAGAGCCGATCGGTCGCCACATCGAGGAAGGGGGTCATGCCGAGGCGATCGAGTACCGCCTCGGCTTCCCAGGCCGCCTCGTCACTGCCCTCGGCCACCGCTTCGCGCACGGTGCCCGACGGGAGCCCGGCCAGCTGGTCGAGCATCACCACCTGGACGTCGCGACCGCGGCGCACCTCACCCGACTCGGGTTCGGTGATGCCGGCCATCACCCGCAACAACGTCGACTTGCCGGTGCCGTTGATACCGACGAGACCGACGCGGTCGCCGTCGTTGACGGTGATCGAGACGTCGCGGAACAGATCGCGTTCGGGCCGGGTGATGGTCACCCCGTCGACATCGATCAGCACACGCGCCATGGCGACAGTGTGGCCGGACGAGGTCGCGAATCAGTGGGAACGAGTGCGCGCACGGAGGGCCGACGCGGCCAGGCTCATGGCAACGACACCGACGGCGGCAACGGCGAGTGCCCCGTGGAGCAGCGCTGTCCCGTCCCAGCCGAGGAACAACGACCGCAGCGCCGCCAGCAGGTAGGTGGCCGGATTCCAGGCCGCGACCGCCGACAACCAGCCGGCCATGGCGTCGCGTGGCACGAAGGTGGTGGTCAGCAACAGGAACGGGAACGCCATGACCCAGCTTCCGGCCACCGCCCCCGGGTTGCCGGTACGGAGGGCGATCGTGTACGGGATCCCGGCGAAGGCGAGACCCCACGCGGCACAAAGGAGCACGAACACTGCCATCCCGGCCACGCCGGTGTCGAAGTCGACGCCGATGACGAGCCCGAGGATCACCATCAACCCGGCAAGGGTGCCGACGAGCACGGCGTCGGCCACCATCAACCCGACCAGGATGGCTGATCGCCGTACCGGCGACATCACCAGCCGTTCGAAGTAGCCGCCCTGGATGTCGGTGACGAGCGAGTACGCCCGACTGAGTCCGGTGATGGCGAAGAGCACCCCGACGGGCAATTGGAACGCCTCGTAGCTCATGCCGATGTCGGTGAACGAGGCCACGTCCTGAAGTGCTCCGACCGTGATCACGTAGGTGAAGAGCCCGGCGATGAACGGAGGGATGTACTCGGCCTTGTCGAGCGGCAGGAGCCGCAGGGCTCGTGCCGCCACCACGCGGATGTCGCGCAGGGCCGTGTTCGTACCGGACGCGGTCACGCGGGCGCCTCGTCGTCGAAGTGCGCGCCGGTCACGGCGAAGAACACGTCGTCGAGGGTCGGCGAGCTCATGTGCAGCGAGTGCACGGCGACGCGCTGCCGTTCCAGGGCAACCGCCAGGGGACCCACCACCTCGGCGGCCCGGGAGGACCGCACGATGATCGCCGAGCCGGTGACCTCCACGTCGCGCACACGGTCGAGGCCCCGAGCCACACTCTGGGCCTCGTGGGGGTCACCATCGACGTGCACGGTGATGATCTCGGAACCGAGCCGCTGCTTCAGTTCGGCCGGAGAGCCCTCGACGGCCAGACGTCCGCGGCGAAGAATGCCCAGGCGATGGGCGAGACGGTCGGCCTCGTCGAGGTACTGGGTCGTCAGGAAGACCGTTGTGCCCGCCTCCCGGTTCAGTCGTTCGATTTCGGTCCAGACCCGAAGGCGACTGTCGGGATCGAGGCCGGTCGTCGGCTCGTCGAAGAAGACCACCTCGGGCTCGTGGATCAGCGCGGCCGCCAGGTCGAGGCGGCGTCGCATGCCACCCGAGTACGTACCGATCTGGCGATCGATGGCGCTCATGTCGACGAGGTCCTGGAGGGCCCCGATGCGCTGTGAGATGCGACGGTGGGAAAGGCCGAAGAGCTCACCCTGGTGCCGCAGCATCTGGCGGCCGGTGAGCTTGTCGTCGAGCGCAACGTCCTGGAGGGCCACGCCGATGCGTCGGCGTACGTCGCCCGCGTCACCCACGACGTCGAAACCGGCCACCGTCGCCGTACCCGAGGTGGGAACGAGCAATGTGCACAGCATGCGCACGAAGGTGGACTTCCCGGCGCCGTTGGGGCCGAGGAAGCCGTAGATCTCGCCCGGTTCGATGGCCAGGTCCACACCGTCGACCGCGGTCACCTCATCGAAGTCACGCCGCAGATCAGAGGCGTGCACCGCGAGGTTGCTCACGAGGGTGACCGTAGTCGCCGCCCACCGGCAACGAGGTGAGCGCCCGGCCGGTGGCGGGAACCAACCGGGCGCTCGACCTGGGTCGCGGCAGGGTGTGCTCCGCCCACCACGGGGACCATTCCAGTATGCGTGCTCCGGCGAATCCTGAATAGTGGGAAATCCACCCAGGCAAGCCCGTTCCCGGTACGGCGACCGCCCCGACTATTGTCACGTACATGACCGGGTTCATCGAATCTGCCGTGCGTTTCGACGAAATGGGCGACGTTGCGCTCATCACCATCGACGACGGAAAGGCGAACGCGCTCAGCCACCGGATGCTCGACGATCTGCAGGCCGCCTTCGCCTCGGCCGAGGCCGAGACCAAGGCGGTCGTGCTCGCCGGGCGCCCCGGCAAGTTCTGTGCGGGCTTCGACCTGGCGGTGATGAGCGAGGGGCCCGAGAGCGCCAGGGGGTTGCTCGGTCACGGTGCCGAGTTCTTCTTCCAGAGCTACATGCTCGGCATCCCGGTGGTGGCGGCGTGCACCGGCCATGCCCTGGCTGCCGGCGCCGTGATCCTCATGGCAACCGATGTCCGCATCGGTGAGGACGTCCCCGCCAAGATCGGCCTCAACGAGGTCGCGATCGGCATGGCGCTGCCCCGTTTCATCATCGAGATGGCCCGCGACCGGCTCTCGAAGCGACATCTGCCCGGCCTGAACCTGGCCAAGATCTACGAGCCCTCCGGCGCGATCGATGCCGGCTACCTCGACGAGGTCGTGGCCAAGGCAACCTCGGTCGACCGGGCCCTCGAGGTCGCTACGCAGCTGGCCGAGACACTGCACGGCCCGTCGTTCAGGGCCACCCGCGAGCGGATGCGCGGTGATGCCCACGCACGGTTTCGCTCGACCCTCGACGCCGACCTCGCCGCCTTCACCGTCGCCTGACCGCAAGCCCGATGACGTCTCCGCCCGCCACCATCGACCTCTACTGGCGCCCGGGCTGTGGTTTCTGTATGGCGCTGCAGCGCCAGATCGACAGGCACGGGATCACCGTTGCCAAGCACAACATCTGGGCCGACCCCGAAGCAGCGGCCCATGTGCGCTCGGTGGCCAATGGCAACGAGACCGTCCCCACCATCACCGTGGGCGACCGCTCCCTGGTGAATCCGTCGATCAAGACCGTCGTGGCGTTCCTCACCGATTCGGCGCCCCATCTCCTCCCACCCGACTACGAGCCCCCCGAGCCTTCGAGGGTGGGCAGGATCATGGGTCGCATCCTGGGCGACTGACCGCCATCTAGCGTGGCGGGGGCATGACGTCGGTCGACACGCGAACCTCCCGCGGCACTGCCGCGGCGTTGGCCCTGTTGTGCCTGCTCGGCCTGGGCCTGCGACTGGTCGACATCGACTGGGACCAGGGCCATCATCTCCACCCCGACGAGCGGTACTGGAGCTTCGTCACCGACGATGTCTCGGCTCCCGAGAGCCTTCGTGACTATCTCGACGCCGACACGTCGGCCTTCAATCCCTACGCGACGAGGGACACGTGGGTCTACGGAACATGGCCGGTCGGGGTCACCAAGGCAACAGCCACCTGGCTGGCCGACGACGGCGCGGTGGCCGGTTCGCTCACGAGAGGACTCGACGCCGCCGGTGTCGATCTGCGAACCGACGACGACCGGCCGCGATTCGACGGCGGCTACGACGCCAACCTCATCGGCCGTCTCCTTTCGGCGCTGTTCGACACCCTCACGATCGGGCTCGTGTACCTGCTGGCCCGTCGCCTCGGCGGGAGCACCCTTGCGGGGCTGCTCGCCGCCGGCTTCCAGGCCTTTGCGGTACTGCACATCCAGTACAGCCACTTCTACGGAGCCGAGACGCTGGCGGCGTGCATCACCACGGCCGCCGTGGTGGTCTCGGTTCGCATCGCCCGACGCGGTCCGACGACGCGTGCCATCATCACCGTCGGCGCGCTCGTGGGCTTGGCCATCGCCGCGAAGCTCAGCACCGCTCCGGTTCTCGTTGCCCCGGCCGCGGCCATCGTGGTCGCCCAGTGGCGGCGCGGAACCTCGTCGTCGGAGCGACTCCGAGCCGGCGTGACCGACCTGGCCCTGCTCGGGCTCAGCGCGGTCGCGGTGATCAAGCTCACGCTGCCCTATGCCTTCGGTCAATGGTGGGGACTGCGCATGGGCCCGCGCTTTCTCGACGACCTCGAGTACCTCGGTGGGGTGAACGACGGCACCTTCAACGTTCCGTGGACGATCCAATGGATCGGCCGCTCCCGCCTGCTCGGTCCGCTGGAAACCGCGTTCTGGTGGGGCATGGGTCCGGCGCTGGCCGTCGCCGTGGTTGCCGGTCTCGTGCTCGCCGTGGGCAGGGTCCGACGGGGTGAATCGTGGTGGTTGGTGCCCCTCGCCTTCGTGGTCGCGGAGATCCTCACGGTGAGTCGACAGTTCAACGGCCTCGTTCGCTACCTCCTTCCTGCCTATCCCGTGGCCATCGCCATGGCCGGGGTGGCCATGGCCCGACTCGTGGTGTTCGCCCGCACCTCCGATCTCGGCCGGTGGCCGCGTCGAATGGCCGCCGTCACCGTCGGCGCGTGCGTGGTGGGCACCGCGTTGTGGGGCCTCGCCTTCACCAACGGGGTATACCGCAGCGACCACAGCCGCATCGAGGCCACGGAGTGGATCACCGAGAACGTGGCCCCCGGATCGATGGTCTCGCACTCGGTGTGGGACGACGCCCTGCCGCTGCCCACCACCGACGCGCAGGCGCTCGGCCTCACGGTCATCGACATCGAACCGTTCGCCAACGATTCTCCGGCCAAGGTCGAGACCCTCATCGCCGGGCTCGACCGGATCGACTACCTCATCGAGTCGAGCAACCGTCTGTACGACTCGGTCGAACGATTCCCCGCTCGCTATCCCGCCACTGTCGCCTACTACGACGCACTGTTCGACGGCCGGCTCGGTTTCCGCGAGGTCGCCCGCTTCACCAACGAACCGTCGCTGCTCGGCATCACCGTCGACGATGCCGACGCCGAAGAGACCTTCACGGTCTATGACCACCCGACAGTGATCATCTGGCAGAAGACCGATGCCTGGTCGACCACCTCGGCCCGTCGGGTACTCGACCCCGACCGCGCCGCGAACAGCTTCGACACCGAGCACCGTCAGGCGGGAGCCAATGCGCTCCAGCTCACCCCCGACGAGTACACGGTTCAGCAGGAAGGGGGCAGCTTCGACGAGGTGTTCGACCCGGTGGGACCCACCTCGTCGACCCCTTGGCTGTGGTGGCTGCTGTGGATCGAGATCGCCGGCCTGGCCGCCGTGCCGTGGACGACCTGGATCTTCGGACGGGCCGCGGCGCGCGGCTACGCGTTCTCCAAGCTGAGCGGTCTGTTGGCGGCGACCATCCCGCTGTGGTTCCTCATCGCCACCGGCACGGTGAACCACACCCGGTCGGCGGCCTGGATCTCGCTGGTGGTCGTCGTGGTCGTCGGTGTCGTCGTCGGTTCCCGCCGTCGAGAGACGCTGCGGGCGCACTGGCACCTGCATCGACGCAGCTGGGTGGCAAGCGAGGCCGTGTTCCTCGGGGCCTTCGCCGTGGTCCTCGCCTTCTCGATTGCCAACCCCGACCTGTGGCATCCCTTCGTGGGTGGTGAGAAGCCGATGGAGGTCGCGTACTTCACCGCCGTGACCCGCAGCACCACCCTGCCCGCCTATGACCCCTGGTTCGCCGGCGGCGCCATGAACTACTACTACCTCGGCTGGTTCATCCTCTCGGTGCCGACCAAGGCGTTGGGCGTGGCCCCTGAGGTCGCGTTCAATCTCGGGCTGCCCACGATGGCGGCGATGGCTGCCGCCGCGCTGTTCGGCGTGGGCCAGACCATCGCCGGCGCCTTCGAGGGCCGTCGGCGATCGGTGCCGGTGGTTCCGGGACTACTGGCGGTGGCCGGCGTGCTGGCCATCGGCAACGTGGAGGGGGCGCTGCAGTGGCTCCGCAGCCCCGACCTCCGGTACGACTGGTGGGCACCGAGCCGCGTGAACGACGGTCTGTTCGACATCACCGAATTTCCGTTCTGGTCACTCCTGTTCGGTGACGTGCATCCTCACGTGCTCGACATCGGTGTGCTGACCCTCGTCATCGGCCTGGCCGTGACCTTCGCCGTGACGGCGCGCGCCGGCGACCGCAACCGACGCATGGGCCTCGCGGTCGCCCTGGGCGCGACGACGGGCGTGATCCGCATGGTGCACACATGGGACCTTCCGGTGGCCATCCTCGTGACGGTCGCAGCACTGGTCGGCGGCGAGCTCGTCGGCCCCGGCCGACTCGACCGACGCCTTGCCCGCCTGGGCGCCAGTGCAGCGGTGGTCACTCTCACCCACGTCGTGCTCACCGCGCCCTACCGCGCGCACATCGAGGTGTTCGACGGCAGACTCGACCGAGCCGAGGAGGTCACCGGCCTCGGCGACTTCTTGTCGCAGTTCGGTCTGTTCGTCGCCGTCGCGGTCGCTTACGGGGTAGCCCGTGGCCGCAGCCTCGGGTTGCGACGCCTTCCCGACGACGGTCGGGCCGTGGCCCTGCTGGCGGTCTCGGTCTTCGCGGTCGTCCTCACCGCCACGAGCGTCGGTGCGACCTCGGGCCTGTGCACCGCCGCCACCTTGGCCTTCACCGCCCTCGCCGTGATCGGTCGTCGGGATCTCGGCCACAGTGCGGTGGCCGGCTTGTACGCGTTGGGTTTCGCCACCGCCGGAGGCGTCGAGCTCGTCACGGTCGTCAACGACATCGAAAGGCTCAACACCGTCTTCAAGTTCTGGTACCAGGCGTGGCAGCTGATGGCCATCGCCAGCGCCGTCGCCCTCTGGTGGCTGGCGCCGCGAGTGGCCGACCTCGCGAACCGCGGGACGCGACGGGCGCGGGCCGTTGCCGTCGGCTGGGCCGTCGCAGTGGTCGCGCTGATGGCCGCCACCCTCGTGTACCCCGTGCTCGCCCCCGGACCCCGCCTCGACGAGCGCTTCGCCGGGGCCGACCCGGTGAGCGGCGCCGGCCTCGACGGCCTCGCCTACCTCGCAACCGATCCGATCCTCTTCATCGATGGCGTTCCCGTGGCCATCGGTGACGACCTCCCACTGATTCACTGGCTCCGGCGCAACGTCGAGGGCACACCCACGATCATCGAGGCCACCGGGCCGCTGTACTCGTGGACCGCTCGCATCTCGGTCAACACCGGGCTCCCGACCGTGCTCGGGTGGGACTGGCACCAGATCCAACAGCGCAGAGGCTACGCCGCGGCCGTGGCGACGAGGAAAGCCGACGTGGAGGACTTCTACCGCAGCACGGATCCCACCGTGGTCAGCCGAGTGCTTCGGACCTACGACGTGAGCTACGTGGTGGTGGGCACCCTCGAGCACCTCACGGGTGATCCGACCGCACTGGCAGCCCTCGCTCGCCATCCGGCTCTGCTCGAGGTGTTCATCGACGGCAACCGGGCGATCTACCGCGTCGACCACGACGTCCTCGACCGGGAATACGCCTGAGTGAGAGATCGATCGCCTACGGTTTTGTCGTCGCAACCCGGCGGCTCCCCACCACGGACTCGGATGGTCAGATGAAAAAGCTGCTCGTCGGCGCCACGCTCGGCACGGCTCTGTTCGCCGTTTCCTGTGGCGGAATCGATCGCGACGGCTCCGCCGACGAGCTCGTGCGCACCATCGGCGTCGACAAGGACACCGCCAACTGCATCGTCGACGACTGGATCGACACCATCGGCGAGGATCGCGTGCTCGAGCTCGAGGACGGGGCCGTGCCCACCGCCGCCGAGGAGCAGGCCATCGTCGATGCGCTCACCAACTGCTCGAGCTGATCGACCCTCGACGGGTCAGTCGCCGCGTCGGCCCGAGGCCAGCAGGTCCTCGACCCGCGTCTCGAGCGCCGCGACATCGGGCGACACGTAGACCGTCTCACCCACACCGCCGACCTCGTCATCGCCCCAGAGCTCGCGATCGGTGAGCCACCTCAACCATCCCGCCACGCCGCCCTCCGTGTAGGACGGCACCCACCATTCACGGTGAAGTTGTCGGGTCGCGTCCCAGCCGACGACGGCCGGGGCGACCGTGGACGCGTTGCGGTCGACCACGATCACGACGTCGGTCGTGGGGTCGATCGTGGCGGTTCCGAGGTCGGCGTAGAGCACCTCGGACAGGTCCCGCACATAGAAGACGTAGGGCCAGGCCGCGCTGTCGGCGGAGTCGATCAGCACCTTCAGCGGTCGGCCGCGTTCGCTCTGCACGATCTGGTCGAGGCGGTACAAGCGCGCCACCGTGGCCGCGAGCTCGGGGGACGCCTGCCCGGCCTGGCTCAGGAGCTCGCGTGGCTCCTCGCCGTCGACGTAGTTGACGCGGAACCCGGCGAACCCCGTGGCGAGCGCGCCCAGAACCACCAGCATGGCGGCCGAACCGGCGAGGGCGGTCTCCCGGTGGCTCCACAGGTACTGCGCTCCGACCCCGGCCAGGAGGACCGCCGGGAGCAGCGGGTGCAGCACCAGCCACGGCATGCGCTCACCGGCATAGGAGTAGGCGCCGAGGGAGACCACCGTCGACCACAGGGCGAACCGCCCGATCCGGGTGGAGCTCCGTAGCTCGCTCACCACGCCGATACCGGCCAGGAAGACGGTGACGTACTCGTAGGCGGGAATGGTGAACAGGTAGTAGTACCACGGCTCGCCGCCTCGGTTCACGTCCTGTTGGCTGCGCCAGTAGTCCCATCCACCGACGAGGCCGTCGATCACGGCGTTGTGGGGGGTCGAGTCGGTGTCAGAACCCGCCCAGTTGGTGAGCCACACGGTGAACAGCACGACGAAGACGATCGCGGCCGCGCTCAGGGCGCTGACCCAGCCCCGCCAACCCGGCGCGAGGGTCGCGGCGCCGACCTCGGTGGTCCCGAAGGATCCACCCGCGCGGCGGGCCGCGAGCAGGGCGACGGCCACGGTGCCCAGCAGGAGAGCGCCCCACCAACCCAGGTTCACCATGATCGGGTCACCGAGCGCGAAAGCGAGGATGGAAGCAGCGGCGAGCACCAGCACGATTGCTGGTGGCGCGACGCGGAGACTGCTGCGGTCGAACAGCTCGATCGCCAGCTCGACGAGCAGATACGACCCGACCACCATGACCAACAAGAAGACCGACTCCTTCACCGCCCACGCCGCGACGAGGGTGAGAAGTAGGGCGGCCAACGTCGAGGTCCGGGGCCGGTCGAGGTACGCGAACAGCACCACCACGAAGATCAGGGAGAGGCAGGCGAAGAGGGCGTCCTCCCTGGCGAAGCGACTGAAGTACAAGAACGACGGGCTGAAACACAGAATGGCCGCAACCACCGCAGTGCCGATGGTGCCGAGCTGTCGCCGCAGGAACCAGGGCAGAGCGATCAGCGCGGTACCCGCAAGCACCGAGATCAACCGGGCCGAGGCAACGGAGAAACCGAAGAACCAGTACAGCGCGGCAGTGAGGTAGAAGCGCAGCGGACCGTGGTACACGGGGTCGTACCCGTCGTAGGTCCCCTCGTAGAACCGCTGGGAGAACCAGGCGTCGAGGCTCTCGTCGTGGTGGAGTGCCCGTTCGCCGAGCGCTGCGAGACGCATGGCCAGACCGACCAGAACCAGGGCGACGAGCAGGTTCCGCAGCCAGCGATCGTTGCGGGCCACGATGCTCTCGATCCCGGGGGCGGTGGTGTCAACGGGGGTCATGGTCGGTAGATCCGATACTGGCCGAAGTCGTACACAAGCGTGCCCGACCGATCCCAATGATCGGTCGACGCCCCCGCCGCCAGCTCGCGAGGCCCGATCACCACGTAGTCGACGCCGTACTGCTCGATGAGGTCACCTGTGGTGGGAGCGCCGGCCAGGATGTCGATGCTCGCCTGCCGGCGTCCGCTCCAGTCGAGCCCGAGGTCGAACACCCACCCGTCGAAGGCCGTGACGACCGCCCGACCGCCGAGGGTGGCCACGGGCTGTGAGGCGCTGCTCGACGCGGTGACGAACACCGCGTCATCGGCAGTGGACACCCGAACCCACTCGCCGACCAGGACCTCGCCGGGTGAGGCCACCTCGGCCGGATAGGTCGGGAGCGTGCCGTCGACCGCCTTGAACAGATCGAGTCCACCGGCTGCGGTGAGCGATACGACGACCAGGCCCACGCCGAAGACGCCCATCGCAACGGCGCCGGGTCGGGCCGACAGCACGACACGATCGACAACCGCGGCCAGGAGAGCGGCGACGGCGAAGGCTCCGAGCATCCACCAGAAGATGGCGTACTTGGCGTTGTTGCCCTCCCACGGATGGGGAATGGCCAGATGGACACCGACGAACCACAGCCAGATGGGCGCCAACGCCACGGCCAGGCGCCGGCTCGTGGCTCCCCGCCACAGCAGGGCCACCGCGAACAACAGAGGGAACAACCCGGTGTTGTCGAACCAGAAGCCCACCAGACCCTGAGGTGTTCCGTCGGTCACCCAGCCCCAAACCCATCGGAACGTGCCGTCGGGGTTGGGAGGTGCGAGCCAGCCAACCGCAGGCACGGCCAGCACCACCGTGGGCACCAGGAACCACAGCCAGCGTCGAGCCTCGGCCGTCCAGAAGCGGTCGGTGATCGCCCACAGCACACCCATCACCAACGCCGTCCCCCAACCGAAGGTGTGAAAGAGCGGGGTGAACCCGACGACCACCCCCGCCCACAGGAAGGCGCCGCGCTCACCGCTCTCCCTCGCCGCCCACAGGATGGCGAGGGTGAGGAGCACGACGGCGAATCCGACGAGCGTGGGCCGCTGCGGATAGAGGTGTCCGAGCACCGGATTGTCCATCCAGTAGGTGTCGAAGTCGCGCGTGTAGTCGCGGGGCTGGTTCCACAGAACCTGACGGAATCGGTCCGAGAAGCTGCCGGCGGGCACCGCGGACACGTCGTCGAGGAACCGGGTGAATCCCCAACCCCCGGCCGCCAGGAACAGCACGGATCCGAGGACGGCCACCGACCGCCGGGCGAAGAGCCGCCGACCGAACAGGTACAGCACTGGCACCAACGCGAAAGCCAGGTAGCCGCTGGTGATCTGGAGCGCAGCGTGCAGCGATGCGCCGGTCGGAACCGTCAGCGCCGCGAACAGGTCGACCCCGAAGTGATAGGCGAAGTCGTCCCCGGCGGCCAGCGGCGTGCCCAGATGGAGGTCGCCGCGATACGCGAAGTTCCCGGTGTAGGCGAGATGAGCCTGCCAGTCACCGAAGGTCGACAGATGGCCCGCAGCGATTCCGCCTGATGGGCTCGGCTGGTAGGCAAGCGACAGGATGCGCACGGTGAGGGGCCAGGTCACCCCACACAGCGCGAGCAGTGGCATCGGGCTGGAGGGATCGCGCCACCCGCGATGCAGCCGGACGCGGAAGTCGGCGTACTCGGCTCGCACCGACGGCGCGACCCGCAGCAGTCCCGGCATCGACAACCCTGCAGCGACCATCACGGCGAGCATCACGGTCGTGCCGCTGAACCCGAACCCGGCGATGGTCCCGAGCGCCACCAGTGTCACGGCCATGGCACCCACGACCGCGCCGATGGGTAGCCGCTCCTCGAGCCGAAGGGCCACGGGCAGGTGACCGGTGAGCCCGACGCCGATCACGACGCACGACAGCAGAAAGGCAGCGGTGACGAGCGTCATGACCCGCCGAGTCTAGAAGCCGCGCCGGCGCCGGCTGGGACAGCGGCCGACGGGCGGTCGCAGCGCCGCCGTGGCGCGATCACCGTGAGCTGGTTCACTGTGATCGTGGCTCGACGTGGTCTTCTCACTTCCCTGATCGTGACTGCGGCCCTCGTCGTGGTGAGCGCGTGCAGCAACGCAGCGAACAACGGCCCGACGGCCGCCGAGCCCGAGTTCTGTGGGTGGGCGGCCGAGATCGAGCTGAACGTCCCGCCGCCTCCGCCACCGGTCGACCCCGAACAGCCCCTCGACGTCGAGCGGCTCGTCATCATCGGCGAGCAGCTCGCCAACTTCGCCCGCACCCTCGAGTCGGCGGCCAACTTCGCGCCGTCGGACCGACAGGCCGCCTTCGTCGTGCTGGCTTCGTTCAACCGTGACGTCGCATCGGTCATCACTGGCAGCGGAAGCCTGCGCGACACCGCCACCGACGCCGCCCGCGATGCAGCCGACATGGTCGTGTCGACTCTCGACGACGAGTGCGGGGTGAGCATCGACGCCGACGCCACCCTTGCGTTCGTGGACAGCTGATGTCGGCCGCGTCCCGGCCGCGGTTCGACGCCCTCCTGGTCGTGGGCTTCGGTGGGCCCCGACACCCCGACGACGTCCTGCCGTTCCTGCGCAACGTCACCGCCGGCCGCAACGTGCCCGACGAGCGGCTGGCCGAGGTGGCCGACCAGTATGCGCTCTTCGGCGGTGTGTCGCCGATCAACGAGCAGACCGAGGCCCTGGCCGAAGCCCTGGCCGTGTCCATGGCCGGCCAAGGCGTCGAGGTGCCGGTGTACGTGGGCAACCGGAACTGGCATCCGTTCCTGGCCGACACCGTTGCCACCATGGCTGCCGATGGCGTGTCTGCGCCGCTCGCGGTGGCCACATCGGCGTTCAGCTCGTACTCGGGCTGTCGGCAGTACCGAGAAGACCTGGCGGCCGCCGTGGGGGCCACCGACACCCCGTATGCCGACATCCCCAAGGTGCCGCCGTTCTGGCGGGAGGTCGGATTCCTCGATGCAGTGACCGAACGCGTCGACGACGCGCTCGGTTCGCTCAGCGCCGACCGGCGGGCAGCATGCGCGCTCGTGTTCACCGCCCACAGCATTCCGGTGGTGATGGCCGCGACGTCGGAGTACGAGGCCCAGCTGCGCACCGCGGCCGCGATCGTCGCCGACCGCATCGGCCTGCCCCACGAGCTCGTCTTCCAGAGTCGGAGCGGACCGCCGCACGTGCCCTGGCTCGAGCCCGACATCGTCGACCACCTCCACCACCTCGATCGCGGTGCAACCGTCGCCGTCGTGCCGCTCGGCTTCCTCAGCGATCACATGGAGGTGCTGTTCGACCTCGACACCGAGGCAGCCGCAGTCGCCCGAGCCCGCGCCATCACCATGCTGCGCGTGCCGACAGTCGGTACTGCTGGCACCTTCGTCGACGGGCTGGCGGCTTCGCTCGTTGCCCGTTTCCGCGGCGAGGACCCGGTGACCATCGGTGGTGACGGCGGTCGCCCGTTCCCGTGTGCGGCCGACTGCTGCCCCCCACCGCCGCCGCGCCCGCGACGTCGGGAGAGCTGACCGTCATCGGTCGATCGGCCAGACGCCGTTCAGATCGTGCAGTCCGGCGACACTCGTCTCGATCTGATACGCCCAACAGCGCTCGCCGGCAAGAGTGGTCACCGCCACCCTCCGGTAGTTGCCGTGCACGGTGCCCTCGATGGCGTCGAGCCGCTCGATGGCCTGCTCCGACCTCGTCGATCGGAGCTCGAGCACCCACCCGTGGATGGTGCCATCGAGCTCGAATCGCGCACCGGGATAGTCGCGGCCGGTGTCGAACAGACGGCCCGAAACCATGGCGCGGCGGAGGGCCACGACGTCATCGGCGATGAGGGACCATCGGCAGTCGCCGGGCATCAGCGTGCCGTACACGAACACCTGTTGCACGGTGCGCTCAGTTGCTCATCTGCGCCATCTCGTCGGCACTGAGGCAGCCGAGGAGCAGGGCGACGATCTCCTGCTCGGTGTCACCGCCCGCGATCGGAGCGCCACCCGCGAGCATTGCACCGACCAGCTCGGTGAAGACATCGTTGCCCTGGTCGTCGAGGCACGCAATGGTCTCCTCGCCGAGTGTCACGCCGTCGGCGGCTGCTTCCTGCTGCATCAGTCCGCCGAAGCCGATGCAGTCGATCAGGGGAGCGATGGCGGCCTGGGCGGCAGCGGCCGCCAGTGCGGCGTCGGGACCGTTCACGGCGAAGCCGGCACTCAGCAAGGCCTCGACGGTGCTGCGTTGGCCGTAGCCGGCGACGACGCAGTCGCGCGCTTCAGCCGGAATCGCGAAATTGCCGTCCGCCATCTCCGCGGTGAGCATCGTGCCCAGGTCGGTGGCGTCGACACAGGCGTACATGGAGTCGAGTAGGGCGTCGACGTCGCCCTGGTCGATCGGTCCGCCGTTGGCATCGAGCTCGGCGAGGCGGGCCAACCCCAGGTTGTCGACCATCCCGATGACGATGCAGTCGGCATCGTTCTCGCCGAACGTGTCGATGAAGTCGTTGTCGAGGTAGGCGCGGGCCCTGGCCAGTTCGTCATCGGACGCCGCATTTTGATCGAGCACCTCGGGCTCGGGTGCCGGGTCATCGACGGCCGGCACCGGGTCCTGGGCGGGTGCAGCCTCGTCGAGCGCATCGGGCTCGGCTGCCGGGTCATCGACGGCCGGCGCCGACTCCTGGTCGGCGCCCGTCGCGATCGACACGCCGCCGTTGGTGCTGCAGGCAGAGAAGGCCATGGCCGACGACAGGATGACGGCGAGAACGGGGCGGTGGGGAATCACGATGGTCCAGTCGTTGCGGTCACAGGGTCACCAGGGTATTTCGCAGGGAGCGGTCAGCCGAGGAGGCGGGCCAGCTCGTCGTCGCTCAGACAGCTGACGACGGTGTCGACGCCGATCTGGTCGACTTCGGCGGGTACGGCGCTCAGATCGCGCTCCGCGGCCCAGAGGGCCGCCGTGGTCGCCGCCGTGGCCACCGTCGGTTCGGCGAAGGCCACGTCGAGACAGTCGAGGGTGGGCTCCGACAGCGACAGCCCCGCAGCGTCGGCGTAGAGCCGGCCGGGGTTCTCGAGGTCGGCACTGCAGATGCTCATCAACTCACCGACGGGTGGGATCTCGTCGTCGTTCAGGCCGGTGTCGGGCAGCTGGACCGATCGATCGGGGCCGAGCACCTGCACGATCCCCGTGGTCGTGCAGTCGAGCGACGCCTGGTCGATCGAGATACCCGCGGATTCCTGAGCAGTTCCCAACACCCAGGCAGCGGCTGCGGCCTCCACGGGTGCAACCTCGGCATCGGGCGCTACGACGATCTCGATGACCGGCCCCGCCGGTGCCGGCGCAAGCTCCTCCTCCATGGCGGCCGGATCGGCCACTGGCACGGCCAACGGTCGGCCGACCATGGGTTCATCGACGGCGCAGGAGGCGAAGAGCACCGAACACGCGAACAACGCGAACAGCACCCGATGGGCACGGAGCATTTCCACCCATCGGCACGATGGGCTGGCACCCTTAGTCTCGACGCGGGAAATACCTCACCGATTTGCGTCGGGCAATTGCCACGAGCCGACGGCAACCAGCCGCTACGTTCCTCAGAAGCGGGCTCGGTGGCACACCTCGAGCCCTACACTGATTCGCGCCCCCGAACACCAGTTCGCCTCTCTGGAGCCCCTCGTGTCCGACCAACAGGAACTCGCACTCGTGCCCTTCGCCCGCGAAGTGGTCGAGGTACCCGTCGCCGACGAGATGTCGGAGTCGTTCCTCGCCTACTCGCTCTCGGTCATCACCAGCCGGGCCATCCCCGATGTCCGCGACGGGCTCAAGCCCGTGCAGCGCCGCATTCTCTACTCCATGCTGCAGATGGGCATCCGCCCCGAGAACCCGCACCGCAAGTGCGCCCGGGTGGTCGGCGACACCATGGGCCGGTACCACCCCCATGGCGACCAGGCGATCTACGAGGCGCTGGTGCGCATGGGACAGGACTTCTCCCGCATGGTCACCCTCGTCGACCCCCACGGCAACTTCGGCAGCCTCGACGACCCGCCGGCTGCGCCCCGCTACACCGAGTGCCGTCTCACCGACGCGGCAATGGAGATGATCGGCGAGATCGACCGAGGACACCGTCGACTTCCGCCCCACCTACGACGGCGAGGACGAGGAGCCCGTCTGTCTGCCCGGCCTGACTCCCCAACCTGCTGGTCAACGGCGGGACCGGCATCGCCGTCGGCATGGCCACCAACATGCCGACCCACAACCTCGCGCGAGATCTCCGCCGCCATCGAGCTGGTGATGACCCAAGCGTCGCCCGCGGCCCACCATCGACGAGCTGATGGCCGTGCGTGCCCGGCCCCGACTTCCCGTCGGGCGGCATGATCATCGACGACGGCATCCGCGAGGCCTACGAGACCGGTCGGGGTGCGGTCCGCATCCGCGCCCGCGTCGAGGTCGAGCAGCGCACCGCCCGCAGCCAGGGCATCGTGGTCACCGAACTTCCCTACATGGTCGGCCCCGAGAAGGTCGTCAACCGGGTCAACGAGCTGGTCGCCAACGACAAGCTCGCCGGGCGTCGTCGACGTCAAGAACCTCTCCGACCGCACGACCGGCCTGCGGATCCAGATCGACTGCAAGCCCGACGTCAACCCCGAGGCGGTGCTCGGCCGAGCTGTACCGCCAGACGCCCGCTCGAGGAGACCTTCGGCATCAACAACGTGGTGCTGGTCGAACGGCGTCCCCCAGACGCTCGGGCCTGTACGACCTGTGCCGGCACTACGTCGACCACCGGCTCGACGTCGTGGTGCGCCGCACGCAGCTATCGCCTCGAGCGAGCCCGGGCGCGGCTGCACATCGTCGAGGGTCTGGTCATCGCGCTCGACAACATCGACCTCGTCGTCGCCATCATCCGGGGCTCCGCCGACGTCGCCGAGGCCCGCGAGCGACTGTGCGCCGAGCTGGCGCTCAGCGAGATCCAGGCCACGCACATCCTCGACATGCAGCTGCGTCGCCTCACCGCGCTCGAGATGCAGAAGATCATCGACGAACGCGACGAGCTGCTGGCCGGCATCGACGAATTACGAGAAGCTGTTCGGTTCCGAGCAACGCCAACGCACGCTCGTCCTCAACGAGCTCGGGAGCTCGTCGAACGTCTACGGCCGCGAGCGTCGCACGCAGATCGTCGGCGCCCGACGAGCTCCCGGTCTACGACAACCTCGAGGTCACGCCGACCACCACCGCTTCACCGGCGACCGACGAGCCGTGCGTCGTCACCCTGTCCACATCGGGCATCGTCGGTCGCGCGCCCACCGAGGGGGCCCGACGGGCCAACCCCGGGCGCCACGACGTGTTGGTCGCGCTGCCGTTGCCTCCACTGCTCGCCGGGTCGCCGGAGTGACGTCGCGAGGGTCGGCTGGTTGTCGTCTCGGCCCACGAGCTCGGCGAGGTCGACGGTCGCAGCCGCGGCGTCGACCGCCACGCAGGTCTTCGGCATCAATCGAGGGGAGGCAGCTCCTGACCGTGGTCGCCGAGGGCAACGACGAGAACCTCGTGGTCGTCACGAGCAATGGCGTGGCCAAACGGCTCACCCCCGACGAATTGTTCGAGCACCCGGTCGGGCAAGACGGTCATCTCGCTGCAAGACGACGATGTTGTCGTCGGTGCCTTCACCTGCCCCGACGGCGCCGACATCGTCCTGGTCACCTCCGACGCCCAGGTGCTGCGCACCCCGGCGTCGGGCATCAGCGTGCAGGGTCGCGGAGCCGGCGGTGTCGCCGGTATGAAGCTCCGCGCCGGCGCGCAGGTTGATCGCCGCGGGCGCCGGTAGTGCCCGATGCGATCATCGTGATCGGTCACCGATACGGGCGCGGCCAAGGCGACCCCATTCGACGAGCTCGAGACCAAGGGTCGCAACGGCCAGGGCGTGCGGCTCACGCAGCTTCGGCGACGAGACTCGCTCGTGCTGGCCCGCATCGGCTCTCCCGATCGGGCTGCTCGCCATGATGTCCACCGACGACGACCCGACCAAGGCCGACCCCACCCCGGTGCCCCTCGCGCTCGAGGCCACCCGACGCGATCTGCGTCAGCACCGTCACCGAGCGCCGCATCCTCGCCCTCGGCCCGGCGCGGTGGTGAGCCGAGGAGCCTTCCGATGAACCCCACCACCGGCTACGACGCCGACTCGATCCAGACCCTCGAAGGGCTCGAGGCCGTGCGCAAGCGGCCCGGCATGTACATCGGCGGCACCGGCAGCGACGGGCTCATGCACCTGGTGTGGGAGCTCATCGACAACGCGGTCGACGAGGCTTCCGGCGGGCACGCCAACCGCATCGACGTGACCCTGCATCGTGACCGCACCATCGAGGTGGCCGACAACGGGCGCGGTATTCCCATCGACCTCCACGCCAAACGCAAGGTGTCGGCGCTCGAGGTCGTGTTCACCGAGCTGCACGCCGGCGGCAAGTTCGGTGGCGGCGCCTACGGATCCTCGGGCGGGCTGCACGGCGTCGGCGCCTCGGTGGTGAACGCTCTGTCGGCCAAGCTGGTGGCCGAGGTCGACCGCAACGGCGCCACGTGGCGGCTGGCTTTCAACGAACGGGTCGCCGGCCGGTTCGACGGCTCGAAGTTCACCAAGACCCACGAGCTCGAGAAGGTGAAGTCGATCTCGAAGAAGAAGACGGGCACTCGGATCCGGTTCCTTGCCCGACCACGAGATCTTCGATCCCGAGGCCGCCATCGACTTCGAGACGATCTGCGAACGGGTCACCCGGGCCTGCTTTCTCGTCCCCGGACTGCGCATCACCGTCACCGACAAGCGGGCGGGCGCCGACAACGAAGCGTTCGAGTTCGTCTCGCGTGGCGGTCTCGCCGATCTCGTCGACGAGGCGTCGATCGGCGATCCCGTCACCAAGATCATCCATCTCAACGGCATCGACACCTTCGAGGAGAAGGTGCCGGTGCGACGGCAAGATGACCCTGGTCGAGCGCGAGTTCACCGTCGACATCGCCCTGCGGTGGGTCAAGGGGTTCGACACCCACGTCAGCTCGTTCGTCAACACCATTCCCACCGCCGAGGGTGGCACCCATCTGACTGGTTTCGAGCGGGCGCTCACGCGTGGGGTGAACGACGTGCTGTTGGCCAACACGCGAAAGCTGGCCAAGCTGGCCCGGCAGGGCAAGGACCGCGCCAGCAAGGAAGACATCCAGGAGGGCCTGGTCGCCGCGGTCAAGGTCACCCTCCCCGAGCCACAGTTCCGGGGCCAGACCAAACAAGAGCTCGGCACGCCCCCGGTACAGAGCATCGTGTACGAGATCGCCAAGACGGGCCTGGTCGAGTGGTTCGAGAAGGACGGACCCAAGAGCCATGTGAACGCGTTGCGCGACAAGGTCGCGACCGCCGTGATCAACCGCGTGGCCAGCCGCCAGGTGCTCGACAACAAGCGCAAGGCAGCGAGCTTCGGCTCAGCCGGCATGCCCGACAAGCTCGCCGATTGCCGCACGCATGGCCTCGAGGCCGAGCTGCTCATCGTCGAGGGAGACTCGGCCGCCGGGCCGGCCAAGGCCGGCCGGAATTCCGAGAACATGGCGATCCTGCCGCTGCGAGGCAAGGTTGTGAACGCCGGCAAGGCCACCGCCAAGCAGGTGCTCGACAACGCCGAGGCCCAAGCTCTGATCACCGCGGTGGGGGCGGGCTCGGGCAAGGACTTCGACCTCGATGCGGCGCGGTACGGCCGCGTCATCATCCTCTGTGACGCCGACGTCGACGGCAGTCACATCCGCTGCCTCCTGCTCACGCTGATCTACCACTACATGCGACCGTTGCTCGAGGCGGGCCGAGTGTATGCCGCGCAGCCGCCGCTGTTCTCGGCCAAGTGGCGGGGCGACACCTACTACGCGTTCACCGACGCCGAGCGTGATCGGATCATCGTCGACAACAACGTTCCTCGTGAGAAGTTCGTGCGCTTCAAGGGGCTGGGCGAGATGGACGTCGATGAGCTGTCGGAGACCACCCTCGACCCGGCGACCCGGATCCTCAAGCGCATCACCATCGACGACGCCGCCGCCGCCAGGGAGGCCGCGTCGATGTTCGAGGTACTGATGGGCTCGGATGTGGCCCGACGCAAGGAGTTCCTGCTCAACAACTCCGAGCTCGTCGACGCCGAGGCCCTCGACATCTAGGTTGCTGTCACACCGGGGTGGTAGAACTACACCCATGGCATTCGTCGTGACCCCGGTGGCCGAGCCCAGCAGCGGCACGCGTCCCACGCGGCTGTCTCCGTCGGGTGCCAGCCTGTTCCGACAGTGCCCGCGCCGGTGGAAGTTCCGGTACCTCGACCGCCTGCCCGATCCGCCGGGAATCCCGGCCTTGACCGGCACCTTCGCCCACCGCGTGCTCGAGGTCCTGCTCGGCGAGGATGCGCCGAATCGGACGGTTGACCGGGCCAGGGAGATCGCCCGCGACGTGTGGCCCGAAACCGCCGCCGATCCCGACTTCGTCGCCCTCGACCTCGATGAGGCAGCCGAACGCGAGTTCCGGTGGAGGGGTTGGCTCGCCGTGCAGGGCCTCTGGGCGATCGAAGATCCCACTGCCGTGCAGGTCGACTCGACCGAGCTCGACATCGAGGTCGAGATCGCCGGTGTGCCCTTCCGCGGCATCGTCGATCGCATCGATCTCGGCGACGACGGGCGCATCATCAGCGACTACAAGTCCGGTCGGGCGCCCGCGGCCCGGTTCGCGGCCGACCGGCTCACCCAGGTTCTCTTGTACGCCGCGGCCGTCCACGCCGAAACCGGCGCCATGCCGACGCGGGCACGGCTGCTCTATCTCGGTCAGAAGATCGTCGACATCGACGTGACGGCCGACAACATCGCCGAGGCCGTCACCGAGCTCCAGGACACCTGGAGTCGACTCAATGCCGCCTGCGACTCCGGTGAGTTCGGGGCCAGAACCGGGCCGCTCTGCGGCTGGTGTCCCTTCGTCGAAGGTTGTGCCGAAGGGTCCGCCGAGGTCCAACAGCGGGTGAACGAGGGCCGGATGCGACTCGACGCCCCTGCCGTCGATCTGGTGGCCTTCGAGGAGGCCGCCGCCCTGGCCGACCTCCTCACCGACACCGCCTGAGTCACCGGCGGCGGCTGCGCCACCACCGCCAGACCGCAAGCAGCGCCCAGGGTGGCGACGACTCCGGTCGCGACGCTCATGGCGATCAGCACCGAGTCGGACGGGGCGGGTTCGGGCGTGACCCACGGTGAGGCCGGCACGCGATGCGTGGCCTCGGAACTGTCGCTGCGAACCAGATCATGCAGAGGTTCGGTCGATTCCGGCACAGGCGCGAGCCTAGTGGCGGTGAGTCGGCCCGTCAGTCGCTGTCGGGTTCGGGCAAGGGTTGGCTCAGGCAGGGGCCCGCGGGCTCGCGCTCGGCGACGACATCGGCCAGGAAGGCGGTTACCTCCGACGCGGCCACGGCGTAGGACCGTGCATCGTCGCGCCGCGACGTCGCGAACACCACCCCGACGAGCTCGCCGTCATCGCTGAACAGGCCCGAGCCCGACACGCCGGGCGCAACGGCGACGTCGAGCTCGATCGCGGCGCGGCGGGCTCCCGGGCGCCGGTAGATGTCGGCGCCCGTGGCGACAATGCTCCGCCCGCCGTCGGTCAGGCGCTCCTCCATCCGGTCGTCGTCGGAGACGGTCACCAAACGGAGTGGCGGTACTCCGTCACCGCCGTGTATCTCGACCGGCGTCAGGGCCGCGCCCGTCAGCTGAACGGCAGCGAGGTCTCGGACGGCGTCGAAACCGACCACGGTCCCCAGGACGGGCTCGCCGGCACCGATCACGTCCACGAAGACCTCGACGACACCGGCCACGACGTGGGCGTTGGTGATGATCAGATCAGATTCGACGGCCACTCCGCCCCCGACGGACAGACTGCCGCACGCCTCACCGGAGACCCGCACGACCGACCGCTCGTCGATCATGACCCGCACCGCGCTCGGCGTCGTCTCGGCGGGAGTCGGTGCAGTCGCCCGCTCAGCCGAGGTGCAGGCCGCTGCCCCGGCGAGCAGCACCGCCGACCAGGCCAGAAGGTCCCTAAAGCGCGTGGGCAGAAGTGCCGATGACCGCGCCATGGACAGCGCCGAGCTCAAATCGCTCGCCTTCGTGGTGATCGCATCGGTGGTTGCACTCCTCGCAGTCGCCGCGTGGCACCACTTCCGCGGCCAACGGCGCCTCGTCCTCGACCTTCCGACCTCGAAGGTAGCCGGGGTCACCCTCGGCCTGACCGAGCTGCACGGTCGAGCGCAATCGGAGCATCCCACGACGAGCCCCCACGGCAGCAACGACTGCGCGTTCTGGCGGCAGGAAATCTATGCCGAGCAGTCCGACAACGATGGCGGCCGGAAGTGGACCAAGGTCGGCGACCGAAGGGGAGGCCGAGCCCAGCTCGATCTGGTCGACGACACCGGCACGATTCGCGTGTGGGTCAAAGGCGCCGAGATCGACATGCCGCTGGTGTACGAAGGCACGCTGTACGAACGACCGGCGCCCGCCACCGCGGGCCTCGATCTGGTCGCCATCCACGCGGG
Organism: uncultured Acidimicrobiales bacterium; assembly: GCA_963700995.1. GTDB lineage: Bacteria > Actinomycetota > Acidimicrobiia > Acidimicrobiales > JAHEJN01 > JAHEJN01. The sequence goes on from CAVOZP010000003.1 coordinate 101,355, forward strand.
GAACCGCGCACCCGAACGCCGGGTGAAGGAGTACGCCCTCGAAATCGGGACCGAGATCATGGTGGTGGGCACCGCCCGGCTCGACGACAGCGTCGGTCGCCCGGTGATCGGCCCCGACCCGTCGGGCGAGAACCCCTTCATGGTCACCACCCACGACGAGCAGCGTGTCACGCGGACCCAGAGCATCGCCGCAGGGTTGGCGGCAACGATCGCCGTGGTGGCCGCCGCCGCCTTCGGAGTGGCGTGGTACGAGGGACCGACGCTGTTCGTCGATGGTCATCGGTTCACAGCCGGCTCGTTGCGGGTGCCGGTGGTCTGCGTCGTCACCGTGCTCGGGGTGATGGCGATCCTCTCGGTGTACAGCACCTACAACGGGCTCGTCTCACTGCGCAACCGCGCCCAGAAGGCATGGAGCCTGCTCGACGTGGAGATCGACCGCCGCCATTCCCTGCTGAACCCCATCATCGAGCTGGTCAAGGGTGCCCACGCCCACGAGCAGAATCTGCATCACCGGGTGACGGCGCTTCGTGCCGGCTGGATCCCCGCTCTCCCGGACAAGCCGAGCGATGACGCCGTGGCCGAGCTCGACGCTCCCCTCGAACTGGAGGCCCGCGCGGTACGCGAGCTGGTGGCGACCGCGGAGGAGTACCCCGATCTCAAGGCCAACGCCTCGTTTCTCCAGCTCCAACAGCAGTTGGTCGTCACCGAGGACCGCATCGCCCTGGCCCGCCACTTCTACAACGACAGCGTCCAACGGCTTCGCACCCGTCGAGCCAGCTTCCCCGACTCCTTCGTTGCGTGGTTCTTCGATCTCGACCTCACCGGGGAGTTCACCGAGTACTGGGACCAACGTCTCCCTCGTTCTCGGTCCGCGTCGACCCGACCGGCGGTGACCGCATAACCTCTGCCTTCGTGCAGTTGGAACGGTTCTCGGGAACGGGCGGAGTCACCATTTCCGGTATCGACGTCCGCGACGCCGACGACGACACGATCACCCGGATCCGCGCCGCAGTCGTCGACCACGTCGTTGCCGTGCTGCCCGAGCAAGGGCTCGCACCGGCCGAACAGGTTGCCTTCAGCCGCCGGTTCGGTGAGCCGGGCGAGGTGCCCTTCATCGAGCCGATCGCCGATCATCCCGAGGTGATCGCCGTGGTGAAGGAGTCTGCCGACGGCGAGGCCCCGAACTTCGGCGGCGTGTGGCACTCCGACTTCAGCTTCCAGCCCGCTCCCCCGTCGTTCACCTTCCTTCAGGCCGTGACCGTCCCGGCCGTCGGCGGCGACACGGTGTGGGCCAACATGAGGCTGGCGTACCGGCATCTCGACGATCGCGACAAGCGGGTCATCGCCGGTCTGTCGGCGGTGCATTCCGCGGTGGGCTCGTACAGCCCCGACCGGCGTGACCTCTTCGAGCGGATCTCGGGCATGACCATCGACCCGTCGGCCGACGACTCCGACCAGGCCGTGCACCCGCTGGTGACCCGCCATCCCGAATCGGGCGACGAGGTGCTCTTCTTCAACCGAGGGTATGTCGGCGGTATCGACGGTTGGTCGGCGGCCGACGCCCGGCCACTGCTGTCACGCCTGCACCACCACTCGACCCACGTTCGCTTCAGCATCCGTCATCGCTGGTCGGCCGACGACCTGGTGATCTGGGACAACCGCAGCTCGCAGCACTTCGCCATGAACGACTACGCCGGCCAGCCGCGCCGCATGCATCGCACGACCTGCGCCGGTTCGACGCCCGCCGCTGCGGGTTGACCGAGCCGACGGTCAGCCCGGAGTGGACGTCCAGGCGCGGAGAAGGGCCTGCGGCAGGACCCAGCGACCGGCGGCGGTGAGTCGCAGCTCATCGTCGATGACCCCGACCTCTCGCCAGGTCTCCATGGCGACGGCGAAGGCCCACGCGAACCACGATCGTTCGTTCTTGGGGATGACACTGGTGACCTCGGGACACCTGTTCACGTGGTCGACGAGGATCTCACCCGACAACACCGCTCCCGTGCCTGCTCGAACGCTGCCGATCACCGCGCCGAGCCAGTCGGCCCATTCGAGCGACGCCAGCGCCTCGAGCTCCTGGACAGGGCGTCCCACTGTCTCTGACCACCGAATCAGTTCCGCCACCGGCCCCACCATCGGCGGGGCACCGGGCGGTACGGCGCCGGAGAGCACGTCGGGCACCGCCGCCCGCAACGTCTGAACCGCGGCGGCATCGGCGTCGGGATCCACCAACGGCGCGGGAACATCGGCGAGCCATCGAGGCTCGACACTTGGCGCACCGAGCACGCCCAGCCGTGCTCGAAGCAACACCATGTTGGCGAGCTCCGCATCGTTGGGCACGCCGGGAGCCTCGGCGCGCCGATCGATCGCCGCCGCGGCCAACGCGGCCGCCTCGGTCGGGTCGATCGGGGCGACCGAACCCTCGTCGGCGGCGAAATCGATCAGCCCATCGGCCTCGGTCACGAACTCGATCCCGATCAGCACACGATCGCCGTCGAGGTCGACGAGCAGAACCTCCCGGTCGTCGACCGCGTGAACCAGCTCGATCGCCAGCACCTCGGTGTCGCCGTCGGTGAGGCGCCACGCTCGGCCCGGGGTCGGGGCCGGCACGGCGGCCACGACGGCGGCGGCACGCTCGGTTGCGGGCCCCAGCCCGAGCGACCCGATGGTGGCGAGGAGGAGATCGGCGGTGGGGTTTCGTCGGTCGAGCAGCCAGCCGACGAAGGCCTCGTCGTCGGCCACCGGATCGTCGGCCACTCCGGGCTCCCGCCAGAGGGCCAACGCGCTCGACACCCAGGCGGCCCGTTCACCGTGTGCGGCATCGGGCAAGATCGTGCTGGCCGACGCGAGCACCTCGCTGAACAACGCGTCGTCCATCGGGGCAACGGTAGCGTGACCAGGTGCCCGAGCTGCCGGAGGTCGAGACGATTCGTCGTGCCCTCGAACCGGAGCTCGTCGGTCGACGTCTCCTACATCCGTGGGCCTTCGCCTCCCCCAAGTTCACTCCTGCCCTGACCGCCGACGATGTCGAAGTCATGCACGTGCGCCGTCGAGCGAAGTACCTCCTGGTCGGGCTGCACGATGACCGTGAGCTGGTCATTCATCTCGGGATGACCGGCACCGTCCATCTGGGCGAGACCGTCGACGACGGCTACGTACGGGCCAGATGGGCTCTCGACGACGACCGCACGCTGACCTTTCGCGACGTGCGCCGATTCGGCCGTCTGCGCGTCGTTCCCACCGGCGACTACCGCACCATCCCCACCCTCGCGGGCGCTGGGCCCGAGCCGTTCGACCCGGAGTTCGATGGTGCCCACCTCTACGCTGCGGTGAAGCACAGCCGCCGACACGTGAAGACGCAGCTTCTCGCGCAGCGTGCAGTGGCCGGGCTGGGCAACATCTACGCCGACGAAGCGCTCTGGCTGGCCCACGTGAATCCCGCCGTGCGAACCCTCACCCGACGGCAGGCCGATGCGCTGGCCGAGGCCATCGTCGAGGTACTCACCGACGGAGTACGCAACGGGGGCACGACCCTGCGCGACTACCGCACCGTCGACGGCGAGACGGGGCGCAACCAGCATCATCTCCACGCGTACGGACGCGCCGGCCAGACCTGCGATCGGTGCTCGAGCGAGCTGCGGAGCCGGGTACTCGACGCCCGAACCACCACCTGGTGCCCCACCTGTCAACGGCGGTGACAGTCCTCGAGTTGCACATCGGCTCGGGCGCGACTAGCAATGCAAGCTTGAACGCAGCGGGCGGAGTGCCGCTGATCCGTCGGGCCCGGTCGTGAACGACCGGGCCCGACGGGTCTCTGCGGTGACCTCTGGCACCCTCGTCGGAACCGAGCCGATCGCCCTCTACACTCCGTATGGCTCTCTCGGCTGACCATTCGGTGTCGCCACGGATTCGCACCCACGAGAGCACGCCGGGCGGGATCGGCGTCTGAATCAACCCCCTTCGCCCCATGGAGATCACGATGGCCTCGAGCAGAACGACATTCGAGAAACTGCAGCGAGATCGGGCCAAAGCCGCCAAGAAGGCGCTGAAGCAACAGAAGCGAGTCGAGCGCAAGGCCGACGAGGTCGAGGAGACCATGGCGACCGAGCGCTCGGAGAGCCCGCTGGTACCCGACAAGAAGTCGCTCTCACCCGGAGAGCTGCTGGCCACGGTCGAACGCCTCCACACCAGCTTCGCCAACGACGAGATCAGCTTCGACGAGTTCGAAGAGGCCAAGGCCGAACTGATGGCCATGATCCAGGTCGACTGACCCGGTATTTCGCCTACCGACCGTCGGTTGGGGGCGTAGCCCGCTCCAATGCCGCTCGGATCCGGCTGCCGGTGGCGCCGATCGTGAACGTAGGCCCCGCATAGCGTTGGTCGCGTCCACGGGCGATGTCGAGCACGGCGTTCACGCTCCACACGATCGAGAAGCGCCCGCCGACATAGCTGGCCGGCGCTCCGAGCGGGAGAGGCAGGTCGACCTCACCGCCTCCCGACGTCGACGACACCGGCACCTCGACGGTCACCCGGGAGCCGGCCACTTCGTGGTGCTCACCGTCGAGGACGATGTCGGCCTGCGCCGAGACGCGGATGGCACGGGCCCCGGCTTCAACACCCTTCCACGCCACCGCGACGCGGATCGAGTCACCGGCCTCGACATCGGCGTCACGGGCCACGAGCTCGAGGCGGATCACACCGTCACCCGCGCCGCGACCCGAAGCACTCGCTCGACATCGACATGGGTTCCGTCGGCCGCGTCGACCCGAACCGCAATGACCCAACGAATCGACGCCGCACCCGTCCGCACGCTGGCCGGAAACCCCCACGCCGGTATCCGAACCACGAGGTCGGCCTCGACCAGATCGGGCGTCGAGTGATCGACGATCTCGATCGGCACCCGCCCCACGGGTTCACCTTCGGGCTCGCCGCCCACCACCTCCTCACACCGCAGCTCGGCGACTGTGACGGCGCCGTCGGCCCCGCCCGGTGTTCGGGGTCGACAGCGGTGTCGAGCGACGATCTGGCCTCCCAGGGGCACCGGTTCGTCGTGTGGGATGAACAGCTCGGCGTTGTGCCACGGATCTTCGCGACGTCGTCGGAACAGGGCCGCGCCGATGAGGCCCACGACGACGGCCGCGAGCGCCGCCCCGATCACGAGGGGCAGGATCATCGAATCGTCGATTCGCGCCGACAGGAGTCCACCGCGTCGAGAGTATCGGCCGAGCAGTACCCTCGGCCTCCGTGGCCGTCACTTCCGATTTCCGAGTGCTGCAGAAGCAGAATCGGCGCCGAACCCAGTTCCTTCTGGCGGCGACGTTCGCGCTGTTGGCCTTGGTCGGAATCGTCGCCGCAGCTGCCCTGGGGCTCGGCATCATCGGCTCCGTGGGACTCGTGCTCCTGGCCCTGGCCCTCACCCTCTTCGCGTACCGTGCCGCGGATCGAATCGCCCTGACGTCCAATCGGGCCGAGATCGCCGATCCGAACGAGTATCGCCAGCTCCACAACCTCGTCGACGGGCTCTGCATCGCCTCGGGCCTCCCGAAGCCACGGGTCTACGTGGTCGACGATCCTGCGCCCAATGCCTTCGCCACGGGCCTCCGGCCCGAGAACGCATCGATAGCGGTGACCACCGGGCTCCTCGACAAGCTCAATCGCCAGGAGCTCGAAGGCGTCGTCGCCCACGAGCTGGCCCACATCCGCAACTACGACATCCGCGTGATGACCGTCGCGGTGGCCACCGCCGGAGTGATCGCACTCATCGCGGACATCTTCTGGCGGGCGCTCTGGTGGGGTGGGGTCAACGGCGGACGGCGCAACCGGAGTAGGGAGAACGGCACCAATCCCGTCATCCTCATCGGCTTCGTGGTCGTGGTGGTGCTGGCGCCCGTTGCCGCCGCCTTGTTGCGAGCCGCGATCAGTCGCAGCCGCGAGGGTCTCGCCGACGCGTCGGCGGTCGAGTTCACCCGAAACCCCGGCGGCCTTCGCTCTGCGCTGGAGAAGCTGCGCGACGACGTGACCGTGGTGCGTCACACGTCGCACGCCACCTCGCATCTCTGGATCGAATCACCCGACGATCGCACCAAGGGCGACAAGGGTGCGTGGTTCAACGGCTTGTTCGACACCCACCCGCCGCTCGGGGAACGCATCGACGTGCTGCGCGCCATGGAGTTCGCTCGGATCGGTGGCTCTTCGACAGCCACGCCGGAAGCCGTTCTCCAACCCGAGCCCGGCTGGTACCGCGACCCCACCGGGTCGGGCCCCCAGCAGCGATGGTGGGACGGCGACCGCTGGACCGAGCACACCAACTGAACACCTCGGCCGGCGGGCCCCGCCGCGCTCATCGCGCCCGCGACGGCCGGTACCGTGTCGACGTGCCGATTCGGCTCCCCCTCGCATCGCTCCTCCTGGTCGCCTTCCTTGCCGCCTGCTCGTCAGAGCCGTCGGTCTCGGCGCGCGATCAAGTGGCCGAGGCCGTGCCGACCCCCACCGAAGCGCCAACGGCAACCGCCGTCCCGGAGCCCGACGTGCCCGTCGCGCCGGCCGACGAGCCACCGACCGACGACACCGATGGGAGCCGAATCGCCATCCAGGCCGCCGATGCCATCACCACGGTGCTCCCCGACGGTTCTGATCCGATCCCCCTGGGAGACCCGGCGAACCTGAACGCACAACCGACGTGGTCCGCCGACGCCAGTTTCATCGCCTGGTCGAGCACCAATCCCCTCTCGGGCGCTACGGCCGTCGCTGCGAGCCGCTTCGACGGTTCGGCCGCTCACCGCGCCGCGACCGCGGGGCCCGTTTCGGCCATTGCGTGGGACGCGACCTCGAGCGTGATCGCGTACCTGGCCGGCGTGCCGTCGGGTCAGCAGCTGTCGATGGTGGCGATCGTCGAGCCCGGGCCCGAGCAGGCCATCGACACTGGCTCGCCGTACTGGTTCACCTGGGCTCCCGCCGACCAGGAGTTCCTGGTGCATGCCGATGGATTCCGAGTCGACCGCGTCGCCCTCGACGGCACCACCGTTGGCCTCAGCACCGACAGCGCCGGCTTCCAGACGCCGGTCTGGCTCGACGCCGAACGGGCCCTTCTGTTCGCCGATGACCAGCCCGAGGGTGCAGCACTGGTGAGCACCGGCGACGAGGGCGAAGGACGGCGCCCACTGATCGACTTCGACGGCTACCTGCGAATCGTCGCCAACCCCGACGCGAATCGGGTTGCGGTCCACGTGAACGATCGGGCTCCGGACGTGGCCGAAATCATCACCGCGGCGTTCCAGACCGACCCCGTCGCCCCGACGTCGATCAACCGCGACCGACTGACCGTCGTCTCGGTGTTCGGGGGTTCACCGGTGAGCGTCGACCGCCTGGCCGCCGAGGCGTTCCTGTGGGACGCGCAGGGGCAAACCCTGGCGTACCTCGTTCAGATCAGCGACGGCGAGGACCCCTGGTTCGAGTGGCGGTTCTATGGTCCCGACGGCATCACGAGCGGCCCGCTGCATCAGCTGACCGACGTGTTCACGCGCAACTACCTCCCCTATTTCGATCAGCTGGCCAACGACGTGACCTTCTTCTCGCCTGATGCATCGCAGTTCGTGTTCGCCGGCCGCACCCTCGATGGAGACGAAGGCATCTGGGTGCACACGATCGGCGACAACTCGACGGTCACACGTATCGCCGATGGAGCGTTCGCCACGTGGTCGCCCGGTCCAGCCGGCGGCGGCGGACGCAGCGTGCTGTGACCCGCCACCGGTTCTGCATCCTCGTCGTCATGGTTGTGGTGGCGATGCTCGGCGTCTCGGCGCTGCACGAGAGGCCCGCCGTCGCGCAGCTCGACGTCGACGAGCTGGCCCAGACCGAAGCCGAGATCCTCGCCCGTCAGGTCGAGCTCGATGCCGAGATCGCCGCCGCTCGCCAGGGCGTCGCCGGTGCCGAGTCGGCTCTGGCCCAGGCCCAAGCCGACCGGGTACTGCTCCGACCGCGACCTGGCCGACGCTCACCACCGCGACAACCGGGCAGCGGCAGCCCTGCGCTCACTGGCGGTGCAACGCTATGTGCTCGGCGATCCCGCGGATCGACGACTTCGTGAACGAGGTTCTTCAGGAGCGAGCGACGGTCGAGCCGGCCATCGAGCGAGCCCTGTACGCCCAGGTGCTCGAAGAGGCCATCGACTCGGCCGACGCCACCGAGGCTGTCCTCGATGGTCTTCGCGACCGGCTCGACGCCCGCGGCTCCGACATCGACGAGATCTCCGCGGAGCTTCCCGTGCTGCACGGCGCCGTCACCGTGCTCGAAGCCGCCCGGGGCGCAACCGATGTCGAGCTCACGGCCATTCGCGACGAGCTCGAATGGGAACGATCCCTGCTTCGGAGGGCGAGACTGACCGGCCGTGACGACGGCACCGACAACAGTCGCCCCGTGTTGGCCGTGAAGATCGACAACGTGACCCAGGCTCGACCCCAGACCGGCGTCAACCAGGCCGACGTCGTGTTCGAGGAGCTGGTGGAAGGTGACCTCACCCGTCTGGTCGGGCTGTTCCATTCCACTGCCTCGGATCCGGTGGGGCCGATCCGATCGGTGCGCACCAGCGACGTGCACATCCTGGCGAACCTCAACCGACCACTGCTGGGGAACTCGGGCGGCAACCCGGGGGTGATGGAGGCCCTGCGCGCCTCGCCCATCATCGACGTCGGAGCCCTGAGCCCGATCGCGGCTCGCTACTTCCGCTCGCCGAACAAGCCGGCGCCGAACAACCTCTTCTCCAACACCACCGACCTGTGGGCGGCCGGCCAGGGATCCGAGGCCGGCGCCGCGCCCCCGTTGTTCTCGTTCCGCCGCCCGGATCGACCATGGGGTGGCGACGCCCAACCGACCAGCGGTGTCGACATCGACTACGGCGCCAACTTCGTCAGCTACCGATGGGATGCGACGACGCAACAGTTCCTGCGATCCCAGGGCGGCTCACCCCACGTCGACTCGGCCGGTGTCCAAGTGGCGCCCACCAACGTGATCGTGCAGATCACCGGGTACCGGCCGACTGTGTTCGCCCAGTTCTCCCCCGAGGCACAGGTCGAAGGCGAGGGTGAGGTGTTCGTGTTCGCCGGCGGCGAAGTGCGAACCGGTATCTGGCGACGCGACGGCCCCGAGGCGCCGACACGCTACCTCGACAGCGCCGGCAACGAGATCGAGCTTTTGCCGGGCTCCACGTGGATTGCCCTGGCCCCACCCGGCTCGGTCACGGTTCGCTGAGGGCGCAACTAGGTTGGGGCGCGTGAGTGCACCCGAATCACGGCTGACGCAGTACAGCCACGGCGCCGGTTGAGCCTGCAAGCTCGGTCCCGGTGACCTGGCGCAGGTTCTGCGCCACGTCGACAACCCGAGCCGACCCGGCGACCTCATCGTCGGGATCGACACCGGCGACGACGCTGCCGTGTGGCGCCGTCCCGACGGACGCGCCCTGGTGTCGACCGCCGACTTCTTCACCCCCATCGTCGACGACGCCCGTACCTGGGGTCGCATCGCCGCCGCCAACGCGGCCAGCGACGTGTACGCCATGGGCGGCACTCCGCTGTTCGCGCTGAACCTGGTGGCCTGGCCCCGCGACCAGCTGCCGCTCGAGCTGCTCGGCGAGGTGCTCGATGGCGGTGCCTCGATGGCTGCGGCCGGCGGTTGGGTGGTCGCCGGCGGCCACACCGTCGACGGGCCCGAGCCGATGTACGGCCAGGCCGTCACGGGCGAGGTCGACCTCGATCACCTGCTCACCAACGCCGGTGGTGCGAGCCGGTCAGGCGCTGGTGCTCACCAAGCCTCTCGGCACCGGGCTTGGTGGCCACGGCGGTCAAGCGCATCGATCCGGCCGAGATCGCGCCGGGTGGCGCTCGCCTCGATGATCTCGTCACCGAAGCGGTGGTCGCCGAGATGACCCGCCTCAACGACGTGGCCGCCCGGGTCGCCCGCTCGGTCGGCGCGACCGGAGCCACCGACGTCACCGGGTTCGGTCTGCTCGGGTCACCTCCAGAAGATGGCCCTCGCCAGCGGTGTCGGCGCCGTGATCCGTACCGGCGACGTGCCGCTCCTGGCCGGGCGTCGCCGACCTGGTCGACGAGGGATTCGTGCCCGGCGGGTACGATGCGCAACGTCGATCACGTGCGATCACACGTCACCGGTGATCGATCCGATCGGACCCTCACCCTGTTGGCCGACGCCCAGACGTCGGGCGGACTGCTCTTCGGCTGTCCGGCCGATCGCGTCGCCGATGCCGTGGCCGAGCTCATCGAGTGCGGCCACCGAGCTGCAGCCATCGGCGAGCTCGTCGACGAGTCCCCGGGAAGCATTCGCGTCGAGTGAACCGTCTCGTCGCTCTCGCCCTGCCCGCAGGCCCTGCGTTCGTCGAGGCCTTGCGGCGGGCATGGGACGACGACGATGCCGTTGCACCCATCGACCTGCGCCTTCCCCCATCGGCCCGAACCCGACTCCTCGACGCGCTGAGCCCGTCGGTCGTGGTCGAACCCGGGGCGATCCACGAACGTCCCGACGGCCGGCCCGTCGAACCCGGCGATGCGCTCGTGATGACCACGAGCGGCACCACGGGTGAACCGAAGGGCGTCGTCCTCACCCACGATGCAATCATGGCCTCGGCGCTCGCAACCTCGGCGCGGCTCGCGGTCGACCCTCTGGCCGATTCGTGGCTCGCATGCATGCCCCTTGCCCACATCGGGGGCCTCTCGGTGGTGTGTCGAGCGCTCGTCACCGGTACGCCCTTCACCGTGCAGCCGTCGTTCGATCCGGCGGCGGTCGAGCTCGCCGCCCGCGAGGGAGCCACCCTCGTTTCGATGGTGCCCACCATGTTGGCCCGCACCGACGTGTCGTCGTTTCGGCAGGTGGTGCTGGGCGGGGCTTCACTGCCACCGCGGCGCCCCCCGAACACTGTGGCCTCCTACGGCATGACCGAGACCGGGAGTGGAATGGTCTACGAGGATGAACCGCTCGACGGCGTCGAGATCCGGGTGGACAACGGTGAGATCCAGGTTCGGGGTCCGATCCTGTTGCGGTGCTATCGCGACGGCACCGACCCGAAGGATGCCGACGGCTGGTTCGCCACCGGCGACGGCGGCTCGCTCGAATCGGGTCACCTGGAGGTGCACGGTCGTATCGGCGACATGATCATCAGCGGGGGCGAGAACGTGTGGCCGGCACCGGTCGAGGCGCTCCTGGCGGTGCATCCGGGCATCGCCGAGGTCGCCGTGGTGGGCCGATCCGACCCTGAGTGGGGCCAACGAGTCACCGCGGTCGTCGTCCCGTGTGGTCGACCCGATCTCTCGCTCGAGGAGCTCCGCGATCTGGTGAAGGCCGAGCTCCCGGCGTACTGCGCACCTCACAGCATCGAGTACGTCACCGAGCTCACCCGAACGCCGATCGGCAAGATCCGTCGAGAGGCGCTGTGAGCCATCGGCGGAGCCGTGACGTCCGGCTCATCTCGCTGGCGCAGCCCGTGGCCCTCGGCGCAGCCCACGACGCCACTATCGACACGCGCCGAGAGCTGGTGATCGTCGAGCTGATCGATCCCGAGACCGGGACATCGGGGTGGGGCGAGTGTTCGGCGCTCAACGAGCCCGGCTACACCTCGGAGTGGGCGCGTGGCGCGTACGACGTGTTGACCGCCGGAGCACCCGTCGATCCGGCCGACCATCCCCAGGCGGCGGCCGCACTCGAGATGGCCCGGATCGACCTCGACCTTCGTCGGCGCTCGCAATCACTGCTCGGACGGCTGGACATCGATGCGGCACCTGTCGTCGCCGGTGCGACGATCGGTCTCGGCCGCCCCGACGCCGTCGCCGCCCGGGCCCACGAGCTCGTGACGGCGGGCTACCGGCGGCTCAAGCTCAAGATCGCACCCGACCACGATCTCGCGATCGTCGCCGATGTCGCACGAACCCATCCCGACGTCGAGCTCCACGTCGACGCCAACGGCTCCTTTCCGCCCGCCGCCGTCGATCGCCTCGCGGCGCTCGACGGCCACGTGGCCGTGTTCGAACAGCCCTTCGCGGTCGACGACCTCGGCTCGAGCCGCACGCTCCGTGAACGAACCGAAGCCAAGGTGATGGCCGACGAGGGCGCCCGACCGGGCGATCGTCTCGATCGCCTCCTCGGGGCACGAGCCGCCGACGGCGTCGCCGTGAAGCCGGGATGTATGGGCGGCATTCGCGCTGCGATATCCACCATCGAACGGTGCGGTGCGGAGGGACTCGACGTTGCCATCGGCGGCATGCTCGAGGGCGGGCTCGGACGCCACGTGCTCGCGGCGTTGGCGGCCCATCGACATGTCTCCGTCGTCGGTGACGTGTCGCCGGCCGCACTGTGGCTGCGCGACGACCCGTGGCCCGATCTGGTGCTCGTCGATGGCACGATGTCACCCCATACGGGCGCGGGTGTGGCGCCGGAACCGGATCGTGCGGGACTCGAACGATGCACCGTCACGAGACGGCGGTTGTCCGCCTGAACGCCTTGACGAGGTCGGCCACCGCATCGGGTGCCTCGAGATGGGCGGCATGGCCCGCGCCGGCCACCACCGCCACGGTTGCGTGCGGCATCGACTGGGCCATCCGGTCGGCGACGGCGAGGAACTTCTGATCGGTCTCGCCGACGATCAGCTTGGTGGGCGTCGTGATGTCGCCGAGTCGATCCCACAGTGGCTCCTGTGCACCCGTGCCGCACCGACGCAGGCTCGCGGCGAGGCCCTCGGGTCGGTTCTGGAGACGGGCAGACCGATGCCGTTGCTCGTCGCTCAACCCGGCAAACATCGGCATGGCGAGCCACCGGTCGACGAAAGCCGGTAACCCCTCGGCTTCCAGTCGACGGGCCAGATCGGCGTCGGAGCGGAACCGCTCGGCCCGCTCGGCCGGATCGCCGATTCCCGGGTTGGCACCGATGAGAACCATCGACTTCACCATTTCTCGATGGTCGAGCGCAGCGTGGAGCAGTATCCGGCCCCCCATCGAATAGCCGAGATAGTGGGCGGGCCCAGCCGTCTCCACGACCAGCCGGGCTGCCTCGACGAGGTCGGCATCGTCGCTCGCCGACTCGCCGTGGCCCGGCGCGTCGACCAACACGAGCTCGTGGTCGTTCGCCAAGCGGTCCGCGATCGGCCCCCAGCACCGACGATTCTGGGTGAAACCGTGCACCAGAACCATTCGCTCACCTCGGCCCCGACTCTCGTTGGCCAGGCTCACGAGTCGTCGGTACCCGCCGCCACGGCCTTTTCGAGCAGTTGCGCCATGACGGCCAGTTCGCCCGAGCTCAGGGGCGAGATGATCGGATGGGACCGCATGAGGCGTTCGTGGACCTCGGCGGCGACACGCTCGCCCTTGTCGGTGCGCACGAGCTGCTTGACGCGGCGATCGTCGGGATCGGCCCGCCGCTCGATGAGGGCGCGTTCTTCGAGCTGGTCGGCCAGACCGGTGATGTACGAAGCGTCGCAGCTGAGTCGCTCGGCGAGGGTGCCCATCGGCAGCGGCCCGTCGAGCTCGCGAAGCGCATGGGCCATCGGTAGGCTCATGTCGAACGAGTCGAGCTCGGCACGGAACGTGGTCGTCATGCGGGTCCCGAGCACGCGTAGCGCCGACGAGATTCGATCGAGGAGCTCTGCCCGGCTGGCGTTCATCTCGCCCAGTCTAGTTGTCGCTGATCAGGTTCTTGTTACAGTCAATACTTGACCCCCTAAACCTTTCAGAGGATCCACTGATGACTGCCCCCGCAGTACGTGCCGAGAACGTCGTGAAGCACTTCGGCAACGTGAAAGCCCTCGATGGCGTGTCGCTCACCTTCGAACCCGGAATGATCTACGGCCTGCTCGGGCCCAACGGTGCCGGCAAGACGACACTGATCCGCGTACTCACCACGCTGCTTCGACCCGATTCGGGTTCGGCCGAGGTCGCAGGGGTCGACGTGCTGGCCGACCCCACCAACGCGCGCCGCCGCCTCGGCCTGGCCGGGCAGTCGGCCGCCGTCGACCAGTTCCTCACCGGCTACGAGAACCTCGAGATGGTGGGCCGGCTCTACGGCCTCCCTCGCAACGAGGCCAAGGGGCGAGCCGATGACGTCCTCGAACGGATGCACCTGACCGAGGCGTCGTCGCGCCAGGTGAAGACGTATTCCGGCGGCATGCGACGCCGGCTCGACCTCGGCGCATCGATGGTCGGTCGCCCCGAAGTCCTGTTCCTCGACGAGCCCACCACCGGCATCGATCCCGGCAGCCGGGTCGACATCTGGGGCCTCATCACCGACCTGGTCGAGGGTGGCACCACCATCTTGATGACCACCCAGTACCTGGAAGAGGCCGACCAGCTGGCGGCTCGCATCGGTGTGATCGACAACGGCCTCATGATCGCCGAAGGCACCGCCGACGACCTCAAGGACCAGATCGGGGGCTCGATCATCGAGCTCATGGTGCGACCGGGCAACCTCGAGCTCGTGCTCGAGACCCTGCGATCGGCCACTGGCCACGAACCCACCTACGAAGCCGCTCGCGACCTCGTGACGCTGCCGGCACCCGGCGGAACCGCCGAGCTGTTCTCGGTGGTGCGCGCTCTCGACGCCATCGACATCACCCCCTTGTCGATCGACGTCCGTCGGCCGACTCTCGACGACGCCTTCCTGGCCCTCACCGCCAACTCGGAGATCCCTGCATGACCACCGCAACCCTTCCCGAGGCAACCGTCCTCACCCGGCCGCGACAGGTCTCCCTGTCCGACGGCCTGCGCGACACCCGGGTGATCATGCGCCGCAACGTGATGCGCAACCTGCGGCTGCCCGAGCTGATCATCTTCGCCACGATCCAGCCAGTGCTGTTCCTCCTGCTGTTCAACTACGTCTTCGGGGGCTCGATCGGTCAGTCACTCGACGGCGCCTACGGCGGCAAGTACATCAACTACCTGCTGCCGGGCATGCTCGTCCAGACGGCGATGTTCTCGGCCATGCAGACGGCGATCGGTCTCACCGAGGACCTCAGCGCCGGGGTGATCGACCGGTTCCGATCGCTGCCCATCGCCCGGTCGGCGGTCCTCGCGGGGCGGACGATGGCCGACATGCTGCGCAGCGTTTTCGTGGTGACCCTGCTCACCATCGTCGGCTACATCGTGGGCTTCCGCACCGCCGACGGCAGTCCGAAGCTGGTGGTCGGCCTCGTCTTCTGCCTGCTCTTCGGCTTCGCCGTCTCCTGGGTGATGGCCGTCGTCGGTTTGGCGGTGAAAACGCCCGAGGCCGCCAACTCGGCCGCCTTCCTCCCGTTGTTCCCCCTCATGTTCGCCAGCTCGATCTTCGTCCCGATCGACACGCTGCCGAGCTGGATGCAGGGGTTCGCCGAGAACCAGCCGGTCACGGTGTTGGCCGACACCATGCGCGGGCTCATCCTCGGCGACGAGTTCCTGGCCACCAGCCGGCTCTCGATGAGCCAACTCGTCCTGTACTCCTTGTTCTGGATCGCTCTGATCCTCTTGGTCGCCGTGCCGCTCGCGGTTCGCAAGTACCGGCGAACCGTCGCCTAGCTCACTCGGCGGTGACGGCCCGCTTCAGGAACTGCATCACCGGAGCGGCCAGGGCCCAGTGGTCGAGGATGAACTGATCGAGCTCGGGGTCGAGGAGCAGCTCCGGATCCTCGAAGTCGGCCCAGAACACCCACTGCTTGTTGAGTACCAGCGGCTCGTTCTCGGCCAGCTCCTTGAGCTCGGCCGGCGCCCGCTTGTGGGCGTCGCCGGTGAGCGCCCCGTAGGTCGACGCGAACTGCGGGGCCTCGGTGAGCGCTCGTAGCTCGGTCGAGTACTCACCGACGTAACGCCGCACCTGATCGCGCAGCGCAGTGTCGGGCATGTACAAGCCTCCGGCGACCGCCACGCCGTTGATGCCGACCCGGCAGGTGTAGCCGGGGTAGCCGGAGTCGTGCTTCTCGCGTCGACCGATGGTGATGCCGAGCTGGGTCTTGTAGGGCGACTTGTCGTGGCTGAAGCGCACGTCGCGGTTGATGCGATAGATCGCCTTCGTCGGGTCGGTCTGGTACTCGGGCTGGTCGGCCTGCAGCCCGGCAACCAGCGCCGCCGCGAGTGCCCGGTACGGCTCCTTGAGGTGCTCCTCGTACGCCCGGCGATGGGCATCGAAGTAGGCCTTGGAATTGTCGGCGGCGAGGCCCCGCCAGAAGTCGAGCGTGTCCTGCGTGAAGAATCCCATCGGCCGATCTTGCCCCGACCGTCGCCGCGCTGCCACCACGCCCTCCATGGGCACCGGCGTGCTCGGGGTCTCCCTCGGATTCATGCCGGGCGGTCCGAGCTTCTAGCCTGCGAACGTGACCGTCACCGCCGCCGCCACGTTCTGCGCCACCCTCGTCGACGAGTTCGCCCGGCGGGGCATCACGCAGGCCTTCGTCGCACCGGGGTCGCGTTCCACGCCCTTGCTACTCGCCCTCGATGCCGACGCACGCATCGACGTGCACCTCTTCCACGACGAGCGGTCGGCGTCGTTCGCCGCCCTCGGGTACGCCAACATCACCGGTGGACCGGGCATCGTCCTGTGCACCTCGGGAACGGCAACCGCCCACTTCTACGGCGCCATCATCGAAGCGGATCTCTCGGCCGTGCCGATGATCGTCTGCACCGCCGACCGGCCGCCCGAGCTGTGGGCTCGTGGCGCACCGCAGACCATCGATCAGACCAGGATGTACGGCAAGAGCCCGCGCCTGTTCGTACAGCCCGGCCCCGCCGACGACGACCACGCACCGACCTGGCGGCCCCTCGCCGGCGACCTCGCCGACCACGCTGCGGGCTTTCGCGGCGCCCGACCCGGGCCCGTCCACGCCAACCTGTCGTTTCGTGATCCGCTGGTCGGTGAGCCGGGCCCGCTCCCCGACCCACTCCAGCCGAGCGCGCCCACCCCTCGACCGTCGATCGCCGACTCCGAAGCAGCCGCGATCGCCGAGCTGTGCCGCAGACGCCGCGGGGTGATCGTCGCCGGCCGCGGTGCCAGCGGTCTCCACGACCTGCACCTCCTGGCGGAACGGCTCGGGTGGCCGATCATCGCCGATCACCAGTCGGGGGCCCGCACCGATGACACGGTCGCCCACGCCGACACGCTGCTGCGCCACGCGCCCTTCGCAGCGAGCCGGCGACCCGAGGTGATCCTCCGCTTCGGCGAGGCGCTCTCGTCGAAAGCCCTGAGTGAGTGGTTGGCTGCGTGCGCCGCAGATGGGTGTGACGTGGTGTCGATGCACCAGCCCGGACGCCTCATCGATCCCGAGACCATCGCCACGCTCGTCGCCCCCGAGGACGGCGCAGCGGCCGCCATCCTCGAACACGTCGGGCGAGGTGACCCCGTCGACGACGCCGAAGCCTGGCTCGCCGCCGACCACACGGCGCGATCGATCGTCTCCGAAGCCCTCGAGGCCGCCCACGACTCCGAGCTCGCGGTGGCCATCCGTGCCCTTCACGCCGCCGGCCCGGACGGCATCGTCGTCGCCGCATCGTCGATGCCGGTGCGCTACCTCGAGTGGTTCGACTCCCACCCACCCCACCGCACGCGTGTGCTCTCCAACCGAGGCGCCAACGGCATCGATGGCGTGATCGCGACGTCGATCGGCGCGGCCCTCACCGGCGCGCCGACAGTGTGTCTCGTCGGTGATGTGGCCTTCCTGCACGACGCGACCTCGCTCACGGCACTGACCCGTCGTCGCATCGATCTCACTGTCGTGGTGATCGACAACGACGGCGGCGGCATCTTCTCGTTCCTGCCCCAAGCCGACCTGCTCGAGCCCGATCGCTTCGACCGGCTCTTCGGCACTCCCCACGGAACCGACCTGGTCGCCCTCGCTTCCGCCCACGGCCTCGACGCGACCCATGACACCTCGGACCTCTCGCCACGGGGCGTGCGGGTGATCGTGGCCCGCACCGCCGAACGACCGGCCCATGTCGAGCTGGTTCGGGCGATCAACGACGCCGTGGCCTCTACGCTCGACCCATGACCGAACCGGTTTCCGAGATCTTCGACGCCGATGCCTGGACAGAGGTGGCCGGCTTCGAGCTCACCGACATCACCTATCATCGGGCCCGACACGTGCCGGCCGTACGCATCGCGTTCGACCGGCCCGAGGTGCGCAACGCCTTCCGGCCCCACACCGTCGACGAGCTCTACGCCGCCCTCGATCACGCCCGCCAGTCCTCCGACATCGGCTGTGTCCTTCTCACCGGCAACGGCCCGTCGGCCAAGGACGGCGGTTGGGCGTTCTGCTCGGGCGGTGACCAACGCATTCGCAGCACCGACGGGTACCGGTACACCACCGACGACGGCGAGACCGCCGACGCCATCGATCCCGGGCGCAGCGGGCGCCTGCACATCCTCGAATGCCAGCGGCTCATTCGCTTCATGCCCAAGCCGGTCATCGCCGTCGTACCCGGCTGGGCCGCGGGGGGAGGCCACAGCCTGCACGTCGTGTGCGATCTCACGATCGCGAGTCGCGAGCACGCGCGGTTCAAGCAGACCGACACCGACGTCGCCAGCGTCGATGCCGGCTTCGGCTCGGCCTACCTCGCTCGTCAGGTGGGCCAGAAGGTCGCTCGCGAGATCTTCTTCCTGGGGTTCACCTACACCGCCGACGAGGCCATGGCCCAGGGAGCGGTCAACCAGGTGGTGACCCACGCCGAGCTGGAGGCCACTGCGCTCGAGTGGGCGGCCGAGATCTGTCGAAAGAGCCCGACGGCGCAGCGCATGGCCAAGTTCGCGTTCAACCTCATCGACGACGGTCTGGTCGGTCAGCAGGTGTTCGCCGGCGAGACCACCCGGCTCATCTACGGCACCGACGAGGCCGAAGAGGGCCGCGACGCGTTCCTCGCCAAGCGAGAGCCCGACTGGTCGGACTTCCCGTACTACTACTGACCCATCCTCTCACTGCCACGGCGGCAGGCCGGGAAGGGCACCGGGCTCGTCGTCGGAGCTCAGCCGACCGGTGAGCTGGCGGTAGAGCGCCGCGGCGGGAAGCTCGATCTCGAACCCCTCGGTTGACGTGTCGGTACCGATGATCGTGTAGCGGTGACCGGTGTCGGACGCCGCCAGCCTGATCGGCGTCGTGACCCGATGCCGAAAGCGCTCGACCGTGCCGGCGATCAGGTGATCGAGCGTGACCGGGTCGGTCGTGGAGAAGTCGTGGCCGACGGCGAGGTCGGCGTGGTGGATCTCGACCTCACGAAGCCGCATCTCCAGAATCTCCGAGACCGGCCCCTCCATCGGGCCGAGCGGCGGCAGAAGGGTGACAACCGTCGACCATGTCGCGGCCTGCACCTCGCCCACCGCCACGCCGAAGGTCTCGGCCGTGATGCGAACGTCCTGAAAGATCACCTCGGCCGGCCGGACTGCGCCCGCCGCGATGTCGGCGTTGCGAGCCTCGATCGACGGATACATCGGCAAGGACGTTCCGCCGAGTGCTCCGACCAGCATCCGCAACAGGGCATCGGCGTTGCGAGCGAGGTGGGTGAGCACATGGCCGCGCGACCACCCCGGCAGCTCGGTCGGCTCGCCCACATCGTCGGGATCGAGTTCGTCGATCGACGTGAGCAGCGAGGCGGTCGAGGCGGTGACGGCACCGCCGAGGAACGAAGGTGGTTGCGACGTCACGGCAGGTCCGCGATCAGGCGAAGGGCCGAATGGGGTCGGTTCGGTCCCACCCGATGGTCTGCTTCCAGAAACTGGTGAAGACGGCTTCCATCAGCTCGCCGGTCTCGATGAGCTCGAGATACCCGGGAAGGGCGCCGTTCGTGTCGAGGTACCCGACCTTGCCGCCCGTGGGGACCCCTGCCTCGAAGGCGAGCTCGTAACCCATGGCCAGGTACTTCGCCTTGTCGGCGGGGTAGTCGTCGGTCGCCATGCCGAAGTGGTGGAAGCCGTGTCCCTTCACCGCAATGTGCTCGTTGTACACCGAGGGAAGGTCGTCGTTGGGTTGGATGAGCTCGACGTTCATGTGCCCGGCGAAGCTCATGGCGAGCTTTGCGCTGCCCTGGGCGGGCTGACCGCGGTAGACGGGATCGTCGCCGGTGAAGCGGTCGAGGAGAAACCACGGGCCGACGCCGAGATTGTCGATCCAGCTCTGGATTGCCGCCTCGATGTCGGGTACCACGTAGGCCATCTGCATGATTCCGTCGTCGGGCTGGCCGAAGTCGAGATCCATGACGCACTCCCCTGGTCGAGATCCGCGCCGATACTAGGCCCGCGGCGTGCGGCCCACCTAACGTGCACCCATGGTTCGCTACACCGACAGCCCGACCGCCATCGAGACCATCGACATCGAAGCCCCACCCGCCACCGTGTGGACGCTGATCAGCGACCCCGGCGTGCCGGCGCGGTTCTCCACCGAGCTCCAGTCGGCCTCCTGGAGCGACACCGGGCCCCATGTGGGCGCCACCATCGTGGGCACCAACTTCCACGAAGCCCGCGGGACATGGACCACCACGTCGGTCGTCACCGTGTGCGACATCGACCACGAGTTCACCTGGACCGTCGGCGACGTCGACAACCCCACGGCCGAGTGGAGCTTCCGCCTCGAGGCCATCGACACCGGGACCCGGCTCGGGTTTCGGGCGGTGATGGGCCCCGGGCCCTCGGGAGTGTCGACCTTCATCGAGAAACGACCCGATCTGGAGGAGGAGATCGTCGCCAACCGCCTGGCCATGTGGAGCGAGAACATGCGCCGCACGCTCGCCGGCGTCAAGCAGATGGCCGAAGCCGGCTGAGCCGCAGCTCAGAGCACCTTGTTGCCGTACATCTCGCCGAGCCGATCGTTGATCAGCTCGAGCCGTTCGCCATCGGGACCCGTGAAGTACAGCGAGGACCCACCCACCTCGTGGGTCTCGACCCCGGCTCCGACCAGGCGGTCGCGAAGCTCGGTCCAGACGGCCGGGGGCACCGAGATGGCAAGGTGGTGGTGGCCACCGAGCACCTCCTGGTAGGGCCCGAGACCGAGATCGGGGAAGTCGAAGAACGCCAGGGCGTTCCCGTTGCCGATGTCGAAGAAGAAGTGCGTCGAGCCGGGGTAGTCGCGGTTCTCGAACAGCTCGGTCAGCGGGAAGCCGAGGAGCCCCTGGTAGAAGCGAATCGTGGTCTCTACGTCGCTGCTCAGGAGGGCCTGGTGGTGCACTCCCCGACCGTTGCTGGCCGGTCGTTGGTCATCGGAGCGCAGGTACTGCGCACGCAGCTGATCCCATTCGGCCTGTCGTTCGGAGGTGGCTCGTGAATCGGCAGAGGTGTCAGATGTCATGCCCCACTCTGCCATGGCCACCCCCGCCGGTACCACGTATCAATCGGTGAGTACCGAGAGCATCGCCTGGAGCTTGGCCTCGGTCTCGGCCAGCTCTGCGACAGGATCGCTGTCGGCCACCACCCCCACCCCCGCCCAGAGCCGAGCGCCGTTCCCGTCGATCTGTGCCGAGCGGATACCGACCGCAAACGCCCCGTTCCCGCCCGCATCGACCCAGCCGACCGGGCCGGCGTAGCAACCGCGATCTCCGCCCTCGAGCTCGCCGATGAGCTCGAGCGCTGTTGCTTGCGGATCGCCACCGACCGCTGGGGTCGGGTGCAGCGCGGCGACGAGCTCGAGAATCGAGGCTGCCGGACTCGACAGGACTCCCTCCACCCGGGTGCCGAGGTGATGCACGTTGGCCAGCGAGACGATCGTGGGTTCGGGCTCCGCATCGACATAGGAGCAGAACGGCAACAAGGTGTCGAGCAGCCAGTCGATGGTGATGCGATGCTCCCATTGGTCCTTGGTCGAAGCCAACAGATCGGCAGCGACCACGGCATCGGCGGCAGGATCGCCACGTCGGGCGGCGGTGCCGGCCAGCGGGTGGGCTCGAACGATCGTGTCGGAACGGCCGACCAGCAGCTCCGGCGACGCGCCGATGAATCCGTCGACGGCGAAGACGGTGGTCGACGGAAACCGTTCGACGAGCCCGGCGAGGACGGCCGGAGTGGCGATCGGCTCGGTGGTGGTGACCCTCAGTTCTCGGGCCAACACGACCTTGCGCAGCGCACCCGCCGCGATGCGCCCGACTGCAGGGGCGACCGCGGCATCACGCCAGTCGGCCGGCGAACGCATCGACTCGACACGCGGTGCGTGGGGACGAACACCGACGGGGGTGGCGAGGATCTTCTCGCACCGCGCACGCGCCCCATCGGTGTCGCCGTCGAGAGCAGTGAGCCAGCCCGACCCGTCGGCATCTCGGCCCACGGTCACCTCTGGCACGACGAGCTCACCCGGCGCACGCCTGTCGAACGGGAACGCGCCGAAGCCCACCGCTCCCCGCCCCGGAGCCTCGGCCGAGCCGGAGCCGGCGAGACCGGCCAGTGCGCGTTGGGCCGCGGGCGCACCGTCGGGTCGCTCGACGGCCAGGCGAGCGGCCGTACCGATGCCGGCGAGACGCACCGCCTCGCCGGCCCAGACCGTGCCGCTGCGAATGCCGATCGCCACGGGGTCGAGCGGTGGATCGAGATCGATGGTGCGCGGGTTCACGCACCCGAGGCTACGGCCGCCACACTGGAGGGCGTGGATCGCCGCGCCAGTACCGACACCTCGGCCACCCCCGAGCATCTCCACGCCGTCGTGGCCGACCTCGGCCGCTATCCCGCATGGCTCGACGAGGTCACCCGGGCCGAACCGGCGACCGGGTCCCGCGACGCATGGTTGGTCACCCTCCGGGCCCGGGTGGGTCCCTTCGCCCGATCGAAGCGGCTGCGCATGGTCCGCACCCGCAACGACGTCCCCCGACACGTGCGCTTCGAACGAGCCGAGGTCGACGGCCGCAACCACTCGGCCTGGATCCTCGACGCCACGATCGAACCGACGGCAGACGGCAGCCGGGTCACCATGCACCTGGCCTACGACGGCAACCTCTGGTCCGGAGTGCTCGATCGGGTGCTCGGCTCGATGATCGAGGACGCCATCCCCGATCTCAAACGCCTCGTCGAAGCCGACTGACCGGCTCGCTCAGAGGCGCTTCTCGAAGAAACGCAGAGCGTAGGGGTTGTCGTTGTACCGCTCGATCTCGACGTAGCCGGCCCGCTCGTACATGGCGATCGCCTCGGTGAGGACGCTGTTGGTGTCGAGGCGAACGGTGCCACAGCCCATGTCGGATGCATGGCGCTCGAGCTCGTTCAGCATGCGTTGGCCGAGGCCGCGTCCGCGGTGACCGGGCGCAACCCACATGCGTTTGATCTCGGCGACACGCGCGGTCAGGCGCAGGACGCCGCCGCAGGCAACCGGCCGTGTCTCGTGCCGGGCAATGACGAACGCCCCGGCGGGGGCGTCGAAAAGGGGCGCGTCGGAATCGAGGGCATCACCGGGGTCGAAGCCGGTACTGAACCGACGATCGAGCTCGTCGAAGTAGCTCTGCACGGACGCGACGGCTTCGGGGCTGCGCGGGTCGACCACCGCGAAGGTGACATCGACGGCGACTCGCTCGGCTCGGTCCGACACCGACGATCAGGCCAGGGCCTCGGCGTAGCGATCGTGGGCGCATTCGCCGGCCTCGGTGACGGTCAGGATCTCGACACCATCGGGGGTGACGACCATGGTGTGCTCGAACTGCGCCGATCGGCAGAGATCGGCGGTCACGGCGGTCCAGTCGTCGTCCCAGATCTCCCCCAGCTCCCAACCACCGAGATTGAGCATGGGCTCGATGGTGAAGCTCATGCCCTGCTCCATGGCCAGGTCGAACCGGCGCACGTAGTAGTGCGGAATCTGCAACGACGTGTGGAACTCGGTGCCGACCCCGTGTCCGATGAAGTCACGCACGACACTCAGCCCGTTCTTGGTGGCGTGGTTCTCGATGGCGCGGCCGATGGCGTTGAACGGCGCTCCGGGACGGACTTCGGCGATGGCCAGATCGAGGGCGCGCTTGGTCTCGACGACGAGGTGCTGGCTTGCGTCGTCGACGTCGCCGACGAGGAAGGTGGTGGAGGTGTCGCCGTGCACGCCCCCGATGTAGGCGGTGACGTCGATGTTGACGATGTCGCCGTCCTGGAGCTGGCGGCTGTCGGGGATGCCGTGACAGATCACTTCGTTGACCGAGGTGCAGACCGACTTCGGGTACCCCTTGTACCCGAGCGGGCTGGGGTAGGCCCCACGGCTGAGATGGGCCTCGTGGGCGATGATGTCGAGCTTCTCGGTGCTCACACCCGGTGCCACCGCCGCGCCGACCTCGAGCAGGATCTCTGCGGCCACCGAACCGGCCGTGCGCATGCGCTCGATCTCGTCGGCGGTGCGAACCGGTGAGGAGGTCGAGAGACCCGGGTCGCCGCCGTTGCCCACGTAGGGAGGGCGCTCGATGGAGCCGGGAACCGCGCGCATCGGGGACACGAGTCCGGGCCGCACGGGCGGGTCGGAAGCCATGACGTCGAACAGCGGTTTCGGTTGTCGGCGCTTGCGCTTGGCCATGCGACCTCCCGGGACAGAGCCCCAGGTTAGCGGCGCGCTCTGGAGCCTCACGCCCGGCCCTCAGGCGTCGCTCCCCGGATACCGCCGCTGGAGACGCTGCATGCCCGCAATCCATCGCTCGCGGTCGGCGCCCTTGCGAGCGACGTACTCGGCCACCTCGGGATGGGGCAGGATGAGGAACTGATCGGCTTCGATGCCCGCGGCGACCACGTCAGCCACCTGGTCGGCGCCGAGCATGCCGTCGACACCGGCCACTCCGCCGCCCTCGATGCCCGCAGTCATCGGGGTGGCGACGGCCTGGGGGCACACGACCGACACCGAGATCCCCTGCTCGCCGTGGGTGATGGCCAACCACTCGGCGAAGCTGACCGCGGCCGCCTTGGTGACGGCGTAGGGAGCGCTTCCGATCTGCGACAACAGGCCAGCGGCCGAGGCGGTGTTCACGAGATGGCCCCGACCCCGCTCGATCATGCCCGGCAGCAGCGCACGGGCCGCGTGCACGTGGGCCATGAGGTTGATGTCCCAGATGCGCTGCCACTCGTCGGAAGGCACCTCTGCCCCCCCGAGCACCAAGATCCCGGCGTTCGAGCAGAAGATGTCGATGACACCCAGTGCCGCCTCGGTCTCGGCCACCACCCGCTCGACCTCGGACTGATGACGCAGATCGGCAACGATGGCCAGCGCACCGAGGCTCTCGGCCACAGCCTCGAGCCGAGTCCGGTCGAAATCGACGAGCACGAGCGCGGCCGCCCCGTCGGCCGCGAAGCGACGGGCCATCGCCTCACCGATGCCGCCGGCGGCTCCGGTGACGACGATGACCGATCCTGCGATCTTCATGACTGCTCCTGCGACAGCGGCGACGGGGAGGCGAGACTAGGTCGGCCACTTCGGAGGACGCTTGTCGAGGAACGCGCTCATACCCTCCTGGGCTGTTTCGTCGCCGGCATTGGCGGCCATGACCGTGCGGGTGAGCTCGTAGGCATCGTCCTCGTGGAGGCCATCCTGGCGATAGAAGGCTTCCTTGCCGATGGCGATGGTCGACGGGCTGAAACGGGTGATCGAGTCGACCAGACGGTCCACCTCGGCCGCAAGATCCTCCGGCGCCACCACCCGGTTGACCAGACCCCAGTCGGCGGCGGTGGCGGCGTCGACGGACTCACCGGTGAGCAACAGCTCCATGGCCCGCTTGCGGCCGACGGCACGGACGATGGGGACCATGGGTGTCGAGCAGAAGAGCCCGATGCGAACCCCAGGCGTGGCGAACCGCGAACGGTCGGTGGCCACGGCGAGATCGCACGTGGCAACGAGCTGACAGCCGGCCGCCGTGGCCACGCCGTCGACCGCTGCGATCACCGGCTGCGGCAGCCGGTGGACGGCCTTCATGAGATCGGTGCACACCGCGAACAGCTGATCGTAGAACTCGACAGGGCGGTCGATCATCTCCTTCATGTTGTGACCGGCCGAGAACGCCGGCCCCTCGTGGTCGATCACCACGACCTGCACCGATCGGTCGGTGCCGATCTCGTCGAGCACCTTGATGAGCTCCAGCATGGTGTGCAGCCCCAGCGCGTTGCGAGCGGCGGGGTTGGCCAGGGTGATGGTGGCGCGCGGTCCGTCGCCCGCGGTGACCCGAATGGTGTCGTCGTTGTCCATTCCCGCAGGCTAGTTCGATCGGTCGACCACCGGTTTGGGCTATACCAAGGGCAATGTCTGCCGGTGGTTCGAAGCGTGCGATCTTGGCTGCCCTCCTGGCCAACTTCGGCATCACCATCGCCAAGTTCATCGGTTTCCTCATCACCGGGTCATCCTCGATGCTCGCCGAGTCGGTGCACTCGGGAGCCGACACCGGCAACCAGGCGCTGTTGTTGTGGGGAGGCAGGCAGGCGACCCGCACCGCTACTCCCGAGCATCCGTTCGGCTTCGGACGGGAACGGTTCTTCTGGTCCTTCGTCGTCGCCCTCGTCCTGTTCTCGCTCGGTTCGCTGTTCGCGATCTTCGAGGGCATCGAAAAGATCCGTCATCCCCACGAGCTCGACAGCCTCGGCTGGGCCATCGGCATCCTGATCCTGGCCATCGTGCTCGAGTCGTTCTCGTTCCGCACCGCCGTGGTCGAGTCGGACCGGGTGCGAGGCGACGCCAGCTGGAGCCAGTTCGTCCGCCACTCGCGCACTCCCGAGCTTCCGGTGGTACTGCTCGAGGACCTGGGTGCCCTCATCGGGCTCGTTCTCGCCCTGGTTGCGATCATGCTGTCGTCGATCACCGACGATCCCGTCTGGGACGGCATCGGCACGCTGTCGATCGGCATCCTGCTCGGTGTGATCGCCGTCATCCTGGCGTTCGAGATGAAGAGCTTGCTCATCGGGGAGGGCGCCGTGCCCGAACAGGTCGCCCTCCTTCGGCGCGAGATCGAGGACAGCGACGATGTCGACCGTCTGATCCACATGCGGACCCAGCACATCGGCCCCGAGGAGCTGCTCGTGGCGGCCAAGGTGAGCTTTCGCCGAGGGCTCACCACGTCGCAGCTGGCCGATGCCATCGACGCCGCCGAGTCGCGAGCCCGAGCGGCTGTCCCGATTGCCCGAATGATCTACCTCGAACCCGACCTGTACGAGGCCGACTTCGTCGAGGATGACGACGTCGCGACCGACAGCTCCCCGCACTGACCGTCCACCACCAACGGAGACCCCCGATGATCCGCGCCCTCCTGCTCGAGAGGACCGACGAGGCCGTCACGTGCTCGCTGACCGAGCTCACCGATGACCGACTACCCGATGGCGACGTGACCGTCGACATCGAGTACTCCACCCTGAACTACAAGGACGCCCTGGCGATCACCAACACGTCACCCGTCGTCCGAACCTGGCCCATGGTCCCCGGTGTGGACTTCGCCGGGACCGTCTCGGCCGGCGGCGGCGACAGATTCGCGGTCGGCGACCGGGTGGTACTCAACGGCTGGGATGTCGGCGAGCAGCGCTGGGGTGGGCTCACCACCCGGACCCGAATCGACGGCGACCTACTGGTGAAGCTCCCCGACGCGCTGTCGACCAGGGAGGCGATGGCGATCGGCACCGCCGGGTACACCGCCATGCTGTGTGTGCTCGCCTTGGAGGATCACGGCGTCACCCCCGAGTCGGGGCCCGTGGCGGTCACCGGAGCAGCCGGGGGTGTGGGCAGCGTGTCGGTGAACCTGCTGTCGGGTCTGGGGTACGAGGTGCATGCCGTCACGGGTCGACCTGACGCCCAGGGCGACTACCTGCGCAGCCTCGGTGCCGTCGAGCTGATCGATCGTTCCACCCTCGAGGAGCCCGGCCGGGCCCTTGCCCGTGCAGTGTGGGCGGGTGTGATCGATGCGGTCGGCGGACAGATCCTCGCCAACCTGCTCGCCCAGGTGCAGCCCCGGGGCTGTGTGGCCGCATGCGGTCTGGCGGCGAGCATGGACCTGCCGACGACCGTGGCGCCGTTCATCCTGCGCGGGGTGACCCTGGTGGGGATCGATTCGGTTCACGAGCCGACGGCCCGACGCGAACTGGCGTACGCGCGGCTGGCCACCGACCTCGACCGCACCGCGCTCGGTTCGATGACGACCGAGATCGGTCTCGGCGAGGTCGAGGCCGCGGCGCCGCGGTTCTTGCGCGGTGAGGTGGCCGGCCGCATCGTCGTCGACGTGAGCCGCTAACGTCGCGGCCGTGAGCGGCTCCGAAGAACGAAAGCCATCCCCGCAAGAGGACCTCCTCGCCGTGCTGTCGAACCCCGACGCCATGCGCTTGCTCGCGTTCGGCGCCCGCACCATGGGACGGGTGGTCGACACCGGACGAGAGATCGGCAAGGTCGCCTCGGCCATCACGCCCGGGCCCTTCATCCCGTCGCCACCGACGGCGGGCCCGACCAAGATGCCAACCAACGAAGAGGCTGCCGAGACCGGCTCCTCCTCCTCGCCCGATTCGGCAACGGTCGTGCCCGCGGGGTCAATGCTCGTTCCGGTCGAGGCGTGGAACCGCGTGCTCGACCAGCTCGGCAACATCCATGAAGCGGGCCAGGCGTTGGCCGAGGCCCGAGAACGCGCCGCCCGAGCCGAGGCCGTGGCCGAGTTCCAGGCCGAGCGGCGCCGACTGGCCGAGGCCGAGGCCGAACGTCTGGCGGCCGAGCTCGAGACCAGCCAGGCGCCGCCGACCCCGCCCGCACCGACAACGGCTGCCGCGCCGGCCGACCCGACCCTCGTCAGCCGTCGCCGCCTCTTCCAGGGCGTGAGCAACTGGCTGAGGAGCTGACATGGTCGCCGCTCCTGCGTCGTCCGAGGCAACGTCGCCCAAGAGAGAACGATGGACGTTCCAGTGGAAGGAGTTGTTCGAGGAGGTGATCACCTCCGGGCTCTGTACCGGCTGTGCCGGATGCGTCATCGCCTGCCCCCACGATGTGATCGGCTACAAGCACGAACCGGGCCAGTACAAGCCGTTCCACCTCGAGGACGAGCTCGGCCCCACCGATTGCGGCCACGGCCAGAAGGGCTGCACCTCCTGCACGAGAGCGTGCCCGCGTTCGCGACTGGGAGACCGAGGCCGACGAGCATCTGTTCGCCCGCACACGAGGCGACGACGAGCCAGCGGGCATCTACAAGGACATCCTCTTGTGTCGGGCCAGCGACGACTTCGTCTACGAGCTCGGCCAGGACGGCGGGCTCGTGTCGGCCATCCTCATCTGGTGCCTGGAGAATCAGGTGATCGACGGCGCGCTCACGTCATTCCTCGAAGGAGGCGACAAAGGCGGCTGGAAGGCGGTGCCCGGCCTGGCCACCGATCGCGACCAGGTCCTCGCTGGTTCCGGGAGCCGGTACACCTATTCGGCCAACACCCTCGCCTACGACGATGCGATGGCCGCCGGTCTGGAGGCGCTCGCCCTCGTGGGCATGAGCTGTCAGACCTCCATCGGCCCGGTGATGTGGCATCGCAAGGTGGGCAAGGTCGGCAAGCCCATCAAGCTCAACATCGGGCTCCTCTGCTCGAAGAGCTTCGACGACTCGCTCTTCGCCGAGCTGTTCGAGCTGAAGTACGGGCTTCGTCGTGAAGACATCGTGAAGATGAACATCAAGGGCGTGTTCCAGGTGTGGATGCGCAACGGCGACTACCACGAAATCAACCTGAGGGAGTGTCACGCGTGGACCCGCGAGGGGTGCAATCACTGCCCCGATTTCGCGGCCGAACACGCCGACATCTCCACGGGTGGCATCGGCGACGCCACCGACTGGACCCTGACCATCGTTCGTACCGACCTCGGGCGGGCGGTCATCGAGGCGATGATCGACGACGGTGTCATCGAGACTCGGCCCGGCGACGCCGACCCCGGCGCCATTGCGTTGATGAATCGGTTGGCCGCCAAAAGCCGCGAACGCTGGCCCGAGTGGGCGGCCGAGCCGGTACGCCTGGGGCTTCCGACCAAGAAGTGAGGCCGCCGGCGTCGGCTGCTCAGGCCGACTCGCGAATGCAGTCGGCGAAGAACTTCGCGTACTCCTCGGGGAACGGCGTGTCGATGTCCTCCCGCAGCGTGTCGTCGAACGCCTTGAACTCGTCGTAGGGCACGTTGGCCACGAACTCGTCGTAGGCACAGCTGCACGTCGACTGCAGCGCCGCTTCGAGCTGCTGGGTCTGCTCCCCCGATGCGACGCACGCCTCGATGAAGTTGTCGCGCACTGCCTCGTCGTAGTCGTCGGGTTCGCCCGACGCAGCACACGCACCGCCGAGCAGGGCGAGCACGATCACGAGGGATGACAGACGGGTCTTCACAGCAGATGAGGCTACAAGCGTCAGGCCGTGAGTTGACGGGCACGGGCGAACACGGCATCGAGCATGGCCTCGGTGAGTCGGCCCGTGAAGGTGTTCTGCTGGCTCACGTGATAGCTGCACAGGAGCACCTGGTCACGCTCTCCGGGAATCGGAACCTCCAGGCCGTGGGCGAACTTCGGGCGTGGCGCGATGCCGAGCTCGACACACACCGCCGTGTAGCCGATGGCACCGAGGGCGATGACGACTTGCACGTCAGCGAGGAGGTGAAGCTCCCGTTCGAAAAACCGACGGCAGTTCGCCCGCTCATCGGGTGTGGGCTTGTTCGCCGGTGGCGCACACTTCACCGGCGAGGTGACGAAGGCACCGTCGAGCCGGAGGCCGTCGCTGCGATCGCGGGCCTCGGGTTGGTTGGCATACCCGGCCCGATGGAGGGCCCGGTAGAGCCAATCGCCGCTGCGATCGCCGGTGAACATGCGGCCGGTGCGGTTTGCTCCGTGGGCCGCCGGGGCCAGGCCCACGACGAGCACACGGGCGCCAGGATCCCCGAAGCCCGGAACCCCCCGGCCCCAGTACTCCTCGTCACGGAACGCAGCCCGCTTGTCGCGTGCGACCTGCTCGCGCCAGTCGACCAGGCGCGGGCATCGTCGACACTCTGCGACCTCGACGGCCAGGGCCTCGAGCCGGTCGGCGGGACGGTCTGCGGCCACGGCGCCACCCTACGCCTGGCCCGAACCGCTCAGGCGCCGCTGCCGAGCGTCTCCCGTCGCAGGTACCGATACAGGCTCGTGAGCACGATGCCGGTCAAGGCACGGACCTCTTCGTCGGAGTGGTCGAGGCCGAGGGCTCGGATGATGGCGTCGAGGCCGGCCGCTTCGGGCGCGTCGAACCTGTCGTCCTCGACATCGGCCTGGTGCACGATCTCGGCCAACCGCCACAGCACGGGGTCGATGAGCTCGTACCGGCGAAGGATCGTCTCGAACGTCACGTCGTCGCCGTGGTGGGTGAGCGCGCAGCCGACCATGTCGAAGGCCGTGGCGTCGTCGGGAACGTCGTCGGGATCATCGACGTACACGAAGGTCGCTTCGGGGTCGACATGGGTGGCGATGAGCCATGCCGACGCCGCTCGATCGACGTGGATTCCCCGCCGGGTCGCCCATCTCATCGCCGGGTCTCGGCCGGGTGGGCGGCTGCAACACGCTCGATCTCCAGTCGCGCTCGGTCGCGCCCCGGCGACCGGAAGTAGTCGCGCCGATCGATGCGACGCAGTGCTCGTCGCCACCGTGCCACTGTGCGGCGATCGGCATCGTCGCCGTGCTCGGTGATCTCCGCGACGAGCGCCTGATACTCCTCGGAACGTGCGTCGCGCATCTGTCGAGCCAAGGCGGCGCTGTCACGACGGGTGGCCGGTGTGGCGACCCACACGATGGCCTCACCGTCGGCTTCGGCGACGCGTGCCGCGATCCAGTCGAGATGCTCTCTCGTGCGGGCGTCGTGGGGCAGGCCGACGAGCCCGTCACCGACCTGGGCGACACCGAGATCCTTGAGCTTGCGCCACACGGCGATTCGCGGCGTCGACGGCTCCCTCGGGATGCGATAGCTGAGCAGCACCCATTCCTGATTCGATTGCGCCGAGTCCTCTTGCGTAACCATGGTTTCAACAGTACCATCATCTCGTGACGCAACCATTGTTACATTTCAAGCCGACCCGGGACCGGCCGCCCGGTGCGATGATCTCCCGCAAGGAGTGGGTCGGAGCGTGGGGCGCGGTCGCCGCGAACAGTTTCGGTGGCCCGGCGGGACAGATCGCCGTGATGCACGAAGAGATCGTCGTTCGCCGTCGGTGGGTCGGCGAACGACGATTCCTGCATGCACTCAACTACTGCATGTTGTTGCCCGGCCCCGAGGCCCAGCAGCTCGCCACGTACCTCGGGTGGTTGCTGCGCGGACCCACCGGGGGGCTCTTCGCCGGCGCCTTGTTCATCGTGCCGGGATTCGTGTCGATCATGGCGCTCAGCGTCCTCTTCGCAGCCTACGGCGACCTCACGTGGGTCACGGGCCTGTTCTTCGGTATCTCCGCCGCAGTGATCGCCGTGGTGGCAAGCGCCGTCGTGCGCATCGGCCGACGGGTCATCAAGAACAGAACGATGTTGGCCGTCGCCCTCTCGGCGTTCGTTGCCGTCTTCGTGTTCGAGCTGCCCTTCCCCCTGATCGTGGCGGTTGCGGCGGCCATCGGCTACTCCGGGGGCCGTCGATGGCCGGAGGTGTTCAACCTCCTCCGCGGACACGACGAGACGATGGCGGTCGACGACGCCGACGTCCTCGTCGGCGATCAGGACGTCTCGGTCGGGCGACCCTCACTGGGGAGAGCCATACGCGTGCTCTCGGTCGGACTCGGGCTGTGGTTCGGCCCGATCCTCGTTCTCCTCGTCGTCCTCGGCCGCGGTTCGGTGTTCGTTGATGTGGCCTGGTTCTTCTCGACCGCCGCAGTACTGACCTTCGGCGGGGCCTACTCGGTGCTGGCCTACATCTCCCAGGCGTCGGTCACCACCTTCGGGTGGCTCGAGCCCGACGAGATGGTGTCGGGACTCGGGATGGCCGAGACCACGCCCGGGCCGCTGATCCAGGTGGTGCAGTTCGTCGGCTTCATGGGCCCGTACCGCGACCCCGGCTCGCTGTCGCCGCTGCAAGCCGGCGCGTTCGGTGCGGTGATCGCCACGTGGGTGACCTTCGTGCCGTCGTTTCTCTGGATCTTCCTCGGCGCCCCCTTCATCGAGCATCTCCGCGACAAGCCCGCACTCACCTCGGCCCTGTCCACCGTCACCGCCGCGGTGGTCGGTGTGGTCTTGAACCTCGCCATCTGGTTCGCGCTCTTCACACTCTTCGACACTGTCGACGAAGAGCGTCTCTTCGGAGCGCTCTTCTACCGACCCGACGTCGCCTCGCTCGATTGGGCCGCGCTCGGCATAGCTGCGCTCGCCGGGCTCGCCATCTTCGGCTTTCGCGTCCCTGCAGTGAAGGTGGTTGCTGCGGCTGCAGCGGCGGGGATCGCCTACCAGTTCGTCCTCGCCTAGACCACGATCACGGAGCCAGACCATGACCACCAGAGTGCTGTTCCTGTGTCCCCACGCCGCAGGGAAGAGTCTGCTTGCCGCCACGTACTTCCGCGCCGCGGCCGCCAGGGCCGGCCTCGACGTCGCAATCGCCGTGGCCGGCCCCGAGCCCGACGACGTCAACATGGCTCCCGTCGAAGCGGAGCTCGAATCGCAGGGATTCCGCATCGGTTGGCAGCCGAAGCTGGTCGCCGACATCGACGTCGAGGCTGCCGACATCGTCGTGAGCATCGGTTGTGATCACGCATCGATTCCGGGCACCCCCGACATCACCGAATGGGACGTCCCGACACTGAGCGACGATTTCGCGGGGTCCGTACGCGCCATCCACACCAGAGCCGAAGCCCTCGCCGCCGGACTCGCACACCCCCGTCCGCCGGCCGTCTCCGGCACCCCTCCCGATAGGGTTCCCGACCATGGCGAGTCGCCCGAAGAAGAAGTCTGAGGCTCCCAAGCCCACCACCGTGCTGTTCGTCCGGCACGGCAAGACCCCCACGACCGGCGCCGTTCTGCCCGGTCGAGCACCCGGCCTCCATCTCGCCGACGCCGGCCTCGAACAGGCCGAGGCCGCAGCGCAGCGCATCGCCGCGCTGTCGCAGGTCGCAGCCGTCTACGCGTCGCCCATGGAACGCACGAAGCAGACCGCCGCTCCGATCGCCAAGGCCCTCAAGTTGCGGGTGCGCACCGAACGTGGCCTGATCGAGTGCGACTTCGGCACATGGACCGGACGCAACCTGTCCGAGCTCCGGAAGCTCCCGGCCTGGAACACCGTGCAACGGCACCCCACGGGATTCCGCTTTCCCAAGGGCGAGTCGTTCAGCGAGATGCAGACCCGCATGGTGAGCGCCGTGTATCGCCTTGTCGCTGCTCACCCCGGCCAGGTCATCGTCGCCGTCTCCCACGCCGACACCATCAAGGCGGCCCTCGCCGACGCCCTCGGAACCCATCTCGACCTGTTCCAGCGGATCGTGGTGAGCCCGTGCTCGATCAGCGCGGTCACCTACACCAGCAGCGGTCCCGTCGTTCTCGCCCAGAACTCCACCGGATCGCTCACCGATCTGGTGCCCTCGTAGCGCCATGGGGAACTCCTTCGAGCTCGACGACGTCGATCGCTTCACGGCGGGCACGATCGGCCCACGAGGCCAGCGCGTTTTCTACATCCAGGCGGTCGACGGCGCCGAGATCGTGAGCCTGCGGCTCGAGAAGCAGCAGGTTCTGGCGCTGGCCGACTACCTCGCCGGGGTGCTCGACGACCTGCCCCAGCCCAGCGAAGTGGCCACCGTCGAGTCCGACCTCATCGAGCCGGTCATCGCCGAATGGGTGGTGGGCAACATCGGCGTGGCCTACGCCGAGTCCGACGACCGAGTGGTGCTGTGGGCCGACGAACTTCTCGACGCCGACGAGAACGACGATGCCCCCGACGTCGACCAGGGAACGGTCCGCTTCCGGATCAGCCGCCCCCTCGTAGCTGCCTTCATCCTCCAGGCTCGCGAGCTCGCGGCCGCCGGACGACCTCCCTGCCCGTACTGCGGCCGCCCGCTCGACGGCGACGGCTCGTGGTGCTCGTGCCACAACTGATACTGCCGTGAATGACGAATCACCGGTTCGAGAACGAGGGCCCATTCCCGAGACCGACGCCGTCGCGCTGCTGCGCACGGCCGACATCGACATCCTCGGTCGCATGCCGTGGAGCAGCAACGGCACCTTCCTGGTCGACCTGGTGGTCGGAAACGACGAGGTACCCGCTCAGGGCATCTACAAGCCGGCCCAGACCGAACGCCCGCTGTGGGACTTCCCGTCGGGCCTCCACCGACGCGAGGTGGCCACCTATGAGCTCTCCCACCAGCTGGGCTGGGATCTCGTTCCCGCCACCGTCGAGCGTGACGGCCCCCTGGGCATCGGCTCGCTCCAGTTGTTCGTACCGACCGACTACGACGAGCACTACTTCACCATCGCCGAGGTCGGTTCTCACGTCGAACCGCTTCAGCGACTCTGCGTGCTCGACATCATCGCCAACAGCACCGACCGCAAGGGTGGACACTGCCTGGTCGACACCAAGGGCCGGGTGTGGGCGATCGACAACGGTCTCACGTTCCACCAGGAGTTCAAGCTCCGGACGGTGATCTGGGAGTGGGCGGGCGAAGCGATCCCCAACGCCATTCTCGACGACGTCATGGCGCTCGTGGAAGGCGGCCTCGCCGACGAGCTGAGGGCACTGCTCGATCCTCTCGAACGCGACGCCACCCTGACCCGGGCACGTTCGGTGCTCGATGCCGGTCACTTCCCCACCGATCCGACGGGTCGGCGCCATCCCTGGCCGCTGCTCTGACCGTCGCTCAGAACGGCGCCCGGAGTGTGCCGGTGCCCTCGCAGACGGGACACGGCCGCAACCCACCCCGGGAACGGGTCGCGCCCGAACCGCTGCACTCGAAGCACCGCTCGTCGTCGGTCAACGACCGGAGCTCGGCGTCGATGTCACCGTGGCCGTGCACCCGCGCCACGAGCCACCGCATTCCGATCGCGCAGATACCGACGACCAAGAGCAGGGCGACGAGGCTCATCACGACGGCCACGGTCTCAGTGTAGGCAGACCCGCCGCGGTGTCATCCTCGGGCCGCGAGCGCTTCGAGCAGTTGCGGAAGCACCTTGTGCACGTCGCCCACGATGCCGAGATCGGCCACGCCGAAGATCGGGGCCTCGGCATCCTTGTTGATGGCGATGATGTGTTTGGAGCCCTTCATGCCCACCATGTGCTGGGTGGCACCCGAGATGCCGGCGGCGATGTACACATCGGGCTTCACGACCTTGCCGGTCTGACCGACCTGCAGGCTGTAGGGCACCCAACCGGCGTCGACGATTGCCCGGGTGGCACCGGCCGCGCCACCGAGTGCTTTGGCGAGCTGGTCGACCATCTGGAACTTCTCGGCATCGCCGAGCCCCCGGCCCCCGGCCACGACCACCCCGGCCTCGTCGAGTTTGGGTCCTTCGGTCTCCTCGATGTGCACGTTGACGACCCGTGCGCCACCGGTGGCGCCGAGGTCGGGTACCGCGAGCGGGTGAACCGCCGCCACGCCGCCACCGCTCGGCTCAGCGACGAAGGACTTGGGGCGGACCAGGAAGATACCCGGCTTGTCGGTGTCGAAGCGGGTGTTCACGTTGACCGTGCCACCGAAGATGGGCTCGGTACCCACCAGGGTGTCGCCGTCGAGGGTGAGATCGACCACATTGGTGATCACCGGTGCATCGAGCCTCACCGACAGGCGACCGGCGACGTCGCGACCGTCCTTGGTGGTGCCCAACAAGATGGCCCGCGGTGCCGTGCCGGCGGCGATCGCGTCGGCGAGAGCACCGGCGAGCGCCGGGCCGACCAGACCTCCCGCGAGCGCTCCCGTGGCATGAACCGCCGAGGCGCCGTGCTCACCGAGAGTGGCGGCAACAGCCTCACCGTCACCGGCCACGAAGCACTCGACCGTGTCGGCCAGCGTGCGGGCTTTGGCCAGCATCTCGAGGGTGATCGAGGCGACCTTGCCATCAGCTGCTTCTGCGTGAACCCAGATCTTTTCCATGGCGGCCTCCTACAGGACCTTGAGTTGCTCGAGATAGGCCACGATGCGCTCGTACCCGCTGCCCTCGTCCTCGATGATCTCGCCGGCCTCCCGCTCGGGCGCCGTCGCCACCTCGACGATCGCCTGGCCTCCTCCGGCCCAGCCGACCGAACCAGCGTCGATACCGAGATCGGCGACGCTGAGCTCGGCGACCGGTTTCCCCTTGGCCGCCATGATGCCCTTGAACGAGGGGTACCGCGGCTCGACCACGCCGGCGGTGACCGACACCAGAGCAGGGAGCGGACACTCGATGTCGTCGTAGCCGGCTTCGGTCTGTCGCTGCGCCTTGACGACGCCATCGACGATCTCGACGGACTTCGCGAAGGTCACCGACGGCAGGCCCAACAGCTCGGCGACCTGCTCGGGCACGGTGCCCGTGTACCCGTCGCTCGACTCGGTGCCGGTCATGACCAGGTCGGCCTCGACCCGCTCGATGGCTTTGGCGAGCACCTTGGCGGTACCCAGCGCGTCGGTCCCGGCCAGAACGTCGTCGCTCACGAGGATGGCCTCGGCTGCGCCCATTGCGAGAGCGGTCCGCAGCCCGTTGGTCTCGTTGTGCGGCGCCATCGACACGAGCACGACATCGCCACCACCTGCGGCCTCGGCCAGCTGCAGCGCCATTTCCACGCCGTAGCTGTCGGACTCGTCGAGGATCAGCTTCATGTCGCGCTTCAGGGCGTGGGTCTCGGGGTCGAGCTCACCCGGATCGGCGGGGTCGGGAATCTGCTTCACACACACGGCGATCTTCATCCCGACAGTCTGGAGTGCAATCCACCCGGTTGCCAACCCATCGGTAACTTGGGGCTTCCAGCGCACGGCCCAGCCCGTCTCGGTAGCGTTGCGCCGGTGCGTCTCCTGCTCATCGCCAATCCCACGGCCTCGTCGGTCACGCCGCGGGCTCGCGTGATCATCGAACAGGCCCTCGCTGCGGATCACGATGTCACCGTCGCCGAGACCCGTCGCCGGGGCCACGCCACCCGGCTGGCCCAGTCCGCGGCCGACAGCAGCGTCGACATCGTCGTGGTGCTCGGTGGCGACGGCACACTGAACGAGGCCGCCAACGGGCTGGCGGGTACCGACACTGCCCTTGCCTGTCTCCCCGGCGGCTCGACGAACGTCTTCGCCCGTACCCTCGGACTCCCCGACGAGCCGGTCGAGGCCACCGCGAAACCCTCGGCGCCATCGCCGCCGGTCGGATTCGGCGGATCGGGCTCGGCTCGGTGAATCGCCGCTACTTCCTGTTCCACACCGGCATCGGGTTCGACGCTGCAGTGGTCGAACAGGTCGAGCGGCGAGGCGACCTGAAGCGCTACGCGAACCATGCGTTGTTCGCGTGGGCGGCGGTCACGACCTACCTGCGTCACTACGACCGGTCGAAGCCGCGCTTCACCATCAACTTCCCCGACGGCACCTCGGTGACCGACGGCTATTTCACCATCTGCCTCAACACCAATCCCTACACGTTCGTGGGTTCGCGTCCCTTCGACATAGCGCCCGAGGCCACCCTCGATCGCGGCCTCGCCGCGCTCACCGTCCGGTCGCTCAAGCTCCACCGGTTCCTTCCCGTCCTGGCCTGGGGATTGTTCTCGCCCGACAAGATCCGAACCAGCAACGTCGTCGACTATCGGACCGATCTCACCGAGTTCGAGGTGGTCGGCCACGCACCGTTCCCGTATCAGGTCGACGGCGACTTCCTGGGCACGGTTCGCACGCTGCGGCTCCGACACGAGCCAGAGAAGCTGTTGCTGGTCGAGCCTGGCGCCTACTGACGGTTCTTGTCAGGTCCGGGCACCCATACTGAGCACCATGGCCTCCCTCCGCGACATCGCCTCGATCGTCGTCGGCGCGCTCGTGCTCGCCGGGTGCTCGGGCGTGGCCGACGTGCAGCTCGAAGGGGCTCCGTCGGTGGCACCCACGCCGCCGGTCGCGCTCGACGGGTCACTCCCGCCACCTTCGGCCGTGGTCCCCGAAGCCCGATCCGAGGCGACCGCCGCCGGTGAACCGGCCGGCGTTGTCGGGCTCGACGGGGTCGGCGATTCGCTGTACCCGCAGCTGGGCAACAGCGGGTACGACGTCAGGCACTACGACCTGGACATCCACTTCACCCCCGACGACCTGAACGGCCCGGGCTCGATCGTGGCTCGTGCGACGGATCGCGGCCGAAACGACCGACGATCTCGTCTCGTTCAATCTCGACCTCTCCGGTCTCGAAGTGTCGGCGGTGCGTGTCGACGGTCGGGCGGCGGGCTTCGAGCGATCGGGCTCAGAGCTGACGATCGTTCCGGCCGAGCCGCTGCCGAGCGCCACCGAGTTCGTCACGGTCGTCGACTACTCGGGTGCCCCGGCCCCGGTGGCCGTCGACGAGACGAGCCCGGTGAACGGGTGGACGCCGAGCGAGGGTGGCATCTTCGTCGCCGGCGAACCAACAGGAGCCTCGGGCTGGTTCCCGGTGAACGACCATCCCTCCGACCGGGCGAGCTACACGATCACCGTCACCGCCCCCGACGACCTCGCCGTGGTCTCGAACGGGATCCTCGTGTCACGCGGCGATACGGATGATGACGGCACCACCACATGGCGCTACGAAGCGGCCGCTGCCCGATCGGCGAGCTATCTCGTGACCCTCGCCATCGACGATCTCACCTTCGTCGAGCAGGGAACCGTCGACGGCGTGCTCCTGCGACATGCCTTCGCCAGCGAGCTGACCGAGCGGGCTCGGGCCGACACCGAGCGGCTGCCCGAGGTGCTCGAGTACTTCAACTCGGCGTTCGGACCGTTCCCGTTCGCCGTCTACGGCCACCTCGTCGTCGATACCCCCTTCGGCGCGGCGCATCGAAACGCAGACGCTGACGGTCTTCGGCTCCGACACGCTCGCGGGCACCGGGCTGGTCACCAACATCGTCGTGCACGAGCTCGCCCATCAGTGGTTCGGCGACAGCGTCGGGCTCGCCGACTGGGCGATCTGTGGCTGAACGAGGGCTTCGCCACCTACGCCGAGTTCCTCTGGTTCGAGCACGACGGCAGGTTCACGCGTGATCAGATCGGCCCGTTGATCGTCGGCGGCGGCTTTCCCCTCGCTCCTCCTGGCCGGCCCGATCCCACCAACCTCTTCTCACCGAGCATCTACTTCCGCGGCGCACTCACCCTGCACGCGATCCGGCTCACCGTCGGCGACGACGCGTTCTTCGACATCCTGCGGGGCTGGACCGAGCGTTTCGGCGGAGCGACCGCCACCACCGAGGACTTCGTCGAGCTGGCCGAAGCGAGCAAGCGGTCAGACGCTTCGACCGCTCATCGAAACCTGGCTGTACGACGATGTCATGCCCGAGCTACCGGCGACCGGGCTGATCAGCGTCGGTCGATGGCGGCGCGTGCGAGATCGACGCGGTCGGTGATGATGCCGTCGACACCGAGGTCGAGCATGCGGTCGAGGCTGTCGTCGTCGTTCACCGTCCAGACGTTGACGGCGATGCCCGATGCGTGGGCTCGCGTCCACCAACCGCGTCGTGGTCAGCGTCCGGAACGGCAGAATCGCGGCGTGGCCCCGAGCCTAAGCCCGCTCGACGAGCTGGAGCGGATCGAGTGCGTCGAAGGTGACCAACCCCACCGGAATCGAGGGGTCGACGGCTTGGATCTGGTCGACCGAATCGGGATTGAACGACGTGACGAGCACGTCCGACGACGACCGGTAGGCCGCCACCAGCCCTGCAACCGCTATCGATGAGAGGTGGGCCTCGTCGTAGTCGGGGTCACCCGGGGGAGTTCTTGATCTCGACGTTGATGCCGAGGTTCGGGCACGCCTCGAAGACATCGACGAGGGTGGGAACGTCATAGGGGAGCTCGTCGGCGATCAGACCCACGATCACCCGACCGTCGGCGAGGTGAGCGTCGTGGTGCACCACGAGCACATCGTCGCGAGTGCGACGCACGTCGAGCTCGATCCAGTCGGCTCCTGATCGAGCGGCGGCGGCATAGGCCGCAAGGGTGTTCTCGCGCGCCTCGACCGCATAGCCCCGATGGGCGATCAGGTTGGTCATGACGGCTCACACTATGCGTTCGAGTCGGAAAGAGCCCCTTGCACATGTGACACAGCGACTGTAGATTCTTCGCCGGTCGGGCGTTCCGGGGGTGCGAGCGCTGATCCAATCCAAGAACTGGTCAACGACGTCCACGTGAGACAGGAGGCATTGTGGCACTCACCTTCCCGCACACCGTTACGACCGGTGACTGGCGAGAGGTCTCGGCTTGTCGAGACACCGACCCGGAGCTGTTCTTCCCGGTGGGAACCACGGGATCTGCTGTCGATCAGATCGCCAGTGCCAAGGCGGTGTGCAATCAATGCATGGCCCGCGTCGAGTGTCTCGAGTTCGCGCTCGAGACCAATCAGGACTCCGGCGTCTGGGGCGGCGCGTCCGAGGAGGAACGCCGGGCGCTGCGCCGACTGGCGCGACAGCGCCGCGCCGCAAGCAACTGACCCCGTCTAGGCCCCGTCGGTGGCTCGACACGGGAACGTGATGTCGACGCGGGTACCAGGACGATCCGGCGGACCACCCGCAGGGCGGTAGGACACCGTCCCGTCGAGCTCCGACTCGACCAAGGTGGTCACGATCGTCATCCCCAGCCCGTTCGAATCGGTCGCCAGCGGGGTGGCTCCCCGCCCGTCGTCGCTCACGCTCACGCTCACCTGCTCGCCGTCGTTGGCCAAGACGATGGTCACCACACCGCGGCCGATGCCCGGTGCCACGAACGTGTGCTCCACGGCGTTCTGCAGAAGTTCGGTGAGCACGATCGCGAGCTGCGTCGACTGTTCGGAGCGGAGCTTGCCGGCGTCGCCCTCGATGTGGAACTCGACCGGGTGGGTCGGGCCGACCAGACCCTCGCCCACCAGTCGAACCAGGTTGCGCAGGATGTCGGCGAAGGGCATGGTGCCGCCGGGATCCTGGGAGAGGATCTCGTGGACCACGGCGATCGACTGGATGCGACGCACCGACTCGTCGATGGCCTGTTTCGCCGCCGGCTCGGCCAGGCGACGGCCCTGGAGCCGCAGCAGCGACGAGATGGTCTGGAGGTTGTTCTTCACCCGATGGTGGATCTCGGCGATCGAGGCGTCCTTGCTCATGAGCAGGCGATCGCGTCGCCGGAGGTCGGTGACATCGCGAACCAGTACGAGGCCGCCGGTGAGGCGCTGCGACTCGACGAGGGGAAGGCAGTGGACGAGGGCAATCGAGTCGTCGCTGGCCTCGAGCTCGTCGATACCCGGCGAGAGGACAGCCATACCCTCATCGATTCCCGGCGTCTCGAGCCCGATCGCCTCGAAGCTCCGGCCCTCGAGATCGCCGTCGTAGCCGAGGCCGACCAACGTCGACCGTGCATTCGGTGAGACGAACTCGATGCACCGCTCCGAATCGATGACGAGCACCCCGTCGCCCACCCGGGGCATCTCGTCGACGTCGGCCCGTTCCGCGAAGGGGAATGCTCCCTCGGCGACCATGCGATCGAGTCGACGACAGGCCGTGAAGTAGGCGATCTCGAGGTCACCCGGCGAGCGCTGCATGTCGGGGGAGAACTGCCGGGACAGCACTCCGATGAGCTCGCCGTCGTGTCGAACCGGGATGTCGAGGACGCGGATACGGGGCGACTCGGCACGGAACAGGAGACCGCCGTCGACGACCTCGCCCGTGGCGAAGGCCGACGCGAGCAGCGGCCGGTCGTCGGTGACGATCTGGCCGATGCGATCGTGGCGGTAAAGCGTCGGACCCGTCGTCGGCCGCACCTGATCGAGGATCACGAACGCCTCGCTCCGGTCGCGGACCTTGCCGAACAACAAGATGTCGGCGAAGGAGAGGTCGGCGAGTAGATTCCAGGCGCGAGTCAGTCGTTGCAGGTGCGCGATCTGGTCCGGGCCGAGATCGGTGTGCTGCCGGGCCAGCTCGGCGAGTGAAGCCACACGGCGAATGCTAGGCGGGCCTCAGCCCGCCCGATCGCTGAACAGCGCCTCGCCCATTCGGAGCAGGCCGTCGAGATCGTGGACATCGTCCTCGAAGAAGGGGATCTGCACGGTGGCGTCGGCCGAGAAGCTCAGCTCGGCGAGCATCTCGGCCTCGCGCGTTGCCGGTACCCGGTAGTTGAGGTAGCTCTCGCCGACCTCGGCGAGCACCGCGCTCAGCGACGGTGGGTCGATGTCGGGCAGCGCCAGACGTCGGGCGAGGTCCGGGGCGTCCTTGACCATGGCTCGGGCGGCCGTCGCCCCGCCTCGCTGGCGCAGCACTGCCGGCAGGACCCGGTTCAAGACCAGGCCACCCAGGTGCAGCTCGCGCTCGGCCAGCGCCTCGATGAAGAACTCGGCTTCGGTAACCGATGCCGACTCGAGCGTGCTCACCACCGCAAAGGTGGTGCGCCGGTCTCCGAGCGTTCGTTCGACGGCACCTGCCCGTTCGACGAACCCCTTGTGCATCGTCTGGAACAGCACGAAGAACTCGGCGATATCGCGGAGGAAGTCGGACCCGAGTACCCGATCGGCCACCGTGTAGAACGGCCTCGATGCAACCGTGACGATCCGGGAGCGATACGGCACGGTGAGCCAGCGCAAAAGGCGACTCGAGAAGAAGTCCCCCATCCGCCGCGGCGCCTCGAGGAAGTCGATGGCGTTCCTCGACGGTGGCGTGTCGACCACGATGAGGTCGTAGTCGCCGGTTGCGTGCAGCTCGTGCAAACGCTCCATCGCGATGTAGTCGTGGCTCTGCACGAACCGGCCCGTGATGTTCTCGTACAGCGGATTGTCGAGAATCGCCGTGCGCACTTCGTCGTCGGGAGCGTGGGCCCGGACCAGATCGTCCCACGAGGCCTTGGTGTCGAGCATGGCGGCCCACAGCTCTCCTCTGGGCTCGAGGCCGATTGCCGCGAACGCGTCATCGGGAACTCGGGTCGCCTGATTGCCCAGGGCACCGACGCCGAGGGCGGTGGCCAGGCGCCGAGCAGGGTCGACCGTGAGCACCAACACCCGCCCACCCAGCTGGGAGGCGGCCATCAGCGCCGCCGAGGCAGCCACCGTGGTCTTGCCGACGCCTCCGGGCCCGCACACGACCACGATCTCGCGGCTGGCGAGAAGGCGTTCGAAGGCGGAGGCTTCTGCGCTCATACCGTGAAGATCTCGTCGGCGAGCGCCTCGCCGATCATGTGGGTGGTGCGCAGGCCATGGGCGCGGGTGAACAGGAACGGGACGTTCATCAGCGGAACCTGCGAAGGGAGCCCGGCACGAAGTCGGGCGATGTGCGCCGCACGGCTGCGGCGGAGGCGAACTGCGAGCTGGGCGCCGGCAAGGACAGGCTCGGCACCAGGACCGAGCTCGTCGACGAGCCGGTCGCGGTGGTCGACGAGCGCGTCGAACACGGCCTCCTCTCGCTGACCGAACAGCTCGGGCAGCACCCGATTCATCACCACACCGGCCAGCGCCACCGAGGTCTCGGCATCGAGTTGCTCGATGAGCTCGAGGGTCTCGGTGACCGGCATCTCTTCGGGCGTGGCCACCACGACGGCGCCGGTCTGGGCCGGATCGGTGAGGATGTCGAGCATCCACTCGGTCTGCTGGCGTACCAGGCCGACCTGCACGAGATCCCTGATCGCCGCCGGGGCCGCGAGCTGGCCGATGATGTGGCCGGTGGCCGAGGCGTCGACCACGACGAGATCGTAGTGATCCTCGCGGACCTCGTAGGCGAGCTTGCCGACGATGAGGATCTCTTTCACGCCCGGCGCCGCATTGGCGACGAAATCGAAGCTGCGGGCCACCGGCCCGATGCGTCCGATCAGCGGCACGCGTACGTGGAGCTTGAGGTACTCACGCAGCGAAGCCTCGGTGTCCATGACCATGGCGTGGAGCCGGGGCGCAACATCGCGACCGTCGAAGCTGAGCGGGGTGGTTTCGAAGGCTGCGGCCAGCCCACCCGTGGCATCGACCTCGCAAACGAGCGTCCGCTTTCCCTCGCGGGCGGCGAGGAAGGCCAGCGCCGCCGCGATGGTGGTCTTGCCGACGCCGCCCTTGCCGGTGACGAACAGAA
The DNA here is from genome assembly GCA_963700995.1 of uncultured Acidimicrobiales bacterium. Taxonomy (GTDB): domain Bacteria; phylum Actinomycetota; class Acidimicrobiia; order Acidimicrobiales; family JAHEJN01; genus JAHEJN01. The sequence goes on from CAVOZP010000003.1 coordinate 146,352, forward strand.
GGCGCTTGTCGAGCAGCATGGACGCAGTGACGGCCGAGCCGTCGGTCAGGCGCCGAAACCGATGCGGCCGGATGCGGCCGTGGGCGTGAGGTCGACCCAACCGATGCGCTCGACGGGAACCCCGACCTGGCGATCGCGCTTGTCGGTGAGCCAGAGCACGCCCTCGCCGCCGGCGAGCACGGCGTCGATGTCGTCGCGGAGACTGCCGAAATCGGTTTCGGGGTCCATCTCGACCTCGAGCTCTTTGGGGGTGTGCAGCACTCCGATGCGTACGTTCATGACGGCCTCCAGGCTCAGACGATCTTCAACTCGGGATGGAACCGACGGGTCGGTGCCAACTCGTCGGCAATGACCGTAGCCATGTGGGCGAAGATCGTTGCGGCCTCGCCGCCGGGGTCGGTCACCGTGATGGGGAGACCGCTGTCGCTGCCCGCTCGCAGTGCCGGCACGAGGGGCACCTTGCCGAGCAGGGGAACGTCGAGGCGTTCGGCCAGGTCGTCGCCGCCGCCGGAGCCGAAAATGTCGTACCGCGTGCCGTCGTCGCCGGTGAACCACGACATGTTCTCGATGACGCCCTTGACCTCGAGGTTCACCTTCTGGGCCATGAACGCAGCGCGCTGGGCCACCCGTTGGGCCGCGGGCTGGGGCGTGGTGACGACATAGACCTCGGCACGCGGGAGGAACTGGGCGAGTGACAGCGCGATGTCGCCGGTGCCGGGGGGTAGGTCGACGAGGAGGAAGTCGGGGTCGTCCCAGAACACGTCGGTCAGGAACTGCTCGAGGGCCTTGTGGAGCATGGGACCGCGCCAGATGACCGGCTGGTCCTCACGGGCGAAGAAGCCCATGGAGATCACGTTCACGCCGTGGCTGAGCGGGGGAACCAGCATGTCGTCGATGACCACGGGTGGTCGGTCGACGCCCAACATGCGCGGAATCGAGAAGCCCCACACGTCGGCATCGACGATCGCGACCTTGTGCCCCTGCTGGGCCAGAGACACGGCGAGGTTGGTGGTGACCGACGACTTGCCGACGCCACCCTTGCCCGAGGCGATCAGCAGACAACGGGTCCGCGACGCCGGATCGGCGAAGGGAATCAGCCGACCCTCGGCGTGCCCGTGGCCGTCCTGGGAGCCGGCGGTCGCAGCAGGATCGCCGATCATCATCTCCCGCACCTTGGCGCGCTGTTCGTCGGTCATGACACCGAACCGGAGGTCGACATCGGTGACGTCGGCGAGGGCCGTGAGGGCGTCGGTGACCCGCGTCTGGATCTCGTTGCGCAGCGGGCAACCCGAGATGGTGAGGGTGACCTCGAGGGAGACGGTGGCTCCCGAGATCGATACGTCATGGACCATGCCGAGGTCGACGATGCTGCGATTCAGCTCGGGATCCTGGACCGGACGCAGGGCTTCGATCACCTGGTCGGTGGTGGCGGCCATGGCGGCACTCCTGGGTCAGATGGGGGGACGAGCTCTGGCCGAGACCCGTGGGTCGTACACTACCGATGTGGATCGGCCACCCCTCACGCCCACCGAGTTCGCCAGCGCGGTCACGGCGATCTCCTCTGCGTTCGGCGATCCGACGCGCCGCGACATCTTCCTGTTCGCCGCCGAGCACCCCGAGGGCATCACCGCGGCCGAGGCCGCCCAGCAGTTCGACCTGCATCCGAACGTGGCCCGCCACCACCTCGACAAGCTCGCCGGCGGCGCCTATCTCGACATCGACACGGCACCGAGGCAGGGCGCCGGGCGGCCATCCAAGCGCTACCGCGCCACCACCAGCGGCGTGAACCTCGAGTTCCGAGTCGCCCATCACGATGTTCTGGTCACCCTGTTGGGCCGGGCGCTGGCGATGCTTCCGCCCGAACAGGCCGAGGCCATGGCCGAAGAGGTCGGTGCCGAGTACGGCAAGACCATGGCGGCGTCCTTCGGCGGCGCAGGTGAGATCTCCCGCTCGTTCCGGTCCTCGCTGCACGCCGTGGCCGATGCGCTGACGGCCAACGGCTTCTCGGCCCACGCCGAGAAGGACGGCGACCAGTTGCGCATCGTCAGCGAGAACTGCCCCTTCGGCGGTGCGGCCATCGAACACCCGGTCATCTGTGCGGTCGACCGGGGCATGGTGCGCGGCATGCTGGGCGAGCTGTGGGGCGAGGCCTCGCCGGCCCTGTCGGCGTCGCTGCCGATGGGCGACGACGTGTGCGTCACCGCCGTCGACTTCTGAGCCGACCGTGGCCATCGAGTTCCTCACGTGGTCCGACGTCGAACACGGTCGTTGCGACACCGTCTCGCCGCTGATCCGGCGTGTGATCGCACCAAACCCCGGTCCGTTCACCTACACCGGTACCGGCACCTACATCGTCGGCCACGGCGAGGTGGCCATCATCGATCCCGGACCCGACGACAACACCCACGTCGATGCCCTCCTCGCCGCCACTGCCGGCGAGACCGTGAGCCACATCGTCGTCACCCACACCCATCGGGACCACTCGCCGGCCAGCCGGGCCCTGGCATCGGAAACCGGCGCCGCCATCGTGGGTTGCGGTCCGCATCCGCCCGAGGACACCGGGGGCGACCTCCACGAGAGCGGGGCCGACGACGGTATGGCTCGCGAGGAACCGGGTGACTTCGACTTCCTCGCCGACCGCGAGCTGCATCATGGCGACCGTGTGCACGGCACCTCGTTCACCCTCGAGGCGATCGCGACCCCGGGCCACATCTCCAACCACCTCTGCTTCGCCCTGGTCGAGGAACGGGCGCTGTTCACCGGTGATCACGTCATGGGCTGGTCGACAACGGTCATTCCCCAGCCGGCGGGTGACCTGCGTCAGTACCTCCGGTCACTGGAGCTGGTCATCGAACGCGCCGACGAGCGGTACCTCCCGACCCACGGGCCGGTGATCGACGATCCGATGCGGTTCGCCGAGGCGCTGCTCGCCCACCGGCGAGAGCGCGAGCGTCAGATCATCGAGCAGCTCCGCCTCGGAAGCCGGTCGATTCCCGAGATCGTCGCAGCCTTGTACGTCGATCTCGACGAACGACTGCATCGCGCGGCCGGAGCGTCGGTGCAGTCCCATCTCGTGGCCTTGTGCGACGATGGCGCCGTCGATCACGACGCCGACGCCGACACCTACCGATTGTGCTGAGCCGATGGTCCCCGGCCGACAGGCGTACGGTCAGTTCTCGAGCTCGGCGAACCGGGAGAGGTCGATGTCACATTCCTCGAAGGCTTGGAAGATCAGGTTCGGATCGTCGCTCGAGGCCAGGAGATCGCCCCCCAGCGCGGTGGCCAGACACTCGGCCTCGCCCTGAGAGAACCCGGCACTCATCAGACTCTCGACGATGACGTCACTGACCGTGCCGTCGGTGGGCAGCTCGAAGTCGTCGCCCGAGGAATCGTCGACGGACGGTTCATCGACCGTCGAGGACTCGTCTGGGTCGCCGATGCCGCATGTGTCACGCAGGTACGCCTCGACCTGGTCGCTGGCCTCGGTGTACTTGGGATCGTCGAGCAGCTCGATGGTGGCGAGGTCGACATTCAAGAAGTCGAAGTCGGCCGCGCGGAAGGCGTCGAAGATCAGCTGGAACCCCTCGACCGATGTCGCAACAGCGTCGGCGATCTCCGGTGGTGCCCCCTGCTTGATGCTCTCGAACTGACTGGAGATCTCCTCGTAGGCCGCCTCGATGACCGCCGGCGACGGCGGCGTGTCGCTGTCCAACACGTTGATGGAGTCGTCGAAGACCTTGGCCCGAGCACACCAGTCGCCGCCACCGTCACCGTCGAAGACGCTGTCACCGGACTCGCTGCTCTCGACGGGGCTGTCCGCCGCGTCGTCGCTGATCGACACGCTCGCACCATCGCCGTTGCTACATGCCGATGCGGCCAACACGAGGGCTACCGCGAGCACCAAGAGCTTCTTCATGAGAGGGATCCCGACCTTCCGAGTGAATCGATCACGTGAGACCAAGACCCTAGTAAAGCTTGCGTCCTGGTTGGTGCCGCGGCGCAGCTGGGCGCTCAGCCACCGGGAGCTTCCCCGACCTCGATCAGTCGGTCGAGGTCGACCGCGCACGACGCGTACACGGCGATCAGCTCGTCGGGGCTGGTCGAAACCATGGTGGCAATGGTGAGCGATCGGGCCAGGCAGTCGGCCTCGGCCTCGCTGAACCCGTCGTTCACGAGCCGTTCGAACACGACGTCGTCGCGCCCGCCGTCCGGCAGAGGGCCATCGTCGACCCTGGCCGGCGTGGTGACCGGTGTGGGCGGTGGCGCGATCTCGGACTCGAGGCTCGGGGCGGAGCTCGTCCCGGCGCTGCACCCGAACGCGACCGCGGTGAGCAGCGCGAGCGCCGTCTTCGACGCCGGACCGGTTCGGGACGTACAGGTCATGACCCGGGAATCGTGGCACGGATGCGCGACCAGGACCATGGCAGTACCGTTCGCGCATGGCCCCCGACCGGTTTCTGGCTGCTGCGATCGCCGAGGCCCGGACCGGCAGGAGCGAGGGCGGTATTCCCATCGGGTCGGTGCTCGTGATCGATGACGAGGTCGTCGGCCGGGGTCGCAATCGGCGGGTCCAGCGAGGATCCGCTGTGCTTCACGGTGAGATGGACTGTCTGGAGAACGCGGGTCGGCTCCCCGCCGCCGACTACCGGCGCTCGACGATCTACACCACGTTGTCGCCGTGCGACATGTGCACGGGGGCGATCCTCCTGTACGGAATCCCTCGTGTGGTCGTGGGCGAGAACCGCACCTTCGTCGGCGGGGAGGCGTTGCTGCGGTCTCGCGGCGTCGAGGTCGATGTGGTCGACAACCAGGAGTGCGTGGAAATGATGCGTGACTTCATCGCCGCTCATCCGCGCCTGTGGAACGAGGACATCGGCGAGTGAGCTTTCTCAGTCGGTGAGGCGGCGGCGCACTCGGGGCCGCAACGGCCCGAACCGGTGACTTCGCAGACACCCCGCCCAGACACCCGTGCCGTAGGCGATGTCGTCGGCCACCGAGAGCGCGGCGCCACGAAGGATTCCCACTCGTGGCCGGTTCCGGATCTCGTCGGCCAGCGGATACCCGAGGAAGGCAATGGCACAGACTCGCCGGAGACGCCGGGATCCGAGCGCGGCGACGGCTGCAACGGGCCACCATTCGCGGCGCAACGTCTCGCACACTGTGCGTCCTGCGGCCAGGTTGCCCTGCCCGGCGAGTTCGAACGCGAGCGACACCGGCCGATCGACGACCCCGGAGAGCCGACGGGCCAGCAACGCCGTCGACACCGCCGCGGTGAGCGGCCCCGCGAGGCGGAATCGGCCCGGTGAGAGCACGCCGAGGGTCCACGAGACCGCCGTCCACGGGTTCATCTCGATGGCGGCGAGGCGGCCGGGATGACGGCGATCGAGATCGGCCGCGCTGATGCCGTAGCGGTACCGCTGCCCCAGCCAGGACGCGACCGAGGGTCGGGACCGATGGGTGACCGTCACCGCCGGCTCGTACCGCACGGTGCCCAGCTCGAGCAGGCGCCACACGAGGTCGACGTCCTCGCCGACCCGCAGCTCCGGATCGAAGCCGCCCGACTCGACCAGCGACTCGCGCCGCACCAGCAGGGCAGCCGAGGGCACGAAGGTGACCGCACCGATGCCCACCCGTGCCGGCCCACCGCCCCTGTCGATCGGACCGTGATCGTGCTCGAATCGGGCGAGAAGGCTCGTGGCCGGCCCGTTCACCCCTGAGACTCGGGGGGCAACGGCGATGACGTCGTCGTCGTCCAGGTACGCGAGCAACGGCTCGAGCCAGTCACGATCGGGGACGCAGTCGGCGTCGACGAACGCGATCACGGGTTGGTTCGCTGCTCGCCACCCTCGTTCGCGAGCGGCAGCCGGCCCACCAACCCTGTTGTTGACGAGGAGCCGGACCCGGTGGCGCCCGGCCACTTCGCCGACCTCCGGGTCGGTCGAACCGTCGTCGACGACAACGATGTCGGCCACACCGTCGAGGGCGCCGCTCCCGAGCAACCGGTCGAGTCCCGCTGCGTCGTCGAGCACCGGGATCACCACCGCCACGTCGGCACGAGGTGGACCGGAACGATCGGTGAGCGGGTGGGCGAAGCCGGCATCGAGGAGCCGGCGGGCCAACGCCCGGCCCGCCGGCGTCGTCGCGTCGCGACCGGCCGCCAGGTGGTCGAACACCGCCGACCCTGCGTTTGTGAGACGCAGGATCCGCCGCGGCGTCCCGCCGACCAGGGTGTGTCCGCGGCGTCGCACCCGACGGTCGATGCGCAGCCGGGAAGCGCGCGTCGGGGGGTTGGAGCCGATCACCCCGGCAACGCTAGGGTGTCGCATCGGCGTCCGCCGACCCCCGGTACAAAGGAGGCTCCCCATGGCACCTTCCGACGAAGTCGAGACCGAGAGCGACGCTCACTCCGGCTCCGACCCGGTCTCGGAGGAGGGCACCGATGCGCTCGTCGCCGAGGAGGTCTTGGTCGAGGAGATCTCGATCGACGGCATGTGCGGGGTGTACTGATCGCCGCCACCGGTGGCTTCGAGACCGACCGGGCGCTCCGACTGTCGCCCCATGTCGGGCTTCGACCCGAGCCCTTCGGTGCGCTGGCCTACCACTTCGACACCCGCCGACTGGTGTTCCTCAAGTCGGCCGAGTTGGTCGAGCTCGTCCATGCATTGTCCCGGCATCGCACCGCGGCCGACGCCGTGTCGGCCGCATCGTCGTCCCACTCAACGGCGAGCTACATCGCCGCGCTCGGCCTCCCTCGAGGAAGCCGGAGTGATCTGTGAGCAGTAGCACCCCCGCCCTGGTCGACCAGCTGAAAGGCGGACTCGATGCACCGATCTGCCTCACCTGGGAGCTCACCTACGCCTGCAATCTCGAATGCGTGCACTGCCTCAGCTCGTCGGGCCGACGCGACCCGCGCGAGCTCAGCACCGCCGAGGCCAGGCGCGTCATCGACGAGCTCCGTGACCTGCAGGTGTTCTACATCAACATCGGAGGCGGCGAGCCGCTGGTCCGACGCGACTTCTTCGACATCCTCGAGTACTCGATCGACAACCACGTCGGCGTGAAGTTCTCGACCAACGGCTACCTCCTCGACCAGGCCAAGGCCGATCATCTGGCCACCCTCGACAACGTCGACGTCCAACTGAGCCTCGACGGCGCCGATGCTGGCACCAACGACCCCATCCGGGGCGAGGGCTCCTACGCCGCGGTGCGCCGGGCCATGGACAATCTCGGGAGCGCCGGCTTCGAGAACTTCAAGATCAGCGTCGTCGCCACCCGTCACAACGTGAGTCAGATGGACGACTTCGAACAACTCGCGGGCGATCACGGAGCCGAGCTTCGCATCACCCGATTGCGGCCGTCGGGCCGGGGCGCCGACGTCTACCACGAGCTGCGCCTGAGCCCAGCGCCAACAGGTGGACCTCTACCACTGGTTGCTCGCCCGCCCCCACGTCCTCACCGGCGACTCGTTCTTCCACCTGTCGGCGCTCGGTGAGTCGTTGCCCGGGCTCAACCTCTGCGGCGCCGGACGGGTGGTGTGCCTCATCGATCCGGTGGGCGACGTCTACGCCTGTCCGTTCGTGATCCACGACGAGTTCCTGGCCGGCAACGTCCGGGCACCGGGTGGTTTTCGTCGGGTGTGGAGACAGTCCGAGCTCTTCAGTGCGCTCCGCGAGCCCGACAACCCCGGGGCCTGCGCCAGCTGCGGCTCATACGATGCGTGCGGCGGCGGGTGCCTCGCCACCAAGTTCTTCACCGGCCTTCCGCTCGCCGGGCCCGACCCCGACTGCGTGTTCGGCCATGCCGACGAGGCCCTTGCAGGCGTCGACCCGCAGTCGGTGCCGCGAGCTACCCAGGATCACAGCAAGCCGGCGCGAACCAAGGTGGTGCTGACCCGAAAGGGTTGACTACGGTCGAGCGATGACCATCACCGAATCCGGAAACGCGTCCATCGACGGGGTCGAGCTCACGCCCAAGGAGGTCACGTTTCCCCTCCCCGAGCCCTTTGCCACCGTCGAAGAGGAACGATCCCACCGCAAGGCCAAGCTGGCCGGTGCCCTGCGCATCTTCGGTCGCCTCGGCTTCGGTGAGGGTGTCGCCGGCCACATCACCGTGCGCGACCCGGAGTTCCCCGACCACTTCTGGGTGAACCCCTTCGGCATGAGCTTCCGTCACATCAAGGCGAGCGACCTGATCCTGGTCAATCACCAGGGCGAGGTCGTGTACGGTCACTCACCCCTGAACACCGCCGCCTACGTCTTGCACTCGGCCATCCATTCGGCTCGCCCCGAGGTCGTGGCCGCGGCCCATGCCCACAGTGTGAACGGCAAGGCGTTCAGCTCACTCGGCCTTCCGCTCGCCCCGCTCACCCAGGACTCGTGCATCTTCTACGACGACCACACGGTGATCGCCGAGCAGGGGGGCGCGGTCGTGTTCGAGGTCGACGCCGGCAAGGAGTTCGCGGCGATGTTCCCACGCGGCAAAGCCGCCATCCACCAGAACCACGGCCTGTTCACGGTGGGTGAGACCGTCGACGAGGCGGCCTTCTGGTTCATCAGCATGGAACGCTCGTGCCAGGCCCAGTTGCTGGCCATGGCGGCCGGCGAGCCTCACCGGATCAGCGCCGAGTACGCCACCTACACGCGTGAGCAGACCGGATACCCGCTCGCCGGCTGGTTCCAGTTCCAGCCGCTGTGGCAGGAGATCTGCGCCACCGACCCCGAACTCTTCGACTGAGCCTCCGCGGCATGGAGAAGTCGCCGATCTGTGCGCTGGTCCGCGATCATGGGCCGCTCGTGGGAAACTGGTGCAGTGATCCCCCGAAGCCCGCGGAAGACCGGTCGCCTCCTCGTGACCGCAGCCCTCGTCGTCGCCGTGGCCCTCCCGGCGGCGGCCGTATCCTCTGGTGCCGACCCGGTCGTCACTCCGATCGAGCAAACGACAGCATCTGACTCCGTACGCGCTGCGGCCTTCGACCAGGTGTATGTCAGCGCCGGCCTCGACGGCAGCGGCAGCGACTACTCCTTCGTGTACCCCGGCGACAGCACCGATGTGGTCACCGGCGACTGGAACGGTGATGGTCACACCGGCTTCGCCAGTCGTTCGGCCAACGTCTTCACGCTTCTCGACGAGAAGGGCTACCTCACCGGCACCGCCGCATACGGGCAGGCGACCGACCGGCTCGTCATCGGCGACTGGGACGGCAACCGATCCGACACATTCGGCGTGCGGCGCGGCAACCAGTACTTCCTCCGCAACCGCGCCTCCACCGGTGTCGCCGACATCGTCCTGGCCTACGGTCAGGCGGCCGACGAGTTGTTCGTCGGCGACTGGAACGGTGACGGCACCGACACCTTTGCCGTGCGCCGCGGCAACATCTTCTTCGTCCGCAACTCGACAACCACCGGTGTCGCCGACATCGTCTTTGCGTACGGGCGGGCCGGCGACGAGACCTACGTCGGCGACTGGAACGGTGACGGCACCGACACCTTTGCCGTGCGCCGCGGCAACGAGTACTTCATTCGCAACGACTTCCGCACCGGTGTCGCCCAGCTCGCCTTCGAGCTCGGGCTCGCCAGCGATCGAGCGCTGGTCGGCGACTTCGACGGCGACGGTGACGATACGTTCGCCCTCCTGCGAAACGTCGACGGAGTCGCACCGGCCGAGCGCTCGGTCCTCGCCCAGGAGTACACGCCGTTCGGCTCCGCCGGCGGTGTCGTCTTCGTCCATCCTTCGACCCACGTCGAGCTCATCGGCTTCCATCAAGGCGCCCATCCGGGAAGCCAAGAGCTGAGCCTGGCCGCCACGGCCGTGACGAACAGGATCCTGCCCAGCAGGGGCCGGGGCACCGGGCTGCACAGTGCCGCCGACATCGTCGTCGAGCCCCACAGGACCATCCGGTCACCGGTGAGCGGCACCGTGCGCGCGATCGGGTACCTATGCGCTGTACTGCCAGTACAGCGATGACTTCCTGTACATCGCCCCGGACGCGCAACCCACCTGGGAAGTGCGGATCTACCACATCGACGGCGTGCAGGTGCATGCCGGCGATCGGGTCGAGGCCGGAGTCACCGTCATCGCCCCGCGAGCCACCCATCTGCCGTTCGACTCCCAAGTCGATGACTACACCGCCGAGCCGTCGTGGCCCCACGTGCACGTCGAGCTCATCGACCCCTCGATTCCAGCCAACGGCGGCGGCGGCGGCTGCTGAGGGCTCAGTCGGCGGCTTCGACGAAGCTCGAGACGAACAGCTTCATGATGTCGGAAACCAGATGGCCTTGCACGTGACGTCCGTCCTCGGCCCACGCGATATCGCGAGCCGACTGCGTGACGATCTCGTAGCTGGGGAAGTAGTGGACGTTCTCATGAGCCACCGAGGCCTCCTCGGCGACGGTGCGCAGCAGCGACTTCGAGTAGGCATTGGCAATCACGACGTCGCGGTTCGAGAAGGTGGCCATGAGCGGCACGGGCGAAACGGTCACCACGACTTGCACCTCGGGATGCCCGTACTTCTCCAGCGCCGAGACGGTTCGTTCGATTGCCGCGGCGTTCTGGTCGAACGAGGTGACCTCGAATCGGTAGCGACCGGGGTGAAGCTCGCGCATCTCTGCGTTGGGGGTCATGTTGAGATAGCAGCCGGCTTGCTCGTCGAACCACGTCTCGACCAGGCCGAGAGTCATGACGACCACTCGTGACTGCTTCAGTCGGCTGTAGACCTCGGAAATGACCCGCCGTCGCCCCAGGGTTGCTTCGCGGTCCACCCACTTGAGCGTGGGGGTGGTGTGAGGATCGATCACGGTGCCGTCGGGCTGGTCGACCAGGGACCCGAACGGGAATGCGACGGTCGGATCGATGGCCCAGCGAATCTCGTTCTCGATGGCGAAGGTCGTGTACTTGTTGGTGAAACCTCGACCGGTGACCTGATCGTTCACCAACTCGAAGGCATCGAACTCGTCGGAGAAGCTCGGGACATCGAAGCCCCGATGCACCATCGCCAACTCGATGCCCCGGGCGAAGCACGAGCCGATGGCGAAGAGCTTGTCGTCGGCGCCGATGCGAAGATCGCTCTGCGGTACCGAAGGTGAAAATATCGGCGCGGCCAGGCGCTGAACGGCGAAATCGCCGGTGGCATCGTGGACGTCGATGCCGTTCTTGTACCACCGTGCGTGCGGGTTGACGCCGAAGCACTTCACCGCAGCTTCAGCGGGGCAGGTATGAAGCGGCAATTTCACTCCGGATTCGAGGACTGGAGCAGTCAAGACTAGCAGCCGGCCGCGCACCTGAGAGTCTCGGTTTCGCGCCGTCAGTTCTCGAGCACGCCCCTGCCGAGCATGCCGTTCACCGCACTGACGACGGCCTGGAACGAAGCGGTGAGGATAGACGCGTGCAACCCGACGCCCCACACCGTGTCGCGGTCACCGGTGTCGACCTCGACATAGGCCGCCGCACTCGTGTCGGAACCGGTGCCGACGGCGTGCTCCGTGTAGTCGACGAGCTTGCCCTCGAAGAGCCCGGCGTCGCGAAGGGCGTGCACGAAGGCGTCGATGGGCCCGTTGCCCTCACCCTTCACCGTCACCTCGGCGCCGTTCACCAACAGGTGCGCCTTGACCTTGGCGCCCAGTTCGTCGTCGCTCTCTGTTCGAGTCTTGTGATGCAACAACTCGATCGTCCCCGCAGGGCCTTCGACGTAGCGGGCCATGAACCGCCGGTGGATCTCATACGAGGTGATCGCGGTACCCGAGTCTTCGGTGACCTGCTGGATCTTCTTCGAGAACGCCACCTGGAGCGAGCGGGGAAGATCGAGGCCGTACTCGTGCAACAGCACGTAGGCGACACCACCCTTGCCCGACTGGCTGTTCACCCGAATGACTGCCTCGTAGCTGCGGCCGAGGTGCTTGGGGTCGATGGGCAGGTATGGCACATCCCAGGTCTCGTAGTCGCCGGTGAGCTTGGTGCCCTCTTCGGCGTGGTAGATGGCGGCCATTCCCTTCTTGATCGCGTCCTGATGGCTGCCAGAGAAGGACGTGTACACCAGATCGCCGACCCACGGATGGCGAGGGCCGATGGGTAGCCGGTTGGAGAACTCCACGACCCGACGCATCTCGTCGATGTCGCTGAGATCGAGCTCGGGGTCGACGCCCTGGGTGAACAGGTTGACGGCCACGTTCACCAGGTCGAGATTGCCGGTGCGTTCCCCATTGCCGAACAGCGTGCCCTCGACGCGATCGGCGCCGGCCATGATTCCGAACTCCGCCGCCGCCACGCCGGTGCCGCGATCGTTGTGGGGGTGCAGTGACAACACGACGCTGTCGCGGTTCTTCACTGTGCGATGGAAGCGCTCGATGAGGTCGGCGTACAGGTTGGCGGTGGACATCTCGACGGTCGCCGGCAGGTTGAGGATGATCGGTTTGGCCGGGGTCGGCTGGAACACGTCCATCACTGCTTCACACACATCGACCGCGAACTCGGGCTCGGTGCCGGTGAAACTCTCGGGTGAGTACTCCCACCGGATGCCCGGGTTGTCGGCGATCTCGTAGCACGCCTGGCAGACCTCGGCGCCGGCCACGGCGATGTCGACGATGCCCTTCTGGTCGGTCTTGAACACCACCCGCCGCTGAGTGGTCGACGTGGAGTTGTAGAGGTGCACGATCGCGTTCTGGGCCCCGTCGATGGCTTCGAAGGTGCGTTCGATCAACTCACCACGAGCCTGGGTGAGCACCTGGATGGTGACGTCGTCGGGAATGAGGTCGTCCTCGATGATGTGCCGGACGAAGTCGAAGTCGGGCTGGGACGCGGCGGGGAAGCCGACTTCTATCTCCTTGAAGCCGATTCTCACCAACAGGTCCCACATCCGCCGCTTCCGCGTGATGTCCATCGGGTCGACCAACGCCTGATTGCCGTCACGAAGATCGACCGAACACCAGGTCGGAGCGGTCTCGATGCGCGTGTCGGGCCACGTGCGGTCGAGCAGCTCGACCGCGGGATACGGACGATACTTCTCGAAGGGCATGTGGTTCATGGTGGTTTCCTTGCTGATGGGTGGGGCGGGTGTTCGGGTCCGAAAAGCACGAAACCCTCCGATGCCCGGAGGCATGGAGGGTCTGGCAAGCACCTATGTCGGTGCTCGCCTACACGAGAAGAAGGAGGCTGCTGGAGGGACTCATCAACCCCGACGATAACCCGATCCGCCTCTCGCTGTCCAACCCCACCCCGAAATTGGTTTCGTTCTGCCCGCCTGTGGGCTTGGACAAACCGATTTCGCCGATTTGGCCGGATGGGCGACTCAGGCGTACCGCCGGAGGGCTTCGACGACGTCGTCGCCGGTCGCAACCTTCACGGTGGTCATACCCATGACCCGGGCCGACTTGAGGTTGACTCCCAGATCGTCGAAGAACAGACACCGTGACGGCGCGACGCCGAGGCGCTCGCAGGCGACCTGGTAAAAGCGCGGGTCGGGTTTGCGCGCCCTGATGAGGCATGACTGCACGATCGCGTCGAAGCCTTCGAACACATCGTGCGCGTGCGTGGGTAGCGCGGCGATGTCGAGGGGCTCGGAGTTGTTGGTCAGCAACGCAGTGGCGATGCTCCGCTGTTGCACCTCCCGTACGGCATCGATCACCGCCGGTCGCAGTTCGACCTCGAGGCAAGCCAACACCGTCGCACCGTCGACGTCTTCCCCGAGCGCCGCGGCCTCGGCCTCGAAGGCGCTGATGAAGCCGGCAGCATCGAGCTCACCACGCTCGAGTCGCGACCAGGCGTTCGTGTCGGGATCGGTGGAGTTGACCAACCGGATGAAGTCGGCGGGTAGCCCAGCGTGTGCCTCGTAGTCGGCGAAGTTGTCGAAGGGGCTCGTCGTGAGCACCCCGCCCATGTCGAACAGGATCGCGCCGATCTCGGCGCGACTCACCGTCGGCTGAACACCACGACCGGAATCACACGATCGGTCTTGGCTTCGTACTCGGCGAACTGAGGCGCGAGTGCCTTCTGGCGTTCCCAGATCGGATCGCGCACATCGGGGTCGGCCACCGCGGCGATCACGTCGACGGTCTCGGCACCCACTTCGATCGTCGTGTCGGGGTTGGCGACGAGGTTGTGGAACCAGGCCGGGTTCTCCGGTGCGCCGGCCTTGCTGGCGAAGACGGCCCAGCCGTCGTCGCCGAGCGCCTGGTACACCAACGGGGTCACCCGCTCGGTGCCCGACTTGGCACCGGTGTGATGCACCAGGATAAGGGGTGCACCCTCGAAGGGACCGCCCACGACACCCCCGTTGGCACGGAACTCCTCGATGACGCCCTGATTGAACTCGCTCATGTCGAAATCGCTCATGCAGCCCACCCTATGAGATCGCGTGCGCCCACCCGTAGGCTCTCGGGCATGGCCGCAGAATTCATCATGACCATGCGCGATCTCGGGCGCTTCGTGCCACCCGACCGTGACGTGCTCAAGAACATCCACCTCAGCTTCTACCCCGGCGCCAAGATCGGCGTGCTGGGCGGCAACGGTTCGGGCAAGTCCACGCTGTTGCGCATCATGGCCGGCCACGACGACGACTACACCGGCGAATGTCGCCTCACCCCAGGCTTCACCGTCGGGCTGCTCGAACAGGAACCCGAGCTCGACGAGTCGAAGACGGTGCAGGAGAACGTCATGGACGGCGTCGGCGAGATCGCCGACCTGCTCACCGAGTACGACGAGGTGCTCGCCGGCTGGAGCGACCCCGACGCCGACTACGAACAGCTCGGCGACCGCCAGGCCGACCTCGAGCGCAAGATCGAGGCGGGCGGTGGCTGGGACCTCAAGCGCACCGTCGACATCGCCATGGACGCGCTGCGGGTTCCGCCGAGCGACGCCGCAGTCACCAACCTGTCCGGCGGCGAGCGACGCCGGGTGGCGCTGTGCCGCCTGCTGCTGAGCCACCCCGACCTGCTGCTGCTCGACGAGCCCACCAATCACCTGGACGCCGAGTCGGTCGCGTGGCTCGAACGCTTTCTCAAGGACTACACGGGCACCGTGGTGGCCGTCACCCACGATCGATACTTCCTCGACAACGTGGCCGGCTGGATCCTCGAGCTCGAACGGGGCAAGGGCATCCCCTTCGAAGGCAACTACAGCTCATGGCTCGAACAAAAGCAGGAGCGCCTGCGTCAGCAGGAGAACGCGGCGACGCCACCCGGGCCCGCACCCTCGAACGCGAGCTCGAATGGGTGCGCATGGCGCCCAAGGCCCGCCAGGCCAAGGGCAAGGCCCGCCTGGCCGCCTACGACAAGCTCGTGGCCGAGCACGAGTCGGCCGAACGAGCCAACGACAAACTCCAGCTCGAGATCCCCATGAACCGCCGCCTCGGTGGTCAGGTCATCGACGCCGACCACCTCGCCAAGGGCTTCGGCGACCAGCTCCTCGTCGAAGACCTCTCGTTCATCCTCCCGCCCGCAGGCATCGTGGGGGTCATCGGCGCCAACGGCGCAGGCAAGACCACCCTGTTCCAGATGATCACCGGAGCCGAGAAGCCCGACAGCGGCGAGCTCACGCGTGGGCACCACCGTCGACCTCGGCTACGTCGACCAGGACCGCGACACTCGATCCCACCAAGACCGTCTACGAGGAGATCACCGACGGCAAGGAGGAGGTCGAGCTGGGCAAGCGCGACCATGAACGGCCGGGCCTACGTGGCCTCGTTCAACTTCAAGGGCGCCGACCAGCAGAAGCAGGTGGGCGACCTCTCCGGCGGCGAGCGCAATCGGGTGCATCTGGCCAAGGTGGTGAAGCAGGGCGCCAACGTGTTGTTGCTCGACGAGCCCACCAACGACCTCGACGTCGACACCCTGCGCTCCCTCGAAGAGGGGCTCGAGGACTTCCCCGGGTGTGCGGTGATCATCAGCCACGATCGCTGGTTCCTCGATCGGGTGGCCACCCATGTGCTCGCCTTCGAGGGCGACTCCCAGGTGCGGTGGTTCGAGGGCAACTTCAGCGACTACGAGGCTTTCCGACACAAGGAGCTCGGATCCGAGGCTGACCAACCCCACCGCATCAAGTACAAGCCGCTGACCCGCTGAGGTCGCGTCCTCGGCGATACTTGATGTCGTGATCACGCCCCGACGCATCCGTGGCTTCGTGCTGTTGTGGTGCGCTGGTGGCATCGTCGGGATGATCGTCACGTCGATCAACGACAGCATCGACGGCGCCATCACCTTCGGGCTGCTCACCGCCGCTGCTGTGCTGTGCCTGATCCTGGTGACAGCGGTGGCCGGACGTGACGCGTTCGCGGCTCCGGGTGAGCCCGATCCCGACCACGCTGCCCACGTCGAGCGACAGATCACCGCCCTGGTACGCGACGGGGTCGACGAGTCGCGCGTGCGTCGACTGGCCAGGGACGCAGTTGCCCTCGGCCGTGAGATCGGCGCCGACCCCGGCGATCGGCCGCCCGAGCGATGAGGCCGCCGAGCACGGTCGCCCGAGCGATGGCGCGCTCGATCGGTTGGCTGTCACGCTTCGCCGGTCGCGGCGGCGGGACCACTCTGCCTGGTGTGGTCCTGTTGAAACTGCGCCCCGATGCGGTGGCCGAGCTGGCCGCGCCGCTCGAGCGATCGATCGTGATCAGCGCGACCAACGGCAAGACCACGACGGCGCGACTTGTCGTCGCTGCGCTCGAAGCCGTCGACACGCCCATCGTGGCCAACACAGCCGGGTCGAACCTGCTGCGAGGGGTGGCGACCGCCCTGCTCGACGCCGATCGCCCGACAGGGGCAACTGGGGTCTTCGAGGTCGACGAAGCGGCCCTGGGGTCGGTGGTCGACCAGCTTGGGCCCGATGTCGTCGTGTTGATGAACCTGTTCCGGGATCAGCTCGACCGCTACGGCGAGCTCGAGGCGTTGGCCGATCGGTGGGTCGAGCTGGTCGACCGTCTTCCCGACACCGACCACCCTCGTGCTCAACGCCGACGACCCTGCGATCGCCGAACTGGCCCACCGCCACGCCAAGGTGGTCACCTTCGGCGTCGACGACCGCGTCGGCCGCCCGGGCTGTGGTCCAGCACGCGGCCGACTCGACCACGTGTCGGAACTGTTCGAGCCCGCTGGTCTATGAACGGGTCTTCATCGGTCATCTCGGACACTGGCGATGTCCCGACTGCGACCGTCGGCGCCCGCCACCCGACGTGAGCATCGTTGCGTTCGATCCCCAAGGCGTGTCGGGTTCGTCGCTCACAGTTGCCACACCGACCGGGCCGGTCGCCGTCGCCACGGCGTTGCCCGGCCTGCACAACGCGTACAACGTCGCTGCCGCCGTCGCCACGGCGGCGTCGCTCGGACTCGATCTCGAGACCAGCGCACGCGCCATCGGCTCGACCGGTGCTGCGTTCGGGCGGGCCGAGCGGATCGCACTCGCCGGACACGATCTGATGGTGCTGCTGGCCAAGAACCCGGCCGGGGTGAACGAGAATCTCCGCACCCTCGCACTGCATCCCGACCCGCTGCATCTGCTCGTCCTGCTCAACGACCGCACCGCAGACGGACGTGACGTGTCGTGGATCTGGGATGTCGACTACGAGGAGATCTTCGACCGAGTCGGATCGCTCACCATCGGCGGCGACCGGGGTCACGACATGGCCCTGCGGTTCCGCTACGGCGGCCTACCCGTCGACCGCCTCACCGTGCACTCGACGGTCGGCGACGCCGTCGATGCAATGCTCGCCGCACTTCCCGACGGGGCCCCCGTGTTCGCGCTTCCCACCTACACGGCCATGCTCGAACTGCGCTCCGAGCTGGTCCGTCGGGGAGTGGCCGACGACTTCTGGAAGGACGCCTGACGTGGCGACCGTTCGGCTGTGCCACTTGTACCCCGATCAGATGAACATCTATGCCGACCGCGGCAACATCGCCGTCTTTCGCCAACGGTTGGCATGGCGGGGTCATCGGCTCGAGGTGACCGACGCCGGGCCCGGAGTCGAACCGAGCCCCGATCACGACCTCTGGTACCTCGGTGGAGGCCAGGACCGCGACCAGACCATGGTGGCCGACGACCTCGCGACGCTGAAGGGTCCGGCCATGCGGGCCGCGGCCGACGACGGCGCGGCCATGTTGTTCGTGTGCGGAGGAATTCAGCTGGCTGGCCACTTCTACGTCGGCGTGAACGGCGAGCGGCTGGCCGGCGCCGCGGTACTCGACCTCGAGACCACCGCCGGGTCGTCACGACTCATCGGCGACCTGGTCATCGAGGCCGAGCTCGACGGCGAGACGGGACGAGTCGTCGGCTACGAGAACCACGCCGGCCGCACGACGCTCGGCGACGGGGTTCGACCGCTCGGGCGAGTGGTGTCGGGCCACGGCAACGACGGCACCTCGGGGTTCGAGGGCGCCGTGCGCGATCGGGTGATCGGCACCTACCTGCACGGCCCCCTGCTGCCGAAGAACCCGTGGGTGGCCGATGCCTTGCTGGGTTGGGCGCTCGAACAGGCGGGCGCCTCGGCTGAACTCGATCCGCTCGACGACCGGTTGGAGTGGGCCGCCCACTCGGCCGCCGTCGCCCGCACGTCACACCCCGAGCGCTGACCATCGATCACGCCCAGCGGTCTCACACCAGCGGAGGTGGCTAGGGTCCGATCATGGAGCAACCAGACTGGAAATCCCGGTGGGAGCAGGGGGAGATCGGCTTCCATCAGGCCGACGTGTCGTACTTCCTCGACAAATACGCCGAGCAGGTCTGGGGACCGGAGGGACTCGGCCGGGTCTACGTGCCGCTCTGCGGCAAGAGCATCGACATGGTCTTCCTGGCCGACCACGGCGCCGAGGTCGTCGGAGTCGAGTACGTCGAGCAGGCGGTGAGCGAGTTCTTCGCCGAACGAGGGCTGACGCCGGAGATCGCGACCAGTCCGGCCACGCGGTACCGCGCCGGCCACTACACGCTGTTTGCGGCCGACCTCTTCAGCCTCACCGAGGAGCACCTCGACCCCATCGATGCGGTCTACGACCGCGCTGTCGCTCGTCGCCCTCGACCGGGCGACACGCAGTCGATACGCCGATCACATGCGTTCGGTGCTCACGCCGGGAGTCAAGACCCTGCTCGTCACCTTCGACTACGACCAGGCCGAGATGAACGGTCCACCGTTCGCGGTCTCCAACGACGAGGTTCGTCTCCTGTTCGGCGACGGGTTCGAGGTCGAGCATCTCGAGACTCGTGACGCGCTCGACGAGAGGTTCCGTACCCGCGGGCTCGAGGCAATGCTCGAATCGGCGTTCTCCCTCACCCGCTTGTAGGGGCCGAGCGGCCGACACTGCGGTTCGGTCAGGGGGTGAGCAAGCGCTCTATCACCAGGGCGGCTTGCGTGGGAGCATCGCCGTCGGCCGGCGTGAGCACGAGGTCGGGTCGCTCGGGGGCCTCGTAGGGGTCGTCGATGCCGGTGAACCCCTTCAGTTCGCCCGCACGCGCCTTGGCGTAGAGGCCCTTGGGGTCTCGGGCCTCGCACACCTCGAGCGGGGTGTCGACGAAGACCTCGAAGAAGGGCACACCCGCGGCTTCGTGCAGTGATCGAGCGGTGTCGCGGGCCCGCCGATAGGGGGAAACCAGTGGCACCAACGCCACCACACCCGTGTCGCCCATGAGCCGGGCTACCTCGGCCACCCGTCGCACGTTCTCGTTGCGATCTTCGGCCGTGAACCCGAGATCGGCGTTCAGGCCGTGACGCAGGTTGTCGCCGTCGAGCAAGTAGGCGGGACGATGGTCGGCCACGAGCATCGCCTCGACAGAAACGGCCACCGTCGACTTGCCCGATCCCGAGAGCCCGGTGAACCAGACGGTGCCGCCCGAGAAGCCGAGCTGTTGCTCTCGCATGGGTCGGGCGATGGCGCTGGCGTGCCAGACGACATTGGCGCTCCGACCCGCCGTGTCGTCGCCCGGGGGGTCGGTGGGCATGTCAGTGAACGCGGTCTTGGATCATGCCGGCGGCAACCGTGGCGCCGGTGACCTCGTCGATGAGGATGAAGCTCCCGGTTTCGCGGTTGCGCGAGTACCGGTCGAAGAACAGCGGTTGGGTAGTGCGCAGCGCCACGCGGCCGATCTCGTTGAGGGCGAGAGAATCGACGGTCTCGTCGCGGTGCAACGTGTTCACGTCGAGGCGGTACTTGATGTCCTTCACCACGGCGCGGACCGACCGGGTGGTGTGCTTGAGTGCCAGCTTCTGGCCCTGGCGCAACGTCCCGGCCTCGGTCATCCAGCACACCATGGCGTCGATGTCCTGGCCCGACGTCGGCCGGTTCTGGCGCCGGCAGATCATGTCGCCGCGCGAGACATCGATGTCGTCGGCGAGGCGCACCGCGACCGACATGGGCGAGAAGGCCTCAGCGACGGGGCCGTCGTAGGTGTCGATGGAAGCGATCGTGCTCTCGAAACCCGACGGCAACACGACGATGTCGTCGCCGGGCTTGAGCACCCCGCCGACGATGCGCCCGGCATACCCGCGGTAATCGTGGTGCTCGTCGGACTGGGGTCGGAGCACGTACTGCACCGGCAAGCGGGCATCGATGAGGTTGCGGTCACTGGCGATGTGCACCTCTTCGAGGTGATGCAGCAGCGCCGAACCCTCGTACCACCCCATGTTCGCCGACCGTTCGACGACGTTGTCACCGTGCAACGCCGACACCGGAATGAACGTGAGATCGGCAATGTCGAGACGGGTCGCGAACTGGCGGAACTCGTCTTTCACCTCCTCGAACCGCTCCTGGCTGTAGTCGACGAGGTCCATCTTGTTGACACACAACACGAGATGGGGAATACCGAGCAGCGAGGCGAGGAAGGCGTGACGCCGCGACTGCTCGAGCACACCCTTGCGAGCATCGATCAACACCAGGGCCAGATCGGCCGTCGATGCTCCGGTGATCATGTTGCGGGTGTACTGGATGTGTCCCGGGGTGTCGGCGATGATGAACTTGCGCTTCGGCGTGGCGAAGTACCGGTAGGCGACGTCGATGGTGATCCCCTGCTCGCGCTCGGCCCGCAGACCGTCGGTGAGCAACGCCAGGTTCACGTACCCCGCACCCATCGCCTCGGAGGTGCGCTCCACCGCCTCGAGCTGATCCTCGAAGATCGTCTTGGTGTCGAACAGCAACCGGCCGATCAGGGTCGACTTGCCGTCGTCGACGGAACCGGCGGTGGCGAATCGGAGCAGTTCCATCAGAAGTACCCTTCCTTCTTGCGGTCTTCCATGGCCGCCTCCGACACCCGATCGTCGGCCCGCGTGGCTCCTCGCTCGGTGATACGAGTGGCCGCGACCTCCTCGATCACCTTGTCGAGGGTGTCGGCATCGGACTCCACCGCACCGGTGCAGCTCGCATCGCCGACGGTCCGGAACCGGACGCGCTCGGTGTAGATCTCCTCGCCGTCGAGCTGGGTCACGAACTCGGTATCGGCCAACAACATGCCGTCACGCTCGAACACCCGCCGCTCGTGGGCGAAGTAGATGGAGGGCAGGTCGATCCGCTCTGTCTTCACGTACTGCCAGATGTCGAGCTCGGTCCAGTTCGAAATCGGGAAGACCCGAATGTGCTCGCCTCGGCGATGGCGCCCGTTGTAGAGACTCCACAGCTCGGGTCGCTGTGCCTTCGGGTCCCACTGACCGAACTCGTCCCGGAACGAATACACCCGCTCCTTGGCCCGTGCCTTCTCCTCGTCGCGTCGGGCTCCGCCGAAGGCCGCGTCGAAACCGTTCTCCTCCATCGCATCCAACAGCGTGGTCGTCTGCAATTGATTGCGGCTCGCGCGGGCGCCAGTCTGCTCCACGACGCGACCCGTGTCGATCGAATCCTGGACCGACGCCACGACGAGGCGGGCACCGACCGCTTCGACCGTGCGATCACGGAACTCGATCACCTCGGCGAAGTTGTGGCCCGTGTCGATGTGCATCACCGGAAAGGGCAGCTTGCACGGGTAGAACGCCTTCAACGCCAGATGCAGCACCACGACCGAGTCCTTGCCCCCCGAAAACAGCAGAACCGGACGCTCGAACTCCGCTGCGACCTCACGCATGATGTAGATCGACTCGGCCTCGAGAGCATCGAGGTGGGACAACTGATAGGTGCTCGGCACGCGATGTGGATCCCTGCAGACAAACCGGTAGGAAGATCAGATGGTAACGACTGATCACACGCTCGCGGGAGATCTGGCCACCCAGGCAGGCGTCCTGTTGCTGGAGGTCCGTGCCGAGCTCGCCACCGCCAAAACCCAGGTGTTGAAGGACGAGGGCGACCGCCGATCGCACGAGCTCCTCATGGCCCGCCTACGCGAGCACCGTCCCCAAGACGCCGTGCTGTCCGAGGAGGGCGCCGACGACCAGGCTCGGCTCGCGGCCGAGCGGGTCTGGATCGTCGATCCGCTCGACGGGACGCGTGAGTTCTCCGAACCGCCGCGGACCGACTGGGCCGTCCACGTCGCCCTGTGGCAACGAGGCGAGCTCGCCGCCGGTGCGGTGGCGCTTCCCGCCCACTCCCTCACCCTCACAACCGATCCCGCTCCGGCGTTTCCCGACCCGGTTGCCGGCGCGCCTCGCATCGTCGCCAGCCGCACGCGGCCCGGTCCCGCGGCCGCCGCGGTCGAGGCCGCCCTCGGCGGGCATCTGCTGTTCATGGGCTCGGCCGGGGCAAAGGCCATGGCCGTGGTCCGCGGCGAAGCCGACGTGTACGCGCACACCGGTGGTCAGTACGAGTGGGACTCGGCCGCGCCGGTAGCCGTCGCCCTCGCTGCGGGGTTCCACGCCAGCCGCGCCGACGGCTCCCCCCTCGTCTACAACCAGGCCGATCCGTACCTGCCCGATCTGTTGATCTGTCGTCCGGAATTGGCTGCAACCTGCCTCGAGGCTCTGAACCCTTGAGCAGTGCGGCCGACGACACCGTTCCGCGCGACCTCGCCGTCGGCAGCTACAGCGACGCGGCTCCGTGGATCGTCGAGCCCGACGCCCTGGTGTGGCGTCGGGGCCTCGATCGGCGCCGCACCGAGGTGCAGGGCGCAGTGCCCGGGTTGCTGACGCCCGGTCGCATTCCGCCGCTGAGCCGCACTCTCGCAACGCTCTGGCACCTGGGTCGAGCCATCGTCGTGTGGGCCATACGTGAGCGAGGCGGGGCCAACTCGCGAGCCGGGATCTCGAGGCGCATGCGCCGAGCCTGCGAAGCATTGGGCCCCACCTACATCAAGCTCGGCCAGATCATCTCGTCGGGCGAGGGCGTGTTTCCCGACGAGCTGGTGAGCGAGTTCCGGTTGTGTCGAGATCGCGTTCCGGCCGAGCCCTTCGAGGTCGTGAAGGCCATCGTCGAAGCCGACCTCGGCGCGCCACTGTCCAGCACGTTCACCGAGTTCGATCCCACGCCGCTGGCGGCCGCTTCGATCGCCCAAGTGCACCGTGCCGTCCTGCGCAGTGGTCCCGACGGAGCACCGGTCGAGGTCGTGGTGAAGGTGCAGCGGCCGGCGATCACCCAGCTGGTGCATCGCGACATCAGAATCCTCGCCTGGTTGGCTCCCCATCTCGTGGGGCGTATTCCGGTGGCTGCGCTGGCCAACCCACCCGCGCTCGTCGAGTTGTTCGCGCAGACCATCGTCGAGGAGCTCGATTTCCGGCTCGAGGCCGAGAACATGGTCGACGTGGCGCGGTCGTTCATCGAGCTCGATCAGACCGGGTACGTGGTTCCCCGCCCGCATCCGGAGCATGTGACCGAGCGGGTCCTCGTGATGGAACGCCTCGTCGGTTTCGCCTTCGACGACATCGAGGGAATGGCCGCGGCAGGGGTCGATCTGCAACAGGTCGTGCGCACCGGCATGATCGGCTTCATGGAGGGATGCATGATCCACGGCATCTTCCACGGGGACCTCCACGGCGGCAACCTGTTCGTGCTCCCCGACAGTCGCACGGCCCTGCTCGACTACGGCATCGTCGCCCGTCTGCCCGAGTCCCGGCGCATTGCCTTCCTCCGCCTGTTGATCACCGGAACCACCGGCGACATCGAGGGTCAGGTCGCCGCCATACGCGACCTCGGTGCCCTGCCCGCCGACACCGACCTGCGCCAGGTGATCGACGATCTCGACCTCGAGGCACCGACCATCGATCCCACCACCCTCGACCCCGACGAGCTGGTCGACGAGCTCAACCGCATCGTGAAGGCGCTCCTCGGTTACGGCGCCAGCATGCCCAAAGAGCTGATGCTGTTCGCCAAGAACCTCGTGTTCGTCGACTCGGCCATTGCCACCATGACTCCCGAGGTCGACCTGCTCGGCGAGATCGCCCATCTGGCGCAGTACTTCGCGCTCAACCATGGGCAACGGATCGCCACCGAGGTCGGCATCGACCCCACCAGCTACACCATGGACCTCAGCTCGGTGAAGGCCGGCTTCGGCGTGACCGACGAGGTCGACTCGCTCACGTATCGCGAGCTGCAGCAACGGCGCGAGCTGATCAGCCGTCGACTACAGAGCCATACGCAGCGGGGCTCGCTAGTTCGTCGCACCCTGCGTGCGGCTCGATCCGTGGTGGGCCGCAAGGCTGCCATCGCCCTGGTGATCGTCGCGATCGTCGCGTCGAGCTGTTCGAGTGACCCGAGCATCGACCAGGCCGACCCTTCACCCGTGGCCACCACCATGCCCGAGCCGACCCCGCCACCCACGGCCGAACCGACCCCGCCACCCTCGGCCGAACCGAGCGCCACGTCGGCGCCCACCACAGCGGCGCCCGACGACAGCATCGACATCGCGACCGCCCTCGAACGATCATCCAGCGGCCTACTCACCGTCGACGGCTTCCTGGTCGTCGCCGACGACACCCCTCACCTCTGCTCGGCCCTGACCGAGTCGCTCCCGCCGCAGTGCGGCGAGCCGTCGGCGATCGTCGAGGGCCTCGACCTCCAGACCGTTCCCGGTCTGGTCACGAGCGACGGCGTCGCCTGGACGCCCGATCACGTCCAGCTCACGGCGATCCTCGTCGACGGGCTGCTCGACATCGTCGACGTCACCCGCGAATAGAGTCGCAACGTGCGCCTGGTCCTTGCTCGCTGTCAGGTCGACTACGACGGCCGTCTCACCGCCCATCTCCCGATGGCACCGCGGCTCATCATGGTGAAGGCCGACGGCTGCGTCGCGATCCATGCCGACGGCGGCGCCTACAAACCGCTCAACTGGATGAACGCGCCCAACCGTCTCGTCGAAACCGACGGCCGGTGGACGGTCACCAACCCGAAGGGCGAATGTCTCGTGATCATCATCGACGAGATCATCTCCGACACCAGCCACGAGCTCGGCGTCGATCCCGGCTTGCGCAAGGACGGCGTCGAGGCGCACCTTCAAGAGTTGTTGGCTGCGGACCCCACCACGATCGGTGTCGGCTTCACCCTGGTGCGCCGGGAGTTCCCCACCGAGATCGGCCCGGTCGATCTGCTCTGCCGCGACGGAGCCGGCTCGGCGGTTGCCGTCGAAGTGAAACGACGGGGTGAGATCGACGGCGTCGAGCAGCTCGCGCGGTATCTCGAATTTTTGAATCGTGACCCGAATCTGGCACCCGTGCGAGGCGTATTCGTGGCCCAGGAAGTCAAGCCGCAGGCCAAGGTCCTGGCTGGCCAACGCGACATCGAGTGGGTGGTGGTCGACTACGACGACCTGCGGGGCATCGAGTCACCCGAGCAGCGTCTGTTCTGATCCCCGCCGTCGATGGGCGGTGCCTCCGCCCCGACGGCGACCAGTACATTGTCTCCCTGCGACATCATCGCTCCCCACCATGAACGCACGGACTCCCATCGGTGAAATGACCCTGCAAGACAGGCGCGCCATCCGCCGCGCCGCCAAGCGCCGCCAGAATCGCCGCTGGTGGTTCGCCGCACCCGTTGGCCTGCTGGTCGTGTTCCTGGCCGCGTTCGCGATCGACGCCGTGTTGACCAGCGGCAGGACGGCGCGAGGCGTCGAGGTCGCCGGCATCGCCGTCGGGAATCTCGACGACGCCGACCTCGACGAGGCCATGGTGGCGATCGGAACCGATTTCGGCCTACGTGCCGTCGAGATCCGGCTACCCGAGTCGACGATGACGACCAATGCGACCGACGTCGGTCTGCGGGTCGATGTCGCCGCCACCGTCGACGCCGTGAACGAAGTCGGAAGGGGGTTCGTCGTCACTCGACCGTTCAGCTGGCTGGGACGGTTCTTCTCTCCCGCAGCGGTCGATCTCCGTTTCGCGGCCGCCGATCTCGCCGATGCGCCGGCGCTCACGGAACTGGAGGCGTCGATCACCGCCGATCCCGTCGAGCCCTCGGTCGATCTCGTCGACGGTGAGCTGGCGCTCGTCGCCGGACAGTCCGGCCTGGGCATCGCGCCGCAGACGATCCTCGACCAGCTCCCGGCCGCGGCCGCAGCCGGCGCTACGCCGATCGTTGTCGACGCCGAGCCGAGCCCCATCGAGCCGACGGCCGCCGATGGCGACGTGCAAGCGGCGATCGACGAGTGGAATGCGAAGACGGCGGCCGGGCTCACCATCACGGTCGGAAACGAGGCGACGCGCCAGTTCGGCGCGGGCGAGCTGCGCTCGTGGCTGACGCTGTCGGTCGACGGCACCGAGATCATTGCAGCCCCCGACGCCGCCGCCATCCGGGCCATGCTCGACGAGCGCTTCGCCGACGTGGGCGAGCTCGGAGCGCCGGGCGACATCACCATCGTCGACGGCGCACCGGTGGCCGCGCCGGGCGAACCGGGCACCAAGTGCTGCACCGCCGACGCGCCCGACCAGATCTTCGAGGCGATCGAGACGGGAGCGGGCACCGTCAGTCTCGAGCTCGAGACCGTCGACAGGGGCGACGACTACCTGGCCGAGCTCGGCATCGTCGAGCTCGTCGGCGAGTTCACCACCAACCACGACTGTTGCCAGAGCCGGGTCACCAACATCCAGCGACTGGGTGAGATCATTCGCGGCCAGATCGTGTTGCCCGGCGATCGGTTCTCGGTCAACGAGTTCGTCGGTCCGCGCACGACCGAGAAGGGCTTCGTCGGGGGCGGGGTGATCTACCAGGGGGTGTTCAAGTCCGACATCGGCGGCGGCATCTCGCAGTTCATCACCACCTTCTTCAACGCCGTGTTCTTCGCCGGTCTCGACTACGACACCTACCAGTCGCACTCGATCTACATCTCCCGCTACCCACGGGGCGCGAGGCCACCATCTCGTATCCGGCGCCCGACTTCGCCATCGTCAACACCTCGGAGTATCCCGTCCTCATCTGGTCGACCTGGACCGACACCTCGATCACCGTCGAGCTCTACTCGACCAAGCACATCGAGGTGACCGAGACCGGTCAGGTCGATGAGGCCGCCGGCGCCTGTACCCGGGTCACCACGTTCCGTGAGCGCGTGTACCCCGACGGCGAAGTGGTCGAGGACTCAGTGTTCGCGCTGTATCAGCCGGGCGAGGGCATCGGCTGTGACGGCCGGCCCACGGTGCCACCGACGCCGGCGCCCGCGCCCGCCGCGACACCCGAGCCCGAACCGACCCCGCCACCCGCGCCCGAACCGACGCCACCACCCGAGCCTCCACCGCCCGAACCGACGCCACCACCCGAGCCTCCACCGCCCGAACCGACCGTCGAGACCCCTCCCCCCATCGAACCGCCACCCGCCTGATCCGGTCTGTTCGCGAGGCGTTAGCCTGATGCCGTGACTGCGATCATTTCACCCGGGCAGACCGATCGGATGAGCGAGTTCGACGCGCTCATGTGGATCGTCGAACGCAACCCGATGCTGCGATCGACCATGACCTCGGTGGCGATTTTCGACGGCCAGCCCGACCGCAAGGTGGTCCGCGAGCGCATCGACCGCATGAGTCGCATCATCCCCCGGCTGCGCCAGCGGGTCCGAGGCAACCCCTTCTCCATTGCCACCCCGCGCTGGGAGATCGACCCCGACTTCGATCTCGACTATCACCTGCGCTGGCTCGGTGTCAGTGGAGATCGAGCCCTTCGCGACGTGCTCGACCTCACGGCACCGATCGTCATGCAGGGGTTCGATCGCGAGCGTCCGCTCTGGGAGGTCGACGTGGTCGAGGGACTCGCCGACGGCACCACCGCCCTCATCCTGAAGACCCATCACTCGGTGGTCGACGGCATGGGAGCGATGCGGATGCAGATGGAGCTCTTCGACTTCGAGCCCGGCATCGTCGACAAGGGCCCGATGCCCGATGCCCCGACCGAGCTGGTTCTGGGCCAGGCCGAGCGGTCCGTCGATGCCTTGGCCCACGAGCTTCGAGCCCAGCGAGAGGTGTTCGCCGCCGGCCGCGACTTCCTGAGGGCGAATCTGCTGCATCCCCTGGACACCACGAGGTCGGTGGCCGAGGGTGTGGTGTCGGCCGGGCGCCTGCTCAAGCCGATCGACGCGCCCCTCAGCCCGCTCCTGTCGGAACGGTCGCTCAACCTCCGCCTCGACACGATCGAGCTCTCGCTGAGCGAGCTGAAGGCGGCCAGCAAGCTCGCGGGCGGCAAGCTCAACGACGCCTTCCTCGCCGGCCTGTGCCTCGGCCTCGGCGAGTACCACCAGCGGTGCGGTGTGCCTGCGGAGGCGCTCCGGTTCGGCGTGCCGGTGAATCAGCGTCCGAAGGGTGGCGACGACACCACCGCGGGAAACCACTGGGCTCCGGTGCGATTCGAGCTCGCGATTCTCGACGACCCCATCGAGCAGATGCACGAGATCCAGGCGAGGATGGCCGCCACCACCGCCGAGCCGGCGCTGGCCTGGCTGGCTTCGATATCCGGAGCGATTCGCCGCCTCCCGAAGCCGATGGCCACTGCGATCGTCACCGCGTCGATGCGGGGCACCGACGTCCAGGCGTCGAATGTCCCGGGTTCGCCGTTGCCCCTGTACCTCGCCGGCGTCCCCATGGTCGCGCAGTTCCCCTTCGGTCCGGTCACCACGTCGGCCCTCAACGTCACGCTGTTGAGCTATCAGGACGACCTCCACATCGGTGTGGCCATGAACGACGCCGCCATCGACGATCCGGGCCAACTCGTCGAGGATCTCCGGTACGGCTTTCTCCAGGTCATCGGCGGGAAATCGCGTCGAACTCCTTGAATGTCGCCTGGCGGGTGCCGATGGGCCGGTCATGGACCCTTCGCTGCGCCGTCGCCTCGTGGCCGTTTTCGCGGTGCTCGTCGTCATCGGCGCGGGTTGCAGCACCGGTGAGCCCGCGGCTGTTCCGGTCCCCACGGCCGAGCCCGTCGTCGAGGCCACGCCCGAACCGACGCCCGAACCCTCGCCCGAGGACCTCCCCTTCGTCGATCCCGCCGTCGACGCCACCGATTTCGCCATGGTGGTCGACCCCAACGGCGCCTTCCTGCGCGGTGGCATTCCCGACCAAGAGGCGCGGCTGCTCCTGGTGAGCGCGGCCAACACCAGCTTCATCGGCGGCACCATCGTCGACGAGCTCGTCGTGGCCGAGGTCGTCCTGAGCGACGCGGCCCGCTTCAACATCTCGGCGTTCGCCGCGCTCATTCCCTCGGTCAGCGCCAATCTCCGTATCGGATCTCTGAAGCTCGATGGCGACTCCCTGCGGATCGAAGGCAGTGCCTATGACCGCGCCGCCGCCGTCGCTCTCGACGCCGGCCTGCGAGACAGCGGGCTGCCGAACGGGTTCTCGGTATCGATCCCCGAGCCGGGAACCGAGAGCGCGCTGCAGACCGCCATCAACGAGCTCGATCTCCAATCCATCCAGTTCGCAACCGGCACGGCCGATCTCACCCCCGACGCCCAGGCAGTGCTCGCGGATGTCGCCGCGCTGCTGAACGACAACCCACGGGTGTCGGTGCAGGTAGAGGGACACACTGACGGCCGTGGCGATGCCGAGGACAACCTGTTGCTCAGCCAGGAGCGAGCCGAAGCGGTTTTGGTCGCCCTCGGGTCGCTCGGCGTCGATGTGGCCCGACTGACCGCACGTGGCTTCGGCGAACAGCGTCCGCTGGCCGACAACGAGACCGAAGCGGGCATGGCCACCAACCGGCGTGTGGAGCTCATCGTCCAAGAGGACTGACCGGTTGGAGGGCGCAACCGCGCCCGTACCATCGAATCCATGAGTGAGGTCGATGTCGTCGTCGTCGGCGCCGGCCCGGCCGGGACCGCCGCCGCCATCACCGCCCGTCGAGCCGGGCTCACGGTTGCCGTCGTCGACAAGGCCTCGTTTCCCCGGGAAAAGATCTGCGGCGACGGGCTGACCACCACCTGCCTGCGCCTTCTCGAAGAACTGGGACTCGATCCTCGCAGGGTCGCCTCGTGGCATCGGGTCGACGACGTGGCCATCTCGTCACCGTCGCAGCGCCAGATCGTCTTCCCCCTCCCCCGCCGCATGGGCGAGTTCGCCGTGATCGCCGAGCGCCGTGACCTCGATGCCGCGCTGGTCGAGCTGGCCCGGTCGGTCGGTGTCGAGATGCACGAGGGCCACGGCATCGCCACCATCGACCAGGTCGCCGACAGGGTCATCGTCACCACCGACGGTGGGCACCACCTCACGGGTCGCAGTGTCGTGGCGGCCGACGGGATGTGGTCGCCCACTCGCAAGCTGCTCGGCCTCGAAACCGACCGGTACCTCGGCGAGTGGCACGCCTTCCGGCAGTACTTCGGCAACGTCGGTGCCCAGCCGGGCAACCGCCTCCACGTGTGGTTCGAGCCCGATCTGCTGCCCGGCTACGTGTGGTCGTTCCCGCTGCCGCAGGGCCGAGCCAATCTCGGATTCGGCATACTTCGCAACGGTTCGATCGCAACCCGCGACATGACCCGCCTATGGACCGACATCGTCGACCGCCCTCACATCCGAGCAGTGATCGGTCCCGACGCCGAGCCCGAGGAGCCCCATCGGGCGTGGCCCATCCCGGCCCGTGTCGGCCGTCTGCCGCTCACGCTCGGCCGGACGCTCTTCGTCGGCGACGCCGCCGCTGCGGCGGACCCGATGACCGGCGAGGGTATCGCCCAGGCCCTGTTCACCGGCATGGCCGCGGCCCGATCGATCGCCCGGTTCTCCGCACCAGAGCAGGTCCGACGTCACTACGAGCGCCACGTTCACGACGAGCTGGCCATCGACCATCGGCTCGCTCGGGTCCTCGGCGGCGTGCTGCATACACCGCTGGGGGCTCGTGGGGCCGTCCGCGTCGCCGGCCTCTCGCCGTGGACTCGTCGCCACTTCGCCGCGGTGGCTCTTCGAGGACTACCCCCGTGCGGTGGCGGTGACCCCGTCGCGCTGGCGCCGCGATCTGTTCAGTCGTCCGGGCGCCCGTGCGTCGGCGGGTGAGTTGCACGGTTGACGCCCACTACGCTGCGCCCTCATGCTCGATCGCATCCTCTCGTTCGTCGATGCCGTCGACGACCGCATCGACTCCGCGTGGAACGGGCTGCGCGGCCGGCCGGCGGTCGACCGGGTCTTCTACACTGCGTCCGAGCTCGCCGACTTCAGCCTGCTGTGGCATCTGCTGGGAGCAGGGCGCTCGCTCGTGCCGCCGGCGGATCCGCGTACCGTCATGCGTCTGTCTGCGGCCCTGGGTGTCGAGTCGGCGCTGGTGAACGGAGCCATCAAGTCGCTGTTCGGCCGCAGTCGACCGGTGGCGGAGGTCGAGCGTCCGCTGTATCTGCGCGTGCCCCGCACCAGCAGCTTCCCGTCGGGTCACGCCAGCTCGGCGTTCATGGCCGCCACCTTGTTGGCCGACCGAGACCCTCACCTCCGAGCCGTGTACTTCGGCCTGGCTGCGCTGGTGGCAACGAGCCGGGTCCACGTGCGCATCCACCACGCGTCCGACGTCGCGGCCGGAACGGTATTGGGGCTCGCGTTGGGTCAGATCGCCAAGCGGGCGTGGCCGATCTGATGCCGTGTGCGCCTCAGACGACGGGAGTGTCGGCGACCTCGGCGGCCAGGAGTAACAGCCGGAGGTCGAGCAAGAGGTCGGCGACCTCGTTCGAAGGGATGATCTGACGCTGTTGGATATCGCGCAGTCCTCGATCGATGATGCCGATCGCATCGGCGAGCGGCGAGACGTCGGTTTCAGCGGGGGCCATCCCCTCCTGTCTACCACGCCGGCCCCCTCAGTCCGCTGCAGGCGGGTAGGAGCGATCAGGGTTCACGGGCGGCGATGATTCCTGCGACTCACCACGACCTCACCCATCTCGACGCCGATCGAGTGCCCATTGCCTTGGCGAGACTGCACGGACGGACCGTCAACGGCGCCCGATTCGAGGTCGGTATCGACGCAGTCGGTGAGCGCGCGAGCGACATCGTGCGCGGAGCCGGCTTCTCGGTCGATCGGATCACCGAGCACGGAGAGGCGTCGTGCTCGGTCGCCGCGACCCGGCAGTGGGAGCTTCCCGACCATGTCGGCCCGGACATCCGCGTGCTCCTCGTCGGACTCAATCCGAGCCCGGCAGCCAGCGACGCCGGCGTGGGCTTCGCCCGACCCGGCAACCGGTTCTGGCCGGCGCTCCTGGCGAGCGGGTTGGCCACCGTCGACAGGGACCCGTGGCGGTTGTTGGAGGATCATCACATCGGCATGACCGACCTGGTCGAGCGCACCACCGCCCGAGCCGCCGAGCTGGCCGACCACGAGTTCGCGACCGGAGTCGATCGTCTCCAGCGGCTGGTCGGCTGGCTGCGACCCGGCGTCGTGTGTTTCGTCGGTCTCCAGGGCTGGCGGACTGCGATCGACAGGCAGGCGACCGCCGGGCCCCAGACGCTCAGGATCGCCGGCCGACCGACCTATCTCATGCCCAACCCGAGCGGACTGAACGCCAACCATCGGCTGCCCGACTTCGTCGAGCACTTCGCCGCAGTGGCCGAGTTGGCCGCGACCTGACGGTCAGCCTTCAACACGGTCGGGCCGAGCACCTCGGGCATGGCGAGATCGACGGACAGCGCTGTTGCTTCCCATCAGGCCATACATCGTGGTCGGGGTCGGGCCTTCGGCTTCACGACCGTCGGCGACCGCCCCTGAGTCAATAGGGGAACGAGGCGACCGTCGACCCCGACGCATCGAGCACGAACACCGTGTCGCCGTCGTTGTTCCACACCGACTCGCCCTCCTTGCCCCAATATCGCTCAGTGGCGGTATCGGTTCCCGTTCCCGAGAAGAGGCGGAGAGACGCGCCGGCGGCGATGACGACCTCATCGGCGAAGGCGTACCGATGTCGCGTCGACTCGTCGCGGACGACCCAGCCGGTCAGGTCGACCGGCTGGGATGAGGTGTTGCGGAGTTCGATCCACTCGCCGTTGGGGTTCTCGTTGTCGGGACCCTCTGCGTCGGCCTCGACCCCGACGATCTCGATGCTGGCATCGGTCGACCCGCCGCAGGCTCCGGGCGCCCAGATTCCCAACGGGATCGCTCTCGCCTCGGCTTCGGCGTCCTCGAAGCGTCCGGCGTCGGGATGCCCGGATTGATCACGGGCCACGGCGAGGCCTTCCCGAACCAGCTCGAGGTTGACGTAGGTGTCGGCGGTGCGCACCACGGCGAGGACCCGGCCGAAGTCATCACGCCCGGCGGTCACCACGAACACGTCGGTGCCGGTCACCAAATCGGTGAGGCGGTCGCGGGCCTCGTCGGCGAGGCACTCGTCGGGCTCGGGAGCGTTGACACCGATGAGGCGGGTCTCCTCGAGCTCTCCGTCGATGCGCAGATCGAGGCTGTCGCCGTCGATCACCCGCTCGACCTGGGCTCTCACGCCGGGAACATCGACGGCACCGACGATGTTGTCATCACTGCCGATCGCCGGCGCCTCGGCGCTGCTGGTTCCCGGAATCGGGGCGGTCGACGCTGTGCTCGCACAACCGGCGAGCACCACCACGAGGAGAGGAAGACAGGGGCGTATCACGGAGCTAGGGTCGGCAACGAGTTGCCTCCCCCTGAGACTGTCACACCCCATCGGTAGGTTCAGGACCATGAAGGAACAACTCACACTCATCGACACCGAGCGCACCTGGCGCATCGACGAGACAACCAAGATCATCGGTTTCCGGGGCATCGAACAAGCCCGTGAGGCGCTCGCCTCGGCTCGCCGGCCCGCCCCCGGGCTCGACCGCGCCGCCTGAACGCCGTGCGAATCCGGTCGGCGCTCGCCATGGCCGGGTTGCTCGTCGCCGGAGCCTGCGGGTCGGCTCCGCTCGCCGAACCGACCCGCCCCGGCGAGGCGACCGTGCTGCGAGTCATCGACGGCGACACCGTCGAGGTGCTCATCGGCGAGCACCGTGAACCGGTGCGACTCATCGGCGTCGACACGCCCGAGGTCGCCCATCCTCCCGATCCGGCCGACTGCTTCGGCCCCGAGGCGTCGGCCTTCGTGCAGTCGCTGCTACCCCCCGGTACGCGAGTTCTGCTGTCGCGAGACGAAGAAGCCCGCGATCCCTACGACCGCCTGCTCGCCTACCTGGTTCGGGCCGCCGACGACCTCGACGTCAACCAGGCGCTGCTCGAACACGGCTACGCGGAGATCCTCTCGATCGAACCGAACACGACCCATGCCGTCGACTTCGCCAGGGCCGAAGCCGACGCCCGTGCGGCCGGCCGCGGTTTGTGGCGCTCCTGTTGACCAGCAGGGCCGCCGGGGCGGGCTACCGGGCCGTCGAAGTGGCCGGGTAGCGTTGCCGAGGTGACCGAGCTGGCCCGCCGTCTGGGCTATACCGACGAGACCCGACTGGTGATCATCACCTGCGACAACCTCGGCCGTACCCATGCGGGAAACGTCGGCGCCTACGAGTCGATCCGCCGTGGCCTCGCGAACGAGCGCGACGCTGATGGTGCCGTGCCCATGGGCACGCGAGTCGGCGGCCCAGTACCGGGGCGAGGACGTCGGGGTTCATCTCACGCTCAACGCCGAGCTCGACCTCATGCGCTGGGGGCCCATTACCCACGCGCCTTCGTTGCTCGACGGCGACGGAGGGTTCCCCCGCACCGTCGATGACCTGTGGGACCACGCCGACACCGAGGAGGTGCGGCGTGAGTGCCGGGCCCAGATCGAGCGGGCGGTGCTCTGGGGCTTCGATGTCACCCACCTCGACTCCCACGGCGGCGCCATGATCCAGCGCCCCGAGTTCTTCGACGTGTACCTCGATCTGGCCTCCGAGTCGAAGCTACCCATCCGTCTCGACAGTTCGGAGTCGCAGACCACCGCGGGCTTCCCGTTTCGCGACCTGGCCCGCGACGAGGGCATCGTGAGTCCCGACCATGTCGTCGGTACCGCCACTGGCGACCCAGTGCGGGTCCTTCGCCGTGCCATCGACGACCTGGCTCCCGGCGTCACCGAGATCTGCGTCCAGCCGGCGATCGAGACCCCCGAGCTGCGGGCCATCGATCCCGATTGGGCGCGTCGAGTGGCCGAGTACGAGTTGTTGGCCGAGGGAAGTGAGCTGTCGGGAGCGGTCGCCGACAGCGGCGCGGTGCTCATCGACTACCGCGCCCTGCGGGCGCTTCAGCGATCGGGCTGAGCGAAGCCCTCGTCGAACGACGTCTGCTCGGCCACCGCAGCGAGATACCGCGGTAGGCATCGGAGGACACCACGGGCCGAAAGCCGAACAGCCAGCG
Source organism: uncultured Acidimicrobiales bacterium (assembly GCA_963700995.1). Taxonomy (GTDB): domain Bacteria; phylum Actinomycetota; class Acidimicrobiia; order Acidimicrobiales; family JAHEJN01; genus JAHEJN01. Next base: position 181,883 of record CAVOZP010000003.1, read on the forward strand.
ATCGTAAGCTCCGTCGATCTTGAATCGCCCCTGCATGAAGGCGACATCGGCCGACACGTCGCCCGCCACGAGCGCCACTGCGTCGGCGTACTTCAGCACGAACTTCACATCGGCCTCCGCCGCCGCGCCCCCTTCGACGGTCACGAGCCGGCCGTCGCTCCACACCTCGTGGTAGCGGACCTTGCCGGCGGGAGCGCCGGCAACCTCGATGTCGATGGTGCAGTCGAGGCCCTCGTGCCGCGGCAGGGCCGAGCCGGACGCCGCAACGAGGTCGAACCAGTCATCGGTCAGGTAGAGGGCAGTCATACCGCGACCAGCTCTCGTACGCCGGCGAAGAGATCGTTTTCGGGCAGGTCAGTGGGCACCTCGGAACGAGCCAGGATGTAGTCGTCGAAGGGATAGGCCTTGGCGGCGATGTCATCGGGCAGGCCGAACCAGAACTTCTCTGCCGGGTCGACCTGGGTGGCATGGGCCCGCAGCGCGGCGGTGCGGACAGGGTAGAACTCGCCGATCTCGACTTTGGTGGTGACACGATGATCGAGCGACGGCCGCTCGAACCATCGCTCGTCGTAGGGCGACTCGAGACCGCTCTCGCCGAAGGCCAGGTGCATGGCCTCGATACGCGCCCGTGACCACATCGAGTAGTACAGCTTCAACGGCTGCCACGGTTCACCAACCGAGGGGTACGCATCGGGATCGGCGGCCGCCTCGAACGAAGGCCCGGTGATGTCGTGCACCTTGAGGTGATCGGGATGGCGATAGCCCTGCTGATCGTCGCTGTAGGTGATGATGACATGAGGACGCTCGGCGCGTATGAGGGCGACGAGCCGACCGACGGCCTCGTCGAGGGGCGCCATGTCGAAGCAATCGGGGTGCCGATTGTGCTCGGTGTCGGGCATCCCGGAATCTCGATAGCCAAGCAGATGGAAGCGGGAGAAGCCGATGGCGTCGACCGCCGCGCGCAGCTCGGCCAGTCGGACCGCCGGAAGGTTGTCGACGATCTCGGGCCGGTCCATCGCCGGGTTGATGATGTCGCCCGCCTCGCCACCGGTGGCGCAGACGAGCACCGTCTCGACACCCTCGGACGCGTACTTGGCGATCGTCGGCGCACCCTTCGACGATTCGTCGTCGGGATGAGCGTGAATCGTGAGCAGCCGGAGCGCTTCGGTCATGCCGTCTGACGATAGAGGTGCGTCACGGCGACCGCGCGTCCGTCAGGAACCGACCGGCACGAGCTCGGCCTCGCCGCTCTCGTCGTCGACGATCAGCCGCCAGCCGAGCACCGCCGCCAATGCGGCGAGACCCTCTTCGGGGCCGCTCACCACCAACTCGTCGTCGGCCTCGAGCTGCACGGGACCGCGTGGGCGGTACACGTAGCGGTCGTGGCGACGAATGGCCAACACGGTGAAGCCCGGCTCGATGTTGAGCCGCAGCTCAGCGAGGGTCGCACTGGCGGCATCCGAGCCCACCGCCACCGGCATCTCGGCGATGACCTCGTCACTCTCGCCGAGCGCGATCTCGAGGATCGGGTGGATCTCCTCGCCGTCTTCGATCAGTCGGACCATCTGATAGGCCTGGTCGCCCATGTCCTCGGCCGCATGGGCGAGTTGGAGCAGACCCCGCAGCGGCGACGGATCGAGATCGGCCTTCGAGGCGCGCAGCACCCAGAGCTCGAGCCGGTCGTTCATCTCGTCGAGGCGGTGTCCGAGATGACGCACCTCGGCAGCCAGACGTCGGTCGCCGATCACCAACGCCGAGTACGCGAGTCCGACCGCCGCCTCGGACAGGTTCTTCATCTCGACGAGGACATCGACGGCACGGTCGAGATCGGACAGCCACGGGTCTTCGGGCGGCACCGGCGGGTGCCACACGGGAGCACCGGCGAGCTCACGCAGCGGAATGATCCCGTCGGGTGAACCCCGAAGGAACAACACGTCGTCGGTGCCGAGGATCAGGTCACCGTCGACATCAGTGAGCCACTCGCGGCCCCGCTTCACCGCCATCACCCGCATGCCCGTGGCCACGGGCAGCTCGAGGCTGCGCAATGCCATGTTGGTCATGTGCGAGCCCTCGGACACCAGTACGCGATGCGAGATCTCCTCGGCTTCGGCCAGGTCGGCCACCAGCTGTGCCGGGATCCCGAGTTTGTGGGTGACGATGCGGGCGATGTCGACGGCCGTATTGGCGATCCTCTCGATGGATGAGATCACCTGGAGCACCGACGACATCCCCTCGGCATCGCGAGGCTTGCGTGCAGCCATGATGCACACCCAGCGCATGTCCTGCACGAGGTCGGTCATCTGCTCCTCGAGCTCGGTGACCTCTTCGGCCATGTCGGGGTCGTTGAAGAACAGCGCGGCGTACCCGAGGTCGACCATCAGCTCGGAGAGGTCCTTGGCCTCGGCGAGCATCGTTCGCAGGTTGCGGGGTCTGTCATCCATCGGTTCCTCGGAATCTACTCGGGGCGGGAATGGTCGGGCCAGTGGTCGATCTCACGTCAGAATCACCACTTCGATGGCGGCGAGAAGGGTCAGGGCGCCGGTGAGATCGAGTACCGACGTGACCAGGGGTATGCCGTAGGTGTCGGGATCGAAGCCGAAGCGCACGGCGGCGACCGTGCCGTAGTAGGCCACGACGACGACGACGAGGGTGGCGACGATGCCGCCGGCCACGACCGCTCCGACGAGGCGACCGAGGCTGGGGCCGGCGAGATCGAACCATCCTGCGGCGACGTCGGCAGCAACCGCGGAGAACGCGAAGACGGGGACCGCCAACGCGATCGTCGACCGGATGTCGGCTCGGGCGGCGCGGTCGGGCATGCCGGCGGTCGCGGTGAGACCGAGGTGCAGCTTGCTCGACAACCGGCTCGACAGGATCCCTCCGAGCGCTCCGGCGGCCGCCAGGAAGCCGGGCAGGACGACGAGCAGCTCGGGTTGGGCCGCGAGCGACTCGAGCTGGTTCTCGACGCTGACACCGGCGAACAGCTCGAGCAGAGCCGCCACCAGGAGCACCGGTAGTGACTCGACCACGACCTGGCGCAGCAACCGAGCTCGTGACCGCAGGGCCCATGTGAGTGCACCGGCGGCGATGGTCGACAACACGATGGCGGCCGGGATGGTGAACCAGCGGTTCCCGACCAGCACCGCGGCGAACATGAGCGCCGGCAGCGTGGCGAGATCACCGGCCGCGGTGACCAGCGGGGCCGTGACGTTGTCGGGATCCCAGCCGAAGCGAACCGAGCCGGCCGCCAGCGCCAGCGTGATCGAGAGCACCACGACCGAGGCCATCAGGCCGCCGATCACCGAGATCACGATGAACTCGTCGAGTCCCATCGCATCGGCGATGCCGAAGAGCTCGGCCCCGCCCTTCCCGACGATCGCAATCATCGTCGACATGGTGAGGGCGAGCACACCCGACGCCCAGACGTTCTGGCCAACGACGGTGACGAGACGGCCACTCAGGTCGAAGGTTCCGGTGTGGATCGAGGTGCCGAGACGGCTTCCGAGAGCACCGAAGACGTTGCCCCTCAGCGCGGTCGCTGCCGGCACCAACAACAGGAGACCGGGCAGCTCCTCGAGGCGGCCACTCTGCCCACCGAGAATGAGTCCGGCCACGACGCTCGAGAGGGCGACGACGGTGAGGGCAGCCAGCGACTGCACCCGGCCCTGCGGATCGGCACCGAGAAGCGCGCCGCCGAAACGACGCGCCGCGGCTCGCGGTGCGATGTGCAGGGTGGTGAGTCGAGGTTTGTCCATGATGTCGGCCCGACGGGCGCCCAAGTCTCGCCCATCGAGTCCCGTTCCCGTGAGCAATCACCGAGCACGTTTGTAATGGCCCTGTAACACGATGCTCAAAAACTTCGACCAATCTGCCGATGGTTCTCCCGTGAACCCTCGTGCGCTTCTGGCGATGATGCTCGGTGCGCTGCTCACCAGCAGCGTCACTGCCGTCGTCGTCTCTCCGTTGAACGGCCTGCTGCTCGGGCTCTCCGGCCTCAGCCTGGCAGTGATCGCCTGGCTGTACCCCGACGACGGCCGGTATGCCCTCCGGGGCACTGACGACGAGCGGTACCGCTCGCTGGTCGAGAACGCCGACGATGTCGTCACGGTCCATGACGACAACGGCGCCATCACGTGGGTGAGCGCGTCGGTCTCGCAGTTCGGGTACACCCCGAGCGAGTACGCCCGGCGCCCCATCGCCGACTACGTCCACCGCGACGATCGAGTGGAATACGAACGACTCCTCGCTGTTGTGGCCGAGACCCCCGCCCTGGTGCACCGCGCCGAGGTGCGCGTCCTCGTTCGCGACCGTTCGTGGCGATGGGTCGCCATTGCCATCTCGGACCGTCGGAACGATCCGGCCATCGGCGGCATCGTTGCCCACCAGCGCGATGTCACCGAACGGCGGCTCGACACCGAGATCGCCAGTTCCCGTGTGGCCCGCCAGACCGGAGTGGCCCAGCTCGGTCGCCTGGCGTTGGAAGGGGCCGATCCGACGCGCCTGGCTACCGCGGCCACCGCCATCATCGCCCGTACCCTCAGCGTCGACACGTGCGAGCTGTTCCGAGCCATCGAGGGTACCGACACGCTTCTGCTCGAGGCCGCCACCGGACCGAGCGCCGACTTCGTCGACCACCTCGTGCTCGAGGTGGCACCCACCTCCCAGGCCGGGTTCACCGCCTTGCTCGGTGAGGCCATCACGTGTCACGACGTGAGCTCGGAGTCACGTTTCACCGTGTCCCTGCACGCCCAGAACCTCGGGATCCGAAGTGGGCTGAGCACCATCGTGACCGGTCAGATGGGCCGGTACGGCGTGATGGTGGCGCAGTCGCGCACCGTGCGGACCTTCACGGCCGAGGACACCTCGTTCATGCAATCGGTCGGCAACGCCCTGGCCCTGGCCCTCGAACGACGAACCGTGGAGGAAGAGGCGCGCCACGCGGCGCTGCACGATGCGCTCACCGGTCTACCCAACCGCGTTCTGTTCGTCGACCATCTGCGCCACGAACTGGAAGTGGCCCGCCGGGGCTCGGCACCGGTCGGCGTGCTGTTCGTCGACCTCGACCACTTCAAGGTCGTCAACGACAGCCTGGGCCACGGTGCCGGCGATGCCCTCCTGCGCTCGGTGGCCACACGAATCACCGCGACGATGCGCCCCGGTGACCTCGTGGCCCGATTCGGCGGCGACGAGTTCACCATCCTGTGCGGCCGCCTCACCGACAACTCCGACCTCGAGAAGATCGCCGAACGGGTCCGTGCATCACTCGAGGCGCCCTTCGACGTCGAAGGCAACCAGGTGCGCATGACCGCGAGCATCGGGATCACCTCGGTCGACCCGGCCGGGGACACCAGCATCACCGCCGACGCGATTCTCCGCGACGCCGACGCGGCCATGTACCAGGCCAAAGACGCCGGCCGGGCCCGCCACGCGATGTTCGACGACTCCATGCGGCTCCAGGCGATGAACCGCCTCCAGGTCGAGGCGGAACTGCGAGCCGGCATCGATCGAGGGGAGCTCCGCCTCGCCTACCAGCCGATCGTGTCGATGCGAACCGGCCACGTCGTGGCGGTGGAGGCGCTCTGCCGTTGGCAGCATCCCACCCGCGGCCTGCTCGAACCGGCCGACTTCATTCCCATCGCCGAGGAGACCGACCTCATCACCCGCCTCTCGAAGTGGGTGCTCGGCTCGGCCGCCACGCAGGCACGAGTGTGGAACCGCGACGAGGGACGCGGCGTGCTGGTCACGGTGAACCTCTCGGCGCGCAACCTCGAGCGAGGAGGCCTGCTCGACACGGTCGCCGAGGCCGTCGATGCTGCCGCCATCGATCCTCGTTGGCTGTGTCTCGAGATGACCGAGACCACCGTGATGCGTGATGTCGAAACGTCGATGGACATGCTCTGGAAGCTCCGCGAAACCGGCGTCTGCGTCGCCATCGACGACTTCGGTACCGGCTATTCGTCCCTGGCTTATCTGAAGCGGCTACCGGTCGACATCTTGAAGATCGACCGCAGCTTCATCGACGGCGTGGCGACGCGACGCGACGATCGGGCCATCGTCGAGGCGATCGTTCGGCTCGCTCACACCCTCGGGATTGTCGCCCTCGGTGAGGGCGTCGAAGACCCGAGCCAGCTGCTCGCCTTGCGAGAGCTCGGCTGTGATCTGGCCCAGGGCTTCCATCTCTCGATGCCCCGACCGGCCGAGGCCATCGACTTCCGGCCCCTGGCAGCGGTCGCATCCATGAGCGACCCCGTCCCCGAGCCGATGCATCCCACGGTGCGCACCTGATCCTCCGCGACCGGCGCTCATCGGACCCGGACAGCCGCGGGTGCGGTTGGTATGGTCGCCCCACTGCAAACGCTTACATGCGGGGGGAAACGCATTGGCGCACGACGCACGACGCAGCGAGCGACCGTCTGAATGGTGGGACGGGGCCGTCGGGTACGAGATCTACGTACGGTCCTTCGCCGACTCCAACGGCGACGGAGTCGGCGACCTGCAGGGCATCAGCGACAAGCTCGACCATCTCGTGTGGCTCGGCGTCGACGCGCTGTGGATCACGCCCTTCTACCCCTCTCCCGGCTTCGACCACGGCTACGACGTGGCCGACTACCGCAACGTCGACCCGATACACGGCACGCTCCAGGACTTCGACGACCTCATCGTCGCCGCCCATCGGCGCGATCTGCGTGTCCTGGTCGACGTTGTGCCCAATCACACCAGCTCGCACCATCCGTGGTTCGTGGCCGCGCGCTCGTCGATCGACGATCCCCACCGCGACCACTACATCTGGCGCGATCCGGCGCCCGACGGGGGGCCACCCAACAACTGGGTGAGTCACTTCGGCGGTTCGGCCTGGACCCTCGACGAGGCCTCGGGCCAGTACTGGTGCCATCTCTTCCTTCCCGAACAGCCCGACCTCAACTGGGCCAACCCCTCGGTCCGTGCCGCCTTCGAAGGGGTCTTCCAGTTCTGGTGCGAGCGTGGCGTCGACGGCTTTCGCATCGACGTGGCCCACGGCATGGCCAAGCACCCCGACGTCCCCGACAATCCCCAGCTGGTCCCCATCACCGACGACATGGGACCGCACGCCGTGTTCGCCGCCTTCGAGCATCGCCACGACCTCGACCGCGACGACAACATCGACATCTTCCAGCGCTGGCACAAGACCGTCGAGCCCTACGGCGCCGCCCTCGTCGGTGAGGTGAACGCACCGACCCCCGAGCGCATGGCCCGCTATACCCGTGAGGGGTCACTCGACACAGTGTTCTTCCTCGAACCGGGCAGCACCGGATGGGAGCCCGAGCGACTGCTGGCCATGCACCGTGCGATGCACGATGCCGACCCCGACTGCATCTCGTGGATCCTGGACAATCATGATCAGGCCCGGTCGGTGAGCCGGTTCGGCGGCGCCGAACGAGGGGTCTGGCGGTCCCTTGCGGTCACCACGCTGCAGTTCGCGCTCGGCGGCGTGCCGTTCCTGTACCAGGGTCAGGAGCTCGGGCTCGACAACGCCGAGCTGCCCCCCGGCGAGCGAGAGGACCCCATCTGGACGCGGAATCACGCGAACGACGAGGTCGGCCGCGACGTGACCCGTCACGGCATGCCGTGGACGTCGGGCTCCGCCAACGGCTTCACGACCGGCACGCCATGGCTGCACGCCGCCGAGCGTCCCCGCCACCAGACCCTCGAAGGGCAGCTCGCCGACCCGACCGCCCCGGTGCATCGGTACCGGGAATTGATCCGGATTCGCAAGGAGGAGGCCGACCTGCGCGCGGCACCCCTTCAGTGGCTCGACGCCTCGACGGCGACCAGCGCGATCCTGCGCCGGGGAGGCATCGTCGTCGTCGCCAACCTCGGAGCCCAACCCCTGAGCGTCGATCACATCGTCGTCGACGAGGTGGTCTTTTCGTCGAAGGCCGACGGCGCGAGCGTCGGACCAGCATCGGTGACCGTCGCGCCCGAATGCTCGATCGTCGTGCGCACGGGGCAGTAGCAGCCATGTCATGGTCGACGATCGATGACGTGGCCAGGGCGGCCGGCGTGTCGGTGGCCACCGTGTCGCGGGCCCTGCGTGGCCTTCCCCATGTGGCAACGTCGACGCGACTGCTCGTCGAGCAGACCGCCGCCGAGCTCGACTACGAGATCGATCCGAGTGGCTCGAGGCTCGCCACCGGCAAGACGTCGACCATCGGGCTGGTGGCTCCGTGGCTCGGCAGTTGGTACACGGGCGAGGTGATCGCCGGCGCGGAGTGTGTCTTCGCCGAGGCCGGCTACGACCTGCTCGTCGCGGCGCTGTCCCCGTCGTCACTCGAACCGTTCCTCGACCGCGCCCGATCTTTCGGCCGCCGGATCGACGGGGCGATCCTCATCGACGTGCAGGTCGATGACTGTGACCTCGACCGCCTGGCCCACCTCGGCGTTCCCACCGTGAGCCTCGGCGAGGATCTCGGGCGCTACTCCTCGGTGTCGATCGACAACGAGGACGCCGCCCGCCGTGCTGTCGACCATCTCGTCGGTCTCGGCCACCGGCGGATCGGCGCCATCTCCGGTCGCTTGGTGAACTCGTTCACCTCGCCGGTGCCCACTCGTCGCCAGGCGGGTTGGGCCGCTGCGCTCTGGGCAGCCGGCATCGAGCCCGACCTCGAACTGGTCCGCGACGGCGGCGACAGCGCGAGCGGTGGCCGATGCGCTGCCGCGGGACTGCTCGACCTGGCCGATCCGCCGACGGCCATCTTCGCCATGTCGGATCACATGGCCTTCGGCGCCCTTGCCCTGGCGAGAGAACGAGGCCTACAGGTCCCTGGTGATCTGTCGATCATCGGGTTCGACGACCATCAGTTCGCCGATCCGTTCGGTCTCACCACCATGCGCCAGGACGTGGCGGCGCTCGGCCGCACCATTGGTCGGCTGGCCTTGGCCGAGATCGCCGACCCCACCCGCGACCGACAACACATCCTGCTGCCGGTCGAGCTGGTGGTGCGGGACACGACCCGTCCGCGAGGTGAGACGCGTGCGCGTTGACGTTCCCGACTCGACGCCCTATTCTGCAACCGCTTACGGAATGTGAGCATCTAGCCGCGTTCGGTTACATCTCCAGACGAGCGTGGTGTTGTTGTCCACTGGAGGGGGAGAACACATATGAGCAAGACCCGCTGGACCAAGCTGCTCGCGCTGCTGATGATCTTCGGACTCATCGCCGCCGCGTGCGGTAGCGACAGTGACGACGGTGGCGACACCGCCGCCGACGAGCCCGCCGCCGACGAACCCGCAGCCGACGAGCCCGCCGCCGAGGGCGGCGACGCCATGGACTTCGGCGGTGCCGAGGTGACGATCACCGGTTCCGAGCGCGACGATCCATCGGTTGCCGCGATCAACGACACGTTGAACGAGCACTTCAATCCGCTCGGTCTCACGGTCACCTTCGCCGGCGACGCCGACTGGGAAGCCAACATCAACACCCAGGTGCAGGGTGGCAACCCGCCCAACATCTCGTTCTTCCCGCAGCCCGGCAAGCTCGCCGACTTCGCCCGTCAGGGGTTCCTGAAGCCGCTCGACGACGCTGCGGTTGCCTCGATCACCGAGAACTGGGCTCCCGACTTCGCAGCATTCGGCGAGGTCGACGGCGTGCAGTACGGCACCCCGGCGAAGTCTGACCTCAAGGGCATCGTGTTCTACAAGCCGGCCCGCTTCGAGGCCGACGGCTACGAGGTCCCGACGACCTTCGCCGAGTTCCAGGCCCTGGTCGACGAGATGGCTGCGGCCGGCGGGTCGAAGCCGCTCTGTGTCGGCATCGAGTCCGGTACGGCCACCGGATGGATGTTCACCGACTGGACCGAAGACATGATGCTTCGTCTCTGGGGCGGCGATGTCTATGACCAGTGGATCAGCAATGAGGTGAAGTTCGACGACGAGCGTGTCGTCGAGGCGATGCAGACGGTCGTCGACCTCTGGACCGACGACAAGGTGTTTGCCGCCGGTGGCACGATCTCGGCGACCAACTTCGGCGCTCCTGTCGCCGAGGCCCATCTGGCCGACGACTGCTACATGGTTCGCCACTCGAACTTCTTTGCCGGTCTCTACCCGGCGGGCACGGCGTTCGCCGATCCCGCCAACCCCGATGCCATCGACGTCTTCTACTTCCCGGACATCAACGGTGACGGACCGGTCTTGACCGCGGGCACCATCGCCGGTGCCTTCGACGAAGACCCGGCCACGATGGCAGTGATGGCGTACCTGGCGACCCCCGAGTACGCCCAGATCCGCCAGCAGAAGCAGACCGCCGAGCTCGACGGCAGCATCTCCGGCTACCTCTCGGGCGCCAAGGGTCAGGATCCGAGCGTGTACCAGCCGCTGGAGCAGGCGTTCCTCGAGATTCTCTCGACGGCCGACTTCGTGCGGTTCGACGGTGGCGACCTCATGCCGGCCGACGTCGGCTCTGGTTCGTTCTGGTCGGTGGGCACCTCGCTCGTCAACGGCGACATCACCGCTCAGGAAGCTGGCGAGCAGATCCAGGCCACGTGGCCCGAGTGATCATCAACACGCTGAGCTGACCGGGTTTCCGGGATCAGTTCGAACTATCGGGGCACCGACACTACGGTGTCGGTGCCCCGACGCATTTCCGGGGGAAACGAATCGAGGGGGAGAATTGGAAACGATGCAGAGCGGGGGGGCCGACTCCGCCGACCCAACAGACGGTGGAAACGCCACGCCACCACGCCCGACCTTCGACCACGAGCAGTCGTGGTTCGCCAAGCAGTCGTTGGCCAACAAGGGTGCCATGGTCATCGGGCTCCTCGGCGTGATCGTTCTGGCCATCATCGACAGCAAGGTCCGTAGCACGATCGTCACCGTCGTCGTGGCCGTCGCAGTGTGCGCGGGGATCTGGATCGGTGCCAACATCCTCTTCGACCAGGTCCAGTACCGGTGGCAGCGGTTCCAGACCATCTGGTTCGCGGTGCTCGGTGCGATTCTGGGAGTCATCCTCCACGGCAACGGATTGACGCTCGGATCCGAGGGCGGCTTCTTCTCCTGGGTGCTCGGACCTCTCGTCGGCGGCTTGGTGTTCGGCGGGCTCGGGTTTCTGCTCGCCGTCGAGAACGACCCGCGACGGCGACTGATCTTGTCGATCGGCAGCTTCACCGCAGTCGGTGTCGCAATCGGGCTGTTGCTCCGCGAGCAGTACCAACCGGGCGTCGACTGGTTGACGACCGTCGTCTACACGGTTGCCGTCGCGGCGATCGGCGCCGGGATTGCGACACTCGCCAAACGGCCGTGGCGAGCAGGCATGCTGCTGGGCGCCGCGCTCGGATGGCTACTGGGCTACTGGGGCGGCGCCGACGTGGGCGACGGAAGTGTCGGAACCGCAATTCTGGGCGCCGTTGTCCCCGCCGTGCTCGTCGGCCTGCATCTTGGCGAGTCGCACAACCCCGACTACAACGAACGCCTCGAGCTCGACCGCTCGTCGCGAGCCTGGATCTTCCTCGGCCCGGGCCTGCTGTTCATCGGCGTGATGCTCGTCATTCCGACGATTCGCACCGCCTATCTGTCGCTGCTCGACCGCGACTCTGTCGACTTCGTCGGGCTCGAGAACTACCAGGACACCTTCACCGACAAGGCGAGCTGGGATCTCTCGGAGTGGACGAACATGTTCACCAGCTACCCGTTCATCATCGGTGTGACCATCCTCGTCATTGCCGCGGTAATCGGAACGAAGCAAAGGCAGCTCACCGGTCGGGCCGTCGAGCTCGGCAACCCGACGGTCCTCCCGCTGGTCGCCGGCTTCCTGTTCGTGTGCTTCGGCGCCTTCACCGCCATGCGCGGCACGATCATCAACAACCTCTGGTGGGTGGTCACGGTCACGTTCTTCTCGACTGCCCTCGGGCTGGCCATCGCCGTGCTGGCCGACGGGCGCGGCGGCGAGAAGTTCGCCAAGTCCATCATCTTCATGCCGATGGCCCTGTCGCTCGTCGGTGCGTCGATCATCTGGCGCTTCGTGTACCAGACGCGAGACATCTCCAAGGAGCAGACCGGCGTGGCCAACGCCCTGTGGATCGGTTTGGGCGACCTCAGCACGGGTTCGGGCCTACCGACGCTGATCGTCGCGATCCTGCTGGGCGTCCTAATGGCCATCATCGCCACATTCCTGGCCCGTTCGCTCACCCGGCGAGCCTACGGACGAGCCGCCGTGCCCGGCGTCTTGTTGATCTTCGTCGGATGGATCTTCATCCGTTACACCCAGATCATCGGCGGGGGCATCGGGGGCTTCACCACCAACGCCGACGGCGATGTGGTGGCCCAGACCATCGTCTTCACCCAGGAGAGCCCCTACAACAACTTCTGGCTCATGGTGATTCTCATCTGGATCCAGGTCGGGTTCTCGATGGTGATCCTGTCCGCCGCCATCAAGGCCGTGCCCACCGAACTGATCGAGGCGGCCAAGATCGACGGCGCCACCGACAGCCAGGTGTTCTGGCGGGTGACGTTGCCCCAGATCGGCACCACGATCGGAGTCGTGGTCACCACGGTCATCGTGTTGGTGATGAAGGTCTTCGACATCGTGAAAGTGGTGACCAACGGTCAGTTCGACACCCAGGTGCTGGCCAACGACATGTTCCAGCAGGCGTTCAACATCCTCAACATCGGTCGCGGGGCGGCGCTGGCGATGCTGATCTTCATCTCGGTGCTGCCGGTCATGGTCTTCAACATTCGCAAGATGCAGAGGGAGGTCTGAAATGAGCGAGACGACCGCATCCACGAGCTCGGGAATCGCATCCGACGCACCGCAGGACGCCCAGGGCCTCACCGGCCGGTGGTACGGCCTCATCCGCAGCCTCCCGACCGGCATCGTCTGGTTCCTCGTGATTCTCTGGAGCATCCCGAGCCTCGGACTGTTCATCAACTCGTGGCGCACCCGCGACGCCCAGATCTCGACAGGCTGGTGGAAGACCCAGTTCGACGAGCTGACGGTCGACAACTACGACCAGATCTTCAGTGCTCGCAACAGCATCTGGGACTCGTTGGCGAACTCGTTCGCAATCGCGCTCCCGGCCACCATCATCCCCATCGCCTTCGCCGCCTTCGCGGCGTACGGATTCGCGTGGATCGACTTCAGGGGCCGCAAGGCTCTGTTCATCGCGACGGTGTCGCTGCTGGCGATACCCCTACAGGTGGCGCTGATCCCGTTGCTGCAGCTGTACGTCGGCGGGGCCAAGTACACGCTGCCGCTGCTCGACAAGACAATCACCCTGATCCCCGACCTCGACCTGGCCGGGAACACGACCGCCGTGTGGCTGACCCACACCGGTTTCGCGATGCCGTTCGCGATCTTCCTGCTGCACAACTACATCAGCTCGTTGCCGAAAGACCTGTTCGAGGCGGCCCGCATCGACGGGGCCAACCACTTCACGATCTTCTGGCGACTCGTCCTGCCCCTGTCGGTCCCCGTGCTCGCCGCGTTCGGGATCTTCCAGTTCCTCTGGACCTGGAACGACTACCTGATTGCCAACACCATGGTCGGGTCCAATCCGAGCTCGCACCCGACGACGATCCTGATCGCCAATCTGGCCGGCGACTTCGGTCGCAACGAGCACATCCTGCCCGCGGCGGCTTTCGTCCAGGCGTTCATCCCCCTGGTCGTGTTCTTTGCCCTCCAACGGTTCTTCGTTCGCGGCATGCTGGCCGGCTCCGTCAAGGGTTGATCAACGCCGCCTCCCCTCCCGGCGAAGACCAAACGAGACTGCCAATTCGGCGGTGAGCCGGGCTCAGCCCAGGAGATCGGCCATGTCGACCGGCCCGCCGGTTTCGATCGACCGGTGCGCGGCCTCGCCGATGGCCACCGACAGGAGTCCGTCGTCGATGGTGACCTCAGCGTCGCGGCCTTCGAGGACGGCGTCGATGAAGTGCTGGTGCTCGATGAAGCTCGAACCGTGGTGAAGGCCCTGGTGGACGATCGAGTCGTCGACCACGTGGCGGCGTTCGACACCCCCGATCCAGTGCTCACCCCGTCGACCGACCCGTAGCTCGTCGTCGGGAATGAGAGCCTCGACCTTCCCCAAGTCGCCGACCACCGACAGCTCTTCCTGGTTGTGCGTCGCCTCGGCGAACATGCACAGATCGAGCAGACCCCGAGCTCCGGTGTCGTATTCGACGATCACGAACGCATTGTCGAGCATGTCGGCCCGCTTCCCGTCGTAGACCTCGTCGAGATGATTCACCGACTGGCCCCCCGAGGCGAAGACCCGAACGGGCCGCGCGCCGTCGAGTACGAGGTTCATCAGATCGAAGAAATGGCAGGTCTTCTCGACCAGCGTGCCGCCCGTATTGGCCGAGAACCGGTTCCAGTCGTTGACCTTCTGCAGGAACGGAAACCGGTGCTCCCGGATGGCAACCATGTGCACGGTGCCGACCGCGCCGCTGCGGATCTCGTTCAACAGCGCCGTGACCGGGGGCATGTAGCGATACTCGAGACCGACCCAGACCAGGTGACGGCGATCGACCGCCAGTGCCTTCACCTCGAGGCACTCGGCGGTGGTGATGCACAACGGCTTCTCGACCAGCACGTGCACCGGAGCGGCGAGCACGTCGGCAAGCACCGAGCGGTGGGTCATGTTGGGGGTGGCGACGACGACCGCATCGCACACGCCGGCCTCGAGCAGGGCGCGATGATCGGTGAAGGTGAGCGGTGCCGAGGAATCACCGCAGGCTGCGAGCGCCTGGTCGAGGGACGAGACAACCGGATCGGCCAGCGCGGTCACCACTCCCCGCCCCGTGGCCAGGATGTTCTGCACGTGTTCCACGCCCATCATTCCCGTGCCGATGACGCCGTAGCGGATCTCGCTCATCTCACCTCGAAAACTGTGTCGGACAAGAGCGCTAGCCTACGGTAATGACCGGACCTTTGGGAGATCACGGCCCCCGCCCGATCGGCGTCTCGTTCACCAGTGGGCCGCTGGCGTACGGGTGCTGGCGTCTCACCACCGAGAGCACCGATGACGCCCAGGCGCTCATCGAAGCGGCCATCGACACCGGACTCAACCTCATCGACACCGCCGATGTCTACGGCTTCGACTGGGGCGGCACCGGTTTCGGCCAGAACGAGGAGAAGCTCGGTCAGGTCCTTGCTCAGGCGCCGCAGCTTCGCGACCGCATGGTGCTGGCCACCAAGGGCGGCATCATGCCCCCTCTGCCGTACGACTCGAGCGCCGACTACCTCACCGAGGCGTGCGAGGCGTCGCTGCGGCGTCTGGGAGTCGACACCATCGATCTGTACCAGATCCATCGACCCGACCTGTTCACTCACCCCGCCGAGGTCGCCGCCGCGCTCGTTGCGCTCCGCGAAGCCGGCAAGATCGTCGAGGTCGGTGTCTCGAACCACACCCCGGCACAATACGAGGCGCTCAAGGCCCACCTGCCCTTCCCGATCGCCACCAACCAGCCCGAGCTCTCCGCCGCCAACACCACCGCACTACGCGACGGCACCCTCGATGTGTGCATGCGTGACGGCGTCACGCCCATGGCCTGGAGCCCCCTCGCCGGCGGACGGCTCGCCATCGGCATCGGGGTGCGCGCCGCCCTCGTCGACGTGCTCGACCGGCTGGCCGAACGTGAGGGCGTCGGCCGCGCCGACGTGGCCCTGGCCTTCGTGCTGGCCCATCCGTCGCGGCCGGTGGCGATCATCGGCACCCAGAACATCGACCGAGTACGGTCGGCTCCTGCCGCCCTCGACGTACAGCTCGACCGCAACGACGTCTACGCCATCATCGAAGCCTCGGAGGCCGTTCCCCTGCCATGACTATCACCACTTCCGTCGAGATCGCCTGGTTCAGTGCCCTCTGCGACGACGACTACGAATTCCTCGGACAACCCGACCCGACCCTGACGAGCTCGTGGCCCCACTGCCGCGACATCGTCCAGGCCGCCGACCGCAACGGCTTCGACAACGTGCTGCTGCCGTCGGGCTACACGCTGGGCATCGACAGCACCGCCTTCGCGGCAGCCGTCGCCACCCATACGTCGCAGATCAAGCTGCTGCTCGCCGTCCGGATGGGCGAGATGTGGCTGCCTCAGCTGGCGCGCCAGCTGGCCACCATCGACCAGATGGCCGAAGGTCGGCTCAACATCAACATCATCTCGAGCGACATTCCCGGCGAGACGCTGGCATCGGAGCCGCGGTACCAACGCACCCTCGAGTGGATGCAGGTCTTGCGCCAGCTGCTGAACGGCGAATCGATCGATTTCCACGGCGAGTTCGTCGACCTGACCCTCGAGCCGCCTCGGGCCCGGACGGTGTCTGGCACCTGCCCGCCGTTCTACTTCGGGGGTTTCTCGGAGCCGGCCAAGGAGGTCGCCGCCGCCGCCAGCGACGTCTTCCTGACCTGGCCCGACAAGGTGGCCGCCGTGGGCGAGACCGTCGTCGACATGACCGAGCGGGCGCAGCGACACGATCGACAGCTCCGGTACGGGCTGCGAGCCCATGTGATCGTGCGGGAGACCGAAGCCGAGGCCCGAGCCGCCGCCGATCGCCTGGTGTCGAAGCTCGACGCCGAAACCGGGGAGGCCATTCGGGGTCGCTCTCTCGACACGGCGTCGGTCGGCGTGTCACGGCAGTCCGAACTACGCGAGGCAGCCGACGACGAGGGGTACGCCGAACCCAACCTGTGGACGGGCGTGGGTCGAGCCCGCAGCGGTGCCGGCGCGGCCATCGTCGGTGATCCCGATCAGGTCCGCGACAAGATCCTGGCCTATCGCGACGTCGGCGTCGAGGCGTTCATCCTCTCGGGCTACACCCACCTGGCCGAGTGCGACCTCTTCGCCCGGTATGTGCTGCCCGAGCTCGATCACGCGCCGCTGCTCTGACGTTCCCCGAGCCCGGTCGTGTCGACGCGCTAGGCGCGAATGGTGAGATGTGTCTCGGCGTCGAAGAACTTCATCCGAGCGACCTCGACGGCGATCTCGATGGGACTGCCGAGGCGTGTCTGGCTGCGAGGATCGAATCGGGCCACCGATGGTGTGCTGTCCTCGGAGACCTCTTCGACGGCGTCGGGGTCGCCGCTGTCGACCGACGGGGCGTCGATGTCGAAGTGCACCAGGATGTCCGAACCCAAGGCCTCGACGAGACTGGCCGTGGACCGCAGGCGCTGATCGGCGGGGTGATCGGTGTCGAGGGCAGCATCGGACATCGACTCGGGCCGGATGCCCACGATGATGTTCTTGCCGCTGTAGGCGGCGAGGGCCGGGCTCTCCTCGAAGATCGAAGCGGGCACACCCAGTGACTGGCTGCCGATCTGCACGGTGCCGCCTGCGCCGTCCTTGGTGAGGACGGCCTCGTAGAGGTTCATCGACGGCGAACCGATGAAAGCGGCGACAAAGACGTTCTTCGGGTGGTCGTAGAGATTCTGCGGCGTGTCGACCTGCTGGAGGTAGCCGTCCTTCAGCACGGCGACACGATCGCCCATGGTCATGGCCTCGACCTGATCGTGGGTCACATACACCGTGGTGACGCCCAGGTCGCGCTGGAGCTTGGCGATCTCGGCGCGCATCTGCACCCGCAGCTTGGCATCGAGGTTCGACAGAGGCTCGTCCATGAGGAAGGCGGCGGGCTGGCGCACGATGGCGCGACCCATGGCGACCCGCTGACGCTGACCACCCGAGAGCTGGCCCGGCTTGCGGTCGAGGTTCTCGGTGAGCTCGAGGATCTCGGCAGCCGCGCGAATGCGCTGGTCGGCCTCTTCCTTGGGCACCTTGGCCAGCTTGAGGGCGAAGCCGATGTTGTCGTACACGGTCATGTGGGGGTACAGGGCGTAGTTCTGGAACACCATGGCGATGTCACGGTCTTTGGGCTCGACGTCGTTCACGATGCGCTCACCGATGCGCATCTCGCCGCCGGAGATCGTCTCGAGGCCCGCCACCATGCGCAGAGCAGTTGACTTGCCACAACCCGACGGCCCGACGAGCACCAAGAACTCCTTGTCCTGGATGTCGAGGTCGAGGTCGTGGATGGCGTGGAACCCGTTCGGGTACACCTTGTTGATCTTGTCGAGTACGACAACAGCCATGGTTGTGAGAATCCCCCTACGACGTGTCCTGGTGTCAGAACCGCAAGCGCTTACAGTAATCGGTGGGTCCCGCCGTTGTCCACGTGGCCCCGTGCCAAGGTAGCGCACGGGCTCAGCGGAAGTCTCGTGACGGCACCGAACCCCCGACCGGGAGGGGTTCGAGATGCTCGGCGAGGATGTTGACGACCCCCTCGTTTCGTTCGAGACGGCCCCGGACCAACAATGCCGGTGCGGTCTGGGCCACCAGCCGGTAGCGGATCCAGCATCCTTTCGACACGATCACGTTGATGAGACCGAACTCGTCCTCGAGGTTGAGGAAGGTGGTGCCACCGGCGGTTGCAGGACGCTGGCGATGGGTGACCACCCCCGCCACCCGTACCTTGGTGTCGGTGGGATGGGCGGCCAGCCCTGCGGCCGAGGTCACGCCCCACCCGTCGAGCTGGTCGCGCATGAACACCGTGGGATGGCCATCGGGAGCCACCCCCGACGCCCACAGGTCGGCCAGGGCCTCGTCGCGTTCGGACATGCCCGGCAACTGGGGTGCGACCACACCGGTGACCACTCCCGGTAGTCGGCCCGAGCCGGTGTGGGCCACCGCACCGGCCGTCCACAGCGCCTCCCGTCGGTCGACCCCGAAACAACCGAAGGCTCCGGCGGTGGCCATGGCCTCGAGCACCTTCACCGACACGTCGTGGCGACGACGCAGGTCGGCGATCGAGGCATACGGTCGCCCGGCAGCCATGGCCTCGGCGAGATCGTCGCCGACATGACGAATCGATGACAGACCCATGCGGATCTCGGGGGCGTCGGTTGGCCCCACCAGGGTGGCCTCGGCCCCCGACGCGTTGAGGTCGGGGGTGTGCACCATCACCCCGTGGCGGCGGGCATCCTGCACCAGGCTGTGGGGACTGTAGAACCCCATGGGCTGGGCGTTGAGCAGCGCCGCACAGAACGTCGCCGGGTAGTGGTACTTGATCCAGGCACTGGCGTACACCAGGTAGGCGAAGCTCACCGAGTGGCTCTCGGGAAAGCCGTAGTTGGCGAAGGCCGCCAGCTTGTCCCATACCTCGTCGGCCTTGGCCCCGGTGATACCGCGCTCGGCCATGCCGTCGAAGAACCGCTGGCGCAGACGTTCCATGCGTTCACGGCTGCGCTTGGAACCCATGGCCTGCCGCAACTCGTCGGCCTCGGCCGGGGTGAACCCACCGACGTCGATGGCGATCTGCATGAGCTGCTCCTGGAACAGGGGAATGCCGAGGGTCTTGGCCAGCGAGCGCTCGAGCAACGGATGGAGGTAGGTGACCGGCTCGGTGCCGTTGCGGCGACGAATGTAGGGATGCACCGAGCCGCCCTGGATGGGCCCGGGGCGGATGAGGGCGACCTCGACCACCAGGTCATAGAACGTGCGGGGCCGCAGGCGGGGCAGGGTGGCCATCTGGGCCCGTGACTCGACCTGGAACACCCCGATCGAGTCGGCCTTGCACAGCATGTCGTACACCGCGTCGTCCTGGGGAATGGTGGCGAGATCGACGGTGACACCGTGATGGCTCGCGATGAGGTCGATGGCCCCGTGCAGGGCGGTGAGCATGCCCAGACCCAGCAGGTCGAACTTCACCAGCCCGGCCCGGGCGCAATCGTCCTTGTCCCACTGCAGGACCGTGCGATCGGCCATGGTGGCCCACTCGACCGGACACACCTCGACCACGGGTCGGTCACACATCACCATGCCTCCGGAGTGAATACCGAGATGGCGAGGGAAGTGCTCGATCTCGCGCGCAAGAGTCAGCACCTCCCAAGGAGGTCCTGACTCTTGCTGGTCTTGGGAGCCGAGGCCCTTCCAAGGGTCGAGGTGCTTGGAGAAGGCGTCTTGTTGGCCGGTGGCAAAGCCGAGGGCCTTGGCCATGTCCCGCACCGCCGACCGGGCCCGGTAGGTGATGACGTTGGCCACCTGGGCGGCATGGCGGCGACCGTGCTTGTCGTACACGTACTGGATCACTTCCTCACGGCGGCCACTCTCGATGTCGAGGTCGATGTCGGGGGGGCCGTCTCGTTCGGGCGACAGGAACCGCTCGAACAACAGACCGAGGGCGACCGCGTCGGCCTTGGTGATGCCGAGGGCGTAACACACCGCCGAGTTGGCGGCCGAGCCCCGACCCTGCACCAAGATGTCGGCCCGGCGGCAGAACTCGACGATGTCCCACACGACCAGGAAGTAGCCGGGGAAGCCGAGCTCGTCGATGAGCGCCAGCTCGTGGTCGATCTGGGCATAGGCGCCGGGAACCCGCTCGGCTCCCCGGTCGCCGTAGAGCCGCGCCGCACCCCGATAGGTGATGTCGCGCAGCCACGACATCTCGTCGTGACCAGGAGGACACGGGAACGGCGGCAGTTGTGGCGCCACCAGACGCAGATCGAACGCACAGGCCCGGGCCAGCTCGACGGCAGCCTCGACCGCCCCGGGGTAGCGAGCGAAGCGCCGCACCTGTTCGGCCCCCGATCGGAGATGGGCGAAACCGCCGGCAGGGAGACGACGGTCGGCGTCGTCGAGTGACGCCTGCATACCGACGGCAGCCATCGCCGTGGCCAGCCGACGCCGGGCGGGCACGTGATACCGGACATCGTTGGTGGCCACCACCACGACCCCCGCATCGACCGCCAGCCGGGCGAGGGCGTCGTTGCGGGTGGAGTCGAGTGGATCACCGTGATCCCAGAGCTCGACAGCCACGTTGGCGCGACCGAAACCCTCGACCATGCGGGCCAAGACCTGTGCCGCCGCCTGCGGACCCTCGGCCGTCAGCACCTGAGTCAGCCATCCCTTGGCGGTGCCGGTGAGCACCAGCCAGTGATCGCGGGCCTCGCCCGAACCGGCCTGGGTCAAGGCGGCGAAGGTCAGCTCGGGTGCGCCCTTGCTCCCGGCCAACTGGCCATCGCTGATCACGCTGGCCAATCGGGCGTAGCCTTGAGGGTCACGGGCCAGAACCGGGATCGACACCGGGACGACTCGCCCCACATCGCAGGTGAGCACACTGCCGAAAACCGTGGCCAGACCGTGCTCACGGGCCGCCTCGGCGAACCGCACCACTCCGTAGAACCCGTTGGTGTCGGTGATGGCCACGGCCTCCAACCCCAGTCGCACCGCTTCTTCCACCAGCTCCTCGGGATGCGACGCGCCGTCGAGAAAGCTGAAGTTGCTGTGGCAATGCAGCTCGGCATACGGAACCACCGACGCCGGCAGGGCCAGCTTCGGTGCCTGGTAGGGCTCACGCTTGCGCGACCAGGCCGGGCTGTCGCCACCGTCACCGGGAAATCCCGTACTTCGGTACGGGGGGCGGCGATCGGAGAGTCGGCGTTCGATCTCGGACCACGGCACCGCTGGATTCTGGAATCCCACGCGTGCGACGTTATCGAACAAGTGTTCGATGATTCAATACCGTCGTCATCACCACCCCGTTACGATCGGACATCCATGATCTCCCCCCAGCGACGGGCCGTTTCGGCCCGTACCGTCGCGTTGGTCACCTTGCTCGGTGTGGCCGCCACCACCTTCCCGGTCACCGTGTTGAGCGCGTCGTTGCCCGAGGTGGCCCACGATCTGAACACCAGCGACACCACCATCGCGTGGGTCATAACCGCTCCCCTGCTGGCCGTCGCGGTGCTCACCCCAATGGCCGGCAAGCTCGGCGACCTGTACGGCCACCGTCGCATGTACCTCGCCGGCTTCGCCGCCGCCGCCGTCTTTCACCTCCTCACGGCGCTGTCGCCCAATGTCGGCACGCTCGTCGTGTTGCGCACGCTCGCCTCGGCTGCGGCCGCGCCCACCGGACCTGCCGCGCTCGCCATCTTGATGAAGGTCTTCCCCGGGAACCGCCGGAATCAGGCCATGGGTTGGTGGGGTGCCACGGTGGCGGCGTCGCCCGCGATCGGCGTGGTCGTCGGTGGACCGCTCGTCGACTGGTTCGGATGGCAGTTGTTGTTCGTCATCCAGGGGCTGATCGCGGTCGTGGCGGTCGGCCTGGCCTGGCAGATCCTCCCCAGCACCGGCGAGCGCCGCCCGGTGCGCTTCGACATCGCCGGCGCCGTCACCCTCGGCATCGGTGTCGGCGCAATCCTCGTAGGCGTGAACCGCGGCCCGGCGTGGGGCTGGACCAGCACCGGCGTGATGGTTGCCCTCGTCTCCGGTCCGGTGTTTCTCGGGCTCTTCTCGCTGGTCGAACGCCGCGCCGTCGAGCCGTTGCTGCCACCGGAGATCCTCCACCGTCCGCTGGTGCTGTTGTTGTTCGGCTCCCAGACGGTGAATCAGGCCGCGTACATGGGCGGCTTCGTCGTCTCGCCGTTCCTGCTGTCACGCGTGTTCGGATACGGCATCACCGCAACGTCACTCATCATGGTCGGCCGACCCATCGCCTTCTCACTCGGAGCCTGGTGGTCGGGCCGCATCGCGCACCGCCTGCCGGCGGCCCGCACCGCCGCCGAGAGCATCGCCGTCGTGGCCGTTGCACTGTTCGCCACCGGGCTCGGGGCGCAGCTCGAGATGGTGGTCGTCCTGATCGTCGCCATGACGATCACCGGTCTCGGCATGGGTTTCGGCCGGCCCGTCGTCATGACGGCGGTGAGCCGCACGGTGGCCGATCGTGATCTCGGCGTGGCCTCCGGCACTTATCAGATGGTCGTGACCCTGGGCTCGGCCATCGGCATCTCGACCCTCACCACGATCATCGGTGACAGCGATGATCCGGCACGCTTCTTCTGGGTCTTCGCCCTGGCGGCTGCGGTAGCGGTGGTCGCCGCCGTCGGGACCCATGTGGCCATGCATGGCACCGTCGATGCGCCCACGACGGTCCGAGCCGCCGCGCGCTGACGGCGCTCGCTTCCGGCCGATGCGCTCGTGGGGCCGAGCTCGAGCTGTGGACTGCGGTCAGCGATCGGGTGCGGGGCTGACCGGCCGGGTGGTGTGGCGGCCCTCCGAGCGGCCCTCGACCGCCTCGACCTCGGCCCGGTACAGCGCTCGTACCGCCAAGACCTGCTGGATCTCGTCGCCGACTTGCGCGAAGAACTGCTCGCGCTGATCCTGGTCGGTCAGCGCCGAAACCGCGAACTGCAGCCCGGAGAAGGCCGCAATGACCCCGGCGACTGCGAGCAGCTCCCAGGTGAGAACCACATCGGCCCCGAACACGCGAAGAGTGAGCAGCGGCTCGAACGTCGCCGGCTCGAGCGTGGTCCACTGGAGCAAGGTCTCCTCTCGCACGGTGAAGAGACCGAAGATCACGTAGAAGATGCCGATGGCGGCCGCGACCACCAACAGCTGGACCACCTGGCCGGCCATCAACAGGAGCACCACGTTGATGCGATCTGCCCTCGTGAGCGGCGCGATCCGGGGTGGCCCCTCGAAACCGGGATGGTTGTCGAGCCCGTAGGGCGCGTCGGACGCCTCGGCGACACGACACACCTCGTCCCAGGACGCGAACTCGGCCAGTTGATCGCGTTCTTCGGGAAGACGAAGAGCGAGGAAACCGAGCGCCACCGCGAACAACAACGACACGACGACCACGAAGTAGGCGGGCGTCAGCTCATGGGCCACCTGCCACATCTCGGCGTTGAGGAAGACGAAGGCGGAGAACAACAACAGCAGCGGAAGGCCACGGGCCGACAGCGCCACCATGTGGCGTAGCTGGCGGCCGAGCTGCATGAACCCCCACCACACCATGGGCAGTACGCCGAAACGGGTGACCAGGTATCCGAAACCCAGGATCGCCAGGTTGACGAGGCCCACCACGACACCCGCGATCCAACCTTGCGAGCCGAAGGCGGCGACCACAACGGCCGGGCCGATCACGAACAGCACCAGCTCGGGAAGCTCGACATCATCGGGGAGGGTGAAGGATCTGCGACCCCGCAACCGGTTGACGAGAACGAATCCCGTGGTCAGGACGGCCACCGCGCCACCGAAGGCCGCCGCCTGGCCCCAACCCGAGAAGCGATCGCCGAACGAGAGGAAGACCTGAGCCAACGCCACCAGGCTGAGAAACGGCGCCATGCGGGTGAACACGTCCTCGGTGGCCGAGTAGTCGACAATGGCCTGGGGCATGCCGCGATGGATGAACCAACGCTCGGTGGCGATGATGCGTCCGCCGGGGTTCATGACCTTCACGACCCCCCATTGTGGTGCGTTCTCGGCGACGGGACGGTCACTCGTAGGCGGCGTCGACCCACCATCGTTGTCCTTCGAGCCCCAACAGCCGGGCGCGGCCGTCGTTGGTCACCACCTGGAACCGGGCCCGTCGACGGGCATGATCGACGTCCCACCACCGCTCGTCGAGGGGCCACGGACCGGCCCAGCCGCTGATCTCGAGCCAGCCTACGGGCTCGGCACCGATGGCCAGCCAGCACGGCGCCGCCGAAACCAGGCCGCGGCCGCTCACCTGCACCGGTCGACGGCGGTCGTCGAGCACCTGGGCCGGGAGGGGCCGATGGTGCACCACGATGGGCGACGGCGACGGGAGCTGTCCCGGCCACGGAGGAGAGGGCGGTGAGTCGAGGGCGTGGACCTGGTCGGCCAGGTCGGCACCATCGACCGGTACCAGGGTCAGCTGATCGTGGGGCTGACGTCCACCGGCGCGTTCGGCCATGGTGACCGCTCGGGCCCCGAGCAGTCCCTGCACACGGGCCACCGCCTTGGCTGCGCGTTCGACACCCGCGGTCTGCTCGCCCCAGAATCCGAGCTGGCGACCGGTGGCCGGGCCGATCTCGTCGGGCCGCAGATACAGCCGACTGAGACCACCACTGGGACGGGTGGCCGGGACGCCGTTGAGCCACCCGTCGAGCTGCCAGCGCACCCGCTGCGCCACCGCCGCGGCGGTGAGGGCACCCTCGTGGCGCCAGAGACGTTCACGCCGCTCGCCGTGTTCGGTCTCGGCTCCGATGAGCACACGGGTGCACACCGCTCCCCGTTCGCCCAACAACCGGTCGAGATCGTCGGCTGCGGTCTTGGCCACGAACGCCGCCTGGTCGACCCGTTCGATGGGCGGATCGAGCTCGACGGTCACCTCGAGGTCGGCCGGCGGTTCGGCGGTGACCGGGGGCACTTCGTCGAGACCCGACGCCAGTCGATGGGCCGCCCGGCCGTCGGCGCCGAAACGGCCGATCACATCGGCGGCATCGAGAGCCGCAAAATCGCCGAGCGTGCCCAGACCCAGTCGCACCAACACATCGGTGAGCCCGGGCCGATCGAGCACGCCCACCGCGAAGGGCGCGAGGAATCCCGGTGACTCGCCGGTCACAACCAGGTGAGCTCCTCCGTCGGGCGCCCGGCGAGCCGCGAGACCGGCGGCAAAGGGTCCGTCGGCCACTCCCACCCGAACCGTGCCGGTGTCGGCCAGCACCCCCGCCACGAGGACGAGCACACGGTCGGCCAACGAGGCGTCACCACCGAAGTACCGAGACGGCCCTCGGGTGGGGAAGGCACAGGCACCCGGTCGGGTGATCTCGATGCGGGGAGTGATGGCATCGAGGGCGGCGGCAACCGCCTCGAAACGGCGGGCCTCGGCATCACGATCGCGTTCGACCACCACCAACGCCGGGCAACGAGCCTGGGCACTGCGGCGGCGCAGAGCCTGGGCCACCCCGTGGGCCCGGGCGGCCGGCGAACACGCCACCACGCGGTTGGCGTGGAACACCGCCACCGGTTCGTCGAGCGGATGCCCGCCGGCGACGATGGGCCAGTCGGGGCACCACACCACCATGGTGCGGGTGACCGCCATGGTTCGACCTCAGCCGGCGTCGGCGAGGGTGACGGCGGCCGGTCCGGCATCGGCGATCTCGACGAGCTCGTCGATGTCGGATCCGGCCCATCCTCCGGTACCGGCCTCATCGGCGGCGATCACTCGACTCACCGTGCCCTCGGTGTCGGGCAACCACAACGCCGACTTGCGTCGAGGGCGGGCATCGCGACGGTTCACGGCGGTGACGGTGACCTGACGTGACGTGAGGGTTCCGTGACCCTCGCCGAGGCCGTCCCACCGGCACTCGATCACGTCGAGACGGACGTCGGGGGCATCGGGCCATGCCCACCGACCCACCTGGAGAATGACCGATCCCCGTTCGCGTGCCTTGGCGGTGAGACGACGGGCCTGACCAGCGTCGATGGGCTCACGGGTGACCACCAACACGAGATCGAAGGCGTCGACCAGCGTGGCAACGACCGTGCCCCACTGGTCGACCGGGGGAGCGTCGACGAGCACCAGACGACCGAGGTGCACGCCCAATTCGTCGACCGCGGCGAGCCCCAGACGTTCGGTGCCCACCACCGCCAGCCAACTGCCCTCGGCCGAGGCCGCAGCACACACCGCGAAGGCCAGGGACAAGGCTCCCCCACTGCCGGCCAACGACACCACGGTCCCGCGTTGGAGGCCGGAGCGGGGAAACAGCGACGCCAGGGCGGGGACGACCGGCAGGAGCTGCTGACCGGCCGTGGTGACCGGAACGATGTGGGGCGCAATGGTGTCGATGCGAGCGCGCCGTTCGACGAGGGAGAGTTCGGGGGAAGCCATGAGTGGACCCCCAGTATCGAACATGTGTTCGATACAACGCAAGTGGGAAGCTCAGCCCCCGAAGGACTCGGCGGTGGGAACCTCGACACCTTCTCGGTAGTAGAGGAACAGCTCCTCGATCAGCTCGCGGATGCCCTCGGTGCCTGCGCCCTTGGCCAGGTCGATGGTGATCACATTCGAGTTCACGTGTACAGCGTCGATGCCACCGTGCTCGAACAGACGGCGGGCCAGTTCGTCGGGGGGACGGGTGCCGATGATGTCGTCGCCGGGGCGGTAGCGCTCATGGCCCATACCGGTGATGCTGCGGTTGATCTCGAATCGCACCACGCCCCCGCGGGAGCTGGGCTTCTCGACGACGGTGATCGGCTGTCCCATGACGGCTGCGATGCTACCGGGTGGCGACGGGGGCGCGCCCGACAGGCAGCGCCGCGACGCTGCGCACCGCAAGAGCCGAGAGCGCGATCGACACCACGGCGAGCACTGTGTGCACCACCTTGAACGCCGTGTCGTGATCGGCGACGAGGATCGACCCGCCCCGCACGAGCCACACCGCAACCGTCCACACGGCGAATCCGACGACTGCCGCCTTGGCCGGGCCGAGGAGCCTCTCGCCCCGGTTCCGCCACAGCACACCGCCCACGACGACGGCGGGAACGATGAGGCTCAGGGCCAGCGCCGTGCGACCCCACTGTCCTCGGGTGGACAATTCGTCGTCGGTCCAGATGTTGCGGATCCGGGGCACCCACACCACGAGCGTCCACACCACGAGCGGCCAGATACGACGAGCAACGAGGTACTGCACGCTCTGGACGGTAGCGGCCACGGGGCTCGCCCCACGGTTCAGAACAGCTGGCCCTGAGGTTCGGGCCGCCGCGACCGAGGGAGGCCGGTCCAGACCAGGTCGTCCATGAAGGCCCAGCTGCGACGATGGATGGCCGATGGCCCCAGGCCTCGCAGTGCCGCCCGGTGCCGAGGACACGGATAGCCCTTGTTGAACTCGAAGTCGTATCCGGGGTGGGCCGTACCGAGGCGGCGCATCATTCGATCACGCGTGACCTTGGCCAGCAGCGACGCGGCTGCGATCGACAGGCACGACGCGTCGCCTTTCACGATGGTTCGGGAGATGCCCCGCCCCACGAAATCCCACTTGCCGTCGAGCAGCACGGCATCGGGTTCGAGGCCGAGGCCGTCGAGGGCGCGGTCGGCGGCCAGGCGCTGCGCATCGGACATGCCGAGCTGGTCGCACTCGGCTGCGGTGGCATGACCAACGGCCCAGGCCCGGCACCAGTCGGCCACGCGTTCGAACAGCGCTTCCCGTTCGGCCTCGGTGAGCATCTTCGAGTCGCGGATCTTGTAGATGCGTCGATCGGGAGGCACGACCGCGGCCACCAGGGTGAGGGGTCCGGCCCAGGCGCCCTTTCCCACTTCGTCGACGCCCACCACCACCGGCTTCCCGTCGTCCCACAGCTCACGTTCGAACCGCAGACTGGGAGCCTTCGCCTTCAACGCCTGCCGGAGCACGGGCACGGTTGCCATCGTTGCGACCCTAGTCAACTCGACGGTCCCGATCAGGGCTCGACGCACCGCGCCGCGCTACTCGATGAGGCGGACGGGGTCTCCGTTCATGGTCGCCGACCACGTGGTGGTGTCGGTCACTCCCCCGCTGAACACGGCTTGCACCCGCACCCAACAGCCGGTGGCCGAGCCTTCGTCGCAGTCATAGCTGTCGGGAATCGGCACCTTCGCAATGATGGCGCGACCGTTGAAGCCGGCGGACCTGCTCACACCGGTGAGGGTGCACGTCGACGGACTGGCGCCGGCGAGGACGGCGCCATCGCTGCGCTCGAACGAGCAGTCACCGAAGCCGGTCATGGTGGAATCGGTGGGCGGCAGCACCCGCAGCGTTCCCGCGTTCTCGGCGTCGCCCATGTCGTAGAGCTCGATCTCGAGCTCGCGGTTCTGGCCGCCCGGCAGCACCCTGGCAATCGAGAAGGTGGTGTTGCTGTCGGTGCCGAGGGCCGAGATGGGCAGGCGGCCGCGGGCCTCGACGGTGACGCCCGTCCCCGAGAACGCCCCGGAGGTGACCCGCCCGGCCCGAAGCGAGAGACGGTTGTGGCCGGTGTCGCCACCCGTCACCATCTGCACGAGATACTCGCCCGCCACCACCGAACCGGTCGGGATCTCACACATCGTGTACCAGCGTCGCCACGACTCGGCGAAGGTGATGACACCGTCGTCGGGGTCGACGATGTGTTGACCGTGGGTCTCGGGGTGCGGCTCGAAGTAGCCCGACTGCCCGGGAGGCGACAGCGGACCGCCTGGACCGGAGGGGGCGCTGGGGTCGACGGGCAGTTCGGTCCCCTCGGGGAAGAGGTAGTCGAAGGCTCGACGCTGCCCGTTGAAGCCGGGCATCGTCACCGCGGGACACGAGGCCACGATCTCGTTGTCGAGGTTGTTCCATGGCGTCTCGTCGGGTGCGCGGAAGACGAACGACGGCCGCACCGTGTCACTCCCTCGATCGCCGGTGCACCAGATCGACTCGTCCGACTGGTACCGATCGGTTGCATCGTCGTACCAGTCGGCCACCAGCCCCGGCGCCAGGTCGGCCGCGTCGGTGAGCAGCGTGAGCAGGGTGAGCTCCTCGTCGCTGGGGAACAAGTTCGACCCGCAGGTGTCACCCACGGCGAACATCGCTCCGTCGAAGACCTGGATGCCCAGGGGCGATCCGGCCGCCGAGGGCGAGACGGACACGCTGAAGAAGTAGCCGTTCGGGTCGTAGTCGTCGTTCGTGTCACCCGTGCAGTTGAACGTGGCGCCACCGCACGGCTGGGTTCCGTAGCGATCGCCGTTGATCTTCGGTTCCCCCGGAGCGGCGGCGGTCAACCAGTACTGCGGTTGGTTCGGTGGGGACGACTCGGGGTCGTTACCCGCAGTCGGATCGGGACTGCCCATCGACACCGGCGCCTCGAACTCGGCCAAGGCCGTCTGGGTGATCACCTTGTCGTTCACGCCGATCACCGACAGGAAGGCGGTCTCGACGGTCCGTTGCACGGTGACACGCAGCTGGTTGGCCTGCGGTCCGGGACTCACCGACACCTCGCCGAGGTCGTACCCGTGTTGGCTGGCCACCGCGACGGCGATGTCGCTGGCGGTCGAGAAGTCGTCGGGGAGGAAGACCACCCCGCCGAGCGATGCCGAGTCAGCTGCGTTCTGCTGCCGGGACTCCTGCACCTTCCAGTTCCCGACGTCGACGGTCATGCCCGCCGCCGCCACCATGATCACCAACGTCAAGGCGGTCCAGATGACGGCGATACCGCGCTCTCCGCTGCCCATTGCGGAGAGCGCGGTTCGCCTGATCATGGGGAGCACGACGACGAGAGCGGTAGCGGCTCGAGCCGCATGATGCTGACGTCCTCGAGCTTGCGCGACGCACCGAAGAGGCCCGTGGCGAAGTCGTAGTGTCCTCCTACGTACACGCCGACGTAGTCGGTGTCGTCGAGATCGCCGCAGGCGGCCTGATCGGCGGCGTTCCAGGTGGGCCCGGGTATCAAGCGCCAGTCGCGGTTCGGCTCGTCCCACTCGAATCGCCAGCACGCCGACGAACACGTCTCGTACCCACCACCGACGGGCAGCCCGCTGACCGGGTCGGCCTTGAAGACCGTGAGCGTGTCGATGCCGGTCGACGGCACGTTGTTGCGCAGCGCCGCCGCGACCGTGGCGGCCGTGACCAGCTCGTAGCCATCGGCCCGGGGCATCGCCGACGCGATGCGAGCGCCCGAGCGTGTCGAGGCGCTGATCGAATGGGAGCTCTTGAACATCAACCCGAACTCGAGGATGCCGAAGAACAGCGCCGCGAGCAGGGGAAGGACGATCGCCGTCTCCACCGCCGCCGCGCCCCGGCTGCGGCGATAGCCCCTCGTCGACCTCGACGACGGTGCCATCAGAGGATCCCGGCGACGCCCAGGCGAAGTACCGCAGGGCCGAGCACGACGATGAACAGTGACGGAAGGATGCACGTGACCAGCGGAAACACCAGCTTCACCGGCATCCGCATCGCCCGCTCCTCGGCCCGCTGTCGACGCCGCACCCGAGCTTCCTCGGCCTGCACCCGACACACCGAGGCCACCGCGACACCGCTGCGGTCGGCCTGGATCAATGCCCGCACGAAGAGGCGCAGGTCGGGGACGTCGACCCGATCGAGCAGGGCGCGCAGCGCTTCGCCGCGTGAGGCACCGAGTCGCATGTCGCGCAGCGTGCGGGTGAGCTCGTCGGCCAGCGGGTTGTCGTTGGTGCGGGCAACGCGGGTCAGCGCCGACTCGAGGCCGAGACCGGCCTCGACACTGATCACCATCTGATCGAGCATGTCGGGCAGAGCCCGCTGGATCTCCCGTTGCCGGTGCTCGGCCCGTTCGCTCAACACGAGATCGAGGCCGATGAACCCCACGAAGGTCGTGCCGACGGCGATGGCGACGGTGGCCGACGAGACGCCCAGGACGAAGATGACGACCGAACCCGTGACGAATCCGAGCAACAGCCCGAACAGCTTGAACTCGAAAAGCCGACCGAGTGTCCACCGGTCGGTCTCCGCGGCCTGCACGATGCGACGCTCGAGGAGCAGCGATCGGCCGGGCGGCGTGATGTGGGCGGCGAGCTTCGCCAGCACGCTCGGTCCACGCCGCTGGTCGTCCTCGGCTTCGAGGCGACGGATCACCTCCTGCAGGTTGCGTACCGGCTGGGTCTCCACGCCGTCGCCCATTTCGGCACCGAGCAGCATCACATCCGGAGGACGGCTGAACCGGCCCATCAGAAGTCGAACCTCGCCATGCGCTGCAACCACAGTCCACCGACCACCAACAGCGTTGCCGCCACGCCGAGCAGGGCCCAGCCGACGCCGCGACCAGTGAGCTCGCCCATGTACTCGGGATTCAGGATGCTCATGGCCACGAAGAGCCCCGGGGGGAGGAGCGACAGAACCAGACCCGACAGGCGCCCTTCCGCGCTCAGGGCCTGGATCTGACCGCGCACCCGATTGCGCCCGCGAATGGTGTCGGCGATGCGGTCCAGCACCTCGGCCAGGTCGCCACCCACTTCCCGATGGATGTCGATCGCACCGACGACCCAC
Source organism: uncultured Acidimicrobiales bacterium (assembly GCA_963700995.1). Lineage (GTDB taxonomy): Bacteria > Actinomycetota > Acidimicrobiia > Acidimicrobiales > JAHEJN01 > JAHEJN01. The sequence continues at coordinate 213,601 of CAVOZP010000003.1, forward strand.
CCGAAGTCCTGGCTCTGCATGCGCTCGGCGAGATCACCGAGTGCGTCGTCGAGATGGCGACCCACACGAGCCTCGTGCAGGACGCGCTGGATCTCGCTCGACAACGGCGCCGGCGCCTCGAGCGCAACAGTGTCGAGCGACTGGAGGAGGCTGGTTCCGGATCGCATCGAACCAGACACCATCTGGAGGAGCTCGGGAAGCTGTTGTTCGAACAGCGCTCGCCGACGCAGCATGCGGGCGCCGGCGCTCAGGCGGTAGACGACCACCACGACGCCGACGAAGGCGACCGCGCCGATCTCACCCACGAACAGGCCCCCGATGACCGCAGCCATGAGTGCACAGAGGCGGCCGACGACCACGCCGTCGAACCGGATCCCGAAGATCCGCACCGGCGGCTCGTCGGCTTCGAAGGTCGCCCGGTCGGCCCGCGGCTGGATCATGGCCATGGCCGCGAGGCACGCGGCGAGGACGAGCAGGAGTCGGCCCGATGTCCCCATCGGCCCGTTGCCGACGGCCGCGAGCGCGGCGCGGATCACCATCGGTTACCTCGGGCGGAGACGTTCTCGGTGGTGAAGATCGACGAGGGCACAGCAATGCCCTGTTCCTCGAGGTGGGTCACGAACTCGGGACGAACACCACTGGGCTCGAGCATGCCGAGAAACGCTCCTTCGGCGCTCAGTCCGGCCGAGAAGTCGAAGGTGAAGATGTCGTTGAGGGTCACGACGTCGCCTTCCATGCCCGTGACCTCGCTGATATGGGTGATGCGGCGAGAGCCGTCACGAAGCCGAGCGATGTGCACGATCAGCTCGATAGCCGAGCTCGCCTGCTCGCGAACCACGCGAATGGGAAGCTCCAGGCCACCCATCAACGCCATCACCTCGACGCGCCGCAAGGCATCACGGGGAGAGTTGGCGTGAAGCGTGGTGAGCGATCCGTCGTGGCCGGTGTTCATGGCCTGCAACATGTCGAGGGTCTCGCCGCCGCGGCACTCGCCCACCACGATGCGGTCGGGTCGCATACGCAGGGCGTTGCGGACCAGATCGCGGACCTCGACGGCCCCTCGGCCCTCGACGTTGGCCGGCCGACTCTCGAGCCGGATCACATGGCGCTGGTGCAGGTTGAGCTCGGCAGCGTCCTCGATGGTGATGATGCGCTCGTTCGTCGGGATGTACGACGACAACACGTTGAGCAGCGTGGTCTTGCCCGAACCGGTACCCCCGCTCACGAGGATGTTCACCCGACCACGGACACACGCGGCGAGAAACGCGCCGACCCCCCGGGTGAGGGTTCCCATCTCGAGCAGATCCTCGATGGTCATCCTCTCCGAGGAGAACTTGCGAACGGTGAGCATCGCCCCGTCGATCGACAGGGGCGGGATGATCGCATTGACACGTGACCCGTCGGCCAGACGGGCATCGACCATCGGCGAGGACTCGTCGATGCGTCGACCCACAGAAGCCGAGATGCGCTCGACGACCTGGCGGAGGTGGTCCTCACTGTCGAAGGCCGCCTCGGTGAGGTACAGCCGGCCACCGCGTTCGACGAAGATGGCATCGGTGCTGTTCACCATGATCTCGCTCACCGACGGGTCGCGTAGGAATCCCTCGATGGGCCCGTGGTGGAGTACGTCGTTGATCAACTCTTCGCAGAGCCGATTCTGCTCCCACTCGGCCAGCTCGATCTCCTCGTCGACGAGGAAGCGGGCCAGCTCCTCGATGATGAGCGTCTCGAGCTGATCCTCGCTGAGGTTGCGCTCGTAGAGCTTGGCGCCCATGCGCTCGGACAGCTCGGTCCGGGCTCGACGCTTGAGAGTGAGCAGCGACGGACCGAGAGGTCCGGCCTCGACGATCGCCGGAAGCCGCTCGGCATCGAGATCGGGCTGCTCGAAGAAGCCGTCTGCGCTCAATCCCGAGAGCTCCTGCGTGCCGGGTTCGGGTTCTGACCGGCCACGGCCGCGGGTCCGCTCGGTTGATTCGACCGGGGCTTCGTCGACGGGATCGTCACGGTCGACCGGAACGTCCCAGTTGTCGTCGGCGACCAGAACCGATCGGTCGTCACCCGCGAAGACGGCGTCGATCTCGGAGGCGGCGGAGCGGCGGCGGAGGAGTCCCACAATCTACCTCAGACACCATCGGCCGCAGCGAGCTCGGACTCGACCGGAACCTCGGCTTCGGCGTTCGCGTCGTCGAACGAGTCGGTGAGCACCGTCTCGAGGCTGGCCACCCCGGGGGCGTTCTCGTCGGCCAGACCGGGCTGGAACGACAGCCACACTCGACCGAACTCGAGCGCATGGGTGAGCGTCTGCGCATCAGCGGCGTCGAGCGCGAGCGTGACGAAGAAGCGGCCGGCGGGGGCGGCCGGAAGGCGATCGACATCACCCTCGTCGATCGGCAGCGGTGCCTCCTCGCGAATCGATACCACCAGGACCTTCTGGAGGATGAGGTCCGATACCTGGGCCTCCTCGTAGGAGGCGAAGACGCCGACCAGGTCGCCGGGTCGGAGCTGGCCCGCAAACGTTCGCTCGGTGTCGAGAGCGAAGGAGATCTGCATCAGCCGGTCGGGCACGTCGATCACCACAGGTGCGGCCACCGCCGCGAGCGCCGCATCGGAGCCGTCGACGACGTCCCCGTCGGGGTCAGACCCGCCGTCGGCGTCGTCGGAGTTGCGCGGTTGCCCGTCAGGAACGGCGTTGTCGGGGTTGCCCGTCTGCTCGTCAGGAACGGGGAGGAGCGGAGCGACGTCGACCGCGAGTGACGTCGAGTCGTCGAGCACGGGATCGCCCGAATCGCCCGCGCGCGTCATCGAGACGGCGAGCAGGCCTGCGCCGAGGACGGCGAGTAGGCCAGCCCCCACATAGGTGAGTACCCGCTTGTTCATCTGATGGTCCTTCCGCCGGGACGACTGGGTGGTCGTGTCCGGGATTCCTTGATCCGGGGGTCACCGCGGTATGTTCGCCCACACCTCGATGCCTGCATGGTGGCCGCGCTGGAGCCCTACCTCAAGACCTACGGGAACGTCCGCTCACCGCCATGGGCCAGAGGGCCCATGGCCCGGAATCAAGCGGTTCTGGGGTCGAGAAGGGTCTCGCCCGCCGGCTTCGTGTCGGCCCATCGCGGGTCGATCGAAGAGGCGCTGAGCGACGCACCCTGGTGCTCCCAGAGCAGGGCGACTCTCGAGCCGTGCCAACGGAGGGCGATCGACACCGAACCGTTGGGCGTCGGCAGGTCGTGGATCTCCCAGTTGGCTCCCGGGAACGAAGGCGCAACGACATCGAAGCCCGACGCATGGCTCACGATGAACCGGCGAGGGAACGAGATGAGCGCAAGCGCGGTCTCGAGCGGATCAGGGTTGTCGACACGCAGGACCGGGGCCGGGCTGCGATGGGCCGTCTCGGGGTCGAACCACGGGCCCAGCGCCGAGGCGAGACGCGCCCGAGATTCGGAGAGATCACTGATCGACGCACGAAGCTCGGCCGCTCCCTCCGAGAGTCGAGCGGCCGCGTCGGGCTGTCGACGCGAGGCCATCGATCGAGCCGCCGCTTCGAGTCCGGCGACGACCCACAGCGAGTGCACTGCGTCGTACGGATCAGCGGCATCGGCGACGTGTGCCAGCCCGAGCGCGCCCGCCGGGCGTCGGCGGGGTCGCCGCAGCGCCTCGTCGATGGTGGCAACCGCCAGCAGGACGAGCTCGGCCGTGGGCGCCGTTGCGCCACCGAGCGACCGTGCGGCCTCGGAGGCCAGGAGCCACGCCGCGGCCGTAGTGGCATCACCTTCGTCGAGCTCGGCGGCCAGATGGTCACGCATCGATGCCGCCTCGGTGGCGAAACCCCAATGTGACAGTGCCAACGCCAAGGCGCCCCGCAGTTGGGTGTGGTGAGGCCGGTCATAGCCCGGCCAGGCGCCGGGGATCCCGTCGCCGGCGGCGATGAGCAACCGCTGGCGGGCGCCGAGGAGGCTCGAGTCGACGACGTCGTCGCCGGTGACGACCCGCGCTCCACGGTCGAGGTGGGCGGCCCAGCCCTTGGCCACGGTGTCGTCGTCGGGTAACGAGTCGGGGGGCGAAGCATCGCCTTCCCCGAGGGCGATCGACAGTGTGAGCGACCCTCCATGGGCGACCGGGAAGACGGCGGCCCCTGCGGCCTCTCCGCGCCCGGAACTGGCCGCAGCCGCGTCGGTGGAGCTCTGCTCCTCGAACAGCATGCGGTGCAGCGAAGCGGCGTCGGCCGCCGCGAGCAGCGCGCCAGGATCGCGAGGAAAGCCGACCACCTGGTCGTAACCGAGTCGGATGCCGCTGCTCACCACGGCGACCGAGTCGACGTTGCTCGCGCCGGCGAGATCACCGGCGGTGAGCACGATGGCAACACCGATGGGGAGGGGCGTCGGGTTGGCGATGTGCATGCGGGCGTGGGGTCGACCCTTCGGATCGAGGCTCGTCGACACCGATGCCACGATGTCTCCGCCCCGGATGCGCACCCTCGTGATGACTCCGGACGCGCCGTGGCTCATCTCCTGACGAGTGCTCGCCTCGTCGACAGGCACATGCCAGCGCTCCTCGGAACGCACGAAGAAGCGCACCCGCCAGCCCGATCCTGCCGGGCTCACACCGCCACCGCGATCGACCAGCGCCAGCTCGCGTAGCCCGACGGTGCCCAAGCCGACGTGCGGCTCCGATCGGGCGTTGGTCATGTTGGCGGGTGTTCGGCCGTGATCGACCGTCCGAGCAGCCCCACGTACGCATCAGCTGCCGAGCGGCCTTCGGCCACCACCGCGTAGACCGCACTGGCGATGGGCATCTCGATGCCGTACTGCGCGGCCAGTTCGGTGACCACCCGAGCCGTCTTGACCCCCTCGGCGACCTGATCCATCTCGGCGATGACCTGGTCGATGGTCTTGCCCCGCCCGAGCTGTTCGCCCACGTGACGGTTGCGGCTCTGGCGTGAGATGCACGTGGCGACGAGATCACCCATGCCGGCCAGTCCGGCGAAGGTCTGCGGATCGCCTCCCATGGCGACGCCCAGTCTCGTGAGCTCGGCCAAGCCCCGGGTGATCACCGCGGCCCGCGTGTTGTCACCCGTGCCGAGCCCGTCGGCCATGCCCGACGCCACAGCGAAGACGTTCTTCAACGCACCGCCCAGCTCCGAACCGACGACGTCGTTGTTCGTGTAGACCCGGAAGATCCCGGTCGTGAAGACGGTCTGAAGCCGGGCTGCTATCTCGTTGTCGGTCATGGCGATGACCGACGCGGCGGCCGCACCGGCCAGGATCTCCTTGGCCAGATTGGGGCCGGTGAGGGCACCGGCAGGATGCCCGGGCAGTACCTCGTTGACGATCTCGGTCATCCGCAGCTTGGTGCCCTGCTCGAGTCCCTTCGTGAGGCTGACCACGGGCACCCATGGCCGCAGATGATCGGCGACCGATTGGAGCGTGGACCGGAACGCATGTGACGGCACGCCGACCACGAGGAGGTCGGCGGCCCCGACGGCGCGGCCGATGTCGGTGGTGGCCGACAGGTCGGGGTGCAGGTCGAACCCCGACAGATAGCGGACGTTCTCGTTTCGGTCGCTGATGCCCGACGCGACGTCTTGGTCGCGGCACCACAGAACCGTCGGCGTGTTGTGCGCCGCAAGATGAGCAACTGTCGTGCCCCACGAACCACCACCGAGTACCACCACACGCATCTTCATGAGGACAACCCTATGTCGCGGCGCCCATAGACTGCAGACCGTGACGCCCCCGCCGCCGTCGGTCGCCGTTGTCGTGCCGATCAAGAGCTTCCGGCTCGCCAAGGAACGACTGGCCACGCGCCTGAGCCGTCCCGAGCGCGAAGCGCTCGCCATGGCAATGGCATCCCGGGTCGTCGCTGCGGCTGCACCCCTGCCCGTGTTCGTGGCGACCGAGGACCCTGAGGTCGCCGACTGGGCCGCCGAGCGGGGAGCCCATGCGCTGCTCACCGCCAGCACCGGGCTCAATCCGTCGGTCACCGAGGCGGTGCAGGTCGCGGCCGCGCACGGCTTCGGCTGCGTCGTCATCGCCCACAGCGATCTACCCCTCGCCCGGTCGTTCTCGCACCTCGTGCCCGACGCCCATCGGAGATCAGAGGTCGTGGTGGTACCCGACCGACACCGCGACGGCACCAACGTCTTCGTGACCCCGACGCAGCCCGCGCCGGTGTTCGCCTACGGTCCGGCCTCGCTGCACCGCCACGTCTACACCGCCGCTCGGGCGGGCCATTCGGTACGAGTCGTCGTCGACGACGAGCTCGGCTGGGACATCGACCATCCCGAGGATCTGGATCTGCCCGGTGGCCGGGACGCGCTCGGCCTGCTCGTTCACTCACCGGCACGACTGGCAACCCCATGACCATCACCGTCGATCTCGACCCACCCCAGCGGGCAATGGCCATCGGAGCCCATCCCGACGACATCGAATTCGGCGCCGGCGCCACCCTCGCCAAGTGGGCGGCAGCCGGTTGCGAGGTGTCGCTGCTCGTGTGCACCGACGGCTCGAAGGGTTCGTGGGATCCGGCGAGCGATCCCACCGAGCTCGCCGCCGTCCGTCAGCGAGAGCAACGCGCTGCCGCCGAGGCCCTTGGCGTGAACGGAGAGGTGATCTTCCTCCGCTGGATCGACGGCGAGCTCGAGTCGGGGCTCCGCCAACGCTCGCAGATCGCGTCGGCCATCCGTCGGCTCCGCCCACAGGTGGTCCTCGGTCACGATCCATGGAAGCGATACCGACTCCATCCCGATCATCGCCATGCTGGTTTTCTCGCCGTCGATGGCATCGTGGCGGCTCGCGACCCCCACTTCTTCCCCGAGCTCGAGCTCGCCCACCACCGACCCGAGACGCTCCTCTTGTTCGAGCCCGACGAGATCGATCATGTCGAGACCACCGCCGGCTTCGAAGGGGCCAAGCTCGCCGCCCTCGAAGCCCACGCCAGTCAGTTCGAGTCCACCATGTTCGCCACCAACGACGAGGAAATCGCCGCCTTTCGTGGCCGCATCCTCGATGGCCTCGCGACCCACGGCGCCATGGTCGGTGCAGTCATGGGTGAGCCGTTCCACCAGCTCGGTCTCTGAGGACGAGAACCGCCTCGACCGATCAGGCGGCGAGCTCCTCGGGCGCACGGCGGCGACCACGACGACGCGTCGCCCCGACGCTCGGCTCCCAGTTGAACTTCTTGAGCGCCACCACCGCACCCCCGGCGCCCCACAAGGCGATCACCGTGAGGTTGCCCCAGCGGAACCCTGGTGCCGCGACGAAGGGGTTGAAGGCGGCCTGGAAGGCCTCCGCGAAATGCTTCAGCGGGAAGACGTCGCCGATGAAGGTGAGCCAGCCGGGCGGGTCCTCCAGAGGGATGAAGATGCTCGACACGAACGCGAGCGGCAGAATCGTGGCGTTGGCCAGCGCCGGGGCCGAGGCGGCGTTGGGCACCAACGCGGCCACGGCCAGCCCGAGCAGGGAGAACGCGACGAGAGCCACGACGAAGGTGAGCACGGCGGCCGGCATCTTCGACGCCTCGACCTGGAGGTCATAGAACAGCACCCCGAGGCCGAGCATCATCACCGCACCGACCACCGCGATGAGCAGCGCCGAGAGCACCACCCCGCCGATGTAGGCCGATGGCTGCAGCGGCGTGCCCCTGACCCGTTTCAGAATGCCCTCGTCGCGGCGCATCGGAATGAAGTTCACGAGGTTGGTGTAGGTGGCGCTGACCGCGGTGAACGCCGCCAGCCCCGAGGTGTAGAACTGGCTGACCTTGATGGGGCCCAGCTCGGTGTCGACCTCGCCGTCGAACAACGCATTGAACAACACCAGCATCACCAACGGCAGCGCAAGGGTGAAGAAGGCGGCGATGGGAGTGCGCACGAACACCAACGTCTGGGCCCGCGCCTGCCTGATGGCCTGGCGGAACCACGACGGCCACACGCCGGTCACGTCCAGACCGCATTTCCGCCGGTGACCGAGGGATCGGTGAGCGAGAGGTAGATGTCCTCGAGGCTGGGACGATGCACGTTCAGCTCGGCCAGCTCGACTCCCCGCTCGAGGGCCCAGGCGGTGAGGTGATGCAGGTCGGCCGTCGCCGTCGACGTCCGGATCTCGACCAAGCGGCCACTGATGCGCGCCCCGTCGGCCACCGGCGGAAGGGCGGCAATGGCCTCGGCATCGGGCAGCCGAAAGGCGATTCGGGTCACATTGGTACCCGCCGCCAACTCGGCCGGAGTTCCCATGGCCACGATGCCGCCGTTCACGATCACCCCGACACGGTCGGCGAGCTGCTCGGCCTCGTCCATGTAGTGGGTGGTGAGGATGATGGTGGTGCCGAGCCCGCGTAACCCCGACAAGAGGTCCCATGATCCGCGGCGGGCGGCGGGATCGAACCCGGTCGTCGGCTCGTCGAGGAAGAGCACCTCGGGATTGCCCACCAGGCCGAGGGCCAGATCGATCCGGCGCTGTTGTCCACCGGAGAGCGTCTTCACCCGGTCGTGCTGCTTCGAGCCGAGCCCCACCATCTCGATCACCTCGTCGACACCTCGGGGGTTGCGGTAGCTCGCCCGGTAGAGGTCGACGGCCTCGCGAACGCTCAGCTCTGATTCGATGCCCGAGCTCTGCAACACGATGCCGATGCGGTCGCGCAGTTCCCGGCCGCCACCGGCGGGATCGATGCCCAGGACCCGAGCGGTTCCCGATGTGGCCTGGCGATGGCCCTCGAGGATCTCGATCGTGGTGGACTTGCCGGCACCGTTGGGGCCGAGCAAGGCGAACACCTCACCATCGGCGACCTCGAAACTGACCCGATCGACAGCGGTGAGCGACCCGTAGGTCTTGGTCAGGTCGGCAACCTCGATGGCGGCCACGTGACGATCAGTCCCAGTCGATGTCGGACAGCTTCGCAAGGGCCAAGGCCAGGGCCTGCGTGCCCTTGCGACCGCCGCCCTGGCCCTGGAGGCCCACGTACAGCTGATGGGCGAGGGCCAGCCCGGGCGTGGCCACGTGCATTGCCGCGGCTTCGTCGAGCGCAATGCCCATGTCCTTCACGAAGTGATCGACGAAGAAACCGGGTTCGAAGTTGCCGTCGAGAATGCGCGGGGCCAGGTTGGAGAGCGACCACGAGCCGGCTGCTCCCCCACTGACCGACTCGAGCACGGTCGCCAGGTCGAGACCGGCTCGGCGGGCGTAGAGCAGGGCCTCGGCGATACCAACCATGCCCGAGGCGATGAGGATCTGGTTCACCATCTTCGTGTGCTGGCCCGAACCGGGACCTCCCTGGTGAACGATCGTCGTCCCCATGCGTTCGAACAGCGGGCGAGCCCGCTCGACGTCGGCGCGGTCGCCGCCGACCATGATCGACAGGGTCGCGTTCCGGGCGCCGACGTCGCCGCCCGACACCGGGGCGTCGACTGCCCCCACACCCTTGGCCCGGGCTGCCTCGTGGATCTCGACCGCCAATGACGGCTCGCTCGTGGTCATGTCGACGACGATCGAACCAGCGGCGGCACCGCCAACCGCGCCCTCGGCGCCGAGGAACACCTCACGGACGTCGGACGGGAAGCCGACGATCGCGGAACGTCATGTCGGACGTGGCGGCCACCTCGGCCGGAGTGTCGGCCCATGCCGCACCCCGGTCGAGCAGGTTCGTCGCCTTTTCCGGCGATCGGGTCGAAACGGTGACGGGGTGGCCGGCGTCGAGGAGATGCCCGCACATAGAGGCACCCATGACACCGGTGCCGATCCAGCCGATACGCACCTCCGCCGGTTCGGTCACGGATCGGCTCAGCTGGATGCGTCGTCGGCCGCGTCGGCGGCGGCGTCGGCGGTGTCCTCGGCGGCACCTCCGGCGACGTCCTTGGCCTTGTTGGTGGCGTCACCTGCTACGTCCTTGGCCTTGTTGGCGGCACCTCCGGCGACGTCCTTGGCCTTGTTGGCGGCGTCACCTGCTACGTCCTTGGCCTTGTTGGCGGCACCTCCGGCGACGTCCTTGGCCTTGTTGGCGGCGTCACCTGCGGCGTTCTTGGCCTTGTCGAGGCCTGGCTCAGCCTTGGACTTGGCCTCGCCGAACATGCTCTTGATCTTGTCCATGAATGCCATGGGTTCTCCTTGTCGTGCTCCCGAATCGTGCGCCGACGGCGGCGTTCGTGGAGCGGTTGCCGGTGAGTGTAGGACCTTCGTGCCCGAGAAGACTCAGGAAGAAGGATCAGTTGCCGCGCCACCGAACTGCTTGTCGAGAAGCACGAGCAGCCCCGGAAAGCCTGGGATCTGGTTGAGCCGGCGACTCGCCCAGACCATCGCCGCGACCACGGTGGCGGTGCTGAAGGGCCAGGACACGAGAAAGCGGATGATGACGAACCCATTGGCCGAGGAGGCACTCAACAACCAGATGTCGAACAGGCCGCTCAGGGCGAGATACGTCGCCCACACGAGCGAGAGCCCGGCAGTGGTCGACCGGTAGACCGGGTGGTGCAGCGTCGAGGACGGGATCGGGATCGCGAAGGGCGCCGCCCACGCGACGACGTTTCGCTTCACCAGAACCGACCGACGAGGCCGATCGCCATCAGGAACTTCAAAGCGATCCCGGTGCCGAAGTACACGTCCTCGCTGTCGGTCACGATGCCGATGACCGCACGGATCACGAGCACCGCCGCGACCACGGGAATGAAGATGCCGATGCCGAGGCCACGCCGATAGCGATGGGCAATCGCGTACAGCGAGGCCACCGTGGTGCCCGCGATGGCCCACTTCAGGCCGAAGAAGGAGTTCAGCCCGACGAAGGCGATCACCGGCAACACCGAGTTGAAGCTGTCGGAGGGACCCCACGTGGCCGAGCGCGACGGGGTTTCGGCGTCGTCGGGGGGAGGTGCGGGGTGGTCACCGGCTCAAGTGTGGCCGGGCGTCCGCGCGATCAGAGCATCGCGGCCTCGGCGCATGCCCGCACCCTGCCGGGCCAGCCACACCGGTGCGATCAGGCTCGGCACGAGGAAGACGAGCAGCAGCGTGGTGTTGAAGCCCCGAACGAATCCGAAAAAGAAGGCGATGACCAGCACCGGCAGCGCGACGATGACCGCCACCCGCGTGGCATCGTCGGGGTGGAGGTAGCCCAGAGCGGCCGCCGCCACCAGACCGATGAGCACCGCCACGATGGTCGGCAGCGGGATCGCCGCCACCATCAGCACCAGACCGACGATCAACGCCGTCCGGCTCGGCCCGTCGATGCGATTCCAGGGGTTCCTCATCACCGCGTGAGCGCCGTCCAGCTCCGAGCCACGCCATGGTCGCCGAACACCTGGAGATCGCCCGAGTCGAGCGGAACCCGCTCCCACAAGACGAGGTCGAGATCGCTGACACTCCCTCTTACCGCGACGTCGCCCTTGGCGTGGGCCCGTACCACCTCGACGACTCCGTCGGCGACCGCCAGTGTCCACTCTCCGTCGGTGTCGGTGCAGTGCAGGTGCAGACTGCCGACGGGTTCGGGAAGGCCCCGATCAAGCAGATTCGGGAACGTCGTATCGGCGAGCTCGTCGATGCCGTCACCGGCAATGTCGGCCGCCAGGGGCTCGACGTGACCGAGACCGGCCCGCACGTCCCACAGATGGACGGCCGTCTCCTGGGCGGCCCGCCGTAGGTAGAACCCGCCCGTGGTGTCGGCGGTCCAGCTCCACACCGACTCGGCGGGTTCGACGCCGGCCAACGCCGACGAGAGTTGAGCGCTGACGTCGCGGGCATGGGCGAACAGCGGCGCACCGGTCAGGTCGGGGGGCTGCATCGAACCCGTTCGCTCGGTCGCCCGAGTCCGCACATGACGTTCGAGGAAGCTCCACACACCGCAGAGATGGGCGACCAGGTCGGTCACTGCCCACTCGCCACAGTGCGGCACCGGCGCATCGGGCGCGGCGACGGCGAGATCGAGCAATGCGTCGGCGTCGGTGGCGAAGGATTCGAGATAGCGGTCTTTGGACAGCATGGGGTCAGTCTCGCACGCCAGAACCCGTGCGAGACACGGTTGGCCGCGTGAGTCATGGCCCTAGTCTCGGAGGGGTGGATCTCGACCTGGGCACGATTCGACTGTTCCTGCATCTGGTCGCCGTGTCGGTGTGGGTGGGTGGCCAGATCGTGCTCGCGGCTCTCGTCCCTGCTCTGCGGACCCTTGGGCCCGAAGCACCCAGGACCATTGCGAACCGGTTCAATCGAGTTGCGTGGCCCGCCTTCGCGGTGGCCGTCGTCACCGGCGGATGGATGCTCGGTGAGGTTCACGTGGACGACCGCAGCACCGGCTATCAGGCCGCGCTCCTGGTGAAGCTGTTCCTGGTGGCGATCTCGGGCGTGGCCGCGTACCTGCACGCCCACGCCCGTACCCGGGCGGCAACCGCCACGTGGGGCGCCCTCGGAGGCCTGAGTGCCTTGGCTGCCATGCTGTTCGGCGCGATCCTGGCGACCTCGACCTGAACGGAAAGTCGACGATCATGGGCAAGACGAAGAAGGCCAGCGACGCTGCTCCGACCGAAGTGCTCGGCATCGACATCGGCGGAACGGGAATGAAGGCCGGCGTGGTCGACCTGGCCACCGGCGACCTGGTAACGGAGCGATTCCGCATCCCCACCCCACAACCGGCCAACCCCGAGAACATGGCCCCGGTCGTCGGCGAACTGGTCGAGCACTTCGGCTATCGAGGACCGATCGGTGCCGCCTTCCCGGCGATCGTCAAGGCGGGCGTCGTGCACTCGGCCGCCAACATCGACCCGAAGTGGCTGGGAACCGACGCCGCCGCGCTCTTCGGCGAGGCCGTCGGCCAAGAGATCGTGATGCTCAACGACGCCGACGCCGCCGGCCTGGCCGAGGTGGGGTTCGGTGCAGCCAAGGGCATCGACGGCGTGGTCCTCGTGCTGACCTTCGGTACCGGTATCGGCAGCGGCCTGTTCGTCGATGGCGAGCTGGTGCCCAACACCGAGCTCGGTCACCTTGAACTCGACGGCCATGTCGACATCGAGGACTGGGCGGCCGCCAGTGCCCGCGACCGTGAAGGCCTGAGCTGGGCCGACTGGGCTGCTCGCGTCGACCGCTACCTCGAGCACGTGAGCTTTCTGTTCTCACCCGACATGGTGGTGATCGGCGGCGGCGCGAGCAAGAGCTGGGACAAGTACGCCGATTGCCTCGAACCGCGCACCACCATCGTCCCTGCCACCCGACGCAACAACGCCGGGATCATCGGCGCGGCGTTCTATGCCATGGCCCAGCGATAATCCGCTGCGCCGCTATCGCATCGGCCACACCCGGCTTGCGCGACGACCGACGGTCGCCGACGCCCTAGACCCCGTGTTGTCGTAGCCAGGCGTACATGGCGATGCCGCTGGCCACTCCGGCGTTGATCGATCTGGTGGAGCCGTACTGGGTGACCGAGCACACCTGCTCACAGACCTGCCGCATGGCGACCGAGAGCCCCGGTCCCTCCTGACCGAGAACCAGCACGCAGCGCTCGGGCAGGATTGCCGTTTCGAGGGCAACCGACCCTGGCAGGTTGTCGATGCCGACAACAGGCCTGGTGGCGCTTCTGCTCCAGGCCACGAATTCGTCGACGGTCGAGTGGTGGTGCAGATGCAGGTAGCGATCGGTCACCATTGCTCCTCGCCGGTTCCAGCGGCGCTTCCCGACGATGTGAACCCCTCCGGCCAGGAAGGCATTGGCGTTGCGCACCACCGTGCCGATGTTGAAGTCGTGCTCCCAGTTCTCGATGGCGACATGGAAACCGTGCCGCCGGGTGTCGAGATCGGCCACGATGGCCTCGACAGTCCAGTAGCGGTAGCGATCGATCACGTTTCGACGGTCACCGGTGGCCAGCAGCTCCGGGTCGAGTCGGGGTCCTCGGGCCACGGACGGGCGTGTGGCCCCACCCCGACATCACCGGTCACGAGACAACGTCCATCACCGCGACATAGTGCACGCTCACGCCGATCACCACGAGGACGTGCCAGATCTCGTGATAGCCGAACCGACTCGGCCAGGGATCGGGACGGCGGAGCCCGAGCACGATCACACCGCCGATGTAGCAGACCCCGCCGGCCACCATCAGCCAGCCGGCAAAGTACGACACTTCCTCGAAGACCAGGAAAGCATTGAGACCCCCGACCAGTCCGAGCACCACGAACAGCCCTGATTGCAGGCCGTGTGGCAGCTCGAAGGGTGCCCAGCGCAGAGCGATGCCGGCGAGGACCAGCGACCACATCAACAGCATCCGCCAGACCCGGATGGCGCCGTCGGGCGCCACGGCGATGAGTCCGGTGAAGGTACCGCCGATGAGCACGTAGATCGCCGTCTGGTCGACCTGGCGCATCACCCGCCAGGCGTCGTCGGACCACCACCGGCGGTTGAAGATCGAACTGGTCACGAACATGAACAGGTTGGCCAGACCGGTGACGGCGGCCGCAACGCGCGCTGCCGTCGAGCGGCCCGCCACAACGAGAACCACGGCGGCCACGACGGCGACAGGAATCATGAACGTGTGCATCCATCCCCGGTATCGGGGTTTCACCAATGAGCTCTGCCGCCAGGGATCGGGATGAGCAACCACTGGATCAGAGACGATCGAGGAGTCGATCGATCAGGGCGCTGATCTCCTCCGCGCACTCCATGAAGGTCGCGTCGTCGCCACCGGCGGGGTCGACCACCTCGGTCGCACCCTCGAGCACGACACGGCCGAGGTCGAGGGCGGCGACCCGATCGACCAACGATTCCGTTCCCGACGGCAACGAATCGACCAGATGGTGCAGGGTCGCCGTCCGGTTCGCCGCCTCGGGATGGAGACGGCGCACGTAGGCGACGTGCTCGGGAGCGAACGCCACCACCAGCGTCGCGTCCCGCAGGTCGGCCTCGACGAGCTGATGGGATCGATGATCCATGTCGGCCAGACCGTGGCGGGACAGCGCGGCGCGGGTCCGCCCACTCATGGGTAGCCCCTCGAGCGTGTGGGTACCGGCACCGCTGACGTCGACGCCGTCGTGGCGGGCCCGCAGCATCACTGCGCCCATCACCGATCGGGCGGCGTTGCCGGTGCAGAGCATCACGATTCGGGATGTACTCGCTTCTGGCATCGCTCGGACGGTAGCGGCCGCGACCTTGGGTCAGTCGTCGATCGCGGCTTCGGCCGGTGTACGGACCACGACCGGGAACGACGTCAGCGGCACGACGCCGACCAGCGGTTCACCGAGGGGGACGATCTGGCCCACTGCGGCACAGGGATACGGCACCACGTGGCTCGCCGGCCACCAACCCGGGCACACCAATCCGTCGATGCCCGGGTACTGCCAGCCGTTGTTCACGATGTTGTGGAGTGCTTCGGAGGTGATCGGATCCGGCGTGATCGCAACGGCGGCGACGAGGAAGTCGGCGGCCGCGTAGCCCGAGAGGACCGCAGTGTCGATCTCGTCGGTATCGAGACCGATCGCCGCGACGTCGAAGCGGAACTGGTCGCCAGCCGGACCGACGGCAGTGATGTCGAAGCCCTGACTGATCTGAAAGCTGCCGGCAAGTGCCGCGAGCAGCTCGGGGTCGTCGGCCAGGTCGACCGGATCGGTTTGGGTGGTTCCGACGACCACGCCGTCGAATTCGGCTTGCAGGGCGATGTAGAGACCCTGGGTTCGGGTGCCGTCGATGATCACCAGATCGGCATCGGCATCGTCGAGCTCGTCGACGACCGCCGACCAACCGGTTCGCACCGGTTCCGCGGGGGTGGGCACCTCGGCCGCGTCGAGCACGAGCTCGGCACCGAGCAGTTCGGCCTCCAACGCGACCGACGACGCCAACAGCTCACCGGCGATGTTGTCGGCACGAACCAGGGCCACCTTCAGACCGGGGACGGCGAGGTCGGCCGCCATCGCCGAGAGCTCGATATGGGGTACCGCGACGACCGGCGTGGTGGCGGCCGCCAACGCCGGACATCCGAGCGCACCGGTCTGGGCGAAGCCGAAGCCGGCTTCGAAGCCGCAGTACGCGGGGAGATCGCCGACCCCGACGTACGGGATGTGGCGCTCGTTGAGCAGATCGTCGGCGAACAGCGCCACCGACGTGGCCGGGACGATCGCAAAGATGCGCCCATCGTCGGTCAGTTGATCGATCAGGGTGCGATTGCGGTCGGGGTCACCCTCGTCGTCGAAGCAGTCGACCAACACGATCGGTCGCGGCAGCTCGAAATCGCGATTGGCCCGCTCGAATCG
Organism: uncultured Acidimicrobiales bacterium; assembly: GCA_963700995.1. Classification (GTDB taxonomy): domain Bacteria; phylum Actinomycetota; class Acidimicrobiia; order Acidimicrobiales; family JAHEJN01; genus JAHEJN01. The sequence continues at coordinate 229,799 of CAVOZP010000003.1, forward strand.
AGCGCGAGCCCCGGCACACACGTCGCCGGCGACCTCGAGGGGTCCGATCGAGTCGGTCACGACCCCGGCGACGCGCAGCGCCGGAGCATCGGGTCCGGGCGCGGGCGTGGGCGTGGGCGGTGGCGGCTCGGCCTCGGGCGCGTCGGGGTCGGGATCGGTGGGAGCCGGCGCCGGTTCGGTCGGGGTCGGGGTCGGCAACTCGAAGCCCACCGGTGTGGGTACGGGATCGACAACGGGCAACATGGCGACCTCGACGGTGACCACGTCGGCGATCTCGGCGGCTGGATCGGCGACCTCCGGATGGGCGGGCGCACCCGGGGTCGGGATGGGCACGCCATTGGGATCGACCCGGGGCTCGGGAAGCGGCGTGGGTGTCGGCGCGGGAGTCGGTCGCGCCGCCGCTGGTGCAGACTGGAGCCCTCCGTCGACAGGACCCGCCGAGCAGGCGGCCGCCCCGACCGCGCAGCTCACCACGACAGCACAGGTTGCAAGGAGCACTCGGGGGGATACCACGTGACCACGCTACGACCTGCGGTCGGCTGCGTTGCGGCATCCACTTCGAGCGGCCTCGGTCGTCGGGCTATGTTGTCATCCGCCATGACGATCCATCTCGTCCGTCACGCATCGGCGGGCAGCAGAGGCAGCCATGCCGACGACTCGGCCCGACCGCTCGACGAGCGCGGGCGGGCCCAGGCATTGGCCATCGCCGACCTGTTGGCGGCGAGCCCCATCGACGTCGTCTACTCGAGCCCCACGCTCCGGTGCATCGAGACCGTGGAGCCGCTGGCGACCGGTCTCGGCCTCGACGTGGCCCACCACCCGAGTCTGTCCGAGGGCTCATCGGCCCACGATGCCCTCGCGCTCATCGAAACGAGTCTCGGGGCGGGAGAGAACGCCGTGTTCTGCAGCCATGGTGACCTGATACCCGACGTGCTCCAGCTGCTCGTGAACCGCGGGCTCGATCTCGGTTCCGCCCGCGGATTCGCCAAGGGCAGCGTCTGGACGGTGCACACCGCCGGAGCCGCCCTCACCACCGCCACCTATGCGCCGGCCGTGGTCTGAGTCTCATCCGGTCAGCCTTCGAGAGCCGCCCGTAGGGCATCGAGGAGCTCCCTGTCGGCGGCGTCGAGCTCGAAGCCATCGAGCAGGTCGAGCTGTCGAGCCACCAGCGCACTGTCGCCCGTGATCACGGCGACTCGAAGCAGCGAGAGCTGGGCGGGAATCGAGGTCGGATCGACGTCGACCGCCCGCTCGATCGATGCGCGCCCGTCGGCAATGAGCTCATCGGCGCCGCCCGGATCATCGGCCGCCGTCTGTTGACCCGTGACCACCAGGAGATCACCGCGAGCAACCAGGGCCGTGACGTTGTCAGGGTCGGTGTCGAGCGCGGCACCGAGGGCCCGGATGCCCAGACCCGCCTCGCCGGCATTCACCAACTGCTGGCCGGCGCGCGCCATCGTCTCGGCGGTGACGCCGTAGACCTCGACCGAGATCTCGGTATCGGTGTTCGACTGCAACCGCCCGACCAACGCTCGCTCACGAAGCCCTTGTTGATCGACGAGTTGGCGCATCGACGGCGACGGATCGGCGGCATCGAAGGCCTCGAGCTCGTCACTGGCCTCGTCGTAGCGTTGCTGGTTGGTGAACAGCACCGCGCGGAACACCCGGGGATCCGGGTAGTCGGGAGCACTCGCCACCGCCGCATCGAGCAGCGCCTCGATCTCCTCGTCGTTTTCGGACTCCTCGGCGCCCAGGTACAGGTACCAGGCCTTGTAGGCGAGAGCCTCGGCGTTGCTCGGCTGTATTTCGAGCACCGCGTCGTACCGCTCGATCGCCGCGCCGAGATCGCCGGTGCCCGCCAGCTCGCCCGCCTCGAGGAGCAGGGTGCGAGTGCTGGCGCGCACATCGCCGGTTGCGGTCTCGGTGCTCGACCGGAAACCCGCCGATCGGGCCAACAAGACCCCGGCCAGCGCGGCGAACACGACCACGACCGAAAAGGTGGCAAGTCGCCGAATACCGGACGGGCGCGGTGTCGGGGCCGCCATCGACGCCCGGCCGGCCTCGATGGCGCGCGCCACGTTCGCCGTTCGGCGGATGTAGTCGTCGCGAAGCGCACGGAAGTCGGTGTCATCGATGTCGCCGGCAGCTCTCTCGGCGTCGAGGTCGTCGAGGCTGCGCAGGAGGAAGTCGCGTTGGTCCTCGAGCTCGGCGACCTCGTCGGGACCGAGCGGCCGTTCTCGGTTCACGACCGTCCTCGGATGCGGTCGACCAGCACCCGATCGGCCTCGCTGGCACCCGCAGCCGTTGACGAGCGTGGACAGCGTCATGGCGACGCCCAGCACCATCGCAGCGACCACGACACCGATCACCGGAATGACCCAGACGAGGCCGGCCAGACCGGACCCCGACGGCGTGAGCAACACGTCGCGGCCGTAGCGCTCGGCGTAGACCTGGCGGATCTCGTCGTCGGATTCACCTGCGTCGACCCGCCGGGCGATGTCGGCCCGAATCTCGCGGCGCGATGGCCACGTCGGACTCCGCGACCGACTGGCCGTCGCACAGCGGGCACGCGACGGTGCGGGAGATGTCGAAGGTTCGGTCGGCATTGGTGCGCGGGCCATCGGCGTCGAGCGCACCGAAGGCCAACGCGGTCAACGCGACGACGACCACGAGCAACCACGACGTCGTCGAACGGGTGAATCGCCGCCCGCTCACGTCGGCTGCTCGGCTGACTCGGCGGCGGCTGTGAGCGCGTCGATCGTGTCGTCGAGTTCGTCGGCGGTCACCTCGCCGATGAACTCCCGGGCGACCACTCCCGATGGTGCGACGAGAACCGTGGTGGGGGGTGCGGTGACACCGAAGTCGATGATGATGGCCGTGGTCTCCTCGACCAACACCGGCCAGTCGCCGCCGAGCTCGTCGAAGAACGCCTCGACGTCGGCTGGTGTGTTGCTCACTGCGACGCCGACGAGGACTGCATCGCGCTCGGGATGGCGGCTGACGAACTCCTGGAGCTCGGGATGCTCGCTTCGACACGGGAGGCACCACGACGCGAAGAAGTTGACGACGACCCATCGGCCACGCTGGTCGTCGATGTCGAAGCTGCCCCCGTCGAGTGTCGGTCCGGCCAGTGCCGGGACGACCTGGCCCTGTAGTTGGCCGCCGCGCTGGTTCTGCTGGGTGTCGCTCAACGCCAGAACGGCCAGCATGCCGGCGACGAGCACGGCAACGGGGACGACGATCCGGATCGCCAGCCGGCGACTGTGGAGCTCGACCTCGGCCGGGGGCCCGGTGACCGGTTCGTCGGTCATCCGGCCGGGACCCCTTCGGGTTCGACATCGTCGACCAGCGGCGCGGGCGACTCGATCGTGTCGCCCACTGGTGCCGACACCGCCTCGGTTCCCCGTCGGCGCTTCCCGGGGAACGCCGACAGCACGGTGCCGACCGCCACCACCAGGCCACCCAGCCACAGCCACGCGATGAGCGGCTGCACGGTGGCGCGCACGGTGGCGGCGTTGGTCTCGGCGTCGGGCAGCGCGATCACGGCCAGCTGGATGTCCTCGGTCAGCGTTGTCCGGGTGGCCGGATCGGCCACGATGCGCCCGCTTGCACGGAACTGGTCTATGGCGGGCTCGATGTTGTCGCCGTCGACGGTCAACTGCAGCGACGAGTTGATGCGCTCGGCGTAGTCGGTCTCGGTGAAGCCGTCGTAGGTGATGGTGTGTCCGGCCAACACGGCCGACTCGCCCGGGCGGAGGGTGAACTCGCCCTGGCGAACGAACGACGTGCTCGCTGCGATGGCGACGCCGATGATGATGATGCCGAGATGCACGATCATGCCACCGTTGGTGCGGCCGACGAACCCCCGCCAGCCCTGGCGGCGGCTCGCGAGCACCACCGTCCGCAACGCGGACCCCGCCGCGAAGCCGCCGAGACCGAAGGCCAGCAGGGGTGCCAGGCCCCGAGCGCCGACGAGAACCGAGAACACGAGCGCCGCGGCGCCGATCCATGCCGGCCATTCGAGGCGGTGGCGCAAGGTCACCCCGGTGGTCTTGCGCCACGGCAGAGCCGGTGCAACCGCCATGAGGAACAACAGCGTGAGCCCGATCGGCATCGACATGCGCTGGAAGTAGGGCGCACCGACCGAGATCTGCTCGTCGTTGGCCGCCTCGAGCAGCAGCGGGAACACCGTGCCGAGCAGAATCACGAAGGCGAACGCCGCGAACACGAAGTTGTTGGCGAGGAATGCCCCCTCGCGAGAGATCGGCGAGTCGATGCGCCCGGGCGACCGGAGGCGATCACCCCGCCACCCGATGAGGCCCACGGTGACGGCAACCACCAGGCCGAAGAAGGTGAGCAGCGCCGGACCGATTCCCGACTCGCTGAACGCGTGAACCGAACCGAGCACACCCGAACGGGTGATGAACGTGCCGAGGATCGTGAGCGCGAACGTGGCGCACACCAACGAGAGATTCCACACGCGCAGCATGCCTCGTCGCTCCTGCACCATCACCGAGTGCAGATAGGCGGTGCCGGTGAGCCACGGCAACAGTGAGGCGTTCTCGACCGGATCCCATCCCCAGTATCCGCCCCAACCGAGCACGTCGTAGGCCCACCACGCACCGAGCAGGATGCCGACGGTCAGGAACCCCCACGCGAACAGCGTCCAGCGGCGGGTCTCGATCAGCCACCCCTCACCGAGACGACCGGTGACCAGGGCACCGATGGCGAAGGCGAACGGCACCGTGAAGCCCACGTAGCCCAGGTAGAGGATGGGGGGATGGAAGGCCACGAGCGGATGGTTCTGCAACAACGGGTTCGGGCCGGGTCCGTCGAACCCGGGGGGCGGGTCGAAGGAGGCGAACGGGTTCGCCGGACCTTCGATACCGAAGACGGGCCGAGCCATGAGGCCGAAGAAGAACACGGCCACGGCGAACATGGTGAGCAGGGCCCATCCCACCATGGGGTCATCGAGCCGCTTGCGGAACTTGGTGGCGATGATCACCAGGTAGAGGGAGAGCACCAGCGCCCACAGCAGGATCGAACCCTCGAGCGACGACCAGATCGCGGCGAAGTTGTAGAGGGCCGGGGTGCGACTCGATCCGACCTGGGCCACGTAGGCGACCGTGAAGTCACGGGTGATGAGCGCTCGTTCCATGACGGCGAAGGCCCCAACGGCCCCGGCGAAGGTGAGCCACGCGTAGGTGCGGCCGAGTACGAGCAGATCGCGGCGATCCTTGGCCAACCCCCAGCCGAGAGTGACCACCCCCAGCACCGATGAGGCGAAGGCCAGGGTGAGCGCGCCCGAACCGAGGGCGACGTTCATCGTGGGGGCAACGCCGGGACGGTCATTCGGAACCGCCCCGCAGGCTGTCCTCGACACGATCGGGGTTCTCGGCGTCGTACTCGTTGTCGTGCTTGACCAGAATGCGATCGCTCGCGTAGTAGTACCCGTCGCCAGACGTGCCGTCGGTGGCGGCGAAGGACACGCCCTCGGGGCTCGCACCCTCGACGAAGTGCCCCTCGAGCACGACCGGAATGCCCTCCTGGAACAGCTGTGGTGGCGCACCTTCGTGGGCCACGTCGACCTGCACGTCGTTGAAGACGATCGAGAACAGGACCAGGTCGCCCTGCTGGCTGACCGAGTCGGCGACCACCAGGCCTTGCAGGTTGAAGCGCTTGTCACCCAGCGAGTCACGCTGGGCCACCGCCTCGTCGGCGTTCCGGAAGAACAGCGTGGCGTCGCTGAGACCCTTGTAGAGCACGGCACCGACCGCGACGAAGGCAAGAATGGCGACCGAGGTGGTGACCCACGTACGGGTGCGGTTTCCCGACGATGATCGCTCGGAGGGGACGATGGGCGGCTCTGACCCTGGGGTCATTGCATCCATCGGCGTTTCTCCTCGGGCACCTGTCGACTGAGCGTCCGACCACGAGCCATCAACCGCATGGCGTAGGCCATCGAGCGCGCCACCGGTGGCGCCCCAGCCCAACACGACGTAGCCCCAGTTGCTCATGAGCCACCACCGACGAGCTCGGCCTCGCGTCGGCGCTCGTCGAGCGCGATGCCGAGCGAGTGCATGTCGACCTGGTCTTCGAGCCAGGCGATCCGGAAGCGGTGGACGAGTAGCCAGGCGAAGACGAGGGTGAAGACGACCACGCCGAAGAACAGGGTGAAGAGCATCAGATCGTCGAGCTTCGGATCGAAGTCGGTGCTCAGGACGGTGGCCTCCTGGTGGAGGGTTCGCCACCACTTCACCGAGAAGTGGACGAGCGGGATGTTCACCACGCCGATGAGGGCCACGACGGCCGAGCGGTTGGCGCGAACGGTGGGATCGGCCGGAATGCGTCGAATCGCGAGGTAGCCGACGAACATGAAGAACAGGACCAGGGTCGACACGAGTCGGGCGTCACCCCACTCCCAGTACGTACCCCAGGTGGGGCGACCCCAGATCATGCCGGTGAGCAGGGCCAGCCCGCAGAACAGGACCCCGATCTCTGCGGCCGACGCGGCCACGAGATCCCACCACTGCGACTTCTTCCACAACACGAACGCGGAGCCCACAGCCGTGAGGATGAACGACAGGTAGGCCAGCCAGGCCGAGGGTACGTGCACGTACATCAGTCGCACGAGCTCACCCTGGGTCTGATCGGCGGGACTGAAGACCAGCCCGAACAACACGAGCCACACCACACCCAGCACGGCGAGCACGCCCAGGATTCGGGTGGCTTTGGAGCCGGTGGTGGTGACGGCGGGAGCCTTGGTCACGATTCCTCCATCAGGGGGCCGAAAGCGACCAGGCCGAGAGCCACGTACACGAGGGCGAAGATCGCCAGGAAATTGAACCACGACCACCCGTCGACAGCGACATCACCCAGGGCGGCACCCATCGCTCGGGTGGCGCCGATCAGCACCGGGGCCAGCACGGGCAACAGCAGAAGTGGCAAAAGGGTTTCCTTCACGCGGAGTCCGGCGGTGAGCACTCCGTACAGGGTGCCAGCGGAAGCGATGCCAACGGGCACGACCAGCCCGGTTGCGGCCAGCAGACCCCATCCGTCGAGCTCGGCGGTGAAGAACACGACCACGCCGAGGGCGAGCAGGATCTCGAGGATCAACAGCTGGATGGCGATCGCGGTGGCCTTCCCTGCGAAGACCGCAGCGGGCTGCAGGCCCGACAGCCGGAGTGCCTCACGCACACCGGGGTCGGCTTCGACGGCGAAGGCGCGCTGCACCAACATGACGGCCGAGAAGAGCACGGCAATCCAGTAGAGACCGGCGGTGAGCTGCTGGAGTGTCTGGCGGTTGCCGTCGAGGGCGAAGGCAAAGATCACGAGGACGAGAACGGCGAAGGGTACGACCTGGGCCATCCCCACTCGCGACCGCCATTCGACTCGAAGGTCCTTGCCGGCGACGAGCACCGCTTGGCCGAACAGCGAGGTGTCAGCCATCGACCACCTCGAGTGTCGCCTCGACCGGCGGCTCGCGGGCGCGCTCCGACGACGTGCCCGCCGGCCAGCACCACCTGGCGGTGCGACAGCGCCACAGCGCGATCGAGATCGTGGGAGGCAACGAGCACCGCTGCTCCCCCGGCGGCGGCTCGCCGCACGATGCTGTCGAGCAGGTCTCGTGCGGACTCGTCGAGGGTGCCGTGCGGCTCGTCGAGCAGCCACACCTGCGGCCGGCGAGCCAACAGGATCGCGAGGGCGGTGCGGCGGCGCTGACCGGCCGACAGGCGAGCGGCGGCCACGTTGGCCAGTCGGCCGTCGAGCCCGAGCCGAGCCATGGCCGAGTCGGCGTCGGTGTCGGACGCACCGACGGCCTTCGACCAGAAGTGCACGTTGTCGCGCACGGTCAGATCGTCGTAGAGACCCGACTCGTGACCGAGGTATCCCACCGACCGGCGGACACTGCGCCGGTCGGTGACCACGTCGTGGCCGTCGACGACAGCCGTTCCCCGCTCGACGGGCAACAGGCCCGCACAGAGCCGGAGCAGCGTGGTCTTGCCGGCGCCGTTGGGACCCTGTACGAGCACGATCTCGCCGGGACGAACCGACAGGTCGACCCCCGACAAGGCCGGAAATCGGCCGAGCAGGGCCACGACTCCGTGAAGCGCCACGATCGGCTCGGTGACCACGCTGCAAGGGTACCGGCGGCCGAGAAAGGTCCCTGGGTGCGATCCGTAGCGTGAGCGCCGTGACTACCCTGCCGTCCATGCGTGTGGCTCGAGTGCTGGGAGCGATCGGTCGGTTCCTCATCGGGGCCGGCATCATCATGTTGCTCTTCGTCGCGTTCCAACTGTGGGGAACCGGCCTCCAGCACGCTCAGGCCCAGGACGATCTCGCCGACGACTTCGATTCGCTGTTGGAAACCTCGCCGGTGGGCGTCGATCTCGTCGCCGCCGATGATCCCGTGGTCGCCGCCGAAGACAGCAGCCAACCCGACATCGAGCTCACCGGCGCCGAGGGCACCTTCAGCGACAACGAACGCAAGTTCATCGAGCTGCTGTATCCGCCCAACGGCGATGTGCTCGGCAAGATCGACATCGCCCGGATCGGCCTCGACGAGTTCTTCGTCGAGGGAACCGGCGTCGCCGATCTCCGACAGGGGCCGGGCCATTACCGCTCGAACCCGCTTCCGGGTCAACCGGGGAACGCAGCGATCGCCGGCCATCGCACCACCTACGGTGCACCGTTCAATCGAATCGACGAGCTCGAACCCGGCGACGAAATCGTCATCACCACCCTCCAGGGTGAGTTCACCTACCGCGTCGTACCGCAGATCGACGGGTCGGGCGAGACCCGAGGCCACTTCATCGTCAGCCCGGGTGACACTCAGGTCCTCGACGACTTCGGCGACAACCGTCTGACCCTCACGGCGTGCCATCCCAAGTTCAGCGCCCGCCAGCGCATCATCGTCGTCGCCGAACTGGTGGAGACACCGGCCCAGCCGCTTCCCCGCCCCGAGACGCTGGCCGAGTTCGATGCGCAGACCACGGGTGCTCAGCCAACCGAGGTCACCGACGATTCCGGCACTGCCGGAGGCACCCGAATCGTGGCCGCCGCTGCTCCCCCTCCGGATGAGTCCTTCGGCGAGGGCCTCAACGGTGACCGCGACGCGATTCCGTCGGCCGTGAGCTGGGGTCTCGCCGCCCTTGCCGTCTGGTTCACCGCCGGCTGGGTCGGTCGCCAGTGGCGGCTGCTGCCGTCGTACGCCCTGGCCGTGCTGCCGTTCCTGGTGTTGTTGTTCATCTCGTTCACCTACATCGACCGGGCCCTCCCGTCGTACTGAACCCATGCGTTCCCTCCTCGTCGTTGCGCTCACCGGATCCCTGGTCGTCTCGGCCTGTAGCTCGGGCGGATCCGAATCGGGTACCGACGTCGACTCCACCGTTCCGAGCATCGTCGAGGCCACGCCCACACCTGTCGTCGAGACCGACGGGGCCGAGATCGAGACCACCGAGGTGCCCGAGGAGGAGGAGGGCGTCCTGGTGAATCCGTTCGATCTCGACCCCGGCGACTGCTTCAACACCTACGGGGTGGCCACTCCCGATCTCGATGTCCAGCCGACCACCCGCGTGGTCGACTGCGACGGCCCGCACGAGAGCGAGGTCTACTACCAGCGCAACCTTCCCGGCGGACCGGAGGAGACCTTCCCCGGCGACGACGCTGCTCGGCGGGCGGCCGAGCAGCGCTGCTACCGTGAGTTCGAGGACTTCACCGGCACCGTCTACGAGCTCTCGGCGCTCGAGATCGGCGTGATGCATCCCACCTTCGACACCTGGACCGGACCAGGGCTGCACCGCGAGATCACCTGCTACGTGTACGCCGTGTCCGGCGGCGCGCTGCAGGGTGGATCCATGGCCTCCTCCGGCATCTGACCGCAGCTCACGAGGCCATGATGAGGGCGAGGCCGGTCCACGACTGCGGGATCGCGCCCAAGCCGACGCCGTCGTCGACCGTCCAGTACTCGGCCAGCCCCGATCGCATGGCGCCCGCGACGGTCCGCGAGGCCACGTGGTTCGCCTCGATGGTTCGACCAGCTGCGATCAGGCCGAGCCACAACGGATACGCGAGTTGGGGCCACACGGGGCCGCGCCAGTAGGTGCCTTCGGCGTAGACCGTCTCGCCTCGGTGCACACCGGCCGGGCCGTACCAGCCACCGAATGCTGCCGGATCGACCAGCTGGGCGCGCACCGCGTCGACGGCGTCGGCGTTGGCCGTGACCAGCAGGGGAAGCGACGCGTCAGCAGTTCGGCAGCGGCCCGAACCTTCGGCGGTGGGACCGGCATCGACCCAGGAACCCTCCGCGCGCGTCCCATCTTCGGTCGATCGCCGCCGCGAGCTCATCGGCCGCGTCGAGCAGCGCGGTGTCGCCGATCGACCAGCCGAGCCGGCGCGCATTCCATGCGAGCAGCGCGTTGAAACCGACCGACGCGACCGGGAACGCCGGGTTGTCGATCGCTGCGCCGTCGCGATCAGAAACCAGCGAGGAGACGAGATCGCCCTTGGCCACGCGCCACCGGTCCGCGGCCCAACCGCCCGGGCACAGATCGTCCCAACGAGGGGAGTCGTCGGCCCCCGACTCCCACGGATGGCACAGGAGTACCAACCCCGATGGGTCACGGGCACGACGGTCGATCAGGAACCCCAGACCCGCGGACCGCGCTCGTGACGAGCGCATCGGGGATGTCGACGTGGTCGTCGAGCAGGCCCGCGACGGCGTGGCCGTACATGGGCGGCTGGGTGATGCTCGACGCCCCCGTGCGACCCCAGAACGCCTCGGAGGCCCGAGGATCGAGCTGGTAGTTCATGTGGGGCACGAAGCCCCCACGGGTCTGGGTCGACATGGCCTGCGTGAGCTCGCTGACAGCTCGGTCGGTGCGGCCGAGCACGTGCCAGATCACCGCGTGGAAGCACGAGTCCCACAACCACTGCCACGGGTACACGTCCGAGTTCGGCGCTGCGTACCCTGCAGGGGTCCAGTGGGCGTCGAGCATCGCTCGCACCGATGCCTCCAATTCCACCCGTGCTGGTGATCCGGGCGGACCGCTCCCGATTCCTGTCACCTACGTTTCCCACCCATGCCGACCTGTGCCATTCTCTCGTTCCGACTGGGCCTCACCGACGGGGTCTCGGTCGTCGCGCTCCGCTGGCAGCAGCTGCTGACCGAGCTCGGCTTCGACGTGGTGACCGTGGCCGGCGAGGGCCCCGTCGACCGTACCGTGCCGGGTCTGGCCCTTCGGGCATCGACTCCCCCGACCCTCGATGAGCTCAGGGTCGCGCTCGCCGATGTCGACCTCGTGGTGGTCGAGAACCTCTGCACGATTCCTCTCAACCTCGGTGCCGCGCGGTGGTGGCCGAGGCAAGACAGGGCCAGCCGACGATCCTGCATCACCACGACCCGCCGTGGCAGCGGGAGCAGTGGTCGAACGTGACCGAGCTCCCACCGACCGATGCGTCGTGGGCTCATGTGACCATCAACGACTTGACCCGTCGGCAGTTCGAGGCCCGGGGATTCCAGGCCACGACCATCTACAACGCCTTCGACACCGAGGCCGCACCGGGAAACCGGGCGGCGATGCGGGCCGAGCTGGGCGTGGCCGACCACGAGCTGCTCGTGGCCCATCCGGTGCGGGCGATTCCCCGCAAGAACGTCCCGGTCGCGCTGCGGGTGGCCGAACAGCTCGGCGGCACATACTGGTTGCTCGGCCAAGCCGAGGACGGGTACGGACGCGAGCTCGACTGGCTCCTGGCCAGCGCCCGGTGCCGGGTGATCCAGCGCCGCTCCCTGCACACATCCGACATCTATGCGGCAGCCGACGTCGTGGTGTTTCCCTCGCTCTGGGAGGGGTTCGGCAACCCACCGGTGGAGGCGGCCATCCACGGCCGGCCCGTGCTCGTCGGCAACTACCCGGTGGCCGACGAGCTCGTCGCTCTCGGCTTCGACTGGTTCCGGCCCGGCGACGTCGAACGCCTGGCCGCCGAGATCGACTCCCCCGATCTCGACCGACTGCGCCACAATCGAGACGTCGCCCGGCAGTGGTTCTCCTTCGATCGCATCCGCCGACAGCTCGCCGACCTGCTCACCGAACGAGGATGGCTCCCGTGACCGACATCGATCCCGTGCTCGAGCGACGAGAACGAGTCGAGCGTCTGACCGCGCTCGGCAAGCGCATCGGCTACTCGCTCTTCGGCTTTGCCTGTGTGCTCTTCGTGATCGGTTTCGTGGTGGGCTTCGACGACACGACGGTGAACATCATCGTGGCGGCCATGGTGGTCGGCTCGTTCATCCTGGCCCCGGCCATCGTTTTCCGCATACGGCGTGAAGGCGGCCAATCGCGAGGACGCCGGGGGCGGGTCGTTCCACTAGACCAGCCGGTAACATCGGGCGCCATGACGAGCCGGCTTCCCGCAGCGACGCGCCGACAGCAACTGGTCGAGGTCGCAACGGACACCTTCGGTGACACGGGCTTCCACGCCACGTCGATGAACGATGTGGCCTCGGCCGCCGGCGTCACCAAGCCGGTGCTCTATCAGCACTTCTCGTCGAAGGAAGACCTCTTCGAGGCGGTCCTGCGGCATGTGGGCAACCAGCTGCGTATGTTGCTCGAAGAAGCCGCCTCCGCCGACGGTCTGACTCCTCGCCAGCAGGTCGAGCGCGGTTTCGCGGCCGACTTCGCGTTCCTCCGCGACCACCGAGCCAGTGCACGGGTCCTCTTCGGCGAGGCACGTCGCACCGACGAGTCGACCGCCGCCGAGGCCGACCGGGCGGTCGAGTCCATCGCCGACTTCGTCGCCACGCAGATCGAGATCGAAGACCTCGACGAGCCGGCCAGGAAGTTGTTGGCCAACGGCATCGTCGGCCTGGCCGAGGGAGCGGGCCGATTCTGGGCACGGAACCAGCACAAGATGAGCGCCGACGAACTGGCGGCGCTGACCGCCGAGCTCGCATGGAGCGGACTCCGAGGCGACCACCGCTGACCGGCCCACACCATGACGGTCAAGGCGGCGAGATGTCGTGGGGCGCCGAGGGTATGACCCCTCGGGCCAGGTCGGGGAGGAACTCCTGCAGCCGGGGTGGGAGGAACCGATCGGTGGCCGCGAGGACGTCGTCGACCTCCCACCACCGCGCCGCTTCGAACGCAGCGATCTCCAGTGCCTCGAGGCCCGAGGGGTTCCACTCCCCGCCGTCGCACCACGCGACGTGAATTCGTTCGTCGGAGTCGAAGAACATGCCGGCGAAGGTGAACTGCACCTGCTGGGTCCACACGCACGGTCCCATCTCGACCTCGCCGAAGCCGGTCTCCTCGAAGAGCTCGCGGCGAGCGGCATCGGCGGAGTCCTCGCCGTGCCCCATGCCCCCTCCGGGGATCTCCCACCAGGCCGGGGCATACGGATCGAGAGGATCGCTCGCCTGCATGAGAAAGATGCGCTGGTCCCGGTCGAAGAGCACGACCCGGGCCGCCGGCCGCTTGCGGTTGAACATGGTTGGCAGGCTAGATCGCCGGACCTGGGCAACCGGCGTGGCCACAACGCGATCGGGTCCGAACGGCGAACCGTCCGGACCCGAATTCAGTGCGCTCTGGCCGGTCGGCCTCGAAGCGTTCCACCAGTTCTTCCTCGAAGTGACCCCGGGGTCCTACAGGTGAGAGAAAGCTGCGAGAGGGCCTCGATGCGGCCGGCCAGGACACCGGTCACTCCCCGCCACTCCGACGGTGTGTGACTGTTGTCACTATCTTCCCGATCGGGCCCGAGGTCAAGCCGGTACGGCCAACGTCATACAACCGTTGCAGGGTCGTCATGGCGTCGGCCTTTCGTTCTGCCGCGTCGCGCGACTACTCTCGTTTCGCCTGGGGAGCGACCTGTGTTGGGTCGCCCCTGTTCCCAAGACCCTGGAGGGGTACATGATTTCCCGCAAATGGCTGACGCTGTTGGCCCTCGTTCTGAGCTTCGGACTGCTCGCCACCGCCTGTGGAAGCAGCAGTGACGACAGCGAGCCCGCTGCCACCGACGACAGCTCAGCGACCACCGACGAGCCCGCCGACGAGCCCGCCGACGCACCGGCGGACGAGCCCGCCGAGGGTGATGAGGTCGAGCTCACCCAGGACGGAGGCATCCTCGCCGCCGTCCAGGCTCGGGGCACCCTCAACTGCGGCGTCTCCGGCGCCGCCGTGGCGTTCTCGTTCACGCAGGCCGACGGCTCGGTCACCGGCATCGACGCCGACTACTGCCGTGCCGTCGCCGCCGCCGTGCTCGGCGATGCCAATGCCGTCGAGTTCGTCGCGCTGACCGCCGCCGAGCGCTTCACCGCCGTCCAGACCGGCGATGTCGACGTGCTCATGCGCAACAGCACCTGGACCCAGAGCCGTGACACCGAGGTGGGCATGGACTTCGGTCCGACCACCTACTACGACGGTCAGCAGCTGATGGGCCGTGCGAGCGACGGCTTCAGTGCCGAGTCCGAGGTCGCCGAGATCGATGGCGCGATCGTCTGCACCAACGCCGGCACGACCACCGAGACCAACATCTCGGAGCTGGCCGCCGGCCTCGGCATCAACATCACGCTGAACACCTTCGAGGACTTCAACCAGGTCACCGACGAGTTCCTCTCCGGTGCCTGCGACATCATCACCACCGACGGTTCGGGTCTGGTCGGCCGCAAGGCCGAGCAGCAGCCCGCCGGTGAGGAGTGGGTCATCTTCCCCGCCGCGGCCGATCTCCAAGGAGCCGCTCGGTCCGGTGTACGCCCAGAACGACTCGCAGTGGGCCGACGTGGTCAACTGGACGGTCTACGCCACCATCATCGCCGACGAGTACGGCATCACCTCCGCCGATGTCGACGCGGCGCTGGCCAGCGAAAACGCCGAGATGGTCCGCCTCCTCGGCGGCGAGGGTGAGTTGCAGAGCACCATGGGCCTCGGCCCCGACGCGTTCTACAACGTGATCTCCCAGGTCGGCAACTACGGCGAGATCTTCGAGCGCAACCTCAACCCCGTGGGTCTCTCCCGCGACGGTTCGGCCAATGCCAAGTGGACCGAGGGTGGCCTGATCTACGCACCCCCCGCTCGCTGATCTTCCCAGCAGCACACTGATCCGACCGTCTGGCCGGCTCCCTCGGGAGTCGGCCAGCGGCCGTTTTGGGGCCCGGAATGGACGAGACCGGATTCGTGCGCGACTCTCTGATCCCGGGCGTGCCCAGCCGCATGCACGTCTCGAACCCGTGGAGATCAGATCGAGTGACCGCCAGCACCGCTCCTCCTGCACATTCGTCGCAGACCCGACCGCCGATCTGGCGAAACACCACCATCCTCAAGTGGGGCGTGCAGCTCGTCGCGCTGGCGCTGGTGATCGCGGCGTTCACCTTCTTGATCTCCCAGGCCAAGACCAACCTGGACCAGAAAGGGATTCCGGTCGACTACGACTGGATCAACGATCCCGCCAACATCCAGCTCGGTGAGGGCATCGACACCCAGCCCAACTCCATGGGCCGGGCCCTCTGGTCGGGCATGGTCAACACCCTTCGCATCGCGGGCGTCGGCATCCTCGTCGCCACCATCATCGGCGTGATCGTCGGTCTGGCTCGGTTGTCGCACAACTGGCTGGCGCAGAAGGTGGCATCGATCTACGTCGAGACACTGCGCAACATCCCGGTGCTCGTCCAGATCCTGTTGTGGTTCGCCATCCTCACCTCACTCGGCGATCTCACCCAGGACTCGGGGGTGCTGAACGACTTCGTGTTCGTCTCCCAGAAGGGCATCTCGATCCCGCGGGTCTTCTTCGCCGACGGCTTCTATCAGTGGCTGTTCCTCCTGCTCGTTTTCGGTGTCGGCATTCACTTCGTACGCAAGCATCTCCAACGCAAACAAGATCTCGAGGGCGGCGACAGACACATCGGGCTGATCACCTTCGGCCTGTGGCTCTTGGCCGCCGCGATCGCCTGGCCCGCCAACCCGATCATGAGCTGGGTCGGTTCCATCTTCGACGGCATCGCCGATGTGTGGGGCTCCATCCCCGAGACGCTGATGCAGCTGATCCTCACCGCCATCGCGGTCGGTGCGGCCGGGTTGTGGATCCGGCGGTTCCTCGACAGCCGACGGACACCTGCCGGCCTGGCCAAGCTCACCGACGACGACTGGTTCCGCATGATCTTCGCCGGCTTCGCCGCGCTGATCGCCGCGGTCTTCATCTGGATCCTGTGGCCGGGCCTGTCGAGCTGGATCATCAACTCCGGGCGCGACTTCTGGGAGTTCCTCGGCAACAAGTTCGGCGGCGAACGAGGCAGTCTTCCGCTCGATGCGATGAAACCCACGCTCTCGGAGGGTCGCTTCGTGAACTACGGCTCCACCGGTCTCACCATGTCGGTGTTCTTCGCCTCGCTGTTCTTCGGACTGGTGTTCTACACCTCGAGCTTCATCGCCGAGATCGTGCGTGGTGGCGTGCTGGCCGTGTCCACAGGCCAGAGCGAGGCCGCCGCCGCGCTCGGGTTGAGTCGAATGCAGTCTCTGCGCAAGGTGGTCCTCCCCCAGGCCTTCCGGGTGATCATGCCGCCCCTCGGCAACCAATACCTGAACCTCACCAAGAACACGTCGCTCGCCATCGCCGTCGGCTACTCCGACGTGGTGCAGGTCGGGCAGAGTCTCTACAACAAGAACAACCAGACACTGGCGGTGTTCGGAATCTGGATGACCTTCTTCCTCGCCTGCTCCCTCACCACCTCACTCGTGGTCAACATCATCAACCGTCGTCTCGAAATCGTGGAGCGCTGACATGTCGGAGATGACCGGTCCCCTCGTTGTTCCACCCGAAGGAGCGGCCGATCTCGCGTTCGGCGGCGAACACGAGATCGCTCCCGAGGATCCGATCACCCCGCCGGGTCGGTGGATGCGGGAGAACCTGTTCTCGTCGTGGAGCAACGGCATCCAGACCGTGCTGTTCTCCGCGATCCTGATCGGCATCCTCAAGTGGCTGCTGAACCTGATCTTCGCCGACGAGTCCGACTGGGCCTCGGTGGCCACGAACATCCGGCTGTTGTTCGCCTACAACTACCCGGTCGAGCAATTCGTTCGCGTGTGGGTCAGTCTGGGCACGCTCCTCGCGGCCGCCGGTTTGTCGATCGCCGCTTGGAACCTCGACCTGTCGTTCACGCTGCGCAAGCTCGGCATCAATACCGCCACGGCCGGTGGCGTGCTCTTGCTTGTCGGGATCCTCACCCCGAGTACGGCCCCGAGCGACGTTCGGGTCGGTATGTTCGTGCTCGGCGCGGCTCTGTTGGCCATCGGGCTCGCCGTCCTGTTCGGCGTCAAGGACCCGCACCGCAAGCGCGTGCCGTTCGAGGCCCTCCTTGTTGGCGTCGCGGGTCTGGTCGTCGCGTTCGTCTGGCTCTTTCCGCTCGGCCGCTACGAGTTCGCCGGGAACGCAGCCAGCTACGCCAGCGGAACGGTCAACATCTCCACCAAGGGTCCCTGGACGGCCATGATGATCGTCCTCGTGGCCTCGTACCTCCTGGGCAAGGCGGTGGGTCGAGTGCTCCCCAGCAGGGCGCTGAAGGGGGTCATGGCCGTCTTCTGGGTGATCGGTCCCGCCTTCCTCATCTTCATCGTGTTGCGCGACCCTGCCTTCGACTGGGGCTACGTGTGGCGGGTCGACATTCCGATGGCCCTGGGCTTCG
The DNA here is from genome assembly GCA_963700995.1 of uncultured Acidimicrobiales bacterium. Lineage (GTDB taxonomy): Bacteria > Actinomycetota > Acidimicrobiia > Acidimicrobiales > JAHEJN01 > JAHEJN01. The sequence goes on from CAVOZP010000003.1 coordinate 247,467, forward strand.
CGCTGTTGGGTGGTGCGATTCTGTACTTCCTCACCAAACCGGGTCTGGGCGAGATCGGGCGCATCATCGGAGCCGCACTGTTCGGCGTCGCCATCTTCAACTGGGTGGCCGCGTTCTTCGGCCTCTACCCCATGTTGCAGAAGGGACGTATCTCGTTCCTGTTGCTGGCCGTGTTCGCGATCCTGGCGCCCACCTTCGCCGGTGAGCGGGCGTCACGGCTGCGATTCGCCGCCGGCTGGGCCGCGCTGGTGGTGCTCATGCACTGGCTCATCACCGCCATCAACACGCCCTCCACGCTCGAGATCGTGGCTCCTCCGTTCCTCGGTGGCTTCATTCTCAGCGTGAGCATCGCGTACTACGTGATGTTGGCATCGTTCCCGCTCGGCATCTTGTTGGCCTTGGCTCGTACGTCGAAGCTGCCCATCTTCCGCGTGATGTCGACGATGTACATCGAGATCCTGCGCGGTGTCCCGCTCATCACGATCCTGTTCTTCTTCTCGATCATGTTGAACCTGTTCCTGCCGGGCGGCATGTCGATATCGGAGCTGGCCGCAATCTTCACCGGCTACTCGCTGTTCTCGGCGGCCTACATGGCCGAGAACATCCGTGGCGGCCTCCAGGCCATTCGACGCGGTCAGTACGAGGCCTCCGATGCACTGGGGCTCACCACCGTCCAACGCACGATGTTCATCGTGATGCCCCAAGCCCTTCGCGTCACCATCCCCAACCTGGTGGGGCAGGCGATCGCCACCTTCAAGGAGACGTCACTGGTCTCCATCGTCGGCGGGTTCGAGCTGGTTCGCATCGCCAACCAGACGATTCCGAATCAGCCCGACTACATCGGCCAGAATCGCCCGGCGTTGTTGTTCATCAGCCTGGTGTTCTGGGCGTTCTCCTACAGCATGTCTCGTGCGTCTCGCAGCCTCGAGCGGCACCTCGGCGTGGGCACCGGACGCTGACATGGCCGACCGATCGTTCCTCCCATCTCTCGTCCTCTCGAACTCGATGCACACGGAGACACCGTCATGAGCATGTCCGACCCCAACATCGCCCTCAGCGCCGAGATGGCTGCTCGCGACAACATGATCACGTGTCGTGGCGTCAAGAAGTGGTTCGGTGACTTCCAGGCCCTCCAGGGCGTCGACCTCACCGTGAAGGACCGCGAGGTGATGGTGGTCCTCGGCCCGTCCGGTTCGGGCAAGTCGACGCTCATCCGCTGCATCAACCGCCTCGAGGTCCACCAGGAGGGTGACATCGTCGTTGATGGTGTCGAGCTCACCAACGACCTGCGCAACATCGACAAGATCCGCTCCGAGGTGGGGATGGTGTTCCAGCAGTTCAACCTCTTCCCCCACCTGACCGTGCTCGACAACATCACGCTGGCTCCGGTCTGGGTCCGCAAGAAGTCCAAGGTCGAAGCCGAGGCCACTGCTCACCAGCTGCTCGAGCGCGTCGGCATCCCCGAGCAGGCTGCGAAGTTCCCCGGCCAGTTGTCGGGTGGTCAGCAACAGCGCGTCGCCATCGCCCGATCGCTGGCCATGGAGCCCAAGGTCATGCTGTTCGACGAGCCGACGTCGGCCCTCGACCCCGAGATGATCTCCGAAGTGCTCGACGTGATGAAGGATCTCGCCAACGGTGGCATGACGATGATCGTGGTGACCCACGAGATGGGCTTCGCCCGCGAGGTCGCCGACCGGGTCGTGTTCATGGAGGCCGGCAACATCGTCGAGATCAACGAGCCCGAAGCCTTCTTCACCAATCCTGCCAGCGATCGAACCAAGCTCTTCCTCAGCCAGATCCTCTAGTCATTCCGGTCCCCCTCTCCGAAATCCCCACGGTCAGTAGCGGATCCCGCTACCCGACGTGGGGATTTGGCCGGAGTGCGGCAACGGAAACTGAGAGCCAGAGACCGTGAGCGACACCAATCCGCTGCGTTCGTTCCGTGAGCGCAACGTCCGCATCTTCTTCGGAGGATTCGCCATCTCGGGCGTGGGGACGTGGGCCCAGACCACCGCCCTGATACTGCTCGTGCGCGACCTCGGAGGCGGCGGGCTCGAGCTCGGTATCGTCACGGCCTGTCAGTTCCTGCCCACGCTGCTGATCGGCCTGTACGCGGGCGCAGTGGCCGATCGGGTCGATCGCTACCGGCTGACGATGCGACTCCAAGCCCTGGCCGGCCTGCTGGCAATCGTGCTCGGGATCCTCGACTTCGGCGGGCTGGTGACGATTCCGTTGGTGTTCGTCATGACCGCCCTGTCGGGAACGCTGTCGGCCTTCGACAATCCCACCCGACGCACGCTCGCCACCGAGCTGGTGCCGGCCACCGAGATGGTCAACGTGTTGTCGCTCAGCACCTCGGTGATGACCGGCGCCCGCATGTTCGGCCCGGCCATCGCAGCGGTGGCCGTGAGCCAAATCGGCACCGCCTGGGTCTTCATGGCCAACGGCGCATCGTTCTTGGCCTTCTTGTTCGCCATGGCGTCGATGGACACGAGCCGCTTCCACCGCATCTCGCGGGCCGAACGGTCGGCGACGCCGATCCGCGACGGACTAAACGAGGTGTGGCGAATCCCCTCCCTCCGAGTGACGCTGGCGGTCTTCGGCATCGTCTCGACCTTCGCGTTCAACTACCTGGTGGGCTTCCCGCTGCTGGTCGCGGACCGACTCATGCGCAGCGAGGCCACGTTCGGCTGGTTGTTGTCGACCATGAGCCTCGGAAACGTCGTCGGCTCGCTCCTTGTCGCACGCCAACGCGAAGTGTCGGCCACCTGGATGTACGGCTCGGCGACGGCACTCGCCGCAACCATGACCGTCGTGGCGATCTCCACCAACACGGTGCTCACCTTCGTCTTCGTCTTCCCGCTCGGCATGGCGGCCACGGGTTTCGTCAACTCGTCGACTCTGCTGGTCCAGCAGCGCACCAACCCGCAGATGCGCAGCCGCGTGCTGGCACTCACCACGGTGCTGTTCCTCGGGTCGACCCCGATCGGTGGGCCCATCACCGGGGTCATCGGCGACGCCGCAGGAGCGGTGTGGGCCAACCTCTACGGTGCGCTGATCACGTTCGCGGCTGTCGCGATCGGTCTACCAATGCGGCAGCGCCTCCTGCGCCGCACCCCGGACCACCCGTCGCTGGCCGAGTCCGAACGCTCCTGACCCGGTCGGTCCAGCCTCAGAGCACGCCCTTGCGCGCTCGGCTCCACGGGACGTCCCGATCGAGCCGGGGTTCGCCCGGGAGGCCGAGCACGCGTTCGCCGATGATGTTGCGCTGGATCTCGTCGGTGCCGCCGCGGATGGACATCGACGGACCAGTGAGGAACTCGACGTGCCCCGGCGTGGTGGTCAACATCCCGGCCGCGCCGGCCAGGTCCTTCACCAGCTCCGCCCGGGCCACGTAGACGTCGACGTTGCGGATCTTGGCCCCCGAGCCGCTGGGACCCGGCGTCGCGGCCCCTTCGGCCTCGGCCGCGGCCCGAGCAGCAGTGAGCGCGCTCACCTGCTCGAGCACGAAGGCCCGCATGGCCCGATCACGGGCCACCGCGCCGCTCAGCTTCGCCTCGTCGCGTAGATCAGCCAGCCAGCGGGGCAGGGGCCCGGCCAGGCCCACCTGGTCGACACCTGCGGTGATCACTCCCCCGCTGCGCTCGTGGGCCAACACGGTGAGCGACACCCGCCACCCCTCTCCGACGGCGCCGATGCGGTCGGAATCGTGCACCCGAACACCGTCCATGAAGATTTCACTGAAGTGCGTGTCCCCGTTCATCTGGTGCAGCGTGCGGACCTCGATGCCCTCCTGATCCATCGGAACCGCGAACATGGTGAGGCCCTTGTGCTTGGGCAGCTCGGGGTCGGTTCGCGCCACACAGATCGCCCGTTGCGAGTAGCTGCCCCGGCTCGTCCAGACCTTCTGACCCGAGAGCACCCACTCGTCACCGTCGCGCTCAGCCCGCATGGCCACGTTGGCGAGGTCGGATCCGGCGTCGGGCTCGGAGAACATCTGACACCAGATCTCGGATCCATCGGCCATCGTCGGCATCCACCGGGTCTGTTGTTCGGGCGTGCCGTACTCGAGCAGGGTCGGCCCCACCATGACCAGGCCGATGAGCCAGGGATAGAGATCGGGTACGGCGTAGTCGGCGCGCACCGCGCTGATCGCCCCGGCTTCGGCGGCCGTCGCTCCTCGACCACCCAGCCCCGCGGGCCACGTCGGAAGGTGCCACCCACCGGCCGCGGTCGCCGACAGGTAGGACCGGCCCGTTTCGAGATCGTCGGAGCCGGCACCCATCACGCCGGTGCGGGTCTGGCCGGTGCGGCGGGGAAGCGCCCGGTCGAGCAGAGACCGGAGGTCGTCGAGATCAGCCATCGACCAATCTTGCCAGTAGCGGCGGCTGTCGACGGCATCGACTCCCGAGTCGGGGTCGGCGCCGACTACCCTCGTCCGTGTTCTCGACCAGGTCTCCGGAGTGCTCATGGACAGCGCCTTCACCGACGCATGGCAGCAGTTGACCAGCGACGGCTCGCCGTTTTCGTGGAGCGTGCAGGACATCCGCGGCATTCCGACCCGAACCTATGACCACGCTCCGCCGCACATGCGGTTCATCTGGGAGCTGTCGGCAGGTTACGGCGATCGCCCCTACCTGCAGTTCGGCGACGAAACCCTGACCTACACCCAGGCTCACGACGTCGTCTCGTCCCTGGCGACCTACTTGATCGAGCAGGGAGTGGAGCATGGCGACCGCGTCGCCATCGCCATGCGCAACTACCCCGAGTGGGTGCTCTCGTACTGGGCCATCATCTCGATCGGCGCGGCCGCGGTCGGGATGAACGCCTGGTGGACGGGACCCGAGATGGAGTACGGCCTCGGCGACTCGGCCCCCAAGGTCGTGATCGCCGACGACAAACGGCTGGCCACGATCGCCCCCCATCTCGACGACCTGCGTGCGGCCAATCCCTTCCATCTCGTCGTGGTCCGCACCGATCACGATCTCCCCGAAGACGCCGTCACCTGGACCGAGGCCGTCACGACGACCAACAGTGGGCTGCCGCCGGCCGCCATCGACCCCGAAGACGACTGCGCGATCTTCTACACGTCGGGCACCACCGGATTCCCCAAGGGCGCCGCCCTCACGCACCGAGGCTGCGTGAGCAACATCATGAACTTCAGCTTCTGGAACGCGGTCACCACGGCGGCACGCCCCCAGGCCGACTCGTTGATCGAATCCCACGAGGCAGCCACCGAGACGACGGCGTTGCTGGCTGTGCCGCTGTTCCACGTCACCGGCTGCAACTGCTGCATGCACCTCATCACGGGAGTGGGCGGCAAGATCATTCTGCTCCACCGATGGGACCCGTCGGAGGCGCTCGAGATCATCGAACGCGAAAGGGTCACGGCGTTCACCGGGGTTCCGGTCATGTCGCGAGCTGGTCGAGCATCCCGAATTCGCCGATCGCGACACCAGCAGCCTCGCGACCTTGGGCGGTGGCGGCGCCGCGGTCCAGCCCGATCTGGTCGACAAGATCGAGAAGTCCCTCACCAGGGGACGGCCATCGACGGGGTACGGCCTCACCGAGGTCTGCGGCGTGATCTCGATCAACTCCTCCGACTGGTTCGTCGAGAAGCCCACGACGGTGGGCCCACCGATGCCCACCATCGAGGCGAAGGTGGTCGATGACAACGGTCTCGAGGTGGCCCAGGGCGAGATCGGCGAGCTGCTCGTGCTCGGTCCCAACAACGTGCGTGGCTACCTCAACCAGCCCGAGGCCACAGCCGAGGCGTTCCCCGACGGTTGGTTTCGTACGGGTGATCTCGCCACCCTCGACGAGGACGGCTTCATCTCGATCGTCGATCGCGTCAAGGACATGGTCCTGCGTGGCGGCGAGAACGTGTACTGCGCCGAGGTCGAAGCGGCCGTGTTCTCCCACGACGACATCCGAGAGTGTGCGGCCTTCGCCGTGCCCGACGATCGCCTGGGCGAGGTCGTCGGTATCGCCGTGGTGATGAAGGACCGACGGTCGATGACCGCCGAGGAGGTGCAGGCCTACGCGGCGATGAAGATCGCCAAGTTCAAGGTGCCCGAGCACGTCTGGTTCCTCGACGACGAGCTCCCCCGCAACGCCAACGGCAAGTTCCTGAAGCGGGCCCTTCGCGAACAGCTACTGAGCCCCTAGCGGGACTATCGTGGGTCGCCATGTCTTCTGAGCTGGTCTCTCCGGTGACACTCGACGCTTCGCCCCCACTCATCCCGGCCCCTGTCGGCCGGCGTTTGCTGGGCGCGATCATCGACGCCTCGATCGCCGGCCTGGCGGGTGTCGTCGTCTGGGCGGCGACCGGCAGCGAGCTGGCCGGTCTCGTGGCCACGCTGGTGGTCTCGGTGGCCTATCCGTGGTACTACGTCGCCCGCGATGGTCAGACCATCGGCAAGCGAGCCATGGCGACGCGCGTCGTCATGATCGGCTGCGGTTCACAACCGTCGGGCATCACCTCACTGGTCCGGGCGTCGGTGGCCCAGCTCCCCGGGTTCGTGATCCCGCTCTACGCGCTCGTGTGGGCCGGGATGACCCTCGGGACCCGCAATCGCCGAGGCCCTCACGATCGGATCGGCAAGACCATCGTCGTCGCCGTCTAGACCGCACGACCGACTTCAGCGCCGCTTACGGCCGATCTCGTTGCCGAGGTACTGCCAGCCGAAGCGACCTTTGACACACAGGTTTCCGAGCGTGACGTCGTGGTCCATGGGCGAGGTGACCTTCACGATCCGCTGATCCTGCACGTGTAGCTCGAGGTTGCAGCCGACACCGCAGTAGCTGCACACCGTCTGCGTCGAGGTCTGCGCTTCGGGACTCCAGTCACCCGCCGTGCGCAGATCGAACTCGATCAGCCCGGTGAGCGCTCCTGTGGGGCACACCGCGATGCAGTTGCCGCAGTAGACGCACGCAGACTCGTCGAGTCGAGTGTCGAACTCGGTGCTGATCTGGGCGGCGAAGCCTCGACCCGACACGGCGATGGCGAAGGTGTTCTGCGCGTCCTGGCCGCAGGCCTCGACGCACTTGTAGCAGAGGATGCACCGCGAGTAGTCCCGCACGTAGAGGTTGTCGTGGATCTTGGGGTCCTGGGCCACCGTGGCCGTCTCGCCGTCGGGGAACCGAAGTGTGTCGGCGCCGTAACGCTCGATCCACTCGCGCAACGAGTCGTCGGCCCATTCGAGGTCGACCGACGAGGCGAGCAGCTCGAGCACCATCCGGCGGCTCCGATCGACGCGGTCGGTCTGCGTGCGCACGACCATGCCGGCCTCGGCGCCTCGGGAGCACGAGGGAACCAAGGGGCCCGATCCCTCGACCTCGACCACGCACGCGGCAGGCGTTCACGGGCGTGACCGTCTCGCCGTAACACAGCGTGGGGGTGTCGGTGCCGGCCCGGTCGCATGCGTCGAGGATCGTCTCACCCGCATCGACCCGTACGGCGATGCCGTCGACGGTGAGATCGACTGCGGTCACTCCAGGCTCGGCCAGGCTCATGTCAGCAGCCCCAATCGGGCCGCCGACCCGATGGCCGACGCGGCGGTGTGGCCCAGGCCGCAGATCGATGCGTCCTTCATGACCGCGGCGAGGTCGTCGAACAGCTCGGCATCGAAGGCGCCCGAGCCGTTGGTCCGTACCAGCAGCTCGTGCTGGCGCTGGGTTCCCACCCGACACGGAACGCACTGTCCGCACGACTCGTGGCGGAAGAACTCGGCGATCCTCGCGACCGTGTCGCGCAGATCGTGGGTCTCGTCGAAGGCCATGACGACACCGGAACCGAGGGTGATGCCGGCGGCGCGAGTGTCCTCGAAGGTGAGCGGCACGTCGAGCGACGTCGCGTCGACGAAGACGCCGGCGGCCCCGCCCAGCAGTGTGGCCCTCATCTCGCGACCATCCGCGAGACCGCCGGCAGCCGCCAGCACCTGACGCAGAGTCACTCCCATGGGGTGCTCGTACAGACCAGGTCGGGCTACCGCACCCGACAGGCAGAACAAGCGCGTACCCGGACTGTCGGGGGTGCCGAGCTCACGGTAGGCATCGACGCCGTCGGTCACGATGTCGAGAACATTGACGAGGGTCTCGACGTTGTTGATGGCCGTCGGTTGGTCGAACAAACCGTTGGTCGTCGGAAACGGCGGCTTCTGTCGAGGTTCGCCCCGGAAGCCCTCGATCGAGTTGAACAACGCGGTCTCCTCGCCGCAGATGTAGGCCCCGGCGCCGACCCGCAGGTCGATGTCGAAGACGATTCCCGATCCGAGCACGTCGGTGCCGAGCAGGTCGGCCGCCCGGGCCTCGGCGATGGCCGCACGGAGACGGTCGACCGCCACGGGGTACTCGCCGCGCACGTAGATCCATCCGTTGCTGGCACCCGTGGCGAGACCGGCCAGGGTGAGCGCCTCGACGAGGGCGAAGGGGTCGTGCTCCATCAGGACACGATCCTTGAACGTTCCCGGCTCCGACTCGTCCGCGTTGGCGATCACGTGCTTGGTGGGACCGGGCTGATCGGCGACCGCCCGCCATTTCACCCCGGTGGGAAAGGCGGCGCCGCCGCGTCCCCGGAGACCGGCGGCAGAGACGGCATCGATGACGGCGGCCGCGCCGAGCTCGACGGCGGACCGAAGCGCCCGGTAGCCGCCCGCATCGAGATAGGCGCCGAGGGAGCCCACGTCGCCGCCGACGATGCGTCGGAGCAGCCGCGGTCCTGTGGGGAGATGCGACTCGATGACCGGTTCAGCCGGCCCCGCGACGACCCGAACGCTGCGTAGATCGGCACCGACCTGTTGCACGACCGCGGCGCCGCCGAAGTCGCACAGGCCGAGACACGGGCTGTTCAGCCGGGATGTGGCGGCGAGTCCGGCCGCGTCGAGCGCGGCCTCGATGGCATCGTGACCGTTGATGCGGCAACCAATGTCGTCACAGATGCGGACGACCGTGTCGGGAGCCTCCTCCATCGAGAACAGGTCGTAGAACGAGGCCACCCCGTAGGCATCAGCCGGGGGCACCCCGAGGCTCTCGCAGAGATGATTCAGCCCACCGGCGCTGATGAATCCCCGACTGCGCTGCAATGCGTGCAACCCCGGTAGCAGCAGGTGACGCCGTTCGGCCGCTCGGCGCAGGCCGCCGAGGACGAGGCGCTCACCGTCGGCGATCGTGGCGCCACCCTGGGCACCGATCAGGTCGGCGACGGCCTGGCGCTCTACGTCGGTCGCCTCGTCGGGTCCGATCTTCAGGTCCATGTCAGGTCGTCCCGGCGCCCGCGCCGAGACGATCGATCCGGACGGCAGTGGCCTTGAACTCGGCGGTGCCCGACTTCGGGTCCCACGCGTCGTTGGTGAGCTGGTTCACGTCGATGCGTTCGGGGAAGTGCATCGTCGCGAAGGCGGTGCCGGTCGGCAGTCCCGAGACGATCCGAACCGGCATGTCGATGGCGCCCCGTCGTGACGAGACTCGAACCCATTCGCCATCGGTCAACCCATGGATCGATGCGTCGGCTGCCGACAGATCGAGAGTGTCACCCGAGCGAATAGGCGAGTCGTAGCCGCTCGACTGCACGCCGGTGTTGTAGGAGTCGAGCATGCGGCCGGTGGTGAGCCGGAGAGGGAAGTCGTCGTCGAGCGCATCAGCCGGAGGCGCCCATTCGACGGGGGTGAACGGTGCCAGCGGCCCCTCGACCGGGTCGGCCCACAGTCGCGCGTGAAGGAACGGCGACCCCGGATGGGTCTCGTCGGGGCAGGGCCACTGCAGGCCATTCTCTTGCTCGAGTCTTTCGTAGCTCATACCGGTGTGCAGGGGCGACAGCGTGCGGAGCTCGTCCCACAGCGCTTGCGCCGATGCGTCGGTCCAGTCGTGACCCATCGCCCGTGCCATCGCCGCGATGATGTCGATGTCGTCCCTCGCCTCGCCGGGGGGTGGAATGGCCGCCCGTACCCGCTGCACGCTGTCGCTCGCTGCTGGTGACCGTGCCGTCGGTCTCGGCCCACCCTGCGGCCGCAGGCAGCACCACGTCGGCCATCTCGGCGGTACGGGTCATGACGATGTCGCTCACCACGAGCGTGTCGAGTCCCTCGAGTACGGCGCGGGCATGGGCGATGTTGGCCTCGGAGTCGGCCGGGTTTTCGCCGATGACCCAGAGGGCGCGCAACTCCTTGCGTTCCATGGCCTCGAACATGAGCGTGAGATGCAAGCCGGGATCGGGTGGCACCGGCATGCCCCACACGGCTTCGTATCGAGCACGGGCGTCGGCGTCGGCGATGTCGGCGAAGCCGGGCAACTTGTTCGGCAGCGCGCCCATGTCGCCACCGCCCTGCACGTTGTTCTGACCACGGAGCGGGACCAGACCCGAACCCCATCGGCCGACGTGACCGGTGAGCAGTGCGAGGTTGCACAGGGCGAAGACGTTGTCGCTGGCGTTGTGGTGCTCGGTGATACCGAGGGTCCACAGCAGTTGTGCTGTAGGCGCCGTCGCGTAGGCGTGGGCAAGGCTGGCGATGGCAGCGGTGGGAACGCCGGTGATGGACTCGGCGTACTCGAGGGTGTAGGGCTCGACCTGGGCGGCGAACTCGGCGAATCCGATGGTGGCGTGCTCGATGAAGGCGAGATCGTGCCATCCCTGGTGGATGATCTCACGTGCGACGGCGTTGGCGAGCGCGATGTCGGAGCCGACTTCGATCCCCAACCACACATCGGCCCACTTCGCCGACGACGTGCGACGCGGGTCGACGGCGAACATGCGAGCACCGTTGCGCAGACCCTTGATGAGGTGATGGAAGAAGATCGGATGGGCTTCACGGGCGTTGGAGCCCCAGAGCACGACGAGATCGGTGTGCTCGATCTCCTCGTAGGAACTGGTGCCTCCTCCGGCACCGAATACTGCCGCCAGACCGACGACGCTGGGAGCGTGTCAAGTTCGATTGCAGGAGTCGATGTTGTTCGAACCGATCACCGTACGGGCGAACTTCTGCGCGGCATAGTTCATCTCGTTGGTGGCCTTGGAGCAGCTGAACATGCCGAAGGCGCTCGGCCCCGACTCGTCGAGCACGCGCTGGAAGCCCGACGCGGCTCGGGTGAGGGCTTCGTCCCAGGTGGCAGGGCGCAGCTCACCGGCCTCTCGGACGAGCGGGGTGGTCAGACGGTCACGCGCCATGGCGTTTCTCCTCGGTCTTCAACGCTTCTCCATTGTGGACGACAGCGCAACCAAACGCATCGTCAGGCCGACATTCGCTCGCTACGGTTCAGCCATGGATCTCGACACCGCCCTCACGTATGCCTCGGGTCACAAGAACGGCGTGCTGATCACGATTCGCAAAGACGGCCGGCCGCAGTCGTCGGACATCGTGTACGCCGTGGACGACGCAACGATCAAGATCTCGGTCACCGACGGTCGGGCCAAGACCGCCAACCTCCGGCGCGACCCGCGTTGCGTGTTGCACCTCACCAACCCGGCCGGTTGGAGCTACCTCTCCTTCGACTGCACGGCCGAGCTCACTGCGGTCGCAACGGCCGGCGACGATGCCACCGTCGACGAGTTGGTCGAGGTCTATCGCAAGGTGATCGGCGAACACGACGACTGGGACGAGTACCGCCAGGCCATGGTCGACGACAACCGCCTCGTCCTTCGTCTCACGCCGAACAAGGTGGTCGGCCAGATCAACGGCTGAGGCCGGACTTCACCGCTCCTCGAGCAGATCTCCCGCCGTGGCCAGAGCGGTCGCGAGCGCAACCGCCCGGTCGTACACGGCGGCGAAATACTGATCGGCCATGTGGGTCTGGCCCGGCAACGGTGCGGTTCCGAGCGATCTGACAATCGCAGACGGATCGGCCGATGGCCGCACCACCGGTGGCTCGGGCAACTCGCCGGCGTGGCCGCCCCAATAGGTGCGGGCGGTGATCTTTTGGCCCCGGCGGCCGCCGTTCTTCTTCGACTGCTGTCGCTGGCCCTGTTTCTGTGCTCCGCCGTTCTGCGCCCCACCGCGTTTCCGGCCCCGTGATCGTGCCATCAGCTGTCGGCTCCGTTGAGGACATCATCGTCGATCAACACGGCGTCGACATCGAGGCCGAGCGCCGCCCGGAGCTGGTCGTCGTCGAGATCGGTGATCGAGCTCGACTTCGGCAGAACCATGTCGGCGATGCGGCGCTTGCCGGCCACGACCTCCTCGACGCGCTCGTCGACGGTGCCCGGACACACCAATCGGTGGGCGATGACCGTCTTGGTCTGGCCGATTCGCCACACGCGGTCTCGGGCCTGGTCTTCGACGGCAGGATTCCACCAGCGGTCATAGAGCACCACATGGCTGGCCGCAGTGAGGTTGAGTCCGGTACCGCCCGCCTTGAGCGACAGCACCATCGCGCCGGCCCCCTCCGACGATTGGAACCGGTCGACCATGTCGTCGCGGGCGCCTCGGCTGAGCCCGCCGTGATAGCAGTCGATCTTCTTGTCGAAGCGGTCGCTCAGGTAGACGGCCAGCTTCTCGCCCCACGACGCGAAATGGGTGAAGACCAGGACCTTCTCGTCGCTGGCGAACACCTGATCGATGATCTCGTTGAGGCGGATCAGCTTGCCGGACCGCCCTTCGAGGGGCTTGTCGTCGTCGCGATAGTTCACCGGGTGATTGCAGATCTGCTTGAGCGCCGTGATCGCGGCGAGGATCTGGCCCTTCTTCTTGTTGGCGTCGTCGGCTGCGTTGTTCACCACGATCTCGTCGAGCACCGCCTGGTACAGCCCAATCTGTTCGGGGGTCATCGAGCAGTGGTCGAGCTCGTCGATGCGGTCGGGCAGTTCGGCCGCAATCGCCGGCTCGGCCTTCGTGCGACGGAACACGAGAATGCCGTTCAGGGCCTTCAGGGCCGACTCGGCGCCGGCCTTGGCGTCGCCGGAAACCGACAACGCGGCGATGAACGGCGCCCGCGGCCCGACCAGACCGGGGTTGACGAAATCCATGATGGCCCAGAGGTCGCCCAGGCCGTTCTCGATCGGCGTGCCGGTGAGCGCCACGCGCATCTTGGCTTCGATGCGACGCAGCTGCTGGGCCGTCTCACTCGCGGGGTTCTTGATCACCTGAGCCTCGTCGAGAACGAGCTGGCGCCACGTGATGGAGCTGAGCTCCTCGACGTCACGGACGGCGGTGCCATAGGTGGTGAGCACGACGTCGACCTTGGCCGCCGCCTTGGCGATCGCCTTGCCCTGGGCTCGGTTCGGGCCGTGATGGACGAGAACCTTCAGGCCGGGCGTGAACTTCTTGGCTTCGCCTGCCCAGTTCCCGAGCACAGCAGGAGGGAGCACGGCCAAGGCCGGCTCGTCGCCCCTGGTCTCGCGCAACATGGCGAGCATGGTGGGGGTCTTGCCGAGCCCCATGTCGAGGGCGAGACAACCACCGAGGCCGGCTTGGTCGAGGAAACCGAGCCACGCAAGCGCCTCGGCTTGGTAGCTGCGCAACTCACCTCGGAACCCCTCGGGCTTGGTCGGCAGCTCCTTGGGCATGTCGGCCGCGCTGGCCAACAGGTTGGCCGCCCAGCCGTTGCCATCGAGAGAGATACCCCCGCCGAGCGGCGAGCCCTCGAGCCCGAGCGCATGGCGCAGCATCTCGGCTCCGGTGAGTCGAGTGGTGTCGGCCCGGTCGGCCAGCGCAGCTGCCGCCTCTGCGAGGTCGGCGTGGTCGAGCTCGACCCAGCGACCCCGTGATTGCACGAGTGGTTTCGCCTGCGCCGGCGAGCTTGCGGATGTCCTCGGCCGTGAGCTCGACGTCGTCGAAGACGGCCGACCATCGCACGTTGGCCAGCTGTTGAGCTCCGACGACCGACTCGGTGTCGTCGGAACTGAGCCGCAGCGATGCGGACGCCTTGCGACGGGAGAGATTGGGGACACGCACGTCGAAACCGGCCGACTGGAGGGTCTGGCCGGTGACGGTCATGACCTCCCACGCCTCCTCCTGGCTGAGGAGCACTTCCCCTCGACGCTGACTCCCCGGCCGCAACAACACGGGCAGCAGCTCTTCGAGCCGCTTGAGGTTGTCTCGCACCTCCTTGCGACGGGTGTTCGACGCGGTCACACGCGCCACCTCGACCGGTTCGAGATCGCCGTCGGAGCTCGGAGCGAACACCGACAGGAGCCACGCATTCGACTCGTCGGGCTCGGCGAGGGCGACCACCAACGTCGACTTGGTGGGAGTCGTGACCGGGCGAGCCCATTGCTCGAGGCGACGGGCGATCTCCCCACCTGCTCGTGGGGGTGCCTCGAAGGTGCTGCCGTCGAGACGGGCGAGCACCGACTCGGCGACGTCGTTGACGTTGTTCACCACCGGTGGTGGAGCCGGAACGGTGACCTGGAGAGCGGCTGCGTTGCAGATGGCGTCGACCAGGTCGGCCAGCGCCCCTTGGGCGACGTCACGGCGGTCGGCCTGGCGATCGTAGGCTGTCGCCGCTCCGGGAAGCGCCGTGGCCAGTCGTTCGAGCTCCGCGGGTCGGCCAGGCCCGGTACCCATCGCACGGCGTAGGTGGCCTTGTTGGCCGAACCTTGGCCCTTGGGCGTGGCCACCTGCGCCAACTGCGGGACGACGGCGCCACGTGCGGTCAGGTCGACGGCGAGCACCGCAACGCGACCGATCCACCCGAGGCTGGCCGTGATGGCCTCGGCCTCGGCCTCGGCCTTGCCTCCGATGGCGACGAGCCACCCGAGGACGTCGCGGATGTTGGCGATCAGCGCATCGGCCCTCCCGCCACCGGGGAGCGGTACGGCTTCGTGGTCGGTCCAGCCCGATGCAGGTGCTCCGGTTTCGCCGAGTAGGACACGGATCTCGTCATGGTTGCCGCTGTGGGTGCGTGGGCCACCGATCCAGGCGACGACGTGCTCCTCGACCCAGGAGAGCTGGAGGCCGCTGGTGACGAGCTCGTCGTCGCTGCCGTCGTCTCCGTTGGTTCGGTCCTCGCCGACGATGCGCCGACGAACCGTACGCAGGCGATCACGGATGACGCCCCGCTCGGTTTCGAAGTCGGCGAGCACCAGCGGCCGCTCGTCGCTGCGCTCGACCCGCACTCTCTCGAGCGTGTCATCGACCTCGTCGAGCAGGTCGCCGAGGGTGTCGAGCCACGCCCGGTCGTTGGCTTCGAGCAGGGCCACGTCCGCCGGCGAGGCCAAACCGTCGAGCTCTCGCTGCACGATGGTCACGAACTCCTCGGAGTACGCCGATGCCAGCACGCCATTCGTCGGGGTCACGGTGTCGGAGCCGTCGGACGCGATCGGTTGCTCCGCCGGTGCGGATGAGGGCGACCCATCGATCCGAGAATCGGCAGTCGCATCGTGTTCGAGCGTGTCGGTGATGATCAAGTACTCCGTAGTGCCACCGAAGCGGTGGTCGTGAGCCAAGGGACGTCCACGTAGGCGGTTCCGCAGAAACCCCCGGTGGTGTAGCCCCGAGCACCGGATGCGACTCACCGTGAGGCGAGGCGAACATCGGCGCTGTGTCACCACCTTAGCGCTCCGGCCGCAATACGACGACCACAGCCGTTTCGTCGACGACAACCGACGCCGCGCATCAGAAGCCGACGCGCTACCGTCAGCCTCGTCGGGCAGCGTCTCATCGCCCGAGCCCTGGCCCTGCCGCCGTCCGTTCATCAAGGAGCTGTCACGTGAACCTCAAGAACTTTGTTTTCCGAGTGAACCCCGCCCGCCGAGTGCCCGAGGCCGAGGCCCACTGCGATGGCCCCTGCGGAGTCTATGACCCGGCCTCGGCCCGCATCGCCGCCGAAGCGGTTCGGTCGATGACCAAGAAGCTGCTCGATCTCCACGAACACGACGGCGACGCTCCGGCGATCATGCTCAACACCGCCGCTCGTTACGTGGCGATCAAGGAAGAGCAGGCCGAGCTGGCCAAGCGCGAGCTGCTCATCCTGTGGACCGACTTCTTCAAGCCCGATCACCTCGAGGCCTATCCCGATCTCCACGAGACGTTCTGGAATGCGGCCAAGCTCTGCTCGACGTGCAAGCAGAACGTCGATGTCGATGCCTGCGACCAGCTCATCGCTGCCATCGAGAACATCCACAACATGTTCTGGGGTGCCAAGAGCCGCGACGTCGACTTCTACCTCGCCGGCTGAGTCGTCGGCGGCGCCGTGATCGGCGAACTGCTGAGCTGGGTCCGACGGCGACGCCGGATCTTTCGCTGTCCGGGGCGCGAGCATGGAGCCGTTGTTGGGCGACGGTGAGTACGTGCTCGTCGATCCGTCGGCGGTCGTTCGCGTCGGCGACATCGTGGTGAGCCGGCATCCGTTCAAGAACGTCGATGTCGTGAAACAGGCCGCCGCCATCGACGACGGTCTGGTCACGCTCTGGAGCCCACACGGCACCCACAGCCGACACTTCGGTCGCGTGCCCACGTCATCGATCCGTGGCCGGGTCACCGCCAGCGTGAGCCGGCGACGACGGCTGGCTCAGGCCGACATCTCGGCCATGGCGTCGAGCGGCTCGACGTAGTCGTAACCGAGAGCGTGAGCGACGGCCGCCTCGGTGACCGCCCCGCCGCTCACATTCAGGCCGTTGCGGAGGTGGACGTCGTCGATCAGCGCCCGGCCGACCCCCTTGTCGGCCAGCGCGATCACGAACGGCAGTGTTGCGTTGTTGAGGGCATGCGTCGAGGTCCGGGGTACCGCACCGGGCATGTTCGCAACGCAGTAGTGCACCACGTCGTCGACCACATAGGTGGGGTCGTGATGGGTCGTGGGGCGAGAGGTCTCGAAGCACCCACCCTGGTCGATGGCCACGTCGACGACGACTGACCCGGCATGCATCACCCCGATCATCTCGGCCGTCACCAGCTTCGGCGCTGCCGCGCCCTTGACCAGGACCGCTCCGATGACGAGGTCGGCGTTGATCACCAGGTCTTCTACCGCCGCCTGGGTCGAGTAAACGGTTTCGAGGGCCGCGCCGTAACGGTGGCCGAGCCGATCGAGGACCGCGAGGTTTCGATCGAGTACCGTCACCGCAGCCTGCAGACCGATCGCCATCTCGATGGCGTTCTCGCCGACGACGCCACCCCCGAGCACCACCACGTTGGCCGAGGCCACGCCGGGCACACCACCGAGGAGCAGTCCGGCACCGCCGTTGGAGCTCTCGAGGGCATGGGCGCCGGCCTGGATCGACATGCGGCCTGCCACCTGCGACATGGGCGCGAGCAACGGCAGGCCACCGGACGCATCGGTGACGGTCTCATAGGCAATGCAGATGGCCCCGCTGGCCACGAGGTCGGCGGTTTGGGCCGCGTCGGGCGCGAGGTGCAGGTACGTGAACAGGATCTGTCCCGGACGCAGCATTGCCCGCTCGGCCGCCTGCGGCTCCTTGACCTTCACGATCATCTCCGACGACGCGAAGAGCTCGTCGGCGGAGTCGACGAGGCGGGCCCCGGCCGCCTCGTAGTCGGCGTCGGAGGCACCGATCCCGATTCCCGCGCCCCGCTCGACGACGACCGTGTGATCGTGGCTGACGATCTCACGCACGCTGGCCGGCGTGAGTCCGACACGCCGCTCGTTGTTCTTCACCTCGGTTGGGGTTCCGACAATCATCTTCAGCTCCTTGCCTCACGACGTGGGTGTCGCCACGCTAGGCGCCTGGGTCGATGTGCGCCCTACTCCGGTCGATCGGTGTCAGCGATCGAGGTGGGCGATCAGACCGTCGAAGGCCATGGTGTAGCTGGTCCGGCCGAATCCGCACACCACGCCGATGCACACCGCGCTGAGGACCGACGTGTGGCGAAAAGCCTCCCGAGCGTGCACGTTCGAGAGGTGAACCTCGACGACGGGCAACTCGGCGGCCGACACGGCGTCGCGGAGGGCGATGCTGTAATGGGTGAAGGCACCCGGATTGAAGATCACCCCGTCGGCCCAGGTGCGGGCCTCGTGCAAGGCGTCGATCAGCTCGCCCTCTGCGTTGGACTGCACGTGACGGACACTCACGTCGTGATCGGCGGCATGGGCGGCCAGGATGCCGATGATGTCATCGAGCGTTTCGCTGCCGTACACCTCGGGCTCGCGAACACCGAGCAGATTGAGGTTGGGTCCGTTGAGGACGAGGATCTCGCGTGCCACGAATGCCGATGGTACGCGAGAACCTGCGACCTCGGTGGCTACTACCGTGGGGGCTCGATGCTCGACAGGCTCACCGATCCGAACCAGAACGTGGTGCTCACCGGTTTCATGGGCACCGGCAAGTCGACCGGTGGTCGACGACTGGCCCGACGACTCGGCTTCGACTTCGTCGACACCGACGATCTCATCGAGTCGGAGCATGGTCCCATCGCCGACCTGTTCGCCGTTCATGGTGAATCGCGATTCCGCGAGCTCGAACGAGAGACGGTCGTGGATCTGGCCCAGACGCGGCGGCACGTGATCGCCACGGGCGGGGGCACCATGCTCGATCGTGACACCGAACGCCTTCTCGGGGGGTCAGGGCGGGTCTACTGTCTGGCCGCTTCACCCGAAGCCATTCTCGATCGGGTGCTGCACTCACGATCGGGCAAGACGCGGCCGCTGCTCGAGGAGGCCGATCCGGCTGCTCGCGTGCAGAGGCTGTTGTCCGACCGCATGGCCCGGTATAGACGGTTCCCCCAGGTGAGTACCGACGCAGGCGGTTCCGACACCGTGGCCGACCAGCTCGAGATGCTCGTTCGGACGCCTCTGACCGTTCACGATGGTGGTGGGCGACCCGTCGTGATCGGGATCGGCATCGCCGCCCGAGCCGCGGCTCTGCTCGCAGGAACCGAAGCCACCATCGTCGATGTCGGGCGCATCCAACCGGCCCGCCGCCTCGACGCCCGGGCCCTCGTCGCCATCCAGCACGCTCTCAGCTCGTACCTCGATACTCCCTGACCCCTCGGAGGACCTCATGCCCACGTTCACCACCGGTGACACCACCATCAACTATCTCCAGCGCGGCAGTGGATTCCCGTTGCTGTTGATTGCGCCCGGCGGCGTGCGCTCGTCGATCGAATGGTGGGACAACGCGCCCTGGAACCCGATCGATCATCTGGGCGAGCACTATCGCGTAATCGCGATGGACCAACGAAACGCCGGCGCATCCACCGGCCCGGTGACCGCCGATTCGGGCTGGAGCACCTACACGGGCGATCAGCTCGCGCTGCTCGATCACCTGGGTGTCGACCGGTTCCTGGTCGAGGGCATGTGCATCGGAGGGTCCTACATCATGGGCCTGATCCAGGCCGCCCCCGAGCGTGTCGTGGCCGCAGTCTTGAAACAACCCATCGGCCTCGACGACAATCGCGACGCGTTCGACGAGATGTTCGCTACCTGGGCCGACGAGCAGCGCGACGCCCATCCCGAGGCCGGCCCGGCCGACTGGGCCGCCTTCAACCGAGCGATGTTCGGCGGGGATTTCGTGTTCAGCGTCACGCCCGAGTTCGTCTCGTCGTGTGCGACCCCGATGCTGGTGTTGATGGGCAACGACCGCTATCACCCCGAGAGTGTGTCGCGCCGGGTGGCCGATCTCGCCCCGAACGCCACGCTCATCGAGAGGTGGAAGGATCCGGTTGATCAGCCGGCGGCCCGGCTGGCCATCGAGGAGTTCCTCGCCGCCCACACCCCGCCCGACGCCGCATGACTGCGGCGCCGGGTCGAGACTGATCGGGTCATCTCTGACCGGCTAGTTGATGATGCGACGGACGGCGAAGGTGTCGAGGTTGTCGTTGTTCCAGTCGCCGGGGAACAGCTCGTCGGCGGCCTTGCCGAACCCGAAGGAGAACTCCGCCGGGGCGGTCAAGAAGTCGTTGCGGACGAAGATCACGTTGCCCCGACGCACCGCGAAGGTGTCGGAACCGTTGGCGTCCCAGTCGCCGACCAGCACCCGATCGGCGGCCTTGCCGTAGCCGAACACCTCATCGGCATTGCCGGTTGTGACGCTGTTGCGGGCATAGAACACGTTGCCCCGACGCACCGCGAAGGTGTCGTCGCCATCACGGTCCCAGTCGCCGACGAACACCTCGTCGCCGGCCTTGCCGTAGCCGATGACCACGTCGGCGGGACCCGGCGTGACCGAGTTCTTCACGAAGAACTGGTTGCCGCGCCGCACCGCGAAGGTATCGGTGCCGTTGCCGTCGAAGTCGCCGACGAAGACCTCGTCGCCGGGTTTGCCGTAGCCGATGGTCTGGTTGGCGGCCGAAGCCACCCCGTTGAGGTTCAGGATCTCGAACAGGTTGGTGCCGTTGGTGCGTTTGGCCAGGTCGTCGATGCCGTTGCCGTCGAAGTCGCCAACGAAGAACTGCTCACCGGCCCCTTTGCCGAAGTTGATCTCCGCCGACGCGACCCCGCCCTGCAACACGTTCGTGAAGAACCAGCGACTGGTCAACGGGTCGACGGTGACCTCCACGTCGATCACCGAGCAGTCGACGCCCGCTGTGTCACAGATCTCCAGCTCGAAGGCTTCGACCCCGGAGGCCTCGCCGGCTGGGTCGAAGGTGAGCTCGGTGCCGTCGAGAACGGCCGTGCCGTACGTCGGCGCCGTGCGTATCCGCAGCGACGTCTCGTCGGCCGCACCGAAGACGTCATCGAGCTCGGCCAGGACGTCGGCGAACACCACCGGCGTCACCGCATCGGTGGCCGCGGTCAGCTTCGGCACCTCGGCCAGCCGCCTCTCGACCGCCCCGATCTCACACCGCTCGCCCTGAGGGCGAGACGTCAGGAAGACGTCGTCGGTACCCGAGCAGCTCGCCGGCGGCACCGCATTGTGCAGCAGCGAACCCGGTTTGGGGAAGATGAAACTGGCCCCATCGAAACCTGGATCGAGCACCAGTGACTCGGTGTCGGTCGCCCCGCCCAGACCGCACGACAGATCGGTGACGAAGTTGTAGCCACCCGAGCTGGACGCACCCCCCACATTGCAGACCAGCGACGCCGCACCGGCCGACGCACCGAGGAACGATCCCGTGGTGGTCAGGTTCCCTCCGCTGACCACATCGGCCGCCCCGACGCCCGTGGTGGTGTTGGCGGCAACGGTCGAGAACGTCATGGTCACGTTGCCACCGGCGGCCAGTGCCGCCGCCGCACCGCCCGTGTTGGCTGCGACCATCGAGTTGACCAGCTCGATGTCACCGACGGCGTAGAAACCCGATCCGCCGAGGGTGGCGTCGTTGCCGACGACGAACGAATTGTGCGCCGATATCGACCCCGAGGTGGCGACACCCGCTCCGATACTCGTTGCGCCCGTGGCATCGTTCGAAGTGACACCTGAGCCGACCATCGCAACGGGACCGGCGGCGAGGATGCCACCACCGGCGGTGGGTGTCGAGCCATCGCTGAGAACGACTCCTTCGATGGTGAGCTGGTCGGTCGAGAACGACTGGATGAGCCGCTCGGTGCACGAGGTGTGGATGACCGCAAAGGGCGGCGTGCCGCTGAAGATGTCGAGCCCGATGCCGCCGTCGATGGTCAGGGCGTTGACGTCGGTGTGGTCGAGATCGCCGTCGACGTTGAGGTCCTCCTGGGCCGGGTCGGGCCCGCAGATCGTCAGTTCGTACTCCACGCCGGTGGTCAGCTCGATGCGCGAGTCGGCACCGTCGCTGTTGGCCGCCGTGACCGCTTCGCGCAACGACAACACGCCATCAGCGCCGTTCACCACATCGAGCTCGGTGGTCACCACATGCGTCGTGACCGCGGCGGCCGCAATGCCACCTTCGGCCTGAGGGGCCACGGGAGCAGACAACTCGGAGAAGATTGCCGCCGCGGCATCGGCCAGAGCGTCGGTGTGGCCCGGCACCGGCACGACATCGCCGGATCGAGGCGCCAACGGAGTCGGGCTGTCACCGACAGCCAGCTCGGGCACGCCGACCACAGGGTCATCGGTGGCGCCCGCAGGTACGCCGACCAGCAGTGTGGCCGCGATGGCCACGATGGCCGGAATCCAGTGGATGGATCGCTTCATGGTGTCCTCCTCAGAACGTGTCATGAGGAGATGACGGGTGAGCGGTGCGGGAAATACACCCCAGCCCGGATTTTCTCCCGGTCAGGAGAGGGATCGGAGCCGACTCCCGAGCTCGTCGATCTCGGTGGGAGTGAGGTTGGCGAAGCTGAAGCGGAGCATGGCCTCGTCGTGGGCGGTGAAGGCCGTTCCCGGGATCACGAGCGTGTCGGCGTCGTGCACGAGACGTCGGACCACCTCGGCGGCGGGCACGCCGGGGAACGGATGGCGCACCCACCCGAAGTACGCGCCGGCGGTCACCAGCTCGAACCCGCCGGGCCGCTCCGCCATCACCGACTCGAACCCCACCTGGAGTCCGGCGATGCGTTCGGCCTGCTCGCGTCGCCAGTCGCCGGCATGGAGCAGCCCGGCCAACGCGGCTTCCATGCCGATGCGGGGAGCGCTGATTGCCACGCAGTCGAGCAGCTTCAGCGCCTCGGTGAGCAGCGCCGGTCCGCCGACGATGGCGCCGACCCGGTAACCGGGAATGGCGAAGTCCTTCGAGAAGCTGTGAAGGCTGATCACCGTTTCGTGCCACTCGGGATCGGCAAAGAGCGAGTGCGGCGGCGCGTCGGAGCCGCGGAAATTCCGGTAGGTCTCGTCGATGATCAGTGCGACGCCGCGGTGGCGAGCCAGCGCGGCCAGCGCCGTGATGCGTTCGGGTTCGAGGGTGACGCCGGTGGGGTTGCCGGGCGACACGACGACGATGGCCCGGCTGCGGTCAGTCAGAAGCGCCTGCCGTCCGCTCGACATCGGGTAGCTGGTCGTCGCCGGTCGGGACGTGGGAAACGTCGATGCCCTCGACGCGCAGCCACATGTCGTGGTTGAAATAGAATGGCTCGACGACGACGACGTGGTCGCCGGGGTCGGCGATGGCGCCGATGACCAGACAGAATGCCTGGTTGCACCCGGCGGTGATCAGCGTGTGAATGGCCTCGATCGAGTCGACGCCGTATCCCGACCGGAGATCGGCGGCGAAGGCCTCACGCAGAGCGGGCAGGCCGGGCTGTGGGGCGTAGCGAGCGCCGTCGGGCTCATGGGCCACCTCGGCGACCCGATCGGCCACCACCGCCGCCGGGGGGAACGACGGCGCCGCCTGCGAGAGGTCGAGCAGCGCCCGGTCGCTCACACGGTCCGCGAGCAGCGAATGCGCTGCGCCGATGGGCGAATGGACGAGCTCGACCGTACGGGGAGAGAGGCGCATGGTCTCAGCTTGCCATCGCGACCGTGGCCTCGCCCGATCAGGCGTACCGCTCGGCGTTGTCGGCGAGGTAGATCGCGAGGTTGCGCACCGACCGCCGGGCCGCCCGACCGAAGCCCAGCGCGAACAAGGGCTGAACAACTCGGCCGACTCCACCGAACTCGAAGGCGTAGCGCCACACGAGCTCGCAGGTGTCGTCGCCGGTCGGCACCAGTTCGTAGTCCTCGGCAAAGGCTCTCAGCCCGGGAATCGCTCCGTGCGAGAAGTGGAAGCTCATGCGATGGCCGTCGTCCCAGTCGTAGAACGTCTCGGCCACCGTGCCCGCCCGGATGTGGATGTCGCGGGTGGTACCGACGCCGAACGGGGGCGAGGTGGTCCACGTGACCCGGTCGACCGGCTCGAGCCAGACCGGCCACGCGTCGGCATCCTCGAGGCAGCGGAACGCTCCGGCGGCCGAGATCGGCAGATCCTGCCGGAGCGTCTCGCTCACCGGCGCGGTGGCGAAGAACTCGTGGCCGACCGAGCGATGGTCAGGCACCCAGGTCGGCCTTGGCCACGGCGACGTCGAGGACGATCCCGGTCTCGCGTTCCGACACCATCCAGAGCGTTTCGATGGCCTGGTCGAGGCCGATCTGACGCATGATCGGCTTGGCCACCGGCGGGCCATTGGTGACAAACAGCGGACCGTAGAACTGCCCGCCCTCGGCCGTGGGATCGGTGGCCGCGCGCAGCTGCGACCGGGCGCCGTCACTCGGCTTCATCCCGGTCTTCTGCGTGAGCGTGTGGAAGAACCTTCCGAGGCGACCGCCACCTCCTTCGGCCACCGTGGTGGCCTGGAGATCGGTGTTCGAGAGCCCGGGATGGGCCAGCAGGCTGATGGCGGGCACGTCGGCCAGCTCGAACTGCCGTTGCAGGCCGATGCCGAAGTGGTAGTTGGCGAGCTTGGCCCGGCCGTAGGCCCGCCACGGCTCGTAGTTGCCCTCGAGGTTCACGTTGTCGGGATCGACGGTCGTGCCCATGTGGTGCGCGGTGCTGGTGACGGTCACGACCCTTGCGGCGTCGGCCCGCAGCAGGGCGGGCAACAGATGGGCCGTGAAGGCGAAGTGGCCGAGATGGTTCACGCCGAATTGCATCTCGAATCCGTCGACGGTCCTTCGTTCCGGCATGGCCATCAACCCGGCGTTGTTCACGAGGATGTCGATGGCGGCGTGACGGTCGAGGATCTCCTCGGCTGCGCTCTGCACCGACGCGAGCGAGCCCAAGTCGAGCTCGACGATCTCCAGCGAGGCGTCGGGGTGGGCGGCTCGAACCGCCACTTCGGCGTCGGCGGCCTTGGTCTGGTTGCGCGCGGCCATGACCACGTGCGCGCCGGCGCCGGCCAGCCCGAGCGTGGTCTCGAGACCGAGGCCGCCGTTGGCACCGGTCACGACCGCAGTGCGACCGGTCAGATCGGGGATGTCACGTTGGGTCCACGTCATGGTGGTCTCCTGGTCGGGCGAAGTGTCGGTCACCCAGCATTGCGACAAGTTCGCCGACCTCCAACCCGAGGCGACCGGCGAGGCTCCTTCGCCCTACGCTGCGGGCATGTCCGAGCAGTTCCCTGTCGTCGGTGTGGTCATGGGTTCGTCGAGTGACTGGCCGACCATGGCGCAAGCCGTCGCGATCCTGGCCGACTTCGGTGTCGCCCACGAAGCGCGGGTGGTCAGTGCCCACCGGATGCCCGACCAGATGTTCGCCTACGCGACCGATGCCGCGACCCGCGGGTTGCGGGTGATCATCGCCGGTGCCGGTGGCGCGGCGCACCTTCCAGGCATGCTCGCGGCCAAGACCACCGTCCCGGTGCTCGGTGTGCCGGTGGCCTCTCGCCACCTCTCGGGCCAGGACTCGCTCTACTCGATCGTCCAGATGCCGGCGGGAGTGCCGGTAGCGACCTTCGCGATCGGCGAGGCCGGCGCCACCAACGCGGCGTTGTTCGCCGTTGCGATACTCGCCAACGACGACCCGTCGTTGCACGACCAGCTCGATCGGTATCGGGCCGACCGACGCGACCAGGCGGCCGCTTCGACGCTGCCCCCACCAGCGACACCCGACTCAGCGCCAACATGAGCGACGCTGTCGTGACGCCGCCCGCCACCATCGGGATGCTCGGCGGCGGCCAGCTCGGCCGGTATGCGTTGATGGCGGCGACAACGATGGGCTACCGAACCATCGTGCTCGATCCTGATCCCTTCGCCCCGGCGGGATCCATCGCCGACGAGCACCTGGTCGCGGCCTACGACGACCCTGTTGCTCTGAGTCGGTTGGCATCGGACTGCGCCGTCGTGACCACCGAGTTCGAGAACCCGTCTGCGGCTGCCCTCGACGAGCTGGCGGCGAGAGTGCGGGTCGCACCGGCCGCGGCAGCGGTGCGGATCGCACAGGACCGCGCCGCCGAAAAGCGGTTCCTCACCCGGAACGGATTTCCTGTGGTCCCCTACACGGTGCTCGAAGGGAGCGACTGGTCATCGGAACGCAGCGACCGGGCCGTGGCCGACCTTGCCTTGCTCCTTGATGGCGGCGCCGTCATCAAGACGGCCCGACTCGGATACGACGGCAAGGGTCAGCGAATCGTCGGGAACGAGTCGGAGCTGGATTCGGCTTGGAGCGAGCTCGGTCGCGTTCGGTGTGTCGTCGAGGCCCTCGTCGACCTCGAGCGTGAGCTGAGTGTGCTCGTCGCCCGAACCGCCGATGGGCACACTGCGGTCTGGCCGATCGCCGAGAACGTTCATGCCAGCGGCATCCTCGATCTCACGGTGGTGCCCGCCCGGGTCGAGCCGGCGATGACCGAGCGTGCGGTCGACCTGGCGGTCGCGGTTGCCGGTGCGCTCGACTTCGTCGGAGTGCTGGCGGTCGAGTTGTTCGTCGTCGCCGGTGAGGTGATGGTGAACGAGCTGGCACCGCGCCCCACAACAGCGGTCACTGGACCCTCGACGCCAGTGTCACGAGCCAGTTCGAGCAGCAGATCCGTGCAGTGTGCGGGCTGGGTCTGGGTGACACCACCATGACCTCACCGGCGGTGGCGATGGTGAACCTCCTCGGAGACCTGTGGCAGGCCGGTGAGCCGCGCTGGCCCGTCGTGCTCGCGAATCCCGACGCGAAGCTGCACCTGTACCGCAAGAGCGGCGCCCGTCGCGGCCGCAAGATGGGCCACCTCACCGTGATGGCCACCGAGGCGAACGGCGCGGCGAAGACCGCAATCGATCTCCGGAACGCCCTCGCGCCGTAGCCGACGTCAGCTCTCGGGGCGTCGGGGAGGAAAGACCTCGACCAGCGTCACGTACGCCGTGGTGATCGCCAGCGCCGCCGCGAACGAGGTCAGAGCCCACCACCCTTCGCTGAACGCTGCCGGAGCGGGGGCCGAGAAACCACAGGATCACGTAGGGGGCCAGCGCCACGACCAGACAGCCGACGAAGGCCGGAGGCGCCATCCACCACATGCCGAGGAAGACGACGACCGCAGCCGCCAACGGCACCACGACCGGCGGATACGACGCCCCGTTCACGACGTACTCGACGAATACGAACCCGCCGATGCCCAGGCCGGCGCCCAGCCCGACCAACGTCGCCGGGTCGCGTCGGCGGACGAAGGCTCGTCCATCGACCGCCACCAGCAAGACGACGAGGAGCATCGTCGTGACAAAGGCGGCACGGCGCGCCCAGGTGCCGTACCCGGCCGCGTCGGGGCTTCGCCACGGGCCCGTCCACCACCAGTCGGATTCCGTCTCCCACCGCCCGAGGGTCAACGCCGCGTAGCCCACCACTCCGGCCAACAAGGCTCGGCTCGGATACACCACCACCCCGAGCACGAACAGGTACACGGGCTTGAGCAACGCCGTGACCCCCCGAGCCACCCACCCTTTCGGACGGAGCGCCCGCCAGGCGTTCAGGCCGAGGCGCATGCCGATGCGAGCCCATCGGCGGGGTTCGAGATCGCCGGGGATCGAGTCGGTGCCGGCAGTGAGGTTGGACGCGAGATCCTGCGCACCGGCGGGATCGACACCGTTGCCTCGCTCGCCGCCGGTGGTCACCCCGCGGGGTGTGCCGTCGACCCACGGAAGCTCCCGGGCGAGGTGCTCGGCATGGAGTCGCATGACCAGTAGGCGCTTGGTCTCGATCAGCCCTGCGGCCACGTCGGGGGCGACCGCAGCCGCCTCGATCTCGTCGATCACCGTCAGTCGGGCCCGCTCCCACTGGTCGCGCATCCAGGCATCCCAGTCGGACGCCCCGGCAACGATGGGGTCGAACGGAGTCGTGACAGCCCGTTCGACATCGGCGATGACGGGATCCGCCGTCTGACCGGAGCCCGAGAACCACCGGGTCGAGTCGGCCAACAGATCGACCAGGCTCTTGGCGCCGTCGAGGCGCCCCCACATCCAGTCGTTGGCCCGCCATCGGGCCGAGAAGAACGCACCGAAGTTCACGAACTGATTGCCGGCGAGCTTGTCGGTGACGCGCAGGGGCTCTCCTCCGGTGAACCAGCTCTCGAGCGGTGAACGGTTGGCACCCGAGACCCGCAGGAAACGAATGGCCGACTCCCCGCTCATGACTCGTCGATGCAACGAGGCCGAGGCTCGCGCCGCAGCCACCAGCCCCTCGAGGAGGTCGACTCGTTCACTCAAGAAGACGACGAGCGGGTCGTCGAGTCGGTGGGCCGTCGCCGCATCGAGCAGGACACGGGCCTTGCCGGCCACCAACACCCAGATCTCTCCGAGCGGAACCTCGCCGGGCCTCGTCGTCGCGGCGTCGAAGAGCTCGGCCAGCGCAGTGTGAAACGGTGTCGACGCGGCGGAGCCGATCGAGTCGAGAACTGCGGTCGTGACATGCTCGGATGCCGCCAATGCCGCGCTCGCCACTCGTCTACTCCACTCAGAGACCGTGTCGGCATCGGCATCGGGCAGTGGCGGCTGTCGCGCGGCGGCCGCCCAGTGCTGCTCCCACACCGAATGGAGCACCTCGACGAGCAGACGCACCCGGTAGAGCTCAGCCTCCGTGACCGCTGCATCGGCGCCCGAGATCTGCTGGCTGAGGCGCAACAGCACCTCGACGGTGTCACCCAGCGCGAGCAACGGCGCGGGATCGGCCGCACCGCCGCCGGCGTAGACCGACTCGAGCACGCTGGGGAGCACCTCGTAGAACGTCGCCCGTACGCCCGTGGGCCATGAGTCGAGGACCGAGCCGAAGCCCTCGCGAACGAAGGGATGGGTGGCCATGGCCAGGTCGGGGTCGATGAGCACATTCGTGACCCGCCGGGCGTCGATTCCCGCCCATGCGGTGGGGGCTGTGTCGACGACGCCGTCCTCGGCCACGGCGGCATCGGCCATCAGTGCAGCTCGCACGGCCGACCGCTCGGCGACCTCGCGGTTGTGGCGATCGAGCTCGAGCATGTCCTCGACCAACGACTCGCCGTCGAACTTCAGCCGGAGCGTGGTGGCGAGATCCGAGAGGATTCCGGTGAGCGAATCGTCGGCTGCCTCTGGAGGACTCGGACCGGACGGCTCGGGCTCGGTCGGGCTCGGGTGCAGGTACAAGAGCCACCGCGATGCCGGTCCGCTGGCCGGCGCCGCCGCGATGGCCTGGATCGCTCGAGCTACGGGAATGTTGTCCAGCACGCCACCGTCGATCACCCGAACCGGCTCGTCGTCGATCTCGGAGAACATGCCGAGCATGTTCACGACGCCGTCGTCGACGGCCGCTGCACTCCACACGGTGGCCGGCTCGAACGCGACAGGGAACGACGAGCTGGCCCGCCCCGCCAACGCCAGACGCCGGGCCGCGAGGTGAACGTCGGCCGCCGGGAAGTCCGACAGGGGCGACCCGACTGAACCGAGATGACGAAAGTGGAAGAACGCAGCACTGCGCGACTCGTGGATGTCGGCGAAGGGATCGTTGCGGAGCACCCGTTCGACGGGGTCCTTGCGGGTCGCCGAGAGGAACAGGTCGAGCCGCTGGTCGGCGCCAGTGGCCGCCGGTCCCATTCCTGCCGGTGCCATCAACGCCGCCAACCGCTGCTCGAGCTCGGTGAGGAAGTAGGCATCTCCCTCGAGCAGCGACGGCCGACGGCCTTCGCCGGGCCGCCACGGGGTCGGTCGCGACAGCGCCTCGATGTCGGCGAGCGTGAGCCAGAGGTCGGCCATCTCGGAGAAGTCGAACCCGTACACCAGGCTGGCGGCGTAGATCGCTCCGTTCAGCCCGCCGGCGCTCGCCCCACTCAAGACGTCGACGGTGACGGTTTCGTAACGCGCCAGGTTTGCCAGACGCCGGTACACCTCGCGTGGTCCGCTCGCGTCATCGTTCGGGGAGCCGGTCGCACGCGGACCGACGGCCGTGCGGAGCGCCTCGATCTCGGCGACGGCACCACCGATCCACACCGCCAGGCTCACCCCGCCGCGCATGGACAACGCCAGGCGCAGCTCCTCGCGGGCTCCCGCCCGTGCCTCGGTGACGTTGGCGGCGACGCTGTCCATCTGCATCGTGAGTCCCCCGGTGGGCTCTGCGGCCCTCTCAGACTGACACATGCACCACCGGGCCGCTCTACCAATGCGACGCGATCCGAGGCATCATCGGTTCATGAGCGCCGAGCCATTGCGCCCGATCACCGATGACGAGGTCGACACCTACCGCAACGATGGGGCGGTCAAGCTGTCGGGGCTGTTCGATCCGCTCTGGATCGATCGCCTCCGGGCCGTCGTCGATCGCTCGATGGCGACGTCGGGACGCCAAGTACGGGATTACGACACGGGCGACGTCGGGCGCTTCCACGCCAATATGTTCCAATGGGAGACCGACCCTGATCTCCGGGCCTTCGTGTTCGACTCGCCGGGCGGAGCCATCGCCGCCCGGCTCATGGGCTCCGAATCGGTGTCGTTCTTCTTCGACCATCTGCTGGTCAAGGAACCGGGCACGGTGAACCCGACCCCCTGGCATCAAGATCTTCCCTACTGGCCGGTGCTCGGCGACCAGATCTGTTCGCTGTGGTTCGCCATGGATCCCGTCGACGAGGCGAGCGGTGCGGTTCGCTACGTCGCCGGCTCCCATCGGTGGACCACGTGGTTCCGCGCCCAGAGCTTCGACGGCTCCGACAAGTACAGCGACGCGACGATGCCCGTGGTACCCGACATCGAATCCGATCCCGATCAACGCATCGTCACCTTCGACCTCGTGCCCGGTGACGTGGTCGCCCACCACGTGATGACGCTGCACGGTGCCAGGGGCAATACCTCGACCAACCGTCGACGGCGAGGTCTCTCCACTCGCTGGCTGGGCGACGACGTGGTGTACGACCCGAGGCCGAAGGCGATGACCCTGCCCTTCACCGCCGACGTGGTGCCGGGCCAGGCCATGCGTTCCGAACGTTTTCCCTTGATCTATCCCCACGCCTGAGCGTCCCGCTGAACGGGACGATGTCCCTCTTGGCGGAACAGGTCACTAGGGTCGATCGGGTGAGCAACGATGGCGTCTCTCGCACCTCCACGCTCGGTTCGGTCGCCAACGCCGCACGCGTGCTGAAGTCGTTCACCGCCCACCACCGCGAGTGGGGCGTGAGTGATCTGGCCCGACACCTCGACATCGCCAAGTCGACCGCCCATCGGCTCCTCGCCACGCTCACCGACGAAGGACTGCTCGAACAGGACCTCGAGTCGGGCCGGTACCGCCTCGGTCTCGCCATCTTCGATCTCGCGGCCGCCGTCCAGAGCTTCGACCTCCACGAGGCCGCGCTCACCCCGATGACCGATCTCAGGAACCGCACGGGAGAGACGGTGCAGATGGCGGTACTCGACGGCCGAGAGGTGGTCTACGTCGAACGACTCGACAGCCCCAACACCCTCCGTATGTTCCTCGAGGTCGGTCGCCGCAACTGGGCCCACTGCACCGGCTGCGGCAAGGCGTTGCTGGCCTTCCTCTCCCCCGATCAGCTCGATCGGGTGCTGAAGGGCTGGAAGCTACCGGCCAAGACCGAGCACACGATCACCCGTCTCGACAACCTGCGCAAGGAACTCACCTACACGAGGCAACGCGGCTACGCCGTCAACCGCTACGAGTCGGAGCTCGGCGTGATCTCCGTCGCGGCGCCGGTGCGCAACGGGAGCGGTAGGCCCGTGGCCGCGCTGAGTGTGGCGGGCCCAGCCGAGCGACTCGAACCCTTCGAGCTCCAGTTGGCCCAGGACACCGTGGAGGCGGCCGCACTGGTCTCCCGTCGGCTCGGCTACCGCAGTGTCACGGGAGCAGCCTGACCGTGCTCGTGCCGGCCGGGCGGGTGGGTGACATGTCCGAGCAGACCTGCGTCGCCGTCGGCGACGGCACTGCCGTCGTCGTGCGCGTCGGCGACACCGTGAAGG
Source organism: uncultured Acidimicrobiales bacterium (assembly GCA_963700995.1). Taxonomy (GTDB): domain Bacteria; phylum Actinomycetota; class Acidimicrobiia; order Acidimicrobiales; family JAHEJN01; genus JAHEJN01. The sequence continues at coordinate 279,013 of CAVOZP010000003.1, forward strand.
CGTTCCGCAACCGCTGCCTGCACCAGGACTCACCGCTCGCCGACGGCTGGGTTCGCGACGGCGTGCTGAGCTGTCCGCTGCACTTCTGGCGCTACCGCGTGAGCGACGGCACCAACATCGGCACCGCCGTGGCCCTCGACGAGTTCGACGTTCGGATCATCGACGGCGAGGCCTTCGTCGAAGTTCCCGATCCCCAACCCGCCCGAACGCTACGCGAACAGCTGCTCGATCGCGCTCGTACCTATGACCGTGACGCGGCGTGGCAGACAAGAATGGAGAACCCGTGAAAGCGAGTACCGACCGCATCCTCACCACCCACGTGGGGAGCCTGGCCCGCCCCCATGCCCTGCTGGAGATGATGCGCGACCATTTCCGCGGCGAGACGATCGACGACGCCGGCTTCGAGACCGCCGTCTCCGACGCCGTGACCGAGGCCGTTCGTCAACAGGCCGAGGCTGGCATCGACGTGGTGGCCGACGGCGAGATGGGCAAACCCAGCTTCTTCACCTACGTGACCGATCGCCTCGCCGGCTTCTCGGCCACCGACGGCGAAAAGGTGCTGCCGCCCTCGTGGCGACTCGAGCTCGACGCCTACCCGGGGTATTACGAGCAGTACCTCGGCAAGTACGACGAGGTGGTCGTCGAGCTGAAGGCCATGGCCTGCGTCGGCCCGGTCGCCTATGTCGGCCACGACGCACTGGCTACCGACATCGTCAACCTCCGTGCCGCGATCGACTCGCTCCCCGGTGAGCTGGAGGTCGCCGAGGCGTTCATGCCGTCGACCTCGCCTCGGGGCTTCGGCGTCAACACCTACTACGGATCAGACGACGAGTACCTCGAAGCGGTGGCCGAGGCGCTCCGCGAGGAGTACTTGGCGATCGTCGACGCCGGCTTCCTTCTCCAGATCGACGACCCGTGGCTCATCGAGATCCTCACCGGTGCACCGGGCGCCGATCCGGCCGCGTGTCGCCTCGAGGCTGATCGCCATGTGGAGATCCTGAACCACGCCCTGCGGGCCATCCCCACCGACAAGGTCCGGCTGCACACGTGCTACGGCCTCAATCACGGCCCCCGCACCCACGACCTGCCGATGGCTGCCGTCGCCCCGCACATGTTGCGCGTCCATGCCGGTGCCTACTCCTTCGAGGTGGCCAATCCTCGCCACATGCACGAGTGGAGGCTGTGGGACGATCTCGACCTTCCCGATGGCAAGGTGCTCATCCCCGGCCTGATCGGCCACGCCACGAACTATGTCGAACACCCCGAGCTCGTTGCCGACTTCATCGAGCTCTACGCCGAACGGGTGGGCAAGGAAAACGTGATCGCCGGCGCCGATTGCGGATTCTCCTCCCGTGCCTCGTTTCGTCCCGAGGTGCATCCCGACGTGGTCTGGGAGAAGTTCAAGGCGCTCGCCGAGGGCGCCCGAATCGCAACGGAGCGTCTGTGGAAGTGACCGGCCGGCCCTACGACGTGCTCCTCCTCGACTTCGGCGGCGTGTGTCTGCTCAACCCCGCCGAGCTCCACCCGGTGGTGGAAGACCACTTCGGGCTCCCCAGGGGCACCTTCACCTGGATGGGCCCCCTCGATCCGTCGACCGACGAGCTCTACCGTGAGTCCCTCGGCGTCAGTGGCCTGAGCGAGCGTGGCTACTGGACCCAACGCGCCGCCGACGTCGGTCGAACCGCCGGCGTCGAACTCGACCTGGTGGGCTACATGGGGATTGCGTACGGCTCTCCCGGCAACCAGCTGATCCGCGACGAGGCCATCGAGGTGGCCGATGCCGCGCGGGCGGCAGGCATCGGCGTCTCGGTGCTCACCAACGATCTCCACGCCTTCCACGACGACGAGTGGGTGGCCCAGATCGACTTCCTCACCAAGGTCGATCACCTCGTCGACTGCTCCCACGTCGGCTTCCTCAAGCCCGACCTCCGGGCCTACCGATGGGCCCTCGATGAGCTGGGTGAGGTCGAGCCCGCTCGCGTCCTCTTCGTCGACGACCAGCCGCTGAACGCCGAGGGCGCGGCCGCCGTCGGCATGCACTCGGAGTGGTTCGACATCTCCGAGGCCACCACATCGTGGCGGCGGGTCGCCAGGCGGCTCGGCGTGTGAGCCCGTTCGCGCCGGGCGCGCTGGCCGAGGAGCTGCGGACCGCCGAGCCGCGACCGCCGGGGCGTCGCATTGCCCACCGATCGGTTCCCCGACTTCGACTGGGACTCCGCCCGAGCCACCGCCCGCGCCCACGACGACCTCCGTGTCGCCGACGGCGATCGTCTCGTCGGGTACAAGCTCGGTTGGACCTCGGCGGCCATGCGGGAGGCGTTGGGCATCGACCGGCCCAACTGGGGAACGCTGTGGGCGTCGCAGGTCCTCGGACCCACGCTGCGACTCGACACCATGATCCATCCCAAGGTCGAGCCGGAGTTCGTGTACGTCGCCGCGTCCCCGCTCTCGGGCGAGGTGACCACCGGTGCAGTCGTCGACGCGTGCGCAGGCTGGGCCGTCGGTCTCGAGGTCGTCGACCCCCGGTTTCCGTCGTTCGACTTCCGCTGGCTCGACAACACCGCCGACAACTCGTCGGCCGCAGGTGTCCGAGCCGGGCGTTACCTTCCGGCCGCTCGCCTCGGTGGAGCCGACCCTGCCCATTTCGAGCTGACCGTCACCGACGGCACCGAGCCCCGGACAGGTACCGGTGATCGGGCCATGGGCTCGCCGGTCGAAGCTGTGGCCTGGCTGGTGCGGCAGCTGGCCACCGAGGGCCTGCACCTCGAAGCCGGTCACATCGTCTACACCGGCGGCATCACCGCACCCTTCGACCTCACTGCGGGTTTCGTGTACACCGCCAGCAGCCAACTGCTCGGCTCCACCACGCTCTCGCCGCGGTGATGCGTGACCTTCACTTCCTCGTCCACGCGGCCGATGGACAAGCATGCGACTGCTCGCGCTCACCTGCCTGATCGCCCTGCTCGGCGCGGCGTGCGCCGCCGGACCCGACGTCGTCACCACCGCGTCCGACCAGACGGCTGACACGGACCCGGCGGCCGAAGCGTCCCAGGAGGTCGACGGCACGATCGCCGACCGGCCGAGCAACGCCCCCGAGACGCCGAATGGTCCCGAGCCGACGCCGGAGATCCCGTCCGATCTCGGCCCCGACGTCGTCGAGGTTCCCGAAGCCCAGGGGTGGCAAGCCAGCCCGCTGGCGATCCACGTTCCGGATGCGAGTGAGATCGGCACCGACTGGATCGTCAACAACGGCGGGGTCACCGAGTACGAGCCAGCCCAGCCGAACGAGGAGCTCGAGGCATGCGGGCTCACCGAGCCGCCGACCCTCGAGGGCGTCGAGGTCACCTACAACGGTCAAGGCGACTACGACAACACCGTCGACTTCATCGTGAACCGCGGAACCGTCACCGACACCCAGTCCTTTCTCGACCTGTTCCGAGGGATGGCCGATTGCGATCCCGCCACACTGGGCTTCGCCGGCCAGGCGATCGACATCACCACCGAGACCATCACCGTCAACGGCGCCGACGATGCAATCGTGACCCGCTTCGTCGGTCAACCCGAAGCACAAAACCTCGACTTCGCCTTCGTGGTCGTCCGGTACGGCGAGCTCCTGCTTGCGATGTCGAGCGGCGACATCCTCGGTGAGAGCACCGCCGACCGGCTGTCGGTCGACGAGATGCTCGCGATCCTCGAACGGGCGGCCGAGCGGGGCTGATTCCCGGCCTGCGGCGGATCTTCAGTTCTTCGGCGGGGCCGCCGATGGACAACGATGCGACTTGCCGCTCTTGTCTCTGTGATTGCTCTGTTCGCCGCGGCCTGTACCGCCGGACCCGAACTGGTCGTCACCGGCACCGAAGGTGGGATCGACGAGGCTCCGGCCGAAGCGGTGGCCACACCGTTACCGGTGAGCGACGTGCCGGACAAGACCGCCACCGAACCCAAACCCGAGCCCCGACCCACTCTCGATCGCGTCGACGACATCGCGGTTCTTCCGTCGACGACCCCCGCCGCTCGGGCCCGCCAAACCGGCCGATTGGCGCGATCACCCGCTGGCCGCCTATGTGCCCGACGCCAGCGAGATCGGTGCCGACTGGACCATCACAGACACCAAGGTGACCGAATACGGAGAACCGGAGCCGGACGAGGATCTGGCCGCCTGCGGAATCACCGAGCCGCCGACCCTCGACGGCATCGAGGTGATCTACATCGTCGGGTTCGAGTACTACAACACCGTGACCTTCGTCGTGAACCGGGGACCAGAAGCGGTGGCACAGAGTTTTGTCGACGTCTTCCGGGCCCTCCCCGGATGTAACCCAGAGGCCATCGGCTTCTTCGGCGGAGACGTCGAGATCACCACCGAGACCCTCACCGTCGACGGCGCCGACGACGCGGTCGTCAGCCGCTACGTGGGCACGTTGGACGACGTGGACGTTCAAGGCACCTTCTTGGTCGTGCGCTTCGGCGAGCTGGTGTTGGCCATGGGGACCGGAAGTTACGGTGGCGCCAACCCATCGATTGGGCTGTCGGTCGATCAGGTGCTCGAGATCATCGAACGGGCCGCCGAGCGGGGCTGAATCCCAGCCTGCCGGCGGATCTTCAGTTCTTCACCGGAACCGCCGATGGACAACGATGCGACTTGCTTCCCTCGCCTGTGTGATTGCCCTGTTCGCCGCGGCCTGTTCCGCCGGACCCGAACTGGTGGTCACCGGTACCGAAGGTGAGCCCGACGAGGCTCCAGCCGAACCGGTGGCCACACCGACACCGGCCGAGACCGACCTGTCGGCGCTGCTCCTCACCGCCGCGGATGTCCCAGCGTGGCAGCACTCCGGTCCGATGGACTTCGGGGCCGAGCCGACCTTCGTCGCCGACGACTGCGAGCTGATGAACCAGGCGTGGGCGGCCAACACCTACCCCGGCACCCGCACCCGAGCCTCGATCGAAGGAGCCACGCTTCGTCACACCGTGGTCGAGCTCGAAGACGAGGCGACCGCCGCGGCCGTACTCGACGCCGCCGACCGCGTGTGGGAGGAATGCGTCGAGTTCTCGATCGACGGCAGCCCATGGTGGGCCGAACCCATCTCGGTGCCACCGGCCGGCTGGCGTTCGAGCGGGCTGGTGATCGGTGGCGTCGACGGCATCACCTGGGCCATCGCGTACTGGCAGCGCGACAACGTCATCGTGTTGCTCGAAGTCGACGGCGATCGCACCTTCCAGTACCTGCAACCACTGCTGGCCGCCGCCGCCGGGCGCCTCACCGGCACGCCTGCACCGGTGCCGGTCGGCGACGTGCCGGGCACCGCCCCGAAGACCGCGACCGAACCCGAGCCGCGACCAACCCTCGATCCAAACGACGACATCGCGGTTCCTCCCGTCGACGACCCCCCGCTGCTCGGGCCCGACGAATCGGATGACTGGCGCATCCACCCGCTGGCCGTCTACGTGCCCGACGCCAGCGAGATCGGTGCCGACTACATGCTCAACAGCAGCGACGTGACCGAGTACGCGGAATCGGAGCCGAATGGGGAGCTCGAGGAATGCGGGCTCACCGAACCCCCGACCCTCGAGGGCATCGAGGTCAGCTACACGGCTGGGCTCGACTACGACAACGCCGTGAACTTCGTCGTGAACCGGGGATCCGCAGCCGATGTCAAGAGCTATCTCGACGTCTTTCGGGCCCTCCCGGGATGCGACCCGGAGGTGATGGGCTTCTACGACGCGATCATCGAGATCACCACCGAGACCATCGCCGTCGACGGAGCCGACGACGCACTGGTGCTCCGTTTCTCGGGAACCGCTGACGAGGTCGACCTCGCCGCTTCCTACCTGGTGATCAGCTACGGCGAGCTGTTGTTCGCAATGACGACCGGAAGTTTCGGGGTCGACAGCTCGATCGATCCACTGTCGGTCGACCAGATGCGCGAGATCATCGAACGAGCCGCCGACCGCGCATGAGCTTGCACCGCTTTCGCATTGCGAGCGTGCTGGTCTGCATGGTTGTCTTCGCCACCGCGTGCTCGGCCGACCCGACCGACGTGATGGTTGCCGGCGATTCGTCCGAGCCATCGGCCCCAAACGACGTACCCGAGCCCGTCGCCGAGGCCGCTCCCTCGCCATCGATCACCGTCGAGGTACCCGACGACTCGCAGCCGGCGAACCTTCTTGCCGATGCCGACGTCCCGGGCTGGAAGGTGTCGGCCCCCGAGCAGTCGGGTGGCGGAGACGCGGCGAACACCACCGACTGCCCTCTGCTCGACTCCTTCTTCGCCGTGGTCGCCGCCCCGAGCGAACTGGTGCACGGCGCCAACGGCTCGATCACGGCACTGACCAACGCAGTCGTCGTTCTCGACTCGTCGGCCACCGCTTCGACGTTCATGGACGACATCGATGCGGTGTGGGAACCGTGCGTGATCCTCACGACCCTCGACGGCGCTCAGCAATGGCTCGAACCGCTGGCGTTGCCCGGCGTCGACGGCTGGCGGTCGGTGGGCCTGGCCTTCGGGCACGATGACGGTCTGGCGTTCTACGGCTTCTGGCAGCAGGGGGCCACGGTGGTCTACGTCGAGCTCGACGGAGGGGTCGATCTCCACCAGGTCGCCGAACCGGTGTTCGCCGCCATGGCCAACGTCTTGTCGGGGCGACCGTCACCGAACCAGCCGGTCGCCCCGCCGGAGCTCGCCACTCCCGAGCCCACCGTCGAGCGACCAGCGCCCGAGGAGTGGACGGACCACCCACTCGCCCCCCTCGTGCTCGATCCGTCCGAGATCGGCGATCAGTGGGAGCTCGAGCGGGTCACCATCCGGGAGCCGTGGGTCGACGAGGGCCAGTCCGTCGAGAGGGTGTGCGGCGTCGACGAGCCCGACACGCCCGACGGTCTCGAACCGACATACGAATCGACCCAGGGCGGCGACGCCGAGCTCGATCTGATCGTTGCCGACGGTTCCCGACGGGCTGCGGAGGTCCTTCTCACCGTCCTGCGGGCAGTGGCCGGCTGTCCGGTGGAAGAGACGGGCGGGCCCGCCGTGTTCTCGCAGGTCGACCACGCGATCGGCGGTGCCGATGACGCCGTCTGCCTCGAGGCCGTCGACCCCGAGCCCGACGACGGTGAGGCCGCCATCGCCGTGGTGTGCGCCGCGATGTTCGGCGATCTTCTGGTCGGCATTCACTGGGCGGCAACCCGAGATGCCGTCGACCGTCCCACCGTCGATCGTGTGATCGATCTGATCGAACGGGTCGCCGCTCGACGCTGATAGACGGCCGATAGCCTCGCCGGATGGATACCCACACCAAGCCCACAATCACCGTTCCGACCGGCGAACCGCCCGCCGACCTCGTCATCGAAGACCTCGTGGTCGGCGACGGCGCGGTCGCCACCGCCGGCACCCAGGTCACCGTCGACTACGCCGGCGTGAGTTGGAGTACCGGTCGCGAGTTCGATGCCTCGTGGAACCGCAACGACACCTTTGCCTTCGGGCTGGGGGCCGGAATGGTGATCCAGGGTTGGGACGAGGGCGTGGCCGGCATGAAGGTCGGTGGCCGCCGCCGGATCACGATTCCGCCCCACATGGGCTACGGCGCCGCCGGAGCCGGAGGGCTCATCGCCCCCAACGAGACGCTCGTGTTCGTCGTCGATCTGCGACGCGTGGGCTGACGCCCGCGTCAGCGGTTCCGCTTGCGGGCGGAGCGCTGCGCTTTCTTGTTCTTGCGACTGACCGGCCGGGCCGCCCGGGTGGCCTTCACGCGAGGGGGTCCGCCGCCTGCGCCTGAGCTCTTCTGATAGGGCTCTTCGCGGAACCACAGGTTGCACGCCCACTTCTCGCCGAGGAACACCGGCATGCCTCCGTGCAGCGAGTCGATGTGGCGTTCGCTCTCACCGGGATGGAGGTTGTGGAAGATCACCATGCGCCCGGGAATGGCCTGCACCGTGAGGTCGAGCTTGGGGAAGCCAGTGCCGCCGCCGGCCTCGACCTCGTTGAGATACATCAGGGCGGTCACCAGCCGTTGACCGCCCTTGGCGGTTGCCTCACGGCCCTTCTCGGTGGCGATGTCCCACGCGTCGTAGTGCGGCTTGTACTCCTGGGTTTCGGCGTAGTGCACCACCTGGAGTGACTCGGCGTGATGGACGGGGATCTCGACCAGATCGGACACCCGTCGGACCAGACCTCGCACCAGCGGCGTCTGGTCGTGCTTGATCCAGGCCACGCTGCCGGTGCGCTTCTGACTCGGTGCGTTCTCGCCCAGCTTGCTGACCTTGGCCTGGCCCATCCGGCGCCCGGCAATGGTCATGATGTGCTCGCGCTCGGCCTCGGTGACGAAGTCGTCGATCACGGTGATCAACGGGTCGTCGGCCAGCCGGGTGCCAACGTCGTAGTGTGCTCGGGCTCGTACGGTCATGGCGCCGATTCTCCCATCGGTTCGGCCTCGATGTAGCTCGCGGGATCGAAGCGGCGGGTGCGCCGCCAGTAGTCGACGGTGAACCCGGGCCACAGGGTGTCGTTGCGACCGTCGGCGCTCAGATACCAGCTGTGACAGCCACTGGCCCAGACCGTCGATCGCATGCGCTGCTGGACCTCGGCGTAGCTGCGGCGGGCCACGTCGGCGCGCACCTCGATGGTTGCGGCGCCTCGGCGCATCAGCCGATCGACGGCGCCGAGCACGTGGTGATACTGCGCCTCCATCATGAAGATGATCGAGTTGTGACCCAGGCCCGTGTTGGGACCGACCAGCAGGAAGAGGTTGGGAAACCGGGGAACGGTGATGCCGAGATGGGTGACGGCGCCGTCGTGCCACATGTCGGTGAGCTCGACCCCGCCGCGTCCGAAGATCTTCATCGGTGCGAGGAACTCGGTGGCGGTGAAACCCGTGGCGAGGATGATCGTGTCGACCTCGACCAGGGTGCCATCGGCGAGACGGATGCCCCCGGGCACCACCGAGTCGATGGCCGTGGTGCACAGGTCGACATCGGGACGGGCGAGGGTGGGGTACCAGTCGTTGGAGATGAGCAATCGCTTGCAGCCCGGCTCGTGGTCGGGCATCACCTTGGACCGGAGCTCGGCATCATCGGGGATCGCCGCCTCGATCAGCTGAGGGACTCCTTCGCGAATCTGCTTGGCTATCCGGTCGGTCTTTCCCAGGAAGCTGAACGCCAACAACTCGTTCCGGAGGTAGATCCACGCCCGATGCGCCCGACGCACCGGGGGTACCCACCGGAACAACCACTTCTCCCACGGCCGGTACGCCCGATCCTCCTTCGGGACGACCCACGGTGCGGTCCGTTGGAACACGGTGGTATGGGCCGCCCGCGGGGCGATCTCGGGTACGAACTGGATGGCGCTGGCCCCGGTGCCGACCACGGCGACGCGGTCACCGGCCAGGTCGTGGTCGTGTCGCCAACGCGACGAGTGGAACAGGGTTCCGGAGAACGATCCGAGCCCGTCGATGTCGGGATGGGCCGGTCGGCTCAGAGGGCCGGTTGCCGGCACGATCACGTCGACCTCATCGGAATCGGAGCCCGCCAGACCGACCAGCCAGACGTTGCGGCGGTCGTCGAAGCGGAGCTCGGTGACCTCGGAACCGAAGCGGATCTTGCCGTGCAGGCCGTGGTCGGCCACGAGCCGTCGGAGGTAGTCCTGGATCTCGGCCTGCTCGGGATGCATCCGCGACCAGTCACTGTTGGGAGCGAAGCTGAACGAGTACAGGTGCGAGCGGATGTCGCAGGCACATCCTGGGTAGGTGTTGTCGCGCCAGGTGCCGCCGATGTCGTCGGCCCGCTCGTAGACAGTGAACGACTCGATGCCTACCTGCCGGAGCCGAATCGCCATGCCGATGCCGGCGAACCCGGACCCGATGATGCCGATGCGGGGACTCTCCACGAGGAAAAGGTAGTTGGGGGCGTTCACCGACCCAATTCCAGCGGGTCGATACCGCCGCGGCTTCGTCTCCTGCCCGGGTGGATTTCGGCGCAGAATGCGGCACCGTGGAGGTCGTGGAAGACGTGGACATCGCCGTCATCGGTGGCGGGCCCGCCGGTGCGGCCGCCGCCATCCAGGCTGCCCGCCAGGGCGCCAAGGTCGTCGTGTTCGAGAAGGCCCCGTACGGTCGCGACAAGGTCTGCGGCGACGGTCTGACCCCGCGTGCGGTCGGAGCGCTCAACGAGCTGAAGATCAACATGGACGACGCCCACCGGATCCGGGGTCTGCGCATGATCGCGGGCACGAAGGTTCGCGAGCTCGACTGGCCCATCACCGACCGTTTTCCCGACCACGGCGCGGTGTGGCCCCGCCGCCGGCTCGATGCGGCGCTCATCGACGCCGCCGTGGCGGCCGGAGCCGACGTGCGCTTCGAGACCGAGGCAATCCCCGTCTTCGACGGCGGGCGTGTCACCGGCGTCGAGGTGAAGGGCGGGCCCACCGACGGATCGAAGGTCGCGGCCGACCTCACCATCGCTGCCACCGGAGCCCCCGGGCTGGTCGCCCGCATGCTCGGCGCCGAGCGGGTCGAGGGGGAGACCTTCGGTCTGGCCATCCGCACCTACGCCGAGACCCCGCGCCATGCCGATGTCCACCTCGAGGCCATGTTGTCGCTGAAAGACGAGCACGGCACGGCGGTTCCCGGTTACGGGTGGATGTTCCCGGCCGGAGACGGCACGGTCAACATCGGGGTGGGCGCGCTTTCGACCATGAAGGGGTTCAAGAAGCTGAACCTCAACAAGCTCATCCAGATGTACCGCAATGTCGTCGACGACGACTGGCAGCTCGGCCCGAATCTCGAACGTCCCCGGGCGTGGCGGCTACCCATGTCGACCACCAAACGCCACGGACCAGGATGGGTGGCAATCGGCGACGCCGCCGGACTCGTCAACCCCATGAACGGCGAGGGCATCGACTACGGCCTCGAGTCGGGCATGCTCGCGTCCGACCTGTTCATCGAGAACCCGACAACTGCGCCCGACCGGTACGACCAGCTCGTCGGCGAGCGGTTCGACGCCTTCCTTCGCACCGGTCGGCGTTTCTCGTTCCTGATCGGTCACCCATGGATCCTCAAGACGGGTCTGCGTCTGTCGGTGAGCACCGACGCCATTGCCAACATCACCCTCGCGGTGATGGGCAACCTGGTCGACAACACCACACCGGGTGCGGCCGGCCGCGTCATGTGGCTCGCCGACAAATCGCTCGGCCTGGCCGATCCGATTCTCCGCAAGACTCGCGCCGCCGCCTGATCCTCCTCGCCTAGCGTGGTTCGATGACCGACCCCCAACGATCCCCGGTCGCGGCTGCGGCCGAGATGTACGCCAATGATGCCGCGTCGCAGATGCTCGGTTTCACCATCGAGGTCGGCGAGGCCGGCGAGGCCGGTTCGGCCAGCGCGACCATGACCGTGCGCTCCGACATGGTCAACGGCCTCGACGTCTGCCACGGTGGGCTGGTGTTCAGCCTGGCCGACACCGCCATGGCCTTCGCCTCGAACGCCTGGCTCGACACGGGTCAGTCGGCGTTCGCCATCCATGCCGACATCGACTGGCTCCGGCCCGCTCGCCTCGGCGACACGGTCGTGGCTCGGGCCACCCTTACCGCCCAGCCCGGACGAACGGCCGTGTACGACGTGAACGTGACCATCGGCGACGAGCTCATCGCCGTGTTCCGCGGGCGGACCCGCACCCTCGCCGAGCGTCGCTGACATGCGCGGCCTCACCGTTCCCGACACCAGCGAGGACTTCGCCGCCGACGAGGTCGAGCTGTTCTTCGACCTTGCGTTCGTCTTCGCCTTCTCCCAACTGGTCGGCTACCTGGTCGAACATCCAACGGCGGACGGCGTGGCCCGGGGCGCCCTGATCTTCCTGATGCTGTGGCTCCCGTGGACGCAGTTCACCTGGTCGGCCAACGCCGTGTCGTCGAGCGCCCGGGTGGTGCGGGCGCTCTTCTTGGTGGCGACGGTGGCCAGCGTGCCGATGGCGGCGTCGGTACAGGCGGCCTTCGGCGACGGGGGGCCGATTTTCGCCATCTCGCTGTCGGTGATTCTCGCCATGGGTTTGTTCGCCATGATCTCGGGCACCGAAACCGGCTCCGAGCCGTGGCGTTCAGCCGTTGTCTACGCGATACCGAACTACATCGCCATCGCCGTCCTGGTGGGCGGATCGTTCCTCGATGAGACCCCACGCATCGTCATGTGGTGCCTGGGTCTGGCCATCGTCACAGGCGGCACGCTGCGGGCCGGCAGAAGGGAGTGGATTGTCCGATCCGGTCACTTCGCCGAACGCCACGGGCTCATCGTCATCGTGGCACTGGGCGAGGTGATCGTGGCCGTCGGCATACCCGTGGTGGCCACGCTGCAGGCCGACCAGGGGCTCCCGGCGCGCACGCTCGGTGCGCTGGTGGCGTCGGGGATCTTCGCCGGCCTGCTCTGGTGGTCGTACTTCGACCGACCCGGGCCCGCCTTCGAGCTGCGCACCGAAACCCTCGCCAGCATCGAGCGCGGTCGGTTCGTGCGTGACGTGTACACCTACTCCCACGCACCGGTCGTCGCCGGCATCATCCTGGCGGCCGCCGCGCTCGAGGAGATCACGTTGCATCCGACCGACCCGCTCGAACCTGCCTTCAGCTGGATGCTCTTCATCGGCCTGGCACTGTTCCTCGGAGGCGTCGGCCTTGCCGTCGCCCGCGCCTTTCGGGTGGTGGCCAAGGAGCGCATCGTCGCCGGGTTGGTCGTCGCCGCCGTCCTGGCCACGACCGGCTCGGTCGACGGATTGGCAGTCCTCGTGATCATCGATGTCGTGCTCTTTGCCATGCTGGTTGCCGAACAGATCCGCGTCGAGGGGACCACGAAAGCCGAAACCGCCTGACCGAGCGAACATCCGATCAGGCGCTCGCCTCACACCCGGCGGAGAATCGACCGCCGGTATGGTGCTCCGATGCCCGCAGCCGACCACGACCACGACCACGACCGGCAGCTCGGTCTCGTCGGAGCCGCGGTCGCCATCGTCGCCTGGGGTGCCTCCAGCGTCCTGGTCAAGGGCATCGACATGGATGCCATCGCCATCTCCTTCTACCGCTTCACCACCTACGCGCTCTTGATGATCGTGTTGATGACGGCGCGGTCGGGCACGGTTCCGCTCTCCGGGCGCATCCTTCGCGCATCGATGGCCGGCGGCATCTGTCTCGGTCTCGATGTCATCTTGTTCTTCACCGCGGTGAAGACCACCAACATCGTGAACGCCACGACCATCGGCGCCATGCAACCGCTCGTGCTGGCAGGATTCGCGGTGCGAATGTTCGGCGAGAGGATCCATCCGCGGGAAATCGTCGCAGCGGCGGTAGCACTCACCGGCGTGGTGATCATCGTGGTCGAGTCGGCGGGGACGCCCGAGTGGAGCGGTGCGGGTGATCTCGCCGCAGTGGGTGCGCTCTTCTCGTGGTCGGGGTACTTCCTCTTCTCCAAACGCTCGAAGGGAGTGCTGTCGTCGTCCGAGTACACGGTGGGCACCGGCGTGTGGACGGCGGCCATCGCCCTGCCGGCCGGATTCCTCTTCCAGCAGGACATGAGCGTGCCGAGCTCCGACGACTGGCTGCCGCTCCTCGTGTTGGTGCTCGGGGCCGGGGTGCTCGGTCATTCGGCGATGAACTGGTCACTGGTGCGCATCCCGTTGTGGATCGGCTCGATGTTCACGCTCTTGATCCCGGTCGTGTCGTCGATCGCAGCTTGGATCTGGCTCGACGAAGCACTCACCGGCGTCCAGCTCGCGGCAATGGGCCTGGTGATCGCCGCGCTCAGCTTCGTGGTGCACAGTCAGAGCCGCACCGGCTCATCGGCCGTGCCGGCCACCGCCGGCGCATCGCCGGCGGAGTCACCGGATCCGACGCCTACCGTTGCGCCATGATCCCCACGACCATGCGAGCCGTCGTGCTCGACGCGCCGGGACCTCCTGATGCACTCCAGGTTCGCGACGTGGCGATGCCAACGCCCGAGCCAGGCGAGGTCCTGATCGAGATCAGGGCCTTCGGGCTGAACCGCTCCGAGCTGCACACGCGGCTCGGCCTGGCCGACGGTGTGACGTTCCCCGCGTGCTCGGTATCGAGGCCACGGGTGTGGTCGCCACGTGTCCGGGCGGAGAATTCGCCGACGGTCAGCAAGTGGTGGCGATGATGGGCGGCATGGGCCGCACCTACGACGGCGGCTACGCCGAGTTCACGTGCGTTCCCGCACAGCAGGTGATCGCGTTCTCGAGCGACCTGCCGTGGGCGACGCTCGGTGCTGTGCCCGAGATGCTCCAGACCGCGCACGGTTCGCTAACGATCGGACTCGACGCGCAACCGGGTCAGTCGATCCTCATCCGCGGCGGCACCTCTTCGATCGGCCTCGCCACTGCGGTTCTGGCCAAGCGTCGAGGCATGACCGTGCTGTCGACCACGCGCAATCCGGCCAAGGCCGCTGCCCTCGAGGCGGCCGGTGTCGACCACGTGCTCGTCGACGATGGCGAGGTGGCTCCTCACGTGCGGACGATCTTCCCCGATGGCGTCGACGCCGCTCTCGAGCTCATCGGCACGCCGACGCTGCCCGACACACTGCGCTCGACCCGGGTGCACGGTGTGGTGTGCTTCACGGGCATGTTGAGCAACGAGTGGATCGTGAAGGACTTCTATCCCATCGAGTACCTGCCTCGTGGGGTTCGACTGACGGCCTACGGCGGCGATGCCGGCGAACTGCCCGCCGCGGTGCTCCAGGAGTTTCTCGATGCGGTCGCGGCCGGTGAGGTGAGCGTGCCGGTGCACCGGTCCTACTCCCTCGACCAGATCGCCGAAGCGCATGCCGAGATGGAGGCGGGTCGGGCAGCAGGCAAGGTCGTCGTGGTGCTCTGAGCACTCAGCCGAAGTCAGCCCAGGCCTCGGTGAGCCATTCTTGCACCTGCCCGTCGACATCGGCCGGTGCGGCGAGACCGACGGTGTGCCAGATCCGTTGTCCGCTGCGAACGGGCTTGCGGGTGATTCGGGGACTGTCGAGGGTGCGGGTCAGGGGGAACCACAACGCCACCAACTTCGCCATCGGTCGGAGCACTGGGCGTTCCCACTGCGGTGCCGTGGCGAGGTACTCGTCGAAGTCCACTCACCTCCGCCGGCCAGAACCGCCGCGTCCGTCGATCGCCTGGAGCACCAGCAACAGGAGACTGGCGCCGAGCGCGGCGACGACGATGCTGCGGAGGCTGAAGTCGTTGACGCTGCTCTCGTCGATGAACGACATCAGCGCGCCACCGATGAGAGCACCGAGCACCCCGACGACGAGCGTGTAGAGGCAGCCCCTGCGGTCGTCGGCCACCGCCCAACGGGCCAGCGACCCGGCGATCAACCCCACGGCGATCCATCCGAGAATGCTCACGAAAGCGACCGTAGCCGGTCGGCGGAGGACGGGTGGAACGTCTCTGGCCGAAGGCTCCTTCGCCGTCCATTGCACCAAATAGCAGTAGCAGGCGCGGTCGAGCCCGTCGCTCACTCGAGCCGAATTCGCGGATCGAGCGCGGCGTGCAGCAGGTCGACCGCGAGGTTGAGCAGCGAGTAGGCGAGCACGAGGAACGTCGTCACGCCGATCACCACTGGTGTCTCCTGGGCGCGAGCGGCGTCGATGAACAGCAGTCCGATGCCCGGGATGTTGAAGACGGTCTCGACCACGACGGACCCCCCGATCAGCGCCCCGATGTCGACTGCGAAGAACGTGAGCACCGGCAGCAGCGAATTCCGCAACGTGTGAACACCCACCACTCGACGGGGCGGCAGACCCTTCGCCCTGGCAAACCGAACGTATTCGGTTCGCAGGTTCTCGATGAGCGCAGCTCGCAACAGCCGCGCGAAGTAGGCGAGCGAGAGCGATCCCAACACCATCCCCGGCAGGAGATAGGAGTACCAGCCCCGGTCGACCCCGCCGATGGGGAACCATTCGAGCTTCACTCCGAAGTAGTTCTGGGTCAGGGGAGCCAGCACGATCACGGGAATCGAGACGACCGTGATGGTCGTGGTCATCACCAGAGTGTCAACGAACCGATCTCTTCGCATCGCGGCGAGCAGTCCGGCAACGGTGCCGACGACGACCTCGAAGACCATGGCGACCAGGGCCAACCGAGCCGTTTTCGGGAGTCGCTGCGTGATGAGAGTCGACACCTCGCGGCCGGCGAAGTCCCGGCCGAAGTCGAAGTGGAGCGCATTGACCAGGTACTTCACGTACTGGACGACGAGAGGATCGTTCAGGTTGTACTCGTCACGCAGGGCTCGATTGACCGCCGGTGGCTGCGGCTTGAAGCCCGACAGTGCCCGAATGGGGTCGCCGGGCAGCACGAAGACCATGGCGAAGATGAGAAACATCGAGCAGGCCACGACCGGCAACATGAGAGCGAGTCGCCGCATCACGTACTTGCGCACAGGTCTGTGTCCGTCGACTGGCGCCGGTATCAGCCGGCCGCAGGAGGCAGCGGCAGGCCCTCGTCGGCGTTGAGCAGCGTGATCAGGCGGTTGAGCTCACCTTCGGCGCCGCCGCCGGCCACGGCGGTGTGGGGCGCGCCGGGCGTGACCAGGAATCGGGGACCTTCGGCGGCGGCGAAGCGATCCTCGTCGAGGTACAGACGCGGTTTGACCATCGCCGGGTCGCCGTTCTCGGGGCAGAACGTGAGGCAGTTGCCGCACTCGTTGCACAGCTCGCTGAACACCAGGTACTGCTGGCGGCCCTCGAGCCCCTCCACGTCCTGGGTGGGCAGCTTGAAGAACGCGTCGTTCGGACACACGGTGACGCAGAAGTTGCAGGCGACGCACCCCCACATCTCGAGGTCGTGGTCGACCGACCCGGGGCAACTTCTCGTTGCCGCGGAGGTGTAGCGCTCCGAGATCGGCCCTCGAGCACGTGGGCGAGGTGCGCGGCCACGACGTCGCGGTGACCGGCGGCCCGTGCCTGCCGCCAGCCGCAGCGGCCGCCAGGCGTCGAGGTCGGCGCATCCGGACGGCACGCGACGGCGTCGGTGAGCGTCCGCAGCATCGGCGCGAGGCGACCGTAGCCCGCCGGGCTTCAGCAGGTCGGAGCAGATGGTCGCCGGGACGCACACCCATGGCCATCGCGTCGGCGAGGTTCTCCTTGGTGATCCCGGCCGAGAAGCTCACCATGACGTCGCCGTCGTGGCCGGGAATCATGAGCTGTCCGGGCAGCGCTGTCGCGAGCTCGTCGAGCAGGGCCGTGGCGAGCACGTGCAGCGGTGGGCCGGACAGGTACATCGTCTCGTCGGGCATGCAGCCCTTGTGGTTGTCGACGACCAGCGTGTTGGTGAGCTTGATGCCGAACCGGTGGCCCCGATCGGCCGCGTAGTCGGCGAGCTCGTCGATCAGGGTGATGGCACGATCGAACTGCAGGTCGTCGTCGAACGCCTTCGGCACCAGCTGCACGTCGTCGTAGCCGAGCTCGCCGTGCACGATCTCGTCGACCCGGTCGTAGCCGAGCAGCGTCGGGATTGAGCTTCACGATCACGTCGATGTCGTGGTCGTCGATCAGGTGCTTGGTGATCGCCTCGATCTCGTCGGGCGGGCAGCCGTGGAACGTCGACAGGGTGATCGTGTTGGAGAGCGGCGTGGTGAAGTCGAGTGTCGGCGAGGTGGGCGAACGCGGCACGCTCGGCGATCTGCGGTCGCAGCCGCTCGATCTCCGCGGAGGCGTCGTGCATCGCGTCGATGAACGCCGCCGACCTTCGGCGTACTGGATGCCGGCGAGGTCGTAGCCGACCGACATGTCGAACACGTGCGGGCCGGGATCGGCACCGACGAGCTCGCGCGAGCGGCTCCCAGCTACGGAGCATGTCGATGATCATCCACGCCTTGACGTACTCCTCGAGGCTCTCGGGAACGAGCAGCTCCTGGCTCCACTCGATGTTGTAGCCGATCGTCTGCATGTCGATGCAGGGCCGCGCGATCTCGAGATCGTCGAGGACCTGCACCGTCTTCAGCTCGAACAGCCGCGACGCCGCCGAGCCAGGCGAGCACGATGTTCTGCGCCATCTGACTGTGCGGCCCGGCGGCCGGGCCGACCGGCGTCGCGGCGCGACGACCGAGGAACTCGAACGAGAGGTCGACGTCGTCGGGTCCGGGTTGCCAGAACCGGCCGTGGGCAGGTCGAAGATGCGCTTGCGCGTCTCCCACTCGTGGGCGATGCGGCCGAGCGAGCAGTCGGCCAGCGAGCGGGGTGAGAGGTGGTGTCGGGGTCATCGTGTCGCCTCTCAGTGTCAGTGGGCGTCGGATCTCGAGCGATCGATGTCGACGCAGGGGTTCGGGGCGAGGCATGGGGCAAGACGGCGTGAGACGGGCCTGCTCGGCCGCCTTGGCGCGGATCTCGTCGGCGTCGACCCGGGTGGCGACACCGTCGCGCAGCACGGGCTCGCCGTCGACCTCGACGTCGAGCGCGCGGACGCCGGTGGTGAACGCGAGGTGCCACGGTTCGATCGGCTCGTAGGACCAGCGCACCCGGTCGTCGGCGAGCCTCGGGGAACAGCTCCCAGCCGGTCGCTCAGCCAGCGCCCAGGCGGTGTCGGGCGATGGCGTGACGTCGTGCTCGCGCAGCGGACGTAGGCGAGGCGGAACTCGTCGAGCATGTCGGCGCCGATGCCGTCGGTGCCGAGCGCGACCGGGTTGGCGAACCGCGTCGGGCGGGCGTAGCCGACCGCGTTGTTCATGTTCGAGCGCGGGTTGTGCACGATGGTGCCCGCCAGGCCGTGGTCGTCGGGCAGGTGGACGCCGTGGATGAGCAGCCAGTCGTCGGCGGCGAGGGCCGCGCAGCCGGTCGGCGGCGCCGACGTCGTCGAGACCCTCGGCGACGTGGATGTGCACGCCGACGCCGTGCTCGTGCCGCCAGCTCGGCGGCCGCGGCGAGCGATGTCGTCGCGTGCAGGTGAACGCCGCGTGCACGCCGACCATGCCGCGGCCACCGGCCGGCAGGAACCGGTCGTTCTCGTCGAGCCCGCGTCGGTGCGCGCCGTCGGCGCCGTGGCGGTCGGTGACGCCGTAGCAGGTGCTGACCCGCACGCCGACCTCGGCGCACGCGTCGGCGATGACCGACAGCGAGCCCTCGATGGCGTTGGGCGACTCGTGGTGGTCGATGATCGCCGTGCACCCCGACTCGAGCGCCTCGAGCGCGCCGAGCTTCGCCGACCACTCGATCATGTCGAGGTCGAGCGCCACGTCGAGGCGCCACCAGACCTGCTCGAGGATCTCGAGGAAGCCGGTCGGGCGTGCGGCGGCGGCGCCGGCATGCCCCGGGCGAGCGCCGAGTACAGGTGGTGGTGCGCGCAGACGAGGCCGGGCGTCTGGTCGGCGCAGCGTCGGCGCGGGCCATCGGCGCGCACGCTCAGCTCAGGTCCAGGCCCATGGCCCGCTCACGGTTCGCCTCGTTGCGCATCGGGAGCTCGGTGTGCCACTCGCCGTCGTGGCGCGCAGCGCCGCGGCCACCGCGCCGGCGGTGGGCACGAGGCCGATCTCGCCGACGCCCTTGATGCCGTAGGGCGAGTCGGGCTGGGGCGACTCGACGAGGATGACCTCGACCGGCGGCATGTCCTTCGGGCGGATGATGTCGAGGCTGCGCAGCGTGGTGTTGAGCGGGCGGCCCGCCTCGTCGCACGGGAACCCCTCGCTGAGCGCGTAGCCGAGCCCCATGTGCACCGACCCCTCGATCTGGCCCTCGCACAGCAGCGGGTTGACGGCGCGGCCGACGTCGTGGGCGGCGACCACCTGCTCGATCTCGCCGGTCTCGGGATCGAGCGATCGACCACCTGCGCGGCGTAGCCGAACGTCGAGTGGATGATCGGGTTCTCGACGCCCTCGGACAGCGAGTTGGTCCAGTCGACGCGGTACTCGCCCTCGTAGTCGACGCCGACCTGGCAGCCGTCGGCCATCGCCGGCCGGCACGCGTCCTGCACCGAGCCCGCGCCCATCAGCGTGCCGCGGCTGCCGGTGGTCTGGCCGGCGCCGAGCTCGCGGGTGGAGTCGACGATCACCTCGATGCGGTCCGGGCTCGACGCCGAGCTCCTCGACGGCGACCTGCAGCGCGACCGTGTGCACGCCCTGGCCCATCTCGGTCCAGCAGTGGCGCACCTCGACCGTGCCGTCGGCGCGGAAGCGCACGACCGCCCTGGCGATCTCCTTGAAGCCGTTGCCGAGCCCGGAGTTCTTCAGCCCGAGCCCGAGCCCGACCGGCTTGCCCGGCGGCGACCGCCGCGTCGTAGGCGGGCTTGCACGGCGTCGAGGCAGGCCCGCGCGCCGAGGCAGCCGTCGTCCATGATCTGGCCCGGACCCCAGACGTCGCCGGGTGCGACGACGTTGCGGTCGCGGATCTCCCAGCCCGAGATCCCGACCGGCTCGGCGAGGCGGTCGATGCACGCCTTCCATCGCGAACTGGGCCTGGTTGGCGCCGAAGCCCGCGGAAGGCGCCGCACGACCGGGTTGTTGGTGCGGACGGCGACGGCCTCGACGTCGACGTTGTCGGCACGACGTACGGGCCGCTGGCGTGGCCCGGCGGCGCGTTCGAGCACCTTCATGCCCGACCGACGCGTACGGGCCCGGAGTCGCCGATCATCCGGACCCGGAGCGCCGTGAGCTTGCCGTCGGCGTCGCAGCCGGCCTCGTACTGCATCCGGATCGGGTGGCGCTTGGGGTGCATCGAGGAACGACTCCTCGCGCGACAGCGTGATCTTCACCGGCGCGCCCAGGAGCCACGCGGCCAGCGCGGTCTGGCGCCTGGTTCGACATGTCCTCCTTGCCGCCGAACGCGCCGCCGTTGGAGACGAGCTCGACGGTGACGCTGCGACGGGTCGACGCCGAGCATCCGCGGCGATGTCGTCGCGGTCGTCCCAGATGCCCTGGCCGCCCGAGTAGACGTGGAGGCCGCCGTCGGTGCGGTGGGCACGGCGAGCGTCGACTCGGGTTCGAGGAAGGCGTGCTCGATGCGCTGGGTCTGGAACGTCTCGTCGACGCGTGTGGGCCGAGGCGGCGAGCGCGGCGTCGACGTCGCCGCGGGCGTAGGTCGAGCGTCGACAACACGTTGCCGTCGAGCTCCCACACCGCCGGCTCGTCGGTGGTCGACGACGCGAGCACCGGGTCGACGATCGGCTCGAGGACGTCGTAGGTGACCTCGACCAGCGCGGCGGCGCGGCGCGCCGTGGCCCGGTCGTCGGCGACGACCATCGGCCAGCACGTCACCGAGGTAGCTGGTGCGCCCGCCGACGGGGATGAAGACCGGCCAGTCCTTGTGGATGATCCCGACCCGCAGCTCGCCGGGCACGTCGGCGGCGGTCAGGACCCGCTCGACGCCGGGCACGGCCTCGGCCGCGCGAGGTGTCGATGGCGACGACGTCGGCGCGGGCGTGGTCGGCGAGCGTGGAACGCGCCGTGCAGCAGGCCGTCGGGCGCGCATGTCGTCGATGAACGGCCGGCGGCCGACGGCGAGCTCGCAGCCCTCGTACTTGACGCCGCGGGTGCCGACGCCGCCGGGCGGCGACGGCCACCGGGATCTCGTCGCGGGCGAGCGCCTCGACGGCGTCGAGGATCTTCGATGTAGCCGGTGCAGCGGCACAGGTGGGCACCGAGGTGGCGGGCGGCCTCGTCGCGGGTGAGGTCGGCGCCCTTCTTGTCGATCAGCGCCTTGGTGCGCACGACGATGCCCGGCGTGCAGAACCCGCACTGCAGCGCGCCGCAGGCGGCGAACGCCGTCGGCCATGCGGTCGACCTCGGCGCGGGTCGATGCCCTCGAGCGTGATGACCTCGGCGCCGTCGACCTTGTCGATCGAGGTCTGGCACGCGACCCGCGCCTTGCCGTCGACGAGCACGGTGCAGCACCCGCACTGGCCCGACGGCGAGCAGCCGTCCTTCGGCGAGATGACGTCGAGCTCTTCGCGCAGCGCCGCCAGCAGGTGCGGGTGATCGTCGCGACGGCGGTGACCTCGGTGCCGTTGCAGGACGAATCGTGCCATCGTCAGCCTCCGGTGTCGGGTGTCGGTCTCGGCGGCGGGATCGGCGCCCTTCTGCGTCGGTGATCGCGGCGTACATCTCGGGCCGGCGGTACCGCTCGAAGTCGAACAGCGTCTCCTTGTAGTTGCGCGCACAGGTCGAGGTCGATGTCGGCGATCGCGAGCTCGTCGCCGGTGTGCGCGGTCAGCGCGATCGACCCGACCGCCGGGGCGATGATGCACGCTGTCGGCGAGCGAGTCGACGCCCTCCTCGATGCCGCCCTTGGCGACGCCGACGACCCACATGCCGTTCTGATAGGCACCGGCCTGCATGACGAGGTGGTTGTGGAACGCCGCCAGCGGGTTCTGGCTCGGGTCGGGCGCGTAGTGGATCGGCGTGTTGTAGCCGATGAGGATCAGCTCGACGCCTGCGAGCGCCAGGCACCGGTAGGTCTCGGGCCAGCGGCGGTCGTTGCAGGTCGCCATGCCGATGACGCCGCCGAAGGCCCGGAAGGTCGGGAAGCTGTCGCCGGGCTCGAAGTAGCGCCGCTCGAGGTGCTGGAACCGCGCCACGGCTCGTACTCCTCGTGGCCCGGGCAGGTGCACCTTGCGGTAGTGGCCGACGATCGACCCGTCGCGCTCGACGAGGATCGGTCGTGTTGTAGCGGTGGCCGTCGGGGGTGAGCTCGGCGTAGCCGAGGCTGAACCCGATGCCGAGCTGTCTCGCCTCGTCGAACAGCGGCTTGGTCTCGGGTCCGGCATCTCGCGCTCGTAGAAGCTGTCGAGCTCGGGTCGGTCGTCCTCGACGTACCAGCGGGGGAAGAACGTGGTGAGCGCCAGCTCGGGGTAGACGACCAGATCGACGCCCGCGCTGCGCGCTTCGCGCAGCAGCGACCAGCAGCCGGTCGACGACCTGCGCCCGCGGCTCGTGCGCCGGCGATCGGACCGAGCTGGGCGGCGCGCGACCCGCAGGCAGCTCGACTCATGGGCTTCAGGCCATCGGGTTCACGGCGGTGATGTGCCATCCTAGTTCCTCGCCGGCCAGGTCGGAGCATCGTGTGCAGCAGCACGTTGGCGCCCGCCTCGAGGTCGTCGGCGTCGGTGTGCTCGGCGGGGTTGTGGCTGATGCCCTTCTCGCTCGGCACGAAGATCATCGCGGTCGGGCAGACCCGTGCGAGCATCTGCGCGTCGTGGCCGGCGCCCGAGGGCATGCGCCGCACCGTGTGACCGAGCGGCGGCGGCGAGGTCGTGGACGATGCCGACGACCGTCGTCGAAGTCGACCGGCTCGAAGCGGGCCAGCGATCGGGTGCTGACGGTCACGCCCTCGGCCCGGGCAACCTCGCCGAGGAACACGGCGAGACGCCGCTCGGCCTCGGCGAGCACCGCGTCGTCGGTGTTGCGCAGGTCGACGGTCAGCATCGGCGCGGGCCGCGACGACGTTGACGAGGTTCGGGTGCAGGTCGATCGCACCGACGGTGCCGACCTGCGGCCGCCCGAGCTCGTCGGCGAGGTCGCGCACGAAGGTGGCGATGCGCGCCGCGACGTAGCCCGGGTCGTGGCGAAGATCCATCGG
Organism: uncultured Acidimicrobiales bacterium; assembly: GCA_963700995.1. Classification (GTDB taxonomy): domain Bacteria; phylum Actinomycetota; class Acidimicrobiia; order Acidimicrobiales; family JAHEJN01; genus JAHEJN01. The sequence goes on from CAVOZP010000003.1 coordinate 302,536, forward strand.
CGTGGTGCCGGCGTGGTTCGACTGGCCGACGACTGGTGACCTCGGTCCAGGAGATGCCCTGCACGCCCGTGACGGCGCCGATGGCGACGCCCTCGGCCTCGAGCACCGGGCCCTGCTCGATGTGCAGCTCGACGAACGCGTGGGGCACGGCGCCGGGGCACGGCGCGCGCTCCGCGGTAGCCGATGCGGTCGAGCTCGTCGCCGACGACCGCGCCGTCGATGCCGACGATGTCGAGCGCCTCCTCCAGCGGCATACCGCCGACGTACACGAGGCTGCCGAGCATGTCGGGCGCGAACCGGGCACCCTCCTCGTCGGTGAAGAAGCGCAACGGCGAGCGGTCGGGCGAGCTCGACGCCGGCACGCATCAGGGTCTCGATCACCTCGAGCCCGGCGAGCACGCCGAGGTTGCCGTCGTAGCGGCCGCCGGTGCGCGACGGTGTCGATGTGCGAGCCGGTCATCACCGGCGCCACCGACCGACGTCCGGGCATCGTGGCGACGACGTTGCCGATGCCGTCGATGGCGACGTCGAGGCCGAGATCGCGCATCCAGGCGACGACGAGATCGCGGCCGGCCGGTCGTCGTCGGTGAGGGCGAGTCGGGCGCAGCCGTTGGTGCCCTCGATGGCGCCGACCGACGCCAATTCGTCGAGGCGAGCCATGAGCCGGCCACGATCGATTCGCAGGAGTGTTTCGGTCGACGACACAACTGCGACAGTACCTGTTCGATCCGGCGTGGGCGGATGCGTTGGTGGGTCGAGTCGGCACTTCAGGGGCAGGTTGGTAGCGTCTCGCCAGTCGCAGAAACGCTCCACTCCATGAACCGGGAGATCCATCATGACCGACGCCGTCATCGTCGACGCCGTACGAACCCCAGGAGGACGCCGCAACGGCAAGCTCAAGGACTGGCACCCCGCCGACCTCGCCGCGCATGTCCTCAAGGCAATCGCCGAGCGCAACCATCTCGACCCGGGCATGGTCGACGACGTGATCATGGGCTGTGTGATGCAGGTCGGCGAGCAGTCGCTCAACATCGGCCGCAATGCCGTGCTGGCCGCGGGTTGGCCCGAGACGGTGCCCGCCACCACCGTCGATCGACAGTGCGGTTCGAGCCAGCAGGCGCTGCACTTCGCCGCCCAGGGGGTGATTGCCGGCGCCTATGACATCGTGATCGCCGCCGGAGTCGAAGTGATGACGCGCACGCCCATGGGGGCCTCGGTCGTCAAGGGTGAGCTCGGATTCCCCTTCCCCCAGGACATGCAGGATCGCTATGCCGACACCGGTCTGCCCCCACAGGGAATCGGTGCCGAGATGATCGCCGACGAGTACGGGATCACCCGTGAAGACCTCGACCGCTTCGGCGCCGAGAGCCAACGTCGGGCGGCCCAGGCCACCGTCGAAGGACGCTTCGAACACGAGATCGTGCCGGTACCCGTCGAGGTCGACGGCGCGATCGAGATGATGACCACCGACGAAGGCATTCGCGAGGGCACCACCCCCGAGATCCTCGCCAACCTCAAGCCGGCCTTCAAGGAGGACGGCAAGGTCACCGCCGGCAACTCGTCGCAGATCAGCGACGGTGCCTCGGCGGTGCTCATCATGAGCGAGGAGAAGGCCGCCGAGCTCGGTCTGAAGCCGCGTGCGCGGTTCCACAGCTTCGCCGTCGTGGGCACCGACCCGGTCACCATGTTGAAGGGCCCGATTCCGGCGACCACCAAGATCATGGAGCGGTCGGGCCTGTCCATGGACGACATCGACCTGTTCGAGGTCAACGAGGCCTTCGCCTCGGTGGTGCTGGCCTGGCAGAAGGAGCACGGCGCCGACCTGGAGAAGACCAACGTGAACGGAGGAGCCATCGCGCTGGGCCATCCGCTCGGTAGCTCGGGCACCAAGCTCATGACCACGTTGGTGAACGAGCTCGAGCGCACCGGCGGCCGCTACGGCATGCAGACCATGTGTGAGGGCGGCGGTCTGGCCAACGCCACCATCATCGAACGGCTCGACTGATGCCGCGCTTCGACCTCGACGGTGCCTCGGCCATCGTCACCGGAGGAGCCTCGGGCATCGGTGAGGCGGCGGCCCGCCAGCTCGCCGACCTCGGCGCGCACGTGGTCATCGCCGACCTCAACGAGGAACGAGGCGCCGCGCTGGCGTCGGAGATCGGTGGCCTGTTCGTGCGGTGCGACGTGTCGAGCGAGGCCGACGGCGCCGAGGCCGTCGCTGCGGCATCGGACATGGGTCCGCTTCGGGTCCTCGTGAACTCGGCCGGCATCGGCATGGCGGGTCGCACGGTCGACCGCAACAACGAGCCAATGGCGCAGGCCACCTTCGACCTGGTGATCAGGGTGAACCTGCTCGGCTCGTTCAACATGCTCCGCCTGTCCGCGGCGGCCATGGCCAAGACCGATCCCGTCGACGACGACGGCAACCGTGGGGTGATCGTCAACATGGCCTCCGCCGCAGCCTTCGACGGCCAGATCGGCCAGGCCGCTTACTCGGCATCGAAGGGTGGCATCGTCGGCATGACCCTGCCCATTGCCCGCGACCTGTCGGCCATCGGCGTGCGGGTCAACACGGTGGCACCCGGATTGATCGATACGCCCATCTACGGCGAGGGCGAGGCGTCCGATCAGTTCAAGGCCCATCTCGGCGCGTCGGTGCTGTTCCCCAAGCGCCTCGGCACCGCCGAAGAGCTGGCCTTCATGGTCACCGAGCTGGTCACCAACCCCTACATGAACGCCGAGGTCGTGCGGGTCGACGGCGGCATCCGCATGCCCCCCAAGTAGTCGTTGCCGATGGCCGATTTGACCCACGTCGCCTTCCTGCGGGGCATGAACGTCGGCGGCCACCGGCTGACCAACGCCGAGCTGGCGGCCGTGTTCGTCGACCTCGGGTTCACCTCGGTGGTGCCCTACCAGGCGGCAGGCAACGTGATGTTGGCCTGCGACCGCGCACCCGACGCCGAGGCGATCGAAGCGGCGCTCGCCGCTCACCTCGGTTACGCAGTACCCACCATCGTGCGCTCGGCAAGCGAGATCCGGGCCATTGCCGGCTCCGAGCCTTTCGATGCCGCGCTCGGTACGCGAAAGCGCGGGGAAGGTGCAGGTGCTGCTGCTCGCCGGAAGCTGCACACCCGATCAGGTCGAACCGTTCTCCACCGACCATGACCGACTGGTTGCCGCGGGCTCGGAGATCTATCTGCTTCCCGCCGAGGGCATGAGCAAGACTCAGCTCGACACGACCGGCCTCGATCGCGCCGTCGGTACCTTCACCGTGCGCACCCAAGGCACCGTCGCCCGCCTCGCCCCCAAGCTCACCTGACCCCCTCCTACGACCGAAATTGGTTTGCAGAGGTTCGTGGATGGGCCCCGGGAAACCATTTTCGGTCGGGCGGGCGGGGGGTTGGTCAGGGTTCGATGGCCCAGGCGCGGAGGCGTTCGTAGAGCGGCAGGGCCCCGTCGAGCACGGGCCGCATCGAATCGGGCAGCTCCCGCTCCTGGGGCCGGTACGGCGCGAAGCCGGTCGACTGGTGCACGTTCTGGTACCAGTGGGGCGCCCAGACACCGTCTTCGCGAATCGGACCGGCCGGCCAGGAGAGCATTGCCGGATCGAAGACCAGACCGACTCGGTCACACAGCATCGTGAGGGCGGCCTCGGGGTCCGAGAGCAACACCTTGCTGTCGAGCACCACCGGCGTCTCCCCGGTGGCCAGGATCGACTCGGCCACCTCCATCTGCCAGGCGAGACCGGTGTCGTTCAGGTTGGCGTCGGGGATCTGGACGGCGAGGGAGGGGAGCATCTCGCGGGGGTCTCGCACCAACAGGATGTTGCGGCACTGGCCGAGAAACTCCGTGTCGAGGAACACGAGATGGTGGGCCATCTGCTTCAGGAAGAGCACCGGTGTGGCACAGGGACCGAGAATCGTCTGTTGCACCACGCGTTCGCCGTCGGTTTCCATGGCCGCCATCACCTCGTCGGCACCGGGATGCCGTCGTTCGGTGATCCGCAGATAGTGGCCGTACAGCGGCTCATCGACAACGGTGGTGTCGGCTCGCTGGCGGAACGAGTACATGAGCGCCGTCGACACATTGCGTGGCCCCGACCAGCAGTTCAGACGCAGAACCACGATCGGTCTACCGGGCGACGTCGGCGACGATGGCCACTTCGTACAGCTCGCGCAACCGGGCGGTCACCGGCCCGGGGTCACCCGAGCCGATGGTGCGGCCGTCGACGGTAGCGACCGGCGTGAGGCCGCCGAAGGTGCCGGTGACGAAGGCTTCGTCGGCGGAGTACACGTCGGTGAGCGAGAACGGCTTCTCGTCGGCGGGGATGCCGCTGGCCCTGGCCACCTCGAGCACGACGTCACGAGTGATGCCGCGTAAGTTGTAGTGCCCGGTCGAGGTCCAGAGTCCACCGCTGCGCACCACGAAAAAGTTGGTGGCGTTGCACGTGGCAACCGCTCCGGTGGGATCGAGCATGAGGGCTTCGTCGGCGCCGGCGTGGGTGGCCTGGATCAGCGCGATCACCTCGTGGAGCTTGGAATGACAGTTGAGGCGCTGATCGAGCATGTCGGGCGCCGGCCGTCGCACCGTGGCCGTGAACAGCGAGATGCCCTGAGAGGTAACCGATGGATCGGCCACCTTGTGCTCGGCGATGATCACGACGGTCGGGCCGCCGATCACGTTCGACGGGTGCTGCGACGGGGTCTTCTTGGTGCCCCTGCTCACCATGAGCCGCACATGCACCCCATCGTGCATGTCGTTGGCGTCGACTGTTGCCTGCAGCGCCGCGACGACATCGTCGCGCGACATGCCGAGGTCGAGATCGACCGCCGCCAGTCCGGCGAAGAACCGATCGAGGTGCCGGTCGAGAAAAGCGAAACGACCGTGGTGCAGACGAATACCCTCCCAGATCCCGTCACCGACGAGAAACGCGCTGTCGAACACCGACACCTTGGCCTCGTCGCGTGAGAACAGCTCGCCGTCTATCGAGATGAGCACCGACGCGTTGCGTTCGTCGCCGAGGGCCTGGTGGGTCGACCTAGCCACCGAGATAGGACGCCCGCAGCTCGGGGTTGCTCATGAGCGCATCGGCGGTGTCGTCGAGCACTACCCGACCGGTCTGGAGCACCCAACCACGGTCGGCGATGCTGAGCGCCATGTTGGCGTTCTGCTCGACCATGAAGATGGCGACCCCGCTGGCATGGATCTGCTCGATGAGCTCGAAGTTGGTCTGCACCAGGGCCGGCGCCAGGCCCATCGACGGTTCGTCCATGAGCAGGACGCGAGGCTTCGCCATGAGGGCGCGGCCCATGGCCACCATCTGCTGCTCGCCACCCGACAACGTGCCGGCCCGCTGGGTCAGCCGCTCCTTCACCCGCGGGAACATCCCGTAGATGCGCTCCAGATCGTTGGCGATGCCGTCCTTGTCGGTCCGCAGGTAGGCGCCCAGTTCGAGGTTCTCCTTCACGGTGAGGCGCTTGAACAGACGCCGGTTCTCCGGAACCATCGTGACGCCGCGCTCGACCCGGTAGCTGGTGGGCTTGTCGTTCACGACCTCGCCGTCGAGCACCACCTCGCCGGTGGTGGGCTTGACCATGCCGAGCAGGGTCTTGAGCGTGGTGCGTCTTGCCCGAGGCGTTGCCGCCGAGCAGGCACACCAGCTCGCCCGGGTAGATGGCGAGCTCGACGTCCTTGAGAATGTGCACCGCGCCGTAGTGGGTGTTGATGCCGCGGAACTCGAGGATCGGCGTGGCGCCGTCGGTTCCGGCGCTCATGCCGTCTCCGCCGGTCGCCCGAGGTAGGCCTCGATCACGTGGGGGTCCGATCGACACCTCGTCGAAGCTGCCCTGGGCGATGGTCTCGCCGTGGTCGAGCACGACGACACGATCCGAGACGTCGCGCACGACGTTCATGTCGTGTTCGATGATCACGATCGTGAATCCCCATTCGCTGCGCAGCCGACCGATGAGCGCGGTGAGCTCGGCCGTCTCCATCGGGTTCATACCGGCGACCGGCTCGTCGAGCAGCAGCAGCCGGGGCTGCGTGGCCATGGCCCTGGCGATCTCGAGCCGGCGGCGGTTGGCGTAGCTCAGCACCATCGCGGGCTGATCGAGCCGGTAGCCGACGAGCCGCGTGCCGAAGAAGCCGAGGATCTCCTCGCCGCGGGCGCGGATCTCGCTTCCTCGGCGCGGAACGCCTTGGTGTTGAGCAGCGCCGCGATCGGACGTCTGCTTGGTGCGGCAGTGCTGGGCGACCATCACGTTCTCGAGCACCGTCATTTGGCGAACAGCCGGACGTTCTGGAACGTGCGGGCGATGCCCGAGGGCGGTGACCTGGTTCGGGTCGAGGCCCACGATCGATTGGCCCTCGAAGACGATGTCGCCATCGGTCGGCGGCACCAGGCCGGTGATGACGTTGAAGAAGGTGGTCTTGCCGGCGCCGTTCGGGCCGATGACCGACGACGATCTCGCCCTCGTCGACGTGGAAGTCGAGGTCGTCGCAGGGCCGCGAGACCACCGAAGACGACGCTGAGGTTGCGGATCTCGAGCATGGGACTCATGCCGGTGGCTCCCACTCCGTCCAGGCGGTGTTCGGGTGGCCCGTCCGCCTCGATGATCGCCTGCGCCTTGAGCCACGCATCCTGGCTGAGCTCCTCCGTGATGGAGCTCACGACTGCGGCGCACGTTGGGCAACGAGACCCTCGGGTCGCTTGAGCATCATCCAGACGAGCAGCGCGCCGTAGATCAGCAGCTTGTACTCCGAGAGCTCCTGCAGCAGGCCGGGCTGGCTCGGACCGCCGAGCACACCGATGAGTACGACGGCACCGACGCCACACCGGCGATGCTGCCCATGCCACCGACGATCACGATCGACGAGGATGATGATCGACACGAGGATCTCGAAGCTGTTGGGGAAGATCGAGCCGACCTTGGCCGCGAAGATCGCACCGCTGAACGACGCCAGGATCGCGCCGATGACGAAGGCCACCAGCTTGGCGTTGACGGTGTTGATGCCCATCGCCTCGGCAACCTTCTCGTCCTCGCGAATGGCCATCCAGGCACGCCCGAGCCGCGACCGCTCGAGGCGCCACGACACGTAGATGGCGACTGCGCACGAACGCCATCACGAGGTAGAAGACTGCCTGCGGGTCGGTGCCACTCACCGTGGCAATGCCGAAGATCTGGACGCCGGGAATGTTGGTGATGCCCTGGGCGCCACCGAAGCGCGGCGACAGCCAGTCGCTGAGGAACAGGAGGCGAATGATCTCACCGAAGCCGAGGGTGACGATGGCGAGGTAGTCGCCGCGCATGCGGATGACCGGTGCGCCGATCATGAGGCCCACGATGGCCGCAATGGGGATCACGATGCACGAGGGCCACGAACCACGGCAGCTCGGGATGCAGCCACGGCGCGGTTCGGCGAGGTGAGTACGGCCGTCGTGTAGCCACCGACGGCAAAGAAGGCCACGTACCCGAGATCGAGGATGCCGGCGAGCCCGACCACGATGTTGAGCCCGAGGGCGAGCAGCAGGAAGAGGCCGACGTTGGCCAACAGCTCGTTCATGATGCCGCCGAGTACCTGCGGCAACAGCAACAGCGCGATGATGCCGAGGCCGCCGAGGACGAGCTCCCGGTTCGATCGACGCCGCATCGCCCCGCCGACCGGCGTCAGCGAGCTTCCGCCGCCCGCGGCCAGATCTGCCTCGGCTCGCCCGGTCGTCGCCTTTCGTTGATTGGCGCGGATGAAGCGGGCAATGGTCAGCCCGACGACGGTCAACACCGCGACGATGACGGCGCCGCTGACGGTGAGGCCGCCTTGTTTGGCGTAGATCGCGTCGCTGATGAACTCGAGCTTGAGGCCCTGGAGCAGGTCGGTGGCTGCGGTCTCGAGGAACGACATGCCGACCACCGCCAGAACCACGGACGCGACGTAGAGCCGGACGGTGTCGGGGAGCAGGTGCAGTCCCGCACCTGCAGCTCCGCACAGCGCGCCGATGACCAGCCAGATGACGATCCCGAATCCGATGCTGTTGCTGAAGGTGATGAAGTCGACGAGCTGGGGGCTCCAGTTGACGAGGGGATCGCGAAGGTCGAAGTTGTCGACCAGCAGACCGAGGATGCCCGACACCGAGCCCGCCCATGCGCCCGACGATGGCTCCCGTCGACGCACATCGCCCAGCCCGCGGCGGCGCGCTGCCATGCCCTCGAGCACGACGAAGCTGGTCACGGAGTAGCCGAACACAACCGGGACCCACACGCAGAGACGACGTAGCCGCGACTGAGGATCGGATCGATGAGCGGCCGCGGGTCGAGCTTCACGGGCATGCCGATGAGACAGATGAAGACCATGCACGAGCGCACAGATCGCTCCGTACGAAACGAGACGCCAAAGATCGGGAGACCATCGGGTCTCCGAACTCGAAGCCGCCACGGGTACCGATGTGGCGGTCATGCCGCGGTCCTCGGCCGAGAGACGTTCACCGAACAGGCCGGACGGCTTGAACAACAACACCGCGATCAACAAGACGAAGGCCACGGCGTCCTTCAGCTGCGACACACCGGGTATGCCGAGCGGTTCGAGCAGAACGAGCGGCCCGACCGACTCGGCCGCACCGAGCGAGACGCCGCCGGCCATCGCGCCCCCGAGGTTGCCGACCCCACCGAGCACCGCCGCGGTGAAGGCCTTGATGCCGGGGAGGAAGCCGGTGGTGGCGACAACCGAGCGGAAGAGCAGACCCCACAGGATTCCGGCGATGCCGGCCATGGCCCCGCCGACGGCGAAGGTGCGTGACGATGGTCTTGTCGACGTCGATGCCCATCAGGGCGGCGATCTCCTTGTCTTCGGCGACGGCGCGCATGGCCTTGCCGGTCTTGGTGCGCTCGACGTAGTACCAGAGACCGACCATCGAGATGGCGGCGACGACGAAGATGAGGATCTTGGTTCCCTCGACCTCGAGGCCGGGGATTCCGAAGACCTCGTAACGCTTGGAAAGCCACTCGGGAAGCTGGGGATAGCGCTTGGCCGCCGGACCGAAGAGGCCGATGGCCGACGTTCTGGAGGAAGAACGAGACGCCGATCGACGTGATGAGCGGAATGAGCCGCGGCGACCCGCGCAGCGGCCGGTAGGCCACCCGTTCCATGACGATGGCGGTGACGGTCGAGACCGTAACCGACACGATCACGGTGAACAGCAGCGCCGGGATGAAGAAGTCCTCCCACAGCCCGGCCTCGAAGAGCTTCTCGGAGGTGATCCAACCCGACATCACCGACAGCATGAACACCTCGCCATGGGCGAAGTTGATGAAGCCGAGCACGCCGTAGACCATCGAGTAGCCCGAGCGCGATGAGGCCGTACATCACGCCGATGTTGAGACCGCTGATCACGAGCTCGCGGAAGGCCGATCCGGTGAGACGGTCGGCGCCGGGATTGGCCCACTCGGCGAAGGGATTGGTCGGGCTGATCTGTTGCGCGATGAAGGCCAGCAGCCCGATCGTCACGAAGGTGATGAGGGCGACGCGGATGAGGGTGAGGAACCGGTCGACGTTGGTGCGCTGCGTCGCGTTCGGTGCTCGGGTAGCAGTGGTCAACGGCGGGTCCCTACGGTCGAATCACGGTGGCGGGTCACGTGGCGGCCAAAGATAGCCGCTCTCTCGACTCGGGACCGAAAACGACTCCGGCCCCCGATCACCGAGTGGTGACCGGGGGCCGGATCGCGTTCGATGGTCGGGCGTTACGCCGGAGCGAACTCGAAGACCACGTTGGCCTTCGATGCTTCGATGTCGGCCGACGACAGGTGCTCGATCACGGTGATCTTCTGCGAGCCGCAGTCGCCGAAGTCGTCACAGCTGATCGAGCCGATGATGCCGCTGAAGCCGGCGACCGTCGAGAAGTAGTCACGGATGCCGGCCCGGTCGATGACGAGGTTGTCGCCGTCCATGTACGAGGCAGCGTCGATGGCTTCGAGCAACAACGTGGTGGCGTCGTAGCTGTGACCCCAGAACGGAGCCGACGGCGCCTCGCCGAACTCGGCCTCGTAGGTGGCGAGGATGTCGGCCGCGGTCTTGCCGGTGGCCTCGTTGACGTTCTCACCGAAACGGGTGTCGGGGCCCGAGAAGTACATGCCCTCGGACTCGGGCGATCTCGAGGAAACCGTCGACCAGGAGGCCGTCGGCCGCCAGCAGCACGGTGGTCTCGAGACCCGGAACCGTCGGCGCCTGAGCGGCGATGAAGTCGCCGGCCGGCTGGAAGATCGGGAAGAAGAGCGCTTCGGGGGTGGCCGCAGCCACCTCGGTGAGCACTGGCACCATGTCGGTGTCTTCCTTGCCGACTCCAGTGAAGCCGGTGACCTCGCCACCGAGCTCGGTGAACGCATCGGCGAAGGCCTGGGCCAGACCCTGGGTGTAGGGATCGCCGTCGTGGATGGCCGCCGCAGTCGTGAGACCGAGGTCGGTGAACACGAAGTTGGCCATGGCCGCACCCTGGAACAGGTCGTTGTGTGCGGTGCGGTAGTAGCCCACGTTGTAGTTCTCACCGGCGGTGCCGGCGAGGTCGGACGTGAGCGCCGGCGAGGTGTTCGACGGCGAGATGAGCACGCCGCCCGACTCGGAGATCAACGGAGCCGCCGCAGTCGCTGCACCCGAGCACGAGGTGCCGATGACGCCCACGACCTGCTCGTCGGCCACGATGGTCTGAGCCGCAGCCTGACCACCTTCGGCCGAGCACAGATCGTCGAGGCCGGTGCCGACGCTGACGTCGAAGCCCTTGATCTGGCCGTAGTCGGCTACGGCGAACACGGTGGCTCGCTCGTTGGGCAGACCGAGGAACGCGACGTCGCCGGTGATGGCTTCGAGCGAACGGATCTGGACGGCCTCGCCGGGAGCAACGGTGACCTCACCGAGGCTGCCGTCGCCGAGGTAATCGCCCGCGGGCGCGGCCGGCTCTTCGGCGGCCGGCTCTTCGGCGGCCGGTTCTTCGGCCGGCTCGTCGGTCGTCTCGGCCGGCTCGTCGGTGGTGGCGGTCTCGTCACCGTCGTCGTCGCTGCCGCATGCCGCGGCAATCAGTGCGAACGACAACAAGATGCCGAGTAGCACCAGAATCTTCTTGGAAAGCTTCACAGTCGCTTCCCCTCCTGTGATAGGTGGACTGCATTGGTAGCCGAAGACAATATCAGCCGAACACGTTCATTGACGTTGCAGCTGGGTTTCGGAGCCGTGAAAACGTGCCCATGTCGATGCTGAATCCGGTGAAAGGTGCCGCGACCTGCAGCGGATCGCCGTCATGGTCTCGACCGGACTCGACGGCCTCGATGAGCGCCGCCATGCAGAATCCGGCGATCGGCGCGTTCTTGAACTGGTTCCCGCTCGAACCGCAGGCCAGGTAGAACCCGTCGAGGCTGCTGCGGTCATAGATCGGCAACCAGTCGTCGGAGGCGTCATACAGCGCGGCCACGCCGCGCTTGGCGCGGGGAATGGGCAGCCCATCGAGGCGGCGGGCGGCTCGCAGCACCTGGCGCTGGAACTCGTCCTCGTCGAGGGACGGCTCGTAGGCGTCGGGGTCGTCTATCCACACGAGCTCATCGCATTCGGGCTCGGCACTTCCGACGAGGAGGTTGCCGCCGCGTTCGGGCCGGAAGTACACGCCGACATCCTCGTCGCCGATCATCACGCCGTTCCCCTCGAGGTCGAGATCGCCCTGCGGCACGATGTACACCTCGCGGTGCAGGGCTCGGGTGTGGACGTTCATGTCGTCGAGTACGCCGGCCAGCTCGTTGATCTTCGATGCGTGCGGGCCGGCCACGTTCACCACGATGTCGGCGTCGATGGTGCCACCACCGTCGAGCTCGACGCCGGTGACCCGACCACCCGAAGAGGTGATGGCCACCACGCGCGTGGTGAACCGGAACGAGGCGCCGTTGGCGACGGCGGCCTCTTGAAGGTTCTGGGCGGCCAACATCGGATCGCTGATGTAGCCGCTCTCGGGCATCACGAATCCGCCCTCGAGGGTGCGGCTGGGGTCGGCGAAGAACCCCGCATCGTCGAGGGGTACGGGCGGACCGAAGGAGTCGGTCGCGAGATACGGGTAGCGGTCGGTGAGCTCGGCTGCCGTCAGGTCGTCGTAGGCGATGCCCAGCGCGTCGAAGTGGGGCAGCACCCGCTCGTACTGCGCATTGGGCAGCTTCCACATGATCATCGGGTACTGGATGAATTCGGCGAGCTGCTCGGGGTGAGCCGGCGTGAGGACGTCGGCCCAGTTGCGCCACCAGTGAAGGCCTTCGTACGACATCGCGACGCCGGCCCGGGTGGAGTAGCTGAAGCGCACGATGGCACTCGACGCGCTGGTCGAGCCGTAGCCCGCAGCCGGGAGCGCGTCGACGACGGTGACGACGAAGGACTTCTTGGCCAGCTCGTTGGCGACGGCGCAGCCGATCACGCCGGCACCGATCACGACTGCATGTTGGGCCATCAGATGATGATCTCCTCGATGAAGGGCCGCCCGGCGACGATGCGGTCATAGCCGAGCGGGGTGAGATCGATGGTGCGATATTCGCCGTGAGAGATCAATTCGCCGATGCCGCGGCCGATGCCGGGCGCGTGCTGGAGGCCGTGACCGCTGAACCCGTTGGCGAAGACGAAGTTGGCGAGATCCGGGGCCGGTCCGACGACGGCATTCTGATCGAGGGTGTTGTAGGCGTAGTGGCCGGCCCAGCTGTGGGTGACCCGCACCCGCTCGAAGGCCGGGACCCGGTGAGCGATCGATGGCCAGATGTGGTCGTCGAACTCATCGCGCCGCACGCGGAAGTCGTCGTGGGCGACCCCGGGATCGGGCCGGGGCACTCCGCCCGCCATGTGGTGGGGTGGCTCGCTGCGCATCCACACGCCCGTGATGTCGACGGTCAGCGGGAGCCACTGGCGGTCGGAGCCGAGATCGAGCGTGTCGGGGCAGTCGAAAACGAACACCGACCGGACGTGGGGTTCGACGGGCAAGGCGAGGCCGACCATGCCGGCTACCTCGGAGGCGTGGGTTCCGGCGCAGTTCACGACGAAGCCGCAGCCGAGCTCGGTGCCCGACGCCAGACGGACCGACGTGACCCGTCCCGTGGCGTGGTTCAACCCGACCACCTGGTCGGTCAGGTAGGTGACCCCGTTGTGCCGAGCTCGTCGGCGGAACCCCGCCATCAGTGCATGCGCGTCGAGGGTCCCTTCGTGCCGTTCGCCGAGGCTCGCGCCGGCCAGGTCGTCGACGTTCATGCACGGCAGCCGCTGGTGGAGCTCTGCGGCGGTGAGCAGTGACACCTGCGCGCCGTGGGCCCGCTGGACCTCGTGCTTCCGTCGCAGTGTCGCCAAGCCCGCCTCGGTGGCGAGAAACAGATAGCCGGTTTCCCGGAACCCGAGGTCGGGCGCCTCGCCGTCGACCTCGACCATCTCGGTGAAGGCCGCGATGACGCCGGACGCGAACTGCGAGAGCGCGATGTTCACCGGCTGCGAGAACTGATGCCGAACGCTGGCCGCCGACAGGCCGGTGGAGGACCAGGCATAGGTGGGGTCGGGCTCGATCACCGCCACCGTGCCGTCGAAGTCGCGGCTCTCGCTCAGCCAGTACGCGCACGAGCTGCCCATCACCGCTCCGCCGATGATCACCACGTCGTACCGGTCGTCGGCCACCGTGATCAGCCGAGATAGCCCTGGTCGACATCGTTGGCTCTGGCTTCGGGTGTCCGCTCGGCCGGGTCGCCGAAGCCCCCACCGCCGGGCAGCTCGAGCACCAGCCGGCGCCCCTCGGCGACGAGCTGCTTGCCCTTGGCGTCGAAGGGTGTGCCGTCGTCGAGGTACACCTTGCCGCGAGCACCGTTGCCGCCGCCGTGACGGCCTCGGGCCGGATGGTCGACCCGATCGAACATGGCACTGAACTCGAACTGGTAGCCGGGCGTGGGGCCGAGCTCGATCACCTGACCGAGACCACCGCGGAACTGGCCGCCGCCTCCGGAACCCTCCCGTAGCTCCTTGCGCCAGAACACGATGGGACCCACCTGCTCGGTGGCCTCGACCGACATCGTGCGCACTCCCGAGGGGAACGCGGTCGCGCTGAGTCCGTCGAGGGCCGGGCGAGCTCCGGTTCCTCCGCTGTTGAACATCAGCACCTCGACCGGCGGTCGGTCGGCCGCCGTGTGGCCGGCCGCGGCCCGGGCGCTCACCTGGAAGTTCCACAGGGCACCCGCTCCCTCGGCCGGTATCCGGTCGCGCAACACGTCGGCGACGGCCCCCAGGGTGAGGTCGGTGACGAAGTGGCCGATCACGTGGCGGACCGAGACCGGGTCGGGGTGCACGGCGTTGAGGATCACCCCGGGCGGCGCACTCACGGTGAAGGGCTCGAGCGAGGCGAAGTTGTTGGGCACTTCGGGGGCGAGGGCGCACAACAGTGCGTAGGTGAAGTACGCCTGGGCGTACCCGAGGGGCACGTTCACGCCGAACGGGCTGGTCGGCGACGTGCCCGTGAAGTCGGCATGGACGCCCTCGGTCCCGATGGTGAGGGTGACGGCAAGGGTGACCTCGTCGTTGTACCCGTCGACCTCCATGGTGTTCGTGTAGGTGCCCGGCGGCAGCACTGCCAGCCGTTCGAGCGTGGCCGCACGCGTGCGGGCGAAGACGAACGCGGCAAGGTCGTCGAGATCGGCGATCTCGAACTCGGCGAGCATGTCGAGCAGGCGCCGGCGACCGGTCTCGTTGCACGCTGCGAGGCCGTGGATGTCGCCGACCACCTGGTTCGACTCCCGAACGTTGTGGTGCACGATGTTCACCAGATCGCGGTTCAGCTCTCCCCGATCGACGAACTTCATGATCGGGATGAACAGTCCCTCCTCGTAAACCTCGTGGGCGTCGGGACCGTAGCCCCGCCCGCCGATGTCGACCACGTGACAGGTGCACGCGAAGTAGCCGATGAGTCGGCCCTCGTTGAACACGGGGGTGACGACGGTGATGTCGTGGAGGTGACCGGTGCCCTTCCACGGGTCGTTGGTGACGTACGCGTCGCCGTCGTAGATGCGGTGGGGACCGATGTCGTCGATGAAATGACCGACGGCTGCCGCCATGGTGTTGACGTGGCCCGGCGTGCCGGTGACGGCCTGGGCGATCATGCGGCCCTGCACGTCGAACACGCCGGCCGAAAGATCGCCTGCTTCGCGGACGCTGGTGCTGAACGCCGTGCGAATGAGCGTGAGCGCCTGCTCCTCGACGACCGAGATGAGACGGTTCCACATCACTTGGTGGGCGAAATCGGTCTTCATCGTCGGGCCGGCTCCCCGAGCCGAACGAGCAGGCAACCGTCGGCCTGGGCGACGACCTCGTGCCGCGACCCGATCCACGTGGTGGTCTGGCTTTCGACGATGACCGCGGGTCCCCTCACCCGATGGCCCGGTTCGAGCGCGTGTCGTTCGACGACGGCGGCCTCGACGGCGCCGCCGGTGGCCGAGTCGTGCACCAAGCGGGTGCGGTCCGAGACGACTTCGTACGACGCGTCGACGATCGCCACGGGCTCGACCGATGGCCTCGGGGTCGCGACGCGAACGGCCCAGCTCACGGCCTCGATGGCAAGCCCCTCGATGGCCCGTCCGAAATACTCCTCGTATGACTTCTCGAAGCGAACGGCCAGTTGCTGCGCACTCAGCGCGTCGAACGCACCGTCGCCCAACCGAACCGGGATCTCCCAGCCCTGGCCCGCGTACCGCATGTGCACCCACCGCTCGACCAGCCGCTCGTCGGTGGTTCCGCCCCGAACGAATCCATCGGCCTCGGCCGTGAGCTCGGCCAGGAGGTGGTTGACCGCCTCGTGGTCGAACCGGTCGATGCGCTCGTAATGGCTGCGGATGGCCTCGTAGGCGAAGGGCGCCCGGAGGAACCCGATGGCCGAACCGACGCCCGCACCGGGAGGCACGAGCAGCTGGTCGACGCCGAGCTTGTCGCACAGCCGGCCGGCATGCAGGGGGGCGCCGCCGCCGAACGCGACCACGGTGAAGCCCAACAGGTCCTTGCCGTTCTCCACCGCGTGCACCCGTGCGGCATTGGCCATGTTCTCGTCGACCACCTCCACGATGCCGATGGCCCCGTCGGTGGCGTCGACCGACAGCAACACACCCACGCCATCGACGATGGCGGTGCCCGCTACGTCGCTCGAGAGGTCGATGCTCTCGGCACCGAAGGTGTCCGCCGACAACCGGCCGAGCACCAGGTTGGCGTCGGTGACCGTCGGCCGCGTGCCACCCAACTGATAGGAGGCGGGCCCGGGTTCGGATCCGGCCGACTCAGGCCCCACTCGGATCTGGCCGAGCACATCGACGGAGGCGATCGACCCACCGCCGGCACCGATCTCGATCATCTCGATCACCGGGATGGAGATGGGCATGCCGCTGCCCTTGGTGAATCGATGGGTGCGAGCGACCTCGAAGGTCTTGGCCGTGTGCGGAGTGTGTCCCTCGATGAGACAGATCTTGGCGGTGGTTCCGCCCATGTCGTAGGAGAGCACCCGGTCGAGCCCGTAGCGCTCGGCGATGTCGGCGGCGAAGATCGCGCCACCGGCCGGACCCGACTCGACCAGACGAACCGGGAATCGAGCCGCGTCCTCGAGCGACATCAGCCCGCCACCCGAATGCATCAGGAACACCGGACAGACTGCGCCACGACGGGCCAGCTCGGCCTCGAGCCGGTGAAGGTAGGTGGCCATCACCGGCTGCACGAAGGCATTGGCGCAGACCGTGTTGAACCGCTCGAACTCGCGCATCTGCGGCGAGACATCGGCCGACAACGACAGGACCACATCGGGGAGTCGCTCGGCCACGAGCTCGCCGAACCGTCGCTCGTGGCGCGCATCGACGTAGCTGTGGAGAAAGCCGACGGCAACGGCCTCGTAGCCCCCGGTCGCCAACTGGTCGATCACCCCGACGGCCTGGGCCTCGTCGAGGGGCACCAACACCTCGCCGGAAGCCGAGAGGCGCTCGGTGACCGTGTGGCGATGACGGCGCTCGATGAGCGGCGCCGGCAAGACCAGATTCAGGTCGTACTGCTCGAAGCGGCTCTCGGTTCGGGTCTCGATCACGTCGCGAAACCCTGCCGTGGTGACGAAAGCGGTCTTGGCCCCCCGCCGTTCGATGAGCGCGTTGGTGGCCAATGTGGTGCCGTGGATGATCGTGCTCAGTGCCTCGATGGCCACGCCGGTCTCGGTCAGCACGACATCGACGGCGTCGAGGATCCCTTGCTCGGGCGCCTGGTGGGTGGTGAGGACCTTGACGGAGGTGAGGGTTCCGTCGACCTCGAGGACGACATCGGTGAAGGTGCCCCCGACGTCGACCCCCAGCCGCGCGCTCATTCGTGGACTCCGTCGAGCTCGGCGACGGTGCGCAGCGATCCGGTTGTGGGAAAGCCCGACGGTGGGCAGATGTCGACGGTGGCCGAGCGTTGCTGGGCCAGCATGCCGCCGTCGACCCTCAGTACGTCGCCGGTGACGTACCCGGCGTCGTCGGAGGCCAGGAACACGGCCGGACCGGCCAGGTCTGCCGGATCGCCGATCCGCTCGAGCGGCACGTTGGCGCCCCGCAATCGGCGCTGTTCGAGGTCGAGGCCACTGGTGTCGACGGATCCCGGCATGAGGGCATTGACCCGGATGCCGTAGGGGCCGAGATCGAGGGCCATGGCACGAGTGAGGGCCTCGACCCCGCCCTTGGTGGCGTCGTAGGAGGTGAACTGGCGGTGGGCCAGCGTGGCACCACCCGAGCTCATGTTGATGATGACACCCGACCCCTGACGCACCATCACGTGGGCGGCCTCGCGGCTGCACCAGATCGTGCCCATCAGGTTCACGTCGACGATGCGCCGGAACCAGTCGGCGTCGGCCTCGAGGAAGTGCAGCATGGGCGACACGATCGCGGCGTTGTTCACGAGGACGTCGATCGTGCCGTAGGCCGTCACCACCGACTCGAACATCGAGGCCACGGCGGCAGTGTCGGACACATCGGCGACGCACGCGATGGCTGTGCCGCCGGCTGCGCCGATGGCGTCGGCCACCTCGCCCGCAGCATCGCGCCGCACGTCGTTCACGGCCACCTTCGCGCCAACCGCGCCGAACCGCTCGGCGATGGCTCGACCGATGCCGTTGCCCGCCCCGGTGACGACGACGACTCGATCCTGCAGGGATGCCGACATCGAGGGACCTTTCAGGAGGCGATCGCCGGGGCGGCTCGACTTCATTCAACCAGACCCAGGGCGCCGCACCGCGGCGACGAACCGTCGGCCCGGCAGCCGGTAGCGTCCGGGAGTGGCCAACGCAATGAATCGGGTGGACGTCGTGATCATCGGCGGAGGCATCGCAGGAGTGACCGCCGCTTCGCACTTGGCGCCGCACTGCCAGGTCGCGTTGCTCGAGCGCGAGAAGCAGCTGGCCCATCACACCACCGGTCGCTCGGCGGCGATCTTCCTCGAGAACTACGGCGGACCGGTCAACCGACGGCTGAGCATCGGGTCACGGGCGTTTCTCGAGTCGCAGGCCGACGGCCGGGCCGACGTGCCGCTCCTGAACCCCGAGGGAATGCTCGATGTCGGTGGGCCCGATGCCGTCGCCGAGCTCACCGAGAGGGCCGCAGCCGGCGCGGCCCTGGTCCCGTCGATCCGCCTCCTCGACGAAGCCGAGATCCTCGAGCTCGCCCCGGCGATCCGCCCGGGGGTCGTCGCGGCCGGCGTCTGGGAACCCGATGCGGCAACGCTCGACGTGATGGCCCTGCACCAGGCATTCGTCCGAGGCGCAAGACACCATGGCGCCTCGATCGAACGTGACGCCACAGTGCGCAGTCTGTCCCGGAACCGTGGAGCGTGGACCGTCGCGAGCGACGCCGGGACCTTCGAGGCACCGATTGTCGTGAATGCGGCGGGTGCATGGGGCGACGTGATCGGTCGGATGGCCGGTGCCCGACCGTTGGGACTCGAACCCCGACGCCGCACCGCGTTCACCGTGCAGACCGACTTCGACACTGCGTCGTGGCCCTTCGTGAACCACGATCTCGAACCGAGGCGCTGCTACTTCAAGCCCGAGGCCGGCGGGCAAGTTCTGTGCTCCCCCGCCGACGAGACGCTCAGCGAACCGTGCGACGCGCGCCCCGACGAGATCGACGTGGCCCGAGCCATCGATGCCATCAACGAGTTGACCATCCTCGACATCCGCAGCGTGAAGACCACGTGGGCCGGCCTGCGCACCTTCACCCCCGACCGCGATCCGGTCCTCGGATGGGACGACGAGGTCGACGGCTTCTGCTGGATGGTGGGCCAGGGCGGCACCGGCATCCAGACCTCACCGGCGTCGGGAGCCGTGGTCAGCGCCATCGTGCAGGGCGAGCCACTCCCCCGCGTTCTGCCGCGACCTCGCCCTCACCGAAGCCGACCTCGCCCCCCGCCGCTCCTCTTCGTGAGGAGGTGATGGTCAGAGGGCCGACGCGATGTGGCCGGCGGCGGCCGCCGCGCCCGACGCACCCATCGGGGCGCCCATCGAGGTGAGCACGGCCTCGATCGTGCCGAGCGTGCCCAGCAGCATGGGTGGGTTGAGGTGGCCCATGTGGCCAATTCGAAATCGTGGCTGTCCGGGACCACCGATGCCGAGACCGAGAACCAGCCCGGTCTGGTCCTCGGCGATCTGGCGGAGCTCGTCGGCATCGATCGTGCGGGTCAGCACGGTGGTGACGGCGTTGGATCGCGCCGGGGGATCGATGATGTTGAAGTCGATGCCGTCGGGCGTCGACCATGCCGCGATCGCCGCGTGCACGGCACCGGCCAGCACCTCGTGGCGATGCCACACGTTCTCGAGACCCTCCTCGGCGATCATGTTCAGCGCTTCTCGCAGGCCGTACAGATGACCGATGGGCGGGGTGCCGGCGAACAGGAAGTACGGCGCTTCGGGCTTGAGCCGGGGGGCCCAGTCGAGGTAGCCGATTCGCAGATCCGCGGTCTCGTATGCCGCCAGTGCCTTGTCGTTGGCCCAGCAGAAGCTCAACCCGGGCGGCACCATCAAGCCCTTCTGCGAGCCGGCCACCGCGATGTCGACACCCCACGCGTCCATCTCGAAGCGCTCGCATCCCATCGATGCGATGCAGTCGACGAAGAGCAGCGCCGGGATGATCGGCCGCGTCGATCGCCGCTCGAACCGCCGGGATGTCGTTGCGCACGGAGGTACTCGTATCGGTCTGCACCATGAGGATGGCCTTGATACGGCGTTCGGTGTCGTCGAGGAGGTGGGCGGTGACGGCCTCCGGGTCGACGGCGCATCGGGTGTCACCGGGCACCGTCTCGATCCGCACCCCCGACAGGGCCGCCATCTCCCCCCAGATGGTGGCGAAGCGGCCGGACTCGAGCACCAAGACGGTGTCGTCTCGACTGAGCGTGTTGCAGATGGCCATCTGCCAGGCGCCGTGACCGTTCGAGATCGACACGAAGGCCCGCCCCTCGGTGCGGGCGATCGCCGGTAGTTCGTCGATCAGCTCGTAGGCGAGATCGGGAAGCTCGCCCGAGTAGATGTTGGGCATCGGACGATGCATGGCGGCGAGCACCCGATCGGGGACGATCGACGGACCGGGAATGGCCACCATCGGGCGGCCGAACGACAGCGACATGGCGACGATCCTAGAGAATCCGCGGGCGTGCGAGTGCATCGTGGCGTCGGGAGTCGGTGTTCGTCGAGCCGCAGCGGCCATACTCGTGCCATGCCATGTCAGCGGCCGGCGGCACCACGATGGTGAAGCGGGCATCCCACCCCGGCGTGCTCGTGGTCGCGGCGTTCGCGGCGTTCATCCTCACCGGCGGCTTTCTCCTGTCGCTGCCGATCTCGCATCGACAGGGGGTCGAGGGCATCGGCATCGGCGACTCGATGTTCACCGCCGTCTCCGCGGTCACCGTCACCGGCCTCACGGTGGTCGACACGAGCGCCGAATGGTCGCGCTTCGGCGAGCTGGTCCTGGTCGTACTGATGCAGGTCGGCGGGCTCGGCATCATGACCCTCGCCGGCTTCGTCGGTCTGGTTGTGAGTCGGCGCATGGGCGTTCGGGCCGGCCTCTTGGCCGGCGCGGAGATCGGGGTGGCCGACCTCGGCGTGCTGCGACGGCTGGTGCGCAGCATCGTGGTCTTCGTGGTCGTCACCGAAGTGGTGGTCGCGGCCCTGCTCACCTTCCGGTTCGCCATGGACAGCGAGAACACGCTGCGGCACTCGCTGCACCTCGGGTTGTTCCACAGCGTCTCGGCGTTCAACAACGCCGGGTTCTCCAACGTGGCGGGTGGACTCGGCCGGTACCTCGGCGACTGGTACCTCAACCTCGTGCTGGCCGGGGCCTTCATCCTCGGCGGCATCGGCTTCCCGGTGGTCTTCGAGCTGCGCCGGCGATGGCGCACACCGCACGCATGGTCGTTGCACACCAAGGTCTCGCTGGCGGTGACGGCAGGGTTGCTGGCCGGCGGCACGGTCCTGATCCTCCTCATCGAGTGGACGAACCAGGCCACGATCGGCAACGAGTCGGTGGCCACCAAGGTGCTGGCCAGCTTCTTCCAGTCGGCCACCGCCCGCACGGCCGGCTTCGACACGTTCGCGCCGGTCGCCATGCGCAACGCCACGCTGCTGTTGTTGATCCTCCTCATGGTCATCGGCGCCAGCGGACGCGTCGACCGGTGGCGGCATCAAGACCTCGACGCTCGCCGTCGTGGTGAAAGCCACCATCTCCGAGCTGCGTCACGACAAGAGCGTCACGATGTTCGACCGCACGATCCGACCGCTGGTGCAGGGCGAGGCCCTGTCGCTGGTCGTGG
Source organism: uncultured Acidimicrobiales bacterium (assembly GCA_963700995.1). Taxonomy (GTDB): domain Bacteria; phylum Actinomycetota; class Acidimicrobiia; order Acidimicrobiales; family JAHEJN01; genus JAHEJN01. The sequence goes on from CAVOZP010000003.1 coordinate 324,358, forward strand.
CTGCGCTCGGCACCGTCGGCACCGCCACCTTCGTCCTGTCGCTCATCGAACCCGACATCGACCCGATCCGATTGCTGTTCGAGTCGGCCTCGGCCTTCGGCACCGTCGGGCTCTCGACCGGGATCACCGGAGGTCTCGCACCGCTCGCCAAGCTCGTGGTGATCGTCCTGATGTTCGTCGGCCGCGTCGGACCGATCACCTTCGGCACGGCAGTACTGTTGCGGCGAGACGCCAAGAAGTACGAGTACGCCGAGGAAGACCTGATCGTCGGGTGAGCCGCCGGGCGTGCCCGAGGAGTGGCACATGTCAACGCTGCGCAACTGGTTCGACGACCTGCGAGAAGAGGACAAGCCGGCCGCGGAGACCGTGCTCGTCGTCGGGCTCGGCCGGTTCGGGACCGCGCTCGCCACGACCCTCGAGGAACTGGGCGTCGAAGTGATGGCGATCGACACCGATCCCGATCTGGTGAACAAGTGGGCCGATCGCCTGACCCACGTGGCCGTGGCCGACGGTTCGAGCACGGCTGCGCTCAAGCAGCTCGGCGCGGCCGACTTCGATGCGGTGGTGGTCGCCATCGGCACCGGCATCGAGGCCAGTGTCCTGGCCACCGCCGCGCTCGGCGATGTCGGCTGTCGGACCATCTGGGCCAAGGCGATCACCGATGAGCACCGCCGCATCCTCGAGCCGCGTCGGCGCCCACCACGTGGTTCAGCCCGAGAAGCAGATGGGCGAGCGGGTGGCCCACGTCGTCACGGGTCAGGTCGTCGACTATTTCCAGGTCGACGAGCACTTCGTGCTGGCCGAGGTGCAGGCGCCCACTTCGGTCGTGGGTGAGACGCTCTCCGCGTCGGGTCTGCGCCAGAAGTACGGCGTGACGGTGGTGAGCATCAAGTCGCCCGGCGAGCAGTTCACCTACGCCACGCCGACCACCGTGGTGGGCCGAGACGACCTGCTCGTGGTGGCGGGCACCATCGAGGAGATCGAGCGGTTCGTGCGCCTGCGAACCGGCTGAACGGCGCGTTCAGAGCACCACCGACGGGTCGGGCACCAGGTCGCGGGCGAGCCACTGGAAGCTTCGCCAACCGACACCGGGATCACCCATGGAGCGGGCCACCTCCTTGGCCGCCTCCTCGGAGATGGCCTGACCTCGAGGCGCCTTCACATGCACCTCGGCAACCCGTTCGGCCATGACGAACCAGCCCACCGCGGTGCCGGGTGAGTCACCGCCGGTGAGCAGACCGTGGTTGCGCAGGATGCACACCTTGTGGTCGCCGAGCGCGGCCGCGATGCGTTCGCCCCCTGCGGTGTCGACCACCTCCAGATCGTCTCCGCCGTAGAGCCCCTGGTCGAAGACGAAACTGCACGACTCCTGGCTGATGGGTCGGAACGGTTCGGCGTTGGCCGACCACGGCGTCCCGTACGGAGTATGGGTGTGGGCGGCGCCGGCGACGCTGGCATTGGCCGAAAAGATCGGATGGTGGATGTTGTAGGCCGCGTGATTGATCTCAGCGGCGGGAGGACCCTCGACTATGCGGCCATCGGGGGCCACGAGCGTGAGGTCGTGCACGGTTGCCGATCGGAACGGAACCCCGTACGCGAGCACCCAGAAGTGATCGGTGAGCTCCGGATCGCGTGCCGTCACGTGCCCGTCACCCAGCTGTCCGTAGCGCAGCGCACCGAAGAGCCGATATCCGATGGCCGCCTCCCATTTGCGGAGGGCCCGGATGTCGTCGACCGAGTCGGGCTCGACCCGCTTCGTGTCGTAGGCGATGGGCGGGTAGACGGTGAGATCGATGCTCATGGCACCATGGTCGCGCACGAGATCGGCCGGCGGCGAGTGGCGTAGAGTTCCGGGAAGTGCGACGGCAATACCACTTCATACCCGGCACGAGACGGCTCGACGCCTGGGACGTGCACCGGCTGATCGAGCTGGCCCGCGATCTTCCGGTCGAACGGCTGAACGTCGGTGACCTGGAGCCCGAGTACGACAAGGTCTACTGGTTCGGGCCCGACCATCCGGCCACCGTCCGCTCGGTGGTCGACCATGCCCGACTGATCGAGCAGGCCGATCTGAGTCACCCGATCATCCTCGGCGCCGACGGACGGGTGATGGACGGCATGCACCGAATCGCCAAGGCCTTCCGTGACGGCGCCGACACCATCCTGGCGGTTCGCTTCCCTGTCGATCCCGAGCCCGATCATCGCGACTGCATCCCGTCGGAGTTGTCGTATGAACCATGGGAGCAGACATGACGACGTTCGTACTCGTGCACGGAGCGTGGGGTGGCGCGCACGGCTTCCGGCTGGTGCGCCCGATCCTGCAGGCCGAAGGGCACGAGGTGTTCACCCCCAGCCTCACCGGCATCGGGGAGCGCGTGCATCTCACCGGCCCCCAAATCACTTTGCGCACCCACATCGACGACGTGGTGAACCAGGTGCTCTTCGAGGACCTGAACGACATCGTGCTGCTCGGGTTCAGTTACGGAGGGATGGTCGTGACCGGCGCGCTCGAACACGTTGCCGAGCGGGTGCGTCACCTCGTGTATCTCGACGCGTTCGTGCCTTCCGACGGACAGTCGGTGGCCGACCTCGTGGACATGCCTCGAGGTCGGCGGGCTCCGGATGACCCCTGGTCGATACCGCCTACGCCGCGAGAGCTCGATGACCCCGACGTCACGGCGTGGTGGACCGCCCGTCGGGTGGCCCAGCCCCTCGCAACCTTCACCGAGGCAGTGCGGCTGACCCGACCACTGGAGGAGTATCCGTTCGGACGCACCTACATCAAGGCGAGGCCCGATCACGCCGGTGATGATCCCTTCGGGCCATTCGGCGAGCGGTTCCGGAACCACCCCGCATGGACCTACCGCGAGATCGCGACCGGCCACATGATTCCGGAGAACCGGCCCGCCGAGCTGGGAGCGATGCTGCTGGAGATCGCCGACCGCGATCAACTCTCGTAGTGCTTGGTGTTGCTTTATTATATTTCATGTAGTTGCATGATACTTCGTGGGTGATCTTCTCCTCCTCGATCCCGAAGCGGCCGGCACGCTCGTGAACCACCTGGCCTGGACGGCCGAGGCCCTCGATGCCAATCGTGGGCCGCTTCGTCTCGACCTCGACGAGACCGGCGGGCTGCTCGATGTCTGCCCATTTCCCCACGATCTCCGCCTCGAGGCGTTGGCCGAGCAGAACCGAGCCGACGCCCGAGATCTGGGCACCCGTGTCCGCAGCGTCGTGTTCGGCGGCGAAGGGTTCAACTCCGGGCTACGCGCCCTGGCCGAGATCCGGCCGGCCTTCGGTCTCATCGAGACGCGTGGCGGCCAGTTCGGTGCCGACGGCGTGCTGAGCAGGGACGACCTCGAGTGGGCCGCCGAGCACCTGCACGGGGAGGCGGCGGCCGCCGCCGCCTGGCTGATCGCCAACCCTGCATTCCTGGCCGCCGTCGCCACCGCCGAGGGAGACGACGACTACCTCGAAGACCTCTATCGCGACGGCTTCATCGACGGTGACGGCGGTGGGTGGGCCGACAGGGCACCGCTCGCCCTCGGCGCCCTCGACGCGTTCGAGGCCCACGTCGGCGCCTGGTCGACCCTCATCTTCTCCGGCGCCGAAATCGACATCGCCGCCCACGGTGGCGAGACCGACGGCGTGTTGTCGAAGGCCGATTTCGAGGCCTTCCTCGCTCGGCCCGACCTTCCACCCGAGTTGCGGGCGGCAGCCCAACGGGTTCTCGACGACGGAGCCTGGCACGACACCGGTGGCATCGACTTCCTGTCGATTCTCGACTGGGCCACCTTCGTTCCGGTGCTCGGCGATGCCATCGACGGCGCGATGATGCTCTACTACCTCGCCAAGGGCGACATGGCCAATGCCGTCGCCCACGGCGTGGGGCTCGTGCCGATACCCGGCCTGAGCGGTGGCGCGGTCAAGGGAGCGAAGGAGCTGGCCACCAGCGTCGCCGCCCGCTACGTCGACGACGGCGTCAGCGGCGTGGCCCGTCTCACCGCACGGGAGACGACGCAGAGCTTCGTCACCGCAACCATCGCCGACGAGGTCGAAGACGTGGCGGCGCAGTACACCGACAACCCGTATCTCCTGGCCACCCTCAACGTCGTGGTCGACGCTCGACTCGGCCAGGCCGCCGATGGCTATCGCACCGGGCTCGCCGCCGGTACCGGTGCCTCACCGTCTGCAACGACCACGCCACCCACCGACGCCGAGATCGCCACGAGTCTCCACGACACCCACATGTTCCTCGAGGAGATGAACGCCTACATCGACGAGACCAACGACTTCCTCGGCAGCCTCGACACCCCAACGCCTGCCGACCCAGGAGCCCAACGCGCCGAGCTGCTGGGTGAGATCGACCGGCTCATCGCCGACATCGACGCCGTGCTCGCCGAATGAGGCCGGCTATTGCTGCTGCTGCTGTTGCTGCAGGCGTTCGCGGGCCTCGAACTGCCCGTCGTCGATCCGTCTTGGCGCGTCGGTGATCACCGATCGTGCGGCCGGACCCATGCGGGCGATCACGACTTCGGCCTCGACAGAGGGCGTGGCGGTTCCTGCGAACACACCCCGTACGGGAGCGACGTCGTCGTAGTCCCGACCGTGGCCGATCACCACGTGGCGATCGGTGACGACCTGCCGGTTCGTCGGATCGACGGGATACCAGCCGTGCCCGGGCACCGCGGCTTCGACCCAGGCGTGGGTTTGGACGCTCACCTGGTCGGGATCGCCGTCGTCGACTGTGCGTTCGTCGGAGGCGAACAGGTAGCCCGATACGTACCGGGCGGGGATTCCGACGCCGCGCAGCATGGCGATGGTGAGGTGCGCGTAGTCCTGACAGACGCCCTTGCCGCCGGCGACCAGGTCGGCGATCGACACGCCGATGTCGGTGGCGGAACCCTCGTAGACGAGCATCTCATGCACGGTGTCGACGATGACATCGACACGATCACAGACCGTTGTCGAATGGGCGCTGGCCGATGCGGCTCGGTCGGCGACGGCCCTGGTGCCGGCGGTGTGGATCGACTCGGTGAGGTACTCGACATGATCGAGCACGAAACTCGAGTCGGCCACGGCTTCGATCGGCACTGCTCGACCGGTCTGGGCGACCGCCGCGGTCTCCACCGACGCCTCGGCCACCACTTCGAAGGTCGAGTGCGGTTCGCGCACACCGACATGGTCGACGACGGTGCCCCAGTAGTCGGTGAAGGTCAGGAGGCGCGCAGCGGGCGCAGTGGTGAGGCGGTGGGAGATCACTCGCTGACCGGGCCGGTCGCTCGGCCGCACACGGATCTCGTTCTGGGAGTCCCACACGGGCGCGTCGTACACGAAGCTCAGCCGGTAGCGGATGTCGAGTCGCATCAGCGAGTCCGTCCGGGTCGCACGAACTGGGTGTGAATGATGGCTTCGCCCAGCGGACGGAACACCTCGGTGGTCACCGACTCGGCGAGCGCCCGGACCTCGTCGTCGACCTCGGCGAGCACGGTTGCGGGATCGTCGGCGAGACGGCTGACGATCTCACCGTACTCCAGACGTGATCGGAGGCGACCGGCCAGCTGCTCGGGGAGGCTCACCGACAGCGTTCCGGTCCGGAGCATGGCGAGGCGGGCCTCGGCTTGGCGGAGGCACGAGAACACCGACCGAGGGACGTCGCGCGCATCGAGGAGGAACAGGGCGGTGGTCACCGGATCGTTTCGATGTCCGTGCAATCGCCGGTAGGCCTGGAGCGCACTCGACGATCGAAGAATGCGCTCGCCGTCGAAGACGCCGCGCGGATTGGTGAACGACACCTTCAACAGCCCGAGCGTGAGCACCGAACGTTCGAGCATGCGACCGAGCCCGAGGAAGGCGTGCCCTTCGTCGCGGGTCATGGCTTCGGCCAGCACACCACTTATCGTCTGGCACCCCTCGCGGATCATGGAGTAGATCTCGTGCGATCCGCGGTCGTAGGTGGCCTCGACATCGAGCTGGGACACCTTGAGGTGGAGGTGGTTCGTCTGCTCCCACAGCTCGACGGGGACGCGGTCGCGAGCCACCCGCAGGTTCTCACGGAGGGCCTCGACCGACGACCGCACCGAACCGGGATTCTCCGGGGCCGAGAGCAGGAAGGTGGCCACATCACGACGGACCGCTCGTTTCTGGCTCGCCTCGAAGTCGCCCTTCAGATCGAGTGCCCGCAGCAGCTCGGACCATTCGGTCGCCGCCTCGTCGGGCAACAGATGCATGGCGGTGCGACTGGCCACGTCGAGCCACCTCGACGTGCATTCAGCCCGCTCGAGGTAGCGGCCGGCCCAGAAGAGCGATTCGGCGTGCCGGACGAGGATCACGATGCTCTGGCCCCATCGTCGGCGGTCTCCTCGGCCAGGACCCACGTGTCCTTCGAGCCGCCCCCTTGCGAGGAGTTCACGACCAGTGAGCCTTTCCGCATGGCCACGCGGGTGAGCCCACCGGGGAAGACCTGCGTTCGCTCGCCGGTGAGCACGAACGGGCGCAGATCGAGGTGGCGCGGTTCGAGGTGGTCACCGGCCAGACTGGCCAGGCTCGACAGATCGACGACCTCCTGCACGATCCAGTTGCGAGGGTCGTCCACGATGTTGCGGCGGGCCAACGCCAGCTCCTCGTCGGTGGCGTGTGGACCGATCACGATGCCGTACCCGCCCGACTCGGCCACCGGCTTGATCACCAGCTCGTCGAGACGACCGAGCACCGACTCCCGCTGCTCGTCCTCCCACATGAGATAGGTCGTGACGTTGGGGATCACGGGCTCTTCGCCCATGTAGTACCTGATCAACTCGGGCACGTAGGCGTACACGGCCTTGTCGTCGGCCACGCCGTTGCCCAGCGCATTGCACACCGTGACGGTGCCGGCGCGTATCGCACCGAGAAGGCCGGGAACGCCGAGCGTCGAGTCGGGTCGAAACGCCACCGGGTCGAGGAACTCGTCGTCGATGCGACGATAGATCACATCGATCGGTGACAGGCCGCCGATGGTTCGCGCGTACACGACCTGACCGTCGACCACGAGATCGCGGCCCTCGACCAGCTCGACTCCCATCGATCGGGCCAGGAACGCATGCTCGAAATACGCCGAGTTGTAGACGCCAGGGGTGAGGACGACGATGGTCGGCGAGTCACCGGCCGGGACCGGCGCCACCGATTCGAGGGTCGCCCGCAACATGGCGCCGTACTGGTCGACGGGCTGGACCGTGTGGTCGTCGAACAGGTTGGGGAACGCCTTGGCCATCGCAGCCCGGTTCTCGACCACATAGGAGATTCCACTGGGGTTGCGGAGATTGTCCTCGAGTACGGCGTAGCCCCCGTCGCTGCCTCGGACGAGATCGATTCCCGCGATCATGCAGTGCGCGCCGTAGGGCACCGGGATGCCGAAGGCGTTGCGCTCGAAGCCGGTGGAGCTGGTGACGAGCCATTCCGGGACGAGGCCATCGAGCACCGCCGCACGCTCGCCGACGTAGAGATCGTCCAGGAAGCGATTCAGGGCGGTGACCCGTTGTTCGAGGCCGCGTTCGAGCTCACTCCACTCGTTGGCTGCGATCACCCGGGGAAACAGATCCATGGGCCAGGTGCGCTCGATCCCTTCGTCGTCGCTGTACACGGTGAAGGTGATGCCGAGGCGCCGGAACTCGTCGGCGATGATCGCCTCGACCCGGCGGAGATCGGTTGCATCGAGCTGACCGAACCGCTCGACGATCCGGTCATAGCGTGGCCGAACGGTGCCATCGGCGGCGAACACCTCGTCGTAGCCGCGGGCCATTTCGTACTCGGCGAACAGAGAGGGCATCGGGGCGACCCTAGTACGGCGGGCCGGAGCCACACCGATGCCAGCCCGTCGGATTCGAGCCATCGGGGAGCTCTAGGCTCGACGGATGGACGAGCGCACGACCGGGTGGATGTTCGTGGGCGCCCAGGGAGTTCTGCTCGTCGCGCTGGTGCTCGTTCCGAAGCAGGATCACTGGCCGACGCCCACGTGGGTGGAGGTGTTGTCGGTGGTGCTGGGTGTGGTCGGGCTCGCCGTGGCCGTCAGTGCCGCGCTGCGGCTGGGTTCGGCTCTGACGCCCACGCCGGTGCCGTCGGCTTCGGGTCATCTGACCACCGACGGCCTGTACCGGAATGTCCGCCATCCGATCTACTCCGGAGTGCTGCTGGTGACGGTCGGCCTCGTGCTCCGGTCGGGCAGCGTCGCGGGTGTCGCCGTCGGCGTTGCGCTGGTGGTCTTCTTCGTCGTCAAGGCGCGCTGGGAGGAGACGCGGCTGAACCGTCGGTACCCGGAGTACGCGGCCTATGCGGCCCGTACGACGCGCTTCGTTCCCGCACCCTGGCGTCGGTGACGCGCTCTCTCGTCGAGATCAGGGCAGACCCGCGTGCGGTGACCCGACGGTGGTGATCTCGATGGTTCCCGTGGCGGTTCCGGCTGCCTTGTCGGGATGCGAGTCGACCGCGGTGAGCGCGAACAGGGTGCGCCCGTCGGGCCCGCCGAGCATGCATGCGTAGACGGGCTGGGGCGTGGCCAGCTCGTGGGTGACGGCGCCACCCTCTTCCACCCGAACGCATCGACCCCCGGCCGCGTCGGCGAACCAGATGCCGCCGTCGGCGTCGAGGGCGCAGCCATCGGGGAACGAGCCCTCGACGCGAGCCCACACCCGCCCGTGCGTCAGCGACTTGTCGCCATCGATCGTGAAGGCGCGGTACTGGGAGCCGAACGTCTCACCGACGATCAGCGTGGCGCCATTGGGAGTGATCACTGCGCCGTTGGGGAAGGCCAGCTCGTCACCCACCATCGTCGTGGCACCATCGGGAGTGACATGCACGAGCCGAGTCGTGGCGAAGGGCCCGCCCGCCACGAGGTCGAAGCCGAAGTTGCCGACCCACGCATGGCCGTCGCCGTCGATCACCATGTCATTGCAGAGGTTGTCGACCAGACCGGAAAGGTCGGCATGGGTCACGACCGAACCGTCGGGCTCCACTCGGAGCACCCGCTGCGAGCGCATGGCCACCACCAGCAGACGGCCATCGGGCAACCAGCCCAGTCCCGACGGCTGATCGTCGATCTCGAGCTCCACCCGTTGGTTGCCGGCCATGTCGACCGATCGAACCTGTCGCTGGTAGAAGTCTGAATACCACAGCCGACCGTCGCGCCACCTCGGTCCCTCGCCGAAGTCGATGCCGGAAACGAGAGTGGTGAAGGTCATGACGGTGATTGTGGCACGCCGTCGCTCACCGAGCGGGGGCTGCGAGACTCATGACCATGCTCGAACGTCCCCCGATCGGCCGGCCCGCACCTGCTGTCGACCTCGTCGACACCGAAGGCCGCTCGTGGCGCCTGGTCGACCATCGTGGCCACGCCGTGGTCCTGATCTTTCATCGACACATCCATTGACTGCCCTGTGCCGCCCATGCGGTCGCCGTCGGCGATCGGCTCGCCGAGTTCCCCCCAGATACGACGGTTGCCGTGGTCACCTTCACGACCAGGGGCGTCGCCTCGGCGTACCGGCGCCGGAACGAGCTCGGCCTTACGGTTCTCGTCGACGGTGATCGCGCGTCCTACCGGGCCTTCGGCCTCGGTCGGGGTTCGGTGTGGCGCGTGTGGGGCATCCGAGCCCTGCGCCGCTACATCGAGATTCTGAGGAGCGACGGTCTGTCCGGTCTGCGTCGGCCGACCGACGACACCCTTCAGCTCGGCGGTGACTTCGTGGTGGGCCCCGACGGCACGTTGACGTGGGGTTTCTGGGGCGAGGGGCCCGACGACCGACCATCGGTCGACGACCTCATCGCGGCGGCGTCGAAGCCGGTCACGCCAGGGTGATCAGCACGATTCCGGCCAACGCGAGGGTGAGGCCGGCGACCTGGCGAGGGGTGAGGGCCTCGCTGTCGAAGAGCCATCGCAACACGATCGTCACGACCGGGTAGAACGAGCCGGCGACCGCAACCGGCGTGATCGATCCGCGCTGGGTGCCGATGGCGATGGCACCCACGCCGGCGCTGCCGAACAGGCCGCCCACCGCCGGCACCAGCCGGTCGCCGCGGGCGGGGAGCAGCGGCCGACGCAGCGCCAGCGCAACCACCGACACGATGACTCCCGACACGACTCGTTGCGGCACCACGGGCCACAGCCCCGCTTCCACATCGGTCTCGGCCACCGACAGCAGCGCGAACGCGAAGCCGATGCCCGCCATCACTCCGTACACGAGCCCGATCACGATGTGGCGACCGTGGGGGCCCCAGGTGGCGATCACCAGTCCCGACAGGCCGATGGCCGATCCGGTCACGGCCAACGTCGTCGGTGGGTCGCCGCGCACGACATCGGCCACCACCGGGCCGATGGCCGACACGACTGCGGCGATGGGGGCCACCACGGCCACCGACGAGGCCGAGAACCCCGCATAGATCGACCAGAGGCCGAGGGCGATGCCGACCCCGGACAGCGCGCCGAGCACGATCGTCTCCTGCGAGAGCTCGTAGCGCCCGGCCAACGCGAGCAGGGCGAGGAAGGTCGCTCCCACATAGAAGGCAACCGTGACGGTGGCCAGCGAACCCGACCGATCCGAGGACCGGCTGCCGAAGAAGTCGGATGCACCGATCAGGAGGGATCCGAGCACTCCGTAGAGGGCGTTCAATGCGTGCTCGGGCCCGCGGGATCGATCTCGTAGCTGGCGACGGTGCAGCCCACCGCGAAGATCGGGATGGGCGCGTAGAAGTGCACGGTGCCCGGGGATCCCGCGGCAGCCGCGGCCACCGCCAAGAACGTGCGGATCTCGAATCCTCCCTGACCGGCGTCGGCATACACCCTGGTGTCGTCGTAGTCGAGCAGGGCGTCGCGATCATTGCGAGACCACCGGTCGAGGAAGTCACGGTCCCACGGCTCGTTGATCTTCCCCGAGTCGGGGGTGGCCGGCCAGTGCGAGATACCGCCCGTGCCGATCACTGCGATGCGTTCGGGCACCGAGTCGGCCGCCCGTCGCAGGGCCTCGCCGAAGGCCCATGCTCGATGCAGCGGGGCGAGCGGTGGACCCTGGCAGTTGATGTTGGCCGGTATCACCGGAAGGTCGAACGCCGGTGTGAGGAAGTGCAGCGGCACGGCAATGCCGTGGTCGAAGCGCCATTCCTCGGCGTAGGCCACGTCGACGGTCTCCATGATCTCGGTGATGAGCCGACGTGACAGGTCGCGGTTGCCGGGAGCCCGGAACTTCTCGATGGCGAGCCAGCCCGGGTCTTCGATCGGACCGTCGTAGAAGTCGGCCATGCCCACGGCGAAGCTGGGCATGTTGTCCATGAAGAAGTTGGCGAAGTGCTCGGCCGCAATCACGACGATGGCCTCGGCACCGGTGCGCTCGATGGCCGCCCGCATGTCGTCGAGTGCCGCGTAGAACCGGTCGCGCACATCCGGATCGGCCTGCTCGGCGCGGCCGGTGATGCCGGGTGCGTGGCTACAGACGCCTGCGTAGACCAGCGGCATGTCAGTCTCCTCCTCCTTCGGGCACAGCTGCCCGGTACCCGAGTTTGGCCGAGTGTTCGTCGACGCCCTCGTAGCCGGTGACCGCGTACACACCCTCTCGCACCGGACCGTGCGTCTCGACGCCGTCTCGCATCCGCTGGAGATAGTCGGCCCACTCGATGTGATGCAGCGCCGCGAAGTGCATGAGGATCTGGCCGTTCACGCCGAGGTGGTACAGCAGGCCGATGTCGGGTTCGGTGAGCGCGCCGATCTCTTCGTCGGTGAGCTCGTAGGGCCCGAGCACGGCGAACCGATCTGACCCGTAGGCCGCTTGGAGCGCAGGGTCACGGTTGAGCTCGTAGAGGAACTTCTGCACGTAGTACAGGCTCACGTCAGCCTCCGAGCTTCGGGATCGGGTGGGTGTCGAGGGCGATCGCGATGTTCTTGGTCTCCATGTAGAACTCGAAACTCCAGTCGCCGCCATCACGACCGATGCCGCTGCTCTTCACGCCGCCGAAGGGAGTCGGCAGGTGGCGGACGTTCTGGGAGTTCACCCAGATCATGCCCGCTTCGAGCGCGTGGGCGACGCGGTGGGCTCGCCCGATGTCGCGGGTCCACACGTAGCCGGCGAGGCCGTAGTCGACGTCGTTGGCGATCTTGACGGCGTCGGCCTCGTCGGCGAAGGCCAACGCCGTGAGCACCGGACCGAAGATCTCCTCCTGGGCGATGCGCATGCGGGGAGTGGCGTCGGTGAAGAGCATGGGCGCCACGTACGTGCCCCCGACGGGAGCATCGGGCCACGCCGTGCCGTCGTGCACGGTGGCACCGTCGGCTTCGGCGATGGCCCGGTAGCTGCACACCTTGTCGTGATGGCGGGGGTGGATGAGCGGCCCGATGACCGCGGCGGGGTCGAGGGGGTGACCCACCGGCACGTTGCGCATCTTCTCGGCGATACGCGTACAGAACTCGTCGTAGATCGAGTCCTGGACCAGGACCGCGACTCGAGCTGGTGCAGCGTTCACCGTTGAGGCTGTAGATCATGAAGACGACGGCGTCGAGGGCACGATCGAGGTCGGCGTCGTCGAAGACGATCACCGGGTTCTTGCCTCCGAGCTCGAAGTGCAGCCGCTTGAGGGTGGGGGCGCCTTGAGCCTGGATCATCGAGCCGGTGCTCGACTCACCGACGAAGGCGATCGCCTTGATGGCCCGATGTTCGGTGAGGCTCTTGCCCGCGGTCTCACCCATGCCGTGCACCACGTTGAGCACGCCGGGCGGCAGGCCGGCTTCGAGGGCGATCTCGGCAAGGAGCTGCGCGGTGAACGGGACTCCACTCGGCGGGCTTGTGCACGACCGTGCATCCCGCCGCAAGGGCGGGGGCGATCTTCCAGGTGCTGAGCATGAACGGCGTGTTCCACGGCGTGATCACCCCGACCGGACCGATGGCGGTGCGCGTCGTGTAGTTCACGTGGTCGGGTGCGGGCAGCGACAGACCGTCGGACGCGCCAGGTGCCCGATCGGCGAAGAAGCGGAAGTTGTCGGCGCCTCGCAGCGCGGCCTGCGACATGAAGCGCATGGTCTGCCCGGTGTCGACGCACTCGGTGACGGCGATCTGGTGGGCGCGCTCGGTGATGAGATCGGCCACGTCGTGAAGGATCCGCTTCCGTTCGGTCCCGGCGGTGGAGGCCCAGGCGGGGAAGGCCTCGGGGCTGCTCGGGCTGCGGCATCGATGTCGGCGGCGTCACCGGCAGCCACCACGCCGAGATGAGCGCCGTCGATGGGTGAGGAATTGGCGAAGGTCTCCCCCGACAGGCTCGGCGTGAGCTCTCCCCCGATGAGGTGCAGTGTGGGCGACGCCGAGTAGCGAGCGAGATGCTCGTCCGCCGCGTCGAGGTTCTCTTCGTAGGTCGACATCAGCGGGTGGCCGTCTCCTGGAGTCGGGTTCGCACATGGTTGCGGTTGATACGGAAATTCGGATCGATCTCGGTGAGCTCGATCGACCAGGCGACGGCGAGGGGGCTGGAACCATCGGATGCGATCTGGGCCTCCGCGGCATCGAGCACATCGACGAGGAAGCGGTGCTTGGCGTCGGCTTCGCGCCCTGGACCGATGCGCACGGCAATGGCGACGAAGGCATGATCCGGGTCACCGTCGGCGATTCGGTAGTGCGTGCGCACGGCGACGCGCGTGCGGAGCGCATCGACGGCGGGAAGCCCATTGGCGAGGGCGGTTCGGTGCACGGCGCTGACGAGCGCGTCGATGTCGTGGTGCTCACCGACGTTGGCCGAGTACTCGATGGTGATGTGGGGCACGGCAGGCACGCTCTCGAATCAGAGGTTGTTCACATGTTCAATATCTGTTTAACATGTGTATCACTCGAAGAAAAGCCCTTGGACCGTCGAACCCGAAAGACACTCGCATGCGACTCGTGTCGTACTCAACCCCCACGTCGTCCAGCTTCGGTGTGGTGACCGCCGATGGTCGGGGGCTGGTCGATCTGGCCACGCGACTGTCCGGCGTCGCCGACCTGTCGGCGCTGCTCGAGCAGGGTCGGGTCGACGAGGCCCGGTCTCATGTCGGTGAGCCCGCCGACGTCGCGCTCGATGCCATCACCTTCGAACGCACGATGCCTCGGCCCGCCAAGGTCTTCTGTATCGGCGTGAACTACGGCGGCCGCAGCGCCGAGTACGCCGACAAGAGCGACGCCGCGTACCCGTCGGTCTTCGTTCGCTTCCCCGAGAGCTTCACCGGTCACGACCGGCCCGTTGTCCGCCCTCCCGAGAGCGAGCAGCTCGACTACGAGGGCGAAATCGTCGCCGTCATCGGGAAGCCGGGTCGGCGGATCGCCATCGGTGACGCCCGCAGCCACCTAGCCGGGCTGACCCTGGGCAACGAGGGAACCATCCGCGACTGGGTCCGTCATGCCAAATTCAACGTCACGCAGGGGAAGAACTGGGATCGCAGCGGGTCGATCGGACCGTGGCTGGTCACCATCGACGAGATCGGCGACTTCGACCAGCTGCACCTCACCACGCACGTGAACGGCGAGCTTCGCCAAGACGACACCCCGGCCACGATGAAGTACTCGATCGAGTACCAGGTGCACTACCTGTCGACCTTCGTCACCCTCCAACCCGGCGACTGCATCTTCACCGGCACACCCACGGGCGCCGGGGCCCGCCTCGACCCACCCCGGTGGCTGAGTCCCGGCGATGTCGTCGAGGTGTCGGTGCCCGAGCTGGGCACGTTGCGCAACACCGTGGCCGACGAGTTCGACGACGGCCGACGCCTCGCTCCGCCCGAGGCGCAGTGATGGCCTCCGAAATGCGCCCGTTCTCCCGATCGCTGCCGATGGCGCTGCTCCGGGCTCGCGAGGCGGCGATGCGTCGGTTCCGCCCGATGCTGGCCGAACACGACCTCACCGAACAGCAGTGGCGGGTGTTCCGCGCCCTCGCCGCCTCGGACGACCCGATCAGTGTCGGCGAGGTCGCCGACCACACGTTCCTGCTCGGGCCGAGCCTCTCGCGCATCCTGGTGAACCTGGAACGACGCAACCTCGTGGAGCGCAGCGCCAACGAGCACGACCAACGCAGCGCCCTGCTCACGCTCAGCGGCCACGGCCACGCGTTGGTCGGCCGGATCGCACCCCGTTCCGAGGAGATCTACAACGGCATCGAAGCCCAGTTCGGGGCCGATCGTCTCGCGGCCCTACTCGACGAGCTGGCGGCCCTCTCCTCGCTCGACATCGCCCCCGACCAGATCCGGGAGGAGGTTTCGTGATCACCGATGACCAGATCCACGCGCGGAGGCCGCGCTGCTCGACCAGGCCGAGATCGACGCGACGCAGATCCGCCAGACCACCTCGGCACACACCACGATGACCATCGACGATGCCTACCGGGTACAGGCGGCCTGGCTCGACCGCAAGCTCGCCCGGGGCGAGACGTTGGTGGGCCACAAGATCGGACTCACCTCGCCGCGCCATGCAGGCGGCGATGAACATCACCACTCCCGACTCCGGTTTCCTCACCGATGCCATGGTCTTCGCCGCCGACGCCGAGCTGGCCGCCGCCGACTTCTGCGACCCGAAGCTCGAGGTCGAGCTCGCCTTCGTCCTGGCTCACGATCTGGCCGGGATCGACCTCGACATCGACGACGTCCTGGCCGCAACCGACCACATCACTCCCGCCGTCGAGCTCATCGCCGCCCGGTCGTATCGCCGAGATCCCGTCTCCGGCCGCACCCGCACGGTGATCGACACGATCGCCGACAACGCCGCCGACGCCGGCATCGTGTGCGGTGGCACTCCGGTGGCACCCGACGAGATCGATCTGCGCTGGGTGGGCGCGCTGGCCACCCGAAACGGCGTCGTCGAGGAGACCGGCCTGGCCGCCGGGGTCCTCGGACATCCGGCCCGCGGCATCGCCTGGTTGGCTCGCCGCTATCACGAGCAGGGCCTGACCCTCCGAGCCGGCCAGACGATCCTCGCCGGTTCGTTCACCCGGCCCGTCGAGGTCGGCCCCGGCGACGACTTCGACTTCGACTTCGGACCCCTCGGCAGCTTCGGTCTACGGTTCACCTGAGGCGATTCCCATGAACGAGAACAAGTACCACCAAGAGCGACTCGACACTCCGCCGCCGCCGGCGGAATGCCCGATGCATCACACGTGGAGCCCACTCGACGACGACTATCTGGCCGAGCCCTACGGCATCGCCAAACAGCTCGCCCGTCGGCACCCGGTGTTCTACGCCGAACAGCTCGGCTACCTGGTGGTGGCCGACATGGCGACCATCGAGGACATCTTCACCGACCACGAGACCTTCGCCTCGGTGATCGTCCAGGACCCCGTGTTTCCGCTGGCACCCGAGGCCCACGAGGTGCTCGCCGCTCCCGACTTCGATCCGATCGCGGTGATGTCGAACCGGCCCGAGCCCGACCACGGTCGCATTCGTGCCTACACCCGTCAGGGCTTCTCCAACCGCCGACTGAAGACGCTGGAACCCTACATTCGGCGCCGAAGCCACGAGCTGATCGATGCCATGGTCGCCGCCGGCCCACCTGCGGAGTTCATCGAGGCCTTCGCGTTCCCGCTACCCGGCGAGACCGTGTTCCGATTCATCGGCTTTCCCGAGGGCGACGACGAACTGCTGAAGAACTGGTGCGGCGACCGCAAGGCCTTCTCGTGGGGTCATCCGTCGCCCGCCGAGCAGACCGTGATCGCCACTCACATGCTGGCGTACTGGCGCTACTGCCGCGAGTTCACCGCCAACAAGCGGCAGAACCCGGCCGATGACTTCGCGTCCGAGCTCATCGGGGCCCACGAACAGAATCCCGAAGATCTGAGCTACCGCGAGGTCGAGTCGATCATCTATGGCCTGTCGTTCGCCGGCCACGAGGCGGTCACAGCGCTGATCTGCAACACCCTGCAGTGTCTGTTGCCCCGCCGCGACACATGGGCCGAGATCTGCGCCGACCATCGCGGATACCGAACGCCATCGAGGAGGTACTCCGGTTCAACTCGAGTCAGATCTCGTGGCGGCGGCTCACGACCGCGGCCCACCACGGTCGGCGGATATGACGTCCCGGCCGGCACGCCGATCTTCATGAACTTCGCCTCGGCCAACCGCCAGGACGACATCTTCGACGATCCCGACACCTTCGACATCCACCGCGCCAATGCCAACCACCACATCAGCTTCGGCAAGGGCGTGCACTACTGCCTCGGCGCGCGCCTGGCCAAGTTCGAGACCCAGATCGTCACCGAGGTGCTGGCCGAGCGTCTTCCGTCGCTTCGCCTCGTCGACGATCAGCAGTTCACCTACTTCCCGAACATCACCTTTCGCGGCCCGAATGAGCTCCACGTCGCCTGGGATTGACTACCGTCGAGCCAGCCGTCGCCCTGTGCCGGCACCGCTCCCCCATGCCCAGCACCCGACATCTCCTCGAACTCGTGAAGGGCCGCTACGGCCCAGCGGCGCTGCTCGCGTTCCTGGTCACCTGCCTCCTCTGGAACATCGGGACCCCGTTCTGGGACGACGAGGCAGCCACGATGAACCTCTACATCCTCGGCGGATGGGACGGCGTCATGGCCGGCGACTACGGCATCAACAATCATCGCCTGTACAGCCTGTTGTCGCTCGGCACCTCGGAGTTGTTCGGGACCACCGAAACCGTGGTCAGGATCTGGAGCATCCTCCCGGCCGTTCTCGCTGCGGTCATCTTCCACCTGTGGCTATCCCGCCGATTCGGGCGGGGTTGGGCGCTCGTCGGCACCGGCCTGCTCGTCGTGAACTTCCAGTTCATGACCCTCGCCCCCCAGGCAAGGGGGTACGGGCTGGTGTTCCTCGGCTGGTGCCTGGTCACCGTGTTCGGTCTCGACTATCTCGAGCACCGTCGCCACCGCGATCTACTGGTTGCCTCGACCGGCGCGCTCGTCGGCATCTTGACCTTTCCGCTCGTCGCCATCCCGGTGACGGTGTCGTACCTGATCCTGTGGGTCACCCGCCGCCGCGATCTTCGGCCACTCGTCCATCTGGGTGCGTGTGGCATCATCTCGATCGTCTGGTACCGCGACGCGTTCGACGTGTTGACCAACAGCCGCGAGGGATTCGCCAATCACGCGCTGATCGTCGCCATCGGCCCGTCGGACACCTACGACTGGCTCTTCTACGCCGGCGACCTCATCCCCCTCGAGGAGTCGCTCGGCCAGATCGTGGCGTTGGGGGCGATCCTCGCTCTCGCCGCGGCGGCCATCACGGCCGCCTTCCGGTCGAGACGTTTCGCTCCGACCGCGTTCCTCTTCGCTCCCGCGACGATCACGTTGGCCCTGGCCTGGGCCGGCGACGTCGCCCTCTGGGACCGCTACGCCAGCTTCTTCGTGTTCTCGGCGCTGGTGCTGACCGTGATGGGAGCGAGGTTCCTGCACAGCGAGGCACGGGCATGGCCCGTTCTGGCCGTGTCGCTGCTCGCCACGAGTGCCGTCAGTGTGCGCCACTTCCTGCCGGAGAGCCTTGGCACCATTGCCTCGGCCGCGGCCGGGGTGGCGATCGTCGTGGCCGCGACGGTCGCCGTGGTCGTCGTCGCTCGCCTCGGTGCCCTGCCCGTCCGGAGCCTCGTCACGGCGTGCGCGGCGATGGCGGTGTTCGGAGCCGCAGCCTGGGGCGTGCTCGACCTTGCGCGCTCGCGAAGTGACATCCCCTATCAGGACTTCCGCTCGGTGCAGGAGCTGGTCGCAGGGAGCTCGACCGACGAGCTCGTGGTCTCGTATCCGCTCGAGTCGCTCGACTACTACCTTGGTCGCGACTACACGCAGCTGAACCGGGTCGAACGACCCCTGGTCCTGCCAATCACCTCCATCGAGGATCAACTCGAGACCGTGTGCGAATCGACAGAGACCGCCATCGTGCTCTTCAACCACTACGACCCGACCGACATGCTCGACGACGAGTGCCTCCGGAATCGAACCGATGCCGAGCTCCATCTCGTCCCGATGGTCCGCGGCCTCAGCGTGTCGGTCTGGCTGGTCGGCTGAGGCCGGGCCGCCTGTTCCGGTCCCGCGCACGCCAGCGTGCCAACATGAGCCATGTCCAACGGTGAGGTGTGCGTCCTGGCCGGCGCGTTGTTCGCGTATGCGCTGGTTTCGCGGCGCACCGACGGCTGGCCCGTGAGCATGCCCATGGTGCTGGTGGCCGCCGGCGCGATCAGCGACGCCACCGGCCTGGTCTCGCTCGGCACCGAAGTCGAAGGCGTGGCCCTGTTGGCCGAGGTCACGCTGGCGGTCATCCTGTTCGGTGACGCCGTACGCATCAATCTGACGGCGCTGCACCGAGACGTCGGACTCCCCGGTCGCCTCCTGTTCATCGGTCTGCCGCTGTCGGTTGCACTCGGAACCGCCATGACCGCGCTGTTGCTCACCGACCTGTCGTTGGTCGAGGCTGCATTGGTGGCGGCCATCCTCAGCCCCACCGACGCGGCCCTTGGCGCCGCCGTCGTGAGTGACGAGTCGGTGCCGTTGCGGGTGCGCCAGGGACTCAACGTCGAGTCGGGCCTGAACGACGGCATGGTGCTGCCCGCCGTGCTGTTGTTTCTCGCCATCAGCACCAACGAGGAGACCGCAACCGGATTCTGGGCGCAATTCGTGTTGCGCCAGGTGGGTCTGGGGGTGCTGATGGGCGTGGCCGTCGGAGCGGTAGGGGCCTGGCTGCTCACCCGTGCCCTCGACCGCAATTGGGTCGCAGGGATCTACGCGCAGTTGGCCACTCTCGCCGTGGCCGCACTCGCGTTCGCCGGTTCGGTCGCGGCTGACGGCAACGGCTTCATCGCCGCGTTCGTCGCCGGGCTGGCCTTCGGGCAGGTGTGCGACGAGGAGACCGCCGAGCACCTCGACGAGTACACCGAGGACACCGGCCAGCTCCTCGCCGTGGGAGCGTTCTTCGTGTTCGGGAACCTGTTCGTCAACGATGCCCTCGAGGCCGTCACGGTCTGGGTGGTCGTGTGTGCGATCGGCACGCTCACGATCGCAAGGATCATCCCGGTGTGGATTGCGCTCACGGGCACCGGCGCGGCGTGGCCGACTCGACTGTTCATCGGGTGGTTCGGGCCCCGGGGCCTCGCCTCGATCGCCTTCGGTCTGCTCCTGCTGGAAGAAGAGAGCCTGGCTGGGGCCGACGAGCTGTTCGCCGTTGTTGCACTGGTCGTCCTGGCCAGCGTCGTGCTGCACGGCGCTTCGGCGGCGTGGGGCGCCCAGCAGTACGGCCGTTGGTTTGCGACCATGACCGAGGAAGAGCTCGAGGAGATGCCAGAGGCCATGCCGGTCGAGACGAGCCGAAACCGTTGGGCCCCGAAGAACTGACCGATCGGCTCCATAGGCTCATGGTGTGCTGAGCTTTCTGACGGGACGGCGGCGATCACCCCAGACCGTGCGTGAGGTCCTCGAGGAGGTCGGTCTCTCGAGTGAGGAGATCGCCAAGGCCGAGGCCGACGGCACCGACGAGATGCTCGCGATCGATCGCATAGTCCTCCCCGAGCCGGTCGAGTTCACCATCGGTGAGCTGGCCGAGGCGGTAGGGATCGACACGGCGGTGGTGCGGGCCTACTGGCGGGCCATGGGCTTCGCCGACGTGCCCGAGGACGAAGCCGCCTTCAGCCGGCGCGACCTCGACATCATGGCCGCCTTCACCGATCTGGCCCGCGCCGATGTCGTCGACCCGGCTGACGCACTCCGGATGTCGACCGCGTGCTCGGCCTGTCGATGGCCGGCATTGCCACCGCAGTGGTCGATGCCGCCGACGCTCGTTCGGCCGAGCGACGCGAGCTGGCCGCCGACGGCGATGCCGAGGCAGTGGCCCGGCACGAGGCCGAGTCGTTGGCCGTACGCGCCGGTGACCTCCTGCCGTTCATGAGCGAGGTCATCGACTACGCCTTTCGCCGGCACCTGCGGGCGGCGAGCCGGCGTCGCATCGTCTCGGCGACGCAGTTCAGCGGTGAGGGCCAGGTGGTCGGCTTCGTCGACCTGGTGCGCTTCACCGCCCTCAGCCAACAGCTCGACGGGAGCGAGCTGGCCCGCTTGATCGAACGATTCGACAGTCTCACCAACGACATCGTGGTGAGTCACCGTGGACGAATCGTGAAGATGATCGGCGATGAGGCCATGTTCTCCGTGCTCGACCCGGTGAAGGGCGCACGCATGGCCCTCGATCTCGCACAGGCCTTCGCCGCCGACCCCTCGCTCTCCGACGTGCGGGTGGGTCTCGCCAACGGCCCGGTGCTGACCCGAGACGGCGACATCTACGGTCCGGTCGTGAATCTGGCGAGCCGTCTGGTCGAGACCGGTCGAGCCGGATCGATCGTCATGAGTCAATCGATGCGTGATGCCGTCTCGGGCAACCCCGAGTTCAGCGTGCGCAGCAGTGGCAACAGACGGCTGCGCCACATCGGGACCGTTCGTACCTACCGCCTGAAGCCTGGCCCCGAGTGGTCACCCGGCGTCGGGTCGGCCACGTCGGAGGTGTGACCTAGGTCGAGTACGACACCAACGCCTGCATGTAGTTGGCCCGTTCGAAGGCGCTCGGGTCCGGCGACGACAGCTGGCTCAGGCTGCCGCGGGCCTGGTCGACCGACACATACTCGCGTTCGGCGAACCACCGACGAACTCCGTCGAGCACAGTCGCCGACGTGACCGGCACCGTGGTGCAGCAGCGCCGACGCCATCATGGCGACGTCGGCGCCGGCCAGCAGCAGCTTCACGACTGCGTCGGCGTCGTGGACGCCGGTGGTGGCGGCGAGCGACGCATCGATGCGGCCCGTACAGGATCGCCATCCACCGCAGTACGAGTCGCATCTCGGCCGGCGAGCTCAGGACGAGGTTGGGCGTCGTGGCGAGCGACTCGAGATCGATGTCGGGCTGGTAGAAGCGGTTGAACAGCACCAGTCCGTCGGCGCCGGCGTCGACGAGGCGACGGGCCATGTGACCGGGGCGAGCTGAAGTACGGGCCCGATCTTCACCGCGAGGGGAACGTCGACCGCCTCACGAACCGACGACACCAGCTGCGAGATAGCGGTCCTCGACCTCGGCGCCGCTCACGTCGACGTCGGCGGCGACCAGGTAGATGTTGAGCTCGAGCGCGTCGGCGCCCTCGTCCTGGAGCACCTCGGCGTAGTGCGTCCAGCCGCCGACCGAGGTGCCGTTCAGGCTGGCGATCACCGGTATGTCGCAGCTCGGCCTTGGCCGTGCCGGAGATTGTCGAGGTAGTGCTCGGGCCCGGTGTTGTAGGTGTCGAGCTCGGGGAAGTACCCGCCGAACACCTCACTCGCGCTGATCGGCGCCGAACTCGATCCCGGCATGGAGCGCCATGGCCTCGTGCTCGATCTGCTCCTCGAACAACGAGGGCAGCACCACGGCGGCGACGCCCGCCTCCTGGAGCTGGATCAGCGTGTCGACCGACCCCGGTCAGCGGCGAGGCCGACGCCACGATCGGGTTGGCAGGTCGAGGCCCAGGTAGCTGCGTGGCCATGTCGGTCTCGTGGGTCGGATTCACTCGTCCATCTCCCCGAAGGTGGCGGTGTGCTCGACTTCGACCATCTGCTCGTACAGGTGCCATCGGTCGTCGATGTCGCGCTGGGCCTCGCGCGAACAGGTGTCGGCCACCTCGGGATTCGACTCGGGCCAGCATGGCGAAGCGGGCCTCGGTCATGGCGAAGTCGCGGAACGCGATCTTGGGTCGCCGGCTGTCGAGGTGCAGGGCGTGCTCGCCCGCCGCCTCGCGCCCGGGGTCGTACCGGTACATCGGCCAGTAGCCGCTGTCGGCGGCCATCTTCTGGTGCCCCATCATGTCGGTCATGTCGATGCCGTGGGCGATGCACGGGCTGTAGGCGATGATCAGCGACGGGCCCGGGTGGGCCTCGGCCTCGGCGAAGGCCTTGACCACCTGGGTCATGTTGGCTCCCATCGCCACCTGGGCGACGTAGACGTCGCCGTAGGCCATGGCGATCATGCCGAGGTCCTTCTTGGCCGTGGTCTTGCCGCCGGCGGAGAACTTGGCGATCGCCGCCCTCGGCGTGGCCTTCGACGTCTGGCCGCCGGTGTTGGAGTACACCTCGGTGTCGAGCACGAGGATGTTGACGTCCCGACCAGAGGCGAGCACGTGGTCGAGGCCGCCGAAGCCGATGTCGTAGGCCCAGCCGTCGCCGCCGACGATCCACACCCCGGTCGGAACGAGGTAGTCGGCCAGCGCGCCGAGCCGGACGAGGCCGGCAACTGTCTCGTCGTCGTGGTCTCCCGCCGCCGTCAGCTCGTCGATCCGAGTGCGCAGCGAGTCGACACGCGCTCGCTGCTCGGCGATGCCCGCCTCGGTCGACCGATCGGCGGCCACCAACTCGGCGGCGAGCGGGCCGATCACCGGCGCGAGCTCACCGAGCAGATGGTTCGCCACCGCTTCGTGATGATCGAGGGCCAGGCGCATGCCGAGCCCGAACTCGGCGTTGTCCTCGAACAACGAGTTGGCCCACGCCGGACCGCGTCCCTCGTGGTCGGTCGCCCATGGAGTGGTCGGCAGGTTGGCACCGTAGATCGACGAACACCCGGTGGCATTGGCCACCGTGATCCGATCGCCGAACTGCTGGCTCAACAGCTTGAGGTACGGGGTCTCGCCGCAACCGGAGCACGCTCCGGAGAACTCGAAGAGGGGCCGTGCCTGCTGCGATCCCTTGATGCTCGTCAGATCGAGCGACGCGCGGTCGGCTTCGGGAAGCTCGAGGAAGTGCGCGAAGTTGATGCGCTCGGCGTCGAGGTGGTCGTCCTTGGCCAGCATGTCGATGGCCTTGTGTTTCACCATCTCCTTGCTCTTGGCCGGACAGATACTGACGCACACTCCACAGCCGGTGCAGTCGTCGGGGGCGACCTGGATCACGAGACGCTGTTCGACGGTGCTGCCACGATCACCCGTCCATTCCTTGTGCTTGAAGCCGTCGGGCGCACCCGCGAAGGCCTCGGGTGAGAGCACCTTCATGCGGATGGCGGCGTGGGGGCACACCAGGGCGCAGCGTCCACAGTCGATACAGATGTCGGGGTCCCAGATGGGGATCTCGGCCGCAATGCTGCGCTTCTCCCACTGGGAGGTGGCCATCGAGAACGTGCCGTCGACCGGAAGGGCGCTCACCGGGAGAAGATCGCCCTCTCGTCGCAGCATGGTGGCGGTGACCCGGCGCACGAACTCCGGCGCTTCCGGCGGCACCGGCGCCTCGACGTGGCGGGCGCCGGTGACCTCGGTGGGGACATCGACCCTCGCCAGGGCCTCGACGGCGCGATCGACGGCAGCGAAGTTGCGATCGAGCACGGCCTGGCCGCGAGCTCCGTAGCTCTTGGCGATGGCGTGTTTGATCGCCTCGATGGCCTCGTCGACCGGAAGCACACCGGCGAGCTTGAAGAAGCAGGTCTGCAACACGGTGTTGATCCGACCCGCCAGGCCTGCTTCGCTGGCCACCCGCGTGCCGTCCACCACCCAGAACTCGAGCTCTTTGTCGATGATCTGGTGCTGCACCTCGACGGGCAGGCTCGCCCACACCGTGTCGGGACCCTGCGACGTGTTGAGGAGGAACGTCGCGCCTCTTCGGGCGACCCTGAGCACGTCGAGATGGTCGAGGAACCCGGCGTGGTGACAGGCAACGAAGTCGGCCTCACTGATGAGATAGGCCGAACGGATCGACGACGGCCCGAACCGGAGATGCGACACCGTCATCGAACCCGACTTCTTCGAGTCATAGACGAAGTAACCCTGAGCGTGGCGTGGCGTCAGATCGCCGATGATCTTCACCGAGTTCTTGTTGGCGCCGACCGTGCCGTCGCTGCCGAGCCCGTAGAACACGGCGCGGACCACATCGTCGGGTTCGGACCAGCGTGACTCGTCGACGGTGAGGCTGGTGTGGGTGACGTCGTCGATGATGCCGACGGTGAAGTGCCGCTTCGGTTCGGCCACCAGGAGCTCGTCGAACACGGCGAGCACCATGGCCGGTGTGAACTCCTTCGACGACAGTCCGTAGCGACCGCCGATCACCCGAGGCATGGCTGCACCGCGTTGTTCGACCAGCGCGGTCGCCACGTCGGTGTAGAGCGGCTCACCCACCGAGCCCGGCTCCTTGGTGCGGTCGAGAACGGCGAGCGATGTCACCGTCGGCGGCAGCGCGGCATCGAAGGCTGCCGTGTCGAAGGGTCGGTAGAGCCGTACGGCGAGCACCCCGACCTTCTCGCCCCTGGCCACCTCCCGCTCCACTGCCTCGATTGCCGTGCCGACACCGGACCCCATCAACACGACGACGCGCTCGGCGTCGGGGGCACCCCAGTAGTCGAACAGCCGGTACGAGCGACCGGTGAGCTCGGCGAAACGATCCATCTCGGCCTGCACCGCGCCGGGAGTGGCGAGGTGGAAGGGGTTGGCGGCCTCGCGAGCCTGGAAGAAGACATCGGGGTCCTGCGCGGTTCCCCGCAGGGTGGGGCGATTGGGGTTGAGGCCGCGGCGACGATGCTCGAGCACGAGATCGTCGTCGATCATGGCCGAGATGGCGGCGTCGGGAATCACCGCGATCTTCGCCACCTCGTGCGAGGTGCGGAAGCCGTCGAAGAAGTGAAGGAAGGGCACCCGGCTCCGCAGGGTTGCGGCGTGGGCAACGAGGGCCAGATCGTGGGCTTCTTGCACCGAGCCCGAGCACAGCATGGCCATGCCGGTCTGGCGCGCCGCCATGACATCGCTGTGATCGCCGAAGATGCTGAGGGCATGGGTCGCCAGCGAGCGGGCAGCAACGTGCACGACCGCGGGCGTGAGCTCACCGGCGATCTTGTACAGGTTCGGGATCATCAACAGCAGACCCTGTGAGGCGGTGAAGGTAGTCGTCATCGCCCCCGTGAGCAGGGCACCGTGCATGGCACCGGCGGCGCCGCCCTCGCTCTGCATCTCCACCACATCGGGAATGCCGCCCCACACGTTGGTCACACCCATCTGCGCCCAGCGATCGGCCAGCTCGCCCATGGGCGATGCCGGGGTGATCGGATAGATCGCTATGACCTCGCTGACCCGGTGGGCAATGTGGGCGGCCGCCTCGTTCCCGTCGATCGTGACCCATTCGAGGTCGGCGGGCGCGGCGGTGGCGTGGACATCGGAGAGGCTCATCGCTCCGAGCCTGTCTGGTCCGAGCCGAGGGCCATAGGGGCCAAGGTCCCGTATGGCGAAAGTGACCCGATGGGTCCTTGGTCCCTTGCCGTGTGCGACATCACGACCGAGACTTCGAGGCATCCCCTCACCCGCATCTGGAGAGCGCCATGACGTCAACGAAAACCTGGGTCTATCTGTTCGACGAGATTGCCGATGCCCAAGCCGCCGTCGGCGGCGGTTGGGACGAGACCCGCGCCCTGCTCGGGGGCAAGGGCGCCAACCTCGGCGAGATGACCCGGCTCGGGGTACCCGTGCCGCCCGGCTTCACCATCACAACCGAAGCCTGTATTGCCTACCTCGACGGTGGTGGGCGGTTCCCCGACGGGCTCTGGGACCAGGTGCTCGACGCCGTCGGCAAGGTCGAAGCGGCCGCCGGCAAGACCTTCGGGAGCGCCGATCGTCCGTTGCTGCTGTCGTGTCGCAGCGGCGCCAAGTTCTCCATGCCCGGGATGATGGACACGGTGCTCAACATCGGCCTGAACGAAGACGTCATCGCCGGCCTCATCGAGCTCACCGGCGATCCGCACTTCGTGTACGACGCTCAACGGCGACTCGTGCAGATGTTCGGCTCGGTCGTGCTCGGCGTCGACGACGCGCTTTTCGAGGCGCCGCTGGCCCGTTTCCGGGAACGGGCACATGCGGCAACCGACGCCGAGCTGAGCCCGGCCGACCTGCAGGCCGCAGCCGGTGAGTTCCGCATCATCGTCGAGCGCCAGGCGGGCCAGCCGTTCCCTGACGACCCCATGACCCAGTTGCGCGACTCCGTCGAGGCGGTCTTCCGCTCGTGGAACGGCAAGCGCGCCATCGACTACCGCAATGCCGCCGGCATCGACCACGACCTCGGCACTGCGGTGAACATCCAGACCATGGTGTTCGGCAACATGGGAGACGACTCGGCCACCGGCGTCGCCATGTCGCGTAACGCCACCACCGGTGAGCCGGCCATCGAGGGCGACTTCCTCGTCAATGCCCAGGGTGAGGACGTGGTCGCGGGCATCCGCGCCACGCGTCCCATCGCCGAGTTGGCCACCGAGATGCCCGAGCGTTACGAGGAGTTCGCCGGGTACGCCCGCTCCCTCGAACAGCACTACCGCGACATGCAGGACATGGAGTTCACCATCGAGCGGGGCAAGCTCTGGATGCTCCAGACCCGCGACGGCAAGCGCACCGCCCAGGCGGCGGTACGCATCGCCGTCGACCAGGCCGACGAAGAGCTGATCTCGCGTGATGAGGCACTCATGCGCATCAAACCGGACCAGGTCGACACGTTCCTGCATCCCCAGTTCGTCCCCGACAGCAAGCGCGGCAGCGTCCGACGACGGGGCCCTCCTCGGTATCGGTCTGAACGTCGCCCCCGGTGCGGCCGTGGGTGTGGTCGCCTTCGACGCCGATGTCGCCCAGCGCTGGGCCCGAGACGAGGGCCGTGCCGTCATCATGGCCCGGCCCGAGACCAAGCCCGACGACGTGCACGGCATGTTGGCGGCCAACGGCATCGTCACCAGCCGCGGCGGCCGGACGAGCCACGCCGCGCTGGTCGCCCGCCAGTTCGGAAAGCCGGCGGTGGTCGGAGTCGCGGCCCTCGAAATCGATCTCGACGAGCGCGTCCTCCGGGTCGGGGGGCGTGTGGTCCACGAGGGCGAGTGGATCTCCCTCGACGGCAACACCGGCGAGATCTTCGTCGGCCAGCTCGAGGTCCGCACCCCCGATCTCGACAATCCCTGGCTCACCAAGCTGCTCGGCTGGGCCGACGAGCGTCGCGACATCGGCGTGTGGACCAACGCCGACACGCCCGCCGACGCCGCGCTGGCTCGCAACTACGGGGCCGAGGGCATCGGCCTCACCCGCACCGAGCACATGTTCTTCGCGACCGACCGGTTGCCCATCGTGCAGCGCATGATCACCGCCGAGCTGCTCGCCGACCAGCGGGCCGCCCTCGATCAGCTCCTGCCGTTGCAGCGCAGCGACTTCGCCGGGCTGTTCCGGGCCATGGACGGGCTGTCGGTCACCATCCGACTGATCGATCCACCGCTGCACGAGTTCCTGCCCAGCCACGACGAGCTCAGCCATGAGCTGACTGATCTGAAGATCCGGCTCACGGCGGCTTCCGACCTCGCCGAGCTCGACGGGCTGCTGCGTGACATCGAGATGCGCGAGCATCTGCTCGATCGGGTCGAGGAGCTCCGCGAGTCGAACCCGATGCTGGGGCTTCGAGGCGTGCGGCTGGGCATCATGCGACCCGATCTCACCCGCATGCAGGTCCGGGCCATCTTCGAGGCGGCCTGCGAGGTCGCCGCCGAGGGGGTCGTGGTGCACCCGAAGGTGATGATTCCCCTGGTGAGTCACGTGAACGAGCTGTCGGTCCAGCGTGAGGTGCTCGAAGCCGAGGCCCGGTTGGTGATGCAGGAACGCCACAGGGAGATCGCCTACGAGTTCGGCACCATGATCGAGGTGCCCCGTGCTGCGATGACCGCGGGTGAGCTGGCCGAGTACGCCGAGTTCGTCTCCTTCGGCACCAACGACCTGACCCAGATGACCTACGGCATCAGCCGCGACGACGCCGAAGCCGGCTTCCTCATCAGCTACATCCAGAACGGCCTGCTCGAACGGAACCCCTTCGCCACCCTCGACGAGGGTGGTGTGGGTGCGCTCATGCGGATTGCGATCGAGGGCGGTCGCAGCCGGCGACCCGACCTCCAGGTGGGCATCTGCGGTGAGCACGGCGGCGATCCCGAGTCGATCGCCCTGAGCCGAAAGCTCGGGGTCGACTACGTGAGCTGCTCGCCCCCTCGGGTGCCGGTGGCCCGGTTGGCCGCCGCCCAGGCCGCCATCGTCGACTGAGCTCAGCCGTCGGCCACGACCTCGTTGGCGCACGGGCGCCCCTCGAACAGATCGGCCACATTGGAGAGCGTCGTGTCGGCGATGGCCGAGAGCGCCTCCTTCGTGAGAAAGGCCTGATGGGCGGTGATCAACACGTTGGGAAACGTGAGCAGCCGGGCGAAGACGTCGTCTTCGAGCACCTCGGCGCTGCGGTCCTCGAAGAACAGTCGTGCCTCCTCCTCGTACACGTCGAGGGCAAGCGAGCCGATCTGGCCCGACTTCAGACCCGCGACGACAGCTTCGGTGTCGATGAGTGGACCGCGGCCAGTGTTCACGAGCATGACCCCCTGCTTCATCGATTCGATGGCCGCGGCGTCGACGAGATGGTGGGTCTCCTCGGTGAGTGGACAGTTGAGCGTGATGAGGTCGGCTCGACCCAATGCGTCCTCGAGCGACGTGTACTCGACGCCCAGCTCGACCAGATGGTCGTTGGGATACTGGTCGACGGCGAGCACCTGACAGCGAAGGTGCCAAAGGAGCCGAGCCACGATCGTGCCGATCCTTCCCGTCCCGACCACGGCGGCGGTCTTGCCGGCCATATCGAAGCCGACGAGACCGTCGAGGGAGAAGTTGCCGTCGCGCACCCGATTGTACGCACGATGGATGTGACGGTTGAGACCGAGGATGAGGGCCAGCGTGTGCTCGGCCACCGCGTTGGGCGAGTAGGCGGGTACCCGCACCACGGTGATACCGAGCCGGGCCGCGGCCTCGACGTCGACGTTGTTGAAGCCGGCGCAGCGCAGCGCTACCGCACGCGTGCCGCCGGCATGGAGCGCCTCGAGCACTGGCGCCGAGACGACATCGTTCACGAAGACGCACACCACGCGAGCTCCGGCGGCCAGGCCGGCGGTCGTGACGTCGAGGCGGGGTTCGAGGTAGGTGAGCTCGTGGCCGTGGGCGACATTGGCCTGGTCGAAGGCGGCGCGGTCGTAGGCCTTGGTCGAGAACAGTCGGATCTCGCTGCCGGCGCTGGTCATGGCTGCCAGTGTGCCGGTACCCGGACACACCGCCACGGCGGGAACATCGACCGGCGGTCAGTCGCCCGCGATGAAGAACTGCCAGGTGCCGTCCTCGGCGATTCCGACGCGGTAGCCGATGTAGGCGCCGAAGTCCTCGAACACGGCAAAGTCGTCGTCGCCGTACAGGGGCCGCAGCGCCTCCTTGTCGGCATCGCTGATCTGGTTCCACTCGCCCTGGAAAGCCGACGGCCAGGTGAAGAGGATGCCGGGAACGCCGATTTCACTCGGCGCATAGGGTCGCGACAGCAGCTCGACCAGATAGCGCAACGGCTCTTCGTCGTTGGCCTCCTCGGTCGGCCACAAATCGGCGGCCGACGATCCGCCGAAGCTGGCGCTGAATTGGTCACCGGTCAAGCCCAGCAGCGCCTCCCAGTCGCAGTCGATCGCGGCACGAGCGATCGCGGCACGGGTGGCCTGCGCCGCATCCGACAGCCCGTCCTGCGGGGCGGGTTCAGCGAGCCCCGCCGCCGAGCAGGTGGCAGGGAACAACGATGCCGGATCGGGTAGCTGGATGGGCACCACGAGAAAGCTCACCGGAGCGATGCCGAGCCCCCCGACGTCGGAGAGCACGAGGTAGGCCGGCCCACCCGGGTTCGACGTCAGCCGAACCGAGCCGTCGAGGGGTGTTCTTTCGGTGCCCCCGCCCATCACGAATCCCTCACCGATGACCGTGCCGTCTGGTTGCACGACAGCAACCGAGAACGTCCCCTCGAACGCCCGGCCCACCCCGACGGGTGTGACCGTTCCATCGGTGCCGACGACCACGTCGCCGAGGACGATCTCATCACTGCTCACCGACATCACACCCCAGCGTTGCCGGCCGGTTGCATCCAGCCCACCCGCGAGCTCGAGGGTGGCGGCCTGCCCGAAGGGCTGACCCGACTCGTCGATCGTCGCGACCAGCACCGTTGCCACCCCGCCGTCGGTGGAGGGTTCGACCGAGGTGGTCGGCAACTCCTGGCCGATGGTGACGAGCAGGAACCGGCTGACGGCATCGGCAGGGGTGCGGGGCCACGACGACGGATCGCCAACCGGCCAGATCGGCTGGTCGGAGCGACCGGCCCACGGCGCGACGGGATCGGCAACGGCGGTGTCGGTGGGAGTGGTGGTCGGGTCGGGCGTGACCCCAGGCGACGGTGTCTCGGTGGGTTCGGCGGTCGAATCGGGAGCGGCGACGATCACCTGGACGGGGTCGCTGCCGCCGTTCGAGCTGATGGCGACGACACTGACTGCGGCGATCGCGACGATGCCGGCCAGGCTCAGAGCCCACACCCTCGGCGTCGCCCACCCCCGGGCCGCCGACGTCTCCTCGCTCAGTCGGCCTGCCACCGGGGCAGGCTGCGGAGCAGCCGGAGGATGGCCGCGTCCTCGATGTGGGCGAGAGCGTCGGTCTCGGGTCCGGGTGTAGGGGTCGGTGGCCTCCTCGCACGACCCGAGGTCGTCGACGGAGAACGATGCCAGCTTCAGGAGCGCCCGGTAGTGCTGGTCATGGAGGGTTCGCAGACGGGCACCGACGTCGCCAGTACCGGCCGAGGACCTGCCGACCCGGGAGCGAGAGGACGAGTTCATGGTTTGCACGACTGTAGAGACGCCCGAGCCACCGCTTCGGTTTACCCGAGTCCTCCGCTGCTACCTTCGGTGCGGTGCGGTGCGGAACGACATCGAGCAGTGACGAGCGGCCAAGGGAGGAGCCCGGGTGACCTCGCAGCCCAATGAGCTCGTCGACGAGACGATCGACCTCGTGGCCCGATGGCTCCAAC
Organism: uncultured Acidimicrobiales bacterium; assembly: GCA_963700995.1. Taxonomy (GTDB): domain Bacteria; phylum Actinomycetota; class Acidimicrobiia; order Acidimicrobiales; family JAHEJN01; genus JAHEJN01. The sequence goes on from CAVOZP010000003.1 coordinate 356,169, forward strand.
GGTCACGGTCCGGCGAGACCGCGGCCGAACGCGCGGTCGCCGAGCAGCTCGTGGGTGTGATCGCCGAACCGGCCGGATTGGCCTTCGCCATGCGCTTCGTCGACCGCGTGATACGCCCCGACGACCACCGAGTCGCGGCCCATCAGCTCGCCGCGCTCGTGCGCGACGAACCACTCCCCGCCTTCCTGTCGCGGCTCGACAAGGGATTGCTGTGGGCCGGGGGCCGCTGTCGCCCCGGTGATTCCGGCCGTCGTGATGCCGCTGGCCATCCGCCGGATGCGGGGTCTTGTCGGACACCTCGTCGCCGACGCCGACCCGGCTGCGATGCGGGCCCATCTCGAAGCGCTGCGGGCCGAACAGTTCCGGGTGAACGTGAACCTGTTGGGCGAGGCCGTGCTCGGCCACAACGAAGCCGACCGTCGGCTGGGCCGGGCCACCGAGCTGCTCGACGATCCCGATGTCGACTACGTGTCGGTGAAGATCTCCGCCGTGGTCGCCCAGCTCGACCGCTGGGCCTTCGACCACTCGGTGCAGCGCGTCGTTGACCGGCTCCGAGCGATGTTCACCCGCGCCGCCCAGACCTCACCACCGACCTTCGTGAACCTCGACATGGAGGAGTACCACGATCTCGAGCTCACCATGGCCGCGTTCATGCAGCTGCTCGAGGAACCCGACCTCCACGACGCCGATGCGGGGATCGTGCTGCAGGCGTACCTGCCCGACTCCTTCGCCGCCCTCCAGGAGCTGGTGCACTGGGCCACCGCCCGGCGGCGCCGCGTCGTCGACGGCCGACCGGGCGGCATCATCAAGATCCGCCTGGTAAAGGGCGCCAACCTGGCCATGGAGCACGTCGAGTCGGCGATCCACGGCTGGGAACTGGCCCCGTACCGCACCAAGGCCGAGACCGACGCCAACTACAAACGCTGCCTCGACTGGGTGCTGCGGCCCGAACGCACCGAGGCGGTACGCATCGGAGTGGCCAGCCACAACCTCTTCGACGTCGCCTGGGCCCACCTGATGGCCGCAGAGCGCGGCGTCGGCGAACAACTCGAGGTCGAGATGCTCCAGGGCATGGCCCCATCGGCGTCGCGGGTGGTGCGAGACGACTCGAACGGCCTGCTGCTCTACACGCCGGTGGTCCGCGCCGACGACTTCGACGTTGCCATCAGCTACCTCTTCCGCCGTCTGGAGGAGAACGCTTCAAAGGAGAACTTCATCCAGCACCTCTTCGATCTCGAACCCGGATCGGTCGCGTTCGTGGCCGAGGCCGACAAGTTCCGGGTCGCGGTGGCCGACCGCCACTCGGTCGGCTCGGAACCGCAACGCACCCAGGACCGACGTCGGCCGCCCGAGCCCTTCGACCTCACCGCCGACTTCACGAACGAGCCCGACACCGATCCGGCACTCTCGGCCAATCGGGCATGGGCCGCCCAGATCCTGATCGCCGAGTACGCGGGGCCAGGCGCGGAGATCATCGAGGAGACCCTCACGATCGACCACGCGGTGGCGTCCGCCCAGGCTGCACAGGCCGAGTGGGCCCGACAACCGAGCAGTCACCGTCGGACGGTTCTGCACCGCGTGGGCGACGAGCTGGCCCGCCGACGGGCCGACCTCATCGCCGCCATGGTCCATGAGGGCCACAAGACCATCGCCCAGGCCGACCCCGAGGTATCCGAGGCGATCGACTTCGCCCGCTGGTACGCCGATCGGGCCCTCGATCTGGATAGTCGCCCGACCGCCCGGTTCGAGCCGCTCGGGGTGATCGCCGTCGTGCCACCTTGGAACTTCCCCGTGGCCATTCCCGCCGGCGGCGTGCTGGCCGCACTCGCGGCCGGCAATGGCGTGGTCTTCAAACCCGCTCCGGAGACCCCGCGGTGTGCCGAGATCGTGGCCGAGTGCTGTTGGGCGGCAGGGGTGCCTGCGCCATTGCTCCAGTACGTCCGGACCCGGGACGATCACATCGGTCGCCATCTCCTCACCCATCCGTCGATTGCGGCGGTGATCCTCACCGGTGCCTACGACACGGCCGCGCTGTTTCGCTCCTGGAAGCCCGACCTGCGCATCTTCGCCGAGACCTCGGGAAAGAACGCGCTGATCATCAGCCCCAACGCCGACCTCGACCTGGCCGTCGCCGATCTGGTCGCCGCGGCCTTCGGCCACTCGGGCCAGAAGTGCTCCGCAGCCAGCTTGGCCGTATGCATCGGCGGGGTGGCCGATTCGCCTCGATTCCGTCGCCAGCTCGTCGACGCTGTCTCGAGCCTGGAGGTCGGCCCCGCGAGCGAGCTCGTCACCACCATGGGCCCCCTGATCCACGAACCAGAGGACAAGCTGCTCCGCGGCCTCACTCGCCTCGACGCGGGTGAGGAGTGGCTCGTCGAGCCCCGTCGCCTCGGCGAGGCCACGTGGACGCCGGGCGTTCGCCTGGGCGTGCAGCCGTCGTCGTGGTTCCACCAGACCGAGTGCTTCGGGCCGGTGCTCGGCATCATGCGCGCTGCCGACCTCGACGAGGCGATCGCACTCCAGAACGCCACCGCCTACGGCCTCACCGGGGGTATTCACACCCTCGATCCGGCAGAGGTCGAGCATTGGCTCGACCACGTCGAGGTGGGCAACGCGTACGTGAACCGATCGATCACCGGGGCCATCGTGCGCCGTCAGCCCTTCGGCGGCTGGAAGCGCTCCAGTATCGGTCCCGGCGCCAAGGCCGGGGGCCCCAACTACGTCGCCCAGCTCGGCACGTGGCACGCCACCGACAACCAGCTCGACGACGAGCACTGGCTGGCATCGGCCAAGGCCAGCGACGAGGCGGCGTGGCGCAACGAGTTCTCGGTGGGCCACGATCCCACCGGCCTGTTCTGCGAGGCCAACGAGCTCCGCTATCGACCACTGCCCAAGATGGCGGTTCGCATCGAGGCCGCCCACCCCGAGCGCGAGCTCGAACGTGTGCACGCGGCGGCGCGACAGGCCGGTGTCCCCCTCGAGGTGTCCCATCACGCACGCGAGACGACCGACGCCTTCTCGGCCCGACTGGCCGGACTCGGCGTGAGCCGCGTACGCGTGCTGGGCGGGGTAACCCCCGAGCTCCGCCAGGCGGCCAACGGGGCCGACGTGCATCTCGCCGACGATTCGGTGACCACCGACGGTCGCATCGAGTTGCTCCACTACCTGCGTGAGCAGTCGGTCAGCCGCACGCTTCACCGCTACGGAAACGTCGTGTGAGCACGCACTGAGTAGGGTCGGCCCCGGTGAAGGGCATCCTCCAGCTGACCGACCACGACGATGCGGCCCTGCAGGGCGACGGCGGCCCCGGTCATCAGCTGGCCATGCGCATCGTGGTGCGACTGGCCGAGATCATGCAGGCGCCCCGTCTGCGGTCGATCACCGGCGCCCACATCGACTCGTGCCTGTACCACGGCACCGCCGGGCTCGACTTCGCCCGGCGGCTGGCCGACGATGGCGCAACCGTGTCGGTTCCCACCACCCTCAACGTGTCGTCGCTCGATCTGCTGCATCCCGAGCTCTACCGGGGAGATGCCGAGACCGCGAACGCGTCCCGATTGTTGATGGCCCAGTACGAGCGGATGGGGTGTCGCCCCACCTGGACGTGTGCGCCCTACCAGCTCGCCGATCGACCCGGCTTCGGCGATCACGTGGCCTGGGCCGAGTCGAACGCCATCGTGTTCGCCAACTCGGTCCTCGGCGCGCGCACGCATCGCTATGGCGACTTCATCGACATCGCTGCCGCCGTCGTCGGCCGGGTGCCCGACGCCGGGCTGCACACCGATGAGGCCCGGCTCGGGCAGATACTCGTCGACGTCACCGGGATCCCCGAGCGGGTTCGTGAGCTCGACGTCTTCTATCCGATGCTCGGATTGGTGATCGGCGCCGACGTGGGCACGCGGATACCGGTGATCGTCGGCCTGCCGCCGACCACCACCGAGGATCAGCTCAAAGCCATCGGATCCGCCGGCGCCTCGTCGGGCAGCCTCGCCATGTTCCATGCCGTCGGATGCACGCCAGAGGCGGCCACCGTCGACGAGGCCTTCGGCGGGCGGAGCCCGGTTCGCGAGCTGACCGTCACGATGGCCGACATCCGACGAGAGCGCGACCACGTCACCACCACCACCGATGCCCCACTGGGCGCCGTGAGTCTCGGCACGCCCCACTACTCGACCACCCAGCTGGGCCGCCTCGTCGAGCGGTTGGCCGGGCGGCGTGTCCACCCCGATGTGCTCGTCTATGTGTCCACCGGCCGCGACGTCCTGGCCGAGGCCGATCGGCACGGCTGGGGCGCAGCACTGGCCGACGCCGGGGTGCAGATCGTGACCGACACCTGCACGTACATCACACCCGTCATGGCCGAGGTGCACGGCGCGGCCATCACCGACTCGGCCAAGTGGGCCTACTACGCACCGGGCAACCTGGGCCTCGACGTGGTGTTCGGCAGCGTCGACGACTGCGTGGAATCGGCGGTCGCCGGCCGAATCGTCCGCGACGACGCGATCTGGGCCGATGACTGAGCTCGCCGTCGAACGCACCCTCGTCGCCGGTCCCGCCGCCGGTCCCGCCTTCGTGCTCGACGAGCCGCTCAGCTTCTGGGGCGGGCTCGACGCGGAGACCGGTCGCATCACCGATGCCCATCATCCCCAGGTGGGCGAGTCGATTGCCGGCACGGTCCTGGTCATGGCCGTCGGCCGGGGGTCGAGCTCGGCGTCGTCGGTGCTGGCCGAGGCCATCCGACTCGGCACCGCACCACGCGCCATGGTCATGCGGGAGTCCGACGAGATCATCGTGCTCGGCGCCATCGTGGCCGAGGAGCTGTACGGCATCACGATGCCGATCGTCCTCGTGTCGGCCGAGACCATGGCCGGGATCGCGACCGGCGAGTCGGTCACCATTGTCGATCGGTGACAGGATGACCGTCATGCGTGCAGTCGGAGTGAACCAGTTCGGTGGGCCCGAAGCCCTGGAGGTCGTGGAGCTACCCGAGGTCCATGCCGGCCCGGGTGAGGTGAGAGTGCGGGTCCGGGCCGCCACGGTGAACCCCACCGACACGGCCCTGCGCAGCGGCAAGTACTTCGATCCCGCCGCCGGCACCTCGCCGCCGTACGTGCCGGGCATGGACATGGCCGGTGTGATCGACGAGGTCGGACCCGACACGACGAACGGGCTCGAGGTCGGCGACGCCGTCATGGCGATGGTGATCCCCCACGAGAGCCACGGCGCCTACCGTGAGAGCATCGTTTTGGAGGCCGATTCGGTGGCCCGGACGCCCGAGGGTGCCTCGCTGGTCGAAGCCGCGACCCTCCCGATGAACGGGCTCACCGCCTGGTACACCATCGAGCTGTTGAACCTCCGCCCCGGCCGGACCCTTGCCGTCACCGGTGCCGCGGGCTGTTTCGGCGGGTACCTGGTACAGCAGGCCAAGATCGCCGGGCTTCGTGTGATCGCCGATGCCTCCGAAGCCGACGACGAGCTGGTGCGTTCCCTCGGTGCCGACGTCGTCGTGCGTCGTGGTGATGACATCGCCCAGCGCATCCTGGCCGAGGTTCCCGAGGGCGTCGACGGCCTGGCCGACGGAGCGGTGCAGAACGAGCTCGCCCTTCCCGCGGTTCGCGACGGCGGCGGCTTCGCATCGGTGCGCAACTGGACGGGCGGCGCCGAACGGGGCATCACCTTCCACAAGGTCTGGGTCTTCGACCTCGACCACCGGGCCGACCTGCTCGATGAATTGCGCCGACAGGTCGAGTCGGGGGCGGTCACCCTGCGCGTGGCTGACACCATCGCGATGGAGAACGCGGCCGACGCCCACCGACGGTTCGAAGCCGGTGGGGTTCGCGGTCGCCTGGTTCTCACCTTCTGATTCTGCTGCCGTCGATTCGCCCTACTTGACCGAGCCGGCGGTCAGGCCGGAAACGATGAACCGCTGCAGGAACTGGAACAAGAACACCACCGGTATCGCGGCGAGCAGGGCGCCGGCGGTGAACGCACCCCAGTTGGCGCCGTACTGACCGTCGATGAAGCGGAACAACCCGACAGCCAACGTGTACTCGTCGACATCGTTCAGCATGACGCTGGCCAGGATGAAGTCGTTCAGGATCAGGATGAACGTGAGCAGCGCCACCACAGCAAGGATGGGCGCGGCCAGGGGCAGGATGAGACGCGAGAAGATCTGCCAGTGGGTGGCTCCGTCGATTCGGGCGGCCTCGTCGAGCGAGCGGGGTATCGAGTCGAAGAAACCCTTCATGAGCCAGGTGTTCACCCCGAGCGCTCCGCCGAGGTAGATGAGGATCAGGCCGGCTTGGGTGCCGAGACCAACCGTCGGAAAGGCCCGGCCGATGTTCTGCATGATGGCAAACAGGGCGACCACGGCCAGGATCTGCGGGAACATCTGCACCAGCAGGATCGACAGCAAGCCGGTTCGGCGGCCCTTGAACCGCATTCGCGAGAAGGCATACGCGGCGAGGGCGCACAGCATGGTGTTGGCGATCGTGGCGGTGCCGGCGATGACGAGTGTGTTGACGAACCAGCGCACGTAGGGCACCTCGGGGTCGTCGAAGAGAGTCCGGTAGTTCTCGATGCTGGGGTCAGACGGTATGAGCTCTTGCGCGCTCAGCGAACCGGTCGGATTGAACGATGCCGAGACGATCCAGATCACGGGGAAGAGAGCGAAGACGAGCGCCCCGAGGCCCACGAGATGCCGCCAGCCGAGCGTGCGCCACCACTTGGCGAAGCTCATCTTGGGCTCGACGCGGATTTCTGCCATCAGACGAGCTCCTCGAACGCCTTGGTGCGCTTGAAGCTGATGGCCGAGATCGTGGCCACCATCAGAAAGACCACGACCGAGATCGCCGCCGCGAACCCGAAGTCCTGACCCCGCCCACCCTCGAAGGCGAGCCGGTAGGTGTAGCTGATGAGGATGTCGGTGTGGCCGGCGGGTGTCTGCGAGCCCACCACGGGTGGCCCTCCTCGGGTCAGCAGGTAGATCACATTGAAGTTGTTGAAGTTGAAGGCGAACGACGCGATGAGCAACGGCGCGAGGGTGATCATCAGGAGCGGGAACCTGATGAGGCGGAACCGCTGAAGCGGGCCGGCACCGTCGACCTTCGACGCCTCGAGCACATCGCCCGGTATGGCCTGGAGCGCTCCCATCGAGACGAGCATCATGTAGGGGAAGCCCAGCCACAGGTTCACCAGCAGCACCGAGATGCGCGCCATCCAGGGATCGGTGAGCCACCGGATGTTCACGCCGAGAACCTCGTTGACCGCTCCGAAATCGGTGTTGAGGAGCCCCGCCCAGACGAGGGCGGTGACGAAGCTGGGAATGGCGTAGGGGATGATGAGCAGGCTGCGGTACATGCGACGGCCGTGGAGGCGCTGGTCGTCGAGAGCCATGGCCAGTCCGAGCCCCATGACCAGGGTCAGCACCACCGACAACACGGCGAAGGAGACCGTCCACAGAAAGGTGCGGATGAACGGCTCGCGGATGGCGGCGTTGTCGACGATGCGTGTGTAGTTGTCACCGCCGATGAACGCTCGCCATCCGGGACTGAGCGTCTGGCCGTCGGGCGCGGTGTAGCGGCCTTCGACCGGGAAGAACACCTGATCGTCGCTGGTGCGAATCATGACATCGCGTTCTGCGTCGTACACGATGTCCTTGTTTCGCTCCGACGCGGTGGTGAAGGTGGACACCTTGACGACACCCTGCTCCGACGGCACCTCGAGATTCACGATCTCGTCCTGGCGCGACGACGCGTTGATCAACGACAGTGCGGTGAAATCGCCGGCGGCCTCCGGGTTGTCACCGTCGAAGGTGACTTCGCCAGGGGCGAGCTCGGTGACGCCGTCGGACGCTGTCCCGAGGTAGAAGGTGCCGGCCTCGTCCTCGAGCAGCATGGCGAGCTGGCCGCTCGAATCGGTGACGACGGTGAGCGCGAACTGCCGGCTCTCGGAGTCCGACACCGTCGAGCGGTCGAGAATCTGCTCGATCGCCTGGTCCTTCGACACGATGTTGCCGGTACCGAAGTTCGTGAACGACAGGTACACGGTGTACAGCACGGGATACAGGAGGAACAAGAGCAAGAAGACCATGCCCGGAGCGAGGAACTTCATCGGCACGGCGCCTGGCAGCAGGTACAGCGCATTCAGGGCAATGGCGGCGATGATCACCAAAGCGATCGAGATGGTCTCGCCGGCATCGGCCATGCGGGGCACGGCGATGATCACCAGGATGTCGAGCACCAACAGCGCGGTGATCTTGAAGATCAGCGCACCGACCGACCGCCGGGGCCGCGGGGTGGGTGCCCTGCGGCCCTCGGCGTCGGTTCGTACGTCGGTTTCCACTGACGTCACGTCAGTCCCCCCGATGACCGAGCGTCCGGATCAGCTCTCCGCGATGAGGTTGCGGATCTGCTCCCCGGCGCTACTGAACGCCTCGCCGGGATCGGTGCCGTCGAACACCAACGCGTAGGCATCGGTCCATGCGGTCCACACCGAGTTCATGGCCGGGATCGCCGGCATCGGAAGACCGTTCACACCTGCGCTGCCGAAGCCGACGAGATCGGGGTTGTCGGAAACGGCCTCGAGGGCGCTGATCATCGCCGGCGGCCGGGGATCGGCCTCGTAGAGGGCGAGCGCGGCCTCTTCGGTGGCGAGGAAGTCGACCAGGAACGTCTGTGCCAGCAGCGGGTTCTCGGCGAAGGCGGAGATCATCAATGCCTGCACGCCCACGAAGGGCTGGGGCTCACCGCCACAGGCCGAGGGGATGGGCTCGACGACGTAGTTGACGTCGCTGAAGCTGGGCACCGCCCACGGGCCGGTGATGGCAAAGGGCGCACGACCCTCGCCGAAGGCGGCAAGCATGCCGTCGTAGTCGAGGCTCGGGGTGATGAGCCCGTCGTTCACCCAACCCTGGAAGGCCGTGGCCGCCGCGATACCGCCGTCGCTGTCGATGCCGAGGTCGTCGGGGTCATAGGCGCCGTCGGCACCGACACCGAACACATAGCCGCCACACGACGTGAAGAGCGGCATGTTGTGGAACGGATCGGCCGGGTTCTGCTGGAGGGCGAGGGGAATCTCCACCGTGCCGTCGGCCTGCAGACCGAGCGCGATCGTCTCGAGCTCGTCCCAGGTCGCAGGGGCCTCGGGGACGAGGTCGGTGTTGCGGATGAGCGCCACGTTCTCGATCGAGTACGGCAGGCCGTAGTTCTGGCCCTCGTAGTTGAGCGCCTGGATGGCCGACGGAGCATAGAGGTCGGCCTTGTCACCGAGCTCGACGGGAGCGACGATGCCGCTGCCGACGAGACCGCCCAACTGGTCGTGGGCGCCGACGAAGATGTCGGGGCCCTCACCGGCGGGTCCGGCGGTGATCACGCGGTCGTCGATGTCCTCGAAGGGAACGACCTCCTGCACGACCACCGAGATGCCGTTCTCGGCCGCGAACTGCTCGGCGAAGACGCGCAGAACGGGCGTGCGGGTGTCGTCGCCCCAGATGACGAGGTCGCCCTCGGCGCGAACGACGGGCTCGGGCGTCGCCTCCTCTTCGGCCGGCTCCTCGGCCGGCTCCTCGGCCGGCTCCTCGGCCGGCTCTTCGGCCGGCTCCTCGGCCGGCTCCTCGGCGGGCTCTTCTGCCGTTGGTTCGGCGGCGGTCTCGGTTGGCGTTGTGTCGTCGCTACCGCACGCGGCGGCCAGCAACGAGAACGCGATGAGTAGTGCAAGCAAAAGCTTGGTCGGCTTCATGCCGGTTCCCTCCTGAGTATGGGCTTGGGGGGTGGGTCCAGCCCCGCCGGCAAGTTACTCCCAGGTACTGCTGAAAGCCAGTCACGGCCTGCGGAACCGACAGTCGGCATGCGGGCGATCGGCTCGCTGTCCTACGGCGGCTCCGAACCGCTCCCGGACCACGCTCCGCGAGCGGTTGCGTAGCCGATTTGTGCGAGGGTTGTCTCGTCGGTGATCGTGTGCGCGGAGGGCACTGCCGACCGCATCGTCGATGGTCGGAACGGCTTGGTCTCTTCAGCGCTGGAGCGCCACGATCGACCCGTCGCCGTGAACGGTGGCGAGCAGCCGATCGCCGTCGGCGAGCAGATGCTGAGGATTGGCGAGGCCGCTGATGATCGGGGTGGCGGTGACCGGCCCGTCGGCGGGTGCTGCGCCGTCGCGTCCGATCGGGAACTCGACGATCTCTCCGGTCACCCACAGTGCGACCACCGCACGGGTGGAGTCCCAGGGCGCCACGGCGATACCCGTCGGCGTGGCCGCCACGTCGAAGACCGTCACCGACGCGACGGTCTGCTCACACCGCGCCGCCGTTCCGCCGAAGTTCACCACTGGAACCCGACCACTCACGCACTGGGGCCATCCACCGTCGGCCGGGGCACCGGACGGCAGATCCTCATCGATGACGACGACCTCGTCGAGTGGTCGCTTCCCGTCGTAGTAGCCGTCGCTGATCTCGGTGACGAGCAGTCCGCCCGTGCCGTCGACGACCGTCGCGTAAGCGTGTTTCATACCGACCAGCATCGCCACGTCGGCCACCGAGGGGTCGAGCGGGCCGAGCGACCAGAGCACTCCGGATCCCTCCGCCGCCGCCTCGCCCTGCCGTTTTCCACTGGTGTTGTAGAGCAGGCGACCATCGGGCGCGGTGGTGAGCGAGCCGTTCGAGCGTCCGTTGCTCGGAAGGTCGTCGCGTACGACGGTGACCGACCCGCCCTCGAGCGGGGCGGTCACCAGTCGGGTGCGTTCCATGATCCAGAGCGCATCCCCGGCAACGGTGACACCGGTCGGCGTGTCGAGGCCGTCGACGAGCACGTCGACGGCTGCGGCCTCGAGCACGCCGCCCGCCTCCGTCGACTCGGGAAGACCGATCGCGAGGATCTGGCCCGTCTCGGCCCGTTCGCCACCCGGGCCGAGCACCGCCACGAGCAGTCGGCCGTCGGGATGCCAGGCGATCTGGGTCGGGCCGGCCAGCCCCTCCACTATCGGGGTCACCGTGAACGACGGCGATTCCGAGGTCGCCGACTCGGAGCTCGATGCACAGGCTGCGGCCGTCAACGCCACGACGAGTAGGACCATCGTGCGCAGCGACATGGACGGGCCGCCGGTCAGTCGGCGCCGAGGCTCATGAGAAAGCCATCGGGTACCAACACGTCGCCCGGTGCCAGCTCGTCGAGTGATGCCCGACCCAGACCGAGCATCGTGGAGTCGATGCCCATGCGCATGACGTCGAGCACGTTCTCCACGCCGGCCTGTCCGTTGGCGGCCAGGCCCCAGAGGTAGGCCCGCCCGATCATCACGGCTTTGGCGCCCAGCGCGACGGCCTTGACCGCATCACCACCCCGGCGAATGCCACCGTCCATCACCACTTCGACCTGGTCGCCGACGGCGGCGACGACGGCCGGCAGCGCCCGGATGGGGGCGGGCGTGCCGTCGAGGTTGTTGCCGCCGTGGTTCGAGACCGAGATGGCGGTGACCCCGGCATCGACGGCGCGCTTGGCGTCGTCGACGCGCATCACGCCCTTCACCATGAACGGGCCGTCCCACTGCTCGGCCATCCACGCAACATCGTCCCAGCTCGGGGGCGGGGTGCCCATCCACTCGCCGTAGGCGTCGAAGAACTCGACGACGGGCTCGCCGGGCAGGTTCCAGTTGGGGGCGCCGAGGCCGGGCAGCTTGCCGACCCTGAGCCATTCGAACAGCCACGCCGGCTTGACGATGGTCTCGGGAACGTGCGACACCATCTCCTTGAACGACAGCGACTGCGGTATGGCCGGCGAGCCCCAGTCGCGGCTGTGGGTGAAGGTCCAGTCGATGGTGAGAATCAGCCCGGCTGCACCGGCCGCCTTTGCTCGTTCCATGCGACCGGCGATGCGGTCGCGGCTACCGGCCCAGTAGATCTGGAAGAAGGTGTTGGCGCCGGTGGCGACCACGTCTTCGATCGAGCGGCTCGCGAAGGAGCTGAGCCCCATCGTCACACCCCTGGCGGCCGCCGCCCGGGCCACAGCCACCTCACCATCGGGGTGCACCGCCTGCACACCCGTGGGAGAGATGAGCACCGGCATCGACTGGTACTGGCCCATCACCGTGACCCCGAGGTCACGACCGGCGGGGGCATCACCGACGCGAGGCGCGAAGCCCAGCTCGCAGAAGGCATCGACGTTGTCGCCGAGGGTGGTCCCCCGTTCGGTTCCCGCGACCAGGGCGCCGTACACCGATTTCGGCAGGCGCCGTTTCGCCCGCCGCTGCGCAACGGCGACCGATTCGAACCAGTGCTTGGCCACGTGTCCTCCAGCTCGTGATCGAACCCACACCCTAGAGGCGGGGCCGTGGCCGGCCCCAGTCGCCGGTGCGGCGACCGAGGTCTCCTCCTTCGCATTTGACGAGCATTCCCGATCGCAGTTGACTTGCTGCGAACCAGAGGGGGAATCCTGGTGGCCCGAAAGTCCGTGCATGACTGCTGACCTCGTCGACCAGACGATCCAGCGCCCTGCGGCCCGGCCGACGCCGCGTCGGGTGCACCGACTCAGGCAGATCCATCCGCTGGGATGGGTGGCACTCGCAACGCTGGTGATCGCGACGATCTGCCACACCGTCGTCGACACCGACTACCTGATCGGGAACTTCTCGTGGTGGCACTGGGTCGGACTGCTCGTCTTGCTCGTGCTGAGCGCGTTGCCCGGGGTGCTGCACCGTCTGCGATTGTTCATCGAGGTCTTCGCCACCATCGGCAAGACCGTCGCCTGGATCCTGGCGTGGGTCGTGTTCGTCACGCAGCTCTTCAACGTCATCACCCGCTACACGAATCCCCTTGTCGATCGCGACATCCTGATCGGCCAGGTCACCAGCGTGGTGTGGCAGTCCTTCGCGGTCCTGTTCCTGCTCGGCATCAACTACGGCGTGCGCGACGGCGTGAACCCGCGCATCGACTTCTGGTGGGCGAACTACTCCGACAAGGCCAAAGCTCGGCTCGACTTCGTGCTCCACGTGACCCTCTTGCTCCCCTTCGTCTGGATGGCCATGCGGATTCTCCGCAACTACGCCGCCATATCACTCGGCCAACGCCGCGACGGAACCTGGCCCGACGGATGGCGGGTGTGGCGCTCGTGGGAGGAGTCCGGCGACGCCGATCAGCTCCCCGTGGGCGGCATCAAGGCCATGATCTTCGTGGGCTTCGTGCTCTTCGCCCTCCAGATATTCGCCGAGATCATCAAGACCGGCTTCGTGATGATCGGCCGCTCCGACCTCGGCGAGGTCAAGAAGACCGACGCTCCGTTGAGGATCGAGTAATGGCGGTCATCGAGCCCGAACGCCATCTCGTCGAGAGCGGCGGCACGGATGCTCCCGACGATCTCGAGCGGCCACCGATCCTCACCCCGCGCGGCAAGCGGTGGCTGGCCATCACCCTGGTCGGCATCGCCGTGCTCGGCATCATCGGCTACGCCAGCCTCGAGCTCGGCGTGTTCCTCGCCATGGCCATGTTCGTGATCTTCATGGCTCTCATCCTCACCGGTTACAACGTCGCCTTCTCCTTCGCCGGAACTGCCCTGGCCTTTGCGTTCATCGGCGATCTCACCGACACCTTCAACCCTGACACCCTCAATACGCTGCCCGCACGCTGGTTCAGTGCAATCAGCGACTCCACCCTGCTGGCGGTCCCGTTGTTCGTGCTGATGGGCGCGATCCTCGAACGCTCGGGCATTGCCGAGCGCCTCCTCAACGCAATCGGGATGCTGATGGGGAAGCTTCGTGGGGGCGTGGCGGCGGCAGTGGTGATCGTCGGCACGCTCTTGGCTGCAGCCACGGGTGTGGTCGCCGCGACGGTGATCGTCATGGGTCTGCTGTCGTTGCCGGCCATGCTGCGCCTGGGCTACGACCACAAGCTGGCCACCGGAGCCATCACGGCGTCAGGCACGCTCGCCCAGCTCCTTCCTCCCAGCATCGTGTTGATTCTGTTGGCGCAACAGCTCGGCGTGGGAATCATCGGGCTCTTCGCGGGTGCGGTGCTGCCCGGCCTCTTGTTGAGCGGCCTGTACGTCGCCTACGTACTCGGCATCTCCTGGTTACGACCCGAGGTGGGGCCGGCCATGCCCGAGGAAGAACGCCAGCTGCCGGGGAATCCGGCGATCACGACCAAGGCATTCCTCTCCCTGTTGCTGGCCTTGATGATCGGCTTCGTCCTGCTGCTGGCCGACTGGCAGGTGGCGGCTGTCGCCTTCGTCATCGCGTTCGTCGTGATCTTCACGATCATGGCTTTCACCAAGATGCTCGCCACCGAGGTGCTCGTGTCGATCGTGCCGGTGGTCGCCCTCATCATCGGCGTGCTCTTCTCGATCTTCACCGGCCTGGCCACGCCGTCGGAGTCGGGGGCGGTAGGGGTGGCCGGCGCGCTCATGATCGCCACGCTGAACTGGCTGTTCGACCGGATCCTCGTGCGGGAAGGGGCGACTCACATCCAACCACGATGGCGGCTCGGGTTGACCGAGCTGAAGGAGGCGGGCCAGTCGACCGCCAACGTCACCATCCTGGTCATGACCCTGCTGTTCTGCTCCACGTTCTTCAGTGCCATGTTCCTGCAGCTCGGTGGCTCCGACCAGGTTTCGGACTGGCTCACCAGGATCGGAGGCGGCAAGTTCGGCTTCGTCGTGGTGGCGATGGTCGCCGTGTTCTTGTTGGGCATCAACCTCGAATTCCTCGAGATCACCTTCATCGTGGTGCCCATCTTCGTGCCCGCGATGGCCGAGCTCGGTTTCACCGACTTCGAGAGGGTGTGGTTCGCCGTGCTCATGGCCGTGAACCTCAACATGGCCTTCATCTCACCGCCGGTGGGCTTCTCGCTCTTCTATCTCCAATCGGTGGCACCACCCGAGGTGAAGACCGCCGACATCCACAAGGGCGCGATTCCTTTCATGGTTCTCCAGGGCGCTGCCCTCGTGATTCTGGCCCTGGTGCCCGGGATCACCGAGTACTCCTACAACTCGCTTCGCTTCTGACGCCCGCCCATCATCGACGACCAACGACAACCAACGACAACCAACAGACCTACTCCGGAGGGATCAACCATGGAAGAAGATGTAGAAACCGAGATGACCGAGGCGGCTCGTCTCGACCGGCGATCGTTCCTCGGCAAGGCGGGGGTGGGGGTTGCCGGCTTCGCCGCCGCAGGCACGATCCTGGCTGCGTGCTCGAGCGACGATGACGGTGGCGGTTCAGAGGCTGCGCCCACCGCCGCCGCGTCCGGGGACGAGCCGGCCGAAGAGCCGGCGGCGGACGAGCCCGAAGAGGTCGCACTCAGCCAGGACGCACCGGAGATCGAATGGGAGATGGCCACCAGCTGGCCCGCGTCGCTCGTCACGTTGTTCGGTTCGGCGCAGATCTTCGCCGCCGAGGTGAGTCGACTCACCGGTGGACGGTTCAAGATCAACCCCCGCCCGGGTGGCGAAATCGTCGGGCCGCTCGAGGTTCTGCCGACCGTGCGCGACAAGGGCGTCGAGTCGGGCCACACCGCGTCGTACTACTACACCGGGCTCAGCCCGATCCAGCAGTTCGGCACGGCGGTTCCCTTCGGGCTCACCCAGCGTCAGCAGAATGCGTGGTTGTACCAGGGCGGGGGCACCGATCTGCTCAACGAGTTCTATGCCGAGGAGTACGGGATCATCGCCTTCCCCGCCGGCGGCACCGGTTGCCAGATGGGTGGTTGGTTCTCGAAGGAGATCAACACGGTGGACGATCTCCAGGGTCTCACCATGCGCATCCCCGGTATCGCCGGCACGGTCCTGTCGAACCTGGGCGGTGAGCAGGTGAACGTCGCCGGCGGTGAGATCCTGCAGGCGATCCAGACCGGCGCCATCGACGCCGCCGAGTTCGTCGGACCCACCGACGACCTCATCCTGGGTCTCGATGAGTTCGAGGGACAGCTGTACTACTACCACCCCGGTTGGTGGGAGCCCGGCACCGCCCTCGAGGTCCAGTTCCCGCTCGACCTGTGGAACGACCTGCCCGCCGAGTACCAGGCGGCCATCCAGAATGCTGCGGCCCACGCCAACATACAGACGATGGCCACCTACGACGTGCTCAATCCACGTGATCTCCAGACCATCAAGGAGTTCGCGGAGATTCGCGAGTTCTCGCCCGAGATCATGGCCGCCTTCAAGGAGGAGACCGAGAACGTGCTCGACGGCATCGCCGCCAGCGATGCCCGGTTCGCAGCCATCCTCGGCCCATGGCGCGAGTTCCGTGACAGCATCTCCGAGTGGCACGGTCTGGCCGAGAAGTCGTATCTCAACCAGCAGACCGAGATCTGACCCCGACCGGAACACGCTCGCCGTCCCGATGTGACCTGACCTCGCCGCCCAACTCCCCGAAATCCCCACGGCCAGTAGCGGATACCGCTACTGCCGATGGGGATTTCGGGTGGGTCGGCGGGCGAGCTGACCTCGGGGCCTCTCCTCGGGGATCGCGCTACCTCACATGCGTCGCCACTTCCTCTTCCAGTCGGTGAGTCGACTGCTTCGCCCTGACGAGGTCATCATCGAGGTCGTGGTGATGTGGCAACGGCATCGGTTGATGCTGCCGTTCTCCGTGTTCGCCGCCATCGCTGTCTTCGTCGGCGCCACGATCGTGGGCTTCCAGACCGGACCGGCGGTGGGCCTCGCGGTGGCCGCTGTCGGAATCGCGGCCGCCTCGACCACCGAGCACCGCGTGCTTGCGCAGACCTCCCACGGCCTGCGGCTGCTTCGCGGTAGCCGAATTCGTCAGGTGGCCGTCGAGCTGATCGGCGATCTTCCCGACGACACACCGATCGAGATGACCGGCCACCGGTTCGTCCTGAGCGAATGGCGGGTCGGCGATCACGGCTACACCGTGCCCAAGAGCTCCGAAGGCGCCATGACGCGTATCGCGGCTTCCCGGTGAGTCGCGCCCTCAGGTCACTCGTCCTCGTGGCCTCGCTCATCGTGGTCGGGGGATGTGGATCGGACCCAGTGGTGGCGCCCGACGCGCGGGTCGTCTCCGTCACGACCACCGCGTGCGGTGACACTTCGAAGACCTCCGCCAGCGGGGTGGTGATCGAG
Source organism: uncultured Acidimicrobiales bacterium (assembly GCA_963700995.1). GTDB lineage: Bacteria > Actinomycetota > Acidimicrobiia > Acidimicrobiales > JAHEJN01 > JAHEJN01. The sequence continues at coordinate 373,232 of CAVOZP010000003.1, forward strand.
GAGGGTCGGGTACTCACCGTCGCCCATGCGGTGATCGGCGCCGGCGCCGTCTCGATCGCCGACGCCGCCGGCGACACGGCACCGGCCGCGATCGTGCGCCTCGACCCGACTCGCGATCTGGCTGTGCTCGCAGTCGACGAGCTGACCGGGTCACCCGTGCGGTTCGCAACGCTGAAGGCCGGCGACCGGGCTGTCGTCGCCAGCGCCACGTCGGGTGACCTCGAAGCCGAGGTCACCAGTGTGGCCACCCTGGAGATCGACGAGGTGCGGGGAACGGCGCGTCATCGCCGTTCGGGCTACGAGCTCTCGGGTCCCGTGGCCGTCGGTGACAGCGGCGCCGGGGTGTTCGACGACGACCGGCTGGCCGGGCTCGTCTTTGCCATCTCCAACGAACGCGACGACGTCGGTTTCGCCGTCGATGCCGACGAGATCGGCCGGTTTCTCGACGACGGGGCCGATCGGGAGTACCGCTGCGAACCTGCTCAGTCGATCGTGACCGCTGTGGCGCCGACGTCGTGAGCGGATCTTCGCTGGCCGAGATCTTCTTCGACATCCTCGGGCCGGTCGTGGTGGTGGTGGCCATCGGGGTCGGCGTCGGGCGGTGGCTGCACCTCGCCCCGAGCCACTGGCCAAGCTCGCCTACTGGGTGATCGGTCCTGGGGCAATGTCGGCAACTGCGGGTTGACCATCGTCGATGGCCACCCGGCCCTGGTCCATTCACTGGGTCAGTTGTGGGTTGTCGATCGGTTGTAATTATGTAATGCTTCTTACATGACTACAGACAACGACATCACCGCGTGGTTCGCCGGGCGACTGCCCCCTGAGTGGACCGAGGCCGGCTCCCCTGACATCAGCATCGACCGGGAAGAGATCACCGTCGTGATCGCCATGAACCAGCCCGAGCTCGACGACAACGACGAGGCCGCCCAGGCGCACGCCGACGAGGGTCGCGCGGCCGGTTTCCGGGACGAGACTCGCGAACGGCGAATCGGCATCGCCCGCGAGGCCGAGCACCGCTTCGACCGCAAGGTGGCCTGGGGAGTTCGCATCGGCGATCGGCGCATGCTGTTCACCCACCTGGCCGTTCCGGTCATGACCCGACTCCGCCAACCGGAGCGCCAGGTGCTCGACACCCTCATCGCCTCCGGCGTCGCCCGCTCACGCTCTGACGCACTCGGCTGGTGCGTCCGCCTGGTCGAGAAGAACCTCGACGAGTGGCTCGCCGAGCTGCGCAAGGCGATCGAGGACGTCGAGCGAGTGCGTTCCGAAGGTCCTGCTGCCTGAACCAACACCCTCCTGGCAGACGACCCGTTCGGCGCTGCCGTTAGCGTGACGGGGTGACCGGCACCGATCACCGAACCGAACCCCGCTTCTTCTACGGGTGGGTCGTGGTCGGCACGGTCTTCGTGACACTGGGGGTGACGGCCGGACTCGGCTTTTACAACGCGTCGGTCATCCTGCGCATTGCCGTCGACGATCTGGACGCATCGGTCAGTGCAGTGTCGGGGGCCACTGCTGTGTTCTTCGGCGTCAGCGGGTTCACCGGCTTTGCCCTCTCCCGACAGATGGAACGGGTCGATCTCCGATGGTTCTACTTGAGTGGCGGCATCATCGGAGCCGTGGCCCTCGCGTCGCTGCGATGGGTCGATTCCATCGTGAAGCTCTACGCCTTCTTCGCTCTGTTCGGCGTGGCCTTCGCCTTGGCCGGACTGGTTCCCGCCACGACCCTGGTCGCTCGTTGGTTCGACCGGCGACGGTCAGTGGCGCTGTCGATCGCGTCGACGGGACTCTCCTTCGGCGGGATCGCCATCACCCCCGTGGCGGCCGGCTTCACCGAGGATCGGGGCCTGGCCGGCGCGGGCCCGTGGCTCGGGCTGGCGTGGCTGATCGGAGTCGTCCCCATCGCCGTACTGTTGATCCGGTCGCATCCCGAAGACATGGGCGTCGAGCCCGACGGAGCTCCGGCGCCGCCCGAACCCGTACCCCTGGAGGGTGCGACCTTCGAGGAAGCGGCGACCACACGGTTCTTCGGGTTCATCGCGGCGACCTATGCCGTCGTGTTCCTTGCCCAAGTGGGCGCCATGGCGCAGCTGTTCAATCTGGTGGCGGAGCGGGTCGACTCGGGCACCGCCGCCGCCGCTCTGTCGGCGCTCGCATTCGCGAGCGTTGTGGGTCGACTCGCCGGCGGGGTGATCGTCACCCGGGTCTCGACGCAGGGTCTCACGGCCGCGCTCATCGCCGTTCAGGTCGTCGCCCTCGCCATGATCGCATTCGCCGACACACGCGCGAGCCTGCTCGTGGCCGCTGCAGTCCTCGGTCTGAGCGTGGGGAACGTGCTGATGCTGCAACCGTTGCTGCTGGCCGAGACCTTCGGCGTGAAGGAGTACTCCCGCATCTACTCGTTCAACCAGCTGGTCGCCACTATTGGCGTGGCCAGTGGGCCGTTCGTTCTCGGCGTGTTGCACGATCTGTACGACTACGAGATCGCCTTTCTCGCCGCCGCTGCCATCAACCTCGTCGGTCTGGGGCTGCTCATCATGGCCGGGCCGATAGCCGAGGCCATTGCAGTGTGGCATCCTGCACCGGTCGAGTCCCGTCCGGAGATGAGCCAAGAAGTGGCGCAGTGAGCACCGACGACACCACACCGATCGTGCTGTTCCTGTGCGTACACAATGCGGGCCGATCACAGATGGCCGCGGGCTGGCTCCGGCACCTGGCCGGTGATGCCATCGAGGTCTACTCGGGTGGCTCGGCTCCCGGCTCGGAGATCAATGCCGTCGCCGTCGAGGCGATGAATGAAGTCGGCATCGACATCACCAGCCACCTTCCCCAACGATGGACCGACCACCAGGCCCGCACGGCCGACGTGATCGTCACGATGGGTTGCGGCGACGTGTGTCCGGTGTACCCGGGCAAGCGTTACGAGGAGTGGGAGCTCACCGACCCGGCCGGTCGGCCCATCGAGATCGTGCGCCAGGTGCGCGACGACATCAAGACGCGGGTCGAGCGTCTGATCCGAAGCCTCGGGATCGATTCGCCGGTCGCGCCGTCGACCTGAGCATCACACGTCGAGCGCTCGCACCGCGTCCTCGATGCCGCGATGGAAGGTCGGGTAGGCCCAGATCATGGTTCGGAGCCGAGCCACCGGAACCTGGGCATGCACGGCCAACGCCAGCAGGCCCAGCACCTCACCGCCGTTGGGGCCGGCGGCAGTCGCACCCACCAGTGTGCCGGTGGCGGCGTCGGCGACGAGCTTGATGAACCCCTCGTTCCCGATCTTGTGAAGCCATCCGCGAGCAGTGTGCGGGACTCGCACGGTGGCCGTACGAACGTCGACGCCTGCGTTGCGCGCCTGGGCTTCGGTCATGCCTGCGGCACCCACCTCGGGGTCGGTGAAGGTGACACGCGGGAGGGCTGCATAGCTCGCCGGCTCGTGATCGTTCCCGAGGATGTCGGCGACGGCGATATCGGCCTGGTACATGCCCACGTGGGTGAAGGCGCCCTTCCCGGTGATGTCGCCGACGGCCCACACACCGTCGGTGACCCGGAGATTCTCGTCGACGTCGAGTGACCGGGCCGTCTCGTCGAGCCCGACGCGGCAACACCGACCCCGGCCAGGTCGGTGCGGCGACCGGTCGCGACGAGGAGTCGGTCGGCATCCAGCACGGTGCCGTCGTCGAGGGTGACCACGAAGCTCTCGTTGCGATGTTCGACTCTCATCGCGGCCGTGCCGGTGTGGACGGCGATGCCCTCGGCCTCGAAGACCTCGGCGACGACCTCGCCCGCCTCGGGTTCCTCGAGCGGCACGAGTCGACCCAGCGCTTCGACGATGGCGACCTGCACCCCGAATCGGGCGAAGACCTGGGCCAGCTCGACACCGATGGCGCCGCCGCCCAGCACGATGATCGACTCGGGGAGCTGCTCGGTCTCGATGGCCTCACGGTTCGTCCAATACGGGGTTTCGGCCAGCCCGGGGATCGGCGGGACCGCCGCACGTGTTCCGGTGGCGATCACAATCCCCCGAGTCGCCCGGAACGTCCGGTCGCCGACCGCGATCACGCCGGGCGCAACGAGACGACCCTCGCCGCGGACGAACCGGCCCCCCTTGCCCTCGAAGCGCTCGACGGCGACGGTGTCGTCCCAATCGTCGGTGGCTTCGGCGCGGATCCGCTCGGCCACCAGACTCCAGTCGGGGACGACATCGACCTTGCCGGCGACGCCGGGAATGCGCCGGGCTTCAGCCAACAGGTGAGCAGCACGAATCATCATCTTCGAGGGCACGCACCCCCAGTAGGGGCACTCGCCGCCGACGAGCTCGCGGTCGATACCCACCACGTCGAGCCCGGCCTCGGCGAGCTGCCCGGCCACCGACTCACCGGCGGGACCCATGCCGATCACGATCACGTCGGCCGATTCGGGAGTGCTGGTCATCGGGACCTCCTGCGTCCTGACGCCCGGCGACGAGGGTCACCGAGGCTCATGCAGCGAGAACCCGCCGACCGGCCCTGGCATTTCGGGATTCCGGGTGTCAGCCGCAGCTGACCGCGAAGGTGCCCTGCACCGGCTGTGGTTCGTCGCCCTGACCGGCCAGGAACAACTGGATCCCGAAGTCGTCGATGAACGTCGCGGTACCCGAGGCGCTCGCACCGTCGACAGTGAACGAATCGACCTGGCTCGTGCCCGCGAATTCGGGCCAGAACTCGGCGACCTCGGGGCTGGCACGCCAGCTGACCGGCACCCCGTTCTCGTCCTCACCGAGGTCGACCCGTACCGACGGTGGTTCCCAGCCCTGATCGGTCGACGTCTCGTAGTCCTCCGGTGGAATGTCCACGTTGATGCTGCCTCCGTCGATCCCCGGGATCGGGCCGGCGGCGCCGACCGCACCGCCCATCGAGATGCAGACGGTGAAGTCGGTCGACAGATCGGCCTCGTAGGTCGTGTCACCGATGGTCACCACGAGCATCTGCCCGCCGCTGCTCGCCTCGGGCGCCGGTTCGGCTGCGTCCTCGGTGGTGTCGTCGCCGCTCGATTCCTCGGCGGCGGGTTCCGCTTCGGCATCGTCGGTCGGTGCGTCGCTCGGGGAGGTGTCGGTCGAGGCGACCGAGGCTCCGTCGTCGCCACCACCACAGCCGGCGAGGACCAGAGCCATGCCCAACACAGCGAGTGGTGCGCACCCACCACGGTCGTGTCCGGTTCGCGGATCCGTCGGTCATCGTTCGCCCCGTTCCGGCCACGGGTTGTAGCCACCTGTGGACGCTAGCAGAGGTCCGATGTTGGCTCGGCGGGGTCAGGGCTGGGCCGCCTGGAACGCGGCCAGGCCGTCGAGGGCCGTGCGGCGGACCTTCTTCTTCAGCGGCGGTGACCAGCCCAGGAGCCGTCCGGGGAGGCCGAGGGCCTGGCCCGACCACTTCCACAGGTCGAACTGGTCACGGTGATCGACGATCAGGCCGTCGCGGAGCTTCATGTGGGCCGTGATGTCGTTGCGAACCGGCCGACCGGTCGCGCCGAACGTGTACAGCGCCACCCAGCCAACCGTGGCGTGCGACGCGGTCGACTCGCGAAGGGCGTACTCGACGCGGAGGTCGGTGGCCCGCGAACACAACATGGCCCACATGTCGCCTGCGTCGTGACCACGGAGGACCCGAAGGCCGGATCCTCGAACACGACGTCGTCGGAATAGCACGCCGCCATCGTCTCGCCATCATGATCGGCGAGCGCCGTGTAGAACCTGTCGACAACGTGTTCGGCCATGGCGGCCACCCTATGTCGGCGGGTGACGCTGGGCAGAGACGACGCAATCGTGGGAGGTTGCCGGAGATGAAGACGATCGGGCTACTGGGCGGGATGAGCTGGGAGAGCTCCATCGAGTACGAGCGGCTGATCAACGAGGGCGTGCGGGCCCGGCTCGGCGGCACCGCCTCGGCCGACCTGGTGGTCCGCAGCTACAACTTCGCCGAGATCGAGGTGCTCCAGGCCGCAGGGAGCTGGGATCAGCTGGGTGCACGGCTCGCCGCCGATGCCCGACGTCTGCAGGACGCCGGCGCCGAGCTGATGGTCCTGTGCACCAACACCATGCACGTGGTCGCCCCGGCCATCGAGGCCGCTCTCACCATCCCGTTTCTCCACCTGGCCGATGCGACCGCGACCGCCGTGGTGACCGCCGAAATCGACGCCGTCGCGCTGCTCGGTACCCGGTACACGATGGAGCTCGACTTCTATCGGGAGCGACTACGCCGCCATGGGTTGACCGTTCTCGTACCCGACGAGCCCGACCGCACGATGGTTCACGACGTGATCTACGACGAGCTGGTCCGGGGAGTCATCGACCCAGCGTCCAGAGGCCGGTATCTCGACGCCATCCGACGGCTGGTGGAGCGCGGTGCCACCGGCATCATCGCCGGTTGTACCGAGATCGAGCTGTTGATCGGTCCCGACGACGTTGCGGTTCCCTACTTCCCCACCACCCGCCTGCATGCCGAGGCCGCCGTCACCGCCGCACTCGATTGAGAGCGAGCACCGCTGCACTAGGCCAACGCGATACCCACTTCGGCAAGCGCGTCGGCCGGGGCGTCGCGGGCCAGCAGGTGCTCGGTGGCGGCGAGCTCGGGGGCCAGGTACCGGTCGGGTCCCGGCCCGCCCACCTCGCGACGCAGCAGGTCCACCAGCGCTCCGGTGGCTGCGGCCGGTTCGAGTGGCTGTCGCAGGTCGATGGCCCGAGCCGCCACGACGAACTCGACCGCAAGGATGCGCCGGACGTTGTCGATGACCTGGCGCAGCTTGCGGGCGCCACCCCAGGCCATGGACACGTGGTCCTCCTGCATGCCCGATGTGGGCAGCGAGTCGACCGACGCCGGCACGGCGAGGCGTTTGTTCTCCGCGGCCATCGCCGCCGCGGTGTAGTGGCCGATCATCAGCCCGCTGTCGACACCGACCTCGTGGGCGAGGAAGGGAGCCAGCCCATGGTTGCGGGTCTTGTCGAGGAGTCGGTCCATTCGGCGCTCGGCGATGGCACCGATCTCGGCCATCGCGATGGCCAGGAAGTCGGCGGCGAAGCCCAGGGGGGCGCCGTGGAAGTTCCCGCACGACTCGACCCGGCCGTCGGGGAGCACCATCGGGTTGTCGATGGCCGAGGCGAGCTCGACCTGCACGACACGCCGAACGTGGTCGAGGGTGTCGCGGGCCGCCCCGTGCACCGACGGCGTGCAGCGGATCGAGTAGGCGTCCTGGACGCGGGGATCGTCGGTGGTGTGGCTGGCGACGATGGGCGAACCGGCAAGCATGGCTCGCAGGTTCGCCGCGCTCGACGCCTGGCCGGGGTGGGGCCGGAGCGCCTGGAGATCGGCGGCGAACGGGGCGTCGGTGGCCAGGAGCCCTTCGACGGTCATCGCCGCGGTCATGTCGGCCTGGGTGAGCAGGCGCTGGGCGTCATCGACGGCGAGGCACAACATGCCGAGGATGCCGTCGGTTCCGTTGGTGACCGACAGCCCCTCCTTCTCGACCAGGGTTATCGGTGCGAGGCCGGCGTCGCTCAGCGCATCGGCTGCGGGGCGGCGGCGTCCGTCGTGGTGAACCTCGCCTTCGCCCAGCAGAGCCAGCGCCGCGTGGGCCAAGGGGGCGAGATCGCCACTGGCGCCGAGCGAGCCGTGTTCGGGCACCAGCGGGGAGATCTTCGCATTGAGGAGAGCGACCATCGCCTGGGCCACCAGGGGCCGGGCGCCGCTCGCGCCGAGGGCCAGCGTGCGAGCGCGCAACAACACCATGGCCCGCACCACCTCGTCCTCGACCGGCTCGCCCATGCCCGCGGCGTGCGAGCGGACGAGCGCCGCCTGGAGGGCATGACGCCGTTCGACCGGAATCGACACGGTGGCGAGCGCGCCGAAACCCGTGGAGATGCCGTACCGCGGCTCGCCCTCGGCCAGTCTCTGCACCACCGCCCGTGCGGCGGCCATCCGTTCGACGGCGGTCGCCGTCAGCTCCACGGGGGTGCCGTGCCGGGCGACGGTGACGACATCGGCGATCGTCACACCCGGGCCGTCGAGCTGCACGGTCATGATGCCGCCGCCTCGACGTCGAGGCCCAGATCTCGACCGAGCCGACCGACCGCTGTCCACGAGCGCGTCGGCAACCTGCTTGCAGGCCCGCCGCTGCAGGCGATGCGCAGGACCGATCACCGACACGGCGACACCGAGGTTGCCGGTGTCGGGCAGAGCCAGCGACACGGCTGTGGTGTCGGGTTCGACGGCACCGGTGCGGACGGCCACGACGCCAGGATGGGCGAGCGCTTCACCGACGGCGCTACCCGTCAGGGTCACGTTCTGTCCGACCCAGCCGACATGGCGGATCGCCCGGCTGCTCTCGACCGTGGCGAGGTAGGTCGCAACGGATCCGTCGCTCACGGCCAGATAGGTCGATTCGCCGGTCTGCTCGGCGAGTGCCTCGAGGTGGGGTTGGGCCGCGGTGACGAGGCGGTCGAGGGGATCGAGCTCACGGATGGCCGCGGCGATTCGAACCATGGTCGGCCCGACCGAGAAGCGACCGGCGCCGTCGCGATCGACGTAGCCGCGAGCCTCGAGGGCCCTGAGGTGGCGCAGTGCCGTGGTTGGCGTGAGCCCCGATGCCGCGGCCGCCGCGGTGAGGTTGCACGGGCCGGCATCGAGGACGATCTCGAGCAGATCGAGCACGCGGCCGATCGATCGCGGAACGGCCTCGGACTCCTCGTCGGCTCGGCTCGCCTGGGTGACCATCACATCCTCCAAGTTGTCATCTGTCGACAACTCTTGCCATCGGTTGACAACGTACGGGAGTCCGGCACACACTGCAAGCACCAGATCCTGAACGCGCCAAACGTGGAGTCAGCACATGTCGACGATCGGCACACCCGTCACCGGAATCTCGGCCCCCCGCGGCACCGATCTCACCTGCCGCGGCTGGCCCCAGGAGGCCGCGTACCGGATGCTGCAGAACAACCTCGATCCCGAGGTCGCCGAGAACCCCGACGAGCTGGTCGTGTACGGCGGAACCGGTCGCGCCGCTCGCTCGTGGCCCGCGTATCGAGCCATGCTCGCCACCCTCGAGACCCTCGGGGCCGACGAGACCATGCTGGTGCAGTCGGGCAAGCCCGTCGGCGTGCTGCGCACCCATGAGTGGGCACCACGGGTCCTCATCGCCAACTCGAACCTGGTGCCCGACTGGGCCAACTGGGACGAGTTCCGCCGCCTCGAACACCAGGGTCTGACCATGTACGGGCAGATGACTGCAGGGTCGTGGATCTACATCGGCACCCAGGGCATCCTCCAGGGCACCTACGAATGCTTTGCCGAGATCGCCCGCAAACGCTTCGGCGGGTCCCTCGCAGGCACCCTCACCATCACCGCCGGGGCCGGCGGAATGGGAGGCGCCCAACCGCTGGCCGTCACCATGAACGACGGCGTCGTCCTCATCATCGACGTCGACCAGCACATGCTCCAGCGGCGGGTCGATCATCGCTACCTCGACGAGATCGCGCCCGACTACGCCTCTGCCATCGACCGGGTCACCGCCGCGAAGGCGTCCCGCACTCCTCTGTCGGTCGGCCTCCTCGGCAACGCCGCCGACCTGCTCCCCCGACTACTCGCCGACGGCATCGAAGCCGACATCGTCACCGATCAGACCAGCGCCCACGACCCGCTCAGCTATGTGCCGAACGACCTCTCGCTCGAGGCCGCCGCCGAGCTCAAGCGCAGCCAACCCGACGAGTACACCCGCCGCTCGCAGGCCGCCATGGCCACCCACTGCCGGGCCATGGTGGGGTTCATGGATGCCGGGGCCGAGGTCTTCGATTACGGCAACAGCCTGCGGGCCGAGGCCAGACTCGGCGGCTTCGACCGCGCCTTCGACTACCCCGGCTTCCTGCCCGCCTACATCCGACCGCTGTTCTGCGAGGGACTCGGCCCCTTTCGCTGGGTAGCGCTGTCGGGCGATCCGGCCGACATCGCCGCCACCGACCGGGCCGTGCTGGAGGAGTTCCCCGAGAACGAGTCGCTCGCCCGGTGGATCCGCCTCGCGGGCGAACGGGTCGCCTTCCAGGGCCTGCCCGCCCGGATCTGCTGGCTCGGCTACGGCGAACGGCACCGCCTGGGGCTCCGTTTCAATGCGATGGTCGCCTCGGGGGAGCTGAAGGCACCGGTCGTCATCGGCCGTGACCACCTCGATTCGGGTTCGGTGGCGTCGCCCTACCGCGAGACCGAGGCGATGCTCGACGGATCCGACGCCATCGCCGACTGGCCGCTGTTGAACGGGCTGGTCAACACCTGTTCCGGCGCCACCTGGGTGAGCATCCACCACGGCGGCGGCGTAGGGATCGGCCGGTCGATCCACGCAGGTCAGGTGAGTGTGGCCGACGGCACCGACCTGGCCGCACAGAAGCTGGAGCGGGTGCTCACCAACGACCCCGCCATGGGTGTGATCCGCCATGTCGACGCAGGCTACGACCGCGCCGCCGAGGTCGCCGCCGAACGAGGGGTCCGCGTACCGATGCAGGAAACGCCGTGATCATCGAGGGCGACTTCGACCGAGATGGCGCTGTGTGCGTACGAGGGGCGTTCAGCGCCGAACACGTCGAGTGGGCCCGTGAGGCGATCGACGCCACGCTGGCCGACCTCTCGCGGTTGGCCAAGCGGGCGAGTCCCGACGACGACGCGCCCTTCGTCGAGGACTTCTGCAACTGGAACCGGCTGCCGTCGATGGAGCGATTCATCCGCGAGTCACCGGCCGCCGCCATCGCCGCCGATCTCACGAAATCGCGCACGATTCGCCTGTACCACGACCACGTGCTGGTCAAGGAGCCGGGCACCCGTCAGCGCACACCCTGGCACCAGGACCAGCCCTACTACAACGTCGACGGCACGCAGAATGCCAGCATGTGGTTTCCCGTCGACCCGGTCGAACGGTCGGCCACCATCGAGTTCATTGCGGGCTCCCACCGCGGACCGTGGTTCATGCCGCGCACCTTCCTCGACGATCAGGCCAAGTGGTTCCCCGAGGGAAGCCTGGCCGAGCTGCCGGACTTCGCCGCCGATCCCTGTCGCTGGCCGGTGATCGGCTGGGCCCTCGAACCGGGTGACGCCGTGTTCTTCGACATGGTCTCTGTGCACGGTTCCGCCGGCGTCTCGGGCCCGAATCGCCGGCGTGTGCTCTCAGTGCGCTTCCTCGGCGACGACATGGTGCACGCACCCCGTCGGTGGACCACCTCCCCGCCGTTCCCCGGGCTGGAAGCCGAGCTTCCCGCAGGGGCACCGATGGACCACCCGCTGTTCCCCGTTCTGTGGACCCGCACCCACGAGTCGGTCGAAGCATGACGGTGCGACCGATCCTTTCGATCGGCCACCCGGTGCTTCGCCGCCGGGCCCGGGAGCTCACCGCCGAAGAAGTAGCGGGAGAGGCCGTGCAGACTCTGATCGACGACCTGTTCGACACCATGCACCACGCCAACGGCGCCGGGCTCGCTGCCAACCAGGTCGGCGAGCAGGTGCGGGTCGTGGTCATGGAGGTCACCCACAACCCTCGCTACCCCTACAAACCGCCCCTGCCGCTCACCGTCGCCATCAATCCCGAAATCGAGCCCCTCGACGACGAGCTGGTCGAGATCAACGAGGGCTGCCTCTCGGTGCCGCTGCGTGGGAACGTGCAACGCCACGTGAACATCCGCGTGCGCTACCTCGATCGCCACGGCGTGGCCCACGACGAGGTCAAGCGGGGACTCACTGCCGGCACCTGGCAACACGAGTGCGATCACCTCGACGGTGTGCTGTTCGTCGACCGCGTCGCCGACCCGACCACGCTCGCCACCTGGGACGAGTTCGAGGCCCATCATCGGGATTCGTTCATCGAGCGGATCACGGCGTTCGTCGAGCGGGTCGGCTCGTGACCCCGACGTCGTACTGGTGTGAGCTGGCTCTCCTCGACGACCGGGTCGTGGCCGAGGTCGCCATCACCGTCGCCGACGGCCGGTTTGCCTCGGTCGCACCAGGCACCGCACCCCTACCGGGTTCGGCCCGGCTGCTGGGGCTGACCTTGCCCGGTCTGGCCAACGCCCACAGCCATGCGTTCCACCGGGCGCTGCGGTCTCGCACCCAGGTCGAGGGCGGCACGTTCTGGACATGGCGAGAGCTCATGTACCGCGCCGCGGAGCGGCTCGACCCCGACCGGTATCACCGCCTCGCAAGCGCCACCTTCGCGGAGATGGTCCTCGCCGGCATCACCGCCGTCGGCGAGTTCCACTACCTGCATCATCAGGCCGACGGCACGGCCCATGACGAACCCAATGCCATGGGCGAAGCCCTCCTGACTGCCGCCGCCGACGCCGGCATCCGCATCACCCTCCTCGACACGCTCTACCTGCACGGCGGCCTCGAGGCCGCGGGCTACCTCCCCGTCGAGGGAGTTCAGCGCCGCTACCTCGACGGCAACGCCGAGGCCTGGGCTGATCGGGTCTCCTCGCTGCGACCGGGCCCGTCGCAGCTCATCGGTGGGGCCATCCACTCCGTGCGGGCCGTCGACCCCCAGTCGATGCGAACGGCGGTCGAGTGGGCCGCGACCACAGGCTCTCCACTCCACGCCCACGTCTCCGAGCAGGTCGTCGAGAACTACCAGTGCCTCGCCCACCACAAGCTCACACCCACCGCGCTGCTCGCCGAGGCGGGTGTCCTGGGACAGCAGTTCACCGCTGTCCACGCCACCCACTTGACCGACGAGGACATCTCGGCCGTGGCAACGAGCCGATCGAACGTCTGTCTTTGTCCGACCACCGAGCGCGACCTCGGCGACGGCATCGGCCCCACCTCGCTGCTGGCCGAAGCCGGCGTGCCCCTGAGCCTCGGCACCGACTCACACGCGGTGATCGACCTGTTCGAGGAGGCCCGTGCCGTCGAGCTCGACGAGCGCCTTCGATCGCAGCGACGCGGAGTGCACTCCGTCGCCGAGCTGCTCGCCATGGCCACGGGCAATGGTCACCGCAGCCTGGGCTGGACCGACGCCGGCGCGATTGCGGTCGGCCACAGGGCCGATCTCGTGACCGTCGCCCTCGACTCCGTTCGCACAGCAGGCACCTCGCCCGCCGACGCCGCCGAGGCCGCCGTGTTTGCCGCCGGGGCTCCCGACGTGACCCACGTGGTCGTCGACGGGAACCCGATCGTCGCCGATGGCATGCATATCCGACTCGACGTCCCCCGCGAGCTCCACGCCTCGATCACCGACCTCATGGAAACATGACGGTCATGGCCTCGTCGCTGGTCATCGACAACATCGGCTCGCTCGTCACCAACGATCCCCGGCTCGGACGGGGACCACTGGGGATCATCGAGAACGCCTCGTTGGTGATCACCGACGGAGTGGTCGAGGCGGTCGGCCGTGCCGGCGCGATGGCCGACGAGCGCATCGACGCCGACGGCGCCTGCGTATTGCCCGGCTTCGTCGACTCCCACACCCACCTGGTGTTCGCAGGCGACCGCGCCGAGGAGTTCACCGCCCGCATGGCCGGCCGACCCTACGACGGCGGCGGGATTCGGGTGACGACCGAAGCCACCCGGAACGCGTCCACCGACCTCCTGCACCAGCTGGTTCGTCGCCGACTGGACGAGGCCCACCGGGCCGGGACGACCACCATCGAGATCAAGTCGGGCTACGGCCTGAACGTGGCCGACGAAGTCCGCTCGCTCGAGGTGGCCCACACCTACACCCCGGAGTCGACCTTTCTCGGTGCCCATCTCCTACCGGCCGAGTTCGAAGGTCGCGCCGACGACTACGTCCACCTGGTCTGCGGCAAGATGCTCCACGCTGCGATCGGGCACGCCCGTTGGATCGACGCCTTCTGCGAGACCGGCGCCTTCGACGCCGACCAGTGCCGAGCCGTGCTCGACGCGGGCCGGGCGGCGGGGCTGGGCCTGCGCCTGCACGGCAACCAGCTCGGCCACGGTCCCGGCGTGCAGCTCGCCGTCGAGTGCGGCTGCGCCTCGGTCGACCACTGCACCTACCTGAGCGACGACGACATCGATGCCCTGGCCGCCGGTGACACCGTCGCCACCTTCCTCCCGGCCGCCGACTTCTCCACCCGTCAGCCCTACCCCGACGCCCGGCGGGCGATCGATGCAGGGGTCACCGTCGCGCTCGCCTCGAACTGCAACCCGGGTTCGAGCTACACCACGTCGCTCTCGTTCTGTATCGCCATAGCAGTGCGAGACATGCACATGACCATCGACGAGGCGGTTCAGGCCGTCACCCTGGGTGGAGCGGCGGCGCTTCGCCGGGACGACATCGGCCGTCTCACGCCCGGCTCCGCCGGCCACGCCACCATTCTCGACGCACCGACCCACCACCATCTCGCCTACCGCCCCGGCGTCCCTCTCATACAGCAGACCGTCGGACCACTCGGCACGCGCTGAGCCGCTGTCTCGTGGTGGGGTCAGCCGCCGCCGATGTCGACGTGGTAGGCCTCATAGACGAGGTCGGCGCCGTGCTGGCGGTGGCGGGCGATCACGAGGAGCGTGTTCAACGCAGCGTCGCGGAGGTCGACGACCGAGGCATCGCCGTCGGCCATTTCGAGCACCGTCTCGATCTGCTTGGTGATCACCGGGTGTTCGGCTGAGACCTGGTCGATCCGAATACTCAGACGCGGCGCATCCCGCGTGAGATCGAGCAGCAGGCCGTCACGGCCCTCGACCTCGGCGACATGATGGGCGAAGGCCTCCTTCAGCCGGTGAAGTGCATCGCGAGCGGTGGCGCGCCAATGCGGTTCCTCGGCGGCCATGGCCATCACCGCTTCGACGGCGGAAACAGCCAGTTTGAGATCGAGCCGGCGTTCTCGTGCAGCAGCGAACGCGCCAGCGTCGGGTTCGGGATATTCGGATTCCATGGGCACCTCCGACGGCATTGTCCCGGGTGGTCGACGATTGCGCAAGGGCCGAACGTCCCCTTGTCGTGGCACCGGGTGCCCTATTCGTCGCGGAGCAGCTCGGTGGGTTCGAGGGTGTTCACCAGGCGCGAGGCACCGATCGAGGAGGCGATAGTGGCGGCGAACACGAGAACGACCGGGACGGCAAGGCGTCCGAGCGGCACCGTGTAGCCCGGCGTGAGCACGAAGAGCGGGCGCAGCACGGTGACGAAGTAGAAGCCCATGGCCGTGCCGACCAGAAGCCCCGCGATCGTGCCGGCGACCGCCACTGTGGCGGCCTCGGCGGTGATGAGGAGTCGGATGGTCCGCGGTTCGAGACCCTGAGCCCGAAGGGTGATGTACTCCCGCCGACGTTGCAGCAACAGCCCGAAGACGAAGATGGCGATGGTGACCACCGCCATCGAGAGCGAGAAGATCGAGTCGAGGTCGACCAGCCCAGCGATGTTCAGCGCCGCCAGGCTCGACTGATCGCTGGCCAGGGTGGTGGCACGAGTGTCGATCTGGAGATCGCCTGCTGCGCCGGGTCCGGCACGCAGCGAGTCGACGGCCTGGCGGAGACCGGCGTCGCCGCCGGCGGTGGCTGCGGCGAGGAAGAAGTCGGGAGCCTTGTCCGGGACCGAAGCCGTGTGCTGGTCGATCGACATCAGGGCATCGGCGCCGTCGGGGAAGCCGGGAAGCCGCTCGAACAGCCCGATGATGTGCAGCTGTACCTCCACCTGGTCGTCGGTGGCTCGGGCAAGAAGGACGTCGAGTCGGTCGCCGCTGCCGGCTTGCAGAAAGTCAGCCATGTCCTGGCTGACGAGAATGGCGGTCGGGTCCGATTGCAGCGTTTCCAGGAGCAAGGCCGCGTCACCGTCAGGGAAGTGGCTGTCGACGAGGGGCGACACGGACGCATAGGTCTCGGGAGCGACGGCAGCGAGGTTGGCCGGGTCCGACGTGCGGGAGCTGCGCAGGATCACGTTGCTCAGTCCGTAGACGACAGGGGTCGCTTCGGACACGCCCGTGGTCTGGAACAGAGCGGCGTTGTCGACGGTGTAGGGCTCGGGTGCCGTCGGGCTCGGGGTGATGCGGATGTCGGCGCCGTTGGCGTAACGGGCATCGTCGACCTTGGCCGCATCGTAGGACGCCGTGAAGGCGGCCAGGCTGGTGGCGAGGGCGACGATGAGCGACACGACGATCGCTCCGTTGCCGATCGCCCATGGTCGCCGGCCGATGCTGAGTCGGTAGAGGCTTCGGAGGGGCGGTCCAATCGAGGCCGACGAGTGCGGTTGGGTCCAGCCGAGCGCGTTGCCGAAGAGGCGGGCGGCGACCAGGCTGCCGGTGACCCACACGGCGATGGGCAACACGAGCAGAGCGAGGTTGAGCTCGACCGCCCGCCCGAAGTACACCGAACCTGCCGAACCGTCGAAGGCATGAGCGCGCAGGGCGACGACCGTGCCGAACACGACGACCACCACACCGACGATGTCGAGGCACAGTCGACGCCACAGGGGCGGGCGCAGCACCAGTCGGGCTCGGTCCTCGTTGATCTCGCGATCGATCGACCGCCGACCTGTGACGTACAAGGCCAGACCCGTGGCCAGGAAGCCCCCGACCGCTCCGAGCAGCCCGGAACGGGCCAGGCTCGCGGTGCTGGCCCGGTCGAGTGACTCTCGACCGAGGATCGCCGCCGCGGCCAGGTACCCGAGTGCGAGCCCGACGATGGACCCCGCTGCGGTCAACAGGCCCGTCCGCATGGCGAGCATGCGCAACAAGTGGCGCCGGCTCGCTCCTCGAATTCGCAACGTTGCGTGTTCTCGGCGCTGGGCATCGGCGAGGACGGTCCCCGAGTACGCGGCGAGCATCGCCGCAAGGAAGCCCCCGGGTACGCCGAGGAAGACGAAGAGCCGCTTGGCGACACGTGCGTCGGCCGTGGCGACAGCGAGGGTGTTCGAGATGTTGTCGAGCACATAGTCTTGCCCACCGGCGGCGGCGGTGACCTCGGACGCGATTCGTTCGGTCTGCACGACCGCAGTACCCGGGTCGGCGTCGAGCAGGTCGCGCACCAGGGTGATGTCGACCTCACGAATGGGCGGACTCTTGAGCCTGGCCCCACGCTCGGTTGCGGCCCGCTCGTACGCGGGGAACACCGTGTCGGCGAACACGGCCGGGGAGACGACCACCGAGTTCGGGACATAGATGAACGTCTCGAGATCGCCGCCGCGCCGGCTGGAGAACAGCGGACGAGCCCGGCTCAGGTCGGCGACGCCGGTGACCTCGACGTCGATCGTCGATGCATCGGGGAGCGCCACGGTCACCGTGCTGGCGACGTCGAGGCGCAGCGCCTCGGCTGCTTCTGCGCTCACGACGGCTCCCTCGTCGCTCAGCTCGCCCTCGACGACGTCGATCGTGGCGTCATGTGCGGCGTAGTCCGCGTCGAAGCCGAGGATCTTGGCCGGCCCCGCAGCGGTGATGCCACCAGCAGAGAGCGTCCCCGATCCGAGATCGGCGAGCGACAGCTGGCTGGCGTGGGCGACGCCGTCGACCGCACCGATGGTGGCGACGAGATCGGCGAGTGGCACCGATGCCGCCTGGTTCGCCGGAGTGGGACTGACAGACTCTCGACTCGAGTACGTGGTGGCCACCGTTGCATCGTTCACCTCCGCGTCGGCCAGCGCCTCCACCGTGTAGCTGATCTGGTGGACGGCGCCGGCCTCGACCGTGCCGAGGTTGTACCCCGTGTTGCCCGGACCACTGGCCAGGGGGTTGTCGTCGCCATCGGCCAGCGGGTTGCCGTCGAGCTCGGCCGAGGAGGCGACGAAGCGCAACTTGCCGGCGGGCAAGGATCTCACTGTGACCTCGTTGGCGGCGACGTCCCCGGCGTTGCGAATCTCGAGGTCGACTCGTGCCTGGCTGCCGGGCCCGATGGGTCCGGTGACATCGAATGTCTGAGTGAGCGACAGCGAACCGCCGACCCGCTCGGTCACGATGCGTTGCATGTCGATGGAAAGCGGCGCAACGGCCCGTTGGGTCATCGACGCCGAGAGACCGTCGACGAAGAACAGCACGCCGCAGAACAATCCGACGCCGAGCGTCACACCGACCATGGTCGACAACGTGCGTCGAGGATTGCGGAACAGGTCGGCGAGGACGTATCTAGCGAGCACCGACGGGCTCCGACGTTTGCTCCGGCGCGGTGGGCCGAGCCAACCGCGCCGTCCGGTCGAGGTGCCCGGCGATCACCGGATCGTGAGTCACGATCACCAACGTGGCTCCGATCTCACGCTGCACCTCGACGAGCAGCTCGATCACCGCCGTCGCACTGTCGGCGTCGAGCGCACCCGTCGGCTCGTCAGCCAGGATCACCTCGGGGCGATGCACGATGGCACGGGCGACGGCCACCCGTTGGCGCTGCCCTCCCGAGAGCTGATCGGGCAGACGTTTGGCCAGGCCGCCGAGGCCGAGGCGCGCGAGGAGCGCGGTCGGATCGCTGCCCGTGACCCCGCGGGCGCCGTGGCCATCGCTTCGGCAGATCGCGAGCTGGAGAGCGACGTTCTCCTCGACCGTCAGATGCGGGAGCAGGTTGTCGGCCTGGTACACCATGCCGAGCGATCGGCGGCGAAACCGCACGCGCTCGCGTTCACCGAGATCGGAGACGACGACGCTCCCCATCGTCACGTCTCCGTGGGTCGGGAGGGCCAAACCCGCCAACAGGCCGAGCAGCGTCGACTTGCCGCATCCGCTCGGACCCATGATGGCCAAGCTGGTGCCTCCGTCGACGTGCAGGTGCTCGCAGTCGAGGGCGCGCACCATGCCCATCTCGGTTCGGAAGTCGACCACCAGCCCACGGGCGACGATGGAGTCGGCCGCGCTCATCGGGCCGTCACCGTGTGACCGTCGAGCGCGTACCGGACATCGACCAGGTCGGCCAGGGCGACGTCGTGGGTGACATACAGCACGGCGAAGTCGGCGTTGAGGACCTCGTCGACCACTCGGGCTGCGGTCTCGCCGTCGAGCTGGGCCACGATCTCGTCGGCCAGCAACAGGGCGGGTTCGTTCGCCATCGAGACGGCCAGAGCCACCCGCTGGGCCTCCCCACCGGAGAGGTGCCGCGGATGATGGCCGGCCCGGTGGTCGACGCCGAAGCGCTCGAGGAGGTCGAGCGCTCGCCGACGAGCGGCTCGGCGCGACCTGCGGGTGCCGAAGGCGAGCGCGAGCTCGACGTTCTCCCTGGCGGTGAGGAACGGAATGAGGTTGTCGGATTGCAGGGCGATCCCGATCCGGTTGGCGCGCAGCTCGGCCCGATCGTGGTCGTCGAGCTCGCTCATGGCGATGCCGTCGATCCGAACGGTTCCCGTGTCGGGCCGGAGCAGCCCGGCGATCAGCGACAACAAGGTCGACTTGCCGCTGCCCGAAGGACCGATGAGGCTGGCCTTCTCACCGGGCAGGATGGTGAAATCCACTCCCGAGAGCACGGCGGTGGTCTCGGTCGGCGTCGTGAACGACTTCGACACGTCGTCGAGTCGGACGACGGCGGCGGTGCTCAACTCGCCCGCCGCGACTCGGGGGCCGATCCGAACACGTCGGGCGCAGTCTCACGAGCATGGGCCTCGAGCTCGAGCACGGCGTTCGAGGCCTCGGCCAGGCCCTCGGGGCTCAGTTCGATGAAGTTGAGCAGCTCGAAACGATCCTGATGCAGGCTGGCATCGAGGGGGACGTTGTTGATCACGCCGACACCCGGAGCATACGACTTGTTCTCGTTGTCCGGTGCGCCGACCTCGCCCTCCTGGACGACGCGAACATCGTCGTAGCAGCCGAACGCGACGCACTCGCGTATGCCGACCGCCACCGGCTCACCCACCGAGCCGTCCTCGTCGGGAGCCGCGGCGATGAACCACCTGGGCGTGTTCATCTCGACGGTGGCCGGACTCAGGATCCCGATCTCTTGACCCTCGCCCGAGCCGAGCCAGGCGCTCTCGGCGTTGGTGAACTCACCGCCTTCGTACTCCTCGGTGTAGCCACCGAGGATCCAGACGTTGCCGTCCTTGTCGAGCGCCAGGTAATCCATTCCCACCTGGGCCACCTCGCCCGAATCGGTCGACTCGTCGAGCATCGCGATGGTGGGCACGCCGTCGATGACCCGGATCACATCGGTCATGGTGGTGATGATCTCGTGGGGCACTTCGCGGGACCCGACCAGGGTGGTTCCTCCTCGCACCCACTGCAGACCCGGCTTCAGCGGGTGATAGGAGTTGGTGTCGAGCGTCGGATCGATGAAGTTCGACGGATCGAACTCGACCTTGGTGCCCTCGGAGTCCGGGTCGGCCACCGAGCCCGCGGTGTCCGCGCTGCTCGATCCACTTCCGCAGGCGGCCGCGACCAGCACGACCACCAGAGCGGCAGCCGCCAGCCGACCGACGGAAGCGAACGGGGTGCGGAGGGGTGGGTGAGTCATGGCATGTCTCGCAATCGGCTCGAGCGTCACGGGGTGATGAGCTCGGTATACCGATGCGAGCTGACTGTGGCCTGACCTGGCCCTGACCGTGATCCGATCGGCCTGTCGTCAGTGGATGCCGAGACGCAACCGCTCGTGGCCGATGGCCCTGGTGAAAGGACCGAGATCCTCGATCTCGGCGGCTGCGTCGATCACCTCGAGCCCCTCGGCCCGCTCGGCCACCCGCTCGAGCACGGTGGTGAGGACCATGCGGGCATGCGGTGCGCCGAGGCACGTGTGCGGGCCGTGACCGAAGGCGACGTGACGATTGGGTCGTCGATCGAGAACCAGCTCGTCCGCTCGGTCGAAAACGGTCTCGTCGCGGTTGGCCGATGCGAAGCAGATCGACACCGTGTCGTCGGGCTCGAGTCGGCGGCCGAGCAGCTCGGTGGGTTCGGTCACCACTCGGCCGATGTGGGCGATGGGTGAGAAGTACCGAAGGTACTCCTCGGTGGCGCTCTGCAGGAGAGTGGGGTCCTGCTTGGCTCGGGCCAGCACCTGTGGATTGGTCGCCAGATGGTGCAGGCTGTTGACGATGAGGTGGATCAACGTGTCGCGACCGCCGGCGAAGGCCAGGTTGGCGAATCCCATCACCTCGTCACGACTCAACGGTCGACCGCCGAGCTTCGACCTCACCAGGAGCCCGAAGAAGTCGTCACCGGGTGCGACGAAGGCAGCATCGATCACCTCGTCGAGATAGTGGTCGAGCTCGCGCGCGTTGCCCTCTGGACGGTCGGAGAAGTCGCGGAACACATGGGTTCCCCACGAGATCCACCGTGTCGCCTCGCCCTGTGGCCGACCGAGCAGCAGCGCCAACGCTCGCGACTGAACCGGGACCGCGAAGTCCCGCACCACCTCGACCTCGCCGGCGGTGATCGCCTGATCCAGCAGTCGATCGACGATCGCCACGACGTCGGGACGGATCCGCCGCGACGTCTCGCGCCCGAAGACCTCCTGCACGATCGCCCTGTACTCGGTGTGTCGCGGCGGGTCGGACTCGATCGGGAGTTGACGGACCGACCGAACATCGGCCTCCGACGGGATCGGCACCCGAAACGCGACGTCGGAGGTGAAACTCTCCCAGTTGCGGGTGATCGCCTTCACGTCGCCGTGGCGCAGGACCATGAGGAACTCGTCGTCGCCGAGCGAGCCTCTCACGACGCCGTCTGATCTCCGCATCTCTGCGAAGGGATCGCCGGTCACCTGGGCAGTCTCGCATGATTGCAGGGTCGGCAATCATCGGCGTTGACTTATGATAAGTCTTCACTTATTCTCACGACATGGACGTCGGTCCCCAGCTCGCTGCCCTCGCCGATCCGACGAGACGGTCGATCTATGACCTCATCCGCCGGGCGCCTTCGTCGGTACGTGAGCTCACCGACCAGTTGCCGATCTCCCAGCCGGCCGTCTCGCAGCATCTGCGAGTGCTCGACACCGCCGGCCTGGTGACGGTGACGCCCCGCGGTACCCGCCGCATCTACACCGCCGACCCCGACGGCGTCGCGGCGCTCCGTGCGTGGATCGACACGCTGTGGGACGACGTCCTCGACACCTACACACGAGCCGCCCGAAAGGAACACCAGCCATGAGACTCTCACTCACCCCGATCGAACCGGTGCGCAAGACGCGTATCGTGCCGCTCGACACCGCCGAGGCCTTCGACCTGTTCACCGCACGGATGGACACGTGGTGGCCGATGCTGACCCATTCGATCACCGAGCACGAGGCGTCAGGCGTACGTTTCGAGCCCTACGTCGGTGGTCACATCGTCGAGCGGGCGCCGGACGGAACCGAGTACCGGTGGGCCGACGTCATCGCGTGGGACCCTCCAGAGCGCTTCGTCGTCGCCTGGCATCCCTCACTCGAACCACGAGCCGCCACCATTCTCGAAGTCCGGTTCCACCCCGTCGCCGAGGGCGGCACGCGAGTCGACCTGGAGCACCGTGCGTGGGAGGAGCTCGGGTCCGAGCGTGGGCCCTCGATGCGCAACGGCTACGAGCGAGGATGGGACATCGTGCTTGGGCCCTTCGAACAGGCAACCATGCGGGGCTCCTGAGTGCTCGGACCGGTACCGTCGCGAGATGTCCGAATGGAGTCCTTCGACCTGGTTGATCGCCGGTGGCCGCAACCGGGCAAGTGGCGAGCCCTTGAACGTCGCCCCCGTCTTCGCGTCGAACTTCTATCTGCCCGACGACCGCCTCTACAGCCGCAGCAACGGCACCGCCACAACCGACGCGCTCGAGAGCCTGATCGGCGGGCTCGAGAACGGGCGGGCGCTGGTGTTCGCATCGGGGATGGCCGCCGCGGCGGTGATCCTCCACCGCCTTCCGGTCGGGTCGCATCTCGCCGTGCCCGAGGAGCCCTACCACGGCGTGGCCGGCCTGATCGCCGAAGGTGAGGCCCAGGGACGCTGGACGGTGAGCCGTCTCGATCAGTCCGACACGCCTGGCTGGCTCGACGCGTGCAGAACCGCCGATCTGGTCTGGCTCGAATCACCGGAGAACCCGTTGATCACGGTGGCCGACCTGCCGACGATCTGTGCCGCGCCCCGCAAGGACGACTGCATCGTGGCCGTCGACAGCACCTTTGCCACGCCGCTCAACCAGCAGCCGCTCGACTACGGCGCCGACGTGGTGATGCACTCGGCCACCAAGTTCATCGGCGGACACTCCGATCTGTTGGCCGGCGCCGTCATCACCCGCAGCGACGAACTGTACGACGAGCTCCATCAACGGCGGTTGCTCAACGGCGCCACCATCGGCGCCATGGAGGCCTTCCTCACCATCAGGGGTGCCCGCACGCTCGGCCTCCGCATGGAACGGGCCCAGCAGAACGCTCTCGAACTGGCACGGCGTCTGGAAGCCCACGACGAGATCGATCGGGTGCTCTACCCCGGCCTGCCCAGTCATCCGAACCACGACGTGGCCGCTCGCTTCATGACCGGCTTCGGGGCGATGCTGTCATTCGAGCCGACCGGGCCGGGCCAACGGGCCACCACGTTGTGCGAACGCATGGAGCTCGTCCACCATGCGACCAGCCTGGGCGGCATCGAGTCGACCATGGAGCGACGGGCGACCATCGTCGGCCAAGAGCGGATTCCGCCGTCGCTCATCCGTATGAGCGTCGGCTGCGAGGACATCGACGATCTCTGGAGCGACTTCACCCGAGCGCTCGAGGCCACCCGCCGATCAGCTGGGACCTTCTCCCCTGGATGACTCGCCGCGGGCGTGGAAATATGGCCGACATCAACGCGCCCGAACCTCCTTCGGATGCGCCACTGCCCCCAGCCGCCCACCAGCCGAATCGGAGTCGCACACATGACCGACGGGATCGACCTCGAAACCTTCGAGATGGTCATTGACGCCATCTCCGCCTTCGCCGAGGGCGAGCTGGGCGAGACCAAGCTGCTCGAGCTCGACGCCGCCGACGAGTTCCCCGAGGACATCGTGCGCGGCATGTGCGGCGACCAGCTCGGCATCTCGCTGCTGTTCATCCCCGAGGCCTACGGCGGCATGGGCGGCGGCTCTTTCGACGTGTACCGCGTGTGCGAGCTCATGGCCGCAGTCGACCTCGGTGTCGCGACCGGCGTACTCGCCACCTTCCTCGGCAGCGACCCCATCATGTTCGGCGGCACCGAGGCACAACAGAAACGCTGGCTCAGCGCCATCGCCGAAGAGGGGCTGCTGATGGCCTACGGCGCCACCGAGCCCGAGGCGGGCAGCGACCTCGCCTCGATGAAGACCGTGGCCGAGCGCATCGAGGAGGACGGTGAAATCGTCGGCTACCGGATCAGCGGCAACAAGCAGTGGATCTCGAATGGCGGCTACGCCGATCTCTACACGATCCTGGCCATGGCGCCCGACGGCCCGAGTTGGTTCGTGGTCGACCGCGACACCCCAGGGTTCAGCCACGGCAAGCCCGAGGACAAACACGGCATCCGGGCCAGCAACACTGCTGCCTTGTCGCTGCAGGATGTCGAGGTTCCCGTCGACCGACTGGTGGGCGACGCCGAGGGGCTCGGACTGCAGCAGGCGCAGGCTGTGTTCGGATACACCCGGCTGATGGTCGCCGCCTTCGGCCTCGGCGCCGGGTGGGAGGCCCTCGATCGCGCGATCCAGTACTCGAGCGAACGCATCCAGGCCGGCGGTCCGCTGTCGGAGAAGCAGGGCTTCACCCACAAGCTCATCGTTCCCCACGTCGCGCGGCTCGAGGCCAGTCGGGCCTACATCGAGGAAACGGCCGCCCGACTCGACGAGGGCGAGGAGGACCTCAACACCGAGGGTGCCATCGCCAAGTACCTCGCCAGCGAGGCCGGCAACGACGCCGCCGATGCCGCCATCCAGGCCCACGGTGGGTACGGCTACACCAAGGAGTACATGGTCGAGAAGATCAAACGTGACGTGCGGATCACCACGATCTACGAAGGCACCTCCGAGATCATGGAGATGACGATCGGCCGCGACCGCTGGCAGCACCATCTCAAGACCCGGGGGCAGTACTACCACGACGCTGCGACCGGGCTCGAGGCGCTGCACGCCAGCCACCCCGATGTCGGTGCCGACGTGGCCGCCCTCGCCCATCATGCCCTTGCCGTCGTCATGGAAACCGCGCGTGAGCATCGGCTCACCCGCAACCAACACCTGCTGTTCCGCATCGGCGAGCTCGTCGCCCACGTGGAGTGCGCCGGTGCGCTCGCCCGACGCTGCGCCTCGGTGGCCGATGGCACGGTGTCGCCCAAGGCGCGGCTGCGCCTCGACCCCGACGGCTTGGCCGCCGTGAGTCGCGTGTTTGCCCGCGAGGCAGCCACCAAGGTGGCCGAGGAGGGTGTGCGCTGGGTCCTCGGGGCAAGCGAAGCGGGCACGGTCGAGCCGGCGGCGCTGATGCAGGCCGCCGGGACCGACGCCATCCAACGAGCCCAGTCGGGCTTGTTCGCGCGACATGGACGAGGTCGCCCGTGCGATCTACGCCAACGTCGTGCCGGCATGACCACCATCAGAACGACAAACAGCTCAGAGGAGCTCAACAATGGCTGAGACCGTCGACCGCGCCATCGCCATCGTCGGCGTGGGCGCCGTCCTCCCCGACGCGCCCGACGTTGCCACGTTCTGGGACAACATAACCAACAAGCGCTACAGCATCAGCGAGGTCGACGACCGCTGGAACCCCGACTACTACTACGACGACGACCGTCAGGCGATCAACAAGACGTATTCGAAGATCGGTGGCTGGGTTCGTGAGTGGGACTGGGAGCCACTCGAGTGGCGGCTACCGATCCCACCGAAGGTGAGCGAGGCAATGGATCGCACCCAGCAGTTTGCGATCGTCGCCGCCCGACAGGCCCTGGCCGACTACGGGTACCCCGACCGGGCCATGGACAAGGATCGGACCGCGGTGATCCTGGGCAACGCCATGGGTGGAGATCTCCACTACCTGACCGCAATGAGCGTGTACTTCCCCGAGTACGCCGACGAGCTGGCCCACGCTCCGTCGTTCGCCGCGCTCGCGCCCGACCTGAAGACCACGATCATCGAGGAGATGCAGAGCGGCGTGCGGGGACGGTTCCCCGGCATCACCGAGGACACCATGCCCGGCGAGCTCGCCAACATCATCGCGGGACGAATCGCCAACCTGTTCGACTTCCACGGTCCGAACTTCACCGTCGACGCCGCCTGCGCATCGGCCATGGCTGCCATCGACGCTGCCGTCGAGGGCCTCGAGACTGGCGACTTCGACACCGTTCTGACCGGCGGCGTCGACGCCAACATGAGTGCCAGCACCTTCGTGAAGTTCTGCAAGATCGGCGCACTGTCGGCTACGGGTACCCGTCCCTTCGGCGATGGCGCCGACGGCTTCGTGATGGGCGAAGGCGCGGCCGTGTTCCTCCTCAAGCGCCTGGCCGACGCCGAACACGCCGGCGACCACGTGTATGCCGTCATTCGCGGCATCGGTGGTGCCAGCGACGGCAAGGGCAAGGGCATCACCGCCCCGAACCCGGTCGGCCAACGGCTCGCCATCCGGCGGGCCTGGCAAAACGCCGACCTCGTCCCCGGCTCTGCCACCCTCATCGAGGCCCACGGCACGTCGACCAAGGTGGGCGACGTGGTCGAGTCACAGAGCATCGCCGACGCATTCGCCGACCTCGGTCTGGCGCCGGGCACGGTGGCCCTCGGCTCGGTGAAGTCGAACATCGGCCACCTCAAAGGTGCCGCCGGCGCCGCCGGAATGCTCAAGGCCGCACTCGCGCTCGACGCCAAGATGCTGCCGCCGTCGCTGGGGGCCGACCAGCCGAACCCGAACATCGACTTCGAGCATTCGCCGCTCGCAGTGAACACCGAGCTGCGCCCCTGGGACGTCAACGGACACGTCCGGTCCGCCGGGGTCAGTGCCTTCGGCTTCGGGGGTACCAACTTCCACATGGTGCTCGAAGAGCACGTTCCCGGCCGGCTCAGCGTCGGCCGCCCGGCGGAGTCGGCTGCAGTCGCATCGACGGCCGATTCGCCGGCCGCGGCCACGGCGCAATCGACCGATGCCGGAGCGTTGAAGAAGCCCTTGCGGGGCGCCATTGTGATCGGTGGGGCCGACAACAGCACCGTCTCGGCTCGACTCGCCGAGATCCAGACCGACGCCGAGGCAGGAACGGTTCCCGCTCTGGCACCCCCGACCGAAGCCGACCTCCGCGCTCATGTCCGCGTCGCCATCGACTTCGCCGACGCCGACGAGCTCGCATCCCGGGCCGCCAAGGCACGCAAGGCCCTCGACTCCGACAATGCGGCTGCGTGGCGGCTCCTGGCCAACCAGGGCGTCTTCCACGGCACCGGACCCGCTCATCAGGTGGCGATGCTCTACACCGGACAGGGCTCGCAGTACGTGAACATGCTGGCCGATCTCCGCGACAGCGAACCGATCGTGCGGGCCACCTTCGACGAGGCCGACCGCATCATGGAACCGCTGATCGGGCGCCCGTTGAGCGAGATCATCTTCGTCGATCCCGACGACGAGGCTGCAGTCGCCGAGGCGACCGAACAGCTCCGTCAGACCGAGATCACCCAACCCGCCGTCCTCACCGCCGACCTGGCCCTCACCCGCCTGCTCGGCGCCTACGGCATCCAGCCCGACATGGTGATGGGTCACAGCCTGGGCGAGTACGGGGCCCTCGTGGCCTCGGGCACGCTCCCCTTCGGCGACGCCCTCGAGGCGGTGAGCGCTCGGGGCAGAGAGATGGCCAATGTCTCGGTCGACGACAACGGGCTGATGATCGCCGTGTTCGCTCCGATCGAGGAGGTCGAGGCGATCATCGCCACCATCGAGCCCTACGTCGTCGTCGCCAACATCAACAGCCGCCATCAGGCCGTGGTCGGCGGATCGACCCCCGGGGTCGAAGCGGCCACGGCCGCGCTGACCGCGGCGGGTCATCAAGTCGTGCCCCTCCCCGTGAGTCATGCGTTCCACACCGAGATCGTGGCCCCCGCCGCCGAGTCGCTGAGGCAGGTGCTCGCCCGTCTCGACATCCATCCGCCCGCAATTCCCACGGTGGCCAACGTGAACGGCGAGTTCTACCCCATGGGGCCCGCAGTTGCGCCCGACATCGTCGAGATCCTCGGCCGCCAGGTCGCCTCGCCGGTGCAGTTCGTCGCCGGGCTCCGCACCCTTCACGATGCCGGCGCACGCGTCTACGTCGAGGTCGGTCCGAAGCGGGCGCTGCACGGGTTCGTCGAAGACGTGCTCGGCGACGATCCCGAGGTCATGGCCCTCTACACCAACCACCCCAAGACGGGCGGAGTCGTGTCGTTCAACCAGGCGCTCTGCGGTCTGTACGCGTCGGGCTTGGGCGTCGGCACCCTCGACCCGTCGGCCCAGACGAGCCCGGCCCCGCCGACTGCGGTGGCGCCACCTGCCCCCATCGCGACTGTGGCCGCGGTCGCCGCGACCGGTTCCGATCGCTATGTCGAGCTGGGCCACCTCTTTGCCGACGTGCTCGAGCGGGGCTACCAGGTACTCACCGGGAGCAGTCCGACCGGAGCTCCCGGCGACGCCGACCGATTCGGCGACGGCGAGCCCGTGGTCATCACCGGGGCCGCTCTCGGCCTGCCCGGCACCGAGCGGGTGTTCGACGACGGCAACATCGTTCGCCTGCTCGATGGTGAGTCGTTCATCGACGCGATCCCGGTTGCGATGCGTGAGCGGATCGTCGACAAGCACATCACCCGTCTCGTGAAGAGCGAAGCGGGGGGCGGCCGATTCGAGTCGATCGACTCACAACACGACGTCATCAAGCTCGCGGGACGCAAGGGCGAGCTCGACATCGTGGCGGAGTTCGGCCTGAGCGCCGACCGCAAGGCGGCGCTCGACCCGGCGACCGAGCTCGCCATCGGGGCCGGCATCGACGCCATGCGCGACGCCGGGCTGCCTGTCGCGATGCGGTACAAGACCACCAGTACCGGCAGCAAGCTGCCCGAGGCCTGGGCTCTGCCCGCCACAGAGCGCGACGACACCGCCGTGATCTTCGCCTCTGCGTTCCCGGGCACCGACCGCCTCATCGACGAGGTGACGCGCTACGAGCAGGATCGGGCTCGCCATGACCGCTTGGAGGCGCTCCAGCACCTCCGCTCCCGGATGGCGACCGACAACCCGCTGGTCGACGAGCTCGACCACATGATCCACGAGCTGAGCGCCACGATCGAAGCCGACTCCTACCAGTTCGATCGCCGATTCCTGTTCAAGGCGCTGTCGATGGGCCATGCCCAGTTCGCCGAACACATCGGGGCACGCGGCCCGAACACCCAGATCAACTCCGCATGCGCCAGCACCACTCAGGCGGTCGCCATCGCCGAAGACTGGATCCGGCTCGGACGGGCCAAGCGCGTCATCATCATCGCGGGCGACGACGTCACCAGCGACGTCTTGATGGACTGGGTGGGCGCCGGCTTCCTGTCGACCGGCGCTGCCGCGACCGACGAAGTGGTTGAAGAGGCGGCCCTTCCCTTCGATCGACGCCGACACGGCATGATCCTGGGCATGGGCGCCGCCGCGATCGTCGTCGAGCGGGCCGACACCGCGCGAGCGCGCGGGATCCGGCCGATCTGTGAGGTCTTGAGCACTACGACCGCGAACAGCGCGTTCCACGGCAGCCGTCTCGACGTCACCCACATCCGCGACGTGATGGAAGACGTGATCGCTCGCGCCGAGCAACGGTGGGGCATCGACCGGTACCAGATCGCTCCCAACACGGTGTTCGTGTCCCACGAGACCTACACGCCCGCACGAGGCGGCAGCGCCCAGGCCGAGGTCGATGCACTCCGGCACGTGTTCGGATCGAGCGCCGACTCGATCGTGGTCGCCAACACCAAGGGCTACACCGGCCATGCGATGGGGGTCGGCATCGAGGACGTGCTCGCCATCAAGTCGCTCGAGACCGGGATCGTCCCGCCGATCGCCAACGTGAAGGAGACCGACCCCGACCTGGGGCCGTTGAACCTGTCGAAGGGTGGCGCCTACCCGGTCACCTACGCCCTGCGCCTCGGCGCCGGGTTCGGTTCGCAGATCAGCATGTCGCTCCTGCGCTGGGTGCCGACGCCCGACGGTCGACACCGAGAGCCCGACGAGCTGGGCTTCGAGTACCGGGTGAGCGATCCCGAAGCGTGGCAGCGGTGGCTCGCCGAGGTGAGCGGCTACGAGAACGCCGAGCTCGAGACGGTGCAGCGCACGCTGCGCGTCCGTGACGACGGTCCTCCCTCGGGCCTTCCCCTGCATCCGGAGCGCTCGGTCGAGCAGGCTCCCGAGGTGATCTCGTCACCGCCGGCTGTGTCTGTTCCCGCTGTGCCTGTCGAGGCTGTGCCTGTTCCGGCCGCCGCCGCCCCAGCGGCGGCATCTGCACCCGCGGCACCCCCCGCGACCGCACCCGCGGCACCCGCCGCGGAGCCGGCGGCCGATCCGGTGGTGGCCATGGTGTTGTCGGTGGTGGCCGAACAGACCGGCTACCCCTCCGACATGCTCGAGCTCGAACTCGACCTCGAAGCCGACCTCGGCATCGACACCGTCAAACAAGCCGAAACCTTCGCCGCCATCCGCGACCACTACGACATCGAACGCGACGACAACCTCTCCCTACGCGACTACCCCACCCTCGCCCACGTCGTCGACTTCGTCCGCGACCGCGCCAACCTCCCCGCCACTGTGCCTGTGGAGGCCGCCGCCCCAGCGGCGGCATCTGCACCCGCGGCACCCCCCGCGACCGCACCCGCGGCACCCGCCGCGGAGCCGGCGGCCGATCCGGTGGTGGCCATGGTGTTGTCGGTGGTGGCCGAACAGACCGGCTACCCCTCCGACATGCTCGAGCTCGAACTCGACCTCGAAGCCGACCTCGGCATCGACACCGTCAAACAAGCCGAAACCTTCGCCGCCATCCGCGACCACTACGACATCGAACGCGACGACAACCTCTCCCTACGCGACTACCCCACCCTCGCCCACGTCGTCGACTTCGTCCGCGACCGCGCCAACCTCCCCGCCACTGTGCCTGTGGAGGCCGCCGCCCCAGCGGCGGCATCTGCACCCGCGGCACCCCCCGCGACCGCACCCGCGGCACCCGCCGCGGAGCCGGCGGCCGATCCGGTGGTGGCCATGGTGTTGTCGGTGGTGGCCGAACAGACCGGCTACCCCTCCGACATGCTCGAGCTCGAACTCGACCTCGAAGCCGACCTCGGCATCGACACCGTCAAACAAGCCGAAACCTTCGCCGCCATCCGCGACCACTACGACATCGAACGCGACGACAACCTCTCCCTACGCGACTACCCCACCCTCGCCCACGTCGTCGACTTCGTCCGCGACCGCGCCAACCTCCCCGCCACTGTGCCTGTGGAGGCCGCCGCCCCAGCGGCGGCATCTGCACCCGCGGCACCCCCCGCGACCGCACCCGCGGCACCCGCCGCGGAGCCGGCGGCCGATCCGGTGGTGGCCATGGTGTTGTCGGTGGTGGCCGAACAGACCGGCTACCCCTCCGACATGCTCGAGCTCGAACTCGACCTCGAAGCCGACCTCGGCATCGACACCGTCAAACAAGCCGAAACCTTCGCCGCCATCCGCGACCACTACGACATCGAACGCGACGACAACCTCTCCCTACGCGACTACCCCACCCTCGCCCACGTCGTCGACTTCGTCCGCGACCGCGCCAACCTCCCCGCCACTGTGCCTGTGGAGGCCGCCGCCCCAGCGGCGGCATCTGCACCCGCCGGCACCCGCGCCCGCTCTCACCCCTGAGACCACGCTCGCGCACGGTGACGACGTAGCATCGGCAGCCCTGCGGCGACGAATCCCGGTACCGGTCCTGCGGCCGGAGATCGATATGTGTGTCGCCACGGGTGTCGAGCTCGACGAAGGGTCACCGGTCCTGGTCATGGCCGATGCCGGCGGCGTCGGCGCCGCATTGACCGGCCGGTTGGAGCAGCGAGGCGTCGACGTGTTGACCATCACCGACACTCCCTCGGCCGACGAGCTGCTGGAGCGGGTGCGGGGCTGGCTCGGCGAGCGCACCCTACGCGGGGTGTACTGGCTGCCGGCGCTCGATGTCGAAAAACACATCGTCGACCAGGAGCTCGACGACTGGCGAGAAGAGCTTCGCCGACGGGTCAAGCTGCTGTTCCGCCTGCTGCGCGACCGCTACGACGACTTCACCGCCGGCTCCTTCCTCGTCACGGGCACCCGCCTCGGCGGCGAACACGGGTACGGCCCCGACGTGACGACAGCACCCATGGGGGGTGGCGTCGTCGGGCTGGCCAAGGCGTTCAAACGGGAGCGCCCCGATGTGCTGGTCAAGGCGGTCGACTTCCCGATGAGCCGCAAGAAAGCGTCGCTCGCCGACGTCCTCATCGGCGAGACGCTCCGCGATCCTGGTGCCGTCGAGATCGGTCTCCTCGACGGCCGCCGCTGGACCATCGCGCTCTCCGAGCAGCCGATCCCCGATCACCACGAGGGAGTCACGCCCGACGCCGACAGCGTCTTCGTCATAACCGGGGCGGCCGGCAGCATCGTCTCGGCCATCATCGGCGACCTCGCCCGCGCCTCGGGCGGCACCTTCCACCTCCTCGACCTCGCACCTCCTCCCGATCCGTCCGATCCCGATGTCGCCGCCTTCGCCGACCACCGCGAGGAGCTCAAGCGGGAGATCTTCGAACGCCTGAAGGAGGCCGGAGAACGCGCCACCCCGGCGGCAGTCGAGAAGCAGCTGAGCCAGATCGAACGACGGCATGCGGCGCTCGGCGCCCTGCGCGCGATCGAGACGAGCGGGGGCACCGCGCACTATCACCAGGTCGACCTCCGTGACGGCGAGGCGATGGCCGCCGAGATGGCGCGGATCACTGAGCTGAGCGGCTCGATCGACGTGTTGATCCACGCCGGCGGCCTCGAGATCAGTCGCGCCATGCCCGACAAGGACCCCGACGAGTACGACTTGGTCTTCGACGTCAAGGCCGATGGCTGGTTCAACCTCATCAAGGGCCTCGATCGAGTACCACTCGAGTCGGCGGTGGTGTTCTCGTCGATCGCCGGCCGCTTCGGCAATGCCGGCCAGACCGACTACAGCGCAGCCAACGACCTGCTGTGCAAGCAGGCATCCTCACTCGATCCCGACACCCTGGCGCTGGCCATCGATTGGACGGCGTGGGGCGACATCGGGATGGCCACTCGCGGCTCGATCCCCCAGGTGATGGAAGCGGCTGGTATCGACATGCTTCCGGCGGCCGCCGGCATCCCCGTCGTGCGGCGTGAGCTCGACGGCGGCGGCCTCAGCCGCGAGATCGTGATCGCCGGACGACTCGGCGTCATGGCCGACGAGATGCACCCGACCGGCGGTCTCGCCGTCGATGCCGATTCAGCGATCATGCGCCGGGTCTCCGAGACGGGCGCGATCACCGCAACCGAAGTCCGGGGCATGACGATGGCCGATGGGCTCGTGGTGGCGGCGACCCTCGACCCGACGGCACAGCCGTTCCTCGACCACCACCGGATCGACGGGACCGCCGTTCTCCCGGGAGTGATGGGCGTCGAGTCGATGGCCCGCGCCGCGTCGATGCTGTTCCCCGACCTTCGTGTGCTCGCGGTGGAAGACGTCGACTTCCTGGCTGCGTTCAAGTTCTTCCGCGATGAACCGCGCGACGTCATCCTCACCGCGCAGTACGACACTCATGCCCACGAGGTCATAGCCCACTGCCGCCTGATCGGCGAGCGGATGCTCGCCAACCAGACCGAACCGCAACAGACCGTCCACTTCACGGGCACGGTTCGCCTCGGTACCGAGCCGATCGATCTGGGCAAGGCCACCGTCACCAAACCCGACGGGTCGACGGTGGCCGCCGACGACATCTATCGCATCTACTTCCACGGCCCCGCCTATCAGGTGCTGGCCGAGGGATGGAGTGACGGCGAGCATGTGTTCGGCCGGGCCGCGTCCGACCTGCCCCCGGGAACCGAGCCGCCCGACGCATCGCTGTGCACCGCACCGAGATCACTCGAGCTGTGCTTCCAGACCGCGGGTGTCTGGGAGATCGGGGCGACTGCAACGATGGCGCTGCCGATGCACATCGACCGCGTCGTCGTGGCGGGGAACACGACAGAGAAGCTCGACGGCCTGGTTGCCGTGGTCACGCCCCACGACGACGGAAGCACCCACGCTGTGGTGGTCGATGGCAAGGGCCGCGTCAGGCTCGAGCTCTCGGGCTATCGCACAGTGCAGCTCCCCGGCGCCATCGACGATCAGCTGGTCGGGCCCCTCCGAGCGGCAACGGTCGATCGCGAGGACAATCGGTCGTGAGCTTCCGGCGCATCGCCATCGTCAATCGCGGCGAACCGGCAATGCGGCTCATCAATGCCGTCCTCGAGTACAACGCCGAGAACGGCACCGACCTTCGCACCATCGCCCTCTACACCGATCCCGACCGACATTCGATGTTCGTGCGCGAGGCCGACGAGGCGCACGACATCGGACCGCCAACCTTCGTCGACAACGACGGAAACCGGCAGGTCAGCTACGTCGATCACGCTCGTCTGGAGAAGGCCCTGGTCGACACCGGAGCCGAGGCAGTGTGGGTCGGCTGGGGTTTCGTGTCCGAGCACGCCGGCTTCGTCGACATGTGTCAGCGCCTGGGGGTCACCTTCATCGGCCCCGACGCCGAGGTCATGCGACGTCTCGGCGACAAGATCACCTCGAAGCAGATCGCGCAGGCGTCAGCGGTGCCGGTCTCGGAGTGGAGCGGCGGTCCCGTCGAAACCGTCGACGAGGCGCGCGAACATGCCGAGCGAATCGGATATCCCGTGCTGATCAAGGCCACTGCGGGTGGTGGAGGCCGGGGCATCCGGCGGGTGGAGAACCCCGACCAGCTCGCGTCGGCCTTCGAGTCCGCTCGTTCCGAAGCACGCGGTGCCTTCGGCAACGGCACGGTGTTCGTCGAACAACTGGTGGTCGGGGCCAAGCACATCGAAGTGCAGATCATCGGCGACGACGACGGCACCGTGTGGCCCGTGGGCGTCCGCGACTGCAGCGTGCAGCGCCGCAACCAGAAGATCATCGAGGAGGCTCCGTCGCCCTCGCTCGACCAGAATCAGTCGCAGCTCGTGTGCGAGGCTGCGGTCCGGCTCGGTCAGGCCGCTGGCTACCGGAATGCCGGAACCGTCGAGTTCCTCTTCGAACCGAGCTCTGGTCGGTTCTCGTTCATGGAGGTCAACGCGCGCCTCCAGGTCGAACACCCCATCACCGAGATGACAACCGGGCTCGACCTGGTGAAGCTTCAGATTCATGTTGCTCTCGGCGGTCGACTGCTGGGTGAGGCCCCTCCCACGGTCGGCCATGCCATCGAGGCCCGCATCAACGCCGAGGATCCCGAACGCGACTTCGCCGCGTCGCCGGGACGTATCGAGCTGCTCCGCCTCCCCACCGGGCCGGGTCTGCGGGTCGACACCGGCGTGGAGGAGGGTGACGAGATCGCGTCGGAGTTCGACTCGATGATCGCCAAGATCATCGCCTTCGGACACAACCGTGACGAGGCGATCGCCCGGCTCCGCCGCGCCCTGGAACAGACACGGATCGTCGTGCGCAACGGCACCACCAACAAGGCCTTCGTGCACGGCCTGTTGAGCCACCCCAAGCTGGTCGCGGGCGACGTCGACATCGGCTGGGTCGATCAGATGACCGTCGCCGAGGCCGACCACGCCGAGGTGGCGATCGTGGCCGCCGCCATCAATGCCGCCCGCGCCGAACGGGCCGTGGAGACCGCCGCGTTTCGTGCGTTGGCGCTTCGTGGAAGGCCCACCGTCGAGCCACGCCTCGAACGCGCCATCGATCTGCGTCATCGCGGCCAGACCATCCACATCGAGATGCGCCGCCTCGCCCCGGGCGACTACCGCATGCTGATCGACGGCCACGTGATCGAGGCCCATCGTGAAGACCTCGGTCGTTCCCGCACCATCCTCACCATCGCCGGCAGGCGGTACCGAGTGGTGTCGACCGTCCACGGCATCACGCACTTCGTCGACGTCGACGGCCAACCTCACCGCATCCAACACGACGAGGGCGGCGCCGTTCGGTCCCCGGCGCCCGGAGTCGTGGTATCGATCGACGTAGCCGAAGGTGAAACCGTCGAACCCGGCGACCGGCTGGCCGTGGTCGAGGCCATGAAGATGGAGACCGCGATCAGCGCCGAGTTCGCCGGCACCGTTCGCCAGATCAACGTGAACCGCAACGATCAGGTGCAGGCCGGAGCCCGCCTGCTCGTGATCGAACCCTCCGACGGCGCCGACGAGGCCCGATCGTCGGCGCCGAGACTGTCCTTCGCCGACCTGGCCATCGACGGTGACGTCCACCACGAGCATTGCTCGCACTGGCTCCGGTCGATCCGCCAGCTCCTCCTCGGCTACGACCTCGACGCGGCCTACGTCGAGTCGCTCGCCAGACCTGGCGCCGATCCGTGCGGTCAGAGCCTCGACCACGATGACCAGCTGCAACGGGAGGAGGAGGTGCTGTCGATCTTCGCCGACGTGATCTCCCTGTTCGGACGCGAAGCCGAAGACGAGGACGAAGCACTCTTGCGTCACGGCACCGAGGGTTACCTCTTCGAGTACCTCCGGCGGGTCGAGGCGCGAGCCGACGGTCTTCCTTCGACCTTCACCAAACGCCTGAAGCGGACCCTGAAGCAGTTCGGCGTGACCAGCCTCGACCCCAGTCCCGACCTCGACAGCGCGCTGGCGAGGATCGTGCGGTCGCACCAGCGCATGAGTTCTCAGGTCGGTCCGGTCCTCCAGCTGCTCGAGCGACGTCTCGAGCACCCAGCATCGGGGGGAGATGACCGACGCCGCGGCGCTGCTCGAGGACGTGGCCCATGCCAGCCGGCTCGAATATCCCGCCGTACGAGATCTTGCGAGCGAGATCATCTACCGCGAGTTCGACGCGCAGTTCCTCGCATCGATGCGGCTCCGCGTCATCGAAGAGGCCGAGGCACACCTCGCCGCCCTCGAAGCCACGACCGATCCTGCCCTGCGGGCCGAACACATCGAGGCCCTGGTCGACTGCACGCAGCCGATGAAGACCACGCTCTCGCGACGTTTCGTCACCGCGGAGCCTGCACTGCAAGCATCGCTGCTCGAGGTGATGACGCGCCGGTACTACCGCATCCGTCGGTTGGAGGACCTCTCGACCCGGCAGGTCTCGGGTTTCAGCACGGTGACGGCGCAGTACGACCTCGACGGCCGCCAGATCATGGTGCTCGCGACGCACGCAGAGCGTGGCGACCTCGCCCGTTGCGCGACGGCGCTGACCGAGCTCCTCGCCGAGATCGACACCGATCGCGAGATCGTCGTCGACATCTACCTCTGGTCGAACGCACCGGTCACCGACGAGAACACCCTGAGCACCGAGATCCGCGAAGATTCTCGACCGCACGCTCGGTCACCTCCAGCTCCACCGAATCGTCGTCGCGACAAGTGACTCGTCGAGCAGTCACGGCACCGGCGGGGTCAAGCATCTCACCCTCCGCGCGGCCGGCGACGAGAAGTACCGACCCGAAGACCTGGCCCGCGGCCTGCATCCGATGATGGCCAAACGGCTCGAGCTGCGGCGGCTCGACAACTTCGACATCGAACACCTGCCTGCTCCCGAGGACATCTACCTGTTCCATGGTGCCGCACGTGACAATCGCTACGACGAGCGCCTGTTCGCCATCGCCGAGGTGCGCGACCTGACCGCGGTCCGCGACGACGACGGGCGGCTGGTGCGCCTCCCTGAGGTCGAACGGGTCATCCACGAGGTCGGCGGGGCCATCCGGCGGGTCCAGGCCCAGCGGGCGACTCATCGGCGACTCGAGTCGAACCGGATCCTGTTGTACATATGGCCGAACCTCGACCTCACCGCTGACGACCTGAGCGGCATCGTCGGCCGGCTCGTCCCCGAAGTCGAAGGGCTCGGGCTGCAGAAGGTGCAGTTGCTCGCCAACGTCCGTCTGTCGAACGAGCGCGAGGCACGGCGCATCGTCGAGCTGTCGGATCCGGCCGGCGGTGAGGGGCGCATTCGTGTGCGGCGCACGACCGAACGCCCGATCCGCACGTTCGGGCCCCACGAACAGAACGTCGTGCGGCTGCGTCAGCGGGGGCTCAACGACCCCTACGAGCTGCTCAGGATGCTGGCCCCCGAACCCGAAACGGGCGCGTCGGGGCATCCCCGAGGGCACCTTCCAGGAGTACGACCTGCTCGACGACGAGCTGGTTCCGGTCGACCGTCCACCCGGCTCGAACACGGCCAACATCGTCGTCGGTGTCGTCTCGAACCGGACCGAGAAGTATCCAGAAGGCATGCGACGCGTGGTGCTCGTCGGTGATCCGAGTCGGGGTATGGGAAACCTGGCCGAGGCCGAGTGTCTCCGGATCATGGCCGGCTTCGACCTGGCCGACGAGCTCGACGTTCCCCTCGAGTGGTTTGCCGTCTCTGCCGGTGCCCGGATCGCCATGGACAGCGGCACCGAGAACATGGACTGGATCGCCCGGGTGCTGCGGCGGATCATCGAGTTCACCCAGGCCGGCGGCGAGGTCAACATCGTCGTGACCGGCATCAACGTGGGCGCCCAGCCGTACTGGAACGCCGAGGCCACCATGTTGATGCACACCCGCGGTGTGTTGATCATGACCCACAGCGGAACGATGGTGCTGACCGGCAAGGACGCCCTCGACTACTCGGGTGGCGTCTCGGCCGAGAACAACATCGGCATCGGCGGCTACGAGCGGATCATGGGGCCCAACGGCCAGGCCCAGTACCAGGCCCACGATGTCGTCGACGCCTGCCGCATCCTGCTCCAGCACTACGAGTACAGCTACGTCGAGCCCGGCGAGCGCTTTCCCCGGCGGGCGGTCACGACCGACCCCGCCGATCGCGACATCCGCGAGCGACCCCACGGTGGAGAGTTCCCCACCCTGGCCGAGGTGTTCGACGAGGAGACCAACCCCGGTCGCAAGAAACCCTTCGAGATCCGTCAGGTCATGGCCGCGACCGTCGACCAGGACCATCCCACCCTGGAACGATGGTTCGGTATGCGCGAGGCCGAGGTCCCGGTGGTCTGGGATGCCTATCTCGGTGGGTGGCCGGTGTGTCTGCTGGGCTTCGAGACCCAGAACCTCTCGCGACCCGGTCTCATCCCCGCCGACGGACCCGATCGCTGGACCTCCAGCACGCTGTTTCCCCGCGGCGCCAAGAAGGTGGCTCGGGCGATCAACGCCACCAGCCACAACCGGCCCCTCGTGGTGCTCGCCAGCCTCTCGGGCTTCGACGGGTCGCCGGAGTCGATGCGCACGTGGCAACTCGAGTTCGGCGCCGAGATCGGCCGGGCGGTGGTCAACTTCCAGGGTCCCATCGTCTTCTGTGTCGTGTCGAGATACCACGGCGGCGCCTTCGTGGTGTTCTCGGGCGCGCTCAACGACCACATGGAGGTTGCGGCGCTCGAGGGATCGCACGCTTCGGTCATCGGCGGGGCTCCCGCTGCTGCGGTCGTGTTCGCTCGCGACGTCGCCAAGCGCACCGACACCGATCCCCGGCTCGTGGCGCTCCGCCAGGCGATCGATGTCGCTCCGAGTGCCGAGCGGGTGAAGCTCGCCACCGAGCTCGACCGGCTCCGGGAGCAGGTGCACGCCGAGAAGATGGGCGAGGTCGCCGGCGAGTTCGACGCCATTCACAACGTGGAACGAGCGCTCCGGGTCGGCTCGATCGACCGGATCATCCCGCCGTCGCATCTACGCCCGTATCTGATCGATGCGATCGAGCGCGGCGTCGCCCGCTTCCTGGAGCCTCGTGCTCGCTAGTAGCGAGTCGCTGTACCACGCCGCGGGATGCCACGAGGTTCCTGCCCATCACGAGTGGTTGACCCCGGCTGAAGCCGAACGTATCGAGTCGTTCCGGTATCCGAAGCGGCGACTGGAGACCCGACTGTCGAGATGGACGGCGAAGCAGGCGGTGGGGCGTGCGCTGAATCTGTCCCTGGCCGACGCCGTCGATCTCCGTGCTGTCTCGATCCGCAACGCATCCGACGGTGCGCCCGAGGCATTCATCGGACGGTGATGCTGCGCCGGTTTCGATCTCGATGACCGACCGCGCCGACTGGTCGGTGTGCATCGTCACCGCGCCCTCGGTCGCAGTCGGCTGCGACCTCGAACTGGTGGAGCATCGCAGCGCCACCTTCGTGCGCCGACTACTTCACGCCGGCCGAGCAGCGCGTGGTTGCCGCGGACCCGGACCGCCACGACCTGTTGGCCAACACGATCTGGTCGGCCAAGGAGAGCGCCCTGAAGGTGTTGCGCACGGGGCTGCGCCGTGACACCCGGTCGGTCGAGGTCCGCCTCGACCTCGCCCATTCGGGCGGTTGGGCTGCGATCGAGGTTCGTTCGGTCGAGGGGGCAGTCTTCCCCGGCTGGTGGCGCCGCTTCGACGAGTTCGTGCTGACCTGCGCCGCGACCGCGTCGATGCCGCCTCCGGTGAGCATGGTCGAGCCACCACCGCTGACCACGGCAGTCCCGGCCCACTCCTGGATGGACGAACCCCTCCGCTAGCGGTGCGCCGGGCTCACGAGGGGTCCGTGCCGCCCTCGATCTGGGCAATGAGGCTCTCGAGGATTCCGAGGCCGACGGTCATCTTGCGGAAGAACGACGCAGAGTGCGGAATGAGGGTGAACCACGGGTGCGGTGCCCACAGCTCCCGCAGCCGGCCATCGAGATCGACGGCCTCTTGTTGGGTTTCGGTGCGAACCGGGTTCTCGCTCTCGAATCCATGGCTGCCCAACGCCGCTGTCTCGAAGAAGATGACGGCGTCGTAGCGCCCGAGCTCTTGTTCGTACGAGCTGCCGACACTCTCGTAGAAGTCGTCGGAGCCGTCGGGCCAGTAGGCGCCGCCGTCGACGGTGCCTCGATCGCACAACAGGATCCGTTCGGGGTACTGGGCGGCCTGGATGTCCTCGAGGTTGCGTTGCACGTGGTAGATCGCGGCCTGCGCGCTGCGACGCGCCTCGGGGTCGACCGGTCGGGGAAAGCCACCGGAGAACAGCATCGTTGCCGCTTCGGGTACCACGATCACCCGCTCGCCGATCTCTCGGCGGAGGAGGTCGGCGGCGGTGGACTTCCCACCGCCGGGCCCGCCGGTGAGCACGACCGCGGAACGGGTGGCTGTCACGCTCGAATGTCGGAACCGGGTGATCGCTCACGGGCTGGCTCAGTGGTCGCCGGCGGCGTACGGCGCTCGGAAAGCGGGCGAGAAACGCAACCGCCAACCGGAGCTCGCGTTGATCGACGCACTCGCCGATCTTGTGGGTGTTCTGCTCGATGCCGGGTCCGAAGCCGAACATGGCGGGGTGCTTGAACTTGCCGGCCTCGACCCACGCCTTGGTCGGCGGGACCTCGATGGAGGTGTCGTCGGCCGGTATGGGGAACCCGACCCCGTCGGTGGAGAAGATCCACCGGTCGACGCGTGCGCCGGCCCGCATTCCGCCATCGTCGGCGGCCGACGGGCTCACTTCGGGCGCGACCACCGAGTCGTAGACCGACACTGCGGTGGCGATGGCGGCGTGCTCCTCGGGCGTGGCCCAGCCCATGTAGATCTGGGGGTTGCCCAGCCGGTAGCCCCGCCACGTGGCCTCGCCGTAGACGGGCACCGCGACGTCGACGGTCAGGCCCGCCTCGCGTGCCACTCGCACGGCGTCGAGCGAGTCGATGTCGGCCACGGCCTGTTCGGGGATCTCGCCCACCGTGAGTCGCCGATCGAAGCGGAACGTGAACCGGTCGGGAACCGCACAGTCGCTCGGCGACTCGAGGGTGGCCCACGACGCGGTGCGGGTGCCGTGCCCGAGGAAGGGATCATCGAGGAAGCCGTCGCGTTCGTCGTAGCGGCGGGCCGCCTCGGCGATGATCGCACCGCCGTACTCGAGCGGGTTGAGCCCCTCCCACGGCATCGAGCCGTGACACGACCGTCCGGTCACGGTGACCTCGATCTGCATGCGCCCGCGCTGGCCGCGGTAGATACCGAGCGCGCCCTTGTAGGCGTCGCCGGTGCCCTCGGTGAGGATGACCACGTCGGGCACCATCTCGGCGTGGTGCGCCGGGAAGTACCTCTTTCATCAGGTACATGGGCCCACCACCGTCGTTGTCCTCCTCGCAGGCGGTGGCGTAGGCGCGGATGATCACGCCGTGCAGCGCACCCTCGTCGGCCAGCTCGAGGGCGATCTTGGTGGCCACGACCTCGGCGACGACGCCGCTGAGCTGGTCGGCGGCGCCGCGCCCGAAGATGAGCTGGTCCCACTCGTCGTCGGGAGGGAGATGGCCGAGCTCGTGGCGCAGGAAGTCGCGGTTGACCGCCGCCGGATCGACCATGCCGTCGTAGGCGTCGATGCCGACGAGCTTGTCGTGCCAGGCCGAACGCAGCGCCTTCACGGTGTCGGTGTGACCGTCGAAGTAGACGACACGCTTGTCGGACGCGGCGATGCCGTCGCTGGGGTCCGAGACGGTCCACACGAGGCTGCCGTAGTCGTCGAACCAGACATCGTCGGCACTGCGCACCGCGCCGATGTCGATGATCCTCTGGCGCAG
The DNA here is from genome assembly GCA_963700995.1 of uncultured Acidimicrobiales bacterium. GTDB lineage: Bacteria > Actinomycetota > Acidimicrobiia > Acidimicrobiales > JAHEJN01 > JAHEJN01. The sequence goes on from CAVOZP010000003.1 coordinate 415,732, forward strand.
GTACTCGAGCCGGGGACCCTCGTGGTTGCTCAGACCGCACGACGGGTCGCCGCCATCGTCGACGGGCCGGTCCACGTAGTCGGCGGGAATGCGTATGCACTCCCGGAGGATCTCGGCCGCCAACGGCAGGTACTGCGCGCTCAGCTCTGCGATCCGTTTGTCGAGATCGGTCATCGTCTTGCCTCCTCGTCGAGTACTGCCAGCACGGCCCCGAGGTCGGGGACCTTGGCCGCGGCCAGCAGTGCCATCACCACGTACACCTTCCAGTTCGCCTCCTGGGCGACATGCAACTTGTGCCCGTCCATCACGCCGGCGCTGACCTCGTCACCGATGTCGGCGGGCAGACAGTGCATGTACAACGCCTCGCCCCCCGAGGTGAGCCCCATGCGGCGCTCGTCGCAGATCCAGTCGTTGTGTTCGGCGTTGCGTTCGAGCGCCCGCTGCTCGATGGCGGCCAACTCGGTCGCGTCGCCGGCGGCGTTCGCGTCGACCCGCTCGACCATCAGGTCGTAGGCGCCCCAGCTCTTCGGATACACGATGTCGGCCGCGGCGAAAGCCTCGTCCATGTCGTCGACCAGGCGAAACGAGCCACCGCCCGCGGCGTTCTGGTCGGCCGCGGCCATCGTCGCGTCGGTGAGCTGGTAGCCGGGCGGGTGGGCCAGGGTGACGTGGGCACCGAAGCGCGTGAGCAGGGTGACCAGACCCTGCGGCACCGACAGCGGCTTGGCGTACGACGGCGAGTACGCCCAGCTCACAGTGATCTTGCGGTTGGCGAGATCACCGAAGTTCTCCTCGAGCCAGATCAGATCGGCCATGGTCTGGGTCGGATGGTCGACGTCGCATTGGAGATTGACGATGGGAACCTGGCGATCGTCGCCGGTGGCCGCCAGATAGTCGTCGATTCCGGTCTTGATGTCGCGAATGAACGTGTTGCCCTCGCCCAGGATGAGATCGTGGCGAATGCCCATGGCGTGGGCGTTCATGCCGAGCATGGCGCCGGTCTCCACGGCGGTCTCACCATGGGAGACCTGGGTGGAGCTGCCGTCGACGATCACCGGGTGCATGCCCAGGCGGGCCGCGGCTCCGGCCCACGCGCTCTTGGTGCGGGTCGACTTGTCGAAGAACACCGCCCAGGCCAGCTCGGCGGGACACAGCGGCGTGCGAACGCCGGCCCGATCGAGCTCGGCCAGGGCCCGAGCCACGGCTCGAATCGTGTTCAGATCGTCGACCGACCACTCCTGAGTGGTCACCAGACTGCGGCCCAGGACCGCATCGGACGCACTGCGCCCGAGTGCCTGAAGTGCTTCGAGTTCCGACATCAGCGCCTCCCTTGCCGGGAGCGACCTTAGCGTCTCGGGTGGATCTCAGCTGCGCCGGATCCGGGTGCCGGCCCGACCGTCGATCGCGTCGACGAGAACCTCGGGCAGACAGATGGCCGCCTCGCCGTCGATGGCCTCGAGGTAGTCGACGACGGCCTCCATCTTGGGCGCCATGCTCCCGGCCGCGAACTCACCCTGGGCGGCCAGGGCCTGCACCTCTGCTCGCGTGAGCTCGCTTCGGGCCACGGGATGGTCGGAGTAGAAACCCTCGTAGACGAAGTCGACGCTCGTGGTGATGACGAAGTGCGGGGCACCCAGACGAACCGCCAGCAGCATGCTGACGCGGTCCTTGTCGATCACGGCCTCCTGGCCGATGATGGCGCCCTCGTCGCCCGCGCTCACCGGTATGCCACCCCCGCCGCAGCAGATCACGGTGATCCCGAGATCGACCAGCTGCTCGATGGTGTCCATCTGCACGATGCGCCGCGGAGCTGGTGAGGGCACGACCCGGCGAACCCCCCGTTTGGGATCGGTCATCAGCTTCCAACCCCGCTCGGTGGCCAGCTGGTCGGCCTCGTCGACCGAGTAGAAGCGTCCTATCGGCTTGTCGGGCGCCTCGAATGCCGGGTCATCGGCGTCGACCTCGACCTCGGTGACGATGGTGACCACGTGGCCGGCGTGGTCACGACGGCGCAGCTCGGCGCGCAGGGCCCGCTCGATCATGTACCCCATCGCCCCCTGGCTGTCGGCGACGAGCGAGTCGAGCGGCACCTCGGGCAACTCGCCACGGGCGAGCTCGGAGCGCAGCTGCATGAACCCCACCTGCGGGCCGTTGCCGTGGGTGAGCACGAGATGCTCGCCCCGTTCGAGCAGATCGGCGATCGGCTTCACCGCTTCCTGGGTGACTGCGAACTGATTGGCAACCGTTGGGGGAAGATCGGGCGACAGCAACGAGTGCCCGCCGATGGCAACCACGGTCGGTCCTCGTTGGTTTGTCACCCGTCAATCGTCCCACGTCCTGTGGCCCGGGCACCAGATCGGCGGGCGCACACCTGCGACTACACCCTTCGCTACCGTGGCAACCATGATCTTCGCTCGTCGCCGGCTCGCACGCGGCATCGTCGTTGTCACTGCTGCTGTCGTGCTCGTCGGCCTGGCCGGCTGTTCGAGCGCTGAGGACTCCGACACGACGGTTCAACCCATCGAACCGATTCTCGCAACCGAGATCGAGATCGTTCCCGATGGCACCGGCACCACCGCCACCCTCGCGGTCGAGACCTCGATACCCGTCGCCTGCTCCGTCGTCTACGGCACCAGCGACTCGTTCGGACTGATCGCAGTCGACAACGACATGCAGGGCGGCGCCCACCAAGATCACGGCCCGCTCCTCACCGGCCTCACCCCCGACACCGAGTACCAGTACCGCCTGCAGGGCTCCGATGCGGCGGGAACCCTCTACCGCAGCGAGGTCATGACGTTCCGCACGCCCGCCGCGACCGACAACGGGCTCGGGGCCAACGTCGCTCCAGCGGGCAGTGTCGTCGGGTTCAGCTCGGAGTTCTCCGACGCCTTCGCCGCCGACCTGGCTTTCGACGGTGACCTCGGCACCGAGTGGTCGACCAACGGGGACGGCGACGACGCATGGGTCGAGATCGACCTCACCGCCGACACCACCATCGCCGCCGCTGTCTTCCGGACCCGTCAGATGACCGACGGCAGCGCCATCACCGACACCTTCACCATGACCGTCGACGGCACGGTGCTCGGGCCCTTCCCCACCGGCACCGAACCGGTTCTCCTCGACACACCGGTCACGGGTCGATCGGTTCGTTTCGATGCCGAGAGCACCACCGGCGGCAACACCGGCGCGGTCGAGATCGAGATCTACGCCGCCGGCTGAGTTCCGGAGCCCGAGAGGACGACCGGCAGTACGGTCTCGTCCATGGAGCTGCTCCCCGAAACGGTGTCGATCTACGCCACTCAGGCGCTCACCGGAATGGGGCAAGCGCTCGACCGGTTCGACGACGAGACCGTCAACCTGCGTCCCCATGGCGCGGGAACCAACAGCGCGGCGGCGCTCATCGTGCATGCATGCTCGTCGGCGCGATACTGGTTCGAGCACATCGGCCTCGGCCGCCATCTCGACCGCGATCGAGATGCCGAGCTGACCGCACGGTCGACGGTGGCCGAGCTCCGGGCGGTCCTCGACGACACCGCCCGGCGACTGACCGCGCTGGCCGTGGAGCTCGACGCGGGGCCGGCGGCGAGCGATCACGAGCTGCGCGTGTTCCTGCACGGCGGCGACACCTCCGACGCCTCGCTGGTGCTCCATGCGCTCGAGGAGCTGTTCCAGCATCTCGGCCATCTGGAGCTGACCGCCGATGCGGTCGGGTCGACAGCACGGTGAACCGCGGGCAGTGACCGAGGTCCCTGGTGAGGTCGCCCGGCAGATCCGAGACTGGTTCACGTGGACACGGACTCCTCTGGTCTGGACCTGTACTGGATCCCGCTGGGCGCCGGTGGGCCGCGGATCGTGCGCTTCAGTGGGGCGACCTATGAGGCGATCACCGCACGGCTACGGCACCGGGAGCGATGCGACCTCTACCACGCCGCCCTGATCGCGCACACGGCGGCCGGGTCGTTCACGATCGAGATGACTCCCGTTCCGACCGGCTCCGATCGGGCCGATCGGGGTGTCGTCGCCGAGGGGCCGGTCGGGGTGCGGTGGGCTCGACGGCTACGGGTTTTTCGCTACGAGATCCGAACATGGCGCGACGGGATCATCCCGGATCTGCCGTACGCGGTCGCCAGCCCGGTTCGGATCACCGAGGATGCGGCGCTTGCGCAGCGGGTGATCGACGTATTGCCGCACGTTCCGACCCCCACGTGGGGCCGCGACGAGCTGGACACCGGCGACATGTGGAACTCCAACTCGGTCATCGCGTGGGTGTTGACCCGAGCCGGGCTCGTGACCGATGCCGTTCGGCCCCCATCCGGCGGCCGCGCTCCCGGTTGGGACGCCGGGCTGGTCGTGGCCCGGGCCGACGAAGTCCCCAGTTGAAGTCCCCCTCCCCCCAAAACCACCGTTCTGGCGCGCTTGAAGTGCACCACCACGACCCGATGGCGCGCCAGAACGGGGGGTAGTGCAATGCTTCAGTGCCATCGACGCGGTCGGTAAGGTCGTGCGGGAATGCTTCGCCGACAACATCGACGATCATGCGCCCGAGTCCGGTGCAGCCTCGGGCCGGCGCTTCTCGTCGTCGCGCTTGTCGGCTGCGCCCCCGCCGGTGACGCCAGGCCGACCTTCAGCTCCGAGCCCACCACCACCGGCGCCGCAGCACCCACACCCCCACCGCCGACGGCCACGACCCCACCCACTCCGACCGCCGCGCCCCCTCCCACCCCCACGCCGTTGCCGATCGCCGCTCGCCCGATGCCGGTCACCAGACCCGAGCTCATCTCGGCGTTGACCGAGACCGAGGAGGCCATCCGAAACCCTGCCGTCGACGACGCGACCGCAACCGAGTGGGGCCGGCGTCAGCAGCGCCTGTACTCGGTGTTGGCCGAGAATCCGCAGTGGGAGGCCGAGGTGCTCGCCGGGGTGAGCGACGAAGTCCGCTTCGGCGTGCAGCAGAACCTGGCCGCCCGGAGGGCGTTCACCTCGCTCGTCAAGAGCGAGACGCTGGCCGACACCCTGCCGGCCTGGCAACTTCGTGAACCCCTTCCGGCGTCGGAGCTCATCGGCTACTACCGGGAAGCCGAGGCCCAGACCGGCATTCCCTGGCCCTATCTCGCCGCCATCAACCTGGTCGAGACCCGCATGGGCCGCATCGAAGGGCTCTCGACCGCCAGCGCAACCGGGCCGATGCAGTTCCTGCCCTCGACGTGGGACGAGTGTTGCCAGGGCGATCCCACCGTCGACCGCGATGCCATCATCGGTGCCGGGGTCTACCTGAACCGCAGCGGTGGCCCCGAGGACATGCAGACGGCCCTCTACCGGTACAACAACTCCGATGCCTACGTCGAGGGGGTGACCGCCTACGCCGAGGTGATCGCCGACAACGAACTGGCCTACCGCGGCTACCACGCCTGGCGGGTCTACTTTCTGTCGGCGGCCGGGCTCATTCTCATGCCGTCGGACTACTACGAACCAGAACCGGTTCCGGCCGAGGATTGGCTCGCTGACCATCCCGATGCTCTGGTCGCTCCCCCGGAAGATTCGTGACGCCTTCGGCCGGGCTGTTCGATCGGGTGAATCGGGTGCGGTTGGCCAGTCTCCCGACGCCGCTCGAGGCCGGCCCCGCGATCGGGAACGGAACGTCGTTGTGGGTCAAACGTGACGATCTCACTGGTCTGGGAGGGGGCGGCAACAAGGCCCGCAAACTCGAGTTCCTGTGCGGCGACGCACTCGCGCACGGCGCAGATGCTCTCGTGACGGTCGGTGCGGCCCAGTCGAACCACTGTCGGATGACGGCGGCAGCCGGTGCGACCCTCGGTGTCGACGTGCACCTCGTTCTGTCGGGTGACAAGCCGAGCGACGCGCAGGGCAACCTGTTGCTGTCGCGGCTCTTCGGTGCCCACCTCCATTTCACCGGCGCTGACGAAAGCGACTGGCACGCGCTGGAGACAGCGCGACGGTCACTGACCGACGAACTGGAGGCTGCCGGCCTCGCTCCGTATTCGATTCCCATCGGCGGGAGCACTCCGGTCGGCGCGGTGGGGTATGCGGTTGCTCTCGTCGAGTTGATGAGCCAGTGCGATGCGGCGGGGATCGCTCCGGCGGCGGTGGTGTTCACTTCGTCGAGTGGCGGCACCCACGCCGGTCTGCTCGCCGGCCGCGCCGTGCTGGTTGCCCAGGACGTGGCGGTGCCGCCCATCATTGCCATTGGCGTGGCCAAGGGAGTGAACATCGGCCTGCCCGATGTCGCGGATCTCGGCAACGAGGCTCTCGGACTCACGGGGCACGGTGATGTCCAGATCGATCCGGACGACGTCGAGATCGATCCGAGATGGATCGGCGACGATTACGCCGTACCCACCGCGGCCGGCGACGATGCGATCAGCTGGGCTGCATCGCAACGGGGCTGGCTCATGGATCGCACCTACACCGGCAAGGGATTGTCGGGCTTGCTGGGGCTGGCCGAGCAAGGCCGGTTCGGCCCGTCGGACCACGTCGTGTTCATCCATACCGGCGGATGGCCGGCGTTGTTCGGCGAGCGGGGCCTGCCCGACTGAGCCCGGACAGATTCAGTCGGCGTCGATGACCCGCGCCACCAGCGTGTCGGGCAGGATCTGATAGCTGTGGTGTGACCGCCGGAACGCGCCGGCCCCTGCGCTCATGGAGCGCAAGGCGATGGCGTAGCCGCCGATCTCGGCGGTGGGCACCAGCGCCCGGACCTCGGCAAACCCGTTGGCATCTCCCGGCGCGGTGCCCAGCACCTTGGCCCGACGCGCGCTCGAGATCGCCGAGCACGTCTCCCTGGAGTGAGTCGGGCACCTGCACGCTCAGCTCACTCACCGGCTCCAGAACACGGGTGCCAGCCTCTTGCACGGCCGAACGTAGAGCCAGCGCGCCCGCCATCTTGAACGCCATCTCGGAGGAATCGACCGGGTGATGTTGGCCGTCGAGACAGACAGCCCGCAGGTCGACCAGTGGAAAGCCGTGGAGCCCGGCACCAGGCAGCGCGCCCTCGATGCCCGCGCCGACCGCCGGAATCAGGTTCTTGGGGATGGCTCCACCGGTCACCCGGCTCTCGAACTCGAAGCCGGCGTTGCGACCGAGGGGCTCGAACTGCACCGTGACCACGGCGAACTGGCCGTGACCGCCGCTCTGCTTCTTGTGACGGGCCAGGATCTCGGCCGGACCGGCCAGTGTCTCGAGATAGGCAACCTTGACGTCTTCGGTATCGACACTGACACCGAGACGGGCCAGTCGAGCCAGGGCCACCCGAAGGTGGGTTTCCCCTCCGCCCGACAGCACCGTCTGGTGCGTCGAGGGCTCGAAGTGAACCCTCAGACTCGGATCCTCGGTGACCAGGCGGGCGAGCCCGTTGGCCAGGCGATCCTCGTCGGCGGCCGTGGCGGCCCGCACGGCGATCCCGTGCACGGCTTCGGGCATGGCGGGGCTCGGAACCGTCACCGGCGTGCCCTCGGCGGCCAGCGTGTCACCGGTGAGCGTGTCGGAGAGTTTCGGCCACCGCCACGATCGAACCGGCCGCCGCCACGCTCGTCTGTCGGTGATCGGCCCCGGTGAACGACAGGAGCTGACGAACACGCTCGCGATCTCGGGTGCGGGTGTTGACGAGCACGTCGTCGCCGTGGATCGTGCCCGACAGGACCTTCAGGTACGAGACCGGGCCGAGGAACTGATCGACACGCGTCTTGAACACGTACGCGAGGCCGTCGCCGTCGGGATCGATGGGCACGTCGACCGCTTGACCTCCCGCCTGCACCGTGGTCGGGCCGAGATCGGCGGGTGCGGGACCGACGTGGCAGATGAAGTCGAGCAGATGGTCGACCCCGATCGGGCTGGTGGCCGACCCGCACAACACCGGGAAGACGGATCCGTCGTCGACGGCGTCGTGAAGCAGACGCTCGAGTTGCTCGGGCGACGGCGCCGCGCCCTCGAGGTACTGCTCGAGGATGGCGTCGTCGCTCTCGACCATCTCCTCGACCAGCGTCTCGTGGCCGACTCGTTCCGCCTCGGCGAGCGCGGCGGGGACGTCGACCTCCTGGGCCTGGCCCGAGTCGTACACGAACGCGTGGTCGGTGAGCAGGTCGGTGATGCCGTGGAAGCTCGAGCCCTCACCGATCGGCAACTCGACCGGTTCGGCGTGCGAACCGAAGGCATCACGCAGGCCGGCCAGGGTCGCCTCGAACGAGGCGTTGGCCCGGTCGAGGCCGTTGACGAAGATCAGACGGGGTCGACGCATCTTCGCTGCGTGGCGCCAGAGCAGGCGATCTTGGGCCTGGACACCCGACACGGCGTCGATCACGAAGACGACGAGCTCCGCAGCCTGCATCGCCAGGAGCGCGTCACCCACGAAGTCGGGATGGCCCGGGGTGTCGATCATGGTGATGGCATGGCCGTCCCAGTCGAAGGAGACGGTGATGAGGGAGAGGCTGTGGTGGAGGTCGCGCTCTTCGGGATCGACGTCGCACACGGTCGTGCCGTCTTCGACGCGCCCCGGTCGTCCGAGCACGCCGGCGCGGTACAGCATCGCCTCGACGAGGCTCGTCTTGCCCGTGCCGTGGTCGCCCACGAGCGCCACGTTCCTGACGGAACTTCCCGCCATCCCGGCTCCTTCTTCTGGTCGAACGACGCCGACACTAGGCCGACTGCGGGCGCTGTGCCCATCAGTACACCGATGCCTGCCCGACCGCGCAGCGGCTCCGGCGTGTGGTCACGCCGAAGCCAGGTTCACTCATGATCCCGTTGGACGAGTCGGCTCAGCCCGCCCGATTCGCCGCCAACGCCTCATCGATGTAGCTCTGCACGACCAGCGCCGACGAGCTGGTCCGGCACCGCCCGATTCGCCGCCAACGCCTCATCGATAGCCCTGCACGACCAGCGCCGACGAGCTGGAATCGGCACCGCCCGATTCGCCGCCAACGCCTCATCGACGTAGCCCTGCACGATCAGCGCCGACGAGCTGGTTTCGGTCAGCTCGGTCGAGGTGTCGCGGAGCAGCAGAACTGCGGTCAGGGCGCCGACAGCCAAGATGGCGACCAGGCCCATCCACCGTAGCCAACGGACCCCGGTGGCGGCTCGCCTCGGTTCCATCGAGGGCGGGAACTCGAGACCGCTGATGTCATCGGGAATGGTGACACCTTCAGGGAACTCCGTGAGTTGTTCGGACATCTCCGGGTGCCGCTACACCACTACCCGGGACTCAACTCCGATCCGGAGTGACTTCAGTTGTGTGTCGTTCGAATACCTTCGTCCTCCTCACCCCATTCCCCTTTCGTTCTCATTGTCGATCCGCCGTGTTGGTGTGCGCTGAAGGGGTGACCGCACCCCCTTGAGGACCTCTGACCCTGGTGATGGAGCGCCCATGGAGGACACTGACACTGAGCTTGGAGGTTCCGTGATGCGCCGCGGTTACTTGATCCGTGTGCTCGGGCCCATCGACATCGTGACGCCGTCGGAAAGCCGATCGGTGGGGGGTCCGCACTCGCGCGCGCTGCTCGGCGCTCTCGTCATCGGCGCGGGCCATGCCGTTCCCGTCGATCATCTCCGCGAGGTTCTGTGGGGCGACCGGCCCCCGCCTCCGCCGACAACACCCTGCAGTCCTACGTGTCGCACCTGCGCCACTTGGTCGGCCCGGACACCATCCTGCACGTCGACCACTCCTACGAGTTGATCGCCGATGCCGACAACATCGATGCCCTGCGGTTCGAATCGCTCCTGGCGCTGGCCAACGAGTCGAACAGCCAGCCCGAGACCTGCCTGGCGCACTGCCGGGAGGCGCTGGGCCTCTGGCGCGGCCGGCCCTTCGGCGACCTCGCCGACGACGAGGCGTTCAAGCTGGAGACGTATCGGCTCGAGGAATTGCGGCTGGCCGCGATGGAGCTCAGCCTGGAGGCCGAGCTGGCACTGGGACATCACGAGATCGTGGTCGGAGAGCTCGAAGCGGCAGTCGAAGAGACATCCCTACCGGGAACAGCTCTGGATTCTCCTGATCGAGGCCCTTGCCCGCTCCCAGCGACGGGTCGAGGCGCTCGGAGAGTGCGCTCGCCTGCGCGGCGTTCTCGCCGAGGTCGGCGTGCACGCCAGCGACGAGCTCGTCTCGCTGGAGCAACGGATACTGCAAGGATCTCCGACGTCCCCGAGTTCTCACGACTGAGGATCTGCGCCGCCGGCTCGCCGCTCACACGATGGCGGCACCGGCCTGCTCGAGCTCGGCCAGCGCCCGCTCGCCGTCGCCGGGTTCCAGGTCGACCGGGCGAGTGGCGTCGGCGATCACGGTCAGGCCATAACCCAGCCGGATCGCGTCGAGCGCGGTGGCGAGAACGCACACGTCGAGGGCCAGTCCCACGACAACAACCTGCTCGATGCCGTGATCCTGAAGCAGACGATGGAGCTCGGTGGCGACCTCGTCACCGGTGACGGGATCGCGCATGGTGAATCCGCTGTAGCCGTCCTCGCCGCCGGTGCCCTTGCGCACGACAGTGCCCGACACGTCGAGCGCGGGATGCAACCGGGCGCCCCAGGTGTCGCGAACGCAGTGCACGGGCCAGATGCCACCGGAGGTCTCGAAGTGCGGGGTTTCGGGCGGGTGCCAGTCTTGCGTGTACACGACCCGCCCGCCTGCTGCTCGCACTGCGGCGATCTCCGCATTGACGCGGCCGATGATGTCGTCACCTCCCTCGACGTACAGGCTGCCGGTAGGGTCGGCGAAGTCATTCTGAACATCGACGACGACGAGCACCGTCTTGTCGTCGTAGTCGATGCCGGCCATGGAAGGGACGCTAATCCTGATGTCGTCCGAGCGCAGCTGGTTCCGCACACGCGCCAGAGCCGAGGGCATGCTCGCGACCGACATGTATCAGCTCACCATGGCCCAGCTCTACTTCCGCCAGGGTCTGCACGAGCGGCCGGCCCAGTTCGAGCACTTCACCCGCAGGTACCCCGATTACGGCGGTCATCAGGCCGGCTATTGCGTGATGGCGGGCATGGAGTGGCTGCTCGACTGGATGGCCGAGGCCCACGTCACCGACGACGACGTCGACTACCTCCGGGCCCAGACCGGAACCGAGGGCGGTCGACTCTTCGCCGACGACTTCCTCAGCTGGTTGCGGGCCAACGGTTCCTTCGAGGGGGTGTCGCTGCGGGCGGTGCCCGAGGGTCGGGTGGTGCACGCCAACGCCCCGCTGACCATGGCGAAGGGGCCGCTCGCGATGGCCCAGATCCTCGAGACCCAGCTGTTGAACGAGCTGAACTTCCAGACCCTTGTCGCAACCAAGGCCAGCCGCATGACCGAGGCGGCCCGGGGTCGGCCCATCCTCGAGTTCGGCATGCGCCGCGGCCCTGAGCGGGGTGCGAGTGCGGCGTCGCGTGCGTCGCTGGTGGGCGGCGCGGCGTTCACATCGAACGTCGGAGTGTCGGAGCTCACCGGATTGGCCCCCAAGGGCACGCATGCCCACAGCATGGTGCAGGCGTTCATGGCACTCGACGAGGGCGAACTGGCAGCATTCCGTGCCTACGCCGACGTCTACCCCGACGACTGCCTGCTGTTGGTCGACACCATCGACACCATCGACAGCGGCGTACCCAACGCCATCGTCGTCTTCGATGAGCTTCGGGCCAAGGGGCACCGGCCCGTCGGCATACGGCTCGATTCGGGCGACCTGGCGTACCTGGCCATCCAGTCGGCGGCTCGGCTGAATGCCGCCGGGTTCGACGAGACCGCCATCGTCTTGTCGAGCGGACTCGACGAGATCGCCATCCTGCAGATCCTCGCCCAGATCGACGGTGAAGCCGCCCGCTACGGCGTCGATCCGGCGCGGTTGATCGCCCGCTTGACCTTCGGGGTCGGGTCGAAGCTGGCCACATCGGAGGGCCACCCCTATCTCGGTGGCGTCTACAAGCTGGTTGCCGTCGAGGACCACGGCGTCATGGTGCCGACCATCAAGATCTCCGACACACCGGGAAAGGGACAGAACCCGGGCGACAAGGACGTCTACCGGATCTACGACGAGCGAGGACGAGCCACGGCGGATCTCTTGGCCGTGGCCGGCGAACCGGTGACGACCGACGGCGCGGTCCCGCTGGTGTTGCGCCACCCGATCGAGCCGGGAGTCCATCGCGACCTGACCTCCGACCGGGTCTCCCGCGTCGAGTCGCTGCTCGAGCCGGTGCTGGTCGAAGGTCGCCGCGTGAACGAGCCCGACACCCTGGCCGCCATGCGGGCCCGCCGCGAGGCCGACCTCGAGTGCCTCGACGCCGGGGTGCGCCGGCTGGTGAACCCGCACGTGTACCACGTGTCTCTCACCCAGCGACTGTGGGACCTCAAACACGACGAGATCGCCGCGTTACGGAGCTGATCCTCCTGGCAGCTGTCGGTCATCCTCGTCGGCTCCACTGCGGCCGACGAGGATGACCGACTTGCCTCGGAGCGTGCCCGCCTCCATCTGGCGGATCGCCTCTCCCACGTGGTCGAGATCGAACCGTTGGCCGATGCTGGGCGTCACGGCGCCGGACTCGATGAATGCCCCGACGCGCTCCATGAACGAGTGGTGCTCCTTGCTGATGAAGGTGGTGAGGCGTTGGCCGACGAACGGTGACAGCAGCATCGCCCGAAGCTGGCGACCGACGCCACCGGTCCAACGACCGCCGTTCTCGCCACCGACGATGACGAGCGTGCCACGGCGCGTCAGGGCGTGCCGGAGCCGGGAGATCTTGTTGCGGCCGCCGATGTCGATGATCAGGTCGTATCGGTGTGCGGTGGCGGCGAAGTCCTCCCGGGTGTAGTCGACGACGTGGTCCGCGCCGAGCGAGCGGACCAGGTCGAGCTTGCTGGCGCTGGCGACGCCGGTGACCTCGGCCCCGAGCGCCTTGGCCAACTGCACTGCGTAGGTGCCGACTCCGCCGGAGGCTCCGACGATCAGGACGTTCTGTCCGGGCTCGAGCTTGCCGACCTCGGTCAGAGCTTGGAGGGCGGTGATGCCCGAGACGGCAACCACCGCAGCCTGCTCGAAGGTTGCGTTGTGGGGCTTGTGGGCCAGCTTTTCCTCACGGGCGGTTGCGTACTCGGCGAAGGATCCCGAGGCGATGCCGAACACCTCGTCGCCGCGTGCGAAGCGGGTGACAGCGGGGCCGACGTCGATCACCCGGCCGGCAACGTCGAGACCCGGGATCGGCTGCTTCGGTTTGGTCAGTCCGTAGCCGGCGATGCGGATCAGGTACGGCGTGCCGGTCATGAGATGCCAGGTACCCCGGTCGACGCCGGCCGCCTGCACCTCGATCAGCACCTCGTCGGCCCCCATGGTCGGCCGGCCGACAGTGCGCAGTTCGAGGCTCTCGGCCGAACCGTACGACTGCTGCACGATCGCCCGCATCGACGATGTCGGGTCGCCGTCGCTCGGCCGGGATGCGGTGTTGTCGGTTCGATTCGGGGTTGTCGTGGTCATGGTGCTGCCTTTTCTTTCTGGAGCGTCTTTCCTGTGCCGTACTTAGTACGATCGTGTTGACGAACCTACCCGTACTAAGTACGATTGTCAACCGGAAGGGAGACGACATCCATGGCACCCCTCACCCAGGAGCGCGTGATCGAAGGGGCGGTCGCGCTGGCCGACACGATCGGGGTCGATGCGCTGACCATCCGCAAACTGGCCGCCGAGCTCGACGTGAAGCCCATGACGATCTATCACCACGTACCGAGCAAGGAGGCGATCATCGACGGCATGGTGGACCTGGTGTTCAGCGAGATCGACCTCCCCCCGACCGACACCGACTGGAAGACCGCGATGCGTCTGCGTTCGACGTCGGCTCGAGCAATACTGGCCCGCCATCGGTGGGCGGCTCCGTTGATGGAGTCGCGAACGAACCCGGGGCCGGCAACCTTGCGCCACCACGACAAGGTGCTCGGCTGCCTTCGCACGGGAGGCTTGTCGGTCGAGATGACCGCGCACGCCTACGCCGTGATCGACGCATTCGTCTACGGCTTCGCGCTCCAGGAAGCGAGTCTGCCCGCCACGTCGGGCGATGAGATGGGCGATCTGGTCGAGTCGATCACCGATCACGTGCCCGTCGGCAACTACCCGCACCTCATGGAGCTGACCAGCGAACACGTGCTCCAACCGGGCTACGACTTCGGCCGGGAGTTCGACTTCGGCCTCGACCTCATCCTCGACGGACTCGACGCGGCGTCCCGGACCGCGGACTGAGCTTGCTGGCGGTCGGGTGGTGAGCCTTCCGAGCATTTTCCGACAGACTGGAGCCATGGCAATCGGCCGAACCGAGCGGAGACACGACCGACGCGAGCGTGTGGTCGCTGCGTTCGGCGCAGCCGACGCCGACACGGCCCTCGATCTGTTGGAGCTGGTCGAGCTCGCATGGCACGACTGCTACGGCGAGATCACCCCATCGGACCAGGTCATCGACGACATCCTCCTCTTGAGCAAGGGAACACTGGCCGGGCTCGTAGCGGGTGCGCACCTGGCCGTGACCGACTGGCGAGACGCCAGAGTCGCCGCCGACGCCCTCCGGTACCCGTGAGCGATCGACGGGCCATGAGCACCGACCGATATCAGACGCCGTCCGCGCCCGATTGGCTCGGCTCCTCGCGGGTGCTCGTGGTGGCGGGCAAGGGGGGCGTCGGGTCGAGCACGGTTGCCGCCGCGGTGGCGATCGTCGCCGCGCGAACGGGACGCGACGTGCTGCTCGTCTCGGTCGACGGCAAGCCTGGGCTCGGCCCCCTTCTCGGCGGAGCGCCGCTCACCGCAGCCGAGCAGACCCTGCGCCGAGATGCGTCCGGAGGACGAGTGCGGGGACGCACGATCCCGCCGCAGCAGGCGTTCCGCGACTACCTCGACCTGCGCGGCGTCGGCGCGCTGATGCGCCGGGCCGTCCAGGCCGTGTCCCTCGATCTGGTGGCGGCATCCACCCCGGGACTCGAGCATCTGATGGTGCTCGCCAAGATCAAGGAGCTCGAACGGGAGGGAGCCGCCGAGCTGATCGTGGTCGATGCTCCCCCCGCCGGCCACGCTGCGGCGTTCCTCGGATCGGCGCGGGCGACCCAGGAGGTGGTCACGCCAGGCCCGTTGCGCACCCAGGCCGACGAGGTCGACGAGATGCTCAGCGACGCCGGGAGGACCCAGGCAATGATCGTCACGCTGGCCGAGGAGACGCCGGTGAACGAGGCGATCGAGTTGTCCCACGACCTGCACGGCGAGCTCGGCCTGGCGCCGGCACCGCTGGTCGTCAACGGTTGGTGGCCCCACCGCAGGGGTCTCGACACACCGACCACCACCGCCGCCCGCGAGATCGACGTGAAGCTCACCCGCAAGCAGAGCTCGGCGCTCGTCGCATCGAGCCGCTTCGGCGCCGCCCGACTTGCCCTGCAGGACGAGCAGCTCGAACGCCTCGACCAGGCGTTGCCACTACCCAGGATCCTGCTTCCCCGGCTGCCCACGCCTCGACTCTCTCCTGGCGACCTCGACGTGCTCGCCGCTGCCTTGCAGGACGGAGCCGACCGGGCGCCGGATCGGCGATCATGAACATGCCCACCATCCATGCGGTCGTCGAAGACGCCTCGCTCGCCGGGCTCATCGCGTCGAGCTCGATGATCGTGACGTGTGGGCCGGGAGGAGTGGGCAAGACCACCACCGCTGCCGCGATAGGCCTCATCGGCGCTCGGGCCGGACGAAACGTCGTCGTGGTGACCATCGATCCGGCCCGCCGTCTCGCCGACGCGCTGGGACTCGCGGAGGGCGACGCCGACGAGCCCCATCGAGTGCGCGGCCTCGGCCCGATGAAGGGCACGCTCGACGTGCTGATGCTCGACGCCGAGCGCACCTTCGATCGGTTGATCACCGACCGGGCGGGCGGGCGGTCCGACGCCATCCTGCAGAACCGCATCTATCGCAGCATCGCCGGGTCACTGGCCGGCGCACAGGAGTACATGGCGATCGAACGGCTGCACCAGCTCCACGACGCCGGAACCCACGACCTGATCGTGATCGACACGCCTCCCTCGCGCCACGCCGTCGACATCCTCTCGGCGCCCGATCGCCTCACCACGTTCTTCGGGCACCCCGTGTACCGCGCCCTTACCGGGCCCGGTCGCACCTTCACCCGGGTGACGTCGACGGCGACGGCCGCCTTCGCCTGGACGGTGAGACGACTGGCCGGCCCGCAGATCGTCGAGGACACCATCGAGTTCTTTCGATCGCTGGCCGGCCTCGAGGACGGGCTGTCGGCTCGTGCGGCGGTCGTCTCGGCTCTGCTTCGCGAGCCCGAGACGAGCTTCGTGCTGGTGTCGAGTCCCCGGTCGGAGGCAATCGACGAGGCGACGCACCTCGGCCACGCGCTCCACGAGGGCCGCTACCGGATGCGTGGGGTGGTGGCCAACCTCGTGCACCCACTTCCCCCGGAGTGCGATCTCGACGATGCCCTGGTCGCGGCCGGGTCGGCGCTCGCCGACCAGCTTGCGCACCACCGAGAGCTGACCGCGCTCGCCACGGCCGAACGTGAGGAGCTGGGTGCGCTGTGGGCGATCATCGACGAAGGCGGCTTCGACGCCGATGCGCCCTCGGTGGCGCGGTGCGAGGTGCCGCTGCTCGACCACGACGTGCACGGGCTCGACACGTTGGCCGAGATCGCGACGATTCTCTCCGACTGACCGAGACCGGTACGACCACGAGGGTCGGATCAGTCCGGTGGCCCGATCGTCCACTCGACCCGGGCGATCGTGCCGCTCCGTGTGAACAAGTCGGCGGACTCGCCGGGAGTGAGCTCGAGGCTGTCCCGCGCCATGTCGGTGCCGTCGGCACGGACCACGTCGACCCCGTCGGCCTCACCTCGGCCGATGGTCATCGGCACCGAACACATGGTGAACGTGGCCGGGACCACCTCCGACAGCGGCAACAGACCGGGCGACAGCAGGATCTGGCCGTTCCTCACCCGCACGCCGAGCTCGCCGAGCCGGGTGAGCATCTCTTCTTTCACCTGCCCGGTCATGCCCGGCTGCTGCGCGCCGGCGTGACCGGGTGTGTGTGAGTAGCAGTCGGTGGGAAACGCACCGAAGTCCTGCGGTTGCTTTCGGAAGCCGAGACCGTCCCGGATCCGGCGGTAGGCACCGGCTAGTCCTGCGACGACGTCGGTCGGGGCTTGCGTTGTCGATGGCCGACCAGTACGTCTCCTGCACGGCGAGCAGGAGCTTGGCGACCATGTGCCAGTAGACGGAGCCGATGCCCTCGTACCCGTACATGCTGGCCGAGCGCCCCGTGAACGAGCGATGGCCGAAGACCGCTTCGTACACTTCGGCGATCGCGTTCTCGATCGCTCTCGGGCAGGGTCGTGCGGGCAAGAATCGCTTCGAGCTCGTTCGCGTTGATCAGCCCGGGTCGGAATCGGAGCCGACCGTCGACGTCGGTGGAGAAGATGGCTCGGAGCGAGTCGTCGAACCCGTCGACTCCCACCGTGTCGGCGGATGGAACGATGTTGCGCTCGAGGAACGGCGGCAGCTCGACCACGGGATACAGCATGAAGGTGTCCTGGTCGGGACGGTACATGCCGGAGGTGAAGAGGCTGTCGACCACTTCGAGGGAGGCTACGGGATCGAGGATTCCCGACGACAGCACGGCGACCTGCCCTTCGAGCATCGGGCCGAGGTGGTCGACCGTCGCAGAATCGGCGTCGGGGAACGACACCCGGTTGTAGGAGTGGTACAGGCCGTCGGTGCGCCGGGCCGATCGGGTCGACTCCGCCAGCTCGGTGGCGGCCAGACCGCAGAGACGCCGCACATCGGCGACGGGCACCGCCGCGGTGGCCGGGTCGACGCGACGCCGAATGCGGTGGCGATGCTCGGAGGCTGCAGTCCCGAGCGCGTCGACGACCGACCGTCGGGTCCGAGGGTCGGGTCCACGATCGGACGACGCGAGCTCCTCGAACGCGCTGAGCAGATCGCGGAACCATGCGGCAACCGAGGTCGACAACACGACCGTCTCGCCGTCGGCGCCGTCGAGCAGTCGGTCGACGAATCGCAGGTATCGGTGCAGGTGATACAAGGTCACCATCGAGAGCCCTGGGCCGGCCAGCGTGTTGTTGGCGTCGTTCCACTCGGGCCGCTGAGTGTTGAGCCAGATACCTCCTTCCGGCACGTAGTTGCTGAGCTTGGCCAGGGCGGGAACCAGCAGCTTTTCGAGCAGGCCCACCCGCAGGAGCGAGCTGTCGGAATCGACGAGAAGGCGTCCGTCGGAACCCAGCCGCTGCTCGCGCTGGGCGATCGCTTCGGCCCGCTCGACGTCGAAGGCGATGGTGTTCTTCGGGTCGACGACCATCGCCTCGTGGTCTGCGATCGCGTAGGGCACGTCGGCGTAGACGAACACCGGCGGAGCCAGCCAGCTGCGAATCGCCTGCGGCTCATGCCGGTCCCACCCCTCCAGCAGCCGCAGGAGGTAGACGATCTGATGATCGCCCCAGTAGCCGATGTGGCTCCACGGATCGTCGGGGTCGGGCACCTCCCAGTCGATGCCGTCGCGGGAGATGCGGTAGGGGTTGTGACCGTCGATGGTCGAGGCGTTGACGAAGTTTGGCCACGACGTTGCGGAAGTAGCGTGGGGTAGGACTCGAGGAGGGCCTCCCAGTTCTGGAAGATGTCTCGCCAGTTGCCCTCGTACCCGCAGCCGCTCGTGGCCCATTTCGTCGCGGACGGCGATCGAGAACCGATTCCAGGGACGGCTCGGGTCGCCGTGTCGACGGCTGAAGGAGAGCGGCAGGTACTCGCGTCACGAGGCGGAGCAGATCGGCATCGCCGGTCGAGGCGGCGGCGTGGCGGAGCTCGGCGATGTCGACGTTCCGGTCCCACGAGTCGAGCCAGCCCTGCCACCGCTCCCCGACGTCGCGATGGCGGGAATGCACGGAATCGACGAAATCGGGTAGTGGCACGTGATGTCCGTACGGGAAAACGCCACCCCGCATCGAGTTGAACAACACGTTCGACAGGTGATGGGCGTCGGTGATGCGATCTGAAGTCGACTGGAATGCGTCGGCGCCGGCCAGGAGCACCCGCAGCCGCTCGGATCCTGCCGCCACATCATCGCCGACGCGACCCTGTGGCGCCGGAATCGGCGGCGGCGTGCACCGCCTCGAGCACCTCGGGATGGGAAAGCGCAGTGTCGGCTGCGATCAGCCACGTGACCGATCCGGCGACAGGCACAGTCAGCGGGCCCCGCAGGAGATAGGCGCCGGGACGGCCGGTGAGAAGCCGACACGCCGGCGGGGATCGCCCGTCGATCATCGCCGCGACGCCGCGACCGTCGAGGTCGGGCCCGCCGCCGGTGAAGCCCGAAGACCAGACGACCGTGGCCGTGAGGGACTCGGCGGGCTCGGCTCGGTCGGTGATCAGCGACTCGAGCGTGTACACCGCCAGACTCGCCCACGGACCGGTCTCGGATCGCTTGTAGGCATCAACGAGGTTCGACCCGGTCTGCTCGAGCTGCGTGGTGACTCCTGCGGGCATCACGTCGAGCAGGCCGTCGAGCACCTCGACCTCGCTCCCCTGCCCACCCAGGTCGGCCAGCTCCACGGTACGAACCCATCCGTACCGGGCGGAGGGCGCCCAGGTGGCGCGGAACCGCAAGCCCCAGGCGTGGTGGTGTTCCTCGAAGACCAGCCGGTCGCCCAGCACGCTCTTGGCGATCGACCGGGAGACGCCGGCCGAGCCTTCGGGTCCAAAGGGTCGCCACAGCGCTCGCAAGCCATCGACGTTCCGGGCGATGACCGTCACCGGGCCGGTGATGGCCGCGAGGCGGTGTAGCCGGTCGTCGGTCTCGTAGGGGAAGAGCGCGTGGTCGGCGTCGACTCGATCCTGCGGTCAGCGCTCCGGTGCTCGACACGAACATCCACAGGTCGGTGTCGGACACGACCGTCGTCAAGAACGGCTCCATGTGCTCCAGTCCGTCGATGCGGTAGTGATCGATGCCATCGATCACACACAGCCCGCCGGACGTCAGCCCGGCGGCCTCGCCCATGGTCATGGGGCCCCGGTCAGCCGTCGCAGACGACTTCGGTGGCGCCGTCGGGCAGGAAGCCGGCCGGCACCTGGTAGCCGGAAGCCGTCGGGTCGAGCTCGGGCGTGGCCGCCAGGTCGAGATCGGCCACGCTGGTCGACCCGTCGAATGCTCCGTCGTTGACCCGCTCGACCGTGCCGAACAGGAAGACGCCGTCGGTGTCGGTGGATATGGGCGTGGTGTAGATCACCATCGGCCCGCACACGCGCGGCCCGAGGGGCGGTGTGACGATCTCGGTCGGCGAGTCGGCGTAGGCATCGGCGGGCTCGCACCCGTCGTCGCCGACCGGGCCGTTGGAGATCGAGTCGAACGAGCTGTCGGCCAGCTGTACCGAGGCACCGGGGCACTGCGAGGTCGTGTCGTCGACGAACCATCCGGCGTAGATCAGAACGAACGAGCCATCCCACTGGTACCAGTTGGCGGTGACCTCACCGTCGGGGAACGGCGGATTTCGCGGTGTAACCCGACATCGGGGCGGTGACCGGTGATGCGACGACTTCGAACAGGTCGCTGGGTTCCTCGGTCGGCTCCTCGGTCGGCTCCTCGGTCGGCTCCTCCGTGGGCTCCTCGGTCGGCTCCTCGGTCGGCTCCTCGGTCGGCTCCTCGGTCGGCTCCTCGGTCGGCTCCTCGGTGGGCTCCTCGGTCGGCTCGGCCGTCGGCTCCTCCGTGGGTGCCGCAGTCGGGTGTCTCCCCGGCTTCGACCGTGGCGCCGTCATCGTCACTGTTGGCCACGAGAGCAATGATGATCACCAAGATCACCACACCGGCCGCCGACGCCACCCAGAACACGGGCTGCTGGTACCACGGCTTCCCCGCCTCGGGCGAAGGACCTCCGGGGCCTCCAGGGCCACCGGCACCGGGCCCACCGGCGCCGGCTCCGGGAGCGGCGTAGGGCGCGGGACCTCCTGGAGTACCCGCGCCGGCACCTGCGGCTGGGTCGGTGGGCGGGGTCTGTGGTGTTTCGGGCGTGTCACTCATGGGCGAAACGGTAGTGGGCCACAACCATCGAGCTGCGGACCAGGCTGCTCGGCCGATGCGACTCTGTCAGACTGACCGAGTGCCGATCAGCCGCCTCGACCACGTCCAGCTCGCCATACCTGCCGGAGGCGAGCCGGTAGCGGTCGAGTTCTACCGCGGCCTTCTCGGGATCCCCGAAGTACCGAAGCCGCCGCACCTTGCGGCCCGCGGTGGTTGCTGGTTCGAGTCGGGCGACCTGAAGGTGCACCTCGGAGTCGATCCGGACTTCCGCCCGGCTCGGAAGGCCCACCCAGCCTTCATCGTCACCGATCTCGCCGGGCTCGTGTCCCACCTCGAAGGAGCCGGCGTCGCCGTGGTCGAGGACCAGCCGCTCGACGGGTACAACCGGGTCTACGTGTCCGATCCGTTCGGCAATCGGATCGAGCTGATGGAGCCCACTGCCTGAATCACCCCGGGACTGGGCGGGTTCCGATCCGCAGGCGGTTCCCGTCGGGGTCGGTGAGCTCCACCTCACGTGCCCACGGCTGCTCACTGACGGCGGCACCGAACTCGGACGCGATCGCATCGACATCGTCGACCCAGAGATAGACGAGCGAGTCGGGCGTGGCGTCACCGGTGTGTTCGGACAGGTGCAGCTGAGCCCCGTTGCGCTCCAGGAACAGGTACAGCGGCAAGCTGGGGGCGAAGCGATGCTCGCCGACGACCACGAATCCCATCCGCGCGTACCACCTGGCTGTCTCGTATCCGTCGGACACGCGGAAGATCGGGACCACCTCGTCGGCCACGTCACAACCCGCGATCGGGAGGGATCATCATCAGCGGGGCGAGCTCGGCGCGGCCGTTCACGCCGAGCATCACATAGATGCGCTGGAGGTGGTTCTCGACCGTCTTCGGTGTCACATCGAGACGACGGCCGATGTCGCGGGTCGACGAGCCCGACGCGGCCAGGCGCGCAACGTCGAGCTGACGGTCCGACAGCGGGTTCGGGCACGCAGCCAGCAGTGGAGCTCGATACGCCGGGCATCGCCCGGAGATCTCGTGCGCGGCCAAGGCCGCTCGTGCTGCCGCGGCGGAGTCGTCGTGAGCGAGTGCCTCAGCGGCAAGAGCGTCGGCCGCCGCGGCCCAGGCGCCGAGCTCGACGAACTCGGCCCCCACCTTGGCCAAGAGGAGAGGTTCGGCGGCGGCAGCCGCGGCGGCATGCCGCGCCAGAAGGTCGACGAGGGGACCCGAGTCACGAGCCGCAAGTCCGGCCAGCTCCGATGCCGCGTCCTCCGCGTATCCGAACCGCACCGCCGTGTGGAGCGCCTGCGCGCCCCAGACCACGTGCCAGCGCTCGGCAGCCTGCTTTCCGGCCTCGACGACGAGCTCGGCGCCGTCCCTCGGTTGGCCCGACCGGGCTGCAATCCACGCATCGGCCTGCGCCAGCCAGACGAGATTGCGAGCCTCGCCGTGGCGAGGGTCGGCACGCGCCATGTCGACGAGCTCCTGCGCGCTCGCGAGATTGCCGAGAATCGCCTGGGTGCCGGCGCAGAAGGCGAGGGCGAGGACGAGCGTGCCGATCGGGTCGGAAGCGCGCTGACGCTCGACGGCCTCGGTGGTGTGCACCAGGGCCCGCTCGAGATCGCCGATGAGCCAGCGCGTCTGAAGTGGCGATGTACAACCAGGGCGGGAGAAGCCGCTCGCTTCCACCCTCGCCCACCATGACCCCCTCGGAGAGCTCGATGCCCTCGTTCAGACGAGCCGCCGCGGTGAGAACCAGCACCCGATTGAGACCGAGCTGATCCCGCAGCAACGGATGCTGCAACCGGACACCATCGGCGAGGGCGTCGCCCCGGTCGAGTAACTCGATGGCTCCGTCGACCTTTCCGGTCATGCTCAGCGCCAGGGTGTAGGCCATCAACACCGGCCCCGCGGCGGAGGGTGGCAGATCGGCGTCGACCAGGCGGCCCCCGAGCTCGAGCGTGGTTCCGAAATCGCCGGCCACGCCGGCTACGAGAAGCGACCGCGCAGCCAACTCGGCACGCACGGCGGGGTCGGTGACCTGGTCCTGCGCACGTTCGAGGTGGCTCGTCGCCCGCTGAGGGTCGCCGAGGCCGAAGAGCACGGTGTCGGTGAGCGCGCCGACCGCCATGGCGACCTGCTCGTCGGACGCAGCGAGGTCGACGGCCCGTTCGAGAGCATCAACGGACTCGTCGTGGCGGCCCTGCATCGTCAGTGCCCGTCCCAGAACGGCGAGCGCCGTCGAGCTCTCGCCGGCTTCGATCGCCGCACGTCCGAGCCGCTCGGCGGCGGCCGGATCGAAGCGATCGACGGCGGCGAGCGCCCCGAGCGTCGCCAGGTCGGCCGGTGGCGAGTCGCCCAGATCGAGCATCCAGGTGGACACCCGCAGCGCATCCAACGGGCTCGGATCGCCGGCGGCGATCCGAGCGGCGATGGTGGTCAGGATGTCGTGACGGTCGAGGCGCCCGACGTCCTCGCGTATCACCTCGCGGAGCAACGGGTGCGCCATTCGCACGACCGCCTCGCCGGCCTGATCGTCGATCTCGATCAGTTGTTGGCGCTCGAGCTCGCTCAGCACGCCCATCGGAGCCACAGAGGTCAACGTCTCGACATCGATCGGGTCGGCTATCGCGACGGCTGCCAGGCACCGTCGCGCCGCCGGATCGAGCTCGCCGAATCGCCGCCGTACGAGATCCTGCACCCGTCCCGAGGCCGCAATCACTCCGTGAAGATCCCAGTAGTGGGGATTGCGAACCACGGTTTCGTCGATTCGGGACGTCCACAGGAGCTCACGCAGGAACAACGGATTGCCACGGGTGACATCCCACAGTCGGGTCGCCAACGCAACCGAGATCGGCCCGTCGAGCATGGCCGAGGCCACCGCATCGGAGCCGCCCCGGTCGAGGGGACCGACATCGATCCGGCGCAGAGCCTGATCCTTCCAGAGGGCGAGTACGGCCGGATCGCCGGCGCTGCGGCTGCGGGTGGTGGCCAAGACCACCGCCTCGCTGCCGGCAGCCAGCGCCGCCACGGCGGCGAGTGAAGCGTCGTCGAGGAGGTCGACGTCATCGACGGTGACCAGGGGCGGCGAACCAGGGTCGGCGACGAGGCGATCACGGAGCTCGTGCACCAGCAGGGCTCGATCGACGGCACGGACATCGCCGAGCAGATGGGCAACCGCCCCGAAGGCGATGGAGCGCAGCGCCGGTGAGCCGGTGATGGTGTGGACGGCGCGTCCCGACACGGAGGAGCGGTGCGCGATCTCCGCCACGATGCGGCTCTTGCCGACACCCGCTTCGCCGACGTAGAGGGCGCTGACACCCGCCTCCACCAGGGCCAGCCCGGCCGCGACTTCAGCTTCTCGTCCTTCGGTCGGCCACTCCACCATGTCCGCAGAGTACGGCCCAGGCCGCGACCGTGGGTACTCGACGAGCCCGGTTTGGGGGGCGGTTCGTGCCGGTTGGGGGTTTCGCCGCCACCGCGGTACCCGCAGGATCAGGATGTCGACCGACCGATGGAGGTGTCTTCCGTGCGCTGCAAATGGCTCATCTTCCTGCTCGTCTTGATCGCCGCATGTGGAGGCGGAGACGACGACGCGGCCGACGAGCCGGCTGACGACGCGGCGTCGTCGGCCCCCTCGGAGGCCGCTGAATCCGATCTCGAGTCAACCGACGAATCCGAGGGGGCCGACGACCTGCCCGCATGGTGGCCCAGCGGTATGCCGGTACCCGAAGGCCTCTCGATCGAGTCCTTCGTTGCCGGTGATGTCGAGAGTGTGTACCGGGAGCTGACCGGATCGTTCCCTGGGGGCGATCCGGCGGCGGCTGTCACTGGCTACGCCGCTGCCTTGGAAGCCGCCGGTTTCGAGGTGGAGACGGCGAACACCGAACAGGGTCTCGTCGTCGCGTCCCGCGACGACGTTCCGAATGCACAGTTTCTGATCTTCGAGCTCAACGGTGACCTCGGGTACGTCGCCACCTTCGCCGGCGGTGTCGGTACCGCTGCGCCCGCCGCCGCCAGAACGGCGACGGGCACCGCCATCGGATCGGCCACGGTCGGGGACCGTCAGTTCAACGTGACCGACGGCGACTGCGAGTTGACCGAGACCGGCTACCGCTTCACGAGCGCCGGCGACGTGGCCATGGGCCTCATCGTCGAAGTGGGCCCTCCGCCCAGGTTGCAGGCCGCGGGCATCCTGCTGGCCGGCGGCGATGCGCTCGAGGATTGGTTCGTCGTGGGCGACGAGCCACTCCAGGTCGACGTCTGGAGCTCGGGCTTTTCGATCGTCGGGTCGGGCAGGGATCTCCAGGCCGGACCCGATGCCCAATCGACGCCCATCACCTTTTCGGTGGAGTGCGGAGTGTGACCAGGCGCAGACGTCTCTCGGTGTCGGCAACAGCGGTGATCACCCTGGCCGCGCTGGCATCGCAGCCCGCGGTCGCGGAGGACGACGACGGTCTGCTCCCGATTCCGGCGGACGCGTTCGAGCCCGGGCTCCTGCCCGTTCCCGGCGATGAGCCGCCCGACCCCCTTGCACCGCTCCCCGAGCCGGAAGGGGAACCCCCGACCATCCCCGACGGCGACTACGTGGGCGCATGGGGTCTCGGCGGCTCGTGGTGGTTGAGCGCGGCGCAGTTCACCCTCATCTGGACCGGTGAGGCATCGGGACCCATCGACTTCAGCGTCGAGGACGACGCCCTCGAAGGGACGTGGTCGATGGAGGGTGCCGCCTTCACCACGACGCGCGGGCTTCCGATCGAGTCCGAAGGATCCACGCTCTGGTCGGCCGCAGGCACGATCAGTGGGAGTGGGCCCTACACAACTGACGGCGCCGGTTCGGGCACCTCGAGCGCGACCGTCGTAGCGCCGGGACTCGGCCCCCAGACTCGGACCGACAACTACTCGTTCTCCGGCGCCGGCCAGCTCGACCACCTGTTGGTGGTGTGCGGTCAGGTCAACGGGAGCTGGCAGCAACGCTTCGACGAGGCCTTCGCCGGCAGCGGCATCCAGCACTCGATCACGACGTACCTGTCGGCCATTCAGATCGAGAGCGACGACCCGTTGGAGACCGAGGTGGCCGAGCTCACCGAGCTCGTCGCCGAAGCCAACCTCGTACAGCCCGACTTCTCGAACCCGGGACCATCGATTTCGAGGCTCACGCAGATCGTTGCCCAGGCCGAGATCCTCGTCGCCGATCTCGGGTTCGACTTCACCGAATGCGACCCGGGCGAGAAGTTCATGCGCATCATCACCGGACGGGTGCAGGACATCCTCAACTCGTACCTGGTCAACTGGCTGGCACAGGGACCTGGAGTCGACCTGACCGCCTTCCGTCAGGCGATGACGCTGGGTTTGCGTTCGGGTGCGGTCGGTGGCGGCGGGCCCGACCCGGCGGGGTCGCTGTTCCTGCAGTTCCAGGCCGAGGACATCCTGCAACGTGAATTCGACCATGCGGTCGGAGACGACCTGCTCGGAACCAGCGCCGACCCCGACCGGGTGATCGAGGTCGTCCTCGTCGCCGAACAGCTCGGCATGACGCTCGACGACCCTGCCTTCACCTCGGAAGTGACCGCGTCGGATATCTGTCTGGCGCTCGGCCTCGCGGTCTCGGCATGCTGACGTGGCGCCGCCTCGCGGCTGGTCTGACGACGCTGCTCCTGGTGGTCGGCTGTTCGGGCTCGGTCGGGCCCGACGAACAGTCAGCCCCAGCCGAACAAGCCACGACCGAGCCGGCCGAGCCGGCTGTTGTTGCGGACGAGAATCCGCCACCAGTGCCGACGCCGACCCCACCACCCGCACCGACCGCCACCCCTTCACCGACCCTGTTGGTCACTGCTGATGGCGTCGAGGAGATCGAGCTCCTCACCGAGGTCGTGGGCAACGATGCCTACGCCTTGCTCGAGTGGGTGGGCCTCGACGCCGTGAGCGAGTACACCGTCACCGTCTTCACCGCCGATGGGCGGCCATGGTGGGCCTGGTCCGGGCCCGAGACCTCGGTACCGCTGGGCGGGCTCCGTACCGAGGTCGATCTGGGTGGCCCCCAGGCCGGACCAGGCGTCACCTGGTTCGTCGTGGGGCGCGATGGCGACGGCCGGATCGTCGGCGTCAGCGCTCGGAGAACCGTGGCCTGATCGCGGCACTCATCGGATGGCTAGTCTGAGTGACCCATCGACCGTCCGGCCGGGAGGCCCCCCTGATGAGTGAAGATCGCCAGAGGCGGCCCGGGCCGTTCAGTCGCCTGGTCGGATCGGTCGTCTCGCCGGTGGTCGACTCGGTCGATGTCGACCACATCGTCGAGCGGATCGACGTGAACGATGTGGTCGGTCGGGTCGACCTCGACGCCGTCATCGCGAATCTCGACGTCGACGCCATGCTCGACCAGGTCGATCCCGAACGCCTCCTCGACCGCATCGACCCCGACCGGCTCCTCGACCGCATCGACCCCGACCGGCTCCTCGACCGCATCGACCCCGACCGGCTCCTCGACCGGCTCGATCTGAACCGGCTGCTCGACCGGCTCGACGTCGATCGCCTGATCGGACGAATCGACCTGAACGCCCTCGTGCAACGGGTCGACCTCGATGCGGCCATCGACGGCGTCGACATCGATCGCGTGATCGGTCGTGTCGATCTCGATGCCGCGGTCGACCGGGTCGACATCGATCGCGCCGTCGACCGGGTCGATCTCAATCGCGCCGTCGACCGGGTCGATCTCAATCGCGCCGTTGACCGGGTCGATCTCAATCGCGCAATGGATCGGGTCGACCTCAATGCCGTTGTCGAACGAACCGAGCTCGGTGCGATCATCGCCCGGTCGACCACTGGCGTGTTCGGGCAGCTTCTCGACGTGGCCAGGACACAAATCATGAGCGTCGACCAGGTCGTGCAAGCGCTCCCGGCCCGTCTGTTGCGCAACGCCCGGCGGGAGATTCCGGGGGTCCCCACCGGTGCCCCGAGCCCGGTCGAGGTGCCGCCAGGCAGGATCCTGACTTCGGGAGAACGGGCGGCCGCCTTCCAGGGTCGCTATGCCGGTTCGTTGTCTCGGTTTCTCGCCTTTGTCGTCGACCAGTTCACCATCGGTGCCCTGTTTGCCCTCGGTGCATTCCTCGTCTCGGCGGCCATGGCCGTGGTCATTGGAGCAGACCCGACGCTGTCAGAGGATCGACGCCTTATCGTGGCCGTCCTGGTCGTGGTCGCCTACGTAGCGTGGGCGTTCATCTACTACGCCGGGTCTACTGCGGCGACGGGAAGAACGGTCGGCAAGGCGATCTTGGGCCTTCTCGTCGTCGACAGCACGGGCCAGCGAGTGGGTGGCAAGGCCGCGGCTCTGCGAACGCTCGTCTTCCCGATCAGCTTCCTTCTCTTCGGAATCGGGCTCATTCTCGGCTTGTTCCGGCCCGACCGTCGGGAGCTTCACGACCTGATCGCCAACACTGCCGTGATCTACCAGTGGGACGTAGCCGTAGCCGAACCCCGGATCAGTGCGGCCTGAGCTGCTCGACGTGGTGCCGAAGCGGCAGTACGAACAGCGAGAACGACCATCCGTTCCTCATCGTTCAAGAGACACTCACGGCTCTCCTGCATCAACGGTGCTCGGGCGGCGCCCGAACAGGCCGCGACCCTTCAGGGTCATGACCACCACGCCGTCCTGATTGGTCATCGTTGATTCGGTGAAGACAGTGCCTCGGGTGGGGTCACGCTCTGATGGTCTGGCATCGACGACGGTGGTGATCCCGGTGAGCGTGTCACCCGGGCGAACGGGGGCCCGCCACCGCAGCTCGTCGATGCCCGGCGATCCACGACCGTCGGTGCCGGGCAGGATGACATCGGCGTACATCCGCATCCAGAGGGAACCGGTGTGCCAGCCGCTGGCAATCAGCCCACCGAATGACGACTCGGCGGCAGCAGCCTCGTCGGTGTGGAACGGTTGGGGATCGAACTGGGTGGCGAATTCGATGATGGCCTCCCGAGTGACGGTGACCGATCCGAGCTCGAACACCCGGCCCGGCGTGAAGTCCTCGAAGTAGACCGACGGCATCGATCAAGTCTATCCATCGAGGTCCCCCGCCTCTGACGAGAATCTCCCGGACGGCAACTCTCGATTGAGCGCTACCGGCGCGAGTCCCAACCCGGTTCGGTCAGAACTTCCCGGAGTTGACCCAGGTGTCTCGAGGGGTGATCTCCTCGATCTCGGCGATCTCGGGGTTGTGTTGCGCGATGTCGTCACTCACGAAGTCGGACAGGCGGTCGAAGTCGCCGGGCACCAGTACCTCGTCGACGAACCGGGTGACCAACTGCTTGTTGGTCTCGGTGTTGTCGAGATCGGTTGGTTCGGTCGGCCCGTCCACCTGGCTGCGGCCGCTGACCGTGGTGTCGCGTATCTCATCGATGATGTCCCAGTGCTCGA
>CAVOZP010000004.1:0-302762 GCA_963700995.1 uncultured Acidimicrobiales bacterium
CAGGCACTCCCCGGCGATGCTGGAGATCGAGGTACCACGACGAGGCTGGCGGATCTCGTGGCGGTCATAGCCGTTGGTCACGTAGCCGAGCGACAACCCGGTGACCGGGTCGGCCCAGGCCAGCTGACCGCCCGCCCCATTGTGGCCGAAGGCCTGGGGTGACACGGTGCGGCCGAGACCGCGGATGTTCGACAGGCCGTCGTCGCCGGCCAGGATGACTCCCAGGCCCCGGTTGGCCGGGACCCCCATCGGGTCCGGCAGGTTGTTCCGAACGTTGCCGGTGGCGTCGGCCAGGATCTCGGGGTCCCAGATGCCGTGGGAGTTGTGGAGCAGCTCCTGGTAGAAGACCGCGATGTCCCTGGCCCGGGCGAACCCACCACCGCCGGGAACACCGACCTCCCGAGTGGCCGCATCGTTGAAGCCCAACACCACCTGGTCGTTGACCTCGGTGGCCGGGAGCTCCCGCACCCCGAACGCAGCCTCCAATTCATCGGGGGTCGCCGGCTCGCCGACCAACACCAGGTCGGCGATGTCGTCCTGGCGGTCGGCCGTGATGCCGAGAATGCGGGGCAGGCCGGCCGGCGTTGTGATCCGTTGCTCGACCACATCCCGGTAGTCCTGGCCGGTGACCCGATCGATGATCTCGGCCAGCACCCAGTGGGCCGATGTCGGGTGATACTCGAAGCGGGTGCCGGGCTCCCAGTTGAGTCGCCACGACGCCATGCGCTCGGCCCTGGTCGACGACTGGTTCCAGATCGGGGGTCCCATCGGGGCGTGGGGAAATCCGGAGGTGTGCAGCATCACCTGCTCCACGGTGATGTCGGCCTTCGGGGGGCCCTGTTCGCCTGCGAACTCGGGGAAGTAGTCGGTGACCAGCTTGGCGATGTCGACCGAACCGTCTGCCATGAGGGTCCAGATCACCGAAGCCACGAACGGCTTGGTTGCGGAGAAGATGCAGTATCGGGTGTCGGTGGTGGCGTCGCCGAACGCCTCCTCGGCGACGATCTCGCCCTGATAGGCCAGGGCGACCTGGGCCGACGGCAGCAGACCCTCGTCGACTTCCCGACGTGCTCGATCCAGAAGCTTGTTCACTTGCGCATTGTCGAGAGCGGTTTCCATGGATCACACGTTAGGGGTCATCGACCGCTGGTTCGAACCGACGATGCGGTCCGGGCCCGAATTGGGGCCGATGGCCCCATGGTCGCCGGCCGACTCGCGATCGTCACATGGGGCGCGGTACTTGTGTCGGCGGGCTGACAGTACAGTCGGCGGAAGCAATTCAGACTGCGACTATGGACAAGTCGGTGGTGTTTCTCGAGCGGGAAGGGTCTGATGTGGCTGCTGGGACCCAACTCGGATCACGATACTTTCTGGGCGAACAACTCGGTCGAGGGGCGATGGGGGTGGTGTACGACGCCACCACAAGCGACGGCGACTCGCTGGCGGTCAAGCTGCTTCGCCCGGAGCTTGCCTCCGACGACAGGACCGTGGCCCGGTTCGTACAGGAGCGCCGGATCTTCCGCAAGATCGACCACCCGAACGTGGTCCGGGTCGACGATCTGGTTGCCGAGGGCGACCTACTCGGCATCGCCATGGAGAAGGTGTCCGGTGGCGATCTGAAGCAGCGGGCGGCCGATCGGTCGCTGACCCCGACCGTCGCCATGCGCATTGCGGCCGACGTTGCGGCCGGGCTGGAGGCTATTCACGCCGCCGACGTCGTCCACCGGGACCTGAAGCCGGCCAACATCCTGATCGCCGAAACCCCGGACGGTCTGCAGCCCAAGATCTCCGACTTCGGGATCTCCCGACTGGTGAGCGAGGCGATGACCCGCACGTCGACCACCATCGGCACGCCGCTGTACATGGCCCCCGAGGCCGCCGATCAACGTGGCGCAGACGCCCCGGCCGACATCTACGCGCTCGGCGCCATGATGTTCGAGCTGTTGATCGGCACCGCCCCGTTCAACCGGGGCGGGACCTTCGCCGTGCTCCGGGCCCACGCCCAGGACCCGCCCCCGGCGATCGGCGGGATCCCCACCCCGCTGGCCGACCTGATCGACCAGATGTTGGCCAAGGCGCCATCGGCCAGACCGACCGCAACCGAGGTTCGAGCCCGGCTGCTGGAGATCTTGCCGCTGATCGACGATGCGACGGATCCGGTGGCCATCGAGCGCACCGGCAGTGGCGGGGCCGCAGCCTCCAACGACACCGTGGCGATCGACCCGTACGGCTCGCAACCCGGCGACTCCGCCGAGACCCGAATCTCCTCGGAGCCAGGAACCGGTCAAAGCCCCGGCTCCATGGGGGTCGCAGGAGCCGCTGGCTCCATGGGAGTCGCAGGAGCCGCTGGCTCCATGGGAGTCGCAGGAGCCGCTGGCTCCATGGGTGTCGCAGGCGGGCTCGGCCATCCGGGTGCTTCCGGATCGCCGTCGAACTCCCATCCTGGTGTGTCAGGTCCGCTGTGGGGCGCCAACCCGGCGGTGTCCGGAGAGCCAACGGCCTCCAACGCCTACGCCGGCGGGCCCGGCGAATCGGGCCAGGTCTTGGGATCGGCACCGATGCCGGGGACGACCAGCGGTCCTTCGTTCACGGAACCGGCGTCCACCGGCGGGGCCGGCCGCGGTTCGATGTTCCTCAACCGCCTACCGAGACGGTCGACCGAGATCGGTGTGGCGATGGCCAGTCTCGCTGCGGTGATCGCCATCGTCGCTTTCGTGGCCACCAGAGGCGACGACGGAAACGTCAACGCCATCGGGAGCACCAACGACGTCACCGGCCAGGGCTCCGGCACCGGCGGGGCCGTACCGGAATCGGGGAGCGGGTCGGGAGGCATCGACGGGACCGGCGGGCCAGGCATCTTCAGGTTCAGCAACGCCAGCGCCGGCACCGACGACGGTGAGCTCACGACAGCGACCACCGACGATGTATCGAGCAACACCACCGCCACCACAGCACGGGCCACCAGCTCGACCAGCGGGGCCTCGACAACGTCGACCAAGCCGACCACCTCGACGACCGGCGACAGCACCACCTCGACAACCGAGCGGCCGACGACGACCGAACAGATCACCACAACGACCGAACGGGTCACGACGACCCAGCCAGCGGCGGTTCCCATCCGTATCGTCTCCGGCCCGACGGTCAACACCAAGGGCCCGACCTCGTTCCAGTTCAACTACTCGACGAACGACGTCTGCGGCACCGGAAGCTTCACGGTCCGGGACAAGGGCACCGGGACCGTGAAGGGCAGCTACACCGGCGACAACATCTGCTACGGCCCGCTGCATGGTGGCTATCCCCAGGACAACCACCCGGTGTTCGGTGGCTACGACCTCGAACCGGCCACCACCTACGTGGTGTCGATCACCGTGCGGGGAACACCCTCCGACGGCACCCGGACCGCCGGCTCGGGCTCCGCCAGCACCAGCTTCGAAGTCACCACCACCAGTAGCTGACCGACGCCGCGATTCCTCTTACCTCGCGTGGTCATTCCGGTCGGGCATCTCGACCTTCGTAAGCGCCAACCAGCGCTCCAGGTTTGACCCCATCCGCAGGTGCCGCCGAGCATCCCAGCGCCTACACTTATCGCGTCGGGCCGCCGGGCCCGCAAGATATCAGCGCTTGTGGCTCAATTGGATAGAGCATCTGACTACGGATCAGAAGGTTGGGGGTTCGAGTCCCTCCAAGCGCGCTACATAAGCCCTGGTCAGGGCGTCGCCGTCCGATTCGGGCGGCTGCCGGGCCCCCTCGCTGAGAAGACTGTGAGAAGAACAACTCTCAACTAGTTTCTCGGAGCGAGGCGATGCCCAAGGTCATCGGGGTCTACAAGGACGGCAGAGGCCGCTACTACTTCAAGGCGTCCATTGGGTTCGACCCAGCGACCGGCACCTACGGGCAGGTCACCTGGCGGGGGTTCGCCTCAGCAGCCGAAGCAGCCGAAGCCCGTGCCGCGTTCCTCGACGGACAGACCGATCCCCCACCCCTCGCGGTCGCCTCGCTGTCGGTGGCCGAATTCGTTGGGCGCTACCTGGACGAACGAGAAGCGGCGAACCTCTTGGGCCCAAGACCCTGTTCGACTATCGCCACTATCTCGAGGACTACATACGACCCTGGATCGGGGACCTTCCGGTCCGTGATGTCGACGCCGAGGTGATCGCGGGCTGGCAACGCACCTTCTGAGTGTCATCTTGAAGGTGTCGTTGCTGGTGTTCGTGGTGTCGTCGATGCTGGCAATGGGGCTCAGTCTCACGGTGGGCCAGATCATCGATCCGTTGCGATCGGTGCGTCTGGTGCTCACCTCCCTTGCCGCGATTTTCGTGGCCGTCCCGATCATCGGGTGGGGCATCGGCGAGCTGTTGTCGTTGGAGGAGGGCCTGACGATCGGTCTGACGATCATGGCCACCGCCGCCGGCGCACCGTTCCTGCCCAAGTTGGCCGCTGCAGCCAAGGGCGACCTCGCCGTCTCGGTTGGGCTGATGGTCCTGTTGATGGTCGTCACCGTTGCCTACATGCCACCCGTGTTTCCGCTGCTGATCAGCGGCGTCGAGGTCGACCCGTGGGCCATCGCCTCGTTGCTGATCTTCCTGATGCTGCTGCCCCTCGCGATCGGCCTCGTCGTCCGCTGGCGCTACGAGGACACGGCGGGCGGGCTCCAGCCGCTGATGACCCAGACCTCGACCATCGCGATCGCGACACTGCTCGCCGCCGGGGTGATCGTGAACTTCGATGACATCGTCGACCTGATCGGCACCGGCGGTTTCGTTGCGATCGTGCTGCTCCTCGCGGTTGCCGCCGTTGTCGGCTACGTCGGGGGCGGTAGCGACCCGGGGACCCGGTCGGTGCTCGGTCTCGGAACAGCGCAACGGTACCTCTCGGCTGCTCTCATCGTCGGCGGCCAGAACTTCGCCGACACACCAGGCGTGCTCACCTTCATCATCGTCGCGGGCATCGTCGGGCTCATCCTACTGCTTCCTGCAGCCGGGGAGATCGGCCGCCAGACCAACCCGGCAAGCTGAGATCGGCGGTGCACCGAGACGACGCACACCTACCTCGTCAACCCGGACCTGACCGCCTCACCTCGACGAGGTGAGTGCAGCCGCTGCGATGGATTCCTACGCATGTAGGGCCGGAACAACCGATCTTCGACGTGTCAGACGCGAAGGCGATCAGAACGTTCGAGCCGCCGGCCTCCGCGGCCGCATGTATCCGGCAGAAATCTGGGCGATACCGTCCGCCCATCTCCGGACCTGTAGACCGCGCCACAGCGGCGATCGATAATGTTCGCTCGACCTCTCGACCGACCGCCCGAGGACGGCACTATCGCGCCCGCGGGAACGCTCCTGATTATGGGCAGCGGCCACCGAGGGTGACGACCAGGTGGTCGTTGACCTGAGGAACGCTCGTCGCACCCTCCGTGGTCGTGTTACCGGACGGCCGAGCCGGGCCACTACGCCGGTTGCCGCTCGTGCGGCGGCTCGTGATTCTAGTGCGGTGATATCGAGCGCCGTCGGCTGGCCTCGTCGAGAGGTGCCGGCCGCTCCTACGTGCCGCTACGAGTGGGCTCCTCAAGCCGACGAGGGCGCGATTATTGATCGGCTTCGGCCCCCAGACCCGCTTATGAGAAATGTGTCGGAGGGGGGGTTGCAACCCTTAGCCCTCACCTCACACGATCAGCCTGGATCAAACTCGCCGCCTAGAAAACCGTTGAGAACACAGGGCGGACGAACATTCGGAACTTTTCGAGCCCCACAGGGGTCGGATGGTCGGAGCACGTAACCAAGCACCACTGCTTCCCAGAGATCTGGGCGGTCAGCACCTGACGTGAAGACTCACTCGCTAGTCGATAGCTCGAGACGGTTGAGGGTGGTGATTGCGAACCGTGCGGTTTGATCGAGCGACCAGACGGCGCCTTGCCGATGGGCTGATGTGAAGGCATCGTCACCGAGCGCAGCACGGGCTGCCTGTTCCGCCGCGGTGAGTCGGTCGGCCTCCTCGCCATATGTCGGACTGATGGTCGCCTTGGAGAGCCCGCCCAGGACTTGGGTGGCGCTCTCCCATTCTTCCAGCCTGATCAGCAGGGTCGGGAGGTTCCGAAGCGTCGTGAGGAGGTGGGTGGTGTTGCCCCTGTCAGCGAGGCGTTCGATGGTTCGCGCCAGCGGGCCGATGGCATCCTCGGCATGACCGGTCCGGGTCCGCAACGATGCCGCAGACACGTGGGCGAGCCCACTGAGAAAGTGGCCGTCGACCGACTCGGTGAGGACGATCGCGGTATCGAGCTCGCTCAGGGCGGTCTGTGGGTCGGAGTCGAGCAGCACCTCGCCACGAGTGTAGGCGAGCCATGCCGACGCGCCGGGTGGAGCCCCGTCCGGCGCATTCGGTGGGATGACCTCGAGCGCTTGTTCCCGGCGTCCGAGATAGGCGAGTGGCAGCGCCAGGCTGGCCTTGGCCACGGCCATCTCGATCCGGGTGCCGTGGTCTCGAACCAGTTCGTCCTGGCGGGTTGCAAAGGCCAGCGACTGCTCCAGGTCACCCATGTACAGGTAGATGTCGGCCATCGCCCCGAAGCCTGCGCGAGCGACGAACGGGTCGGTAGTCGATGCGATTGCTCGTTCCGCCCACTGTCGTGCTTCCTCGATGCGACCCAGCAAGGAGAGCCCGCACGCGATCTCGCCGTAGAGCCGGGCCGCATGATCGTGGTCGGCCTCGACGATCTCGGCCAGCGCCAGCGACCAGTCGAACAGTTCGAGCCGGAGCTGCTGGAACGCGGGCTGGTACAAAGCGAAGGAGAGCCGCATCGCCAGCGACGGATCGTGCTCACGAGCCCAACGGTGGGCCGAGCGGAGCTCGTCGAAGATCGCATCGACCCGAACAACCGCATCGGCCTGGTCCACGGTGTCATACATTCTGGCTGCATCTTCTGCGGCCTCGGTGAACCAGTTCGCGTGCCGGCGACGGACCGACTCCATTCGTCCTTCTTCCTCGAGGTGCTCACGACCCACTTGGCGCACGGTCTCGAGCGACCCGTATCGAGCCCTGGCCTGCGGGGTGGTGTCTACGGTGACGAGTGATCGCTCAGCCAGGGCGCTCACCGCCCCGACCGGATCCGCCGTCGCCAAGGCGCCCGGCAGGTCGGTCGATTCGACCGGACCAGCGAAGACCGAGAAGTCTGCCAGCGTGGAACGGAGTTCCGTCGTGAGGAGCGCTTCGGACCACGCCAGCACGGCTCGGAGCGTGCTGTGGCGCTCCGGCACCCCTCGCGGGCCGGACTGGAGGGAGCCAACTCTCTGCTCGACTTCGATCATCAGATCGGCGAGGCCCATCGTCGCCAGGCGGGCAGCAGCCATCTCCAGCGCCAGCGGTATGCCGTCGAGCCGAGACACGATGTTGTGAACCAGTGGATCGTCAGGTTCGACCTCGACGGCGACGTCCAGCGCACGTTCGACGAACAATCTCACCGCTGGCGCGTTGGTGCCGACGGTTGACAACGGCGCCAACGACCATCGCAGCTCGCCGGGAACACCGAGGGGCTCACGACTGGTGGCGAGGACACGCAGGTTCTCGCCACCGGCCAAAAGGGTGGGCACCTGATCGGCGACGGCGTCGACGAGGTGCTCACAGTTGTCGAGAACCAGGAAAGCATCGAGAGCGCCCAGACCATCGGCGACATCGAGGTTCATCTCGCTCCGGTCGAGCGCTCGTCGAATGGCCGGGCCGATGGCTTCGGGCTCGCTGATACGGGACAACTCGACGATGCGCGCCCCGAGCGCGTACCGGGCAGCAACAACGCGGCCAGCCTCTGTTGCCAGCCGCGTCTTTCCAACGCCACCCGGGCCGACAATCGTGATGAGCCGCCGGTCAATCGCCAGCTCGGCCAGTCGGTCGATCTCCGCATCGAGGCCGACCGAGGGGGTGGCGGGTCGCGGCGGGACGCGGCGCGGCATTCGACCGTGCGCTTCGCTGTTGCTGGTCTTCGCCGACGCCGGAGGCGAAGAGGCCACGAAACGGTAGCCGCGCCCGCGAACGTTCTTGATGACGGTCTGGCTCCGCCCGTCATCCCCGGTGGCTTGACGGATCTCCTTGATCCTGGTGGTGAGGGCCGACTCCGAAACGAACTGGTCACCCCAGACCTCGTCCAGCAACTCCGCTTTTGGCACAACCCGATCCCGGTGTTCGACGAGATAGACCAGCAGGTCGAATGCCTGTGGCTCCAGATGCCGCTGTTCGCCGGCCAGCAGGACTTCGCGGGCATCGATGTCGAGCTCCACCAACCCAGACCCCAACCCGAAGCGCAGCATGAAGCCATTGAAGCAGAGCCCCGAACCGGACGCCCCGCAATGAAGCTTCCTCAGGCAACCTCCAGGCAGCCCCCAAGCTCCTCAGCAAGCGGATCTCCGAGGATGGAACAAGACAACTCCACCACTCCGGAAAGTGAGTCAGACATGACGATTACCGATGCGACACAGGCGCCGAGCGACGGGCCGTCCGAGGAAGCGGTCGGCGCCTTCGCCGATCGGATCTTCAGCGACCTCCTTGGCGCGATGAGCACCTATGCGACGACCATTGGCGTCACGCTCGGGTGGTACGAGGCTCTCGCCGGAGCCGACTCGATGACCTCGACAGAGTTGGCGGCTGCCACCGACACCGATGAGCGCTATGCCCGAGAGTGGCTCGAACAGCAGACCGTGAGCGGCTATCTCCGCGTCATCGATGCCGGTCAGCCGCAACCCGATCGACGTTTCTCGATTGCTCCCGAAGTGTCAGAGATCCTGACCAACCGGTCGAGTCTGGGCTACATGGCGCCCTTCCCCGGACTGTTGACCTCGGTCGGCCACCACCTCCCCGAGGTGATCGACGCCTACCGCACCGGCGCCGGCTTCGGCTGGCATCAGCAGGGCGACGGCGCCCGCTGCGGACAGGCCGAGGCCAACCGGCCCATGTTCTTGAACCTCCTCGGCCAGGAGTACCTCGCCTCGGTGCCCGCAGTGGACGCTGCACTGCGTAGCGGCGGCACCGTAGCCGACGTCGGCTGCGGGCTCGGTTGGTCCTCCATCGGCATCGCGCACACCTATACCCAGGCCAAGATCGACGGCTACGACATCGACGCCCCATCGATCGAACAGGCCAGGGTCAATGCGGCCGAAGCCGGCGTCGGCGAACGAGTGCGGTTCCACACGATCGACGTCGCCGAGCTCGAGGCCGACGGCTACGACGTGGTGCTGGCCCTCGAGTGCATCCACGACATGCCAGACCCGGTGTCGGTTCTGCGGGCCATGCGCAACATCGTGAAGCCGGGCGGGACCGTGATCGTCATGGACGAGCGTGTCGGCGAGCACTTCACCGGTGAACCCGATCCGGTCGAGCAGTTCATGTATGGCTTCAGTTTGCTCTGCTGTCTGCCCGACGGGCGCAACGCTGCCGAATCGGTTGCCACCGGCACCGTGATGCGCGCATCAACGCTCGAGGGTTACGCCACCGATGCCGGATTCACGGCCATCGAAGTCCTCCCTCTGGAGAACGACTTCTTTCGCTTCTACCAGCTCGCGCTGTAGACGGCAGCATGAGCAG
This sequence comes from uncultured Acidimicrobiales bacterium, assembly GCA_963700995.1. GTDB lineage: Bacteria > Actinomycetota > Acidimicrobiia > Acidimicrobiales > JAHEJN01 > JAHEJN01. Next base: position 9,565 of record CAVOZP010000004.1, read on the forward strand.
TCAACCGTTCATCCCCAGACTCAGTCGAGACGATCACCCCGATGTGGTCGTCTCTGCCATCGAAGCCGCCGGCGCCGTCATCATCGAAGATTTCGTCACGACGGCGGACCTCGATGTGATGACTACCGAGGTTCAGCCGTACGTCGATCGGGCCGACCCCGACATGTTGCACGTGAACGACGTGCTCCAGACGTTCTACAACGGCGTTCGCAACGTCAACGGACTGGCCGGCAAGTCACCGACCTTCGTCGACAGAGTCATGCTCAACCCCCTCCTGTTGGCTGCGGCCGACGCGATCCTCAGTCCAAGCTGTGCCGACTACACCCTCAACGTCGCCCAACTGATGGTGCGCGAAGGAGGCGCACAACGGCAATGGCTTCACCGCGATCAGAATGTCTGGTCGTTCCTACCGCACGGCTATCCCAACGTCGAGCTGTCCTCGGTCGTCGCCCTCACCGATTTCTCCATCGAGAACGGAGCCACCGCGGTCGTTCCCGGCAGCCACCGCTGGGAGCCCGATCGCCAGCCGGAAGAACATGAAGTCACCTACGCCGAGATGCCTGCCGGCGCCGCCGTCATCTACCTGGGATCGACCATCCACGCCGGCGGAACGAACCGCACAACTCTCGGCCGGTCGGGAATACATCTCAGCTACGTCGTCGGATGGCTCCGACCAGAGGAGAACAACACCCTGGCCGTCCCGCCGACGGTCGCTCGAACGCTTCCCCGCAGAGCACAGGAACTGATCGGCTACGCCATGCACGATGCAACCTCGATCGGCGGTGGCTACCTCGGGTGCGTCGACCTCAGAAACCCCATCGACATGCTCGCCGCCGGCGACTTGTAATGACCCACACGGTTCGAACCCGATGGCAACACCCGCCATTACGCACGCAACACGCCCAAACATCGAGAAATTGTCGTCCAATGCCTCGCTTGCGTCCGCGGCCCCGACCTTGATAGCGCGTGCCGGAGGGTGGGCGCAGATTCGGCCACGCTGTCGAGTGTCATGATGGCCTCGTGAGCCGATCGGAACGCGAACCCGACCACGTCTTGACGTCGAGGGAGGTGTACGACCACTCCACCGAGCAGTACCTCGAAGCGGTCGGGAGTACGGTCTCGCCCAATTTTGAGGCGCCGATCGACCTCGCGGTATTGACCGCGTTCGCTCAAGACCTGATGTCCAAATCGGCGGGGCCAGTCATCGACGCCGGCTGCGGGCCCGGCCGAGTGACTCGCTTTCTCGCCGACGCCGGACTCGACATCAGCGGGGTCGACATCTCGAAACGGATGATCGAGGCCGCTCGTTCGGCTCATCCTCACCTGCGATTCGACGTGGGCTCATTGACACTCCTCCACAGCCCCGATCGCTCGCTCGGCGGAGTTGTCTACTGGTACTCCATCATCGCAACTCCTCCCGAGGAGCTGTACGCCGCGTGGCAGGAGCTAGATCGGGTGCTCGGCAGCAGTGGCCGGGTCCTGGTGGCGTTCCAAGCCGGAGAAAACGACGTCATCGAGAGGCCCAACGCATACGGGTCTTCGGCGACGCTCAAGCTCTATCGACATCGTGTTGACGATGTCGTCCAATCGCTGGATCAAACGGGTTTCGAGGTACTCGTCGATGTCCGTCGCAAGGCAGCGTTGACTCACGAGACATCTCCCCAAGCGATACTCGTTGCCACCCGCCGGTGACCAACTCTTCGAGCGTGACGGACGCCGATCGGACTCCATGGCCACCGCCGTCGTCGTCTGTTTCTCGCCGCCGTAGCACTCATTACCGCTGCTGCGATCGAAGACGCCCGCAACCGCCGGCTCCGCAACATCTGCACCCTTCCCCTCATCGGCATCGCGCTCGTCTTGCTTCCACTCGCCGCCAGTCTCGACAACCAACAACTCGGCGATGCAGCCCGAGAATGGCGATCCGCGCCGGCTGGCGACGACGACGCGGCAGTTTCAAGGCATCTACGCCGAACCGGTAGTCCTTCGCTTTGCGCCACTACCGAACAGGTGTCGCGGCGAGACCCGATCGACGGCAGCGCGGCGGTGCCGGTGCGTGAGTGGTAAGTGGGTTCAGGCTTCGTCGATGAACCGGTTGACCGCTGTCGCAATGAGCCCGACATGTTCCGCTGGTGGCGTGTGGAACGGCCCGTCGAGTGTGATCAGTTCGGCGTTGTCGATGCCGAGAGCGAGCTGGGTGGCGCCGGCGAACGGGATGGCAGGATCGTCTCGGTAGTGCATGATCAGGCACGGCTGATCGATGGCAGCCAGTGCGCCGGTGACGTCGGCGTCGAAGATCTCCCGAAGGTAGCCGGCTGCGATCTCGGGGCTCGCAGCCTGTCGCTGGAACTTCGCGAAGACCGAGCGCGTTAAGGCGTCGATGCCGGGCACGATCATGTCGGCGAGGATGCGAGAGCCCATCCCCCATGACTGCTCGACCAGTTCGATGAGGTTTGCCTTGTTCGTCGGGTTCGTGAACAACGCTGGCCCGCTGGCGTAGGTGCACATGAACACGATGCGACCCACTGCAGGGTTCCCTGCCGCCGCCAAGATCGCGGCAGGGCCGGCTGCACTGGAGGCGAACAGCGTGATCGGAGGATTGGCGCTCGCAGCCGCGAGGGCGGTGATCTCAGCTGCGCTGCCATCGAGCGACGTGTCGATGTCCTCGGCGGTTGACAGGCCAGTGCCGTAGCGATCGAACACCGTGACCGCGTGATTCTCGGCGAATCGGGCGATGAGTGCGGCGCGGGGATCGCTTCCGTCGGCGAACGCGTCGAGACTCGAGATCCAGCCGGGCATGAAGATCATGGCCGGCCCTGCCCCGACGGTTGCGTGAACGATCCGTTGACCCGGTCGCCGCTCGATCGTCTCGGGCCGGAACCGAAGCCGAACGCTCGTTGCCGTCGAGGAGCCGGTGGGCTGATCCTGCTCGCCATCGGTCTCAGCGACGAATCGATAACCGGTGCCACGAAGGTTCTTGATGACGCCCTGGGTGCGGCCGTCGTCGTCGACCGCACGGCGGATCTCCTTGATCCGGGTCGTCAACGCTGATTCGGACACGAACTGATCTCCCCAGACCGTGTCGAGAAGCTCGGCCTTCTGCACGACGGGCGCGGGATTCGTGGCCAGCAGCCACAACACGTCGAATGCCTGGGGTTCGAGATGGCGTAGCTCGTTTCGAACCCGCACTTCTCGCGCCGCAGGATCGATGACGACCTCGCCGAACCGGATCATCCCCCCATTGAAACAGACCATTGCGCGCCAGGCCGATCACATGACATCTCCACGAAGTCCCCACGTTGGCCACAAGCTCCTCAGGCCGCGTTGCTCCATCGTGGTTCATAACCAACGAAAGGCAACGCAAACATGACCACGATCGACCAGACACTCACCCAGGACCTCAGAACGCAGATGCCGCTGGCTGACACCATGGCGGTGAATGCCGTGGAGGCAAGTGCCGACCGGGTTGTCACCTCGGCCGACTGGCAACCCCACCAGTGCGGCATCGGTGGCGTGCTCCACGGCGGCTTCCTCATGGCGCTCGCCGACGGCACCGGGGCGACCTTGGCATTCCTGAACCTGAAGCCGGGCGAAGCAACAACGACCGTCGAATCCAAGACCAACTTCTTTCGACCCGTCACCGAAGGCAGCGTCACTGCCACCTCGACGCTCGTGCACCGAGGCCGAACCACCATCGTCGTCCAGTCCGACATCACGAACCAGGACGGGGCACTGGTCGCTCGCACAACTCAAACCCAAGCTGTCCGCACACCGAAGACGGGGAGCTGACGTCGTCACACGCCAGCTGCCTTCGCCCGGAAGGCGTTCAATGCACCACCAGTCTTCGTCGACACCCAACTCAGGGCAATCGTCGGCGTGCAACTCGACATCGCCAACCGCATGACGACCCTCGACCACCGCGGCTGACCATCGCTGCCGGCCTTGCCGCTTCGGCGCCGTCAGGGCACCAACAATTCCCGCTTGGACACGACTTGACCCCGCAACTCACGCCATGTCGGTTGAAGCGCATCCGCTGGCACGCCGAGCAAACCGCCGGCACCCGCCCACCGCCGGGCGCGCCACATCCATCCCCAAGAAGAACACCCCAACAACGCAACTCTCCCAACGAAAGGGCTTACGCCATGACCAACACCACGATCACGCCATCGACGACGTTGAGCGTCGAACTCCTGGAGGAGCTCCGACGGCTTGCCGCCATCGACGACAAGACCAACGCCTTCTTCGACGAAACGCACCACCACCTGATGGCCATGGGGCACTACACGATCAACCTCCCGGTGGAGGTAGGCGGAGGTGGCCTGGATCTGTTCGAAACGGGCCGCCATCAACGACAGCTCGCCAAATACGCACCAGCCCCAGCACTCGCTACGTCCATGCATCTCTACTGGACCGGCGGCGCGGCCGACCTGCGCCGGCTCGGCGTTGACGGACTCGACTGGGTCATCGGCGACGCCATCGCCGGCGAGGTCTTCGCTTCCGGCCACGCCGAGGCCGGCAACGACGTGTCGACCCTCATGTCGACCACGACCGCCGAACCCGTCCCGGGCGGCTATCGCGTCTCGGGGCGCAAGAACTTCGGGTCACTTGGCCCGGTGTGGACCCAGCTCGGGTTCCACGCCATGGACTCCACCAAGCCCGACGCTCCCGTCGTGATTCACGGCTTCGTTCGTCGCACCGACCCCGGAGTCACGGTCGTCGACAACTGGGACACCATCGCCATGCGGGCATCCCAGAGCCACGACACCGTTCTCGAATCGGTTTTCGTGCCCCATGAACGTATCGCCGCGACGGTTCCCGTTGGCGCCGACGAAGGCGCAGCAGGCACAGCGTTTCTGTGGGCGTTGACCCTCATCAGCAACGTGTACGTCGGGATCGCTGAACGCGCCCTCGAACTCGCCACCGAAGCGCTGAAAGCCAAGACGTCGATCGCGCTCGACGGCCGCACGCTGGCGCACAACCCGATGCTTCAACATCAGGTCGCCGACATGTGGATTGCGCTCGATGGCGCAGCGTCATCGCTCGACATGTTCGCCACCGACTGGGTCAACGGCGTCGACCACGGACCGGCGTGGGATGTGAAGCTCTTCGCCCTCAAGTACCGCACCAGCGAGGTCGTGCGACGCGTGCTCGACACGGCCGCCGACGTCGCTGGCGGTGGCGCGATCCGCAGCGACGCCGAGCTTTCACGCCTGCTGCGGGACTCACGAGCCGTTGCCTATCACCCGCCCTCGCACGCCCTCGCCCACGAATTCATCGGCAAGGCCGTGCTCGGCATCGACCCGGAGGGCCCACGATGGTGACGCAACACAAACGCCACGATCTTGTCGAGACACCGCGATCTGAAGCTGCCGCTCTGGTGGCCGAACTCGGCACCATCCTCGGCGTCTGGGCGCACCCCGACGACGAGGCGTACCTGTCCGCCGGACTCATGCGCCTTGCGCTCGAGAACGGGCAACGCGTCGTGTGCATCACGGCGACGGCCGGCGAATGTGGCACCGACGATCCGTTCACGTGGCCTCCCGATGTCCTCGGCCCAGCCCGTCGAATGGAGCTGCGAGCCAGCCTCACCGCTCTCACCGCCGGCCTCGACGCTCGGATCGAACATCACTGGCTCGATCATCGCGACGGCACCTGCTCGCATGTGAAGCCCGAGGTCGGGGCGTCCCAGGTCGGCGCCATCATCGACCAGGTCCAACCCGACACGATCGTGACCTTCGATCCCGGCGGGCTGACCGGCCATCCCGATCACCAGGCCGTCGCCGAATGGTCGGCGCTCGCCTTGGACAGCCGGCCACAGATCGGCCATCTCGAAACTGCGATCACCCGGTCGTGGGTCGAACACTTCGGTGACGAGGTCGACATCGGCTCCTACTTCGACGAGGGCTTTCCGAAGATCGTCGACGACGACGACATCGATCTGAACCTTGTCCTCGACGACGAGCTTTGGGCGGTCAAGGACTGCGTACTGCGAGCCCACGCCACCCAGGTTGATTCCGTCATCAGCCACCTCGGCTGCGGGCTTTGGCGGGCATTCAGCATCAACGAGAGCTTCCGGCAGATCCGCCGGAGCTGACGACCACTCCTGTTCATGACAACCCGGCCCTGTGGCCACCACCTCGAAAGCAGAACCATGACCATCACCGACACGCAATACGACCCCACCGTCCAACGGCGAACCTCGAAGGGCCGGGGGGCTTTCAACGCCTGGTTCTTCGACACCTTCGATCGCTACATCAATTTTGTCGCCGGGCCGTCCAAGCGGGCCGCATTCGAAGGCATGGAATCGGGCCGGATCCTCGAGATCGGTTCGGGAACCGGAGCCAACTTCACCTACGTACCCAACGGCAGCTCCTACATCGCGCTGGAGCCCAACCCAGCGATGCACCAGCGCCTCCGCCGCCGAGCTGCCGAACGAGGAATCGACCTCGAGCTTCTCACCACGCCAGGTGAGTCGATCCCTCTGGAAACCAACTCGATCGACACCGTCCTCTGCTCGCTCGTGCTCTGCACTGTGCACAACCCCGACGCCGCGCTCAGCGAGATCAGGCGAGTGCTCCGACCCGGAGGCACCTTCCGATTCGTCGAGCACATCGCCGCCCGCCCAGCGTCGCCTCGACGATGGCTGCAAGCAGCCATCACTCGGCCCTGGGCCTGGATCTTCGAAGGTTGTCAACTGTGCCGCCACACCGGCGAGCGCATCGAAAGCGCCGGCTTCACATCGGTGCAGATCCGCAAACAGCGCCTCCGGTTGTCCGTATTCCTTCCCGTGAACAGTTCGATCCATGGCATCGCAACCAAGTAGGCCGCAGCGTTTCCTGGGCGACCGGGTTGCCGATCTCGGCGTCGTTCTCACCGGCTTCTTCGCCATTGTCGTACTCGTCGCTGGCGGCTCGGCTGTCGCGTTGCTGATCTGGCCGAACGACTCCGGCGCCTACTTCTCGTGGGACCTCGGCGCACCAGAAGCCGCGGCGCTCATTGGAGGCCTCTACCTGGCCTCGGTCATCGTCTTCGCCGAAGCTGCCATCAGGCCTCGCCAAGAGACACGGGCGTTGACCTTCGGTGTGCTCGCCCTCGCGCTGCCGACTCTGGTCTTCACCGCAGCGAACCACAGGGTCTTCGATTGGGGTCGGCCGCAAGCCGTCGCCTGGGTCATCCTCTTCTGCTCGGCACCGATCTCGATCGCTCTTGATCTGCGCACACCAACCCCCCTCGACCCGTCACCGCCGGCTTCAGTTCGGACGCGAGCCGCGCTGGCCGGCATCTCAGTCGCCAGCCTTCTGCTGGCCGGAGCGCTCTGGACCGAGACGACGCGCAGCATGCTGGCCGACGCCGGCCCGGTCCCCCTTGCTGGTCTCACCGCTGACTACCTCGGAGCCTGGTGCGCCTTCGTCGCCGCCGTCGCCGGAATCGCATGTAGGCGTGGTCGAACCAGCGACGCCCGAACCACCGGCGTACTCCTCGCAGCAATCGCGCTTGGGGCGACGGTCGCCGCCGTTCGCACCAGCACCGGTCTCGACTCCGAACTCATCGGCTCGATCGTGGGGATTGCGGCAATGGGCCTTGCAGGAACCCGGCTCATCCATCAGCACCTATCTCCGCAGCCTCACCCAACGCATCAGTACGACAAGGACCCAGCACGATGACCACCAAAGGCTGTGGGTGCCCGAAACTCCGACGTGGGCGTTGACCAGGGGGGTACCCACTGATCCTGAGATGTGTGAATCGCATCTTGTACCGCTTCCTCACGTCGCTGGCGCGCCTCGCCGTGCGGTCAGGCCGCTCCAAACCCCGACCGCGTGATCATCACCCGCACACCGTCGTGATTCTGCGCCACAGCGCGGCCATGACCGGGCGCTCGATATCCGCAGCAACGCAGAGCGCTTCGACCCGTCCGATAACCGGCAAACACGAGCACCTCCCGAGGGGCGATGTGTCGAGGACGGCGCTCTCCTTCGGACGAGCGATAATGTTCACGCAGCTTCTGGCCCGACCAGACCATTGCGGCACTCCTGGCCCGCCCGACAATGTTCACTGTGAACGTCATCGTCTGGGCGACGTTTCCGAGCATCGCTGCCGCTCACAACGACGGTACCCGAGCGCGGCGGATCGAGATTTCCGAGCGGTGATCCCGAGCGGCTCCCGGCGACTGAGCTGCCACTGCTCCGCCCGCTCGTAGGTGAGGATACCGAGTGGCTGGTCTACAGCCGGCGGGACCGAGGTCGATGGTGGCTAACCGTTGTCGCCGTGCTCGGTCAGGAGCTCGCGGAGTCTGTACTTCTGGATCTTCCCGGATGGGGTGGTCGGCATCTCAGCGAGGATGACGAGCTGTTCGGGCAGGTAGTTCGTTGCGACCCTCTGGCTGCTGAGGAACTGGATCATGCCCTCAAAGGTGAGTTGGGCGCCGGGTTTGGGCACGACGATGGCACAGGCGCGTTCGCCGAGCCGTTGGTCTGGATAGGCGACGATGGCGGCCTGGGCGACGGCTGGGTGGCGGAAGAGGAGTGTCTCGATTTCGACGACGGGCACGTTCTCGCCTCCGCGGATGATGACGTCTTTGGATCAGCCAGTGATGCGGATGTAGCCGTGTTCGTCGAGTTGGGCCAGGTCGCCGGTGTCGAACCAGCCTGCGTCATCGGTTGCGTTGAGGTGAGGTCGTTTGAGGTAGCCGCCGAAGTTGGAGCACGCCCGGACGAGAAGTCGTCCCGGTTCGCCGGGTGGGAGGTCGTGGCCGGGGGTGTCGACGACCTTGATGTCGACACCGGGGAGGGGGTAGCCGTCGGTGTTGACGGCTCGGCTGGGGTCGTCGTCGAGGAGGGTGGTGGTGACGGCGCCGTTCTCGCTCATGCCCCAGGCCGAGACGATGATGGCGCCGAGGGCTTGTTGGGCTTGTTCGACCAATGGATTGGGGATGGGAGCGCCGGCGCAGAGGAACACCTGGAGGCTGGGGACAGGAACCCCGTTTGCCACGGTTTGGGTCAGGTCGGTCAGGAAGGGTGTGGAGGCCATGGTGAACGTGGCCCGGTGGCGGTTGATGAGGTCGACGGCGGTGGATGGGTCCCAGATGTCGAGGAGGACTGCTGGGCAGCCGAGTTGGACCGGCATCATGAGGCCGTAGATGAACCCGGTGCTGTGGGCCATCGGGGAGGGCATCAGGACGACGTCGTCGGCTCCGAGGCGGAGGCGGTCGGCGAAGGGGATCACGTTTGCGAACAGGGTGTTCGAGCTGTGCATGACCCCTTTGGGTTCGCCGGTGGTGCCTGAGGTGTAGATCAGCTGGGTGATGTCGTCGGGGCCGAGGCGGGTGGCGGTCAGAATCGAGTCGGCGTCGGGCTCGATTTCCCACGGTGGGTCGGAGAGCAGGGCTTCGAAGCTCGTCGGTCCGGCCCCGCCGACGGCCACGACGTGTTCGAGCGAGGGGACTTGTTCCTTGAGGGTTTCGTACATGGTGGGGAAGTCGTGGCCGCGAAAGACCGAGGGGACGATGGCGATCTTGGCTTCGCCGTGGTTGAGCATGAACCCCAGTTCCCGCTCACGAAATATGGGCATGAGGGGGTTGATGACCGCTCCGACTCGGGCACAGGCCAGGTAGGTGGCGGTGAAGTGCCACCAGTTGGGCAGCTGGACGGCGACCACGTCGCCGGCCCTGACCCCGAGGCGGTGAAGGCCGATGGCAACCCGGTCGACGATGGCTGCCAGCTCGGCATAGGTGAGGGTGCGTTCTTGGCCGGTGTCGTGGCGGAACGAGGTCACCGCTGTGTTGTCGGGCCGCTCGGCTGCCGCGGAGTCGAGAGCGTCTGTTGATCGTGAGGTCACGCCAGTGTCCGGCGGCGACCATGGCCGGCCGTCGCAGCGGGAGGTTGTCGGCATCGAAGCGCATGTTGTGGTTCCCCTTGTTCGACAGCCTCAGGCTGGCACGTTGGCTCGTCCGACCCGGTCGCGGGCGACGATGGTCTTCATGATCTGGGCAGTACCGTCGCCGATCTGGAACCCGAGCACGTCACGGAGCCGTTGCTCCATGATCCCCCGGTCGTAGCCGCCGTGGCCCAGGGTCAGCAGGCATTCGTGGACGACGTCGTAGGCCAGTTTCGGGGCCCACCACTTGCACATGGCGGCCTCTGCGGAGTGGGGCAGGCCACGATCGGCGGCCCATAGGGCCTGATAGCACAGCAGCCGGGCGCCCTCGATCTGGGTGTCCAACTCGGCCAGCCGATGGGAGACACCCTGAAAGGCGGAGAGGGGCTGACCGAACGCGGTCCGCTCCGTCGAGTAGACCCAGGCGTCATCGAGGGCGGCCCGGGCCACGCCGAGGACCTGGAGGCCGATCAGGGCTCGGGAGAAGTCGAAGCCCTGCATGACCTGGACGAACCCGCCGCCCTCGCCGCCGAGGCGATGCGAGATCGGGACCCGGACCCCGTCGAAGAAGATCGACCCCCGGCCGATGGCTCGTTGACCGTGGCAGTCGAACCTGGTGGTGGTCACGCCGGGCGAATCCAGCGGGACCAGCACCGCAGTGACCCCCCGAGCGCCGGGGCCACCGGTACGGCCGAACACGACGGCGATCTCGGCCTGGTCGGCAGCCGAGATCGACGTCTTCTCACCGTCGAGGACGTAGTGGATACCGTCTCGTTCGATCCGTAGCCCGAGGTTGGCGGCGTCGGACCCGCCTCGGGGTTCGGTGAGGGCCAAGGCGGCGATCACCCGGCCGGCGGTCAGTTCGTGGAGCCAGGGCCCGACGATCTCGGGGTCTCCGTGGTCGGCCATGATCTGGGCGTTGAGCGAACCGAGGAGGTTGATGTAGGAGATCGACAGGTCGGCGGCCGCGATCTGTTCGTGGATCACCCCGGCGGCGACCTTGCTCGCTCCCTGCCCTCCGAGCTCGGTCGGGAGCTCGGGAGCGATCAGCCCCAGCTCGCCCATCTCGGCGCTGATGGCACGATCGAGGACCCGAGTGGCGTCGCGCTCGACGTAGCCTGGCGCCACCCGCTCCTCGGCGAACCGTGCGGTCATCTCGGCCAGGGCGACGAGGTCATCGTCGAGGTAGGGGGTGAGTCGGATAGTCATCGTCTGGCCAGGTCAGCTGGCGAACTCGCGGAACCGGGGGGTGCGCTTGTCCTTGAGGGCGTTCACGCCTTCCTTGGACTCTGCGGTCTCGTAGTAGAGCTTGAGCGCCATCATGCCCATTCCCGCGATGCCGGCCTGGTGGGCGGTGTCCATGTTGAACGACCGCTTGGCGATGGCGATAGCCGTGGGACTGCGCTCACAGATCTCCTCCGCCCAGGCCTGGACCGTGGCGTCGAGTTCGTCGTCGGGCACGCAGATGTTGGCCAGACCCATGGCCTCGGCCTCCTGGCCCGAGTAGCGGCGACACAGGTACCAGATCTCACGGGCCTTCTTCTCGCCGACGACCCGGGCCAGTAACGCCGTGCCGTATCCGGGGTCGACCGATCCCATCTTCGGGCCGACCTGACCGAAGGTTGCCGACTCGGAGCAGATCGTCAGGTCGCACAGGGTGGCCAGCACGTTCCCGCCCCCGATGGCGTAGCCCTGGACCCGGGCGATCACCGGGACCGGGACGTCGCGCATGGCGGTGTGGAGCTCCTCGACCGGCATCCCGACCGTGCCCCGGCCGTCGTACTGGCCGTCGTGGGTCGACTGGTCGCCACCGGTGCAGAAGGCCCGGTCGCCGGCCCCGGTCAAGACGATGGCGCCGATGTCGGGGTCATAGCCAGCGCGGTGCAGCGCGTCGATCAAGTCGTCGCATGTGCGACCCCGGAAGGCGTTCATCACCTCGGGGCGGTTGATCGTGATGTAGGCCACGTGGTTCCGGTAGTCGACGGTGATATCGGTGTAGTCGTTCGGTTGGTTGTTCGGCATGATTCTGCTCCTTCGGTGATCGATCAGCCGGCCATCGTCAGGCCGCCGGAAACGCTCAGCACCTGACCGGTGACGAACCCGGCAGCGTCGCTGGCGAAGAACATGACGGCACCGACCAGATCGTCGGGCTGGCCGAGGCGGCCCAACGGGATCGACCGCCGGAACGCCTCCCGCAACTTCTCGGGATTGGCCGCGGTGTCGGTCACCCCCGCCAGCAGCGCCGTATCGGTCGGGCCCGGGCACACGACATTGAACGTGATGCCGTGGCGGGAGTGTTCGCGGGCCAGCGTCTTGGACAAGGCAACCAGTCCGGCCTTGCACGCGGCGTACACGGCCTCACCGGACGACCCGACCCGGGCAGCGTCGGACGAGACGTTCACGACCCTGCCCGAGCCCCGCTCGACCATCTGCGGCAACACCGCGTGATGCATGTGCAGGGCCCCGACGAGATTGATGTCGATCAGACGGGACCAGTCGTCGGGGGCGGTGTCGAGGAAAGGGACGAACAGATCCCACCCAGCGTTGTTGACCAGAACGTCGATCGGTCCGAGCTCAGCGACCACCTGCTCCACGGCCGCATCGACCGACGAGCGCTCGGTGATGTCAGACTCGACGGCCAAGGCTCGGCCTCCCGCCTCGGTGATGGCCGACGCGGTGGATACGGCGGCCTCGGCCGACCGGTCAAGCACGGCCACCGCTGCGCCCTCGGCGGCGAAGCCAGCGCAGACCGCAGACCCGATACCCCCACCACCACCAGTGACCACCACGGTTCGCTGCTCGAATCGACTCATCGTTCCTCCCTGGACTGCTCCCCCCAAACTATGACATAATATTGCTATACATGTCCAGAACAAACGAGGCAACGCACATGCCAACCACCAAGACCTCCGCTGATAGCAGGCCAGCAGAAGCTGATTTGTACGAGTTATCGGCCGACTCGGACGATGCAGTGCGCCGAGAGCTGGCCAACAGGCTCTACTTCCGCCTCTACCAATGTGCCAACATGATGCACAAAACGGGTACGAAGGCCGTCGAGTCCGAAGGCCTCACCACCCAGCGATGGGCCGTACTGGGTGCCCTGTCGCGGCCCGACGTCGAGTCAGGGATGTCCGTGGGCAATCTGGCCCGCTACCTGAAGGTCAGCCGCCAGAGCCTCGGTGGAATCATCCGCCGCCTCGAGAACGACCGACTCATCGACAACGTTCCGGATCCGAACGACGGACGCGGTCGACTCCTCCAACTCACCGACCTCGGGCGCACCCGCTGGGCCAACGACGCCCTCCCACGCATCAACGACTACTACGATCAAGCGGTGGCCGGCCTGTCCATCGAAGACCTCAGCCACGCCCTCCACTACCTGCTCCGCCTCCTCGACAACATGACCGAGATCGACAAACAAGCAACCTGAACGGGCCAGACGCTGTGCCAGCGGCGAGCAGAACCGGCAATCCTGATCGAGACCGGGGTGATCGAGAGCGGTCCTGGTCCGCCGACTGAGGCGCCCGATAATGTTCGGCTCGATCGTCGACGGAGCGCCCGAGGACGGCACTCCTCGAGCGCTCTGGTACGCCGGCCGACCAGTTGTCCGCACCACCGACTGTGGCGACGTGCTGGAATGGCAGCCAATGAGCGAAACTCGGTTGATTCTGACCTGTGGCCTGCCGGGTGCTGGCAAGACCACGCTCGCCCGACGATTGGCCGTCGAGCGCGGTGCCGTGCGCCTCACCAAGGATGATTGGCAGTGGGCCCTCGGATCCAGCCCGTGGGATCGTGAGATTGGCGAGAGGATCGAAGGGGAACTCTGGCGCCTGGCCCAGGAGATCCTTGGTCTCGGTCTGAGCGTCGTGCTCGACTTCGGGCTCTGGGCGAGAGCCGAACGTGACGAGTTGCGGACAGTGGCCCGCGAGCTTGGGGTCGGCGTCGAGCTGCACTATCTCGACGTGCCCACCGACGAACTCTGGCGGCGTATCGAGGCACGGAACGCAGCGCCCCCCTGGGACGACGAGCCGCTTCAGCGCGCGCACCTCGAGGAGTGGACGACCTTGTTCCAGGTCCCCGACGCCGACGAGCTTGCCTTGTATGACCCGCCGCCGATCAGATGACGTGATTGACGATGCTGAGTGCCGTCCTGGTTCGGCACAAGTGCACTGATCGGTATCACCGGTCGCTCACCGGCGCTCGCCACCGAGCGTGACGACCAGGCCGACGGCGAGCTGGCAACGCCCGTCGCACCCTGCGTGGTCGCGTTTCCGGGCGGCCGAACGAGGCCAGTACGCCAGTTCATCCGCGCGGCGGGTCAGGATTCTCGAGCGATGATACCGAGCGCTTTCGGTTGCGAAGGCCCGGTGACTACAGCCCGATCGTAGGTGCCGATCAGGAGCGGTCTGAGCGGGTAGCGCTGTTGTCGATATCGATCGGGTTGCTCGCGCCGCTGGTCGATGAGGATGGGGCGATGAACGGTGCCGAACAGCCGATGAAAGCCGGCATCTCGAACCTGGACGTGGTCCGTCCACTCATCGCTGATGAGACCGAGCGGACCGTGTTGTTGCCGTTCGACTCGGTGGAACCCGCCGCGACCGGACTCCTCCGTCACGGGGCTGGCGTCGAGGTGCTCCGACCCCCGAGTCCGACAGCACATCGGCTCGCTCGCCCGCGCAATGGCACAGCGATACGTCGACGTCTGACCTACCGATCGCGGCGGCACCGAGCCCGGTCAGCCGATCATCTCGCGCAGTTGGATGACGTTCCCCTCGGGGTCGGTACCGTCGCACACGTCCACACGTCGAAACGCCACTGGCGTGACTCGTCGGCTATCCACCCACCGAAACGAGAGGCGACCTCGCGGGACGCGGCGAGGGATGCGACGGCGAACCATGGCTTGACAGCCGTCTCGTCGCGCACGAGCGGCGGGTCGGCCGGCTGCGATGTCGCGGCGAACTCCTCGGGGATGCCGTGCACGACGACCTCGTGTACGCCGCCGAAGCGAACCCACGTGGTGTCGCCGTCGAGCCGCTGCAGTCCCAGCACCTGCTCGTAGAACGCTGCGATCCGGTCGACGTCGTGGGCGAAGACGACGATTCCGCCGGCTGCGGGTCGCGTCGTGCTGCCCTGCTCCACCGCATCAGTCTTCCATGCGCCGGGCAAAAGCGCGGCCATGGCGGGTGCTGCGCTCGACCTGGCACGACTCGGCCGGAGTGGTAACCGGCCACGAGCTCCTCCTTCCGGGCCCGAGCTGCCCGATGTTGACCGATCAAGCGGCCATGTCCGGCAGCTCGGCAACCGGCACGGAGAGCGGTATGACGTCGTCGGCCGGCGGCCACGGTCGGTGATCGCGATGTGCTCGTCAGATGTAGGAGCGGGTGGCGTTCTGGGCGTTGAACCAGGGGAGGACCTTGCTGTAGGCGCCGTAGAGGGGGATCAGCAGCGTGGCGAGCGGAAGGGTGTTGAGGTAGAGGTCGACGCTGTCGACGTAGTCGCGACTCTGGATGGCGTGGGGCATCGTGAGCTGGGCTCGGGCGGTGTCAGGGGTGGCGTGCGGGCCGCGCAGCCGGAAGTGGGCGGCGCAGATCGGGCCGAGCAGCACCGCGTACCAGAGGCGCCGGTCGGTGAGGAACAGCCGGAACAAGTCGGGCTCGCAGCCGATTTCCTGACGGGCGATCGAGTAGGCGAAGCAGGGGGTGGTCCGCGTCGGCTGGTGGAAGCGGCGACCGTGGTGGCGGAGGGTTCGGATGTGGCGACGCATCTCCGCCGGAGCGGGGAGCTCCCGCTTGCCGGACACCACCAACGCCCACCAGCGAGCCTGCAGTTCGGTGCTCAGGGTGATGGCCCCGATCTGGCCGCGAGCGAAGCCGACCAAGGCGACGCCGGGGTGGTCGGGCGGGATGGTCAGCTTGTACAGGTCACGGGCCGACCGGGGCACGGCCGGTCCGTCGTCCCCGTCGGCCGCCGTCGCCGGGGGGAGCAGCGACGGGCCTGGTCGGTACCCGGTGCAGTAGACGACGGCGTCGACGGGGACCTCGTCCCCGTCGGCGAAGACCGCCCGATCGGCTTCCAGGCGGGCCACGTCTCGCCGGACCGTGCACCGCCCGGTCGCCATGGCGTCGTAGATGTTGTCCGACTTGGTCCAGTTGATCGAACCGATCCGCCACAGCAACCACTTCTTCGGATGGTTGGCGACGAGGATGCGCAGGACGTGGGCGATCCTGGGAGGCCGTACCCGACAGGGAAGCAGGATCGGGAACAGCGCGTACGGGGCGGCCCCGGCGACGAGCATCGCCCAGCGGTGGAACATCGGGCCGTCATGCACGAGACGGGTCTCGCAGTGGTCGGGCGGCAGGCTGCCGACGTCGCGAGGGATGACCCAGGTCGGCCCCCGCTGGGACACCACGACGTGCTCGGCACCGTGCTCGACGAGGTCCTTGACCACGTCGGAGGACGTTTCGCCGAGACCGATCACGAGGACCCGTCGACCGGCGAATTGCCCGGCGTCCTGCGGCCGATAGTCCTCGGCGTGCAGCTGGGGACCGGCGAAGCGGTCTTGCCCGTCGATCTGCGGGGTAAAGGCCTCCTTGTTGAGCCCGGTGCAGATCGTGACGGCGTCGAACACCTCCTCGTCGACGAGGCCACCGACGGTGTCGCGAACCCGCAGACTCCACCGTCCGTCGGCCCGGCGGGTCATGGCCTCGACCTCCACGTTGCAGCGCAGCGAGTCGGTGAACACGCCGTGGCGTGACTCGTAGTCTTCGAGCAGGTCAAGGAACTGCCGGCGGTTGAGGTGATGAGGGAAGCGCTCGTGCTCGTCGTGGAAGACCTCGGTCAGCGAATCGGACAACGTCGTGTTCAGCGCACCGGTCGACGTCATCGTCGACCCCCAGGCCACGCCGCCCCGGGCCTTACTCGACGCCCAGACCCCACCGGGCCCCTCGGTCCGCTCGAACACGACGACCACGTGGCCCTCGGCCCGCAGCTCCTTCGCCGCCACGAGCCCTGCCATCCCGGCCCCGATCACCGCCACCCGCTTGGTCCGGACCGGAGGCGCGTCGTCGAGGTCGATTCGACCGACGAAGGCCCGATTGACGCTGCGCCCCGTGAGGCCCCTCACGAGCCAGCCCCCAGAGAGCGCCACCACCGCCACAACGAACCACGCCGTCGCGGACCCGAGCCCGGTGAGCTCGCTGCCCGCCCGGGCCAGCCACCAGACCGGAGTCCACAGGACGATCAGCGCGAACCACAGGTAGATCTGAACCCACATCGACGGCAACAGCGCGTTCCACAGCGACCGGCCGAGCGCGCGCCGTCCGAACAGCCGGCGGTACTTGGGACGCACGGCGTGGCCGACCACGGCGGCCACGAACAGCGCGGCGGCCGACCAGCCGACGAGCGGGACGAGCCAATCGGGGTAACCCAACGAGGTCAACATCTGGACAGCTCCTTCGGAAGGGACACTGAGCGGGCGACTGCCGCTGCGACTCCGATGAGGATGGTGGATCGGCCAGCGTCGGCGTCGGCGTTCAGACCGGGAACAGGATGATCTCGGTGTCGACGACCTCGTCGAGGCGGTCGAGGAGCTTGCCGCCGACGACGTCGCCCGCGAACCGAACCCTGCGGCCGAGGAAGCGGCCGACCGAGTCGACGTTGAACCTCGCGGCGATCATGTCGAGCGCGTCCGTCGACGGCGTGATCACCCGGAACGAGTGGTGGAATCGACAGGGTTTGCCGGTGGTCGAGCAGTGTCGCCGCAGCAGCATGCTCGACAGCAGCTCGCGTGCGCTCGAACACGACCGTGAACAGTTCGGTCACCCACATCCCGTCGAGACCATGGCGTGACGCTTCCTCGTGGTCCACATACGCCAGCGATCCCTCATTCAGACGAGACCGCGACGGCCCGCAGGCCGCCTCGAACACGTCGGTGGAGCGACGACGCTGGGCCGCCGCGCCACTCAGCGCGGACTCCATGCTCACGACCTCGAATCTACCATTCGTGCTCGCTCTGCTCAGCCGACAATTCGCGAGAGGCGCTGCTCGCGCTCGTCACGACGTCGCGCGGAGAGGGTCGTCGAGCTCGGGCTGGACGCCAAGCTCGCTGGGCGAGTTGGGGTGGGAGCGGTGCCGGTCTCACATGGGTGCCGCATACCAAGCTCGGCATCACGTAACGCCGCCCGGGGCACGCATATCGACGCCGATGGATGACGTCCGAACCCACGCGCTATCCGGCAATCTGGAGTCACCGGCTCGATGCCCTCGACTGACTGCCGACCCTTCGAGGCCCGCTCGATAACGTTCGCCGACGGCACCCACCATTCACAACTCACCGGCACGTATCGCACGCGGCGGAACGCTCCGCGTTATGGGCGCCGCCCACCGAGGGTGACGACCGGGCCGTCGTCGAGCGGGAGAACGCTCATCGCACTGTGCGTGGTCGCGTTCCCGGGCGGTTGAACCAGGCCAGTACCGGTTGCCGCTCGGGTGGACGCCGACGTCGCCTGCTCTGTTACCGGGCACTGCACTTGGGCCGATCTGTGGCGCGACCCAGACGATCCGGACCGGGATTACGGGCGGCACTATCGAGCGGACTCCGGTCGGCCGATGCAACCTCAGCGGCGCTTGCGTGTGACGCCCGGAACGGGCAATCGGAGCGGCTATCTCTTGGCGGCGTAGGGGTGACGCCATGGTTGGTCTCGGTTAGTTCGTCGACGCGGGAGCCGCGACGGCGGGCCTGAAGCGAGCGGCGCCGACCAGCGTCAAGGAGGACTTCGGCCCCTGGTGCGAAATGGTGCCGCGACCCAGTCTGGAGGTAGAGGGCGTCCGTGTTGTGAACGATTCAGTGCGGGCGCCGTCCGAGGAGCGCCAATGCCAGAGCAACCCACCTCAGCTCGATCGATGAAGCAGCCGCGCCTGCCTCCTCGCTGGTTCATCCGCTCGTTCTGGTACGCACACCGCGCCGTGCTCCGAGTGAGTGGCGGCCGACTGGGGCTGTGGCGGCCCAAGCCCGACGGGTGGGGCGCGTTGCGTCTCACCACCATCGGGAGACGCAGCGGTCGGCAGCGCCGTGTGGTCGTCGGCTACTTCGAGGACGGCTCAAATCTGGTTTCGATCGCCATGAACGGCTGGGGAGAGGGCGAGCCGGCATGGTGGCTCAACCTGCAGGCCCATCCCGACGCCGAAGTCGAACTTGTCGACGGTCCGCGTCACGTGTCCGCGCATGCAGCTGAGGGTGAGGAACGCGAACGCCTGTGGGCGCGACAGGCAGAGATCGACAAGAACCTCGACGCCTATGCCGCACGTCGCTCCACAGAGACCGCTGTCGTGGTCTTCGAGCCACTTGCCGAGAAGTAGGCGAGATCAGAACGCGGATCGCTCCCGGCCGCACCCGAATAGACGCCAGCAGTCTGCTGCGCGATCACGACGGCTCCAAGCCCACGTCCGGCGCATACCCGACGATTCGTAGCGCGTCGGCGGAGCGGCGCGATGAGAGCCGGCCGGCATCCAACTGCACGACACGGCGTCGATCGGATCAACCACGAGATCAACAAGAACGAAGGGTGATCGTCGTTCATCGCCACGAAGATCGGGCGACTGTCGACGGCCTACCGGCCACTCTGAACGACGGAGAAGACACCCGATCGATGATCGCGCCCCAACAAGACGGACCACCCACTCCGCTTCCGGCGGGCAGCAGCAGGCCCAGCTGTCCAACAGGCAGCTCGTAACGCGACCATCATTCGTGATCGGTCGTTGACCGCCGACGCGAATATCGGGTGCGCTGCTTGGGCCGCGGTGCGGCGCGCCAACCGCGGTCTCGATGGTGATTCTGTGCGACGAAGTGTGCGGCCGGGGCCGGTCTGGCCCGCAACGGCAACTTGCGCACGGTCGGCGACGTCGTCTCACGGATGCGTGCTCACGACGCGCCGTCGTATGGTGGAACTCATGGGCGCAAAGCCTTCGTCGTTTTCGAGTCAGTCTTCGGCCAGGTTGACCCGACCGATCCCAGGACCGCGGGGAGTCGATCATCGACGAAGAAATGGCCCTACGTCGCGCCCATCCGACTGGCGACCCGTACGACATCCTCGAGGTCGTCGCCAACGACGACACCCTCACCGACGCCGAGATCCGCGATCAGGTCGTCACGCTGATCGGTGCTGGTTTCGACACGACAGCGTCATCGTTTGCATGGCTGCTGTGGTGCGCTGCATTGGATCCGGGCGTCTGGACCCGGCTGCGCGCCGAGGC
This sequence comes from uncultured Acidimicrobiales bacterium, assembly GCA_963700995.1. GTDB lineage: Bacteria > Actinomycetota > Acidimicrobiia > Acidimicrobiales > JAHEJN01 > JAHEJN01. The sequence goes on from CAVOZP010000004.1 coordinate 29,686, forward strand.
TGACGACATACTCGGGCCGTACGAAGAGACTCGCCCTGCCCCTGATGACGGCACGCTGAGGCGGCTCGATGAGGCCCAGCGTGTCGTCCACGAATCGCTCCGGCTCCACCCTGCCGGACTGATCGGCGCCCGGCTGGCAGCACGCAACCTCCACATCGGCGATCACACCATCAAGAAGGGGACGCTCATCGCGTGGTCGCCACATCTGTCGGGCCGCGACCCGCACACGTGGACAGATCCGCTCGAATTCAACCCTGACCGATACCTTAACTTGACCGAGGAACAGCAGGCTGCCACCGGTCAAGCATGGATCCCGTTTGGGCGGGGTCCGCACATGTGCCTCGGCTTCGCGCTGGCCCAGATGGAACTCGTCGTGATGATCGCCCGCTTCGCACAGCGCCTCGACGTGACCCCGACAGCAGAACGCACCCCCGAACCGATTGGGACCGTCGTCAACCGGCCCGCCGGTGGCGCACCGTTCAACATCCGCCCACGCGGAGGAGACCGAGGGCGTCCGTCGTGAGTGCGCCGACGATGATCACAAGATGTTCACAGGATTCCCCGACATCAGCCGGGTGGCTTGGGGGTTCGAGGACCACGCGCCGAGGCAGTGACGCGAGCGACGTCCGCGCTCCTGCCTTGGCCGTGAATATCGGGCGCACTGCTTGGGCCGTTCCCGAGTGGTCGCTACCGAGGTGGGGTCGTCATTCTGGGCGAGCAAGGAACCGGTATCAGCACCTCCCCAGCTGGGTGCTGCTGCCGCAGATCTTCCTGGCTGCCGGATGGGCGCGGGCCGGCGTGGCCCACGCGTTGAGTCGACGGTGGTGGAATGGCGAAGAGATCCTCGAATTCCTGGCGTTGGATACCGAATTGCGGGTTGGCCTTCGGCGCGATTCGGGGTGACATCGAAGGGGACTTCCAGCCGACACCGTGCACCGACGATTCCGGACGTGACTCCAAGGAGGGGCCGAACTACGTGTACTTCGATGAGCGCTGGGGGATCTTCGACCTCGGAGAAGACGGCATCCCCGATGCCGTCGAAGCCTGTGGCCCGACCCTGATCGAGGGCGACGAGGCGGGCATCGGCTTCATCGGCGGAAGCAACCCGGCCTTTGCCATCGGTAAGGTCACGGGTGACCCGACCTTCCCGGGCGTGACCGAGGGCAGCCGCATGTACTGGCGCGGGACGGTGACCGATGATCCCGACACCGGCGCGCCGCTGTCGTTCGAGGCACGGCTTCGCATTTGGCCCCGCCACTGAGGCGACCGACGCGATGGTCGGCCGGGGACGGGGCCTGCATGAGCGACGCGATTCGACCGGGATGTCCTCGACCCTCGTGCCGGTCAACCCACCCAATACGGCACCTACGATCGGGGAGTGGGACACTCTGCGCATGACTGCGACCCGCTCGGTAACGCTGCTCACAAACGACGATCCGCCGCGCTCGGGTCCCGGCGATACCGGACGGCTGGACCGGGCCATAATCTCGCAGCAGTCGAAGCACCAGTTGGTCCAGCGCAGTCGGCATGGCGCTGCCGCGCTAGTGTCTGAGTGTGGCAACCGACTGGGTACAGCGGATAACTGACGCTCGCCTACGAGGCGTCGACCTGATGGCAACCATGTCTGAGAGCGACTGGGCAGAGTACCGAGCCCAGTGCCGGGCCACACGCGAGGCAGCTGACCGGACGCCGGAAGGGCGTGCCCACGCTGAACGTCGGGCGGCGAGCCTTGTGGCCCAGATGGCCGAACACGACGCTGCCAGCTGAGACGGGATCTCGTCCCCGGCATGGCCGACGAACCGCTCGATGTCTATCCCGGGCCCGGGTTCTGGGACGAGCTGCGGTCGGAGCTGGCCAGGACCGAGGTCGCCAGTGTCGAGCGCTTCACCCGGGTTGAGCTGCCCTGGATCCTTGATCGGTTCCGCCTCTACTGGAACGGCGAATCCACTGTTGGCGGTGCCCCGACCGAAGGCCCGCAAGGCAGTGCCCAAGCACTGGTCCGCCGAGCAAGCGCGCCACTTCCTCGCGCTGCACGAAGGCGATCGGCTCTATCCGGTGTGGGCTTTCCTGCTCGGCTCCGGGCTCCGGATCATGAGCCGTCGCACAAAGCGTGGCGTCACGTTCAGCCGGTCCGCCACCTCGTCGATGGCCAAAAGCGGGCCAACCGCACCCTGCTGCGGCTCCGTTCCTGCTGATCCGTCCAATGCCTGCATGATCTCGCGTCGGGGGTTCGGAACGAACCTCCAGTTGTGTCTCGGGTCTCTCCGTGCGTGAGCGATGCCGCTGAGGGCAGGGCCTGTGCCCACTGAGCGGGCTCGTGCGGGCTCGTGCGGGCTCCGGTGGCGGCTACCGGATCTCGGGGACAGGACCGCAAATGAGTGCCGTTCACGAGCGGTGTCGGGAGCCAGTACGGCGCGGAGCTTGGTGGTCTCGATGACCATCATCTCGACCTCACAACAACGCCCAGCGCACGCGCGTGCATCCTCTGGAAAGGAGGCGAAACCACGCGATCGCCGGTGCGGGCATGGTCGAGTCTCGGATCGACGGTTGACAGTTGACGGCGCAGGGTGAACCGCAGTTTCACCCGACGCCCTCTCGGCAGTCTCGGGAGCACGCGGGCACACTGATCGCGTAGTCTGAGTCGGCAGCGTCTGCCGGCGCCTACGCGCGATCGCCCGTCCCGTGGCCAGCGCGGCTCGGACCTCTCGAGGACCACCGTGACATCTCCCGAACCACCAGCCGACGCCCTCGCACCATCGCCGTCCTTGGCGGCATCGCTGTCGGCCCTCGGAGCGATGGTGGCAGCGATCCTGCTCTCGGTCGCGCTGTTCGGCGGTGAGGTCGACACCGGGCCGTTGCAGGTCGCAATGACCCTCGGCCTGTCGGTTGCGGTGCTGATCGCAGCTCGGTCGACGAACGACCGACCTCGGGAGTTCCTCGGCGAATCGATGGTCAGCGGTATCACATCGGCGATCGCGACGTTCTTCCTCATCATTTCCATCGGGATGCTGGTGTCGTCGCTGCTGCTCGCGGGGACGATCGCCACGCTGTTGTCCTACGGTGCCGAGCTCGCGACGCCGACCGTGCTGTACCCGGTCGCGCTGGTGGTCGCCACGCTGATCGGCGTCATCCTCGGGAGTTCGTTCACGACGGTTGCCGGGTTGGGCGTGCCGTTCGTCGCGTTGGCTCCGCTCATGGGGCTGTCACCGGAGGTGGCTGCCGCCGCAGTGGTCGCCGGTGCGTTCACCGGCGACGCGGTCGCTCGGGTCTCCGACACACTTGTGTTGACCACGGACATGGTCGGCGGTGTCACCCCAACGCGCCAGTCGAGCGTCATGATCCGCATCTTGGCACCGGGTTGGATCGCGACGCTGGTCTTGATGATCTATCTCGGGATACGCGACGGGGGTGAGTCGTTCGACGGCGGCGCGGTGACCAAGATCATCGAGACCGAGTTCTCCGTGTCGCTACTCTGCCTCCTACCGCTGATCGTGGTCTTCGCGGTCTCGACGCGATCGTCCGCCTTCTTCGCAGTGCTGTCGGGTGCGCTGTCGGCCGTCGTCGTCGCCGGACTCACCCAGCGCGATCTGATCGAGCGGCTCGCCGGTGACGACCGGAACTACGTCGTGCAATGGGCAGAGGTGAGCATCGAGACACTGGGAAACGGGTTCGATCTCGACAGCCCGACCGTCGAGCTGAACAGCGTGTTTTTCGGTGGCGGTGCCGTCGGCCTGTTGCCGACGGTCTGGCTGATCCTGGTGGCTTCGGCGTATGGCGGGCTGATGTCGAGGACGGGCATGCTCGCCAGGGCCATCGCGCCGCTCCTGCGTTGGGCGAAGACCTCGGCGCGCCTGATCGTCGCATCGGCAGCGACGGCGACCGGCTTCAACCTGGCCATGGCCGACCCATACGTGGCCATCATCGTTGGAGCCGAGACCTACCGCGACCGGTTCAAGGAGGCACGCCTCGAACCTGTGACCCAATCGGCGTCGATCGCTGCGTCCGGATCCCTGCTGTCGAGCATCATCCCGTGGAATGTGCACGGCGCCTTCGTTGCCGGGGTGCTCGGCATCGGCACCCTGAGCCTCGCTGGGTATGCCGTCGTCATCTGGGCGACGCCGCTAGTCCTCATCGCGTCAGCGGTATGGCTCTCGCGCCGGGACGTCATCCCCACCGACGAGGATCCGAACGATGCATACGGTCTGGAGCCAAAGGCTCTGCCGGAGCGTCGGACATCGATTTAGTGGCGGTCCCGGCACGCATGCGATCAACCCGATCGCCGGCGTCTATGCCTACATGGTCGGCGGCTTCTCGGGTGCCTTCTTCACGAGTTCAGTTTCGATGAGCATCCAGGCGACGAGTGCGATGGCGCTGATCGTGGCCACCGTGCCCGAGGTCTCGCCGTCGGAGGCAACCGCCCAGGACGCTCTGTTCATCCTGACCCTGCTGACCGGGGCGTTCATGGTCGGGCTGGGGCTGTTGCGGCTGGGCAGCATCTTGCGGTTCGTTCCTGATTCGGTGATGGCGGCGTTCACCCAGGCGGTCGGTCTGTCGCGATGCTCTCCTCGATGTCGAGCCCCGACGACATGTTCATGACGTTCCTGACGGTGGCCTGTTCCCAATGCGTGCCACGCAGTTCTGGCACATAGGTCGGCACCGGCTTGTCAGGATCGACCTTGCCCTCGTCGATCAGCATCGCCATGAGCAGCCCGACCGTCGTCTTCGCTGCCGACATCCAGATGTGGGAGTCGGTGGGGTTCATGCCAGGGAAGATCTCGAACACGAACTTTCCCTGGTGGGCCATCATCATCGCCTGAACCTGCCGCTTCCCGACCAGGTACTCCCTGAGGGGTGGCGTGGTGGTGCCGTCATGGGCGGTGAATGTCAGATCCAGGACCGTCGGATCGATCGACCGCTCGAGCCTGAAGAACTCGTCCGCTGGCGGCACGTACGAGCATTTGAAGAACTCGGGAATGTTCAGGTTGTAGTAGATCGACTGCTCGTTGCCGGATTGCCAGTTCGGGAAGCTGTAGTCCTGCCGCGCCTTCTCGATGAACTCTGTCGATTGCGGCTGCTTCCACTTCGCCATCGGGCTGTCCACCTCGAGCGGCTCGAAGCCTGACGCACCGACGCGCTCTGCGCTGGGCACTTACCGGATCTCGTTGCTGGGCATTCTCCGGGATCTCCTATTGATTGGCTGATTCTTCACCACGGTGGCCTCGATGGTCAGACGAGTCGTACGGAGGGAAGGCCACCGGAGTTCAGGACGTCGTGGTGTCGGGATCCTTCCGCTGGCTGGCGAACGCGAACTTCGCCAGCTGTGCATTGAACGCGACGAACAGACCGATGCCCATGACCGTGTACACGACCGTGTACATCTTCATCGTCGACGTTGTCGGTGTCAGGTCGCCGTAGCCGACGGTCGTGAGCGTCATGATGCAGAAGTAGAGCGAGTCCACGACGCTCCAGCCCTCCCTGAGCGCGTAGATGATGGTGCCGCTCGCAACCCAGGACGTGAGCACGATTGTTAGGCCGCGGAACTCCTCGTCGTCCCAGCCGGCGCGGACCACCTTGGCAAACCTTCGCATGATCAGGATCAGTGACATCATGGTGGAAACATACTTGTGATGAGGCTGCTGTTCGATCGTCGAAGGTCACCCAGGCGTTGCGTTCGGGACGCTCACAATGCGGCGAGTTCGAGGTCATCGGGTTCGACCGTGTAGCTCGCGTCGACACGCAGGATACCGTCGACGCGGTAGGCGTGGTGGCTGGAGGGGGCGAATCGGATGGAACCGGCGACGGACAGTGCGAGTTCGCCGGCTCCGGGGCCAGTGGTGTCAGGCCAGGTGGTGATCGGCGAGCCGGCCTCGATCAGCACCACCTGGTGGTGAGGTGGAGGTGGCTCGTGGCTGCATGCCCCGAGCTGCGGCGTGAGCAGGAATCGCGTGAATTGCTTGCCGTCCGCACTGAGGTCGAGCGGGAGGACCAGGCCGCTCAACTCTGCTCGTTTCCCTTCGACTTCGGCGTTGAAGGACCGTTGGATCCGGTTCTGTTGGACTGCCTCGCGCTGTGACAGCAACCAGTCCGCGTCCGTTCCGCGCGCCGCGAACGACTGCACGATGCGGTCGGCTTCCTGTCTCGATGTGCCATCCGGCGTATCTCGTCCGGTTTGGATCAACCAACGGATCCTCGCCAGGGCGGCGAGCTGACGCAGCTCGGCTTCCGAGAGGCGGTCATAGGCGTTGCTCGGTCCAGACGAGGGGCCTGGCACGAGCGTCTCCCACCGTTGCACGGCGCTCACCTCGCGGCGTCCTGTCCATTGCCAATGGTGTTCTTGTAGACAATGCCGGCCTTCATGATCATCGAGAAGTTCTTCTCCGGGTCGGCCACGAGGTCGAGGTCTTCGAGCGGGTTGCCGTCGACGAGGATCAGGTCGGCGTGGGCTCCCTCCTTCACGACCCCGAGGTCGCCCGGGTAGGGATTGCGCGGGCCACACATCTTGAGCAGTTCCGCGTTGTCGGCAGTCGCCATCTTCAGGGCTTCGTACGGCGTGTACCACCGCTGCAGCTTCGCCAGATACTTGCCCTGCTTCGAAGTCTGCGATGGGTCGAACAACATGTCGCACCCGAACGCCGTCTTGACCTTGTACTTCCTGGCGGCGGTGACCGCGTCGTTCAGCCCGGTCACCAACTTTTCGAACTTCGCCGTACTGATCGGGTCCTCGAACGTCATGGCGTCTTCGTCGTTCATGATGGGCTGCATGCTCCACCAGGCTCCCCGCTCGGCCACGAGCTTCGCCGTGCCGTCTTCCATGAAGAAGCCGTGCTCGAGGGAGAGGGCGCCGGCGTCCAACCATTGACGAATGGCGGCGTCGGTGTTGACGTGGACTGCGACGTAGGTGTTCCAGGACTTGGCGACGTCCACGATCGCCTTCATCTCTTCGAACGTGTACTCGGTGACGTCCAGCGGGTCGTACAGCGACGCAACTCCACCGCCAGCCATCGCTTTGATCTGCGTCGCTCCCATGCGCAGGACCTCCCGAGTCCGCTTCATCACCTCGGGTACGCCGTCGGCGAGCAAGAAGTGGCCGACTTGCTGCAGGTAGTCGAGGGGATCCGTCGCGTTCGAGGGGACAACGTGCGGGCCGCGGAAGTCACCGTGTCCGCCCGACTGGCTGATCATGGCCCCGGACGGATACACGCGGGGGCCGTCGATCCATCCTGCGTCAGTGGCCTGGGCAACCGGGAAGCTGTTGCCGCCTGTATCTCGAACCGTGGTGAATCCGCGAAGCAGCGTCTCGCCCGCGGCCTTCGCCGCCGCAATACTGAGGAGCCCGAAGTCGGCGTTCATCACTCGACTAATCGGCCAGAAGTTGAACATGGAGTGGTAGTGGGCGTCGATGAGGCCCGGCATCAACGTCCGGCCGCTCGCATCGATCACCGGAACCGAAGCATCGACGGCCGGGTTGGCGTCGAAGCTCGCGATCTTGCCGTCGACGATGTGCACGTCCTTGCCCTCGACGAGCTGTTCGTTCACACCGTCGAACACCAGCGCGCCGCGGATGATCAGTTCGGAAGATTGGGTGGTCATGTTGATCCGTCTTTCATGATGTTGATGGGGCTTTCATCGTGTCGAACACGGTCTCTGGCGTTTACTTCCAGACTTCGCTCATGACCCGGTAGATGTTTCCTCCGACGAACTTGACGCAGTCCTCTTCGGAGTATCCCTCGTCGAGCAGCTTGTCCACGAGGGCCGCGAGGATCTGATAGGAGGCAGGTGTCGGGAATCCCATTGCGCCTGTCTTCGCGGTGTAACCGCCGTCTGGGAAGATCGCTGCACCAAATGGCGTCTGCATCCCATCGGACGTGAAGGTGACATCCGGGATGAAGTCGGAACCGTATCCGACATGGTCGATGCCAACGAGGGAAACCATGTAGTCGATGTGGCGGAAGAGCATCTCCGTCGTCACGATCTCCGGGTTGCGACATGTCGACGAAGGCGCCCACGCAGTTGATGGAACACACACCACCGCTCTGCGCAATCGCCTTGATCACCGAATCCTCGAGACTGCGCGGATACTTTGCGATCGCCATGGCGACGGAGTGGGACGAGATGACCGGTTGACTGCTCCGCTCGATGGCGTCGAGCGACGTGCGTTCACCGGTGTGACTCACATCCACGAGCATGCCGTAGCGGTTGTACGCATCGATGAGCGTTTTCCCGTAGTCGGTCAGCGGACCGTTCTCTTCCACGAAACAACCGTCACCCACCGGATTTTGCTGGTTGTAGGCCAACAAACAGTAGCCATAACCGAGTTGACGCCAGATCGCGACATTGTCGGGATCACCCTCGAAATGGCCGGTCCCCTGATGCGTGAAGTAGAGCCCCAGCTTCCCTTCGGCGACTGCGTCGTCGATGTCCTTGGTGGTCCGCACGATCTTGTACTTGTCAGGGAACTCGTTGATCTTCGCGAGATAGAACTGCAAGGCTTTCAACGACACCGCAGGAGGATGTATTCAATGCATCAGCTGAAGGGCAGAGAGCCATCACCTTCACTCCGCCGGCAATGACACGGTCCATGTAGTCATGAAACTCCGGGGCTTCAGGAGTCGACCACTGCTCTGGCCAGGTGCCGGAGAAGAGCGTGTCGATGACTAACGAGTCATGGACCATCTTCTTCGCCCGGTCAGACGACGGGTACTCGTGCAATCGCTGAGGGATCGTGGAGTAGTCCTTCCCCGTTGCGTACGGGTTGAATTCAGTCGCAAGGGGAAAGTCCTTGGTGGCGTACGGATGATCCTTGGTGGCGTACGGATTGACTTCCGTCGCTGATTCTGCGTCGTCTTGGCTCATGGAGATCCTTCTGGATTGAAAGTTCAGGGGTTCGAGAACGTGAATGCGTGGATCAGGTTCCCGGAGGGTCGATGATGCTCGACTCCTCCGGGAGGAGGTTTTCAGGATTCGAGTGCGTCGTCGATCTGATCAGCCGACTTCGAGACTGCCTTGACCAGTTTGTCGTAGTCGTCGCGGTCGATCGCCTTGTTCACCCGCTTGCTGGCCTTGCCGAGCACCGCCTCGAGACGGTCGAGGTAGACGTCGTCGACGACGGCGACGACCGCTGACGAGTTGGCCGGGAAGTACTCGTCGAGTTCGACACCGAGTTCCTTCTCCTCGTGCTTCTTGGTCAGATGTCCGAGCAGTGCGCCGATCCCGGCACCGATCGCTGTCGAGGCCAGAAGTGGTGGAGCGAAGAGGCCGACGACGAGGCCCACGCCGCCGCCGAGCATCGCTCCCGCAGCGGTGTCGCCGTCGCCGGACTCGAGTACATCGACGTCGCCGTTCGCGTCGCGGCTCATCACGATCGCACCGACGACCAGGAGATCTGGTCCTTCCGCGGCCTTCAAATCGTCGAAGTCGGCGCGGGCGCTGTCACCGTCGGCGTAGGTGGCGGCGTAGAGGACGAGGTTTTCTTCCGACATGGTTGTTCTCCGTTGAGTAAGGCGATCGGGTGACCCGATCCATGCCGTAGTCGAATGGTTCGACCACGTTCGCGAACGTAAAGCGCCTCGGTCAGCTGAGCCACTGCAGCGGGGGTGAACATCACGTTCACCCCGAATCAGGCGAAGGAGACGCGATTGACACTGGGTCGAGAGCGGGCCAACTGCCTTCGGCAGCCAGACATCACTCTCCGGCGAGCGCAATCGCCGCCGCGCGCATGAAGCCCGGGGCGTCGTCGATGCCGGATGTGTTCGCCGCGCTGCCGAACCCCGGTACAGCTGTCACGCAGTTCGGTCGGGCCCGGCGGGCCTTGGTTCAGGACCATAGACCTGGTCGATGTCCTGGTCGTCGGGAACTCGCCGCTTCTTGGAGAGTGCTGCGGCGATGGCGAACGAGACGATCGGAGTCACGTAGGCGAAGACCGTGTAGGGCGCCCACTCGACCGCTGCAATACCGAGCGTGCCGGCGAAGAGCGCGCCGTGGATGTTCCAGGGGATGATGTGCGACACGGTGGTGCCGGAGTCGGCGATCGACGTCGACAACACGACCGGCTCCAGGCGCTGACGTTGGTACTCGCTGCGGAACGTGCGCCCGACGAGTTCGATGCTCGTGTACGGATCGGCGGTCACGAGGTTCATCCCGATCGAGGACGCCATCGTCACGCCGATCAGCGAGATGGTGTTCTTGGTCCAGTTGATCACCGGCGTCACGACCCGATTGAGGATGCCCACGTAGTCGACGATGGCGCCGAAGGCCGCTGCGACCAGCACGAGCCAGATCGTCGTCAGCATCGACGCGGTCCCCCCGCCGACGAACACCCGGTCGAGGTCGTCGTTGCCGCTGTCGAGTGCGAACCCGTTGGCGAAGGTGTCGATCCCGACTTCGATCACGCTGCCGAAGTAGCTCCTTCCATCGTCGGCCAAGGAGACGATGAGGTCGTGCTGCGTGAAGCCTGCAAGGACCACGGCAGCGATCGCCGGGATGACCAGCGACAGGAACGCCGACATGCCGCGAGCGGACAGCACCACGATCAGCACAATCGGGAGAAACGCGAGCAGTGACACGTTGAACTGCCCACTCACCGCGTCCTTCACCTGACTGAAGTCGCCACCGCTCTGCGTCGATTCGACCGTGAGACCGAGCACCAGGAAGACCGCTGCGGTGATGATCGCCGCCGGGATCATCGTGCGCGTCACGGCCTTCGAGTGCGTCGCGATCGTCTCGCCTCCAACGGTGGCAACGGTCAGATTCGCGGTGTCGGAGATCTTCGCGACCTTGTTGCCCAGAATCGCTCCCGACACGACCGCGCCGGCAGCGATCGCCGGGTCGACGCCGAGCACCGATGCCAGCCCGACCATCGACACGCCGAGCGCACCGACGGTGGTCAGCGAACTCCCCAACATGTAGCTCAGTGCGCTGGCGAGCAGGAACACGGTGACGTAGAAGTAGTCAGCGGTCAGCAGGTCGACGCCGTAGTAGACGACCGAGGCCACCGCACCGCACAGGTAGAGGGTTCCGATCAGCGAACCGATCGCCAGGATGACGAAGAGTGTTCCCACCACGCCGTTGATCCCGTTGTCGATGGCCTTGCTGATCACGGCACCGGTGTGCCCGTATCGCGCCGCGACGGCGATGGAGATCAGTGTTGCCAGCGTCATGCTCACCTGAAGTGGGCCGTCGGCAACCTCGCTCCCGAACATCACGACCGAGATGACGATCAACAGGATCATCGAACCGATCACGAAGAGCGACGCAGACATCGACGGCTGCGTCCCGCCTCCGTCAGGTGGTGCGGCAGCGTCGTCGGTGCTGTCGGTACTGTCGGTGGGCGAGCCCGGAGGGGTCTGCATCAGGAATCCTCAGCTTCATTGTCGTTCGGCACCGGCGGTTCGAGCTTGATGCCCGGGAGCGCCATGATCGAACCGGCGACGTAGAGACCGGCGAGAATGGCGAAGATCTGAAAGACGACCCCCTCGACGGAACCGGTCGCTCCGGTTGTCGGGCCGGTGTCGAGTGCGCGCAATGACGCGTACGCGGCGACACCCGGGACCAGGATCAAGATGCCCGGGAGCACCACGATGAGCGGGCTCGCACGGGATCGGAGTCGGACGAACAGCCCGGCGAACAGCCCGAGGGCGAGCGCTCCGAGAAACGGGCCCTGCCAGACTCCTGCTCGACCGCCGAGTTCGAGTCCGCCGTACGCAAGGAGCCCGGCCACGACCGCCCATGGCGCCTGCCTCGGCGACACCTGGAACACGACGACCAGCCCGACCATCAACACGACGAGAAACAACCACTGCACGAACGCCGTCGGCCGCGCCGAGACGGGCAGATCGGCGGTGCCGAACAACGCCCGAACGGCCATCGCCCCGATGGACGCCCCGGCGAACAGGCCGATGGTGACCATGCCGGCGCTGATGAAGCGATTCCATCCCAGCAATGTGTGACCGATCGCAAGTTCGTAGACGCCCAGCGTCAAACCGAGCCCCGGGATCAGGACCACGAAGGCACACAATGCGACGATGTAGGAGTTGCCACTCCCCACGATCACGCCAACGACGCTGGCCAGCACCGAGGCAACGAACGATGCCACCACGTTGATCCGGCTCCTCAACCACTCATTGCTGCTCGACGCACGGACCAACAAGAAGACGACGACGCTGAGGGCCGCCGCCAATCCGACGTCCTGCCACGCCGCGGACAAGGTCACGGCAAATCCCGCTCCGCACGCGGCATAGGCCACGCCAACGACTGGCAAGCTGTAGTACGGACGAAGGGCTTCGATCTCGTCCAGCCGTTGGTTGGCCTCGTCGACGGGAACCCCACCCGTGCGCATCTGGTCGGCCAGACGCATCGTCTGAGACAGCTTGCCGAGATCGTAGGAAACGTCGCCCAGCGTGGCCATCATCCGGTGCTGGCCGGTGCCGCTCCGTGCGTCGACGGTGTAGTCCAGGTAGGTCGGCGTCGCGATCACGCTGCCGGTCAGGCCCATCGCCGCTCCGACGTCGGTCATCAGACCGTCCAGTTCATAGCCCGGCAGCCCGTATTCGTACGCCAACCGCCCGAGCCGCAACGTCAGCTCGATCTCAGGCGTCGACTTCGGGGCCGACGCCCGCTGGGACGACATCTCAGACCTCGTTTCGACGAGTCGGAATGGACATTGGGAGGCTCGAATTCTTTCGACACGGCACGAACGTGCCGACGGCGAGAATAGGACAGGCCGACATCGGTGTCGTCGGGACGTGGGGTGAATCGTCCGGTCACCCCTCGCCACGGTCAGCTGTGGTTCGGTGAGGGAGACCCGTTGCAGCGTCCGTGGCCGGAGGGTGAACGCGACGATCACCCGAGGTGTCCGTTGCGCCGGTCTCACCGACGGTCGAAGATGTCCCTGCGCGCCGGGCTGATCGCACCGACCGCGAGAGCACTGACCCCAACTCCCGAACAAGGACGATGAATGCCTCCTGACCAACCACCGCTCGACGTCGACGGCCGCACCGAACTGAGCGCCGGCGCCATCGCCACCATCGTCGGACTCGCGCTGCTGATCGTCTTCATGGTCCAGAACACCGAGCGGGTGGCCGTCAGCTTCCTGTTCTGGGACCTCGACTCGCCCGTCTGGCTCATGGTCCTCGGCGCCGCACTTCTCGGAGCGATCGTGCTGTACGGGCTCGGCGTGGTGCGGCGGCACCGGCAGCGCAACGAGTAACCCTCCAGTTCAGGAGGCTGGCGAGCTCACGCCGGGGCGAAAACGAGGGTCACCTCTCCACCGGATCGGGCGCAGCGAGTGAGATCCCGAGCTCTCCGCACCGTGCGACTGCGTCGTGCAGCGTGCCGACGCCGAGCGCCCGGTACGCCTGCTGGACGTAGGTCTTGACCGTGTTCACGGACAGATGCATCTGCTCGGCGGCCTCCCGTCGGGACGCTCCTGCGGCAAGTGCGGCGAGCACGTTGCGTTCTCGTGCGCCCAACAGGGGCTCGTCGGCGCCCATCTCGACCATCGTGGCGACGCGACGCTCCAGAGCGTGGAGCATGCCGGGCTGGGCCATCGACGCCACGATCGGTTCAACGTCCGACAGCATGCTGCGTGCTGCGTCGATGTCGCCCGATTGGACGTGCGACCACGCTCGAAGCAGCCTGGCCACGCAAATGAGCGACGGGAAGCCGATCGTGTCGACGATGTGCTCGACCCGTCGATACACGTCGGCGTGATCGACCGTGGAGTCGGTCACGAGCAGTGCAGCGAGGGCCCAGCCGACGTCGGTGCCGGTGCTCCCGTGATACTCCGACAGGGCGACGGCCTCACGCGCGTGCTGCAAGGCCGCCGGTCTGGCTCTGTCCAGCACCTCGCACACAGCGATCCTGCCGAGGCACGCGATCCGCACGGGTGCCACGTTGGGGTCGTCCGCCGGGAACGCGTCGAGGACCCACTGCGACAACGTGACGCACGACTCCGGCTCGCCGGCAACCAGCAGCACTTGGATGAACGACGAGATGTCGTGGGCGAGTGCGATCTCTCCGAACGTCGGTCGGGACGTGCCGTCGGGACGCAACGAGTCGAGGTCGAGAGCCGAGATGGCCTCGAACGCCAACTCCGCAGCGTCGGCCAGCCGGCCGGCCAAGTGCAGCTCCCGGCAGCGTTGGACCTCGACCGCCAAATGGAGATTGAGCGTGCGGAGCTCCGCTGGCTCGCTCTTCAACAAGTTCGAGGCAAGGGCTCGCACGACGGTCACCAGACGGGTCTGGCCGGACCGGTGTGCGCTTTCGGCGAGCAGGATCAGCAGCGCAGCGTTCGACGCCACGGTGTCGGATGGCAGCCGATCGATCCATCCGGTGACGGCGTCGTAGCGACCCTCGCTGAGCGCTCGAAGCCCGAACTCGACGATCGCTTCACTCGCGGCCAGGTCATCGCCCGCACCCAGCAGGTACTCGATCGCCTCCCCGTGGCGTTCATGTGCTCGGCACCACTCCGCGGCCCGGCGCTGGAGTTCGGCTGAGCGCCCGGGCGCCACCCGGTCCAGGCGACGCCGCAGCCACGACCGGAAGACCAGGTGGTACTGGAAGGTGAGCCGCTGTCCGCCGATCCACTCGGTGAACATGTTGGAGCGCGTCAGATGCCGGAGCACGTCCTCGCAATCGGTTCGGCCGGTCAGCTCGCAACACAGCGCCGGGTCGATCGTGTCGAGGACACAGGTGTCGAGCAGGAATTGCTGGATGTCAGGCTCGATCGAGTCGAACACCTGATCGCCGATGATCTCGTCGAAGTAGCCGTAGCCGTCGTGCGTTACCTCGGCCGACGACATCGAGATGGTGCTGTCCCTGAGCAGGAAACCACTCACTGCGGCACCGAGCGCCCAGCCGTCGGTCTGCTGGTGGACGACGTCGACATCCTGATCGCTGACCTCGCGTCCGGCGGCGGCGCACACGATCGCCGCCGTCTCCCGTGGGCTGAGTCGGAGGTCGGTTGCGGAACAGATCGCAAGGAGGCCCCGACGGCGCTGTTCGTCGAATCCTGCTGCAGGAATCCACCTGCCGACGAGTACGACTCGAAGCGCCTCGCCATCGACGGCTGTCAGGCTGCGAACCACGTCGAGCGACGGTGCGTCGTCGAGCTCGTGGACGTCGTCGATCACCAGGACCACGCGACGGCCGGCGTGCTCGACGGAATCTGCCAGGACCGACATCGAGCCCGCAGCGTCAGAGCCGTCGGGGATCGAGTTCCTGCCCGTCGGCCGGAAGCAGGGCGTCGAACAGATCGGCGGCCAGGACCTTCGAGTCGCGGTGACGCTGCTGGATCGACAACCAGGTCACGTCGGCGAGCCGGGTCGTCGATGCCCATGCCCTCACCGCCGAGGACTTGCCGCATCCCGCCGGTCCGGTGACTTCCCCGCCCGACAGCTCGAACAACCGCTCGAGTTGCGCGTCGACGCGTTCGCGACGTAACGACAAGAGGTCTTCGCGGAACGTCACAGCCGGAGGATATCGAAGACGGGGGAGTCGAGCGTTCGGGAGCCTCGTGCGGTACCGGGATCGCGGCCGACGAGTTCCCCCACCGGCCACGATCCCGGAGCATGTCCTCTGGCGGATGTGGGAGCGGCCGTCGAGTCGACGGATCTTCGAAGTGCCGGAATCGCGATTTCATCCCTAGTCGGCCCTAGAACTCAGCGGGCTGAGCGACACCCAGCAGACACACCGATCGCGTAAGCCCTGGTCAGCGGAACGTGGCAACAGTGGGCGGCATCCACAAAACCGGTGAAGGTGAGCCACGACATCTTCGAAGGCACCGAGCAGATCCAGCAGCTGGTGATCAGCCGGGCCATCTCGGGGATGCGAATCGAGTAGCGGTGACCTGCAGGTCAGCGCGGCGGAGACGTCGACCACGGCTTTCCTCCACCGTGTGGAGGCGTGACCTCGGCCGAATAGTGCTGACCGATGCGGGTGATGATGATCGCCATGAGTGCATCTTCGCGTCTCCCGCTCAGATCGGCCGCCGGTGGGCGATCCCGCGCTCAGAATGTCGTAGACCACATCGATCGAACCACGCAATACCGGCACGTACGCGATCGGTCACCCGCTCAGAAATGTGCACTTCGAAGACCGAAACGATCGTCATCCGGCGAGCTCGGCCTTCCGGGTCCGGTCGGCCTACAGGAGCGGTTCGCAGCTCGCGTGCACGTCGGGGGAGGCACCGTCGGGCGCCGCACCGTCATCGTCGTGGAATGGTGCCGACATGGTGACTCGTACGTTGGCCGGTTGTTCTGTGTACGAGACCGACACCTTGACGGTTCCGGTGAAGTCGTCGAGTCGCTTCTTCGCGACGGCCGAAGCCCACGCCGTGCGGTCGGTCGAGTCGGGTTGGCAGATGACGTCGATGTCGACCCACTCGTCGGCTTCCAGCTCGTCGAGGTAGAAACCCAACACGCTCACGTCGTCGCTGAACTCCACTTCGAAGGTTCGGTCGACGAAGTTGGGTCCGAACTCGAGTGTCAGCTCGTCGCGTTGTGGCGGATGTTGCTCGACCGACCCTGATCGTTCGGCGCCGGGCGGTTCGACGAGCACGACACGCTCGTTCGCCAGCTCGTTCCGCCGACTCTGATCCTCGCCGTCCGGCCCGCATGCGACGAGTGCCGTTGTCAACGCGATCGCGATGCACCCCCGGAGCGCCAGCGCGGGCCGCCCGTTCGGGGTCGAGGCGGGGGGAGGTGTGCGTCGACCGATGCGAGGAGACCGGTCGATCGCAACGGCTGCCATGGCCGCGATCCTAGCTCCGCTCCCTCGGCGACTCAGCGGCCCCTCAGCGCCGGGCACCGTGCGGTGATGTATGCCGGGCACGTGGGCTGGGTGCTCTGCGTTGCGCTTCGCCCTCGCTCAGCTCCAATGTCCGGTCGACCGACTGTCAGTCGATGTGAAGTCCGCCGAAATAGATGTCGAGGACGCACTCGAGCGGGTCGCCACAGGGGTCACCGGGGATCCCGAATCCGGGGCCGGCGCCGTGCAGCGCCGCGTAGTCGCCAGTTCCGCTGAGCACGTTCCAATGGAAGGTGTCCCCCTTCCGGAAGTCAATGCGAGCCTGCACGTTGACGAAGAACTCGCCCGAACCATCGTCGCATGTGAAGTGCTTGATGCCCTGGAAGTTGAAACCGTTCTGCGTGGCGCCGGTGACCTTTGCCGTCGCGTCCACGACGGTGCCGACGGAACAGACGACTCCCTCGTCGACAGCCGCCCCAGACGCCTGGAACGGCACCGGATCTGGCGTGACGAGGCTGGTTTGGACGACGACCACGACGTCGGACGGCGGCGTAGCGGCCGCCACGCCTGCCGACACGCCGACCGCGACAAACGTAGCAAGTACCACGAGGATCCTTCGCATGTCCCAACTCCTCCGCAATGGAGCAACGGCGTCGCCCACCTCCATCACTATTTCAGCGTCGCCTGACACCGTCAACGGGGCTTTTCGTGGTGCTGGGACGACCGTGAGGGCTCGGTCGAGGAACTCATCGATCAGCTCAGGGATGATTCCGCTAGTGCCGCGAAGCGCACCTAGCAAGTCTGTGCCACTCATTTCGGGGTGATCTGGTGCAGGGTCGGGTGTGGCGAAGGGGTGCTGGCGGGTTCGGTCGGGGTGGTCGTGGCATCGCGGTCGGGTTCCGGAACCGGCGAGGGTAACTCGCTCGTGTGTGTCGCAGTGATCAGAGACCGGTGGGATGGTCTGTGGCCATGATGTGAGGTGTTTCGGGGTGTTCAGGTTGACGCCAGGGCTCTCAGCGCAGGGCCGGGTGCTGCGGTCGCCGCGTCAGGGTCCGGCCATCGTGCTTCTTGTGGGGGTCTGGGATTTGATGAGGGAAGGAGCCCCATAGCGCCGGACGCGACAAATCGTGTTGGTGCAGGTCTGCACTGGCGACTGCACCAACGGCGTGAGCGGGGCGTCTCGGTCAGCAGAGTGTCGCTAATCGGTATCGAACCGCCCTGCCGGCCCCGCTTCTTACTATCGATGACGTCTCCACCCGGCTCGGTGTAACACCCCGGTTCGTTCGTCGACTCATCGCCGAACGCTGCATCGCCGTTCACCGCATCGGAACGTTCATCCGTTTCGACCCGCCGAGATCGACGCGTGTGCATGGCGTGGGCATCGACGCTCTTCTTCGGTGCGGCGGCGGTGGTCATTTTCCGCTCGACAGTGCTCCCGACCTGGACTGGCGTCGTCGCCGCAGTGGCGGCACTGGTCACGCCGGTGGGTGGCCTGTGAATCCTCACCGACGGCGACCCGGCTGGTCCGGTCGCCGGTATCAGCTTGATCGGAGGCCGGGCCGGCATGGTCTTCGTACTGTCGACGTCGGTGATCATGATGCGGCAGCGAGCCACCCCCACGACCTGACGCCGCTCGCAGTAGCTCGATGTTTCCGGCGATCTGGCGAACACTCGCGCCGAGGACTTGGGGCCCGGTGGCGTCGTCATGTCACGATGCCATGCCGCGAGCTGGTCGGCAACCCACCCGGAAATGACGGACGACAATGCAGGGCCGACCGCCCGAGAACCGGCGAAGTCGAGTGGGTCTTGCAGCTCGAAGCCCAATCGATAGTCACGCTCCTCGCTCGGCTCAGCAATTGTCCGGCAACGGCGCGCAGCGGGGTGCGGAGGCCACCGGTTCGGACCAGTTCCCCGTGTGGACGGTTGTGTCTTTGGATAGCGGAGCCTTTACCAAAGACTGTCGTAATAGTCTTTGGTAGCTATGCCTCTTAGTAAAGACTGATCAGTTAGTCTTTAGTAAGATGTCGCCATGACAAAGGATCCTGTTTGGCCGGCTTGCACCACGGAGCAGCTTCGCTGGGAACCAGACAACCTCGAAATGGTCTCCCGAAGCCGGCGCGCCAAGATCACCGGCTCCTACATTGCTCCCGTCACTCCTCACATCGCCGATGAACCCTTCATCAACCTCCGTGGTTCTCTAGCTGCTGAAGTCGCCGAAGCCGAGGCCGCAATCGCGCGGTTCGATGAGCGGATCGGCACGAGTCTTGCGAGCTTCGCTGTGATCGCGCTCCGAACGGAAGCCGCTACGTCATCGCAGATCGAGAATCTGACCGCCGCATCCAGCTCTGTCGCCATAGCTGAGCATGCCGCACCGTCGGCCAGCCCACGTGAGCCCAACGCAGATCTCATCGCAGCAAACGTCGCGACGCTTACAGCTGCGATGGCCGGCGAAGGGCCGCTTGATGCCGCAGAGATCATCGAGATCCAACGGGTATTGCTGAAGGACTCGGCGCCTCGCCTGACGGGCGACTTCCGAGATGAGCAGGTCTGGGTTGGTGGCGACGCGATCTCACCTCACGGTGCGACCTATGTCGCCCCACACTACGAACGAGTACCAGCGGCTGTTGACGATCTCATCCGTTTCGCCAACCGGCAAGATCTGGGCGGGCTGGCTCACATTGCGGTCACTCACGCCCAGTTTGAAACGATCCATCCATTCCCCGACGGGAACGGGCGGACCGGTCGCGTGGTTGTGCAGCGGATGCTGCGCAACGCCGGACTGACGCGTCGGGCGATTCTTCCGCTCTCCGCAGGGCTGCTGATCGACACGGAGCGCTACTTCGAGTCGCTCAATACCTACCGAACGGGTGAGATCGAGCCAATCGTCTCAGCGTTTGTCGACGCAACGTTCAGCTCGCTGGACAACGCGAGCCGGCTCGCCCAGGACCTCGCCAGCGTCCGCGACTCGTGGAACGAAACCGTCTCGGCCCGAGCAGACTCCACGGTCTGGCCGCTACTCGACTATTGCATTGGCCGCCCTGCAGTCACAGCTTCCTCGGTTGCAGCTGACCTCGGCGTGTCTGTTGTCGCGGCTCAGAATGCCATCAATCGGCTCGCTGAATGGGGGATACTTCGCCAGAACTCACCGGCAAGACGGAACCGGATCTGGCTTGTCTCCGATGTTCTGGACTCGGTCGACCAGTTCATGGAACGCGCCCGCCGCAAGTGAATCGCCGTCAAGCTCCGACATCCCTACTTTTACCTCGGGGTAGGGATACCCAGCGGGTAACCAGCGGGTAGCTCCGGTCGACGTTTCCCCAGCTCAGCGGGCACAAACGGCCCAAGCGGTCACCAGTGGACAAGTCCGAATCAGACCCACGACATCTTCGAAGGCACCGAGCAGATCCAGCAGCTCGTGATCAGCCGGGCGCGACATCCGTACCATCGCCAACCGTGTCGGCCACGCCGTGCGTTGTCGAAGTGCTCGGCGCCGGGGTGAGGATCGTGCGGACCTGAGCCGCATGATCCTCACCATCACCGAGACAGAGGCCTGGGTCGTCGCAGACCGGTCGATGACCGGCGGGCCCGTTGCCCGATCGCTCCTAGACGGGCCAATTGGTGCGGGCCCAGGCGACGAGGCTGTTGAGCGCCGAACCGCCCGCTCCAACATTGGTGTCTTCGACCGTCCACCAGAGGAACGTCGTCTTCGAGCCCCCGCTGTGTGTGGCGATTGCATACGGCCAGCCATCCCAGAAGCCGAAGACCGGGCCACCCGAGTTACCGCCCGACGAATCGGCCTCGTACTCGACCTCTTCTGCGGCACCGTCGCCATCGTCGTCGAGCACCGGCCACCACATCTGACGTGACGGGCGGTTCCCACCTGCGATCGCGCCGGGGTATCCCGCGAGGGTCCAGTAGTTTCCGCCTTCCCAGGAGCTGTGGTAATCCTTGGTTCCGAAGTACCCGTGCGTCGCGCCGAGGGGCGTGTACAGGCGCAGAACCACCATGTCCCAAGCGGACACCGAATCGTTCGTGTCGTATCCCCAGTAGTCGGAGACGAACGAGCTGACGCCTGCGCCGAGGGTTGATGTGCCGTTGTAGAACGCCGGGATGAACTGGATCGCCCAGTTGCCCGATCCCCATGGTGCGATGTGGCCCACGGTGAGCACGGTCCGGTCGCCGACGAGTACACCGGAGCCGGACCAGGCCGGGTACGGACTCGACCAGTCGTCCCAGACGAGCACTTTGCCGACGCAGGTCCAGGGATAGCCTCCCGGATAGAAGACCTGACGGTTGTCGCTGCCGAAGACGCCGTAGTGCGGCTCGAACTGGCGTCCATCGATCCGATGCATGAGCGGCTTCGAGTCGGAAGCGAGTTTGGCGTGTGGCTCGTAGTCGACCCAGTCGGGGCGAGACGGTTCGAGTCCGTCTGCCTCGAGCAGGTCGGGAGCGATCTCCTTTGTGACCTTCGCGGGCGACATGCGCCCGTATGTCTCGCCTGGCGTGACCAGCGCCGAGCGCTCGGGCAGTTCGATCTCCCATCGTCCTTTGGTCCGGCGCGCCGGAATTGACGAGGCGAGGTCGAATTCCTTGTCGGGGGCGTAGATCGACACTCTCCTGTGTTGGACCTCCGACGCCAGCTTCTTCGGCATCGCCTTTGTCCGCGGTGTGTTGTCGAGTTCCAGAAACTCGTCGGGGCCGGCGGGGGGTTGCGGCGGCTTCCGATCAGCCTTCTCGGTGGTTGCAGGTGCCATGGCCCTGCTCCTTTCGTTCGTGGTGTACGAGTGGTGCTTCCGCTCATACATAAGGAGTGGCCGGGAGCCCCGGTGATACGTCGGAACGTCGATCGCTGTCGACCGTGTCGCCCGAAAGGACGGGGGCCTATTGGAGGTCCGGGCGGCCGCCCCAGGAGCCTGTACCCGGACGGCGTCGGAGTACCGGAGGCCAGTCAACTTCCGGTCAGAGGTCCAGCGTTGCCGTCTGGCCGTTCAGGCTTGTCCTCACCTCATAGCTGGGGTGGGTCAATGCATCGCGATCGATGCCGATCATCACGAGGTACTGATTCTCATCGGCGGCGCACACCGCAGGTTCGTTTCCCGCGTAGTTCGCCGCAATGACTGCGTCGGACTCGTCAATGACCAGACCGATGAACGGGAACTCGCAGCCGGATGGGTGGGTCGCAACGGGGTCAGTGTTGGAGGAGCCATTCGATTCGGCTCCACGAGGTGGCGTAGTGGAGGGCGGTCAGGATCGCGAATGCGATGGCTGCGTCTGGTCGCCAAGCGACTGCGAGAGCGACCGCGCCACCGCCCAATATCGACAGTTCGATCGCGAGGCGAGTCCAGCCGGGCACCTCGATGGGTGCTGCTCCTGACCGGCTGGGGTCGTCGAGCACGTTGAACACTCCCCACACGATGGCAGCGGCGACCGGGACGACGATCACGACGACCCAACGCAACGTGTCGGGACTGAGTCTCCAAGCTGCAACTCCGAGTCCGACGAGTGCGGCGACTTCGAGGCCGAAGCGCAGAGTGAGGTTCCAACCGGCCATATCGGGTGGGCTACCCGTACCCGACATCGGGGAACCCCCACTCGTTCAGCAGGGCTTCTTGTCGGGACGATTCCGAATGAACTGCGGGCGCGAGCACAACTCGTGGATCGCCGCGGGACGCTCCTATCCTCTCGGCCCTGGTTGCGAGATGCTTCCGATCAGATGGCCGTCGTAGACAAGGGTCATGAAGTCGAATGCGCCGGTGATTGTGGCACTCCCGGTGGCGTCCAGGAATCTGCCGGTGCCGCCAGTGACAACGATCGTCTGCTCGTAACTACCATCCGGGAAGACGGTGAAACCCGTTGTCTGGTTGGTGACGGTGTCGCCGTTGGCGGCAGTCCAAACCGTGTCGTCGGTGCCATCGCTCGGGTCGAGGTCTACCACTCCGGTGAAGCGACCCAGGTGCGAGAAGTTTCCAGAGAACTCTGTGGCGACGCCCGCGAAATCGCCCTTCAGAGGTACCGCCATTCCCGGCCGGTTCGCCGTCGCGCTTGGCGACGCCATGGCTCCGAGCAGCATGACCACCAGAACACACATCGACGCTCTTCGCACCAGACGCATGGCAGCTCCTCTCGCGACCTCCCGGCCAACCCGGGAGGCGAATCTCCTCGCTGAGTCTGCACAATGACGACCCGTCGGCGCAAGATCGGGATCAGCCGAGAAGACGGCTGCGGCGGGCCCGTGGATCAGCCGAGTAGACGGTCGAGAACGTTGGCGGTGACCTTGGCGACCGCGCGGTCGGTGGCCAGGCCGAACACCCAATCGGTCGTGCCGATCGTCACGACCTCTCCGCCGCTTGTCCCGTAGGGGTGACAGGTCAGCATCACCGCGTTGCCGTGGCGGACGCGAGCGAGGTTGGCGTCGGTGGCCCCGCCGTACACGCGGGTGGCGATGAACTCGAGGTCACCTTGATCGGTGAGCGCCGAGATCGAGGCCGGGTACTCGCCCACGCCGAGGTTGCTCGATGGCGTGAACGCGACGATCTCGATGTCATCAGGCAGTCCCCGGTTCGGCACCGCGACCGGCAACTGGAGGTCGTCGAAGGTGAGCCGACAACCCATCGTCTCGTACCCGACGACGCCCTCGTCGGCGCCGAGCACGTCGCCGTAGGTGAGACCGGTCCCCTCGAACAGCCAGTGGTCGCCGCGATAGACGACAAAGCCTCCGACACCGCGTGGAGTGGCGGAGCCGAAGCGGTGATACAGCCCGAACGCCGACCCGGCTCCGAGCAGCTCCCACTCCGGTTTGCCGACGAGCGGATCGGCCCACATGCCGCTCATCTCCTCCGGGCGGCCGGCAGAAAGCACCGGGTCGTCGAGGTGCGCCGAGTACTTGTGGCACACCATCGTCATGCCGGCCGGCGTGTCCTCCAGCCTGACCTGCCAGAACATGGTGTTTCCTGAGAGGCTGGCGAAGTGGCCGCCGCCGCGAACGTGCTCCTCCACGGCTCGCCGTTGCCTGGCCGACCAGTACTCGTCGTGACCGACGCAAAGCACGCTGTGGTACCCCGCGAGCGCATCGGGATCGAACTCGAGGTCCGACGAAACGGCATAGTCGAATCGGTAGCCCGCGCCTTCAGCCCACTCGACGAAGCGCCGCGCATGGCTGAACCATCCGGTCGAGCCGATGGCCGCGGGGTAGGCGTGCTCGGTTCGGTAGCGCTGGAAGATCGACCCGTCGACGTCGGGCTCCTCGCCTCGACGGACCGGGCGGGCCTTACGGTCGTCTCGGTCGACCTCGCGGCGCCACAACATCCCCCGGCCGAACGGACGAGCGTGGGACACCTTCACGCCGCCGGTGTAGAGGCTGCGGCCACCCCAGGTGTTGTAGGCATGCCACGTATTCGTGTCCAGTACGTAGAGGGTGCGCTCCCGGGCCGGGTCGGCCGGATCCCGGCGCACCACGAACCCGGCATGGGCGACGTCGCGCCCGCTCGGAGCATCGTGCGCGGTCAGTGTCACCAGATGGAATCCGGGACGCCATCCGTCGCCGATGCGGAACTCGACCGACGCCGGCCACCGGCACCCTTCTGAATCAGCGTCCGGAGGCGGCTCGACATGACGGCCGGCGACGTCAGCCGCGCTCCACACCGGCTCGCGGGATGCGCCCCAGCGTTCGACCTGCACATCGAAGTGTGGACGCCGCGTCGAGACGTGGACAGTCACCACGTCACCCGGGCGGTAGCTCAGCCGACCGCAATAGCCCTCGATGTCATCGTGGAAGGTCTGGTCGTCGAGCATGCAGATAGCATCCCGGTTGGTGGCGGAGAGGGGCCGTGCGTTTGTCGCTCCAGGCTCGTCAAGCGTATGCAGATGTTCGGCGGCCACACGGGAAATCCCGGCAGAGAACCAGGCAACGTCGGGAATCTCAGCAATCCACTGTTGACCCGAAAGGAGCCGATGAATGCAGGACGAGCCCAGGTTGCGAACGCTCAGCCTTGGCCGGATGCGGGCGAAACTCGGCGGCTCGGGCGGTTCTGGCGCGACTGCTGCGGTCGATGAGCGTTAGTCCGGGTGCGTTAGGCAATTCTCACCCTTCGGGGTCGGTGCCGGTTCCCGTGAGCGAATCCGCTTCCGACGGCGATAGCGGAGCGAACGCGTCCGAAGATCAGATCCGATGGTTGGTCGACACGTACGGCAATGTCGTCTATCGGGTCGCCTACGCGATCGTGGGCGATGCATCGTTGGCGGAAGACGTGGTGCAAGAGTGTCTCGTGAAGGCGTGGACATCCATGCCGTCGTGGGAAGGCGACGTGCCGGTGCGATGGATTCGTCGGGTGGCGAGAAACATCGCGGTGTCGAACCTGCGCAAGAGCAAACGGCTCTTGTTCGTCGATGACGTGGGCGACCGCGCCGGCGACGGGGCCGATATCCACCGGGTGGTCGAAGGTCGAGAGAAGGTGAGATCGCTCGCAATCGCACTCGCACAGCTGGATGAGCGGTCACGGACACTTCTGATTCTTCGTGAGTCAGACGAGCTGAGCTATGAGGAGATCGCCGAGACGATGGACATGACGACATCAGCGGTCAAGGCCAAGCTCTACCGAGCGAGGCACTTCCTGCGCGTGCAGATGGAGGAGTGGGACCAGTGAGCTTGCGACCTGTATCCGATCGATTGCTGCGACGATGGTTGACCTCGGGCCGACCTCGCTGGGTCGGCAAGAGGATCCAAACCGACCCGGCAGTGGCCGCTCGCCTCGAAACGATGACGGCACTCGATGTCGAGCACGTCGAGTCGCTGGTCGCACTGGTTCAGCCCGCACCGGCCTTCCCCGAGCGAGTCGTGGTGGGCATGCATGCTCGAATCGATGCCCTCGAAACGCTGGGCGTCATCGTCGACCTGATGGGTGTCGGGTGGCAGACCAGCCGGGCGTTGATGACCGATCAATCGGTGAACACTGACCCGCCTGAGAGTGCCCGCAGCACCGACGAGTACTGAGCCAGCGGGTGGTTTCTTCGCGACCTACGGCGTCGGCGGACGTTACTTGTCCACCGACGATCGAGGAGTTCGACCAATGGCCACCAAGACCGCACAACCATCGCCCGCAGTAACCGGTCCTTCTCGGGATCTCGGGGGCCTCACCCTGGAGACCGATCGGGGCATCACAACCATTGCCGATGTCGTCGTGGCCAAGCTCGCCGGTCAGGCGTGTCGTGAGGTCGACGGCATCAACGGCATGGGCGCCAGCTTCCGTCGGCTCGTCGGCCGAGTGAAGCCGGGGCAGGACTCGCTCTCCCAGGGGGTCAACGTCGAGGTCGGCAAGAAGGAAGCTGCGATTGATCTCGTCGTCGTCGTTCGCTACGGCTACTCCATTCCCGCTCTTGCCCAGGAGGTGCGCGACAACGTCGTCGCTCGCGTCGAAACCGGTACCGGCCTCATCGTGAAAGAAGTGAACATCGAAGTCGATGACCTCGCGTTCGACACCGACCCCGCCGTCGGGCGCGTCGAATAGGCGAGCTTCCGTTCGTCGAATGCTCCGCACCCTGTTCCGCCGAGGTATTGGACTGCTGGTGGCCGCCATCGTGTTGATGGTGGCCGCTCAATGGTTGCTGCTCGGCCTCGAGTACGACCCGCTGATCGACCGAACTCAGGTCGATGACCTGACCGGTTGGATCACGGGCGATCCTCGGAAAGGGGCGGAGTTGTTGGTCGGCATGGCGGTTGTCCTCGCCGCGCTCGTCATCGGATGGGTGCTCTGGCAATCGAGAGGTGTCGACCGGCCGGTGATCACCACCCGACGCCGGCATGGATGGACCAAGGTCGATCGCCACAATCTCGCCGATGCCATCGAGCGACGACTCGAGACGGTCGACCGGCGAAGCGACCTCGAGGTCAAGGTCAGGCGTCGGGGTCGTGTCGACTTGCGCCTCGTCACCCCTGATCCGTCGGCGCTCGGACCGATCCAGGAGTACCGAGACACAATCGACGAGCTGGCAACCGAACAACACCTGCCGATCCGGTCGGGACGAGTCGTCGTCACCGTGCCGCGTCGCATGACCTCACGGCGGAGGATCCGATGAGTGCTCTTCGCCGACTCGCACAGATCACCGGGTTGGTGGCGTTGTTCGCGCTCGGGACCGCGCTGATTCTCGAGGCAACCGACATCGTCGGTGACAAGTGGCGCCGCGAGCTCGCCGACATCGTCGCCGACGTCACGTTCCCCGGATGGGAGCTGTGGGCTCTCACGCTGGCCGGCGTCGGGGCCGCCGTGGTCGGCGTGATGCTGGTAGCGGCTCAACTCGCTCCTCCGAAGAAAGGATTGCAGTCGATGCACGAGGTCTACAGCGGTCCCGACGGTGACACGCGTATCCGGGGCCGAGCCGCCATTGCCGCGGCTCGCCACGAAGCCGGATCGATCGAAGGCGTGGTTGCTGTCGATGCACGAGTCAAGAAGAAGGCCATGACCGTCGAGATCCAGATCGACGATCGCGCCGATCTCGCCCTCGTCGAAACAACGGTGAGGGAACGCCTCGGTCACGAATTCTGGATCAACCTCGGCCTGGCCGACTTCTCCGTCAATCTTCTCGTCACCCACCATCCGCGCCCGCCGCGGGTGCGGTGACCCAGTGAAAGGATCTGCGCGTGTTGAACAGTAAATCACTCTGGGGGGCAATCGTTGGCGTCGTGATCGCCGTCGTATGGGTCGCCTTCGATGGCCTGGCCGTCCTGCTCGTCGTGGGCCTTGCTGCCGCCGGATGGGTGATCGGCACGATCTTCGATCGCCCTGACTTCTACATCGGGCTGTTGGAGCGCATCAAAGAGCGCTGACCTCGACGTTCAGGTCGCCGGCTCGACCAGCTCGATCACTTGGTCCACCAGCCTCGAGTACGGCACCAAGCGACGGCCACCGGAATCATCCTCGACGACCACGTGGGTCACGCCGAGCTCGGTGACCGTGCCCGAAACGTCGGTCGTGCGAATCGTTGCGTCGGCGAGCCACTGTTGGAGAACGCGACCAGCCGCAATGTCGGACGCCACCGTACGTGAACCGACGATGACGATGCCGGCCAGCGCGGCGGCGGCGCCACCGGCCGCCGCGGCGATCAGGATCTGGAGAATGGTGGTGTCGACGCCGATCTGATCCATGGCGAGGATGCCCGCACCGACGAAGATGGCGGTCCGGACGCCGCGCTCGAGCCAGCGTCGTCGCCGACCTGACGCCCTCGCGACGACGCCCCCGACACCGGCAGCAACGGTCAACCCGAGCGCGTAGCCCCCGATGAGGAACAGGCCGGCCACAGCAGCATTCGGTACCCAATCGAGCAGGTCGCGTGGCACGGGGCGCAGCGTTTCCGGACTCGACACCGCGACCGCGAGCAAGATTCCGGTGGCCGTGACCAGCCAGAACCCGAACACGCTGGCCGGCCCCGCAACCTCCCGTACGGCGGGCCTGCGTCCGTCGTGGTCGAGGAGTCGGCGAACCACGAATCTGACGATCGATCCGAGAACCAGGCCGCCGATCACTGCCGCCGACGCCCATATCCACTTCTCGTCCATGTCGTTCCTCGTCGAGTCGGTATTCGGGCATCATCCGCGGCTGCCAGCGTGCGCTGAACGCGAAAATGGTTGACCGTCTAACGCCAGCTGCGGTGCAAGGTCGCGAATCAGTCGAAGTTTCTCATGCAATCGGCGCGACCACGATGCGTTCTCGGGCGTTACTCCCCCAGCGAGCCCCATCGCGAAACGTCTTCCAGGAGGACAACCATGGCCACCACCGACACCGCCGTCGATACTGCCGCAACTGCGGCGTCCCTCGCCGATCACGGCTTCACCCTGATCACCGACCAAGGAATCACGACCATCGCCGACGGCGTGGTCGCCAAGCTGGCCGGCCACACCTGTCAGGACATCGAGGGAGTGGCCAGCATGGGCCATACGTTCCGTCGCCTGATGGGCCGCATCACACCGGGTAAGGAAAGCCTCACCCAGGGCGTGAACGTCGAGGTAGGCACGAAGGAAGCGGCAATCGATCTCGTCATCGTGGCGCGCTACGGCTACTCGATACCGGTTCTGGCCCAGCAGGTCCGCGAGTCGGTCATTGCCGCCGTGGAAGAAGGGACCGGGCTCATCGTCAAGGAGGTCAACATCGAAGTCGACGACCTCGCCATCGAAGAGGCACCCACAGGGTCGCGGGTCGAGTAGTCACCCGCCCGTCGATTCGCGGGCCCACGCACGCGGTGAAACGCGACATATTCGATGAGGAACCAGTGCGGAAGGACTCGTGATGCCGGGACACCGGCAGTCGTTCGCCACGATGACGGACGACCCTGCATTCAGACGACGCGCTCGACAACATCGAGGCCTACGCCACGGCGCAATGCGGCGACTTCGGGGGCGGCTAGACCTAGCGGAAGGAGCCAACCTCGATGCCGAACCCGTACACCGGTCCAGTACGGCAAGGAGATGAAGGACTTCCTGGTCGTCCCTGATCGACTGCTCGGCGACCTCGACGCGCTGGCCCCGTGGTACCAGCGCAGCCTCGATTGGATCGCCACACTGAAGCCGAAGAAGACCACGCGCTGAAGCCAGCGCTCGCTTCCGGCCGCTCGCCGTAGTCCAGCCACTGCAGCGACCGCCCGTCGACGGACCGACCGGCGGACTGTGGACCAGGAGCCAGCTTTCACCGCCGGTGCCACGCTGTTCGGCACCAGCGCAGTGCCGTTGGGCCCTGGTCCTCATGGGTGGCTCCGGCATACGTTCGGTTGAGGAAGATTGCGAGGAGGCACGAGATGGATGCAACGGCGGCCAACGGGCTTCCGTGTTGGGTGGATTTGTCGACTACGGACATCACCGCAGCCGAAGCGTTCTACCGAGGACTCCTCGATTGGACCGTGGCGACGAACCAAACCCCGATGGGCGAGTACCTGATCGGATCGGTCGGCGATCGTGAGGTGGGCGGAATGATGGCACAGTCACCCGAGACAGCGGGATCTCCGTCGGTATGGACCACGTTCTTCTTCGTCGATGACCTCGATGCCACGCTCGCCGAGATCACGTCGGCCGGTGGCAATGTTCTCGCTCCGCCCTTCGAGATCCCCGACGGCGCAAGAGTGAGCGTGGTCACCGACCCCAGTGGGGCGATGTTTGCCCTGATCTCGGAGGGGCGGCAACCGGGCCCGTACTTCTCGATGGAGGTCGGGGCGGTCAGCTGGGTCGAGCTGATGACACGCCGACCCGACGAGGCTCGCGCCTTCTACCACCAGGTGTTCGGGTGGAAGGCCACGACCGAGGATGCCGGTGGCATGGCGTACACGGTCTTCAGCCTCGCTGCCACGCAGGTCGGCGGCATGATCGAGACTCCCGCCCATCTTCCCGACGACGTGCCCGACACCTGGTCGGTGTACTTCACCGTTGCCGACTGTCAGGCGATCGTCGAGGAGGCGGCAGAACTGGGCGGACAGGTGATCCTGCCGCCGACCCAGACTCCGATCGGACCGTTCGCAGTGCTCGCCGACCCCCAAGGAGCGGTGTTCCAAGTGATGGAGTTCGCGGCCGAAGTCTCCGCAACGAGCTGAGGACGCGGTGAGCACGAAGCCGGTCGCCAGCTGCAGGGTGAGCGCGGTCCCCACGTATCGGGCGTCGACCACCTCGGTGACGATGGTGGAGAATTGTGCGCTGTCGGCAACGACCCAGAACCCCCAGAACAGGCCACCCCGACGACGATCGGTTTGGGTGCACCGACGAGGAAGCCGGGAACGGCCGCGGAGGCCGACCACCGCATGGCCAGCGCCGCGGCTTCGCTGCGAGTGGTCCGACATCATCCCCGCATAGACCGACCCGAGACCACCGGCACCGATGACCGCGAAGGCGGCCAGGCTCGCAGCGCGTGTCGAGGTGAACACATCGCCGTAGAACGCGGCCATCCAGGCCCACATCGCATAGAGCTCCCACATGTGGCCGAAGTAGCCGGCGCTGGCCAGGCGGAAATCACGGTTGGCGACGATCACTCGAAGCTGACCCGGGTCGAACACCGCACCGCTCGTGGTGTACGGACCGTCGCGGCCGAGGGCTTCGGCAAGCAGGCCGCCCACGAGGGTCAGCCCCGACGCCAGCAACAATGTCGTCTCCCAGCGCAAGCCGCCCGCCGCGTTGAGCAGGTGCGGCAGCGCCGACCCCACGGTCAACGAGGCGATCATGACTCCGAGGGCGAAACCGCGGCCGGTCCGGTACCAGCTCGACATCACCTTCAGTGATGGCGGGTACACCGCAGCGAGGAAGGCGCCGGTCAGAGCGTGGGCGACGATCGCGATCGCATAGCTGTCACCCGCGACGACGAGAGCGTTCGCCAGCGCCGCGCCTCCGGCCCCGACGAGGATGAGCCGCCGAGGGGCGATGCGGTCGGCCAGGTTCGTCGCCGCCAGGACGACCGCGCCGACGACGAACTCCAGCTGCACGACGATCGTCAACCAGCTCGCCTCGGTCCGAGACAGGTTCTACGCCTCGCGCAGCTGGCCGAGAAAGGCGGCCGTCGAGAACCACGTGGACATTGCCAGCACCAGGGTCGCGGCCACCATCACCAACTGGCGTCGCTGCTCGGTCGGATGTGTCACTGACCGGGAACCTCAGATCGACGCTTCCGATTCCTCGGACGGGATTCGATTGAACCGAAACGGCCGGTCGCCGTGTATCACTCTCCGACAGAACCGCTCGTCTCCGGAGGAAAGCAAATGATTGTGAGAAGACTGGCTGCGCTCGTCGCTGTTCTGGCGCTTTTGGCGGCGGCTTGTGGCAGCGATGATGACACCGACACTGCCACGACCGACGAGACGCCCACAGCGGAGGAACCGGCGACCACCGAACCGGCCGAGGAGCAGCCCGACGACACCGCGGCTGCAGGCGCAGGCATTGCGTTGGCGAGCTCCGATCTCGGCGACATCATCGTCGACGACGCAGGAAACACCCTGTATTTGTTCGTGCCCGACGCGCAAGGTGCCAGCACGTGCTACGACGACTGCGAGGCGAACTGGCCCGTTGTCGGGGAGGTGACCGATGTCGGAGACGGAGTCGACGCCGCTCTGCTGGCCACGAGTGAGCGGACCAACGGCGATGTGCAGGCGACCTACAACGGTTGGCCGTTGTACTACTTCGCCAATGACGCCGCGCCCGGTGACACCAACGGGCAAGGCGTGGGCGACGTCTGGTACGTGGTGGACGCCTCCGGAAACGCCATCGGCCTGTGAGCGACCCCCTGCAGGTCGGCGGGACGTGAAGTGACGCCCGGCGATCCGCCCCTGGAACAGGGCTCGGAATCGCTGGCCCATGCGCTGTACCTGACGCACGGGCCGGCACTCGAGCATTGGGCCCGGCAACGGTTCTCCGACGGCGCCGTGGCCGAGGAGGTCGTGCAGGACGTGGTGCTGGCGGCATGGCGAAAGCACCACCAGTTCGATCGGGAACGTGGCAGTGAGCGAGCGTGGATCTTCGGGATTGCCCGAAACGTCGCGGCGACGAGCTACCAGCGACAGCGCCGTCACCTGCGCTCGGTCCCCACGGCAGAAACCCCTGAACGAGCACGCGAAGACCTCGAGGTGGCCCAGCTGGTTGACCGCTCGCTCATCGCCGACAGCCTGCGATCATTGTCGTCGGAGCATCAGATGGTCATCGTGGCGGCGTACTGGGAGCGGCTCTCGACACGAGAGATCGGCGATCGGTTGGGCATCCCCGACGGGACCGTCAAGTCTCGTCTCCACTACGCATTGCGGATCCTGCGGGCGGCGCTGGAAGAGCGAGAGGTGTTGTGACGTGAACACGGGTCATGAAGAGTTCAGTGAATGGGCGGGCGCGTATGCCTTCGGTGCGCTCGAGCCCGACGACCGTCGTGCCTTCGAGCGCCACCTCGCCGAGTGTTCGATCTGCGCGCACAACGTGAGGTCCTTCGCTCCGATCCCGGGCCTTTTGGCCCAGATCGACCGATCCGAGCTCGATCATGTCGCCGGCCCGAGCACCGCCACTTCGATCGCGTCGAGGGTCCGACGCGAGGAGCAGCAGCTTCGGACGAGCAGGAAACGATGGCGCATCGCCGCCGTGTGCAGTGCAGCCGCCGCACTGCTCATCCTCGGCGGCTTCCTGATCACTCGGCCCGATTCCACATCGACCGACCCGGGTTCACCTGAGGCGCCGATTGCTGCGACAACCGTCACGATGAGCCAGGCAGAGTCTGCTGCCGTGTTCACCAGCGCTCGGGGTTGGGGCACCGAGATCCACGTCGATCTCGCCGGGCTACCGCCGCGTCAGCAGTACCAGCTCTGGGTCGTCGACCGAACTGGCACCTGGAGCTCGGCTGGGACCTGGGGTCCGACCTCGTCCGGAGGAGCCAAGATCACTGGCGCCACTTCAATGGTGGCCGACTCCCTCGACCGGGTCGTTGTCACATCCGACGATCGCAGCGACGTCATCATCGACGCGTCCAGCTGATTGGCGACGCGAGCAGAGTTTTCGACTCGTCGGTAGTCCGAAGGACCCATGTCACGGGCGGCTCTGCCCATCGACGGCGGCCCGCACCTGCACCATGCTGGGGGTGACGAGGAGCACCCCGATGGTCACACTGCTCGAGAGAACCGACCACCCCGGCGACGGGCGACAGGTGGCGGACCTTCCTCGGCCTCTGGCCTTCGTTCTCTCGGGCGGCGCTTCGAGCGGAGCCACCCAGGTGGGAATGCTCCGAGCTCTCCGTGCTGCCGGGGTCCGTCCCGAGACTGGTCCGCACCCGCCGCCATCTGTTCCCGGCCGATGCCCTGCGGGCGCTGATCCAACGCAACCTTCCCGCTGAACACTTCGAATCCCTCCCGATTCGGTTTGCGGCGGTGGCGACCCACGTGGCCCACGGTGCACCCACGCTGCTCGTCACCGGCGACCTCGAGCAGGCACTGTTGGCAGCGCCGCCATTCCGGGTGTCTTCCCGCGGGTGGAGATCGACGGCCACTGGTACTTCGACGGCGGCGTCATCGCGAACATCCCCGTGCGTCAAGCCGTGGAGCTCGGGGCACGCACGGTCGTCGTCCTCGACGCCGCCTCACCGCCCGCCGAACGCGACCAGCCGACGAACATCGCCGAGACCATCCAATACGTTGCCGGGCTGCTCATGCGCAGCCAGAGCTCGGCCGACGTCTCTCACATGCGTGGCCTCTGCGAACTGGTCGAGCTACCCCGCTGCACCCCGCAACGGATCGGTCCCTTCGACTTCAGCCGCAGCCACGAGCTGATGGAGCTCGCCTATGAGCGGACCCGACGCTTCCTCATGGACCATCGCTCCGCAGCGCTCGCTCCTGCCGGCTGAGGCGAAAACAGGCGTTTTGGCCCTTTTGTCGGATCATCCCGATTCCGATAACGCTGCGGTGAACGATCTGACCGAAACTCGGTGGACCCGATACGGCAAGGATCGCGTCTACGTACGCACCACCGCCGGTGTCGACGTCGGCTACATCGACCTGCACGCCCAGACCGTCGTGCCCGCGCTGTCCGAGTACGAGACGGTCCTCCGCCACTCATTGGCCCGCTGGTGCCCGCCGGTCGAGACGCCCGAGCCCGCGCCACCGGCCCCCCTCTCCGAGGTCATTCCCGTCCCGACCCGCGATCACAGCACGGACCTCGCGGCCAACATCGCAGGAGCAGCCGCTCGAGCGAAGCGTGAAGAAGTGAACGCCGAGGCTCCCGTGCGCAACCTGGTTGCGCGCGCGTGCTCCGTGTGAAGACCGACGAGCGCAGCTGGCGAGTCGGAGCCGAGGGCGAGAGGAAGGTCGCGGCGCAGCTGGCCAAGCTCGGCGACGGCTGGCGATGCCTCCACTCCGTCGAGGTCGGCAATCGCGGCAGTGACATCGACCACGTCGTGATCGGGCCACCGGGTGTGTTCACGTTGAACGCGAAGTGCCACCCCGGCGGGAAGGCATGGGTCGGCGAGCGGGCCGTGTTGATCAATGGCCGCAAGACCCACTACCTCCGAAATTCACGATTCGAGGCGGAGCGCGCCGCGAGACTACTGAGCGACGCGTGCGGCTTTCCCGTCGCAGTGAAGCCGATCCTCGTCTTCGTGGATCTTGGGTCCTACACGGTCAAGCAGAAGCCGGACGATGTGATGGTGCTCACCCGGAGGCGACTTGCCAAGTGGCTCCGGTCGTTACCCTCTGCCCTCGACGCCAGGACAGCGGAGATGATCTACACGCAAGCCCGCTGGAGCACGACGTGGAAGAAGGGCTGATCAGGACCGAGTCGTCACCGTGCCCTGGTGGAAGACCATCAGGAGATCGCCGTCGACGCGCACCCACCACGAGCTGCGCAGAACATCGCGGTCGGGACTCGACGTGCGGTAGGTGACGAGGAGGATGCCGTCGGAGACGTGGCGGGCCTCGAGCTCCGACACAGTGAGGTCGCCGACTTCCGGTTCGGCGGCGAGGTCGGCGATGACTTCGGTGCGATCGCGTCGACGGCCCGAGGCACCGATCTCGACGAAGTCCGCATGAAGGTACCGCTCGACCAGGTCAGGTCTGGACCGAACCGTGCGGTCGAGAAGCTCGAGCTCCCGCTTCGTTGCGACGGCGAGGTCGGCAGGGTCCACGCCGCGACGGTATCGCTGCCCGCTCGGCGCTCGCCTGGACGGTCCGCGGGCGAACGCGATTGCCAGCGCCTCACCGCCGAGCTCACGGCCACGCAACGACGCCAGTCTCCGGACTGAGTGACCTTCGGCCCTGCCCGTCGCCGAGAAGCGGGCCGACAATCGGCCCATGAAGGAACTACTACCGCATCGCTGGAAGCTCACGATTCAGTCTCACGAAGACGAGGACCACTGCGAGATGGTGGTGCACCTCGACGCGGGTGATCGGTCGCTCTCGGGCACCGGTCGGTCTCGCCGGAACCCATCCGACCCGTCGGTGCCACAAGTCGGCGAGGAACTGGCTGCCGCCCGGGCCCTCCACGACTTGGCCAACCATCTCACCGATGATGCGAGAGTCATGATCGAGGCGTTCTCCGCACCAGAGAGCTGAGCCGGCGACCGTTCCAGTCGGCCTTGACGTGGGTCACGTACCGGGCATGATGGGAACAACGACGGCAATCGACGGTCGATCTCGGGACAGGGGCAGGAGCGAGGTCGAGGAAGGTCGACACAGCGATGAGTGCAACCCCACGCGACCTCGAGTTCGTGCTCGAGAGCGTGACCGCGGGGTCTCACGCTCCCAACGAGCGAGTCCAGGCGATCGAGGGGAAGAATCGCCCGTGGGTGCGGGAGTCGGGCGTTCAGGCGTTGGGCATCGGCCAGAAGTACACCGATGGCGCCGATACAGGCGAGCTGGCGCTGCGCGTGTACGTCGAGCAGAAGAAGCCCGGCAAGTTGGTCGAGAGCCCGGTACCGAAGAAGATCGCGCCCGACGCCGGCGATCGTGAGATCACAACCGATGTGATCGAGATCGGTGCGCTGAGGCCGGAGCTGTTCACCGGCACCTCGAATCCGATGGCCGCCGGGTGCGGTGTGGGCAACGTGATCGACAACAACGTCGGCACGCTGGGAGCCATTGTCCGGCGGCGCGTCAACGACAAGCTCGCAATCCTCAGCAATGCCCATGTACTGGCGCGCGACGGTCTGGCTGCCGACGGCGAAGCCATCGTGCAGCCCGCCCTCCTCGACGGCGGCTCGGCTGCGAGTGACATCGTGGCCAAGGTCGCTGCGTTTGCGAACATCGAGTTCACCGAGCTCGGCTATCCCAACCTCGTCGATGCCGCGATTGCGGAGCTCGACGGAACGAGAGCCGGCGAACACGTCATCCGGCTGCTGGGCGAGGGCCCTACGGGCATCACCACGAACCTCCGCCGTGGAATGCACGTCCACAAGGTCGGACGAACGTCCGACCTCACCATGGGCATCATCCAGGACGTGCACTTCAAGCTCCATTTCCCGCTACGGAAGACGGCGAGGCGGCGAGCCCGGGCCGGCTTCAGCGATCAGGTCATGTGCAGCCGCTTCACCGAGCGGGGCGACTCCGGTGCCCTCGTCCTCAGTTCATCGGGGCGGGCGGTGGGGCTTCACTTCGCCGGCTCGGTGTCGGCCAGCATCTTCAACCGCATCGACAATGTGCTCGACGCGCTCGACGTCGATCTCGTGATGGACGGTTCCTGATGATTTCGCGACGGCAGGCGAAGCGGGCGCTCGAGATCCACAGCGACGAGCTGTCCGGATTCCCGAATGTCGTCGCCATCGGGGTCAGCCGAACGGGTGGACGGCGTCGCCCGGCGTCCGAGGCCGATCATGCCGTCGCCGTCTACGTCTCGCAGAAGACGCCCGAAGACGAGCTGGAAACCGACGGTGTCCTTCCGGGATACGTCGAGATCCCGGGAAGGGGCACGACCCACAAGGTCGCGGTGGAGGTCATCGAGATCGGCGCAATGGAACCACAGGGAACACAACAGGCTGGAGAACACGCACCCGGCGCGTTCTCCCCCGAATAGAAAAGGGAGACGGCAATGGCGGACGAACTCGACGAATCGGTGACCAACGTGGTCGCCGGCGACAGCGAAGAGGAAGAGCCCGAAGCAGGTGCGGAGGCGGCCGAGGTCAACGGCGAGATCGAAATGGTCGAGGGGTACGAAACCCCGACGCCGCCCGGCGCCGAGATCGCGGAGTTCGGCCCCGAGGGGGCCGAGGTCGACGAGACGCTCGACCGCTACCACATCGACATCGGCAACGCCTCGTTCGGTTTCGGTCCCGAGACCGTCCACGGGATCGACGACCGACGCCAGATCACCGACAAGACGGCTGACTACCCGTGGCGAGTGCACTGCTCGCTCCTCATCACGGCCGCGGACAACTCGAACTGGATCGGCACTGGGTGGTTCATCAGCCCGAACGTGCTGATCACCGCCGGTCACGTCGTCTTCATCAACGGCAGTTCGGTACCCGGCCAGAACGGATGGGTGAACCGGATCCGGGCGATCCCCGGCCGCAATGGGTCGGTCAAGCCCTTCGGCGAGGCGTCGAGCACGCGGTTCTACTCCGTCCGCGGGTGGACCGAGGACGGCAACCCCGAATACGACTACGGGGCGATCGTCCTCGATGCGCCTCTCGGGAACCAGACCGGGTGGGTCGGCTTCGGTGCCTACGGCGATGACGACCTCCGCACTGCGACTGCGAACATCTCGGGGTATCCGGGTGACAAGCCCAACGGCACGCAGTGGTATGGCGCACGAAAGATCGACTCCGTCGGACCCCGCAAGGTCTTCTACGACGTCGACACCGCCGGCGGCCAGTCGGGCTCCGCGGTGTATCGGATCAAGAACGGAAGCCGGTACGCCGTGGCCGTCCACGCCTATGGCGGCGCGGTCGTCAACTCCGGCACCAGGGTCAACCGAGCCGTCTTCGACAACCTCAAGAAATGGAAGACCGATCACGCGCTCTGAGGATCGGACGTCGGCGAGGTGATCGTCCGAGGGGTGGTCAGGAGCGCGCAGGGTGATCCGCTCGAATGGGTCGTCGTGCTGTTCGTCACTGCGCCCGGCGAGGTGCCCGACATCGCGGCGGTCACGAACGACCGGGGCGAGTTCGCCCTGACGGCTCACCACGAGGGCCCCCATCGGCTCGGCTTTCGGGGTGAGGATCACGGGTACCGCGAGATCGACATCGACGTCCACGACGACATCGACCTCGAGGTGGAGCTCGAGTCCCGTCCTTGACATCGCCCACCATCGGCGGAAAGAGCGTCCGAGGTGGGCAAGTTGCCAGCGTTGTGGCTTTCGACCTACGTTCGTTCGAGGCCCGGTCTAGTCTCTGGGCGCACCTGTCATTCGACAGTACATATGGAGGGGATCCATGTTGAGCTTGAAGAAACTGTTCGCCATCCTCGCACTGTTGGCGCTCATCGCGGCCGCATGCGGTAGCGATGACGACGGCGATGCCGCCGCGCCCGCCGACGAAGGCGAGACCACCACCGAGGAGCCGGCCGAGGAGCCGGCGGAAGAGCCCGCGGAAGAGCCGGCCGAGGAGCCGGCGGAGGAGCCCGACACCGGCGGCGACTTCGTTCCCATGTCCGCCGTCGCGGAGAGCTGCGACTACGGCGGTTCACTCAGCGCGATCAACGCCATCGACGAGCTGACCGTCGAGTTCACGCTCTGCAACCCTGACGTGGCCTTCGAGTCGAAGGTGGCGTTCTCGGCCTTCGGCATCCACCCGTCAGAGGTCCTCGAGGCAACCAGTGGAGGTGGCCCCGAGCTGTTCGAGAATCCGGTCGGCACCGGGCCATACCAGTTGGTCGAGTGGGACCGCGGCAACCAGCTCGTGCTGGGCGCCTACGACGGCTACTGGGGCGATGCTCCCGAGGCCGAGACGCTCGTGTTCCGCTGGAGCGAGGAAGCCGCACAGCGGCTGGTCGAGCTGCAAGCCGGCACCGTCGACGGCATCGACAACCCGGGTCGTGACGACTTCGCGGTGATTGCCGACGACGGCGAGCTCCAGTTGCTCGAGCGCGAGGGCACCAACATCTTCTACCTGGGCCTCAACCGCAACATGCCGCCGTTCGACAACGAGCTCGTCCGCCAGGCCGTTGGTCAGGCGCTCGACCGTCAGCGGATCGTCGATGCGTTCTACCCGCCCGGTTCGATCGTGGCCGATCAGTTCCTGCCCAGCTCTATCTTCGGATACACCCCCGAGCCCGTCTGGTACGAGCAGGACGTCGAGGCGGCCAAGGCGCTCCTCGCCGAAGCCGGTTTCCCCGACGGCTTCGATGTCACCCTCAACTACCGCGACGTGGTGCGCAGCTACCTGCCGTCGCCAGGAACGGTCGGCGTCGACATCCAGGATCAGCTCGCCGCCATCGGCATCAACGTCACCATCGAGGTCATGGAGTCGGGGGCGTTCCTCGACGCCAGCGACGCCGGTGAGCTGACGATGTACATGCTGGGTTGGGGCGCCGACTACCCCGACGCCACCAACTTCCTCGACTTCCACTTCGGGGCCGGCGCATCCGGACAGTTCGGCGACGGCTTCGAGGACATCCAGGACGTCCTCGCCCAGGCCGCCCAGATCGCCGATCCCGATGCCCGGCTGGCGCTCTACGAGGAGGCCACCGGCCTCATCAAGGAGCACGTGCCGATGGTTCCCATCGCCCATGGTGGTTCCGGTACCGCCTATCGAGCCGACGTGACCAACGCCCAGGCCAGCCCGCTCGGCAACGAGTACTTCGCGGTGATGGACCCAGGCGGTCGCGACACGATGGTCTGGATGCAGAACGCGGAACCGATCGGCCTGTACTGCGCCGACGAGACCGACGGCGAGTCGCTCCGGGCCTGTGAGCAGATCAACGAGTCGCTCCTCTCCTACGAGGTGGGTGGCACGGCAGTCGAGGCCGGTCTGGCCGAGGCCTGGTCGTCGAACGAGGACGGCACCGTGTGGACGTTCAACCTGCGTCCGGGTGTCACCTTCCACGACGGGTCGGCGCTCGACGCCAACGATGTGGTCACCACGTTCATGGCCCAGTGGGACGCGGCCAGCCCGCTCCACACCGGCCGCGACGGCAACTTCACCTACTTCAATGCCGACTTCGGGGCGTTCCTGAACGCACCGGAAGGCTGATCATCAGGGTTGCCCCCGGGAGGCAGTCATTGCCTCCCGGGGGGTTCCCGGCGTGGTCCCGATTTCGCGGAAGGCAGGCTGAGTGGGTCGATTCGTCGTTCGCCGTCTGCTGACGGCCATCCCGGTTCTGCTCGGGATCCTGGCCCTGGTCTTCGCCGTTGCCCGGCTCATCCCGGGCGATCCCTGCACGGCTGCGCTCGGCGAACGAGCCACCGACGAGATCTGCGATGCCTACAACGATCGGTACGGGCTCAACGAGTCGATCTTCACGCAGTTCCGGATCTATTTGACCGACGTCCTGCACGGCGATCTGGGGACGTCGTTCCGGTTCAACAAGCCGGTCACCGATCTGCTCATCGAACGGCTGCCCACCACCCTCGAGCTCTCGCTGGCGGCGCTCACGTTGGCGGTGCTCGTCGGGGTGCCGCTCGGCGTCATCTCGGCCTATCGACACAACTCGAAGGTCGACGTGGCCACCATGATCGGGGCCAACGTCGGGGTGTCGATGCCCGTCTTCTGGCTCGGTTTGATGCTCCAGTACCTGTTCGCGGTGAAGCTGAGGAACACGCCGTTGGCCCTACCGCCCTCGGGTCGGCTCGACGCGGGGCTGTTACCCCAGCCGTTCTACGAGAAGTGGGGAATCGGGAGCAATGGCCTCTTCGAGTTCATCGGGAACATGGAGATCCTCAACGCGATCCTGATCGCCGACTGGGAGATCTTCTCGAGCGCGGTCCGTCACATGATTCTTCCCGCGATCGCCCTCGCCACCATTCCCATGGCGATCATTGCTCGAATGACCCGATCGAGCCTGCTCGACGTGTTGGGGCTCGACTTCGTTCGCACCGCTCGGGCGAAAGGTCTGCGGGAGCGGTCGGTGGTGCTCCGCCACGGCTTGCGCAACGCCATGCTTCCCGTGGTCACCGTTGTCGGGCTGTCGCTGGGCACGTTGGCCGGCGGTGCAATCCTCACCGAGACCATCTTCAATCTCAGCGGCGTGGGCAAAACGCTCTTCGATGCGATCGAGTCGCGCGATTACACGGTCGTGCAGGGGTTCACCCTCGTCGTCGCGGTGGCGTTCGTCCTGGTCAACCTCCTGGTGGATGTGCTCTACAGCTACCTCGATCCGAGAATCAGGGTCACCGATGGCTGATCCGGTCGGCGAGGAGCAGCCCGAGTCCGAGGTGGTCCGCGAACTGCGCCGGGCTCGGGGTACCGCTGCGAGCATCCCCGACGCGCGTAGCCAACCGCCGCCGCCCAGCCCTGGCCTGTGGGGGAACGCCTTCCGTCAGTTGCTCCGGAAGCGATCGGCCGTGGTCGGTTTGGTCATGCTGTCGGTGCTCGTCCTCAGCGCCTTCCTGGCTCCGGTCCTCGCTCCGTATGGCCCGAACGAGGTGTTGCTCGGCCAAGGCGTGACGCCCAGGGCCGATCCGTGCATCCATCTTTTCGGCTGGTGTGGGGAGGATGAGCCCCAACACATTCTGGGCATCGACGGCAACGGGCGCGACGTGTTCAGCCGAATTCTGTTCGGCGCTCGAGTGTCGCTGGCCGCCGGGCTCGGTGCAGTGACGTTCTCGGTCGTGATCGGAACGTTCATCGGCCTGATCACCGGCTACTTCGGCAAGTGGCTCGACAACACCTTGATGAGACTGATGGACGTCCTCCTGGCGTTCCCGGCTCTTCTGCTGGCCATCTTCATCGTCACCGTCTTCGGCCCCGGGCTGTTCAACGCCATTCTGGCCATCGCCATCGTGAGCATTCCCATCTACGCGCGCGTGGTGCGCTCGAGCGTGCTCACCGTGCGCGAGGCCGATTTCGTGAAGGCCGACATCGCCCTCGGTGTGTCGACACCGCGTCTCATCTGGCACCGGATCCTGCCCAACTCGCTCACTCCGCTCGTCGTCCAGGCCACGCTCGGGGTGGCCACCGCCGTGCTCGAGATCGCCGCCCTCTCGTTCCTCGGTCTGGGTGTGCAACCGCCCACGGCCGAGTGGGGCTCGATGCTGGCGGCCGAACGCAACCAGGTGTTCACCTCGCCGCACCTCGTGTTCTTCCCCGGCATCGCCATCATGTGGAACGTGTTGGCGTTCAACCTGTTGGGCGACGGCTTGCGCGACGCGCTCGATCCGAGGCTGAACCGTTGACCGACCAGATCGAACGCGACACGGCAGAGCCGATACTGGAGGTCTCGGGACTGCGGACGTACTTCTTCACCCGTGACGGGACGGTCAAGGCCGTCGATGGCGTGGACCTGGAGGTCTATCCCGGTGAGATCGTCGGACTGGTCGGCGAGTCGGGGTGTGGAAAATCGGTCACCTCGATGTCGGTCCTTCGCCTGGTTTCGGACCCCGGGCGCATCGTCGAAGGTGAGGTGCGGTTCAAGGGAGAGAACCTGGCCGACAAGACCAACAAGGAGCTGCGAGCGATCCGAGGCGATCAGATCTCCATGATCTTCCAGCAGCCGAACGCCTCGTTGAATCCGGTGTTCCGAGCGGGGCGCCAGATCGCCGAGGTGTACCAGATCCACGAGGGACTCAGCCTGAAACACGGCCGAGAACGGGCCATCGAGATGCTCCGCAAGGTTGGGATACCCGATGCCGAGCGGCGCGTCGACGCCTACCCGCACGAGCTGTCGGGGGGCATGGCGCAACGCGTCATGATCGCGATGGCCCTCGCCTCGGACCCCGATCTGTTGATCGCCGACGAACCGACCACCGCGCTCGATGTGACCATCCAGGCCCAGATTCTCGATCTGATGTCGAAGCTGCGGGACGAGCTGGGTATGGCCATCCTGCTCATCACCCACGATCTCGGGGTGGTGGCCGAGATGGCCGATCGAGTGGCGGTCATGTACGCCGGCGAGATCGTCGAGCAGGCCGGCTCGCTCGAGCTGTTCGCCGAGCCGCAGCACCCATACACGAAGGGACTCATCGGGTCGATTCCGGTCGCCGGCGCCCGGCGTGAGTGGCTCGAGATCATCCCGGGTAACGTCCCCAATCTCGTCGATCTGCCCGACGGGTGCCGGTTCGCCGATCGCTGTCAGGCCCGTGTCGACAACGGCCTCACCATCTGCCACGAGCGGATACCCGATCTCATCGAGGTCTCGCCCGGACACCAGGTTCGGTGCTGGCTGTATCAGGATCACGCCGAATGACCCAGCCGCTGGTACGACTCAAGGGCGTGGCCAAGCGCTACAGCATCAAGAGCGGCCCGCTGCAGCGGGTGGTGGGCGAGGTGCGGGCGGTCGACGGCGTCGACCTGGAGATCCACGAAGGTGAGGCGCTGGGTCTGGTGGGGGAGTCGGGGTGCGGCAAGTCGACGCTCGGGCGTGTGCTTCTGCGGCTCGAGGAGCCCGACGAGGGCACCATCGAATTCGACGATCTCGTCGTCTCCGATCTCTCGATTCGCGAACTGCGAAAGCATCGATCGGCGATGCAGATGATCTTCCAGGATCCGTTCTCGTCGCTCGACCCGCGCACGACCGTGGCCGAGAGCATCGCCGAGGGGCTGCGGGTCCAGGGTCTCAACAAACGTGACCGTCAGGCTCGGGTCGACGAGGTGCTCGACCTCGTGGGGCTCGAGACCTATCACGGCCGCCGTTTCCCCCATGAGTTCTCCGGTGGCCAACGCCAGCGCATCGGCATCGCTCGCGCCCTCGCCGTGAACCCCCGGTTCCTGGTGCTCGACGAGCCCGTCTCGGCCCTCGACGTCTCGATCCAGTCGCAGATCCTGAACCTGTTGAAGGAGCTCCAGAACCGACTCGGTCTGACGCTGCTCTTCATTGCCCACGACCTGAGCGTGGTGGAACATCTCTGCAATCGCATCGCGGTGATGTATCTCGGCAAGATCGTCGAGGTGGCCAGCCGCGACGAGCTGTTCGATCATCCGACGCACCCCTACACCGAGGCGTTGCTCTCCGCGATCCCCGTCCCCGATCCCACCCGGAAGCGGAATCGCATTCTCCTCCAGGGCGATATCCCCAGCCCACTTTCGCTCCCGACGGGATGCCGATTCCACACCCGGTGTCCCATCGCCGAGATGGGCCGTTGCGACTGGGACATTCCCGAGCTGAAGGCCACCCCCCGTGGCCCCGACCACCAGGTGTCGTGCCTCCTCCGCACCTGAGAGCCGCACCTGGGCGACCAGCCGCCGAGTGATCTAGCCTGGCCACCTGCTCAGCGGTCATCCGGCCCACCTTGGGAGGCCACTCATGCTGACCACCGACGAAGAGATCAGCGCGGAACAACCGATGCCACGCGGCAGCGCCCGCGAGACGCTCCTGGTCACGCTGGCCGCCGCGATCGTCGTGATCCTCGGGTACTGGTGGCTCATCGCCAACGCCGGGTACCGCGACATAGTCGTGGCCACCCAATTCGCCGGCTCCCAGGAGCGACTGGCGCAACGGATCATCGACACCGACCTGCAGATATCGCTGAGCGACGCCCGACGGGCCATGGCGGCGTCGGCGATGTACACC
Source organism: uncultured Acidimicrobiales bacterium (assembly GCA_963700995.1). GTDB lineage: Bacteria > Actinomycetota > Acidimicrobiia > Acidimicrobiales > JAHEJN01 > JAHEJN01. Next base: position 74,503 of record CAVOZP010000004.1, read on the forward strand.
GTGTTGTGGGGCGCCATCGGCTGGGCGTTGTTGCACTTCTACTGGTCGAGTGCCTGGAAGGCCGGGTTCGGCAAGAAGCCGTTTGGCCCGCCGCTCGGGTTGGCCTTGGGTCTGGGCGCAGCCCTGATCGGCGTCATCGAGAAGGTCCTCACCTACTTGTCCCTGGAATCCGACGGCCCCTCGGTCCGCTTCGCCGACTCGCCCGGCTCATGGGTGCCCAAGGCCATCGTCACCCTGGCGTGGGCCAAGTGGCTGCTCGCCGGGATGCTGATCCTGCTCGTCGTGGCGATGTTGGTTTCCTCGGCCACGGCCGCGGTCAGACGAGAGCTTCCGCCACCCGACCCCGACCTGCCCGACGACGTTCCGCCGGTCTCGGCGACCGACGTGCCCGACGGGATCGGCATCTGCTGCTCGGGCGGCGGCATCCGTGCGGCCGGATTCGCGCTCGGTGCGCTCTCCAAACTCGAGGAAGAACCCCCCGACGCGGCGTCGACACCCGGCAAGCTGGGCATCCTCGGTCGAGCGAAGTACCTGGCCAGTGTGAGCGGAGGGGGCTACGCGGCGGCCGGATGGCGGATCGCGGCGGGAACCGGCGAGCTGCCCGACAACGCCATCATCGGAGATCCGCTCGATCCGGAGTTGAACAAACGGATCCGGGCCTACCCCGAACCGAACGAGCCGGCGGCCGACCTCGTTCAACACATCCGTGAGCGACGCAGGTACCTGTCGAATGGACCGGGCGGGCTCCTGCGCTCGGGTCTGATCGTGTTGGCGTTCATGACCTTCCACTTCCTGCTGTTGTTGCTCGGCGTCTTCGTCGTTGCCTGGCCGCTCGGGCGGATCATCGTGAGCTGGGCCATCACCGGCGACGGTCGCAGCGCCGATGCCATGGCGGTCGGCCTGAACACCGACATCGGAATCAACCAATGGTTCCCACCGGTCGTGGCCGCCACGACCGCGGTGGTGCTGTGTGTGCCGCGTCTTGCTCTCGAACGCACGAAGACCCGGCGTCGCCTCGATGCGGCCATCGTTGCGGCGGCCGTGATGGCTGTCTCGCTGTCGATCGTGTTGATCGTGCTGCCCTACGCCATCGACTGGGTGATCAAGACCCTGCCAGAGGGAGGAGGGCGGCGACTGGCGATAGCCGGCGTGTACGGGGTGATCGTCACGGCGGTCTGGCAGTTGGCCAAAGCCCGCCTCAGGGCCGTGGCCCGATACCTCGGCGGCTTCTTGTTGGCGGCGGGACTGACGCTCTTCGGCCTCTTCGTCATGGCCCATGCTGCCGACACCGACGAGTGGTTCAGCAGCTTCTGGTTCTGGGCATTGGCCGTGGTTTCCCAGATCGTCGCCTTCGTGTTCTTCAACCCCGATCGATGGTCCCTGCACGGCTTCTACCGCAGTCGACTGGCCGGCACCTTTGCCGCGGAGCGACAGAAGGGCGGTGGATTCCTGCCCCACAAGAACGAGCCTTCGCTGGCCGCCTACCGAGACGCGAGCGGGCCGCATCCGGTCATCTGCTGTGCCGCCGCCCGTCAGGAGAACCACCAGACCGGTATCCCCGTCTTGTCGATGACCTTCGAGCCCGATGCCATCACCGTCCATCGGTGGGCCGGCGACCAGAGCTCGGCCACGATGGATCCCGAACGCATGTCTCACGCCCAGTTCCAGCGCCGACTGCCGAGGAACCGCCACGGTCACCATCTGCAGACGGCGATGGGCGCGGCCGCCATCTCAGGTGCAGCCATTGCGCCGTCGCTGGGCCGCAAGACGATGAAGGGAACCGACGCGTTGTTGGCCGCCTTCAACGCGAGGCTCGGTGTCTGGGTTCCCAACCCCAATCAGCACTACACCCGATCGACGACACCCCGCCTGGTCAACATGTTCAAGGAGATCATCAAGACCTTCGACCCGACCGACCCGAACGTGTACGCAACCGACGGAGGCCACTGGGAGAACCTCGGCCTGGTCGAGCTCATCCGCCGTCGTTGCGCCCTCATCATCTGCATCGACGCGTCCGGTGACACTCCCGGCTCGTACACCACGCTGAGAGAGGCGGTCAAGCTCGCCAATCTCGAGTGTGACGCCGATGTCGTCATCGACGACGAGAGCTGGGATCACCTCGCCGTGGACGCCGACGGCGTGGCCAGCAGGAACTTCGGCACCGGAACGGTCACCTATGCCGATGGCAAGACGGCGACGATTCTGTACGTCAAGGCCGCGATCATGAAGTCGACTCCGCTCCACATCCAGCGCTACGCCTCGGCCGATCGACGCTTCCCCAACTACTCGACCGCCGACCAGCTGCTGACCGCCGAGGAGCTGAGTCATCTCATCCACCTCGGCTATTCGTCGATGGGCGACGCCCTCGACGAGAATCCCGATGTCGTCGCCAAGGCCATGACCGGAGCCCATGAGCCTTCCGCCACCGGCGCGCCGTGAGCCGCCCGGCAGTCTTCGCTCACCGGGGAGGCCACGACGGTCCCCCCAACACGGTCGAGGCGATCCGCCGAGCGATCCAAGCCGGCGCCGACGGAGTCGAGATCGACGTGCAACTGGCCAGCGGTGACGTGCTCGTCGCCCGGCATGATCCCGAGCCGAACCTGGTCGACGAGACGCACGTTCACCTGGCCGAGATACTGACCGTCGTCGAGCATGCGGGAATCCGATTGCTCATCGACTTCAAGAGCAACGGCGACCCCGACCGCGAGGCTGTGATTCTCACCTCGGCCCTTGCCGCAGCGGCGCGGCCCGAGCTGATCGACGTGAGCTCGTTCTCGATTCCGTTCCTCGAACGATTCCAGGAGCTCGCCCCGGGGTTCCCGCTGTATCCGATCATCAGCCTGCGGCAGAACTTCCCTCGGCCGAAGGACCTCGAGCGCTGGTCGGGAGCGTCCGTGCTTGCCGCAGCCCTGATGGTCAACCCGTTCCTGCTCCGCGGTCTCCGACGGAACAACGGCAGCCTCCTCGTCTGGTTCGGAGTCACCGAATGGGGATTCCTGATCCGCGCCCTTCGCCGCCTCGACGCCGACGCGGTCATCGTCGGCCGAGTGGCACCAACGGTCACGTTGCTCCGCGGCACGAGACGATCGTGACCGTGTCGACGACTTCGGTCGACCAGAGCCGAATGGCTCAAGCGGTCGAGCTGGCGGCGAGCTACCGCTCTGCCGATGAGGACTCCGAAGGGGTGTCCGAGGATTGGGAGCGGGCTCGGGCCGTACTGCTCAGTGCCTTCTCGGAGGTCTTTCCCAATGGACCACGCGTCGGTGTGACCGAGGATGTTCGTGACGCGGCGATCCTGCTGGCGGAGAGTTGGACCAAGGACCCCGAGGTCAACCCCGAACGGGGCTGCGACGAGTCCCTCGAGGTCCTCAACGCATGGTTCGATCTCCGGACCACGAACGACGTTCGGGTTCTCCAGGTCAGCGGTGAGATCCTCCAGAAGCGTTGGGAACTGTCGGCACAGTGGCGGGAGCTCCGGCGAGCCCTGTACGTCTACGAGCGGGCCGATCGGATCGCGTGGGCAGGCGGCGACGTCGATGACGCGGCGAAGATCCGTCTGGAAGCCGCCTTCCTGCTCGACGCCCTGGCCCGCCAGGAGGAGCGGGCGCTGCACGACGAGCGGTTGACCTGGTCGAGGAGGGTTCCGGTGACTGACGCGGCGGGCACGTCGGTGCACGACACGATTCCGCCCGAGCTCGGCAGCACGGCTCTGACCCTGCGCCGCGAGGCCGCCGAGCTGCGAAGGGCTCTCGTCGATCGACTCGAGGATCCCGTGGTCAGGCACCAGCACGAGACATCGTGGGCGTACTACTTCCACGTCGCCCAAGCCCACGTCGGCCTTCGCAACTACACAGCCGCCCGACAATCGCTCGAGACGGGTGCGGCCTATCGCCCGACGGAGAACGAACGAGACCTCCAGGACCAAGCGAGACGGCTCATCGAGCTCGCTCGTATGCGAGGGATCGGTTTCGGCGGAGAAGGGCCTGGTCCCGAGCTCGCCGCCCTCAACCCACCAGGTGACTTCGAGACGGCACTCGACATGCATCGTGACGGCAGCTCCTATGAAGACATCGCTCGGGTGCTGAAACTGACGTCGGTCGAAGCGGCCCGCGATGCCGTGCTCGAGGGAGCCCGACTCGGAGCGCTGAGCGTCGTCGTGGCGCTCCTGAGCCGCCCCGACGGTCAACCCATCGACGAGGACATGATCAACAGCGCCTTCCGCGGCAAGCTCGGATTGGCGCTCTCCGGTGGCGGGTTCCGCGCCAGCCTGTTCCACATTGGCGTGCTGGCCCAGCTGGCGGAGCAGGGTCTGCTGCACGAGATCCAGACCATCTCGTGTGTTTCCGGTGGATCCATTCTCGGAGCGCAGTACTACCTGCTGGTCAAGAAACTGCTCGAGAAACTCCCGGACGACGAGTTGAAGGACGCTTCGGTCGACCACTACATCGAGATCGTCCAGAGCCTGGTCGAGCAGTACGAGGTCGTGACCCGCAAGAACATCCGGGCGCGGATCTTCCTCAACCCCTTCGCCATTGCCGGCCTGTGGCCCTCGCCCTCTCGGCGAATGGGTCGGTTGGTGCACAAGCACCTCCTCGATGAGGGCGTCCAGGATCTTCGTGACATCGGGATCACCCCCAAGGACTGGCCCGACTCCGACACCAACCCGTTCAAACCGAGTCGCCACAATTGGCAGCGAGCCCACAAGGTGCCCGTGCTCATCCTCAACGCGACGTCACTCAACACGGGCCACAACTGGCAGTTCACGGCCAGCTCGGTTGGGGAGCCTCCGACCCTCATCTCTTCGGAGATCGAATCAGGAGCTCGACTCGGCCGCGTCGAGCTCAGCACCCCACGGCGCCGGGCTTGGTCGCGGATCAGGGCCAAGAACGTGAAGCTTCTTCGTCACGACGAGCCGGCCCGCCATGCTCAAACAGTGCCGATCAGTCTGGGCGAGGCGGTGGCCGCATCGGCGGCGGTGCCGGGCCTCTTGCAGCCGATACAGGTGGTCGGCCTCTACCCCGATTGGCTGCTCAAGCTGGCCGACGGAGGTGTCGTCGACAACCAGGGCATCGGCGGGCTGCTCGATGCGGGAGCGGACACCCTCTTCATCAGCGATGCCAGCCGGCAGTTGAAGAGCAGCCCGGCACCAGCCGGAGGACTCGCGCCGGTTCTGCGCTCGAACTCGATCGCGAACAACCGAATCCGGGCCGCCCAGTACGACGAGCTCCGAACCCGACGCCGTAGTGGCCTCGTGCGCGATTTCATGTTCGTGCACTTCAATCGCGATCTGGAGGGACCCGACATCGCACCGCGAGCGGAAGCGCAGCGCCGGCGTGAGCTCCGCGCCACCCTCGAGCCCGAGAAGTCGAAGCGGCGCTTTCGGTTGCAGAGCAAGCAGGCTGCTTCACGGCTGCGTCCACCGGACTGGACCCAACAGATGGCCCTGCTCATCCTGGGCAAGACCTCGGCGTTGACCCTGGACGAGATGATCGAGGAAGTTCCCGACGTGCCCAGAGCCGCCGTGGTGCGGGCCGTCGGTTCGTTGACCGCTCGCGGTCTGGTTTCCTACGATCCGAGCTCCTGGAAGTACCGCATCACCACGACGGGTCGCAAGGTTGCGAGCAACCCTGTCACGAAGTACGGCGTGGCCCGCTCGATCCAGAGCGATCTGGCCCGGGTCCGCACCGACTTGAATGCGTTCACGCAGGCCGAGAGCTACGCGCTGATGACGAGCGGCTACCTCATGACCAAGCAGGCGCTTGCCGAGCACAAGGGCATCGGCCCGTTCCGCGTCGACCCCCGCGTGGGTGGCGGTGTCGACGCAGCTGGACGCGAGGCGGTCGAGCGCTGGAGGTTCCTCAGGATCGCCCCGGTGATGGGCCGGCCGGCACAGGGAGAGCTGGCCAAGTACCAGTATCGACTGGAGCGCCATCTCAGCCGATCTTCGGCCGGCATGCGTCTTCGGGTGCCGGCCCGACAGCTGTCGGTCGTGTTGGCGCCACTGCTGCTGATCGCCCTCGTTGCCTTCGTGTCGACGCAAGACATCTTCAGCACCGGGAGCTACTCGATCCCGCTTCCACGGCTCGTGTTCGGTGTCATGGTTCTGGCGCTCATCGCCGGTGCCCTTGCCGGGTTGTGGGCTCGGGTCACCCAACGGGCTCCGATGCGCCCGTTCGCCGTCCTGGCCAAGTTGTCGTTTCTGGTGGTCGCCCTGGTTCTGTCGATGGCGTCCCTCATGGCGCTGGGCGCCACGCATCTTCCCTCCCGCGGCGCGCTCGAACGCTTCGTGCCCCGAGAATGATCGAGCTCGGAGTCGGTATTACGCGAGGCCGCAGGCACGCGGGCGGCCATGGTCAGGCTTTGGTGAGGGTTGGTTGGCGGGGGGTTGTGGTGCGGGGCCCGGAGTGTTCCGGGCGGGTTTGTCGGCGCCGCCCGGGCGGCGGTTCGCCACGGGGGCTGGGCCGGTGGGCTGATCGATTGCCGGCGGGTGGCGTGTGGTTGCGGTGGTGGAAGCGGTGGGCGCCGTTGGGGAGGCGGTGGGTGCTCCAGCCGCCTTCGTGGACGAGGTGATGGTGTTTGGAGCAGAGGGGCACGAGGTTGTCGAGGTTGGTTTGCCCGCCTTGGTTCCAGGGGACCAGGTGGTGGATGTGGCACCAGTCGTAGGGTTTGTCGCACCAGTCGATGGCGCAGGTGGGGTGCAACAGCCGCAGGGCGGCTCGCTGGGCACCATTGGCGAGGCGGCGGGCGCGGCCGACGTCGAGGATCTGGCCGTGGCCGCCCATCACGACGGGGATGAGGTCGGCGTCACAGGCGAGGCGGCGGGCGGTTTCGGCGGGGATGGTGGTGCCGTCGGCGAGGCGGGTCGGGGTGCCGTGCACCGAGAGCCGTCCCAGCAAGGTGTCGAGCGAAGTCGTCACGATGACGGTGGCCCGGGCCCGGCGCCCGTCGGCGGGGGTGGCGCCTTGGTTGCGGCGGCACAGCTCCACGAGGGCTTCGGCCATCAACCGGCCGTTGCCGAGATGCTGGCCTCGGTCAGAGGGTGACTGGCGGTTGTTGGTGTGGAAGATCTGGTCGGCGATGTCGCCGATGGCCCGGGACACGGTTTCGAAGGACTCGGGGTCGAATTCGCCGCGCACGTGGCCCATGCCATCGGCGGCTTTGGTGAGGGTGAGCCGCGTCCGGGAGCGCTGTTTCTCTTGTTCGTCGATGCCGTCGTCTTCGGAGTTGTTCTGCCGCCACGTGTGCAGCGACCGCCGGAACTGTTCGGGGGTTTCGGACTTGGCCCGCTCGATCAGCTCGGCTTCGTCGCGGCCCAACGCCTCACGGAGCCGCTCGTCGGCCTCGGCGCGCAGCCGGGCGAGGGCGTCGGCGTGGTCGCCGGTGATGTCACCGTCACCCAGCGCGTCACGAGTCGGGGCCATGTCGGGCAGATGGGCGGCGGTGGTGGCTTTGCGTTTGGCTTCACCGGCGGTGCAGCCGGTGGTGTTGCGGATGAGCTCGGCGGTGTCGGCTTCGCCGTTGGTGCGGACCCGGGCGGCGGCGAGGTCGGTGACGAACGCGGCTGGCGGTCCAGGAACGACCGGAGGCGTTTGATGTCGCTCAGCACCGCCCGGCAGGCGGCGTCGTCGGCGCCGGCGCTGACCCCGGTGACTCGACGCAAGGCCTTCTGTGGATCGAACATACGTTCGACACTACCCACCCCCCTGTGACACTGGCAAGAGGTGCCCTTGGCCTCTGATCAGGCCGGCCACGAACTGCCACGCTCAAAGGCGTCTCTCGAGATGGAGGTGGGCTTCATGCACGTGGTGAAACGGTTCCTGATTGCAGCGCTGGCGGTGGTCGTTGCCTCAGCGCTGGCTGCATCCTGCGCCAGTAGCGACGACACCTCGGCGAACGCCAACACAGACTCCAGTGACGACCGGGAGGTGTTCGTCGACGAGGTCGACGGTGTGCAGGCGATGGTCGCCGATTGCTTTGTTTCCGAAGCGTCCACCGACGGACGCCGCTATCGAACGACCGTCGAGGTGATGAACGAGTCGAGCACTGCGCAGACGATTGCCGTCACCATCGCCGCCGAGCTCGGTCGGGGCGGAGTGAGCGATGCAATCGAGGTCCCCTCGGGAGGGTCCGACGCATGGGCGGTGGTGGCCGAAGAGGAGACCAATGACCCGATCGGCGATGTCGAGTGCGCCGACTACATCCTTGGCGTCGAGGTGACCCTGGACGGCTGACGTAGTCGGGCTTTCTCGGCCTGCGTCCACGCAATAGCGTGCGGCATGCCCGCGACGAGGAGCAGCCGATGACGGTGACCGATGATCGACAGAACTTCGAGGTTCTCGGGGGCTGTCCGCACGACTGTCCCGACGGCTGCTCGATCGTGGTCACCGTCGAGGACGGCGCCGTGACCAAGGTGCGAGGCAACCGCGACCATCCCTTCACCCAGGGCGGTTTGTGCATCAAGGTCACCGACTACCCGCGCCATGTGTACGCCGACGATCGGGTGCTGTACCCGATGCGTCGTAGCGGGCCCAAGGGCTCCGGCGAGTTCGAGCGGATGTCGTGGGACGACGCGCTCGACGAGATCGCCACCCGCTTCGACCGGGTGATCGACACCATCGGAGCGAAGGGCATCCTTCCATACAGCTACCTCGGGCAGATGGGCGTGCTGAACGGCATGACCGTCGGCGATCCCTTCTTCAACGCGCTCGGCACCACCGTCACCGAGCGAACCTTCTGCGACGGCGGGGCGATCACTGCCCATGTCATGACCCTCGGACCCACCGCCGGCGTCGACCCCGAGAGCTTCGTGCACTCGAAGTACATCGTCATCTGGGCGTGCAACGTGTTGTCGACCAACCTGCACCTCCAGCCCTTCATCGACGAGGCCCAGCGCAACGGGGCCAAGGTCGTGTGCATCGACCCCGTGCGGCACCGCACCGCGGCCAAGGCCGACTGGCATCTCCCCATCCGGCCGGGCACCGACGGCGCACTCGCGCTGGCGATGATGCACGTGATCATTGGCGAGGGCCTCTGCGACGACGCCTACGTGGCCGATCACACCGTCGGCTTCGATGAGCTGAGCGCGCACGTGCAGCAGTACACGCCCGAGTGGGCCGAGGGCGAAACCGGCATCGCGGCCGACGACATCCGCACCCTTGCCCGCGAGTACGCCACCAGTCAGCCGTCGATGATCCGTGTAGGGGTGGCCATCGAACGCCATCCGGGCGGAGGCCAGGCGTGTCGCGCCATCTTCAGCCTTCCCGCACTGGTCGGCGCCTGGCGCCGCCCCGGCGGTGGTGTCCTCCAAATGCCGGTGTGGGCCTTCCCCCTGAACTTCGACCGCCTGCACGGCCAGCACGTCGACGAGGCGAACCTCCGGGTCGTGAACCAGTGGCGCCTCGGCGACGCGCTCACCGGCGCGCTCGAGCTCGACCCGCCCATCGAGGCGCTGGTGGTCTACAACTCGAATCCGGCGGTGGTGTCGTCGGGCCAGACAGCAGTGCTCGAAGGTCTGGCCCGCGACGACCTGTTCACGGTGGTGCACGAGCAGTTCATGACCGACACAGCGCGCCTCGCCGACATCGTGTTGCCCGCCACCACCCAGGTCGAACAGAACGACCTCATGTACTCGTGGGGCCACCTCTACTGGAGCTGGAACCCCAAGGTCATCGAGCCGCGGGGCGAGGCCGTCTCGAACAACGAGCTGTTCCGCCGGCTGGCCCGTCGCATGGGCATCGACGATCCGTGGTTCTCGATGAGCGACGAGGAGCAGCTTCTGGCGGCGGTCGACTGGTCGGCGCCGCAGATGGAGGGCATCACGCTCGATCATCTCAAGGAGGTCGGCTGGGCCCGGCTGAGCCTGCCGGCCGCGGACGCCTATGCCCCCCATGCCGAGGGCGGGTTTCCGACGCCATCGGGCAAGGTCGAGCTCGTGTCGTCGATGGCCGCCGGGGGCAACTTCGTTGCGCCGTTGTTCCGCCAGGGGACCATGGCCGCCCAGGACGGCTCGCCGGTCGAGGCACTTCCCACCTACACGGCGCCCGGTGAGATCGGCGCCGATCCCCGCTACCCGCTCGCATTGCTGAGCCCCAAGGCCCACGCCTTCATGAACAGCCAGTACAGCAACATGGACAAGCAGCTCGGCCAACAGGGCCGCCAGAGCGTGACCCTGCATCCCGACGATGCCGCGGCCCGTCAGATCACCGAAGGCGCAATCGTTCGCGTGTTCAACCAGCGCGCCGAGCTGACCGCCGAGGCGAAGATCAGCGACGAGGTCGCGCCTGGAGTCGTGCTGATGCCGATGGGCCACTGGCCGTCGAGAACCGACGGCGGCCTGACGGTGAACGCGCTCACCAACACCGCCTACGCCGACATCGGCCGGGCCCCCACCTTCTCCGACACTGCGGTCGAGGTGGCCAGGAGTTGACGGCTTCCGCCTTTGGGTAGTCGGCTCTGACGGTTTGGGTAGTCGGCTCCGACGATTTGAGTAGCGCTGTCGGAGAGGCGGTGACCGATGATCGCGTCATGCGGAAGAGTCTTGCGTCAGCGCTCTGTGTGGCATTGCTTGCCGTGGTCACGGCCGTCGCCGCGGGTGCACAACAAGAGCTGCGGTTCACAGAAGGTCCCTGGACCGGTCACATGATGATCCGCGGCACGGCGACCGCAACCATCGAAGGTGCTCCGGTGACCTTCACCACCGACCTCGACGGGTTCTTCAGCCTCTCGGTCGTAGGCAGCACCGAGGACGGTGACAACGTGATCGGCAACGAGCAGTCGTTCGAGTCGATCGATGGCGGGTCATGGGAGCTCGCAGGGAGCGAGCGCTTCACCGGCGTGGTTCCCGGTGAGGGCAAGGGAGAGGTCAACTGGGACCTCAACGCGTCGGGTTCGGTCGACGGCACGGTTTTCGAGCCCACCCTGGTGGGCACCACCAGCACCAGCAACATGGTCGCCACGTCAGGCGCAGGCGGGACCCTTTCCTTGCCCGATCAGACCGACGCCGCGAGGTTCGAGCTCGAGATCGAGTCGGCGAGCTGCTACGAGCTGTACGGCACGATCGATCTGCAGGTGGCCGAGCAGAACCTCGAAGCCCAGGGTGCAGCAGCTGCCTATCGAGGCACCTGGGCGGCCTACCTCGATCAGGGTGCGCTCAACGAGGCAATCGCCGACTGGACCTCCGAGCTGGGGCAGATCAGGGAGGTGCCGGGCACCCAGATCGATCCGCCCGCGAACCTTCCCGAGGTCGCGCTCGATGCTGGGCAACGTGATTCTCGCCCACAACAACTGGGTCGATCGGATCGACGCCGGCCCCGTCGAAGAATCCTTCTTCGCCGACACGGCCGAGCTGATCAACGACAGCGCCCTCTTCCTCGTTCGGCTTCGCAACCTGTCGCCGTGCGAGTCCGAGGTTCTCGACCCAGCTCTGATCGAGAAGTTCACCACCATCGCCCAGCGGTCGTTGCTGCTCAAGGGGACCGTCCTCGCGAAGAACCTCGAGCTCGACGCCGACAAGCTTGTCGTCCTGACGAACATCGCGCTCACCTCAGGAGCACTCGGCTCCGGCGCTCCCGAGCCCGACGGCTCACGGTTCCAGGAAGCGGTGCGGGCGCAGGTCGAGCGGATCCTCAACGCGAACGTGATCCTGGGAGCCGACGACGGCACCGGCCAGGACGGTCTGGACGTCGGGAACCCCGACGTGATCAAGGTGCTCGCCCTTGCGGGCCAGATGAACTGGCAGATCGAGATCCTGGGCAAGCAGCGGAGCGCCGCAGAGCTGTGGGCTGAGTACGTGGCGCTCTCGACCCCGGCCGACCCGGTCGGCGAGGAGATCGAGGTGAGTGGCGGCGACGGAGCCGACGGCGACGCTGGCGAGGGCGGCGACGGATGAGGTGGCGCACCTCGCGGTTGTTCGTGGCGGCGGCGGTCGTGCTCGCAGGCTGCGGGGCCGGCGACGATGCGGCCGATGTCGCAGAACCCACCGTCGCCGAAGCGCCAACGCCCGTCGATGACGGGTCGGGTGGTGACGCAACCAGCACCGAGGTGGGCGACGATGCTTCGTCGCAGCCGACGGCAGGGCCGCAGCCTCCCGCCGTCGAGAGCGTGGCGGTCGTCGAGCAACCTCTGCTTCCGGGTCTCGATGAGATGACATTGCTCAGTGCGGCTGACGGAGGCGGCTCGCTGACCCCTGCTTGGTTGGGAACCGGTCGGCGACGCCTCGTTCTACTCGGTCGTGGTCTATGACCCCAGCGGAGCGGCGTATTGGGGTTCCTTCGTGGTCACCACCGAGACATTCGTCGGCGGCCCCGAACCCATCGACGAAGACAAACCCGGTCCACGCGTCGTCGCCGGCATGTCGTGGTCGGTCGTCGCGCTCGACCGTGACCTCGCGCCCGTCGCCGCCAGCGGCATTCGCCCGATCTCCCCCTGAGGCGAATCCAGTCAGACGCCACGCGGTGGGTAGGGGACAACCAGCACCGGGATGTCGGTGAACTCGAGCAGATGCTCGGTCTGGCTGCCGATGTAGGGCACGCCGGGGCGGCGGTTGTCGGATCGGCCCATCACGATCAGATCCGCACCCCAGTCGTGGGCGATCGACAGGAGGACCTCGAACGTGTGACCGCCATCGGTGAGCGTGGTTCGGGAGGGAACGCCGGCGGCATCGGCGAGCGCGGCCACGTGGTTGAGTGCCTGGTCGGCGTCAGTGCTCGGCTCGCTCACCGATACGAAGTGGAGCTCGGCCCCTTGCTCGCCTGCCAGCTCGGTCGCTGCTGCAGCCGCCCTCATCGACGGCGGCGAGTCGTCCACCGCTACGAGGATCCGGTTCATCATGTCAAGGTCCTCCCGCGACGGATGGCGAGCTGCGTTCGTACCGCGGCATCGCGGTCGCGCTCGTCGAGGTCGAGATCGAGTCGGTGGAGCTGCGTGGCGAGTCGTGGTTGGAGACGCTCCTCGATTGCCCGGCGACGGCGACGGGTGCCGGCCAACTCCGTCTCGAGTCGGTGGAGCGCCGCCGTGGCGGCGGCGTGTTGTGCCCCGGCAATGAGGGCGGCACCGTAGGCGGCCGTCGTGGGGACGATCGCGGTGGTCGTGGTCGGCGACGGCACAGCTCCCGGCGTGCACGTGACCTCGCCGGGGTACACGACACCCATCGATGCCTGCCAGGCGATGCTCACCTCGGCGGGCCTCGAGTCGGAGTCGGCGGCAGTGACATCGGCGCGTGCTCCGAGCGCACGGGCCCGAAGCAACCAGGCGGCTGCGTCACCGCAACGTTCGGTCCATTGCTGCGCGGTGATGTGGGCATGCCCCTCGAGGCGGGCTTGCTCCCGCCGCAACGCTTCCTCCTTGTTGTGCAAGAGGTCGACGGCGTGACCGGCGAGGTCGAGGCGGGCTCGCAGCTCGAGCCGTGCGGCCCGATTGACGGTGTGGGTTCGGCGCGTCATCTCGGTGGATCCTCCGTCTCGGGTGGTCCTGGATGCGGGTTCGCCGGCCCGGGCAGGTGCTCGGCGATCTGTGCGGGCGTGACCATCGTGAGCTCACGGGGGGGTACGGTCGCGGCAGTCGCCCACGCCTTGTCCAGCGTCGTCTCGAGACGGCGCGTCTCGGTTCGCCCCTGATCCACGAACGCGGCCTCGAACTCGTGGCCGAGAGCGAGGTAGCGCTGTTCGGTGACCGACAGGGCATCGATCCCGATCAGCGAGGCGAGCTCGTCGGCTCGGCGGGCCTGGGCGAGCAGGGCGAGCAGCTGCGCGGCGATGGCGAGGTGGTCGTCGCGGGTGCGACCGGGGCCGGCGCCGAGGCGCATCAGCCGTGACAGCGACGACAGTGCGTCGATCGGTGGGTAGATGTTGCGGCTGTGCAGGTCCTTGGACAGCACGAGCTGTCCCTCGGTGATGTACCCGGTCAGATCGGGTACCGGGTGGGTGATGTCACCGGCAGGCATGGTGAGGACCGGAAGCTCGGTGATCGATCCCGGTCTGGCTTCGAGGCGGCCACACCGTTCGTAGATCGCGGCCAGGTCGCTGAAGAGATACCCGGGGTAACCGCGTCGGCTCGGAACCTCTCCCCGGGCCGACGAGAGCTGCCGCACGGCGTCGCAGTAGCTGGTCATGTCGGTGAGGATGACGAGAACGTGGTTGCCGAGGTCGAAGGCCAGGTGTTCGGCGACGGTCAGCGCGAGGCGCGGCGTGAGGATCCGCTCGATCACGGGATCGTCGGCCGTGTTCAGGAACAGGGTGGCGTCGCCGGCGTCGAGGCGGCGCTGGAGTCCGTGACGAACCAGGTCGGCGTCGGCATTGGTCAGACCCATGCCTGCGAACACCACGCGGAAGGCGGCGTCGGCGACGGTGGCCTGGGCGGCTATCTGGATCGCCAGCTCGAGGTGCGGCAGGCCCCCGAGCGAGAAGATGGGCAGCTTCTGGCCGCGGACGAGGGTGGTGAGACCGTCGATCACCGAGATGCCCGTGATGACCGGATCCTCGGGCACATCGCGCCGGGCCGGGTTGATCGGCTGGCCGGCCACCGGTCGGCGGAGGGCGGCGAGCACGGGCGGGCCGCCGTCGACGGGAGCGCCGCGTCCGTTGCTGATCCGGCCGAGCCATGCGTCGGTGACGGGGATCTGCAGGGCCGATCCACTGAAGGCCACCGTGGTGCCGAGGGTGCCCAGACCGTCGGTGCCCTCGAAGACCTGGATCACGGCGAGATCGTGATCGATGTCGATCACGACGCCGTGTCGACTCGGTCCGGCTCCCGAGCGGATCTCGACGTGATCGTCCCAGGCAACCCCTTCGGTTCCGGTGACGAACAGCAGCGGGCCGTCGACCCGATCGACGACGGTCGTCTCGACGGGAGCGTCGAGCGGAGATCGGGCTCGGGGCGGTGTCATGGCGCCATCTCCTTCATGGCGTCCAAGAGCTCGGTCAGGATGCGGGTCACTCCGGCCGCATCGGCGGGTCCCATCGAATCCTTGGCTCGGATCAGTGGCCCGTAGTCGAACTCTTCGATGATGCTCGACGGCACCCCCGAATCCGACAGCTGAGCCGCGGTGTCGTACACGGTCAGGAACGCCTGGGCCATCGCCGCCTGCTTCTCGGCGCTGCAGGAGGCGTCGTTCTCGCTCAACGCGCTCTGCTGCAACAGGCCTTCACGCAGGAGCCGGCTGGTGAGCAGGATGAGCCGCTCGCCGGCGGGCAGCGCACTCCGCCCGACGAGGTCGGCGATTCCCTGGAGGCGATCGGCCTCGGCGAGCAGTGTGTGGAGCCGTGACCGCCTGGTGGCCCAGTCGGGGTCGTGGTTGGTTGCATGCCAGTCGGCGACGTTGTCGATGTCACGGGAGAACGATTCGAGCCAGCTGACCGCGGGGTAGTGGCGGGCGTAGGCGAGCTCCCGGTCCAGGGCCCAGACCGCCTGGACGAATCGTTGGGTGTGGGCCGACACGGGTTCGGTGACGTCGCCGCCCGGTGGGGAGACGGACGTGACGATGGTGACCGTTCCGTCGCGGTCACCGAGGGTCGTGACCCGCCCGGCGCGCTGGTAGAAGGCGGCGAGCGACGCAGGCAAGTCGGCGGGGTAACCCTCCTCGGCGGGAATCGCGCCGGTGCGACTCGCGAGCTCACGTTGTGCCTCGGCCCATCGCGACGTGGAGTCGGCGATGATCACCGCGTGGTGGCCCATGTCGCGGTAGTACTCCGCCACGGTGACCGCGGTGTAGATGCTCGCCTCCCTGGCCATGACGGCCATGTTCGAGGTGTTGGCCAGGATGATGGTCCGTTCCATGAGCCGATGGCCCGAACGGGGGTCGGTGAGGCGGCCGAGCTCGCCGATCAGGTCGGTCAGCTCGTTGCCTCGTTCGCCGCAGCCGACGTAGATGATCACGTCGGCGTCGCCCCACTTGGCGATCTGTTCGAGCAGCATGGTCTTGCCCTCGCCGAAACCGCCGATCACGGTCGCGCTGCTGCCGCCGGCGATGGGAGCGAGCAGGTCGAGCACGCGCTGGCCCGTCTTGAACGGCACGCGCTCGTCGTTGCGGCTCCGGTACGGGCGCGGTCGCCGGATCGACCACTCGGTCGTGAGCGAGATCTCGAGCCCGTCGATCGTGGCGATGCTGTCGTCGGCGTCGTATGGTCCCGGTTCTGCGAGACGATCGAGGCGCCCGCCGACGCCCGGCGGCACGAGCACGAGGTGGTCGAGATCGGTGGTGACGGCGATGCGACCGAGCACGTCGCCTCCGTCGACTCGCGAGCCCGGTCGGGCCAACGGCTCGAATGGATGGCTGCCCAGCGACGCGCGAATCAGTCGACGCGGTGGAAGGAAGGCGGGTGCGCTGTCGAGGGGGCGGAGGAGACCGTCGTAGATGCCGCCGAGGAGGCCCGGACCGAGCTCGATCGTGAGGGGGTGTCCGGTCGCCCGAGCCGGGGCACCGATCTCGATGCCTCCGGAGTACTCGTAGAGCTGGGCGATCGCCTGATCGTGGTCGACGGTCAGGATCTCGCCGGGTAGGAGCTGCTCACCGACCTCGACGAACTCGAAGCGGGTGACCGCCCCGAGACCGGTGAGGTGCACGACGGGGCCGTTGACCCTCACCACCGCACCGGCCGAACGGTTCACCTCCACAGCGCCGCCACCTTGTCGGCGAGAGCATCGAGCGCTCGATCGGCGAGAGCAGGAAGGGTGTAGTCGACGCGACGCCCACCGCTTTGCGCGACGAACCCACCGCCGTCGGGGTCGGGCGTGATCATCGCGTCCGGACCCAGCTGCCTGCGGGCACGAAGCTCGAGCTCGGACATCAGCACCGGGTACCGGTGGTCGGTGCGGAGGTCGAGGACGGCCGCGCGGGCCGCGCCGTGCAGGCCTCGGCGGATGTCGTCCTCGGCGTGGAGGATCTCGGTGTGAGCAGTGCTTCTCGTATGCGTGAGCGTCTGGTCGGCGCGGGCCTCGGCCGAGGCGGCTCCTCGCCTTCGGGCCTGCTCGATCGCCGCATCGGCGTCGAGCTGGGCCCGCCCGACGATGAGGTCGGCTGCTCGGGTGGCATCGGCGATCAGGCGGTCCGCTTCGGCTCGCCGCGTCGTCGAGCAGGGCGACGCGTACCGGCTCGAGGGCCGTCCGCCGTGCGTCCACGAGACGAGGGGGTGAGGCGATGTCGGTCATGGCATGACCACGGTCAACACGTCGCGGTGCGAGCGGAGCTCGGCCTCGAGCGCTCGGGCGGCAGCAGGGGAGAGGACGACGAGGCCGACGTCACCGTCGAGTGCTGCCCAGGCGGCTGCAACCTCGGCGTCGGTCGCCGCGGTGACGAGGTGCACCCCGACGAGGGCGAAGCCTTCCATCTCGTGGGTGGCACCGATGGCGACGACCGTGCTCATACGTGCCCCAGGATGAGCACGGCGACGATGAGGCCGTAGATGGCGACTCCCTCGGCGAGGCCGACCACGACCATGGCCCGGCCGAACAGATCGGGCTGTTCGCTCACGGTGGCCAGTGCGGCCGAGCCGGTGTAGGCGACGGCGATACCGGCGCCGATCGCCGACGCGGCAACGGCGATGGCGGCTCCCAGGAAGGCCGAGCCCGTGTCGACGGTGTTCGTGGAAGGGGCCGGGGCGGTGCCGGAGTCGGTCTGGGCAACGGCTTCGGCGGGCGCGGCCGGTTCGGCCTCGGCGCGGCTCACGGTCACGGCGATCACGCCGAGGCCGATGGCGAAGGTGGCCACCAGCGTTGCCGCGACGACGCGCTGAAGATGACGGGCATCGATCCGCCTGGCGAACACGGCGGCACCGACGAGGGGTGTTGCGAGAAGTGCAGCCAGGATCCAAGGACTCATGGTGTTTCCGATCGTTCGACGGGTAGATGCCAGGGTTCGAAGGGTCGACCTTCGGCGACGAAGAGACGGGAGAACATCTCGTAGTACTCCAAGCGCAGGGCCTGGATGGCACCGACGAGAGCGCCGAGCGCGAAGGCGACCAGATTGCCGACCGTGAACAGCACGACCGCGGCGCCGATGGTCAAGACGGTTGCCCGGTTCCACAGGTTCACGGTTCCGTCCCAGACCACGCCCGTGATGACGGCGTGGGTCAGACCGAACGCTGCCAGCCGGGTGAAGGAGACGACGTTGGAGCCGAGACGCAGGACCGTGTCGAACATCTCGACGACGGCTTGGGCAACGCCGGACGGTCCGGAGCCGGCCTCGGCGAGGAGACCGACGAACACGAGAGCGGCTCCACCGAGCGCGACCACCACACCCGCTTGCCAGAGCCAGGGCAGCGAACCGGCGACTCCGCCGACGACGGCTGCGGCACCGGCGAAGAGGAGCGCTCCTGCGATACCGGAGGCCGCGTAGAGCGCGACCGGCGGGCCGCCCTCTCGCCAGCGGTTCACCGCCGCGATCACGAAGGTGATCGACAGCAGAACGCTTCCGAGGACGAGGCCCGTGAGCAGGAGCGTCTCGGGTTCGTCGAGGGGTCGTATCCACAACGTGGGCACCAGACCCGTGGGGCCGAAGGCATCGCCGTAGAGGAACCCGAAACCGATCGAGGCGATGCCGGCGCCGATGAGGAACGGGGCGACGGGTGCGAGACGGCTGACCATGGTGTCATGGGCCCGGGCCGCAACCAGTCCGAACGCGACCAGCGCCGCGCCATCGCCGACATCGCCGAACATCATGCCGAACATCACCATGTATGCAATCGCCGCGAACCAAGTGGGGTCGAGGTCGCGGTAGGGCACGGTGGCATAGGTCGACACGAGCGGCCGTAGCGCCTCGGCTCTTGCGCCCGCTTCGTGTGCGGTCGGGGGCATGACCCCCCTCGGTGGATCGAGCACGCACACACCGCCGCCGTGCGGTGCAAGTCGGCCTCGCAGGGTGTCCAGGTCGTCATGGGCGAGCCAGCCGGTGACCACGACGCATCGGTCGGTGTGCCGAGCGTCGCCCAAGATGGCGGCGACTTCCGCCTCGCCGGCCAGGAGATCGGCTCGACCCTCGGCCAGTAGATGCTGGGCGTCGCGTTCCTCGTCGGCGAGGCGAGCCTCGGCGTCGGGCTCATTGGGCGTCCTTGCGGCGACTCCGTCGTCGGTGAGGCGATCGGGTTCCAGCACGCCGCTGTCGGCCGTCTCGACCATCACCCGCCGGGCGCGCGTTTCGGGCGCGACGACGGCGACCCTGGCCATCGGAATCGGTCCGAGTCGGTCACGCCACGGCATCGAAGAACTCCTCCGGTATCGGGGTCCTCCCCGCCACCTCGATGGCGCCGCGCACACGCCAGAGGTCGATGAGCAACATCGCCATGATCCCGGCCACGGCTGCCCTGTCGTAGCGCCCCGAGCCGACGTGCCGCGCAGCGTCGACATCCACCCGGTTGGCGACGGCGATCTCGGCCCGCCACAGTTCGGTGGGGTCGGTGAGGTCGAGCAACGGCCACGAGGCCGACGCCGGCAGTTCGTCGACGAAGGTGTCGAGGGACGACGCCGTGCGCCAGTGGCGACCCACCATGGCGTCGATCTCGCGTCGGGTCGCCTCGTTGATGCCACGGTCGAACGCGAAGATCTCCCGGGCGGCGAGGACGGCAACGGCCCCCTTCGCCCACAGAGCCGCCTCGGGTACTCGGCCCGCCAGCCGTCGGGCCCAGGCGACGCGCAGGCCGAGCGCCACGTCGGCTCGTTCGGCACCCCCCGGCTCGCCCCACACCGACGTGGCAAGCGTGTGGCGAAGCTGGTCGAGCGACCCGGCCGCCGCGACGCGCGGCCAGGCGACTGCGAGCGAGCCGAGCCGGAACGGTGGCTCGACATCGCGGCCGGTCAACTGATCGAACCGGGCTTCGATGTTGGCGATCTCCATCGGCGCGGCGAAGAGGCGGGCGAGCGCACCCTGGTCGGGCGGAAGCCATCCAGCGATCACCCGTAGCTGCCAGATGGTGGCTTCGACCGCATGGCGGCCGACGGTCCGGCGATCCGAGTCGGCCGGAAGATCCACGCCGTAGAACGTCGACGCGAGCGACGTGCGTGCGTCGGGCCAGCTGCTCGCCGCCAGCGCACGCGCGCCGTCGATGCCAACGAGGCGGCGCGTAAGCGCCCGACCTCGCGTCGTCGCGGCGACCCATCCGGCGCTCACGGCCCTGGCCTCGACTCGTCGGTCGACGGCACCTCCGACCAGATCACCTCGATCATCTCGTCGACCAGCCGGGGTAGCTCGACTTCGGCGCGGTCCCGGAGCGTCGAGATCGCCCGGTCGGATTCGGCGCGGAGCAGCTCGGTCTCGGCCTCGTCTCGGTGTTCGCGGGTCTGCGACGCTTCGGCTTCGGCGACGGCGAGATGATCGGGGAGTCGGCCGGTGATCATCCGGGCACGGCGGTGGGCGTCGTCGAGCAGACGATCGGCGATGCCGCGTGCCTCGGCCACTGCGGCCTCGGCCTCGGCCTCGAATCCGGCGACGATCTCGATCACCGATGCGGTCTCCTCCGCTCGACGAGCATCACGGCGTTGGAGCTCGCCTTCGGTGGGCGCGCCGGGAGTTCCGGCGGGGCGGATTCGCTCGAGCAGCTCGCTCAGACGCGGTGCCATGGGCAAGGCCTCCTTTCACTCCCACGCTGCTCGCTACCGGGGTCGAACGGGAGGGTCCTTGGTCACCTGCTGGAGCGCTTCACGCCGTCTGGCATGAGCTTCAGCGCGCCGAGCCCCAGTGCTGCCCGGCCACGCACTCACCAACACCGTCTATGCCGACATCGGACGGGCCCCGACCCGACCTTCTCCGACACCGCCATCGAGATCGCCCGCCGCTGACGCCGACTACTGCAGTTCGGTCTCGAGTGAGGTCGACTCTTGTCGCTGTCGCGCGACGAAAGCGGCGACCACTGCGCCGACGAGAAACGCAACCAGAACCAGCGCCCACTTCTTGTGCGATGTCCCGAGCGCTTCGTCGATCGCCTCCTGCACGACCGCCGACGCGATCTGTTCGGTTGCCTCTGCAGCGACTGGCCCCATTGCCCCTCCGTGTCCGACAGCTCCACTGGTCTCACGGGTCCGACTAGGTGTTCCGTCGGGCTCCGCCGTCGACTGTAGCGGCCTCAGGCGGTCTGGCGTCTGAGCGTCAGCGCGCCGAGCCCCAGCGCGACCAGTCCCAGGACGACGGTCACGACGAGGTCGACCACGACGTCGCCGGAAACCCCCGGCTGATCGGCGACTCCTCGGAGCGCGTCGTAGGCGAAGGTGAGCGGGAGCACGGCGGAGATGAGCTCGAGGGGCCGGGCCATCGCCAGCGCGCGGCACCAGGAGTCCGCACAGCAGGAACTGCGGCAGGAGGAACGCCGGCATGAACTGGATGGCCTGGAACTCGGTGTGGGCGAACGCGCTCAGGAACAGCCCGAGGGCCATACCCAGCAGCGCATTGGCCACCGCGACCACGACCGCCAACCACAGCGGGCCGGTGATGTCGAGTCCGAGAGCCGCCACACCGACGACCATGACGATCGCCGTCTGCACGCACGCAACCAGGGCAAAGCTTCCCGCGTACCCCAACAGCAGGCCGAGTCGGGTGGCCGGTAGCGCCATCAGCCGTTCCAGGGTTCCCGAACGACGCTCGCGCAGCATGGCAATCGAGGCGACGAGGAACATCGACACCAGCGGGAAGACACCTATGAGCGGCAACCCGACCCGCTGGAACACCTCGGGCCGGGAGTCGAAGGCGTACCTCACCAGGGTGAGCAACACGCTCGGCACGGCGAGAAGGAGTGCGAGCGTGCGGTGATCACGGCCGAGCTGACGGAGGACCCGGACCGTCGTGGCCGCCGTGGTTGCGCCCGTCATGACTCCTCTGTTCCGCCGATGAGGGTCAGAAACGCCGACTCGACACTTGGGGCACGGGTGCGCGCCATCAGCTCGGCCGGTGTCCCCGTGGCGAGGATGTGGCCGTCGCGCATGAGCAGGAGCACATCGCACCGTCCGGCTTCGTCCATGACATGGCTCGAGACCAGCAGGGTCGCACCACCCGCCGCCAGGCTCGAGAACAGCTGCCAGAGGTCGCCTCGCAGCTCGGGATCGAGGCCGACGGTCGGCTCGTCGAGAACGAGCAGAGGCGGCTGCGCGAGCATCGCCACGGCGAGCGACACCCGGGCCCGCTGGCCTCCGGACAGCTGGGCGACGAGCGAGTTGGCCATGTCGTCGAGCCGCACCGAGCCCAGCACGTCGCGCACCCGATCGGCGCTGATGCCGAGCAGCTTGGCGAAGTACGTCAGGTTCTCGATGACCGACAGGTCTCCGTACACCGATGGGTCCTGGGTCATGTAGCCGACCTGACCGAGCCTCGACGCGACGCCGGCCCGCCGACCCAGAACAGTGACGCCGCCGGCCACGTTGGCCTGCACCCCCACGATGGTGCGCATGAGCGTGGTTTTGCCGCAGCCACTCGGTCCGATGAGGCCGACGACGGTGCCCGACGGAACCGAACAGCTCACGTCGCGGAGCACGGTCCGGTTCCCGCGACGTACCGAGACCGCTGCGAGCTCCACGACCGGTCCGCCGGTGCGAGCGGTCATTGTGATCGTTCCCTCACCACGCGCGCGACGTCGAGGCCGGCCACGGTCCGCGACCCCGGCCACTGCGCAAGGGCGCTCACCGCGAGGACGGCCAATGCGGCGAGCACGAGGGTTCGCCCTCGCATCTCCAGGCCGAAGTCGAACAGGTCGCTGCTGAAGCTTGCCATGAAGGCAGCCGACACTGCGTAGCCGATGACCAGGCCGGGAACGATCGACACGACCGTGAGCAGGAGGTTCTCACCGGCGAGGAGCCGGGCGAGCTGCCCCGACGACGCGCCGTTGACCTTCAGGGCGGCGAGCTCCGGCGACCGCTCGGCGGTGTTGACCGTGGCGGTGTTGAAGATCAGGGCGAAGGCCATGATGCAGCCGAAGGCGGCCATCACGCCCACGAAGGCGTAGAACAGCGAGAGCAGGTTCTGGGCGGTGTCATAGAGCGCTCGGGAGTCGAGGTAGGCGACCACACCGGGGATCTCGGTGAGCGTCTGGCGCATGGCGGCACGGTCGACGCCTGGGGAGAAGGACACCATCACTGACGGCAGATCCTCGCTCGACGTGAGCTCGGCGGCGGCGTCCAGACCGGAGTAGACGAACGTGCCCAGCGGTTCGTCGACGAAGCCGACCACCGCCAGTTCGACCGCGGCCGGGCTCTCGGCCGAGGCAACCGTGACCGTGTCGCCGACGTCGACGCCGAGGAGGCTGCCGAGCGATCGCCCCGCCACGACCCCGGCGCCGGGGTCTCCCGACGCATCGAAGTCGTGCATCTGGGTCGGCGAGTCGAACGCCAGGAGCTCGGTTGCGTAGCGCCTATCCCTGTGGCTGACCACGACGCCGGTCTGCGTGACCGTTTCCACCACTTCGATTCCGTTTGTCCTCTCGATCTGGGCGACGGCGTCGCCGGCGGATGGATCGAGGTAGAGCTGGGCGTCCTGCCGCTGCACCTCGTTGAACTGGCGATCGAGGAGGATGTCGACCGTGTCGACCATGCCCCACGACGCCAGGATGAGCACCAGCGCAAGGACGACGCCGATCGCGGTCGACAGGGTGCGGCGACGATCGCGGCCGATGCCTCGCAGGACCATGCGCCAGCGGGCGGGCAGCCGTCGTAGTCGACGGCACGATCCGCTCGATCAGACTCCGGCCGCCGGATCCGGTCGGGGTGACGCCGCGCAACGCCGCGGCCGGCGGGGTGCGGGCGGCGGCCATGGCCGGCGCCGCGGCCGCGATCGCCCCGGTGAGGGCAGCGAGCACGAGCCCGCTCACGACGGTCCCGAGATGAAACGTCGTGACCGTGTCCGGCACGGTGATTGCGTCGGTGTAGAGCCCGGTCACCACGCGTCCTGCGGCCACGCCGACGACCACGCCGAGCAGGCCTGCCGCCATGGTGATCGTCATGCCCTCGCCCAGATAGTGCACGACGATCTGGCGTGTACCCATCCCGTTGGCGCGCAATGAGGCCACCTGGGTCTGCTGGGAGCGCACGACGCGGCCGATCAGGATGAACGTCGCCATGGCGGCTGCTCCGAGGAAGAGCATCGGGAACAGGAACGAGAGCTCGCCGAAGCCGGCGACGTCTTCCTGGAGCGCAGCGTTCGAAGGCTGCTCGTCCCTCGTCTCGACGCTCGACGCCCCGGCCGCGCCGGCGTCGGCGTCCAGCGCGTCGAGCAGCGCAGCCGAATCCGCCGATGAGGCGAATCTCACCAGCGTCTGGGTGACCGATGATCCGACGAGCTCGTCGAACCGCCGACGTCGGCACGAAGATGACCCCGAAGTCGTCGGGGGAGGTGAGGAGGTCCTGGCGGCTCCGCGCCGGCCAGATGTACTCGGGCGATGCCACGGTGCCGGCAACGTCGAGACTGCGCCACGCGGTCGCCGCGCGGACCTCGACCGTGGCGCCGGGCTCCAGACCGAAGTGGTCGCTCATGTGTCGTTCGACCAGGACCGATCCGCCGTCGTCGGCGGTCGGCCACGATCCGGTGAGCACATCGACGCTGGTTCACGGCGGGTTGGTCGGGGTCGGGGAGCTCGACGATGCGGCCGAGCAGGATGTGGTTCCCGTCGAGGCGGATGCCGATGTCGGCCTGTCTCCTGACGGTCGACGGCATCGACTCCGTCGAGGGCGGCCGCCTGTTCGGCGAGGGCCGCGCTGTCGCCGCCGGTGATGGTCACGTCGGCGAAGGCCAGCCGGTCATAGGTCTGCTCGTAGCTCTGTTCGAGGTTCAAGAACGCGTCGTAGGAGGCGGCGAACAAGGCCACACCGAGGAAGACGGTGATCCCGACGCTCAGGTACTGCCAGCGCTGCCGGGCGAGATCACGACGGGCCTTGCGGCCGAGCACGCTCACCAGGTCACGCGATCGACGGGGAGGGGCTCGGCGGTCCGATGGTCGTCGGCGACGCGCCCGTCGCGGAGATGGATGACTCGATCGGCGATCGCGCCGATGGCGGAGTTGTGGGTGACGAGTACCACGGTTCGACCCTGGTCGACGGTGGCGCGCAGCAGCCCGAGGATCTGCCGGCCGGTCTCGAGATCGAGCGAGCCGGTGGGCTCGTCGGCGAGGAGGACCGGCGCGTCCTTCACCAGCGCCCGCGCGATGGCGACCCGTTGCTGCTCACCGCCGGAGAGCTCGCCGGGGAAGTGATCACCCCGGTCGGCCAGGCCCACCTCCGCCAGTGCGTTTCGGGCCCGCTCGCCCGCGGCCGGACCGGTGAGCTCGGCGATCACCTCGACGTTCTCCGATGCAGTCAGGGTTGGCACGAGGTTGAAGAACTGGAAGACGAATCCCACGGTTGTCCGGCGGTACTCGGTCAGCTCGCGTCGGGTCAGCGACGCGACGTCGACGCCCCCGATGTTGACCGCGCCCGCAGTGGGCGCCTCGATGCCGCCGATGATGTTGAGCATGGTCGTCTTGCCCGAGCCGCTCGGGCCGAGCAGCACGACGAGCTCACCGGCGCCGACGTCCAGCGACACGTCGGTGAGGGCGTGCACCTGGTGGGTGCCCCGCTCGTAGGTCTTCGAGACGCCGTCGAGCACGACGGTGCGGTTCTCGATGCGCGATGCCACGGCTACCTCCAGGATCAATGAGAGGCCGAAGCGAGGGCTCGGCCACAGAGGCGAAGGTCCGCAGTCGAACGCGCTGAACTGGGGTCGGGCCCGCCACGATCGGCGACGCCCAGCCCGGCCTCCCCCTGCGTGCCGGGAGGAGGCCGGGCGGCGCGGAATGCCTCAGCGCCGGTTGCGCGGGACGGTCACGGTCGCCGCGGCGATTGTGCTGTTGCCGCATGCGTCGGTGACCTCGTAGGTGATCGTGTAGACCCGCCCCTCGCCGCCGCCGGCCCGTTCGGCGCGCAGCTCGAAGTTGAAGTCGTCGACGATCACGATGTCGCCGGCTGTGTCGCCGTCGCCGAGGCCGTTGTCGGGCTCGTTCGACGTGACCGACACCAGCGTGATCGTTGTGTTCGGATCGGCGTCGGTCACCGTCACGGTCGCCGCGACGTCGACGAGCTTGTGGTTCGGTGGCCACATGCTGTCGGGTGTCACGGTCACGTCGACTACCGGCGCCGTCGTCTCGCACAGCCCGATGAGTACCGGATCGTGATCCGAAGAACGGAACTCGTCGGGGTTGAACAGGTCGGGCTGGTTGAAGTCGTTGTAGTCGAGCCCGCTGGGCTCGTCGGCGTTGACGTGCCAGAAGGCCGCGCCGGTTACGCGAGGCAACACGCCGGCGCTGGCGAGCCCGTGGTCGAGGTAGCCACTCTGGGAGAAGAAGTTGAACGAGTAGGCCCCGGCGGAGTAGCCCGTGCCGGCAAACGCTTCGATGAGGTCGGTGTAGCCACCGTTCTCGATCGTCACGATCGGGTCCTCCTGCGCATACGAGTTGAGGTCGCCGATGATCAGGTACTGATCGCCACCGGCGCCGGTCGGATCGGTTGCCAGCCAGTCGACCATCGCCTGGGCCGCAAGGTCCCTCGTCCCGTTGCAGTTGCCCTGGCCATCGCCCAGATCGGGGTCACCGACGTCGTTGCAGTCGGAGCCCTTCGACTTCAAATGGTTCACGGCCACCGTCACGACGTCGTCGGTGCCGTTCTCCTGGAAGGTCTGGGCCACCACTGGCCGGTTCTTGGTGTCGATGAAGTTCGGGTCGACGCTCGAGTCGAGGACGGCGAAGGGCCCGACCGGGGTCACCGACGCCGGCTTGTAGATGATGGCCACCCTGATGGCGTCGGTGCCGACGGCGCCGGTCGCGACGTAGTCGTAGGTTCCCGGCGCGGTGGCGTCGTTGAGCCCCGAAACCAGGTCGGCGGTGGGCACGTCGGCGGGGCCGTTCTCGATCTCCATGAGACCGACGATGTCGGCGTCGAGCTTGCTGATGGCAGTCACCAGCTTGGCCCGCTGCCGATCGAACTCGAAGACGTTGTCGGCGCCGCGACACCCCTGATCTCCGAGCGGGCCGCAGATGGGCCCGGCATTGTCCAGCGTGGTGTAGTAGTTCAAGACGTTGTACGCAGCAACCGTGATGGAGCCGCCGACGACGGGTGGGTCGAGCCGTGGATTCGCTCGGGTGAAGGTGATCGGCCCGGTGGGCTGCAGCTCGTAGACCCCGGCGAAGCTCATCACCGCGGTCAGTCCGGGCAGTGTGTCACCCGTGCGCAGCGTGTTGCCCGACCCCAGGTAGGGAGGCAGCGGCAACGGGTTCTCGACCCGGCTGCCGTCGTCGAGCTGGATCCGGCTGCGGTCGTTGAGATCCTGCAGGGCGATCGCCGGTGCGCCCGGCGCCACGACGTTGGTCGGATTGTCGAGCGGGCCGCCGGCCGACAGATCGACCTCGCCGAATCGGGCCTGGGTGAAGTTGCCCGAGGCGTAGAGCATCTGCGAGAAGCTGACCGACATCCCCTCGGTCGTCTCGAAGACGTCCACCGACGCAACCGGCAGCGTCACCGCCGCAGCCGACGCCACGCCGGACTGCGTGGTACAGATCTCGACATCGGAGATGCCCGACAGCTGGGTGAGCGTGCCGGCCTCCGAGACGTTGCCCTTGGTGCGGACGATGTCGCCGACCGCGACGTCGACGCCGAACCCGTTGTCGGCAATGAACAGGCCCTCCGAGGTGGCCGGGTCGGCGTCGGCGTCGGTGTCTTCCTCCTGGATGAAGAAACCGCCGAGCTCGGTTGCGGTGTCCTGGTAATCACCGACGACCACGCCCTCGACGACCTGAGAGGTGCCGGCCACCGGGCTCGCAAGACCGGTGCCCTGGACATCGTGAATCAAGGTCTCGGTGTCGTCGCCACAGGTACCGAACGGCGGGCCGGAGGCACCGCCGCCACCTTCGATGACGATGTTTTGGAAGGCGAAGGCTTCGCTGCCGCCGTCGGCGTCGGCGGTGAGGGTGAGGGTGAGTTCGTTGCCGGTGCCGACCAGGGGGGTGGAGATGGTCTGGAGGTCGTTGGACAGCACGGTGCCGTCGGCCACCAGCGGGTCGTCGAGGGTGAAGCTCGCGCCGCCTTCGAGGGTGTAGGTCTGGCTGGTCGTTTCGTCGGCGGCGATCGAGAACGCCGGCGCGGTTGGGCCGCCGTCGATCGAGTACTGGAAGTCGAAGACGTCGGCGGCTTCGAAGTCGCCCATGGCGCCCATGTCGATGGACAGTCCGAGATCGGACGCACCTGCGATGTTGAACACCCACGTCGCCGTCACCGGCCCCGAGGTGTCGGGGTTGCACCGTGTCGACCACGCCGAAGAACTCGTCGGTGTTGCCTTCTTTGATGATGCCCTGGTTGTCGGCGGGGAAGATGGTCAGGCTGTCGTCGAGCACCGCGAAGGGGATGCTGGCCGACACGCCCCGCTGGAACTTCTGGAACCCGTCACCGGCGGAGGCGAACGGGATGGCCGGATCGTCGGTGTAGCTCACCAGGTTCTGGCTCGCCGACCCCACCAGGTCGAACGCCACCGTCGACGGAGCGCTCTCGATGACGATGTTCTGGAAGGCGAAGGCTTCGCTGCCGCCGTCGGCGTCGGCGGTGAGGGTGAGGGTGAGTTCGTTGCCGGTGCCGACCAGGGGGGTGGAGATGGTCTGGAGGTCGTTGGACAGCACGGTGCCGTCGGCCACCAGCGGGTCGTCGAGGGTGAAGCTCGCGCCGCCTTCGAGGGTGTAGGTCTGGCTGGTCGTTTCGTCGGCGGCGATCGAGAACGCCGGCGCGGTTGGGCCGCCGTCGATCGAGTACTGGAAGTCGAAGACGTCGGCGGCTTCGAAGTCGCCCATGGCGCCCATGTCGATGGACAGTCCGAGATCGGAACGCACCGCGATGTTGAACACCCACGTCGCGGTCACCGGCCCCGAGGTGTCGGGGTTCACCGTGTCGACCACGCCGAAGAACTCGTCGGTGTTGCCTTCTTTGATGATGCCCTGGTTGTCGGCGGGGAAGATGGTCAGGCTGTCGTCGAGCACCGCGAAGGGGATGCTGGCCGACACGCCCCGCTGGAACTTCTGGAACCCGTCACCCGCGGAGGCGAACGGGATGGCCGCATCGTCGGTGTAGCTCACCAGGTTCTGGCTCGCCGACCCCACCAGGTCGAACGCCACCGTCGACGGAGCCGCACCCGCGCTCGAAGTGGTGAGTGCAGCTGGGCCGGCGACGGCCACCAGGGCTGCGATCAGCGCCACCGCGAGTGCTGCTACCAGGGACTTTCGTGCGGACTCCACCATTTCGTTCTCCTGTTCTGGGGCGCTCCGAACGGAACCTAGTGCCTCACCTCGAGTTGTGCCATGCGGGAGCGAATCGCGCACTCCGTGTCACCTGAGCAGCCACAATGCATGTCTCGAGGTAGGCCTCGGGGCGCGCAACGTTGTGACAGATTGGCGCGAACCGGCGGGACCGGCCACCATCTCCGCCATGAAGTCCTGGCAGGTAGAGAAGCTCGGTGAACCCTCCGAGGTCATGAAGTTGGTCGACGTTCCCGAACCCAGCGCCGGGCCCGGACAGGTGGTGATCGACGTCGGAGCGGCGGCCGTCAGCTTCCCCGAGCTGCTCACCATCCGTGGCGGCTACCAGTTCCAGCCGGCTCTGCCGTTCACGCCGGGCAACGAAGTCGCCGGGGTGGTCTCGGCCGTCGGCGACGGCGTGACCAACGTCGCCGTGGGCGACCGGGTCGCGTTCCTCGGCTCGGGGGGCCTGGCCGAGAAGACCGTCGCCGACTGCGACGGCGTGCTTCCGTCTGCCCGACTCGGTCTCGTTGGCGAAGGGCTGCTGTCTGCTGCTCAACTACGGCACCACGGTGTTCGCACTCGACAACCGCGCCCACCTGCAGCCGGGCGAGACTCTCCTGGTCACCGCGGCCGCGGGCGGCGTCGGATCCGCCGCGGTGCAGGTGGGCAAGGCCATGGGCGCCACCGTGATCGGCCTGGCCGGGGGGCCCGAGAAGGTCGAGACGGTGCGCCAGCTCGGCGCCGACATGGCCTTCGACTACAACGAGGTCGACATCGTCGAAGCGGTGCGGTCGGCCACCGACGGCCGGGGCGTCGATGTCGTCTACGAGGCGGTCGGTGGAGACGTGTTCCAGCAGGTTCGGCGCACCGTTGCGTGGGAGGGACGACTGCTGATCGTGGGTTTCACCAGTGGCACGATTCCCGACGCACCGATGAACCACGCGCTGCTCAAGAACTACTCGATCGTCGGTGTGCACTGGGGGGCGTGGCTCGCCCGCGACCCGAACAACCTTCCGCGCGAACTGGGCTCGCATCATCGAGCTGACCGAGACCGGTCACATCGATCCGCTGATCTCGTCGGTGCGCCCCTTCGCCGACGCCGCCCAGGCGCTGTCGGACATCGGCGATCGCAAGACGGTGGGCAAGGTGGTCATCGAACCCCGCCCCGGCTCCGCAGCCGGGTGAGACCTCGCGCTGCGGCACCGGGGTGGATGACGAGCGGAGCGGGCGGCTGCTCCAACGACTGACCATCGCCTGGAACGTGGCCGAGGTGGGGGTCACGATCGTCCTCGGCGTGGTGGCCGGCTCGCTGGCCCTCATTGCGTTCGGGATGGACTCCCTCGTCGAGGTCTTCGCCTCACTGGTGGTGTTGTGGCACATGCGGGCCGAGGTGGGAGCAGCCAGCCGTGACGATCGAGCCCGGCGTTTGGTTGCGCTTGCCTTCGTTGCTCTTGCGGCGTACCTGCTCGGTGCCAGCGTCCGTGCGCTGTGGATCGGTGCCGAGCCCGAGTCGTCACCGCTCGGGATCGCCTACCTGGCCCTCACGGCGGTGGTGATGTTCACTCTCGCCGCCGCCAAGCGGCGCGTCGGTGAACGTCTGACCAGTGAACCGTTTCTCGCCGAGGCCCGCATGACCTTCCTCGACGGTTGCCTGGCCGCGGCGATCCTCACCGCGCTCGCCCTCAACACCGTCCTCGGATGGTGGTGGGCCGACGCCGGTGCCGCGCTCATCGTCAGCGCGGCTGCGGCGCGAGAGGCATGGGAGCTGTCGTGACTCCGTCTGCTCAGGTGGCTCAGGTGGGAAGGCCCATACCGATCTGGGCGTAGATCTCATCGGCGATGGCCCTGAAGTCGATGTCGGCCAGTTGCTCGGTCCAATCGACGTCCGCCATGGGCTCCACCGTCGGCTGCAATGGAGAAGCTTGCCCGGTGAGGAGCTCGTAGGCGGCCAGACGCTCCTGCCAGGTGCGTGACGTGAGCTGCGGGTTGGTGGCCATCAGGTTCTGCTGGATGATGAAGGCGGCATCCTCCTCGCCCCGCTCGCTGCGGGCCACGTGCTTGTCGCTCCAGTCGGTGAGGTCGCGAGCCTCGAGGTAGCCGTCTCGCTGGGGGTCGTCGAGGTTGGCGGCCTCCCATGCATGGGCGATCTCGTGGGTGGCGACGAAGTCCAGGTCGCTGCACACGAGGACCCGCCAGGGGGTGAAGCCCTTCTGGAACAACCCGAGGTAGCCGCGGCAGTCGGCTTCGTCGAGGAAATGGACCTCGAGGTCGGGGAGCTCGAGGCCGTTGTCGCGGAAGCGGGCGAGGGCATCGTCGAGCACCCGCAGATCGCCGGCGTCGGCGCCGATGACGGTGATGCGAGGTGAGGCGCTGATGGCCACCGCCGGGCGGCGGCGGCAACCGGCACGGCACGTGTTTGCGCCCCGACCGGATCGGATCCGCCACGGCCGAGTGTGTCGGCGGCAACGGAGAACAGGAAGACGATGGTGGTGATGGCTGCGGTGAGTTTGGTCATGGGCCGACCATCCGCCTGGGCGGCCGCTGGCCATTCGCTCTGCGATCGCAGCTGGTTCACTGCGACCGTTCATGGCGGGCATGAGCACCCCCTCGACTCCCGAACGGCCCCTCTGAACTGGGGTTTCATCGCTGCGAACCGATTGCGAACGAGTCGGCGTCTAGTGTCGGCATGAAGGTTTGGGGGGTGTGATGCACGTTCGTCTGCTCGGGCAGATCGAAGCGGCCGATGGCGATCCACTGGCGCTCGGCGGCCCCACTCAGCGACGGGTGCTGGCCGCTCTCGCCTTGCGACGAAACGAGGTGGTGTCGATTCCTCACCTCGTCGACGTGATCTGGTCCGACGACGAACCGCCCGAGCGGGCCGAGCACAACGTGCGGACCTATGTGCACCGGTTGCGCTCGTCGCTCGATGGCAGCGGCGATCGGGTCGAGACGGTCGGCGCCGGCTATCGGCTCCGGCTCGACACCGACGAGCTCGACGCGGCCACGTTCGAGCAACTGGCGGGCACGGCGAGGCGCCTGGCCGACACGGGAGACGCCGTTGCCGCGCTCGACCTCATCGACGAGGCCGAAAGGCTGTGGCGGGGTGACCCGATCGCCGAATTCGAGAACGAGCCGTGGGCGATGCCCGACGCAGTCCGACTCCGCGAGCTCCACACCGAGCTGCAGACCCAGCACGCCGCCGCACTCATCGAACTGGGCCGGGCCACCACCGCGGTGGCCCCGCTGGAGGCGTTGGTGCGCGACGAACCGCTGCGGGAGGGGCCGCAGGGCGCTACTGATGCGAGCGCTGTACGAGTCGGGGCGCCAGGCCGAGGCGCTGCGGGCGTTCCAGGAGTTCCGGCGTTCGCTGATCGACGAGGTCGGCGTCGAGCCGTCATCCGATCTCGTCGAGCTCGACCGCGCGATCGCCACCGGGGCCTTGACCCCGGGCGAGGAACGGATCCGCTCGGTCGGCGGGTACGAGCTCCATGAGCGGATCGGGGAGGGCGCTTTCGCCATCGTCCATCGGGCGACGCAGGTCGCGTTGGGTCGCGAAGTGGCGGTGAAGATCATCCGAGCCGAGCTGGCCAACCGGCCCGAGTTCATCCGTCGGTTCGAGGCCGAGGCCCAGATGGTGGCTCGCATCGAGCACCCGAGCGTGGTGCCGCTCTACGACTACTGGCGGGAACCCGACCGGGCCTTCCTGGTGATGCGGTGGATGACCGGTGGTTCGCTCGAGACCCGCCTCGACGACGGTCCATGGGCGGTTGACGACACCCTCGCCCTGGTCGACGAGATCGCCGCGGCGCTCGACGCGGCTCACGCGCAGGGAGTGGTGCACCGTGACGTGAAGCCCGAGAACATCCTGTTCGACGTCGAAGGCCGGGCCTACCTCGGCGACTTCGGTATCGCCCTCGATGCCGCCGAGCGGTCGCGGCCCGAGGCCGCGCTGTCGGAAGGATCGCCGGTGTTCGCGTCGCCCGAGCAGTTGCGCCGCGAGCCGGTGGGGCCCGAGGCCGATGTCCATGCCCTGGCCATCGTTGCGTTCACCTTGCTCGCGGGTCGGACTCCCTTCGCCGACACCTTCGACGAGCCGACGCGGTTGCAGCGCCAGCTCCACGAGCCGATCCCGCCGGTGCAGGCGATCCGGCCCGAGCTGCCCGGCGGCGTCGACGAGGTGCTCGCGGTGGCGACGGCGAAGCGGGCGTCGGATCGTTACCCGACGGCGCCGGCGTTCGCCGCCGCGTTTGGGGCGGCGGTTCTCTCGGAGGTGTCGGCGTCGTCGGTTCCGGTTCGGGTACTGCGACCACTGGCGAACCCCTACAAGGGCCTGCGGGCCTTCGACGAGACCGACGCCGCCGATTTCCACGGCCGCGAACGGTTGGTCGACGAGCTCGTCGACCATCTCGGGCAGCCCGACAATCGACTGCTCGCGGTGGTGGGCCCGTCGGGGTCGGGGAAATCGTCGGTGGTACGGGCGGGGCTGATTCCGGCGCTGCGCAACGGCAGGGTGCGCGGGTCCTCGGAGTGGTTCGCGACCACCCTGATCCCGGGCGCCCGACCGTTCGAGGCGCTCGAGACGGCGTTGCTGCGTGTCGCGGTCAATCCGCCGAGTGCCCTGCTCGACCAGCTCCGCGACGGCGATCGCGGGATCCTCCGAGCGGTCAAGCGGGTGCTGCCCGGTGACGGCGATGTCGTTGCGGTGACGATCGATCAGTTCGAGGAGCTCTTCACCGGTGCGGTCCCCGATGATGACCGCGACCTGTTTCTCCGTGCTCTGGCCGTCGCGGCCACCGAGCCCGGTTCGCCCGTTCGGTTCGTGCTCACCCTGCGGGCCGACTTCTATGACCGACCGTTGCGCCACCCCGAGTTCGCGCCCCTGCTCAAGCAGCACACCGTTGTCGTCACCCCACTGGCCCCTGACGAGCTCGAGCACGCCATCGTCACCCCGGCCGCGGCGGTGGGCGTCGGCTTCGAGCCCGGCCTCGTGGCCGAGATGATCGCCGACGTCAACCACGAACCGGGCGCGCTTCCGCTGTTGCAGTACGCGCTGACCCAGGTGTTCGACGCCACCGAGGGCGACACGGTCACCATCGACGCCTATCGTTCGATCGGAGGGCTGGCCGGGGCGCTGGGCACCCGCGCCGAGGAGCTGTGGCAGTCCGCCGACGACCACGAGCGGGAGGCGGCACGGCGGCTGTTCGGCCGGCTCGTCACCCTCGGCGAGGGCGTCGAGGACACCCGCCGCCGGGCCCACCTCTCCGAGATCGGCGACGACGACGCCACACGATCGGCCATCGACCGGTTCGGTCGGGCCCGGCTGCTCACCTTCGACCACGACCCGGCAACCCGCGAACCCACCGTCGAGATCGCCCACGAAGCCCTGATCCGCGAATGGCCCCGCCTGCGCGACTGGCTCGACGACGACCGCGACACCCTCCGCACCCACCGTCATCTCACCACCGCGGCAGCTGCATGGTTCGACCGCGATCGTGACTCCGGCGAGCTGTACCGCGGTGCCCGTCTCGACGCCGCCGAACCGCTCTGCAGCGGCCAGGTCGTCACGCTGAACGCGACCGAGGAGGAGTTCATTCGCACGAGCCTCCAGCGTCGAGATGACGAGGCGGCCGCCGAGCGTGCGCGACTCCGACGCCTCCGCCGGCTGGTCATGGCCACGGCGATCGTCGCGGCAATTGCCCTGGTCGCCGGTTCGATTGCCCTCCTGCAGTGGCGGCGCGCCGATGACAAGGCGGCCGAGGCGGCGGCGAGCGAAGCGGTGGCGATCACGAACTCGGCGCGGGCCGAGGCCGCCGAGGCGGAGGCCGAGAGCAACGCAGGGCAGGCCGACCTCGAGCGTCTCCGGGCTGTCGCGCAGGCAGAAGCGACCAACGATCCGGGACTCGCAACCCTGCTCGCGGTCGAGGCGTACCGGCTCGATCCCTCGATCGAGAGCCTCGACGCCTTGCATCGCGTCCTCACCGCGGTTCCGGGTTACGACGGGTTCATTGCAGGCAGTGAGTACCTCGGCGGCGAGCTGCTCGACGACGACACCCGGTTGGTCGCCGTCGGTGTCGACTCGATCGACGTGTGGGATCTGCGGGAACGCGAGCTGCTCCACCGCGTTCCGCACGCCAACGGTGCCGACACCGTCCAGTTCGACGTGACCGGTGACGGACGACTGGTCGCCGCCCGGTCGGGCACCGACACCACCGTCCTCTACGACCTCGAGGCCGAGCGGGAGCTCGGTCGCATCCAGCACGAGAGCCCCGTGAACGACATCTCGCTCTCCCGGGACGGCGCGACTCTGGCTGCGGCGGGCACCGATGGTCGCGTCGAGATCTGGGACGTCTCGTCGCGGTCTCTGGACTCGGTACTCGAGATCGGGAGCAAGCAGGTGACCTTGGTCGAGTGGAGTCCGACGACCGATGAACTGGTCGCCGTCACTGTCACGTCCGAAGTGCAATGGTGGGATCCTGCGGGGGTCGAGCCGATCTGGTCGAGCGACCCGCTCGAGGGTGCAGCGAGCGAGTTCTTTCTGCGACCGGAGGGTTTGACGTTCACCCCCGACGGTCGCCACATCGCGATGCTGTCCGGTGACAGCATCGTGCGAGTGTTCGATGTGACCGACGGGTCGCTGCCGTCCGCACCCACAGTCGTGCAGACCGAGGGCGTCTCCTTTGCGTTCGACTCGCTGTTCTGGATCGACTCTGACGCACTGGTCATTGCCGTCCCCTACGGCGGTGGGATCGAGTCGTTCGACCTGCGCACCGGTGAGCCGGTCGCGACCGAGATCAGTGGAGCCTCGTTCGCCGGCTGGGTCTACAGCAGATCGCTCGACCGCTACGTCGGTATCGGTCGCGCCGGCCTCAGCCTGTGGTCGACCGACGGCTCCGGGCCTCTCGAGTCGGTGGTGCCGCTCACCGACGAGCAACAGGAGGCGATGGTCACCACCAACGGACAGGTTCACACCTCGTTGGCCGCCGATGGATCGCGCCTGATCGTGTCGGTGTTCGCGCCGCCCGCATTCAGCCCGACCATGTCGTATGACCTGCGCACCGATCCTCCGACAGCCGAGGTGTTCGACGCCAGCGGACCGGTCACCATCGGCTTCGGCGAGTACACGATGACGGCCAGCTTCGAAGGAATCCGCATCCTCGATGCCGACCTGATCCCCCTCGGACCCGGCGGCCCCACGCCGGTCGACTTCAACGAGGTCGCCGCCAGCCCCGACGGTCGCTTCTACGCCGTCGGACGAAGCAACGGACTGGTCGACCTGCACACATCGAGCGGCGAGTTGCTCGCAACGCTCACCATCGACCCCGACGGCGAGGTGGCCGGCGCCATCGTGATCCCGAGCTTCACCAGCGACGGCGAACTGATGGCCGGAACCACCACCGACGGCCTGTTCGCCGTTTGGTCGACCGACACGCTCGAACGGGTCGCCATCGATGTCGACGGCATCGTCTCGGGGAGCCTCGCCGGGCCCTGGTTGTGGGCACTGCAAACCGACGACGGCGGCGTCGTGCGGATCGACCCGTCGACGTCGTCGATCGTGGGTGCGCCATTGCTCCCGACACCCTTCGGCGGGTACTCCAGGCTGGACCAGGCGAACATGCGGCTCGCCGGAGTAGGCGTCGACGATGTGCGCGTGCTCGACATCGAGACCGATCAGCAGATCGGGCGCGAGATGCCGTATTCAGGAATCCGGATCGAGTGGTCGGCCGACGGGTCGTTGCTCAGCGTCCCGGGAGGCGATCGCGTCACGCTCTGGAACTTCGACACCGACTCGTGGGACGACATCGCCTGCGAAGTCGTCGGTCGCAATCTCACCCGTGAGGAGTGGGAGGCCTTCGGCCCCCGAACCATCGAGTACCGGGCGACCTGCGATCAATACCCGCTCGATCGCTGAGGTGCGACGCTGGTCTTCGCGCCGCCGGTCATCGGGCCGTCATGCGACGGCGTGCCGCTTCGACCAGCCAGGCGAAGAGCGGATCGGTCGGCCGGGTGTCGAGCCACTCGGGATGCCACTGCACGGCGAGCAGCGGCAGCGTCGTGTGTTCGAATCCCTCGACCGAGTCGTCGGATCCGGCGGTGACGACGAGGTCGCGGCCGAGGTCGGCCACGGTCTGGTGGTGCAGCGAGTTGACCTTCAGAGAGCCGCCGT
This sequence comes from uncultured Acidimicrobiales bacterium, assembly GCA_963700995.1. GTDB lineage: Bacteria > Actinomycetota > Acidimicrobiia > Acidimicrobiales > JAHEJN01 > JAHEJN01. The sequence continues at coordinate 111,877 of CAVOZP010000004.1, forward strand.
ACATCGACCCGAGGAGTGAGCCCGGGACGAAGTCGACGGTGTGAGCGGCCGACTCGACGGTGATGTCGTAGCGCGAGTGCTCGGGAACGTGTTGGTGCAGCGTGCCGCCGGAGGCGACGTTGAGCAGTTGGAGGCCGCGACAGATGCCGAGCGTCGGGAGCGCCTCGTCGATCGCCGCCCGGGCCAAGGCCAGCTCGAACTCGTCTCGTTCGGCTTCGCTCCACTCGGACTCCGGTTCGGCCTCGGCGCCGTAACGGGCAGGGTCGATGTCGGCACCGCCGGTGAACAAGATCCCGTCGAGACGCCGGATGAGCTTGGCCGGATCCGCGTCGAGAGGGAGGTTCACCGGCAACCCGCCGGCCTCGATCACCGAGCGGGCGTTGTCGGCGAAGTACCAGTCGCCGTCGAGATGTTCGAGCGACTCGGCGGTACCTCGGAGGTCGGAGGCCCTTCGGCGCTTGCCGGTCACACCGATGAGTGGTTCGCTGTCGGTCACCGGCGAGAGCGTACCGTCGCCCGAGCGCAGAGGCCGATGCCCTGCGTCACGACCGGCGCCGCGCAACGTAGAAGATCCGGCGGAGGTAGCTCTCGAACGCGGACACGGGGGCGACGTCGGCGCGCCAGAGCACGGCGATCTTGGCGACCAGGGCGATGATCACCGGCACGAGCACCCAGCGGAGGAACGGCCATTCGGTGCCACCCCACACCATCAGCACCACCGCGCTGACGAGACTGATCGCCGACACGACGATCGACAGGCGACCCATGGATGCCCTCACGGGCTCGAACGCCTGTGTGACCACGGGTACACGGCCACCGACGGCAGTTTCCCGATCTCATTTGCGTCCATGGCGAGGCGCACCTCGTCGTTCTCGAGGCGGTCCACTTGGCCGATCGGAATCGTGATGTCGCGATGCCCGAAGAACCGTCTGTGCTCGAGCACGAGATGGGTCACGTGGTGGGAGTCGTCGCACACGAAGCCCTCGACGGTTCCCACTTCACCGCCATCGGATGCGCGCACAGTGCTGCGGCGGCGGATCTCCACCTCGCCCGCCGGAATCCGGTGCCAGCCCAGCGTGTACTGGTCGTCGTACCAGCCGTTGGCGAAGTCGGCGCCGTAGTAGGCCAGGCCGTAGACCTGCTCGATACCGGTCGGCCCAACCGGGCTGGGCCACCGGGAACTCGCCGAAGCGGAGGTAATCCCATTCCTGGATCATCGGATAGTCGCCGAACGACGCTTCGTCACACGACACACGGGCATGATCGCCGGCGACGTCGAGGTCGTCGATGGGAACGAGCCGCGCCGCTGCGATGCCCGTGCCCGTGGCTGAGCACCACGTGAGTGACCGTGCGGGTCAACGGATCGATGACGACGTCATCGAGATCGAACTCGAAGCCGTCGGAACCGGTGATCGTGCTGTTCAGCCTGAGATCCATGAGTGCCTCCCTCGTGTTCGGCGGCTCGCCGTTCGTGTCTCCAGTATCCGATGGTCTCAGTCCGGTGTCATGACATGAGCGCGTCCCGAGAAACGGTGGGTGCAACGAGTCGACTCAGGGGGTGACAGTCACCTGGGCGTTGGTGATGTCGCCGTCGGCGAAGGCCTGCATGAAGGCGGTCGGGGAGTAGACGGCGAAGTCGTTGGGGAGCGACGTGTAGTCCGCATACTCCGTCCACGTGCCCTCGGCCAGCAGTGACGCGAAGACCTGTTGGGGGGTGTTCCTGTCTCGTTGTCAAGCCGCTTCGGCGAGTCTTGAACGTGATGGGTCGTAGGGGGTGGCGGTGGTGAGCATCGCGTGGATGAGGTCGCAGCGTCGGCGGGCGACGCAGATGACGGCGGCGTTGTGCTTCTTGCCTTCGTCGCGTTTGCGTTGGTAGTAGGCGCGTGCGTCGGGGTCGTGTTGAGTGGCGACGAACGCGGCGAGGAACATCGCGTTCTTGAGGCGGTGGTTGCCGCCTCGGTGTTGGAACGCGCCGTTGATCGATCGTCCGGATCGCCAGTCGGTTGGTGACAGTCCTGCGTAGGCGGCGAGGCGTGATCCGTTCGCGAAACGCGTCGGGTCACCGATCTCGGCGAGGGTTCGCGCTCCGGTCCTGGGCCCGAACCCGCAGAGGGTCACCAGGACCTGGCCGAGAGGGTGCGATAAGAACGCCTCCTCGATCTGTGTGGCCAGTTCGCCTCGCCGAGCGCTGATGCGCTCGAGGTCGCCGAGCAGATCAGCGATCACCTCACCCCACGTGTCCTCCGCCGGAAGAACGACCGTTTGCGCGTCGAGCGCAGCCCAGATCTCGTCGGCGACCTTGCCAGCGATTCGTGGTGATCGCTTCTTGATCGCGTTGCGGATCTTGGTGCGACCGGCGTCGCGTAGTGCCGTCGGGGTTGACCACTTGACGAGCAGATCGCGCACGCCGGCTTGGACGAGACGCTGACCAACGACACGCTCCAGTCCAGGTGAGACGGCTGTGAGCGCATCGCGGCAGCGGTTGATGACCCGGTTCGTGTCGGTCGACAGATCGACGTCTCGACCGTTCAGCACCCGCAACCGCAACAACAGTTCGTCGCTGACATCGAGCCACGCGAGACGATCGGCGTTGCGGCGCGCGAAGTCGGCAAGCACCCACGCGTCACGCGGGTCGGTCTTGGCCGAACCGGCGTAGAGGTCGGCGGCGCGGCGCATCTGCAACCCGGTCACATACGCGACCGGCACCTCGCGCTCGGCAGCGATCGTCAACAACAGCTGCGCTGCTGACGCGGTCATGTCGATCACGACCGCCACGTCGCCGTGGGCGCCGGCGTCGCCGAGAAGCTGCTCGATCGCGGTCTGGTCGTTGAGGACCGGACGGGCGAACAGCTCCACACCCTCGGTCGTCGTTGCTTGCGCGAAGTGTTCGTTCTTGGCCATGTCGACGCCGACGAACACTCCGATCTCGGATGGTTCCATCACACCCTCCCAGGGTCGCGGATTCTGTCTGGATTGGACCGTCCGACTCCGGGCCTGGCTGCCGTCAACCACCTTACGAATCAGCCCCGAAGCGCATGTTCCTGTCAGAGGTCAACCGGACCCGAACACGACGAGCGGCAACACCCCCCAGGCCATCGAAGTGACAGGGGCACAAAGCCCTACCCGCCGCGTCGAGCGGTCAGCCACAAGTCTCCCTCATGGCCTACGACCAAGGTAAGGGGCTTCGAACCAGATGCTGAACGAGAACCCTTGGGTGACGGCACCCGTTTCCTCGTCTTCGTAGATGTCGTACCGCCACGCCTTCACGCTCCAGGGCTCCTCGACGGTCAACTGCGAGACGAGCGTCTCCTCAGCGCCGTCGACGCCCGGCGGCCGCAGGATGTCGGCATAGGTCGCGTCGGGCCGACGCTCCGTCAGCGAGCGATACAGCGTGAACACCTTGTCGTCGTCGCTCGGAGACGCCAGCGCGAACGCGACCGAGCTCGTGGGCAACAAGAACTCCACCGCGAGGGGCGGGGGCGAGACCCGGCGTCCGAAGGTCACATCGGTCACCGGCCGGCCCAGGATCTGGGGCGCCACCGGCGTGGGCAACGCGGCGGCGATCCGCTGGTGATCGCCGCCAGCAGGTCCTCGGCCGAGCCGTCGTAGCGCAGAACGACGGCGAGCGTACTCCGAGACGAAGGCGCACCGGAGAACGACGAGGCGACCTGGTGGCTGAACCGGCTGAACCCGGCGTCGTCGGGCACGTGGGTCGAGGCGTAGAGGGAGACGCGCTCGACGACGTCGCTCGATGGGAACGGATGGTGCTGCTCGGCGAGCGGGAGCGCTCCGACCGCAAGCCGGTTGGTGGTGCGAACAATGGTAGCTCGCCGCCTGCAGGCAGCTGGGCGAGATCGGGCGGATTCGGCCGTCGCAGGAGGTCGAGCCGCACGGCGGGGATCGTAGGCCACCACCGTTGCTCCCGTGACACAGTGGTGGTGACCTGCCTTCGAGATCGGCTTGCCGCATGAGCGTCGACGTCACCGTTGAGACCACGATCGACCGCCCGGTAATCGTCGTTGCGGACTATGCGGGCGATCCGTCGAATGCGCCGGCCTGGTACCGGCGGATCGCATCCGCCGAGTGGCAGACCGAGCCGCCGGTACGAGTCGGATCCCAGGTCACCTTCACCGCAACGTTCCTCGGAAAGCGCCTCGTGTACACATACGAGGTGATCGAGCACGAGCCGAGTGCGCACCTCACGATGCGCCAGCGCAAGGCCCGTTCCCGATGACCACGAGCTACACGTGGAGCCCCGTCGACGCCGACGCCACCCGCATGACGCTCCGGAACCACGGCGAACCTGCAGGGTTCTCGCGTCTCACTGCACCGCTCGTCTCGTTCGCAATGCGAAGAGCGATGACCGAAGACCTGGCCAAGTTGGCGGAGATCCTCGGAATCGCGCTAAGCGTGAGTCGTCGTCACTACACGATGGGAGCGAGATGACCCGATGGCGGGCGGCTGGCACTGCAACTCTGATCCTGGTGGGTGCAGTCGTGCTTCACGGATGTGGCAGCGACGAAGCGCCCGACGAGGGGGCAGCGGTGGCCACACCGACGGCAATGCCGACGGAGCCCTCGCCGACACCGGTGCCCGCTCCCACAGAAGCACCCCCTACTCCGACGCCCGAACTGTCGCCCCCACCACCACCCCCAGACCCGGTCGACCTCATCGGCTACGCGTGGAGCCAGACCACCGACGACGCACCATGGGGTCGCCGAGCCGGTCTCCGTGTTCTCGAAGTCGACGGCAGCCTCTACCTGCTCGGCGGCCGGACGCCTCGCGACTCCACCCTGCCCGGCGACAGCGAGATCTGGGCCGACGTGTGGCGCAGCGATGATCTCGGCGTCACCTGGGAGCAGATCGTGGCCAACGATGCGCCCGACCACTGGCCTGGGCGGGCCTACTTCCAGGCCGTCGTCAAGGACGACGTCATGGTGGTCATCGGCGGCCAGGACTTCGGGCTCGAGGAGAACCCGTTCTGCGCCCTGCTCGAATCCGGCCTCGAGCCGCCCCCCGGGCTCGGGATCGATCCCGATGCGCCGTGCCCCGAATTCTTGCCGACCTCGAACTTCTTCAACGACGTGTGGAGCTCGCCCGACGGAGTCACCTGGACCGAGCTCACTGCCGACGCTCCGTGGGAACCCCGGGCGGGACTGAGCGCCGCAGTCGTCGGCGAGTACATCTATGTGCTCGGCGGATCGCAGAACGACGACGCCTCGATCATCGGCCCCAACGGTCCGGCCCGGCTCTACTACGACGACGTGTGGCGCTCGGTCGAACGGCGCGGAGTGGGAGCTCATGACCGACGACGCACCGTGGGAACCAGCGCGCCGGCGCCTCGGTTGTGTCCTTCGGCGGCGCTCTCTGGATGTTCGGCGGCGAGGACGGGTTCACCTGCGATCCGCTGCCGGGCTGTGATCCCCCGTACTTCAACGACGTGTGGCGCTCGGTCGACGGCGCGCAGTGGGAGCTCGTCTCGGACGCGGCCGCATGGAGTAAGCGACCGGGCCACCAATGCGAGGTGGTCGGGGCCGACTTCGTGTGCTTCGGCGGGTTCGGTCTGATCGAGAACCCCATGGACGTCTGGTCGAGCCCCGACGGCACGAACTGGACGCTGCTCGCCGATCCCCCTTGGAACGCGACCGACCAGTCGGAGGTGAAGTACGACTTCGACTCGATAGCCGTGGAAACCGACAGCGGTCCGGCGGTATTGACCTTCGGTGGCGATCGCGAGACCTTCGACTTCGCCGATCCCGAGAACTACCTCCGGGTCGACGACGACGTCTGGATGTTCTCCGCCATGCAAGAGCCCTGATCAGTCACCAACCAACCCGAACAGTGACACGTTGACGATGTGGTCGACCGAGATGCCGGTCAAGTCGTGGAGATCGTCGATCGTGCCCGACTCGCCGAAGCGGTCGACACCGAGGGTGAACTGTCGGGTGCCGAAGGCCGAGCCGATCCAGGCCAGGCTGTGACTGGCGGCGTCGTGCACGCTGACGATCGGACGATCCGCTCAGACTCGGTACCAACCGGTGCAGGTGACATGACGAGCGGCTCGCCACGGCGGTGGCGAGGCGGTGCGGTACCCGCCACGCCAGTCCTGGTAGACACGATCGGGACTCGTGAGGTGCACGACGGTGGCCCGGACGCCCTCGTGGTCGAGCTCGGCCGCCGCAGCCACCGTCTCGGGGGCCATCACCCCGGTCGTGACGATCGTGACCCCCGGCCGGCCGTCGCGGGGCCCGTCGATCAGACGGTACCCGCCCTCCAGCACGTGATCACGGAGTGCCGCCTCGCCGTAGCGGTCGAGCGCACGGTCGAAGGGCTCCTGATCGATCGGGCGGGTGATCAGCCTCAGGTAGCAGCTTTCGCCGTCGGGCTCGCCGAGCTGGACGAGGGCATCGCAGAGCAGCCAGTCGACCTCGGTGGCGTACGCCGGCTCGGCGTAGTGCAGGCCGGGAAGCTCCGCGCCGACCGACGGCGTGATGGTGGACTGGTGGGCGCCGCCTTCGGGGGCCAGCGTGACGCCCGACGGCGTACCGGCGACGATGAAGCGGGCGTCGTTGTACAACCCGTAGATGAGGGCGTCGAGACCGCGCAACACGAACGGGTCGTAGACCGTGCCGATCGGCAGCAGGTGTTGGCCGTGATGATCGTGGCTGAGCCCGAGCTGACCGAGCAGCATGAACAGGTTCATCTCGGTTATGCCGAGCTCGAGGTGTTGACCTGGGGCGTCGGCGCCCACTTCAGGAGCCGGTCGGCGCCGCCGTGGTCGTCGACGGCAACGGGGGAGTACACCCCGTTCTTGTTGATCCAGCCGCCGAGGTTTGTCGAGATCGACACGTCGGGGGCGGTGGTGACGATGCGTTCGCCGACACCCTCGACATCGGCCAGGCGGGTGAGCACCCGCCCGAATGCCTCCTGTGACGACGTCGAGCCGCTGACCATCGGCGACCGCGCCCGGCCGAACCGGAAGGATCGACCGCGGCTTCGGCGGGGGATTGTTGATCGACCCGCCGACCGCAGCACAGATCCGACCCGGCGCCGAGTCGGCGTCGAAGCGGTCCCACTCGCTCGACTCGTCGAGACCGACCTCGGCCCGGAAGAGTCGATCTGGTCGGGCTGAGCAACGCGGCGTGGTTCAACGGGTCACCGGCGATGGGAAGACCCCAGCCCTTGATCGTGTAGGCGAACACCACCGACGGTCGGTCGGGCTGGCGATCGCACTCTGCAAACGTCTCGAGCAGCAGGCCGATGTCGTGACCGCCGAGGTCGGTCACCAGCGTCTTCAACTCGTCGTCGTCGAGGTCGGCGACGAACCGGGCGACCGCCGGATCGGCGCCCCGCAGGAACTTGTCCCGCAGTCGGTGGCCGGTCATGGCGAACAGCGCCTGATAGGCCTCGTTCGCCATCGCGTCGATGTGCGCCCCCAGCGCATCGCCGCCGGGCCGGGCGAACGCCGCGGTGAGGCGTGAGCCGTACTTCGCCTCGGCGACGTGCCAACCGGCGTCGGCGAAGAAGCGCTTCAGTCGGACGGCGGCGATCTCGGGGATCACCCGGTCGAGGCTCTGGCGGTTGAGGTCGACCACCATCGTGAAGTTCCCGAGGCCCTTGGTGGCCGGGTCGGCGATCGCCTCCCAGATGTTGCCCTCGTCGAGTTCGGCGTCGCCGACCAGCGCGATGAAACGAGCCTCGGGTTGGTCGCCGAAGTGCGACGCGACGTAGCGGCGGGTGAGGGCCGAGAACAGCGGTGCGACGGCACCCAGGCCCACCGAACCGGTGGAGAAGTCGGAGACGTCGGGGTCCTTGGTGCGTGACGGGTAGGCCTGCAGGCCGCCGCGCTGGCGCAGCGTGGTGAGATACGCGCGATCGAGCTCCCCGGTGAGGTACTTGATCCCGTGGTAGACCGGGCGACGCATGGGGCTTCACGGCCACCTTGTCGTCCCCGCCGATGTGGCCGAACCACAAGGCGGTCATGACCGAAACCATCGACGCACACGACGCTTGGTGCCCGCCCACCTTGACCTCGCCCTTCTCCCGCCGGTTGGCCGCATCGATGATGCGAGTGGCCAACCACAGCACCCGTTGCTCGATCTCTCGCAGCGAACCCAGGTCGGTGGTGGTCGCTGACGGGTCGCTCGTGGGCATTACGGGCAATCGTAAGTCCTCCTCACGACGGATGCGGCGGCCGCCGATGAATCGCTAGGATTTGCCACAGAATTGCGGGCCAACGACGTCCCCACCCCCCAGATCGATCGCCCAGGAGCCCCCATGTATCGCGCCCTCGCCCGCTGGTGTTACGTCCACAAGTGGTTGGTCGTCGGGCTCTGGTTGGCGGCGATGGTCGCCGTCAACGCAGCCGGCGGCGCGATCGGTACGGCCTACGACAGCAGCTTCTCCACCCCCGCCTCCGAGAGCACGCGTGGATTCGAGACCGTCGAGGAGTACTTCCCAGGCGCCGGGAGCCAATTCGGCGGTTCGATCGTGTTCCAGTCGACCGCAGGGGTCGAGCGAGCCGAGGTGGTCGAGGCGATGAGCGACATGTTCGCCGAAGTGCAGGCGATCGAGGGTGTCACGGTCGTCAGTCCATACGACGAGCAGGGCGCCCAACAGATCGCGCCCGACGGCACGATCGCCTACGCCCAGGTGAACCTCGACCCGGAGATCGATCAGACCGAATCCACCGAGATCGGGGCTGAGATCAACGGGTTGATTCCCGACGTCGACGGCTTGCAGGTCGAGATCGGCGGCGCCGCGCTCGCCGAGTTCGAGCCGCCGGAGACCGAGCTGATCGGCCTGGCGTTCGCGATCGTCATCCTGATACTCGCCTTCGGTTCGGTCCTCGCGATGGGTCTGCCGATCGGCGTCGCCGTCGCCGGAGTGGTCACCGGGGGTGTCGGCATCGTCACGCTCCTCACCCACGTCTACACCATTCCCGACTTCGCCCCCCTCATCGGCATCATGATCGGCCTCGGCGTCGGCATCGACTATGCCCTGTTCATCGTCACCCGCTACCGCGAGCTGACCCGCGCCGGTGCTGAACCACAGCAGGCGGTCGAGGGGGCAATGGACACGGCCGGACGGGCGGTCGTGTTCGCCGGCATCACCGTGGTGTTGTCGTTGCTCGGCATGCTCCTCATCGGTCTCGAGTTCGTCGCCGGCCTCGGCATCGCCGCCGCCACCACCGTCGCCGTCACACTGCTGGCATCGATCACCCTGCTTCCCGCGCTCCTCGCGCTGGCCCACGAGCGGCTCGAGGTGACTCGTTGGCGCGGTCTGCTGGCTGCCGGCTTCGCGGCCCTCGCGCTGCTCGGTCTCGGCCTCGGCGTTGCTTCGATCGGTGCGGTAGGTGCCCTCCTCGCGGTGGGCACGCTCTTGGCCAGCATCGTCGTGACGCCGTTGCGACGGATCGTGCCCGCCCGCCGCGAGAAACCACTTCGCGAGACGTTGGCCTACCGCTGGAGCCGAGTCATCCAGCACCGTCCGTGGACCTTCGTGCTGCTCGGCGGCGGCGTGCTGGTGCTGTTGACGCTGCCGGTGCTCGGGCTGCGCCTCGGGTTCTCCGACGAGGGCAACTTCAACGAGGGGTCGACCACGCGCGAGGCCTACGACCTCATTGCCGACGGCTTCGGCCCCGGATTCAACGGACCGCTCCTTTTGGCCATCGAGATCCCAGAGGGCACCGATCCCGAGATCGTGCAGACCCTGGCCGCCACGGTTGAGGCCGACCCGGGCGTGCGCAACGTCTCGCCGCCCTTCCCCAATGACGAGGCCGGCCCGGAGGCATCATCGGCCTTCCTGGTGCAGGTCATTCCCGAAACCTCGCCGCAGGACGAAGTCACCGAAGACACCGTGATCCGCCTGCGCGCCGCGATCGCACCGCTCGTCGCCGGCACCGACGTCGAGGCGAATCTCACGGGCGCGGTGCCCGCCAACATCGACTTCAGTGACTTTCTCGGTGGACGCATCCTGCTGTTCTACGGCGTCGTGCTCGGCATGTCGTTCCTGCTGTTGATGATGGTGTTCCGCTCCCTGCTCGTGCCATTGAAGGCCGTGTTCATGAACATGCTGTCGATCTCGGCCGCCTACGGCGTCGTCGTGGCGATCTTCCAGTGGGGCTGGTTCGGCGACTTGACCGGCATCGAGCCCGCACCCATCGAGCCGTTCATCCCCATGATGCTCTTCGCCATCGTGTTCGGTCTGTCGATGGACTACGAGGTCTTCCTGCTGTCCCGGGTCAAGGAGGAGTACGACCGCACCGGCGACGCCGTGAACTCGGTTGCCGACGGGCTCGCCGCCACCGCCCGGGTGATCACCGCGGCGGCCGCGATCATGGTGGTGGTCTTCGGCTCGTTTCTGCTCGAGGACGACCGCATCGTCAAGATGTTCGGCGCCGGGCTGGCCCTCGCGGTGCTGCTCGACGCCACCTTGGTGCGAATGCTGCTCGTGCCGGCGACCATGGAGCTGCTCGGTTCCCGGAACTGGTGGCTGCCCAAGTGGCTCGACCGCATCCTGCCGACGCTCAACGTCGAGGGCGACGCCCTGCACGAGCTCCATGGTTCCGTTGGCCCCGCCGGCAACGGTCACGTCGATGGCAAACCGGTCATCGAACCGGAGGACCAACCGGTGCGCGCCTAGCGCCCACCCGCAGGTGGGTGCCTGGCTGCATGGTCATCGGTGCGCCTGGCCGTGGGTCTCCCAGACGATCACCTCGGCGTCGCCGGCCGCAGTCAGCGACATCGAGCGCGCTCCGGACAGACGGGCGGCGTCGCCGGTTGCGAGCCTCTCGCCGTCGAGTGTTGCGGCGCCACGGGCGACGAACACGTGCACGAACGGGGCATCGGGGATCGCAACGGTCTCCCCGTCGGCGAGTCGGCCGACGTGCATCACGGCACCGGCCTGGTGGATGGTGATGGCGCCGTCGTGGCCCCGACCCGAGGCCACCGGCACCAGGCCACCGCCCACCAGGCGCTCGTTCACGTCGAGCTGCTCGTAGCCGGGCTCGATGCCCACCGTGTCGGGCACCACCCACATCTGCACGAAGTGCACCGGCTCGGTGGCGGAGTGATTCATCTCCGAATGGGTGATTCCCGAACCTGCACTCATCCGCTGGGCCAATCCGCGTAGATGACGCCATCATGGCCGGTGGAGTCGCGGTGCTCGAGCTCGCCGTCGAGAACCCAGGTGACGATCTCCATGTCGCGGTGGGCATGGGTTCCGAACCCGCCGGAGGGGGCCACCACGTCGTCGTTCGAAACGATCAGCAGTCCGTGACCGTCGTTGCCGGGGTCGTAGTGGCGGCCGAAGTTGAAGCTGTGCCGACTGTCGAGCCATCCGAAGTCGGTGTGGGCGCGAGTGTCGGCACGACGAATGTCGACGGTGGAGGTGGTCACGGGGCTCTCCTCGGTGGCTTCGAGTGAAATGCTTGCAGTTGGAAGTACCTCGGAGCGTATCGAGGATATTTGCAATTGCAACTGTTAGCCTTCCCGCCGTGGCTGGTGACCCTCGCCCCTCCTCGTCGTTGCTCGCAGCATGGCAAGCCCTGCTGGTCGGGCACTCCGCCCTCGTCGATCGACTCGACCGTGACCTCCGCACCGCCCACGATCTCCCGCTCGACTGGTACGACGTCCTCTTCCAGCTCGCCGATGCCGGCGGTCGACGAACGATGGGCGAACTGGCCGAGGCACTGCTGATCGGTCGGTCGAACTGCACCCGGCTCATCGACCGCATGGTCGGCGCCGGTCTCGTCGAGCGCCGACGCGGGGCGAGCGACTCTCGGGTCGTCGAGGCGGTCGTCACCGCCTCGGGCCGGCGACTCCAGCGTCGGGCGGCCGTGACCCATCTGCGCGGCATCCAGACCCATCTCGGGTCCTTCGTGGGCGATGAACTGGCCGAACAGATCGCCGTCGCCCTGGGCCGGGCGACCGAGTCGTGCCGACGCGGTCCCCGCGAGCCGTAGCTTCGGGACCGGGCCGCTCAGTCCGTTCAGTCCTCGGCCAGGGGGAGTCGCACCACGAAACACGCCCCCTCGTCCGGCTCGGACTCGACGGTGAGGGTGCCCCCGTGGCGGGTGGCGATCTCGCGACTGATGGCCAGACCGAGGCCGGCGCCACCGTCGGTACGGGCCCGTGCGTCGTCGAGGCGCGTGAACCGTTCGAAGATCGCCTCCCGGGCGTCGGCGGGAATGCCCTCGCCGTCGTCGCGGACGCTCAACACGGCCGTCGAGCCGGTCTCGTTGAGGGTGACCCACACCGTCGATCGGGTGTGGCGAGCGGCGTTCTCCAGCAGATTGCGGACCAGCCGGTCGAGCTGATCGCGATCGCCCTGAACGTGGGCCGCCGACACCCCGTGGGCGTCGACGACCGGATGGTCACGGCTCTGCAGTCGCCGTACCTGTCGCAACACGAGGTCGTCGAGGTCGACCGGTCCCGACCGAAGCGGAATCGCCTTGGCGTCGCCTCGGGCGAGGTAGAGGAGGTCGTCGACCAGACGCTGGAGGCCGATGGTCTCCTCCAACACCAGCTCGTGGGTGGCGGCGAGATCGGCCTCGGCCGGGCTTCGAGCGTCGACCTCGAGCTCGGTGCGGATGCGGGTGAGTGGCGTGCGCAGCTCGTGAGAGGCGTCGGCGACGAAACGCCGTTGCTGCTCGCTCGCCCGGCTCATCCGGTCGAGCATGTCGTTCATCGTGATGGCGAGCCGCCCGATCTCGTCGTCGTGGGGCGGCACGGTGACCCGTCGGTCGGTGTCGGTGCCGGTGATCGCGGTCACCTCCGAGCGGATCTCCTCGACCGGCTGGAGCGTGCGTCCGACCAGCCACCAGACCAGGCCGGTGAGCAGCAGTACGACCAGCGGCATCGAGACGGCCAGCGCGATCGTCAGCCCCCGTATGGCGTCGGTCAGGTCGTCGATGTTCTCGGCCACGTGGAGGACGCCGGGGCCGCCGTTGAGGTCGACCCGCCGGCTCAGGACCCGGAACCGATCGTCCTCGATCGGCAGACGGGACACCGTGTGCACGGTCTGGACCTGACCCGGCTCGAGCGGTGCGCTGATGGCATCGAGGCCATCGAGGTTCTCCGTCGCAGCGAGGACGACGCCGTCGGTGTCGACGAGCTGGGCGGCGCGATCCTCGGCGTTGCTGTTGGCGACCACCGCCGAAGGGTCACCGTCGGCGATCACCGCGACCAGCTGGTCGGCCCGCTGCTCGAGCGAATTGTCGAGGTTCGCCGTGAGCTGTTGGCGTTGGAGGATCACGAGGGTGAGCGCGCTGGCTCCGAGGACGATCGCAGCAACGATGGTGGCAATGGCGGTGATGCGAAAGCGGATGGTCGAACGGCGAGGTCCGGTGCGCGACGACGCCATCCCGACTCAGCCGCCCTCGGCGTCGAGCCGGTAGCCGGCCCCGCGGACCGTCTCGATCGCCGTGCGGTCGAAGGGCTCGTCGATCCGCTTGCGGAGGCGGCCGATGTAGACCTCGACGATGTTGGGGTCCCCGTCGAAATCGATGTCCCACACGCCGGCGAGGATCTCGCTCTTCGACATCACCTGGCCGGCGCGACGCATGAGGAACTCGAGCACGTCGAACTGTCGGGCGGTGAGCTCGATCTCGCGATCGCCGCGCCACACCCGTCGGCGACCGGGCTCGATGCGGAGATCGCCGACGGTGACCGGTGCGGGTTCGTGGCCGGCCCGCCGCAGGAGGGCACGCAACCGAGCGACGAGCACAGGGAACGAGAACGGTTTGGTGAGGTAGTCGTCGGCACCGGTGTCGAGCGCCTCGGCCTCGTCGAGATCGCCGTCCTTGGCGGTGAGCATCAGGATCGGCGTCCAGTCGCCGGCCCGTCGCAGCTCGTCACAGATCTGGTAGCCGTTCTTGCCCGGCAACATGATGTCGATGATCAACCGGTCGTAAGAGCCCTCGGTGGCCATCCACAGACCGTCGATGCCGTCGTAGGCCACGTCGAGGGTGAATCCCTCGGCCTCGAGGCCGCGCTTGACCGCCGTGGCGATGCGCTTGTCGTCTTCGATCAGCAGCAGCTTCATGGCAGACCGCCGGGGTCAGTCGTCGCTCCAGGACCGGCGACGGTATCCAATCTGCCCCATGAGCAACCCGCCGAGCACGATGGGTACGCCCAGGGCAACGGGCAGGATCCCGTCGGGATTGAGACTGCGACGGTCCTCGACGTCGATGGTCACGACATTCGACGCCGACAACTCGCTGCCTCCCTCGCGCAACACCACGCTGTACAGCGAGAATCGGCCGGCCGAGATCGGCTGCACCTCCCACGTGAGGGTGGCGGTGGCGCCCGTGGCGATCGGGTCGAGCGGACGCGACAGGGTGGAGGTCCAGTCCTCGGGGTCGACCGACTTCTCCTGGGTCGGATCGGTGATGTCGATGTGCGCCACGAGATCGGACGCCTCGGAGGTACCGGTGTTGGTGACGGTGACGGTGAGCTCGATGCTCTCGCCGAGCACGGCCTGGGCCTCGGTGGGTGACACGGTGACCTCGACATCGCCGACCGGGCTCGACGAATCCTGGCCCCATGCGGGTTGGGTTCCGACGATCATGATCGAAGCGGTCAGGGCACAGGCCGCGAGGAGGCGATTCATCGGGCACCTCCGAGCTCGAGGCGTTTCGACAGGGCGATCGCCACGGCGGTGAGGACAATGGCGGCGACCATCGGGGAGATCAGATAGCTCCACTGATCGCTCCAAGGCTGCTGGCTGACCAGGACGTTCTTCGACAGCTGGAGGCCGGCACTCACCGGGTTGCCCTTGACCAGCACCGATCCGAGCGTGCTGTTGGCCTTGATGGCCGGAAGCTGGCTGGGGGCAGCCAGCAACAAGAGCAGCCCGACCGAAGCGGCCAGGCTCACGCGGTTCGACATCGAGAGCGAGCTGATGGCCAGACCGAGAGCGGTGAGAGCCGCGCCCACCAGACCTCCCGCAACCGCCAACACCAGCACCGCGTCGGCGGCGACGCCGGGCCCGTTGGCCATCACCGCCACGTAGGGAAGGGCAACGACCAGCGCTGCCATCCACATGGTCGAGGCGGCCAGGAGCTTGCCCGTCACCAGATGCCGGCGAGCCACCGGTGTCAGCAACAACGCCTCGAGGGTGCCTCGCTCCCGTTCGCCCGATATGGCATCGGCACTCACCACCAACGCCGCAAGGGTTCCGAGACCGATCGACGTCTGGACCACGACGCCGACCGACTCTCGCGCATCGAGCAGGTTCACGCCCGCATCGGCCGCCGCCAGGTAGGCGAGCAACGACAGCAACACCGTGAAACCGAACAGCACCGTGAGGCCACGTGGACTGAGCCACAGGTCGGCCAGCTCCCGGGTGGTCACGACCCGCCAGGGCGATCGAGACGTCGATCGAGTCGTCATCGGACTCCCTCCTTGATCGGTGCCGTGAGGGCGAGGAACGCGTCGCTCAGGCGCGCGTTCGAGTCGGCGAGGTCGGCCGCGGCGATCACTTGATCGACCGTGCCGGTGGCCACGAGCTCGCCCCTGTCCATCACCGCAACCCGGTCACAGACCCGTTCGACCTCGTCGAGGAGGTGGCTGCACAGGATCACACAGGTGCCGTCGTCGGCGGCGATCCGGGTGAAGCGCGCCATCGTGTCCTCCTGACCGGCCGGGTCGAGCCCGAGGGTCGGTTCGTCGAGAAAGACGACCTCGGGACGATTCACGAGGGCGCGACACAGGCCGAGGCGCTGGCGCATGCCGCGTGAATAGGTGCCGATCGGCTGGCGGCTCGTGCCGAGGCCGAACTGATCGAGCAGCTCGCGGCCGGTGGCGTCGGCCTCGGAGGGGCTCGCGCCGAACAGCTCGCCGAAGTACCGCAGGTAGCCGATTCCCGTCTGGGCCGGCGGGTAGCCGTTGCTCTCGGGCAGCACGCCGATCACCGAGCGAATGCCCATGGGATCGTCGAGCGTGTGCCCGCAGATCGATGCCGATCCGCCGGCGGCCTTCACGATCGTGGTGAGCGCTCGTATCACCGAGGTCTTGCCCGCCCCGTTCGGACCCAGCAGGCCCAGGATCTCGCCCCGGTACGCCTCGAAGGAGATGCCCCGGACGGCCTCGAACGCCTTGTACCGAACCACGAGGTCGCGACACTCGAGAAGAGGAGTGGCCATGGTTCCAGTAGGCCACCTCCTTCCTGACTCCTTCCTGACTCCGAGGGCCGGTTTCGTCAGCTGGTGGTCAGGTGCGGCGAGCGCGGAGGCCGTTGTCGCCGCTGGAGCGCGCCGTTGAAGCGTCCGCAGGGCGGGCTACCGTCTCGCCTCGTGTCCGACGATCTCGTACGCAATCGCTCGCTCATCACGAAACTCGCGACCCTCGCATCCAGCCGATGGAAGGTCACCCTGGCCGCCTGGATCGCCGTGATCGCGATCGGCGGCATCGCCTACGGCGGTGGCCTGGCTCGCGAGGGATTCCCTCCGGTGAACCTCCCCATCGTGGTCGTCGACGGCAACTACTTCGTCGACGATCCCGAGGGTGTCGACGCCGACGTCACCGTGCCGTTGCAGGCGGCTTACCGCGGGCTCGACGGTGTTGTCGAGGTGCAGACCTTCTCCCTCGACAATGCGTTCGCCGTCGTCGTCGAGTTCGACGACTCGTTCAGCTCACCCGACGGTGCCGCCGTGCTCGAGGCAGCCACGACGTCGATCGCGCTTCCTCCTGAGGCCGACGTCACGGTTCGTCCCATCGACGCCACCAAATTCCTGGAGGTCTACGACCTGCTGGTGACGGTGAGTGGTCCCGCCGACGCCACGGCGGCCGACCTCGAGGCGCAGGCTGCGGTGCTCCAGACCTACCTCGAGACCGGCAACGGAGTCGATCGAGCCGACATCCGGAACCTGCTGACCGAAGGGGTCAACCCCGCCACCGGGGACACCGAGATCCGTCGTACCCGGTTCGTGCGGGTGGCGTTCGCCGAAACCGGTCGCTACGACGAGGCCATTGCCATCGGACTGGTACGCAGCCCCGATACGAACCTCGATCTGCTGGGCTTCAGCGACGAGATCAACGACCTGCTCGACGACGAGACCGTCCTGGCCGAGGGCTACAGCGCGGCGGTCACCGCCGACTTCGCTCAGGACATCCGGAACCAGATCTCCTCGCTCACCCGCAACCTGCTCACCGGTCTCATCGCCGTGGCCATCGTCAGTTTCATCCTGATCGGCTGGCGGGTCTCGATCATCACGGCGGTGTTCATGGCCACGGTGACCATGGCGGCGCTCGGCGGGCTCTGGGTCCTCGGCTACTCGCTCAACACCATCACCCTGTTCGGGCTCATCTTGACCCTGGGCCTGCTCGTCGACGATGCCATCGTCATCTCCGAGTCGATCGACGCCAACCGTCGTGAGTCCGACGACTCGCTCAGCGTCGTGCGGGTCGCGATCAATCGGGTCGGCACGGCGTCGCTCGCCGGCACCCTCACCACCGTGTTGGTGTTCGCACCTCTGCTGTTCGTGGGCGGTGTGCTCGGCGAGTTCATCCGCGCCATTCCGGCAACGGTGATTCTCACGTTGTTGCTGTCGTTCCTGTTCTCGGTGGTGTTCATCCCCGCGATCGCCCGGCCCTTCGTTCTCGGCGGCGTGACACCCCACAACGTGATGACCCGGACCGAGCGGCGAGTGGCCGGTCGACTGGCCCGGCTGGCGGAGTACCCGTCGAGCCACGGCTGGAAGGGTGTGCTCGCCGGTCTGGGTGTGGTGGCGGGTGCGGTCGCCGTCGTCTTCGGATCGTTCCAGATCGCGGCAACACTCGGGTTCAACATCTTTCCCCCGAGCGACGATGCGAACGCCATGTTCGTCACCGTCGACTTCGACGCGGGTACCACCATCGAGCAGGCCCAGGAGGTCTCGAATGACATCGACGCCATCGTCATCGAGACACTCGGTGAGGACCTGGTGCGGTCGCAGTACATCAACGGCAACGAACGACAGTTGCTCACCCTCGTCGATCTCACGCCCTTCGACGAGCGCGACACCACCGCCCCCACCTATGTCGACCGCCTCGAAGCCTCCATCGCGCAACTTCGGGGGCTGCGGGTGTCGGTGGCCCCGCTCGAGAACGGACCACCGGTCGAGGACTTCCCTTTTGCTGCCCAGATCGCGGTCGACGACGACACCGTGGCCGTCGGCGAATCGGTGGCGGCCGATCTCCGCGAGCAGCTGATCGGCGTCACCCTCGACAAGGCCTCGGGCGAGGAGACCACGATCGAGGATGCCATCGTGTCGACCGACGGACAGGTCTACCGCATCGACGGTGCCCGCCAGATCGAAGTGCGCGCCTCGTTCAGCAACGACGACCTCACCAACAACCTCGACGCCACCGAGGAACTGGTGAAGAGCATCTACAGCCCCGATGACCTCGAGGCCCTCGGGCTGGCCGGTGATGCCATCGCCTTCGACTTCGGCCAGGAATCCGACAACCAGGAGGACTTCGCCTCGCTGGGTCGGGCGCTGATCGTGGCTCTCGCCCTCATGTTGTTGCTCCTTGTGGTTCAGTTCCGATCGATCGTGCAGCCACTGCTGATCTTCCTGGCCATCCCGTTCAGCTTCTTCGGCGTGTTCACCGCGTTGAGCCTCACCGACAACCCCATCAGCTTCTTCGTCGCGGTGGGCTTCATCGCCCTGATCGGTGTGGTGGTCAACAACACCATCCTGCTCGTCGATGCGGCCAACCAGGCCCGTCGGCGAGGTCTGCGTCCGGGGGCGGCCATCGCCGAGGCGGTCGAGCGCCGATTCCGCCCGCTGATCGCCACGACGCTCACCACCGTTGTCGGTCTCCTGCCGCTGGCGCTCAGCGACCCGTTCTGGGAATCGCTCACTTTCACGCTGATCGGTGGGCTGATCAGCTCGACGATCATGGTGCTGGTGGCGTTCCCGGTCTTCTACCTGGCCGTCGAGAAGGTGCGGACCCCGGTGCGCAACATGGCGCGCCGTCGTCTCGGCAAGCCACTGGTGTGAGTTGCGCTGGCTAGTTGACCGGTCGTCTAGAGGGCCGTAACCTGCGCCGATGGGTTCCGATGCATCGATTCGAGAGCGGGTGGGCGACATACCCACCCCCGAGTTCCACGACACGCCGGTGACGACCGCGCCACCGCTGGCCGAGGCCAAGGTGGCGATCGTGACCACCGCCGGGTTGAAGCCGGCGGGCGAGATCGAGCTCTGGCAGCCGACCGACGCGTCGTTCACCGTTCTGCCCGCCGACGCACGAGACGTGCAGCTCTCGCACTTCTCACCCAACTTCGACCGCAGCGGCTTCGCGGCCGACATCAACGTCGTGTACCCCGTCGACCGACTGCAGGAGATGGTCGACGCCGGGGAGATCGGCAGCCTCGCCGAGCGCAACCTGTCGTTCATGGGCGCGCAGTTCGACGCCACGTTCAGCACGATCCTGCTCGACACCGGCCCCGCCGCTGCGCAGGTGCTGCTCGACCAGGGTGTCGACGTAGTGCTCCTCACCCCCATATGACCGTTCTGCACGCGCACCGTGGGTGTGCTCTCCCGAGTTCTCGAAGCGGCCGGGCTGGCGACGGTCGGGCTGTCGCTGGTGCGCCGTCAGGCCGAGAACACCAAGCCGCCTCGTTTCCTGAACGTCGAGTTCCCCCTCGGTCGGCCGCTCGGCAAGCCGGGTGATGTGGCCTTCCAGACCGATGTGTTGCGCCGTGCCTTCGCCCTGCTCGAACGCACCGACGTACCGGTGCTCGTCGATCACCCCGAGGTGATCGAGGACGAGACGGGGGTGGTCGCCTCGTGTGCGCTGCCGCCTCGCCACGATCCGAACCTGCACCCCGCCGTCGACGAGGCCCAGGCGTTGCGCCCCGCCTACAACCGCCAGCTCGAAGCCGCGGGCGGGCGTACCGCCGTCGGCCGGCTGGTCGACCCCGACGGGATCGGCGATCTGATCCTGAAGCTCGCGGCCATCGCCGACGGGGCCTCGATGGAGGACGTCGACTTCGATGCGTCGAGCGTTCGCGCCGCCGGGCAGGACGTGCGGGCCTACTACGAGGAGGCGGGGCTGGGGCTGTCCGATCACGTGCCGGCCGCCCGCCAGATCGAGACGTGGTTCTACACCCAGACCCAGACCGGCCCGATCATCCGGGCCGCCTCCAAGGCCCTCGCCGACGCCGGCGTCGACCGTTCGACCTGGTACTACATGCTCCCCGGTACCCAAGCCTGAAGGACCCGAAGCCAACGTGACCGACTCCTCCTCCGCCTACGACATCGAGTTCTTCTGGGATCCCGTGTGCCCCTTCGCCTGGATCACCTCGCGTTGGGTCGAGAAGGTGGTCGCCCAGACCGACTACTCCGTCGACTGGCGCTTCATCTCGCTGCGGCTGGTGAACAAGGCCAAGGACTACGCCACCGAGTTCCCTCCCGAGTACGAGTTCGGGCACACCGCCGGACTTCGCTTCCTGCGGGTCGCGGCCGCGGTTCGAGCCGACCTCGGTCGCGAGCCCTTGGGGCAGATGGTCACCGCGTTCGGCCACAGCTACTGGGACCAGCCGAAGGGCTCCGACATCGCCCGCCGCCTGAGCACACCCGACCACGCCGAGGCGGTGCTCGCCGCAGCAGGCGTGCCTGTGAGCTACGCCGCCGCCCTCGACGACACCTCGTGGGACGACCTCCTCGAGGAGGAGACCGAGCTCGCGTTGTCGCGTACCGGACGCGACGTCGGCACCCCGATCATCTCGTTCCGCCCACCCGACGGCGTTTCGTTCTTCGGTCCGGTCATCTCCGCTGTGCCCTCCGACGAGGACGCCGTGCGGCTGTGGGACGCCGTCACCACCCTTGCGGCCTTTCCCGGCTTCGCCGAGATGAAGCGCAGCCTGCGCGAGAAGCCACAGCTCCGGGTGATCGGTGGCATCAGCGACGAGGTCGTGCACGAAGACTGGACCGGCGGTCACCGGCGCGGTCATCTGGCCAGCGATCGGATCTCAGAGGAGCGATAGTGGACGCCCGCGAGCGGCTCCTCGACGCTGCAGGTTCGCTCATGCACGAGCGGGGCTACGAGGCCGTCGGCGTCGCCGAGATCTGTGCCCAGGCCGGGGTGAAGAAGGGAAGCTTCTACCACTTCTTCCCGTCGAAGCAGGGCCTGGCCCTCGAGGTGATCGACCAAACATGGTCGACGACACGGGCCATTTTGTTCGCCGAGACCTTCGACGTCGCCGACCTCGCCGCGGTCGACGCCATCGAGGTATACGGGCGGCGGCTCGCCGAACGACTCCGCACCGGCGCCGATGCCACCGGCCAGGTGAATGGGTGCCGATTCGGCAACTTCGCCGTCGAGCTCTCCACCCGTGACGAAGTCATCCGCACCCGGGTGGCCGCAGTGCTCCAGGAGATGACGGCCGTCGTGGCCGGCGCGCTGCGTCGTGACATCGAGGCGGGTCGGCTCCGTCACGATCTCGATGTCGATGCTGTTGCCGCGGCAGTGATCGCACACATGGAGGGGCTCATGGTCATCGCCAAGGCCAACCGCGACCCGGACGTTCTCGCCGGCCTCGGGGCCACGGCGCGATGCCTCGTGGCCTGAGGTGGCAGCCACCGAGTCGGAGCCGACCCGCGTGGCTCGCCCGGCGCGCGCCGAGCCGCTGTCGGTACGGGCGATGCCGCTGGTCTTCGTGTTCCTCTGGAGTACCGGGTTCATCGGCGCCAGGTACGGCCTTCCCGACGCCGCGCCGATGTCGTTTCTCACAACGCGATTCGTCATCGTCGTCGCCGGTCTGCTCCTCGCCTCGCTGGCCATGCGCGCTCCATGGCCCCAGGGCATCGACATCGCCCACGCCGCATTGGTCGGCGTACTCCTGCACGGCGTGTATCTCGGTGGGGTGTTCGCGTCGATCGATGCCGGCGTCGACCTCGCGGTTGCGGCGATCATCGTCGGGATCCAGCCGATCCTGACCGCAGTCGTCTCGGGCCGGCTGCTCGGCGAGCACGTGACCCGCCGACAGTGGGGCGGCCTGGCCCTCGGCCTCGTCGGGGTGGCCCTGGTGGTCTGGGTGAAGCTCGACGACGGTGGGTCGGTGCGGGGAATGGCGTTCTCGTTCCTGGCACTGTTCGGCGTGACCATCGGCACGATCTGGCAGAAGCGCCACTGCGGCGGGCTCGACATCCGCACCAGCGGCGTGGTGCAGTTCTCAGCTGCGCTCATCCCGGTGGCGGTTCTGGCCTTCTTCGTCGAGGGATGGGACGTCACCGTCACCCGAGACTTCGTGTTCGCGGTCGCGTGGCTCGTGATCGTGTTGTCCTTCGGCGCTATCACCCTGCTCGCCCTGCTCCTGCGTCGGGGCACGGCCAGCCGCACGGCCAGCCTCTTCTACCTCGTGCCGGCGTCGACGGCGATTCTCGCGTGGCTGCTCTTCGACGAACAGCTCGGATGGCTGGCCGTCGTCGGTATGGGCGTGGCCATGGCGGGCGTCGCTCTGGTGAACGCCTCGCCGAGAGTCGCCCGGTGATCAGGTCGTGCGAAAGTCCTCGAGCGCGGCGCTCAGTTCGAGGCGGTACTCGGCGACTCGGCGCAGCTTGAGATCCTCGTAGCCCCGAACCAGGTCGGGGAGGTTCGCGATGGCAACCGCCTCGGCGTGGTTGTCGGTGGTGAGCGCCGGATAGACCTCGGCGAGGGCGGCTCGGAACTCGCGGGCCAGCTCGCGCTCGAGGCGACGCATCTCGGTGCGTCCGAAGGGATCGAGCCGGGTGCCCCGAAGCCGCTTGCCCGCACGGAGCGCCTTGATGGCCGGGGTGGCCCAGGAGCCGATTGGAATCTTTTTGTCGAGGCCGAGGGCCTTCAGCATCGGTGGATGGAGGTGCCAGTGAAACGTCGCGCCCGCTCCGCCGACCGACTCCACCATCTCGTTGGCCGCTGGCGCCAACATCAGCCGAGCGACCTCGTACTCGTCCTTGTAGGCCATGAGCTTGTGCACCGATCGGGCCACCGTCTCGGTGAACACCGTGGAGTCGGCCGACACGCGCCGTTCGGCGTTGCGGGCTTTGGCCACCTCGTCGAGGAACGAGGACGCGTACCCGGCGTCCTGGTAGCCGACCAGGTCGGCGGTGAGCAGCGACAGCACGGCGCGCAGGGCGGCGTCGTCGGTGATCTCCTCGAGACGTCGGGTGAGCTTGCGCGAGAGATCAGTGGCCGTGGGCCCGATCCCTCCGCCGGTGTTCGGCGTGGCCAGCGCTTCGACGGCGGCGGCGTCGTGGGCCCAGCGCCGACCCCAGCCGAAGGCGGCCAGGTTGGCCTCGACGGCCACGCCGTTGAGGTCGATGGCCTGTTCGATCGCGTCGACCGACAGCGGCAGCTCACCGGCCTGAACCGCAACGCCCAGCAGGAACACGTTGGCTTGGGACGCACTGCCCACGAGGGCGTCGGCGAGCACCGACGCCTCGACGTACCGGTTCGAGGCGGCTCTGCTGAAGGCGGCGAACCGCTCGGCCAGAAAGGCTTGGTCGGGATAGGGCATCTCCGGGTGCGACACCATGGCGCCGGTGGGCGTGGGGTGGGTGGACGCGATCACGGCTGTGCGCTGCGGGTCGCCGGCGTTGACGACGTTGTCGCCGGCGGCGGCCAGCGCATCGAAGCCGAGGATCAGATCGGCCTCGCCCACGCCGATCAGGTTCGAGGCGTTGGCTGCGCCCCGCGAGAAGATCACATCGCTCACCACCGGACCCGCCTTCTGGCTCAGGCCGGTCTGGTCGAGGCCGCTCACCTCCCAGCCGTCGAACATGGCGGCGGTGGCCACGATCTGGGCCACCGTGACGATGCCGGTTCCACCGATTCCGGCCATGCGGACACGCACCAGGTCGACCGAGGGGTCGGTGACCGGATCGGGCACCTCGCCGCCGGGCGTGAGTGCCCCGGTCGACTCGTCGGCGCCGGTCGGATCGACGGTCATGAACGCCGGGCAGTCGCCCTTGACGCAGGAGTAGTCGAAGTTGCACGACGCCTGATCGATCGTCGTCTTGCGGCCGAAGGGCGTCTCGACCGGCTGGACCGAGAGGCAGTTGCTGACATCGCCGCAATCGCCGCAGCCCTCACAGATCCGGTGGTTGATGACAATGCGCTGGCCCGGCATCTGGAGCTTGCCCCGACGCCGGCTGCGGCGCAGCTCGGCGGCGCAGTGCTGATCGTGGATGAGAACGGTGACACCCGTTTGGTCACGAAGGTCTTCCTGGACGGCCACGATGTCGTCGCGATCGTGCACCTGAACTCCCCGCGGCAGATCGACGCTCTTGTAGCGACCAGGGTCCTCGGTGGTTATGGCGACCTTGGTCACCCCGTGAGTGAGCACGAGGGTGACGAGATCGGGCACCGACATGTTGCCGGGCGCATTCTGGCCGCCGGTCATCGCGACGGTGCCGTTGTAGAGGATCTTGAACGTCATGTGCAAGCCCGCGGCCACGGCGTACTGCAAGGAGAGTTGTCCCGAGTGGAAGAACGTGCCGTCGCCGAAGTTCTGGAAGTAGTGATCGGTTTCGACGAAGGGCGCCATACCCGCCCAGGCCGAACCCTCGTTGCCCATGGCCGTGATGCCTGTGGTCTCCCCGACGCGCTCCTCGTCCATGAGCAGGGTCATGCCGTGACAGCCGATGCCGGCGCCGACGAGTGAGCCCTCGGGCACCTTGGTGCCCCAGTTGTGGGGGCAACCCGAACAGAAGAAAGGGCTGCGGTTCGCGGACAGTGGAATGAGCTTTCGAGCCGCGACCGACTCGGCCTCGACCGGAGCGAGCCGATCAGCGAGTCGCACCGAGAGTCGCTCGCGAAGCGGCGACACCATGGCGTCGGCGTCGAGCATTCCCCACGCGGGCAGGAGCGTGCGGCCGTCCTCGCTGTTCTTGCCGACCACGCTCGGACGATCGGGGGTGCCGTAGAGGGCATCGCGAACAAGGGTCTCGAGGGTGGGGTTCTTCTCCTCGACGACGACGATGTCGTCCAGGCCTCGAGCGAACTGGCGAACGATGCTGCGATCGAAGGGGATCGGCATGCGCAGGTGCAACAGACGGATGCCCGCATCGGCGATCGACGCCTCGTCGGGCAGCCCGAGTCGACGCAGCGCCTCGAGCATCTGGTAGTAGGTGTAGCCCGTCGACACCAGGCCGATCCACGCGTCGCTGGGGTTCACGGGGATGCTGTTGAGTCGGTTCTCGACGCCGTAGCGCTCGGCGAGGGGCAACCGAATCTCGCGGAACTCCCGTTCGAGCTCGAGCATGCGCGGGCCGAGGAGCACCGCCGACGGCTTGCATACGTAGGGGCGCCCGCCGACCTCGATGGTGGGGATGATCGATTCCTCGGCGAGTACGGGCAGTCGCACCAGGCCCGAGCCATCGGCCACCGCGGTGACGATCTTCATGGCCGACCACAGTCCGGCGGCGCGGGAGATGGCGACGGCGTGCAGCCCGAGCTCGAGGCACTCCTGGATGGTCCCGGGATAGAGCACGGGCATGTGGAGGTCGACCATCGTGGCATCCGACGACGACGGCAGGGTGGAGGACTTGGCGGCCGGGTCGTCGCCGACCAGCGCCACCGCACCACCATTCGGGCTGGTGCCGGCGAAAACGGCATGACGCAGGGCATCGCTGGCTCGGTCGACACCGGGCGCCTTGCCGTACCAGAAGCCGACCACGCCTTCATAGAGTGCGTCGGGGCGTCCGGCAGCGAGCTGCGATCCCATGACCGAGGTGGCACCGAGCTCCTCGTTGACTCCGGGCTGGAGCACGATGGTGAGATCGGGAACCAATCTGGCCGCGCGGGCGACTTCTTGATCGAATCCACCCAGAGGCGAGCCGGGATAGCCCGACAGGAAGGCTGCCGTGTTGCGCCCCGCAGCACGATCGAGCCTGAGTTGCTCGATGGGCAAGCGGGCCAGCGCCTGGATCCCCGTGAGCAGAACCTGGCCCTCGGTGCGCATGTAGCGGTCGCTCAGCGAGTAGCCGGCGGCGATATCGGTCATCGTCGATCTCCTCCTCCCCCCATCTTGGCGCTATTCCTCCGACAATGTCGGCCCGTCACGCCAGAACGGGTGTTCCGAGCTCGCCAACGGCACCTGTAACCGCTTACATGTTCCAGTCCGTTCACCATCAATTCACCCGGGATCGTGCCGAAACGCCTTCGTCGATCTCGGTCCGCTGTTCGACCACCGTGACGTGGTCGGCACCCGCCAGTGGGCCGGTTCCACCCGGCTCGACACGAGACGCCGAAACTTCGGCGGCACGTTCTCGCCGACCGTGCACATCGGCATCGACGGCGATCACGTGTGGCTGATCGACGGCTACGCCGTCAGGTCGAGCTGTCCCTCGCGCTCGATGAGCTCGAGCAGGTACTGGTCGGGAGTCGCGTAGAGCACCGAGCGGTCACACGCGGCGTCGTCTTCGGGACCGCCCTCGCCGACGACGAAGGGGTCGACGCCGAAGCCCATGTCGGGGAGTCGCAGCGGGTCGGTGAACACCTCGATGGTGATCACCGTGGCGCCGTCTCCGGTCGGACAGTCGACTCGCTCGACGAGTCGGGCCCGGGAGAGGACGTCGCGTGGGATCGGCTGATCCAGCAGCGACTGCGGCACGCCGCGGAGGCCGGGGTCGAGGCTGCGCGCCTGTTTCACGACGAGCCGCCCGGGGGTCGCCGCCCCTGACCGGACCGCCGGCCAACCGTCGTCGACGGTCTTGAACTCGAAGTCGAGGGTGACCGTGTCGATCTGCTGGAGTGGGGGAAGGTCGGCGTTGATCTGCGCCCTCCAGAGCAACGTCACCGACCGAAGCTGGGCGAACAGCTCGGCAACGGCGGCATCGTCGAGCACGGGCTCGCCCGGGCTCAACGTCGACATGGCTCGGCGCTCGGTGCGCAGTGAGCCGTCGGCCAGCCGTGATACCTCGATCACCTCGGGGAGCGAAACCTCGGCCGGATCGGGGTTGGTCACGCTCACCGCTCCGGCCTGCACGTTGATGATCGCCGTCGCCGTGGCGTCGGCGCTGACTCCGTCGAGGAGCGTGAAGGTCGCCACGCCGTTGTTGGCTTCGAGCTCGTCGTCGAATCGGGCGTGGACGACAACCGCCATCGCCCCGCTCAGGTGCTCGACGTTCTCCAGTCGGCGTTCCTCGAACGCCTCGAAACCCCAGTACGAGGCCCAGGTCTTCTTCAATGCCCATTCGACGTCGTGGTCACGGTCGCCCGGATCGGCTGCGCCGGTCGGGTCGAGGTAGCCGGTGTTCGAGTCGTACAGGCCGGCGCCGCTGAAGCCCTCGATGTCCTCGACCGAGCTCGATGACCGGAAGCGCAGACCTTGGCTGTCGGTGTAGTCGCCGAAGTTGTCCTCGAGGGCGTCGGTGATGTCGTCGAGGACGGCCCGGTCGATGGGTTGATCACGCAGGAGCCGTTTGAAGCCGCCGGAGGCGACGATGTCGGCCATCGGGGTGCCGAAGGAGAAGGCGTCGATGAAGTCCTGGGCGACGGCACGGTCGACATCGTCGGGGTAGAAGGCCTCGAAGTCGCCGAGCCCCTCGAGCAGGAGGAAGCGGATGCGGGCGTCGGCGATGAAGTCCTCGTTGGCGAGCATGGTGTCGAGCTGGCGCTGCACCGTCGCAAGGTGCTCCACGTAGGGCGCCACCGTTATCGCGAGCGGCCGGTCCGGAGCGGTGACCCCGTCGGCGGCGAGCAGGCTGAGGAATCCTGCCGCTTTGCCCCCGACGATCGGTCGCCACGGCTCGATCTCGACCTCGGAGTCGACGGTGTCGGCCAACTCGTCGAGGGCGACCACCGTCGGGATGCCATCGACGTCGACGGGAGTGACGGCGATGGGCTCGATGGCGACGAGTGATTGCCACTCGTCGTACTCCTCCCGAGAGATCGGCACCACCTCGAGGTGGTTGTCACCACTGGCTCGCACGACGACGTGGGCGCGAATCCGGGCGGCCTGGCGGATGCCGGGATCGTCGAGCAGGCCGCTCTGCGATGCGTTGGGGATGCCGCGGTTACGAGCCAGCAGATTCACGTGAGCCAGCGGTGTCTGGGGTTCAGAGGTGAGCAATGCGCTGGCCGGCGGGAGATAGTCCGGCACGTTCTCGACGATCACGATGTCGGTGGCGGCCGCGTCGGTCAGCCGCGCTCCGCCTTCTTCCACCAGCAACAACCGCCCGACCGCGATGCCCTCGTTGTACACACCGACTTCCCCGGGTGCCACGATCTCGCTGTACCGCACGATCCGGTCGGCGAACGGGAGTGCCTCCGCGACCATCTGCTGAGCCAGGCGTTCCTGCCCGGGGGAGCGCACCACCCATTCCAGCGCGTCGCCGATCTCGGCGGGAACCGTCGCCGCCAGGCGTTGCATGAAGGAGCCGACGTCGGTCGCGTCGGGCTCGTCGGTGTACTCGAGCTGCACCAGCCGACGCGGGTTCCCGTCGAGATCGCTCTGCAGGTGCACCAGCGAGCCCACCAGGTAGTTGCGCTCGGCGACGTTGAGCGCCTCGTCGTAGTAGTTCTGGGAGAACAGTCGAGGCCGGTCGGTGTAGCGGCTGTCGGCGAAGCGGAGGTCCAGCGGCAACTCGACGGGGTCGAGGCGGTCAGCCCAGGCATAGATCTCGTCGATCGAGTCGAAGCGCATGTCCGGCACCGGCTCGACATCGATGCCCGGTGTGCGCTGGCCGTTGAGCAGGCGGTACCAGTACCACTCGTCGTGCAGCTCGTAGAAGCCGCTGTCGAGCCAGTGGAGGCGGCCGTCGGGGTCACCGAGCAGGTCGGGTATGGAGAACTTCACCACCGATTGGCCGTTCACGCCCGACTCGGCGAGCGCGAAGAACTCCGGAACGGAGTCGATGGTCGGCACGGTGTGATCGTCGAATCCGTGCTCGTCGACGAAAACCGGCACCGCCGCCGTGACGAAGGGGGTGGGAGAGGCCTCGGGAACGACCGACGGTGTCGGATCGGCGGGGTCGACGGCGGGCGGGGACGACCCTGGCGCCCCCGTCGCGGCACACGCCGTGGCCAACATCACCACGCAGAGCCACGGCACGAGTCGGCGCCAAGAGAGGAGAGTCATCGGATACTGCGACGATCCGTCGGCCCCGATGGTTCCGTGATCTGACCCACGTCGACAACCGTAGGAGACGGCACCGCCGGGCTCGCGCAGGGTGGGGTCTAGGTGCCGATGAAGTCGAGCAGCACCTGAGCCAGCTCGGGGCCGCGGTCTTCCTGGAGGAAGTGACCGCCTCCTTCGATGGCGGTGTGCGGTTGGCCCTGCGTGCCGGGAATCCGTGAGAGGAACGGCCGCTCGCCCCCGCGCGTGATGGGGTCCTCGTCGCTGAACGCAACCAGGAAGGGTTTGGTGAACCGGGCCAGCACCTCCCACGCCGCCTTGTTGGCCGCACTGGCCGGATCGTCGTGGGTCGTCGGCACCAGCGAGGGCAGCACCCGTGCGCCCGCCTTGAACGTCTCGTCGGGAAACGGCGCGTCGTAGCCGGCGATCACCTCGTCGGTCAGCTCGGTCGTGGTCGCACCGTTGACGATCCGTCCCGCCGGGAACGTGGGCGTCTCCCTGGCGTACTTCTGCCAAGCCAGGAACGCGTCAGGCGGAGTGCCCGCTCCCGTCGGTAGGCCGGTGTTCCCGACCGCGACCCTTGCGAACCGCTCGGGTTCGGCCGCGACCAGGCGCAGGCCGATGAGACCGCCCCAGTCCTGGGCGAACAGGGTGATGTCGTGCAGGTCGAGCCGGTCGAAGAGCAGCTCGCGGGTCCACTCGACCTGTCGTGGGTAGGTGTGGTCGCCCGGCTCGGTGGGTTTGTCGCTGCGGCCGAAGCCGACGAGATCGGGGGCGACCACCCTGTGGCCGGCGGCGACGAGTGGCGGGATCATGTGGCGATACAGGAAGCTCCACGATGGCTCGCCGTGCATCAGCAGAACCGGTGGGCGGTCGGGCGGTCCCTCGTCGAGGTAGTGCATCCGCAGTTCACCGCCCTCGCCGTCGGCCACCCGCTCGTAGTTCGGGGGAAACGGATAACCGGGGAGATCGACGAAGCGGTCATCGGGGGTGCGCAGGACGTCCATTCACGCAAGTCTGAGTGTGCTCGGGACGCGGTGCAACTTGGGGATTGAGGGGGTTCGTGGTTACGTGGATGCCCGGTGCTACACATGGGCGCCGGACACGTGCCGCCAGAGGAGACGATGGCCGACAACAGGATCGATGAGTCCTCCGCCAAGTTGACCACCTTCGGGGGCGTGTTCACACCGAGCCTGCTCACCATTCTCGGGTTGGTGCTCTTCCTGCGGGTGGGCTACGTGGCCGGCAACGTCGGCCTGACCCGCATGTTGGTGATCATCGGCCTGGCCACGTCGGTGTCAGTGCTCACCACCATCTCGCTGGCCGCCATCGCCACCAATCTGCGAGTCGGCGGCGGGGGCGTGTACTTCCTCATCTCTCGTACGTTGGGTCCGGCCTTCGGTGGCGCCATCGGGCTGGTGCTCTACGCCGCCATGTCGGTGTCGGTTGCCTTCTACGCGATCGGCCTCGGCGAGGCCGTGACCAGCATGGTCGGTTCTGGGAACGAGAACCTGCCTCGTCTGGTGGCCGCGGTGACGATCGTCGCCCTGCTCGGGTTGGCCTGGCTGGGCGCCGACATCGCCACCCGCCTCCAGTACGTCGTGATGGTGTGTCTGGCGGTGGCCATCGTCGGCTTCATGGCCGGTGTTCTCCCCGATCTCAGTGTCGATCGGCTGGGCGACAACCTGGGTCGACCCCTCGACGGCGACGGCTTCTGGGTGGCGTTCGCGATCTTCTTCCCGGCCATCACCGGCTTCACCCAGGGCGTGGCGATGTCGGGCGACCTGGAAAACGCCCAGCCGCAGCATCACCGTCGGCACGTTCGCAGCCATCGGACTGTCGACGATCGTCTACCTGGTCGTGGTGGTCATGCTGACGATGGCGGTTCCGCTCGTCGAGCTACGCGAGGACACGGCGATCATGCGCCGACTCGCCGTAGCCCCCGCGCTCATCGACATCGGCGTGATCGCAGCCACGCTGTCGTCGGCGATCGCGTCGATTCTCGGTGCACCCCGCACGCTGCAACGACTGGCGGCTGACCGGTTGGTGAAGCCGCTCGAACCCTTCGCCAAGGGCTCAGGGGCCGACAACAACCCGCGCCGTGGGGTCCTGCTCAGCGCCGCCATCGCGCTGGTCACCGTGGCGATCGGTGATCTCAACGTGGTGGCGCCCGTCATTTCGATGTTCTTCCTCGCCAGCTACGGCATGATCAACTTCGCGACCTACTCCGAGGCGAGATCGGCGAACACGTCGTTCCGGCCGCGGTTCCGTTTCTTCGACTGGCGGCTCAGCCTGTTGGGCACCCTCGCCTGTGTCGGCGTCATTCTGGCCATCAGTCCAGTGGCCGGCGGGGTGGCTGCGCTGGCGGTGTTCGCCCTGTACCGCTATCTGCGGAAGTCGGTGCAACAGGTGCGCTGGGCCGACAGCACTCGGGGCTTCCATGTTGCGACCGTCCGCTCGCATCTGCTCCAGATGACCGACCACGGTCACGTTGCCCGCGACTGGCGCCCGTGCACCGTTGCGTTCGTGCCCCGCGACCCGGTCCGTCGCAGTCGACTGATGTCGGTGGCGGCGTGGTTCGAGGGCGGAGCAGGTTTCACCACCGTCGCCCGGATCGTGCCCGGCCGCGGGGCCATCGCCCGCAAGCATGCAGCCCGGGTGAACCTCGAGCTCCAGCGGGAGATCGCCACCTCGGATCTGTCGGTGTACGGCCGTGTGCTGGTTGCCGATGACCTCGAGGCGGGCGTGGCCGCCATGCTCCAAGCCCACGGCATCGGTGCGCTACGGGCGAACCTGGCGCTGTTCAGCTGGTACGACGCCGACCAGGAGCACGACGGCTACTACGAGCGGATGGTGCAGACCGGTGTGCGCTACGGCTGCAACGTTGGTGTCGTGCACACGCCGAATCACGCATGGGAGTCCGTGCCGGCATCGCCGCGGGACGTGTCGAAAATCGCCGTGTGGTGGGCTGACGATCGGTCCGGTCAGCTCCTCACCCTGTTGGCCTGGATGTGTACACGTGGGTCGGTGTGGTCGGGGTCGAGCATCGACGTATGGGTGGCCGACGACGACGACGATGACGACGATGGCGCAGCGGCGACGCGCGTGGCGGCGCTACTCGACGAGGCCCGGCTGCCGGTGCAGGTCGCCGGCGCGGCACCCAACGCGGCCTTCGCTGAATGCGTTGCCGGCGCCGACCTGGTGCTGGCGCCGCTGCGGGTGCACAAGAAGAGGTCGCTCGGCCCGGGCGACGTGCCGCTCGAGGAGCTGTTGCCCCGGTTGCCTCTCGTCGTCTTCGCCCGTGCCGTCGAGCCCGTCGAGCTCGACCTTCAACCCGACGAGGGTGACGCAGCCGCCCTGGCCGAGGCCCACGATCGCGCCACGGCCGCCACTCGGCGAGCCGCCGAGCTCGACGAGAAGGCGAGCCAGCTCATGGTCGCGGCCGAACTGGTTCGCCTCGACAAAGGCGAGGGCGCCGACCAACGCGTCCTCGAGGCGATCGAGGCGGCATCGGTGGCCCACCGGCAGTACCTCGACGCCCGAGCCCGGTCCGACGAAGCCTGGCGACTCGTTCGAGAGATCGACCCCGCCGCGGCCACCGACAACCTCGACCCTGCGCTGTGGCTCGGGGCCGATTCGTCGCCGGGAGGACCCGGTCGGTCGGGGCTGAGTGGTCAGCCGAAGCGGTAGCTGAGTCGCTCGCCCACTGCTCGATAGCCGATGCGGTGGTACACCGCGCTCGCAGTGGGATTGGTCAACTGGGTGTAGAGGACACACCACTTGGCACCGGCAGCCAATGCGCCGAGCGATGCGCCGGCGGTGACGGCCGCCGCATAGCCCCGACCGCGGTGCTCTGGTGGTGTGAACACGCATCGCACCCGGCTCACCCCTCCGGCGGGCTGCGTGGCGATCGCCAAGGACACGGGCTCGTCGTTCTCCCACAGCCATACCCATCCTGCGTCGAGCTCAGGTTGCAGCGCCGCGAACGGGTCCCGGTTCAGAGGAGTGCCGACCTCGTCGTAGAAGGCACTCATCCAGGGGCCGAGCATTCCGACGTCGGTATCGGCGGCTCGGCGCAGAGCACCGCTGACGTCCGCGGGCGCGTGGACCTTCTCGAGCATGTGCAGACGTTGATGCTCCACTGGCGCAGCCGCCTGATGGGTGGCTTCGGCCCACCGGGCCGCAAAGAGCGCGGCGAGCTGTGTCTCACCGAGCATTCCTGGCAGGTCCGGCGCCGATGCGTGGATCTCGGCCACCAGCGATTCCACCGCATCGGTCGAGCCGATGACGATGCCGCTGTTCCCAACGGGTGTCTGGATGGCGAAGGCCACCGTGGTGCCGTTGTCGGTCACCCACCAGTAGTTGCCGTCGAGGGGCCGGGAGATCCGGTCGGCCAGCAGCCACAGGACGATGTTGTTGGCGACCGGATCGTCGCTGAGGAACGTCTCGGCGGCGGCCAAGGCGGTGGCGGCATCGGTGTGGTGATGAGCCCGAAGCATGGTTCGCCGATCGGAATCCGTCGCTCAGAAGCCGGAGCTCGGTAGGTCGTCGGCTCCCTGTTCGAGCGCGTCGCAGATGGCCACGGCCACGGCGCGGGGATCGAGCCCGGTGGGCATCTTCGGCGCAGTGCCCTCGATGGCCCGGTCGGCCAGACCGGTCTCGGTGTGGGGTGGACGAGCATCGATCACCCGGACCTTGGCTCGTCGAGCCTCGCGGGCCAATGCTTCGTCGAAGGACCGCACGGCGGCCTTGGACGCGCCGTACGCGGCCATGCCGGGCAGGTTCTGCTCGGCGATCACGCCGGAGATGTTCACGATTGCACCACCCTCTCCGAGCCGCCCGAGGGCCGCCTTGGCCAACATGATGGGAACGAACGTATTCGTGAGGAAGAGCTCTTCCATGGCATCGGGTGACAGATCGGCCACGGTGCCGAAGGCGACGACCCCGACGGCGTTGATCACGACGTCGATCTTTCCTGCATGGGCGACGGTCGCATCGACGGCTGCCTCGCACGCCGACGGGAGGCGGAGGTCGAGTGCGACACGATGTCCGGGGGAGGCCATGGCATCGAGTCGCCCGTTGTCGCGGGCCACCAGGGTGAGGGTCGCGCCTCGCGTGTCGAGCTCGGCGGCCAGGGCGCGGCCCAGCCCGCCGCTGGCGCCGGCCAGCAGCACCGAGGTGCCAGCGAGGGGATGGAGATGGGCGGTCATGACAACGGGAACTTCCGGGTCGGGTGTGGGGGGTGACGCCGTTCGAATCTAGCGTGGTCGTCGTGCCCGTCGACCCTGCCGTTGCTCGCCTTCCGTCCCCCGTCGCCGACACGGTGCGCCGGCCGGTGATGACCCAGTTCTGGGCCGACGTGGTCTTCCTGCACTGGCGGTATGACCCTCGAGAGGTTCAGAGGCTCCTGCCCGCCGGCGTCACCGTCGACACCTACGACGGGTCGGCATGGGTTGCGTTGGTGCCGTTCCGCATGGAGCGACTCGGGCTGCCCGGGCTGGGTCCACTGCCGTGGGTGAACACGTTCCCCGAGGTCAACGTGCGCACCTACGTGCATACGGGTGACCGGCGAGGCGTGTGGTTCTTCTCCCTCGACATCGACCTGCGGCTTCCCACCATGGTTGCCCGGACGGTGTACGGGCTGCCGTACTGCTACGGCACGGCGCACCACGAGCGGGTCGGCCCCATCGTCACCACCGGCGTCCGGCGGCGGTGGCCGCGCGACCACCGCGGGTCTGGCGCCGAGATCGTCGTCGCCACCGGCGAACCGGTGCATCCCGAGGACGAGCTCGTGCACTTCCTCACCGATCGATGGGGGCTGATCGCCACGACCCGACGCGGGTCGCTGCGCTACGCGGCGGTCGACCATCCGGCGTGGCCGCTGCACTCTGCTCGGGTGCTGCACCTCGACGAGACGTTGGTTGAGGCGGCCGGCCTCAGGGGACCGACGGCGGACCCGCACGTGATGTGGTCACCCGGTGTCGATGTCCGGGTGGCCCTGCCGACCAGGCGAGGAGTGGCGCGCTAGGTCAACGGGCCCAGACGACGGGTGTCCAGTGCAGGATGTCGGAGAGGGCTCCGTCGGCGTCGACGACGGAGCCTCGGCAGTCGAACCGGAGCAGCTTGCCCGATCCGGCGGGCTCGCGTTCCACCAGCGTGTGGCGGAACTCGACGAGGTCGTCTTCGTGGGCGGGTCCGAGATGATCGCATCCGTCCCACGCCACAACGCTGGCGAAGCCGGGAATCAGGCGGGTGAGCGACGCCTGGGCCAACGCCTGCACGTGGCCGCCGTACACGAGTCGTCGGCCCGAGGGCGAGGCGTGGGCGTCGCGGTGCACCGCCGCCTGGTTGAAGGTGAGCCGGGCCAAGGCCGGGGCGAGGTCGATGTGATCGCGAAGGGGATCGACCCGTTCCTCGGCGACCGTCCACTCGGTGGGCTCGAGGAAACCCAGATCCCAATCGGGCACCAGTGGTGCCAGTTGTGCCAGAGGATTCGGCGCCGACGGGCCGGGAATGTGGTTGTCGTGGCCGAGCGGCTCGAGCGACCGGGCCGGAAGCAAGGCACACCGTTCGTAGGTGGCGACGGGTCCGTCGTCGGACTCGGTGAACGCCCCGAGCCAAACCTTGCCTCGCTGCAGTGACCCTTTCGGCGAGGCGTCACGCAAGCCGAGGACAGTGATCGAGGTGGTCAGTCGCTGTCCGACGAACACCGGGCGAAGGATGCGGACCGACCGGTAGTACAGATTGGCGATCACGCGGCGCGTGGCGTTGGTGGTCTGCCCGATGGAGTACTGCATGACGAGGCCCGGATTCACGAGGGCCGATCGGTGACTCACGTCGTAGAAGAGGGCGGCATCGGACACCAGGCGATTCTGATCGCCGGTGATGGCGCGGTAGGCGACGTTGTCGGCGTCGGTCACGGTGACCGCCGGCAGTGGCTCGATGACGTCGCCGACGGCGAAGTCATCGAAGTACGGCCCGATCTCGTGAGAGGCAACCACTACCGCGACCCTACCGCCGCGCCGGGATGGGCAATCCTGCACATCAGCCGAGGAAAGGCCCCGGCCACGCTAGGGTGCGCCCACGCCGCGTGGTCCCCCCCTGCAATGGCGTTTCCCCCCGCCATCTGAAGGTCTTCCCGTGTCGTTCACCGCTGTGTTGTCGCGCCGTCCGAGCGCCGAATCGGTCCGCGCCGCCTGGCTCACCAACCCCAAGGCGAACCTCCTGGCGGGTCTCGTCGTGGCGCTTGCGCTCATCCCCGAGGCGATCTCGTTCTCGATCATCGCCGGCGTCGACCCCAAGGTCGGACTGTATGCCGCGTTCTCGATTGCCATCATCATCTCCTTCGCCGGCGGCCGGCCCGGCATGATCTCGGCCGCAACCGGGGCCATGGCGCTGGTGATCGTCTCACTCGTCGAGGAACACGGCATCGGCTACCTGTTCGCCGCCACCATTCTGGCCGGGTTGATCCAGGTTGCGTTCGGCTACCTGGGAGTGGGCACGCTCATGCGGTTCGTGCCCCGCACCGTGATGCTCGGGTTCGTCAATGCGCTCGCCATTCTCATCTTCTTGGCCCAAGTGCCTCACATCCTGCTGTCCGACGACGGCGCCGACACCACCCAGTTGCCGCTCAATCTCGCCTTCATCGGCATAGGGCTCGCGATCATCTACGGGCTGCCCCGGTTGACCACGGCCGTGCCCTCGCCGCTCGTGGCCATCGCGGTCCTGGCTGGTGCCACCATGGCCTTCGGGTTCGAACTCCCCACCGTGGGCGACATGGGTGAGTTGCCGAGTGCGCTCCCGTTCTTCAGCCTGCCCGACGTGCCCTTCACCCTCGAGACCCTCCAGATCGTCTTCCCCTACGCTCTGACCCTCGCGCTGGTGGGCCTGCTCGAATCGCTGCTCACGGCTCAGCTCCTCGATGACCTGACCGACTCGGACTCCGACAAGAACTCGGAGTCTCGCGGACAGGGAGTCGCCAACGTGGCCACTGGCTTCCTCGGCGGCATGGCCGGCTGCGCCATGATCGGCCAGTCGATGATCAACCACCGTTCCGGTGGCCGCACCCGCCTGTCGACCCTGGCGTCGGGTGTCTTCCTGCTCGTGCTCATTCTGGCCATGGGCGATCTGGTGGCCCGGATTCCGATGGCCGCGCTGGTCGCGGTGATGATCATGGTGTCGATCGGCACGTTCAACTGGCGCAGCATCAAGCCAGAGACGCTGAAGCTCATGCCCCGCACCGAAACCGCTGTGATGGTCGCCACCGTCGGCGTCGTCGTCGTCACCCACAACCTCGCCTACGGCGTGGGCGTCGGCGTCTTGTTGTCGGCGGTGTTCTTCGTACGGCACGTCTCCCACGTCGTGCGGGTGACGAGTGTGGTCGATCCCGACAACGTCGAGCGTCTCTACACCGTCACCGGTGAGCTGTTTTTCGCTTCGACCAATGATCTGGTGCACGCCTTCGACTACGACGCGGTGAAGGTGGGGCGGGTGGAGATCGATCTCACCCACGCTCGCATCTGGGACACATCGGCGGTGGTTGCCCTCGATGCCGTGGTGTCCAAGTTCGCCGAGCGGGGTATCAGCGCCGAGCTCATCGGCCTGAACAAGCACGATCGGCGCATTCACCGAGACGCCAGCGGCAGGGTCTCGGTCGGCCACTGACTCGGCTGGTCAGCACTGCGGATGGCTCACGGCGAGGCCGCCGGTGGAGGTCTCCTTGTACTTCACGTGCATGTCGAGACCGGTCTGACGCATCGTCTCGACGCAATGGTCGAGCGAGATCAGATGGGTGCCGTCGCCGTGGAGGGCCAACGACGCCGCCGACACGGCCTTGACCGCTCCGAGACCGTTTCGTTCGATGCAGGGCACCTGCACGAGCCCGCCGACCGGGTCACAGCTCAGGCCCAGATGGTGTTCGAGTGCGATCTCAGCTGCGTTCTCGACCTGGGCGTTGGTGCCACCGAGGGCGGCGCACAGACCCGCGGCGGCCATCGACGCGGCCGATCCGACCTCGCCCTGGCACCCGACCTCGGCGCCGGAGATCGAGGCGTTGGTCTTGATCAGACCTCCGATCGCCGCGGCCACGAGCAGGATGGTGCGGATGCCATCCGGGCTCGAACCGGTGCAGCGGTCGCGGTAATAGCGCACCACCGCAGGGATGACGCCGGCTGCACCGTTGGTGGGCGCGGTGACCACCCGTCCGCCGGCTGCGTTCTCCTCGTTGACCGCCATGGCCCAGACCGAGAGCCAGTCGGTCACGGTGTGGGGCTGCTCGGCGGGGGTGCCGCGTTGGGCGAGCAGCCGTTCGTGCATGGCGTGGGCGCGGCGGGCTACGCCGATGCCGCCGGGCAACAAGCCCGACTGACGCAGCCCACGTTCGATGCAGGCGTCCATGGCCGCCCAGATGGCGTCGAGATCGGCGTCGAGCTCGTCGGCTGACCGCTGGGTCAGCTCGTTGCTGCGCTTCATCTCGGCGATCGACTGACCGGACTCGTCGCCCATGGCGAGCATCTGCGTGGCCGTGGCGAAGGGAAACGGATGGCCGAGCTCCTCGTGCGAGGCCTCGATGACCGCGGGTCGGAAGGCGAGTTCTGCGAGTTCGTCGTCGGTGACGATGAACCCACCGCCTATCGAGTAGTAGACCTGTTCGAAGAGCAGGTCGTCGTCGGGCCCGAACGCGGTGAGGACCAGCCCGTTCGCGTGATCCGGTAGCGGCGGGCCCGGGTCGAAGACCAGATCGATCTCAGGATCGAAGTGCACCGCCCCGAGTTGCTCCGGATGCACCGACTTCGATCGACGGGTGGTTGCGACGAGTGCGGCCATGTGGTCGGGATCGATCGACTCGGGACGGGTGCCGGAGAGCCCAGCCATCACCGCCAGGTCCGTGTGGTGTCCCTTGCCGGTGTAGGCGAGGGAGCCGTGCAGCCGACACGTGATGTGGTGGGCCTCGAGACCGGCCGCGGCCAGCGTGTCGACGAAGTCCGCGGCGGCCGTCATGGGCCCCATGGTGTGGGAGCTCGACGGGCCGATGCCGATCTTGAAGACGTCGAACACGCTGAGGAACACGCCGAACTCTACCCCCGGTGCCGATGTGGTCGCCCGCTACGGTCGGCGGGCGTCGATCTCCGCTCTGCGGATGGTTGCGGCGGGGACGCCGGCGATGCCCCAATCGGTGGGTGGCACCTCGTTGATCCGCAGGCGGGTGCGTTCGACGGGCACGCCGACGATCTCGGCGACCAGCGCCGAGATCCGTTCGATGAGAGCTGTGTGTTGTTCGACCGGCCGGCCTTCGAGGAGGTCGAGCGTGATGAACGGGGCCTGCTCTCCCGAGTCGGCGATGGGCACCCCACCGACGGCGAAGCTGTCGGCGGGCAGCTCGTGCACCTGGGTGCGGATGCGATCGATGGGCGACTCGGTGAGCTCGGCGAACAGCGCAGCCGTGCGGGTGAG
Source organism: uncultured Acidimicrobiales bacterium (assembly GCA_963700995.1). Lineage (GTDB taxonomy): Bacteria > Actinomycetota > Acidimicrobiia > Acidimicrobiales > JAHEJN01 > JAHEJN01. Next base: position 151,378 of record CAVOZP010000004.1, read on the forward strand.
CAGCTCGCGCTTGGTGGGACCGTCGACGGGGCCGGCGAGATCGATGCGCAGGAACGGCATCAGCCGATGCCTCGACGGCGGCCGAGGTCGAGCGAGAGGGTCGCGCCGTGCAGTCCCGAAGCTTCGGGTGCCAGCAGCAGCTCCACGGCCCACGCCACCTCGTCGACGGTCGTGAGCCGACCCAAGGGGGAACCGGCTCGGTACTCGTCGAGCACATGTTCGGCTGTCGTCTCTCCACCTCGCCGATCGGCGATGCGTTGCGCGATGGCGGTCATACGAGGCGACTCGACCGGGCCCGGTGCGATGAGATGCACGGTCACGCCGTCGGGACCGTAGCGGTCCGACAACGAGCGAACGAGATTGCCGAGAGCGGCGTTGGTCATACCCGCCAGGGGAGCGCTGGGGGTGGGCTCGAAGCCGTAGTGCCCGCCCAGCACCACCAGCCGCGAACCGGGTTCGAGATGTTTCTTCACGCCTCGGATGAGCCGGAGGAAGCCGCCGATCTTGCCGTTCATGCCGACCTCGAGCTCGTCGCCGGTGAGGGTGTCGATCGTGCCGCTGCTGGGCAGGCCGCCCGCCTGGACGGCGATACGAACCGGCGCGTCGCAGGCAGCGGCAATGATGCCGACGGCGTCGTCGGACTGGAGGTCGGCCACCACCGGCACGATCTGGTCGTCACCGTCGGCCAGCGCAGCGAGCGCATCGGCGGAACGGGCGACGGCGATCACGCGCAGGTCGGCGGCGCGCAGCCGGGCAACGATCGCCGACCCGAGGGCGCCGGTGGCCCCGACGACCACGCCCAGCTCGGTGGTCATCGGGCGGGAGCAGGCTGGTTCGTAGCGGCCTTCTCGGCCGCGAGCTCGGCGGCGATGGAGATGATCTGGTCTTCCTGGCCACCGACCAGCTTGTGCTCGCCGCAGCGCATGAGGATGTCGGCGCCGCGCACGTCGTAGTCGGCGGCGGCCCGGTAGGCGTGCCTGAGGAAGCTCGAGTACACGCCGGCGTACCCCATCACCAGCGCCAGGCGATCGATGACGCACTCACCGTCCATCACCGGGCGCACGACGTCTTCGGCGGCATCCATCAGCGCGAGCACGTCGATGCCGGTTCGAATACCGAGTCGGTCACAGACCGCAGCGAAGACCTCGTTGCGGGTGTTGCCCGCCCCCGCGCCGAAGCCGCGTGTCGATCCGTCGATCTGCACCGCACCGGCTCGCACCGCGAGCACGGAGTTGGCGACCGCGATCCCCAGGTTGTCGTGGCCGTGGAACCCGACCTGGGCCTCGTCGCCGACCTCGGCGACGACGGCGGCGACCCGTTCAGTGACGTCGTCCATGATCATGGCGCCGGCCGAGTCGACCACGTACGGGCACTGGCAGCCGGCGTCGACCATGATGCGGGCCTGTTCGGCGAGCTTCTCGGGTGACACCGTGTGGGCCATCATCAAGAACCCGACTGTTTCGAGCCCGAGCTCGCGGGCCAGACCGAAGTGCTGGATCGACACGTCGGCCTCGGTGCAGTGGGTGGCCACCCGCACCAGGCCGACCCCGATGTCGACGCAGGCCCGGATGTCGTCCTTGGTGCCGATGCCGGGAACCATCAGCGCGGCGATCTTGGCCTTGGTGGCGGTGTCGACGGCGGCGGCCATGAGCTCACGCTCGTCGACCAGCGAGCGGCCGTAGTTGTAACTCGACCCGCCGAGACCGTCGCCGTGGGTGACCTCGATCACCGGCATGCCGGCCGTATCGAGCGCTCCCACGATCGAACGCACGTGCTCCACGGTGAACTGGTGACCCTTGGCGTGGCTGCCGTCGCGCAGCGCCGAGTCGGTCATGCGGATGTCGAGGGAATCGGAGTAGGGCATCAGGACACTCCTGCCGGGCTGGTGGCATCGAGATGTTGGGCGATCTGGTTGCCGACCTGGGTGGCGGCAGCGGTCATGATGTCGAGGTTGCCCGCGTAGGGCGGGAAGAAGTCGCCGGCGCCCTCGACCTCGACGAAGACGGCCACCCGGTGACTGCCATCGGCGGTCACCGAGAACTGCGGCTCGACCGTCGGTCGATAGCCGGGCACGTAACCCTGCACCGTTGCGACCACATCGGCGATCGACGTGCGGATGGCGTCGTGGTCGGCGTCGGCGGGGATCTCGCAGAAGATGGTGTCGCGCATGATGAGCGGAGGGTCGGCCGGGTTCAGGATGATGATCGCCTTGCCCTTGGCCACCCCACCGCACACCTCGATGGCCCGGCTGGTGGTGCGGGTGAACTCGTCGATGTTGGCACGGGTGCCCGGACCGGCCGACACCGACGAGACGGTGGCGACGATCTCGGCGTAGGGAACCGGAACGACCCGGCTCACGGCGTACACCATGGGAATGGTGGCCTGACCCCCACAGGTGACCATGTTGACGTTCATCAGATCGAGGTGCTCGGTGAGGTTCACCGGCGGCACCACATAGGGTCCGATGGCGGCGGGGGTGAGATCGATGGCGCGGATGCCGGCCGCTTCGTAGCGGGGCGCGTTCTCCCGATGGACGTAGGCGCTGGTGGCCTCGAAGACGAGGTCGGGGAGCTCGGGCCGGGCCAGCAACCAGTCGACGCCCTCGTGGCTGGCCTCGAGACCGTGGTGGCGGGCCCGGGCCAGGCCTTCGCTGTCGGGGTCGACACCCACCATGTAGCGGGGCTCGATGTGGGCCGAGCCCAACAGCTTGTAGAGAAGGTCGGTGCCGATGTTGCCCGAGCCGACGATGGCGGCAGTGCGCATGACGGGTGGTTCCTCTCGTGTGCGAGGCGGCCGGACGACGGTGACCGGCCGAGCACCAGTCTGCCGTGCTCGTTCCGCCGAGCGGAACATCTTCCCGTTGTGCGGGACAATCCGGGAGGTCTCGCACCCACTGGCACTGGGCGGTCACGCCCACTAGGGTCCGAGCAGTGGGCACGTCCATTACCGCTTCGGCATTGCCGTTGCACTAATCAGAAAGGCCCGTACCAGATGAGAGTCACCAATCGCCGAGGTCTGCTCGGCGTATTCCTGGCCGTCGTCATGATGGTCGGCTTCTTGCCGACCGTTGCGTCGGCTGCTCCGTCGAGCAGCGGCTGCCAGAACCGCAACCTCAACCAGATCGACAAGTTCCTCGAGTGCGTCGACGCCGACGACGCGCTGGTGCACCTGCAGGCGCTGCAGGACATCGCCGACGCCAACGGCGGCACCCGTGCGTCCGGCACGCCCGGCTACGACGCGTCGGCCGACTACGTCGCCGACCTGCTCGAGGACGCCGGCTTCATCGTCGAGCGTCAGGTCTTCGACTTCAGTCTCTTCACCGAGAACTCGAGCTCGCTGACCGTCGACGCGGTCCCCATCGAGACGCAGACCATGTCGTACTCGGGCTCCGGCGTCGTCACTGGCGGCAACGTCGATCGCGGTCGACCTCGACCTCGGGCTCGGCAACGCCTCGACCTCGGGTTGTGAGGCCGCCGACTTCGTCGGACCGGACTGGTCCGGTCCGCCGACATCGCGCTGATCCAGCGCGGCGCTTGCGCATTCGGCCTCAAGGCCGTCAACGCGCCAGGCCGCCGGCGCCGAAGCGGTGATCATCTTCAACCAGGGCAACACGGCCGACCCGGGCCGCCAGGACATCATCGGCGGCACCCTCGGTGACGGCGTGGTCGGCACGCTGACCATTCCGGTCCTCGACACGTCCTACAGCGACGGGCTCGTCGTGCTCGACGGCGACGGTCGTCGACCTGGCGGCCGACACCACCATCGTCACCAACACGACCGAGAACATCATCGCCGATCTGCCGGGCGTCAACGCCGACAACGTCGTGATGGCCGGCGCCCACCTCGACTCGGTCGGATCGAGGGTCCGGGCATCCAGGACAACGGCAGTGGCTCGGCAGCGATCCTCACCGTCGCGCTGGCGCTCGCCAACAACAAGAAGTACACGCCGCAGAACACGCTGCGCTTCGCGTGGTGGGGCGCCGAGGAGTCCGGCCTGATCGGCTCGGAGCGAGTACATCTTCAACCCCGACTTCGGGATCACCGATGAGGAGTACTTCGCCCTGTCGTCGTACCTGAACTTCGACATGGTCGCTTCGCCGAACTTCATCTACGGCGTCTACGACGCCGACGAGTCGACGTTCGCGGCGCCGGTGTTCGTGCCGCCGGGTTCGGCGGCGCTCGAGGATCTGTTCGAGGCGTACTACACGATCGAAGGCATCCCGTACGAGGACACCGAGTTCTCGGGTCGCTCCGACTACCAGGCGTTCATCGACGTCGGCATCCCGGCGAGCGGTCTGTTCACCGGCGCCGAGGGCATCAAGACCGCTGAGCAGGAAGCGATCTGGGGCGGCACCGCCGGCGACCAGTACGACCCGTGCTACCACCTGGCCTGCGACACCTATCGACAACGTCGAGCGTGGAAGCCGCTCGACGTCAACGTCGACGCGATCGCGTACGCGATCTACATCCTCGCCGCCACCACCGAAGCGGTGAACGGTGTGCCAGGGCGCCGACGTCAAGGGCATCACCCCCGACGAGGTCGATCTTCGACGGTCCACAGGGCACGTTCCTCGGCGGCGGCGGCTTCTCGGCCGGCGACACCATCTCCGAGTAATGGTCTGACTTTCCTGAAATCCCCATGCTCAGTAGCGAGTACCGCTACTGAGCATGGGGATTTCGTGGTTGTGGTGGGTGGTTGTGGTGGGGTTGGACGGTGAGCGTCCCGCTTGACGGGACAGCTTCCCATCTTGCGGGACGATTCACGTAGCGTCGCCGCCATGGGAGTACTCCGGCTGTCTCACGTCGACATCAGCGCCCCCGATCTCGATCTCGCCGCTGCGTACTACACGCAGGTGATGGGTCTCGACATCAGCGAGCGCACCGATGACCGCATCTTCTTCAAGTGCTGGGACGAGCGCGACCACCACAGCCTGGCCGTCCGGTACGACCCGCGCGTCGGCATCGATCGTTTCGCGTTCAAGGTCGAACACGAGGACGATCTCGACCGGCTCGAGAACGCCGTGCAGGCTTACGGGTACGCCGTCGAGCGCATCAGCAAGGGCGAGGAGGTGGGCCAGGGGAGAGCATCCGCTTCGCCACCCCGTCGGGCCACGAGATGGAGCTGGTGCACGACATCACCAAGGTCGGCGGACGGCTTCCGCTGGTGAACCCGTGGCCGGTCCCGCAGGGCCTGGTCGGCATCGCCCCACCCCGCATCGACCATCTGCTCATCCACGCCGAGGAGGTCGGCGAGATGGTGCACTTCATGCAGACCTGCTTCGGGTTCTTCCTCACCGAGCAGGTGCTCAGCGGCGAGGGCCACCAGATGGGTGCCTTCCTGCAGCGCTCGGGACGACCCCACGACATTGCGATCATCCAGGGCCCGAACGGGGCACTGCACCACTTCTCGTTCTGGCTCGACGACTGGGACCACGTGCGCCGAGCCGCCGACATCCTGGCCTACAACGCCATCAGCATCGACATCGGCCCCACCCGTCACGGCATCACCCGCGGCAACACCATCTACTTCTTCGATCCGATGGGCACCCGCAACGAGGTCTTCACCGGCGGCTACCGGCCCGACCCCGATTTCCCCACCATCACCTGGACCGAGGACAACCTCGGCCGGGCCATCTTCTACTACGAGGGCAAGGACAACGGTCGCTTCCTGACGGTCCACACATGAACGCTTCCACCACCCATTCCCTCGGCATCCTTCGCCTCTCCCACGCCGAGGTGCGGGTGCCCGACCTCGAGCTGGCGCTGGCCTACTACACCGAGGTCGTCGGCCTCATCGAGACCACCCGTGACGGCGACCGGGCCTTCCTCAAGGGGTGGGACGAGCACCAGCACCATTCGCTCATCCTCAAGTCGGCGCCCACCTACGGGCTCGAGTCGCTCGGTTTCAAGGTGCACGAGGCATCCGACCTCGACGATCTCGCGGCCAAGGTCGACCAGGCCGGCATCGAGACCACCCGTCACGCGGCCGGTGACCTCGGCCCCGGCTCGGGCGACACCGTCCGGTTCCGGGCACCCAGTGGGCACACGGTCGACCTCGTCCACGGCATGGACCAGGTCGGTAACGCGATGCCGCTGCTCAACCCGCCCATCGGCCCCGACAACCTCACCGGCATGGCTCCGCCCCGGCTCGATCACATCTTCCTGATGGCCGAAGACGTCGACGGCGTCACCGACTTCTTCCGCGACGTGCTCGGCTTCCGCCTCACCGAACAGATCATGAGCGACGACGGCTACCAGCTCGCCACTTTCCTCGAGCGGTGTCACAGCACCCACGACATCGCCTTCCTCACCGGCCCCGACGGCGGTTTCCACCACGTCGCGTTCTGGGTCGACGACTGGAACGAGCTCCGCATGGGCGCCGACAAGTGCGCCTATCACGGGGTCACCGTCGACGCCGGCCCCACCCGCCACGGCGCCACCCGGGGTTGCGGCCTGTACTTCTTCGATCCGGCCGGGAACCGCAACGAGCTGTTCACCGGCGGCTACTGGTTCGACCCCGACGACGAACCCACCACCTGGACCGAAGCCGAGATGGGTCGGGCCATCTTCTACTACCAGGGCCAGCTGAACCCGGCCTTCATGACGGTGCATTCATGAGTGACACGACCACCCCTGCCGGCGGCCGACCCGAGGCCCGGGTCGATGCACCGCTCTACCTCGCCCGCTGGCGCGAGAAGGAGGCTGCAGCCCGCACGGCCGACCGACACCACCGGCGCCGACGACGATTCGTCATTGCCGCTGTACCTGCGCCAGTTCCGGGCCAAGGCGGCGGCCCCCGCCACCACTTCGCCCGAGACGGCGCTGTGGGAACGAGCGGGTCTGCCCACCCAGCGGGCGCTCACCGAGGACAGCCTCAACAAGGAGATCTCGGCCCCGCCCGAGGCCCGTCAAGTCCTGCACAACGACGTGTACCTCATCCGCCACGGCGAGACCCAGGGCTACTCGACCGACTCGGGGCTCACCCCGCAGGGTGCCTGGCAGGCCCACACCTACGGCCACACCATGGCCAAGCGCATCAAGAGCGGTGAGACCGTCGTGTTCCGTCACGCGGCCACGAACCGGGCCCGGGAGACCGCCGAGCACGTCCACCGCGGCCTGGTCGACGGGTTGGTGCAGTTCGAGAAGGACATCACCATCGTCGAGCCCGAGCCGATGCTCGAGTTCCGCAACTTCCAGTTCGCCACTCCGGGCGGGCTCAAAGACGTCACCGCGGCGTTCCGCGAGTTCTACGCCGTCCGCGAAGAGTACGAGCGTCGCCGCACCGGCGATCGCCCGCTGTGGCTCGTGGAGATGGACCGATTCTGGAGCACCCAGCAGGGCGGCGGTGACCCGATTCGTCACTGGCTCACCATTCCCATGCTGCACTTCGAGCCGCCGAGCATGACGGTTCGCCGCTTCTGGGCCGGCATCAACCGCCTGGGCGACCAGTTCCCCCGTGCTCGCCTGGCCATCGCCACCCACTCGGGGTGCATCCGCGCCTTCGCCGTGGCCGCCCTCGGGTACGACCCCGGGGAGCCGTACAACACCGAGCACGTGCGGGTGAAGATCATGCAGGGTCGAGAGGAAGCGCTCGTCGGCTACCGAAATCGCGTCCAGGAGACCCGGTGTCCCGACACCGACTGGCTACCTCCGTGGGCCGTCGACGAGACTTGGGTTCCCACGAGCTGATGGAGGGGAGCGAGCGATGTGCAAACAGTGTCCCGTGGTCGATTGGGACGCCGCGTTCGCGACCATCGAGTCATTCGGCGGAGTACCCGCCGTTGGGGGAGTCATGAGTGATCTGATCGTCTGGTACGACCGGTACGACCGGGAGCAGAGAGAGCGGGTCGGCGGCAAGAACGCCAGCCTCGGCGAGCTGATGATGGCCGACCTGCCGGTGCCACCGGGTTTCGCGGTCACCATCGAGGCCTACCAGCAGATCTGGCGCAACAAGACCCTGGCCGACGCCGTGAATGCCGAGCTGCGGGCCATCGACCATGCCGACGTCCGGGCCAATCGGGCCACCGCCGATCGCATCCGAGCCCTGATCGAGGCCGAGCCCATGTCGCCCGCGGTGGTCGAGGCCATCACCGACAGCTACCAGGCGTTGTGCACGTTCTGCAACGTCGACGACCTGCCGGTTGCCGTGCGGTCGTCGGCCACCGCCGAAGACCTCCCCGATGCCTCCTTCGCCGGCCAGCAGGACACGTACCTGTGGATCCACGGCGCCGAGGCGGTCCTCACCAACGTTCGCAAGTGTTGGTCGTCGCTGTTCACCGATCGGGCCATCGCCTACCGGCACCAGATGGGGTACCTGCACCACAACCTCTCGATGTCGGTCGGCGTACAGAAGATGGTCGATCCGGTCTGCTCGGGGGTGGCGTTCACGCTGAACCCGACCAACGGTGATCGCAGCCAGGTGTGCATCGACGCCTCGTGGGGCCTGGGCGAGGCCGTGGTGTCGGGAGAGGTGACCCCCGACAACTTTCTGGTCGACAAGGTCATCAAGGAGATCGTGAGTCGCAAGATCTCCAACAAGCACATCGAGATGCGCCTCGGCGACGACGGCGAGGTCCACACCGTCGAACTCGACCCCATACGGGCCAACCAGCCCTGCCTGTCCGACGACGATCTTCGCAACGTCGCCGCGTTGGCCCGTCGGGCCGAGAAGCACTACGGCTGCCCGCAGGACGTCGAGTGGGCCATCGACCGTCACCTGCCCGAAGGCTTCAACGTCCTGCTGTTGCAGAGCCGGCCCGAGACCGTGTGGTCCCAGAAGCCGGTAGTGCCGATCGCGACCGCCAAGGATCCGATGGCGTCGATCGTGTCGACGTTGTTGGCGCCCATGCACACCAAGTCCGAAGAGTAGGCAGAACATGAATTCCAGGGGGAGAACCACATGACCGATCGTCGCTTTCCGAGCCCGTTCGAGGTCGAGCCGCCAGAGGGAGACATCGAGGGGTGGGAAGAGCTGTACCCGTACTCGGTGACCTTCAGCGAGGGCCGCCGCGAGTACGAGGAGGCCCGCTTCTGGTTCCAGGACTCGATGCACTGGGGCTGGGCCATGACACCTTGGGACTCGGCCCATCTCGAGTACGCCATCGCGTCGCTCAGCCAGTTCAACAGCCGCCACTACCGCATCCCGCCCGCCGACGGCATCGACTTCCGAGTGCTCTACGGCTATCCCTACTTCTCGCCGGTCGGCGTCGACCCCGAGAAGATCGAGGCCCGCGTGCCCGAGTTCATGGAGCGGGCGGGCCACTACTTCGCCAACTGGGACGACCTCTACGCCAACTGGCTGGTGAAGGTGAAGGAGAACATCGATGCCATCGACGCCATCGACTTCTCACCGCTGCCCGAGATGGAAGAGCTGGAGACCATCACCAGCGGCCGTGGCATAGGGACGGGCTGGGACATCCAGCAGCAGTACCACGAGTTCAAAGACCTCTGCCTGAAGGTGTGGCAGTACCACTTCGAGTTCCTGAACCTCGGCTATGCCGCCTATCTCGACTTCTTCGGGTTCTGCAAGCAGGCGTGGCCGACCATCCCCGATCTGGCCATCGCCCGCATGGTGGCCGGCGTCGAGGTCGACCTGTTCAAGCCCAACGAGAAGCTCAAGGACCTGGCCCACCTGGCCGTCGAGACCGGCCTGGCGCGCGTCTTCGACAGCCCCGACGACGTTGCGGCCATCGCCTCCGCGCTCGGCTCGAGCGATGAAGGCAAGGCGTGGCAGGCGGCATGGGACGACGCCGCCGACCCCTGGTTCAACTTCAGCTCGGGCACTGGCTTCTACTACTTCGACAAGACCTGGCTCGACTATCCCGAGATCCCCTACGCGTTCGTGCGCGACTACATCACCAAGATCGAGGACGGAGTCGACATCAGCCGACCCATCGAGCAGGTGATCGCCGAACGCGATCGCATCGTCGACGAGTACACCGACCTTCTGCTGACCGAGGAAGACAAGGAGACCTTTGCCGGCAAGCTCGGCCTGGCCCGCACGGTGTTTCCCTACGTCGAGAACCACAACTTCTACATCGAGCACTGGACGATGAGCCGATTCTGGCGCAAGCTGCGCGAGCTCGGTGCCGTCTTCGCCAAAGAGGGCTTCATCTCGGACCCGCAGGACATCGTCTACTTCCGGCGCGACGAGATCGACGAGGTGCTGTGGGACATCTACTCGGGGTGGGCGGTCAACGCTCCTGCGGCGGGGCCCACCTACTGGCCGCCCAAGATCGAGCAGCGCAAGCAATGGATCGACAGCTTCAGCAAGTGGAAGGCGCCCAAGGCTCTGGGGGAGCCGCCCGAGGTCATCACCGAACCCTTCACCATCATGTTGTGGGGCATCACCTCGGATTCGGTGAACATGTGGCTCGGCTCCGACGAGGAAGGCGTCGGCATCACCGGCATGTCCGCATCGCCGGGAGTGGCCGAGGGTCCGGCCCGGCTCGTGTTCAACGCCGACGACATCGGCGACGTGCGCGACGGCGAGATCCTGGTCGCCCCCATCACCGCACCGAGCTGGGCGCCGGTGTTCCCCAAGATCAAGGCCTGTGTCACCGACATCGGCGGAATGATGAGCCACGCAGCCATCGTCTGCCGTGAATACGGGGTGCCCGCCGTGACCGGCACGGGTTTCGGCACCGACAAGATCGCCAACGGCCAGATGATCAGAGTCGACGGATCCGCGGGAACCGTCGAGATACTCGACTGAACACGGAGGTTCCCCGATGCTGACCCAAGAGCAGAACGACGAGCTGACGCAGGTCGGCCCCGGCACGCCCATGGGCGCGGTGCTGCGCCACTACTGGTACCCGGTGTGCTTCGAGCGCGAGCTCGACGAGTTCCCGGTGAAAGGCGTGCGCCTGCTCGGCGAGAACTTCGCCGTGTTCAAGACCCCCGACGGCCAGTACGGCATCGTCGACGAGCGGTGTCCGCACCGCGGCGCCTCACTCGTTTACGGGATCGTCGAGGACGGCGGTCTGCGCTGCGGTTACCACGGTTGGAAGTTCGACAACGACGGCACGTGCGTGGAGATCCTCGCCGAGCCCGACTCGTCGCCCGCCTTCCGCGAGAAGGTCTGCGTTCGGGCCGGCCAGGCCCAAGTGCTCGGTGGCATGGTGTGGGCCTACATCGGCGACGGTCCCGCTCCAGAGCTGCCCCACTACGAGGCCTACGTGATGGACGGTGTGCGCGACGTCGGCCATTCGATGCTGCCGTGCAATTGGCTCCAGATCATGGAGAACTCGGTCGATCCTTACCACGTCGAGGCACTGCACGGGAACTACTTCGAGTTCATCTCGGAGTGGAAGGGCTTCGAGATGCCCTCGGCGTTCAAGAACAAGCACGAAAAGGTGGCGTTCGACAACTTCGAACACGGGATCATCAAGCGGCGACTCCTCGTCGGCCAGAGCGAGGAGGACGACGACTGGAAGATCGGTCATCCGTTGGTGTTCCCCTACAAGATGTGGGTGGGGGGCAACGGGGTGTTCCAGATGCAGATCAGGGTGCCGGTCGACGACACCACGACCTGGGCCCTGTTCTACACGGTGCACGCCCCCGAAGGCGCCGAGCCGTCCGACCAGATGTATCCCGTCGACTACGAGTACGAATGGCTCGACGACAAGGGAAACCACATCGTCGACTACATCGAGGGCCAGGACGTCATGGCCTGGGTCACCCAGGGCAGGGTGGCCGATCGCACCACCGAGAACATCACCAAGAGTGACCTCGGAGTGGTGGCGTGCCGTCGCATGTTCCGTGACGCTATCGAAGCGGTGCGCGACGGCCGCGATCCGATCGCCGTCGTTCGCGAGCCCCACGACGTGATCGAGTTGCCGCTCGAGCGGTTCAAGTTCGGGCGTGGCGCCGAGTTCGCCACGCAGTGGATCGACCGAGGCTCGATGCGCTACAGCCCACAGGCCGACGATCTGAAGAAGCTGCACATCAACGCCGCGGCTGCCGTGGCCGGTCACCAGAGCGCCGAAACGGCGCCCGGCCAGTGACTGCCGATCTCGGACACTGGGCTGAGTATCTGCAGTCTGCCGTCGACGACCGCCGCGAGGTCCAGGGCATCGAAGCCCAGATCGGATCGCTCTCGATCAACGATGCCTACGCCATCCAAGCGGCGCTCATCGAGAACCGGTTGACCGCAGGCGAGTCCCTCGCCGGGGCCAAGCTCGGACTGACGTCTAAGGCCAAGCAGGAACAGATGGGGGTCGACGAACCGGCCTACGGCTGGGTGCCGGCGTCGACGGTGCTCGGTGACCACGCCGACGTGGTGCTCGACGAATTGATCCATCCGCGGGTCGAGCCGGAGTTCGTCTTCCTCATGGCCACGGCGTTGAGCGGCGCCGACACCACCGCCGATCAGGTCCTCGATGCCACCGCCAGCATCGTCGGGGGCATCGAGGTCATCGACTCGCGCTACGAGGCGTTCAAGTTCACGTTGCCCGATGTGATCGCCGACAACACCTCCGCGGCCCGGGTTGCCATCGGTGCGGCGGGTGTCGGTCCCCGCGAGGTCGACCTTCGGTCGATCACGTGCACCTTCACCGTCGACGGCAACGAGGTCGGCACCGCCACGGGCGAAGCGTTGCTCGGTGACCCCGCCGAGTGCGTGGCCATGCTCGTGCGCCATCTCGCCAAGTACGACCGCGGTCTCGAGGCCGGCTGGCTCGTGATGGCCGGCGCTCCACTGGGGGCGCAGCCTCTCGCAGTGGGCACGGTCGCAACGGCCAGCTACAGCCACCTCGGTTCGGTTACCGTCCGAGGGATCTAGGTCGGTCATCCTCGGCATTTCGTCGGGGAGAGAGTCGGGGAAGAGGGAGGAACCTATGCCACTGGTGAACGTGCACATGGGGAAGGGCCGTTCGGTCGACGACAAGCGGGCGATGATGGACGCCATCACCGAAGCCATCGTCGAGTCCATCGGCGCACCGCGCGAGTCGGTTCGCGTGTGGATCACCGAGATGGACGACACCGACTTCATGGCGGGTGGAGAGCTGCTCGCCGACAAGCGCGTCCGGCTGGCGGCCGAAGTGCACGCGGGGCCCGAGGATCGGGTGTGATCGACTCGGCGCTGCTGCAGCAGGCGGCCGATGCGCTCTGGGAGGCCGAGGCGTCGGGGGTGCCGACCGGCCCGATCCGCGACGTCGTGGGAACCGCGACCGACATCGACACCGGCTACGCCGTCCAGCAGATCAACACCGATCGCCACGTCGCCGCCGGTCGCCGCATCAGCGGCCGCAAGATCGGGGTGACCTCCAAGGCTGTTCAGCAACAGATAGGCGTCGATCAGCCCGACTTCGGCACCCTGTTCGTCGACACCGAGTGCGGCGACGGCGTCGACATCGCGGCCTCGCGGTTGATCCAGCCCAAGGCCGAAGCCGAGGTGGCTCTGGTGCTCGAACACGATCTGAACCGCGCACCCCACGGTTTCGCCGAGATCGTTCGGGCCGTCGCCTTCGCCTTGCCGTCGATCGAGGTGGTCGACAGTCGGATCATCGACTGGGACATCCGCATCGTCGACACGGTGGCCGACAACGCCAGCTGTGGCCTGTACGTCGTCGGGTCGAAACCGGTGCCGTTGTCGGCCGTCGACCTTCGCACGATACCGATGGCGATGTCGGTGAACGGATCCGAGGTCTCCTCCGGCGTGGGTGCGGCGTGCCTGGGGAACCCGCTGCATGCGGCCCGCTGGCTGGCCGACACATTGTGCGAGCGCGGTATTCCCCTCTGCGCCGGAGACGTGTTGATGACCGGAGCACTCGGGCCCATGACCGTCCTCACCACCGGTGACGAGGTCATCGCCACCTTCGGCGACCTCGGCACGGTGACGACCCGCCTGGCCGACGAATAGGTGCGCGTCCGGCGGCCGCTGACGGCACCGACGATCGCTTAGGTTCGTGTCATGAGCACGACCCCTGCCGTGTCCGCCGACGACCACGCCGATCTGCCGGCGCGCATCGACGCGGCGTCGGCAATGAACCGTTTGTCGCACGCCCTCGTATCGCATCGGGCCGACATCTCGACGCTGCGGATGATCGCCGACGAGGCCGATCGGCTGGCCGCCGCGATCGAGACGCAACCCACCCGAAGCCGTCGCATCGAGCTGGCGGCCAGCCCCCGCTTCCTGGCCGCCGTCGCCGAGGGCTCACTCGCCACCGCGATCGACGACGGTGCCTTCATCGACCTCTTCGACGACTCACCGGCGTCGGGCTCGGCCAATCCCCTGAGCATGGGGTTGCGGCTGCGGCGCGAGGGCGACACGGCGGTGGGGATGGTCTCGTTGGCCGCCGGATGGGAAGGCGCGCCCGGTCGCGGGCACGGCGGCGTCGTGGCCGCCTGTGTCGACGAGACGATGGGTGCCCTCTTGCCTATTCTCGGGACGATGGCCTTCACCGGTGAGCTCTCGTTGCGGTACCGAGCCCCGTGCCCGGTCGGCGAACCGATCGAGTTCCGAGCCTGGGTCGAGCGTCGCGAAGCCCGCAAGCTGTTCATCGAGTGCACCGGCACCGGTCGTGATGGCGTTTTCATCGAGGCCAGTGCGGTTTTCATCACCGTCGACCTCGCACGATTCGCCTCGGCGGCGGAGGGTCCGTGACGTCGATCGCGCCACATCAGACCGGACCCACTGCGTGGGCGGGCGCCGAGCTCGAGGATCGTCGAAGCGAGTGGACCTGGTACCTGGAGCCCGTCGAGGTCGACGAGCTCATCTCGGTCTCGGCGCCCTTCGCCGAGGGGCTCGATCCGCTTCCGTGCTTCGCGGCCGGCGACGTGCCGTTGCCCCGGCTGGGTCGGCGGCTCGACGACCTCCGCCGAGAGCTCACCCACGGTCTCGGGTTCGTGCTCCTGCGTGGGTTTCCGAGCACGGAGCTCTCCGTGCGCCAGGCGGCCGCTGCGTTCCTGGCTGTCGGTGCCCACCTCGGTTCGGCCCGCTCGCAGAACGCGGCCGGACACCTGCTCGGTCACGTGATCGACACGGGCGCCGACGCTCGCGACCCGAACGTGCGCATCTACCAGACCGACCAGCGTCAGACCTTCCATGTCGACTCGGCCGATGTCGTCGGGCTCCTGTGCCTCACGCCTGCAGCCGAGGGTGGGCTCTCGCTGCTGGCCAGTGCGGCCACCGTCTACAACCGGATGCTCGAACGTCGCCCCGACCTGGCCGCCGTCTTGTTCGAACCCATCGCTACCGATCGCCGGGGCGAGGTTCCCGATGGACAACTGCCGTGGTACGAGATCCCGGTGCTCAACTGGTTCCGGGGAGCGCTCTCGGTGATGTATCAGCGCCAGTACATCGACTCGGCGCAGCGATTCGCGGAGGCGCCAAGACTCACACCGGCGCAGATCGACGCCCTCGACCTCTTCGATCGCATCGCCGAGGACCCCCTCATCCACGCGCGAAATGCGTCTCGAACCGGGCGACATGCAGTTCGTGCACAATCACTCGCTCCTCCACGATCGCACCGGGTTCGTGAACACACCCGGCGCCCCCCGACACCTGTTGCGCCTGTGGCTGTCGGTCGCCGGTGATCGTGAGCTACCACCGGTGTACGCAGAGCGCTACGGATCGGTCACCGTTGCTGATCGTGGCGGCATCGTCACGACGGGAACCCTTCCGCATGCACCCGTCGTCCCCTAGGGCGACCTCACCACTACTCTCGACCGGATGTGGTCTCGCTCGTGGTTGGCAATCATGATCGCTGTCCAAGTCGGCATCGATCAGTGGTCGAAGGGCTGGGCAGTGAGCTCGCTCGGGCCGGATCGGCACATCTCGGTGGCGCCGACTCTCGACCTCGACCTGTCGTACAACCGCGGGTTCTCCTTCGGCACCGGCGCCGGGCAGGGGCGCCTCGTCGGCTTGCTCGTGATCCTGATGATCGTTGCGCTGGTGCGGTTCGCCTGGCGGGAGCCGATGGGCCCGCGCCTCGTGTTGTTCGCCGTCATCCTCGGCGGGGCCTTCGGCAACCTCGGTGATCGCGTCGTGCGCGCCGACGATGGTTTTCTCACCGGACCCGTCGTCGACTTCATCGACGTGCACTGGTACGCCGTGTTCAACGTCGCCGATATTTTCGTCGTGGGCGGCGTGGTCGCGTTGTTCCTGGTCGAGGTCGTCCGGCCGCTCGCCCTTCGGCCGCTGGTCCAGGTCGACGAAATCGCCGAGACGTGAGACCGGCCCGCTGGCGGGTGGTGCTGGCCGTCGTCGTGGCGGGGATTGTGCTGTCGGCTTGTGCGTCGAGCTTCGCCGACGGCGACGACCCGAACGTGGGTGTCGGCGACGAAACGGGATCGGCGACGGTCCTACGAGTGACGGTGAAGGTCGCCGCCAACGGCCCATTGCGGACCCTCGACCCGTTCGTGGTGGCGATCACCGATCCGGTAGCCGACACGACTCACGTGACGTACAACTCCGACGCGCTGAACCGCGCGGCGTTCCCAGAGGATGCACCGCAGTTCTTCGAGGCGGCCATCGTCGGCGACGAGGCCTACGCCAGGAACACCCCTTGGCCGATCCTCGACGGCGGCCCCGATGGCGTTCTGTGGGGCGTGTGGTACCGGGCCGAATCCTTCGCGTTCGACGACTACCAGGTGGACGAAATCGATCTCGACACCTGGCTCGGCCCGTTCGGCCAGGCCGAGGCGTCGTTGCCGGTGACCTTCGTGATTCCCGGCGACGAGCTCGCACGGTTCCACGCCGACGGCGCCCCTCTCGCCGGCCTGGCGTCGCTGGTCTTGCCGCTCGAACCCGAACTCGGCGTACGGGTCATCGCCGACGGCGACGAACAGGGCCGCATCTCCTCGCTCGTGATCGAGCCGGCCGAGCTCGGCGTCGACGACGTGGTGCACCGCGTCGAGGCCCGATTCGAGCACGGTGCCGCCCTGGCCGACCTGGGCATCGAGTCGGCCATCGATCCGCCGCCGGACTCCCTCGACGGGTGACCGGTTCGGAGAGCGGCTTACGAGGTGGTAGTGGCGTGTTCCCGGAGATCGCGGAGACCGACCCACTCGAGGGTGGCTGCGTGGGTCGCCTCGAGCAGCACCGGCGGGGCCTTCCCCGCCTCGAGCGCTTCCTGCCAGCGCGGTGCGCACAGGCACCACTGATCGCCGGGCTTCAGGCCGGCGAAGCCGTACTCGGGCATCGGCGTCGACAAGTCGTTGCCAACCGATGCCGAGAAATCCAGGAACTCGGCCGTGAGAACCGCGCACACGGTGTGGACGCCGGAGTCGCCGGCGCCGGTGTCGCAGCAGCCGGTGCGGTAGAAGCCGGTGAGGGGGTCGAGGGAACAGGACTGGAGCTCGGTACCGAGCACGTTTTTGGCCATGACCTCATCCAATCACGCCCCCGCAGCGCGCGCGCCACCGGACAGTTTCAGACGTGCGATGCTCGGGAACCAACCGAGGACTGACCTCGTCGTACCAGGTGATCCACCATGACTCGTTCGAAACGCATTCCCATCAACCTGTTGCTCGTGCTCGTGCTCGCTCTCGTCGCGGTCGCGGCCGCATGTGGCTCCGACTCCTCCGACGACGGTGAGACCGTGAGCACCGACGACACTCCGGCCGACTCCGGGGCCGATCCCATCGAGCCGCCCCTGGGAGCAGGCCCGTACCCCATCGCCGAGATCGCCATCGACTACACCGACGATGCCACCAGCTACTCGTATGGCATCACCTGTCTGGGTGACACCGCGACGGTCCTTGGTGAGGCGCCGAAAACAGTGGTCGATCAACGCGCCTGCCTGGCCCTGGCCGACGAGGCCGTGCAACAGCGGCTGATCGACGGCCCGCCCGGCGACCAGATCTGCTCGGCGCAATACGGCGGGCCCGACATGGTGACCATCACCGGACGCATCGACGACCAGCCCGTCGACACCACCGTCGATCTCACCAACGGCTGTGGGATCTCCGACTGGAACGAGTTGTTGGCCGATCTCCTGCCGAGGCCAACCGGCGCCTGAGCCCACATCGGTCGGCCAAACGGCTTACCGTGTACGTTTCGGGGATGACCAAGCTCGGCTTCCAGATCCCCAACTTCACCTATCCCGGCGTCGATGCTGCGGGCATCTTCCCGAACGTGGTCCGTCAAGCGGCCGAGGCCGAAGGCGCCGGCTTCGACACCGTGATGGTGATGGATCACTTCAACCAGTTGCCGATGCTCGGTCCCCAGGACAACGACATGCTCGAGTGCTACACCGTGCTCTCGGCGCTTGCGTCGACCACGTCGCACGTGCGCCTCGGTGCCCTTGTCACCGGCAACACGTATCGCAACCCGGCCCTGTTGGCCAAGACAGTGACCACCCTCGACATCGTGTCGGGCGGCCGCGCCCAGCTGGGTATCGGGGCCGGATGGTTCGAGGAGGAACACGTCGCCTACGGCTACGAGTTCGGCACGTTCTCTGATCGCTTTGCCCGGCTCGAGGAGGCGCTGTCGATCATCCTGCCGATGCTGCGCGGCGAACGGCCGACCGTCTCCGGCGAGTACTACAGCGCGGTCGAGGCGATCAACGAACCGCAGCCCATCAGCCGTATTCCGGTGATGATCGGCGGGTCGGGCGAGAAGAAGACGCTGCGTATGGTTGCGCAGTACGCCGACCTGTCGAACCTCACCTGTGGGCTCGACGAGGTCGATCGCAAGCTCGACGCTCTCGCGGGGCATTGCGACCGGCTCGGCCGCACACGTGGCGACATCACGGTGAGCCTGAACATGAGCGTGGTGATCGGTGACACCCATGAGCAGGCCCGCGCCGAGTTCTTCGATGCGCTCCAGCGGGTGCACGGCCTCGATGCGGCCAGTGCGTCACCCGACGAGCAGGCCTTCTTCGAGAGTCAGGTGACCTTGGGCGACCCCGACACGGTCGGCGAGCGATTGGCCGAGGGGCTTGCATCGGGTGTCGACGGGCTCACGTTGTCGCTTCCGGTGCAGTCCCACATCGACGGGCGCATAGCCATGCTTGGAGCCGTCGCCGCGCCGCTGGTGTTCAGCTGAGGTCGTCTTCCATCACGGCCTCGAGCGTGCGTCTCGCAACCGCGGCGTAACGAGCGTTGTCGGCGGAGAATGATCCGACGGCAATGGCCCAAGCCATGGCCCAGCCCCGACCTCGGCGGATGTCGGCTCGACCCACATCGGCGTGTTCGAAGACGACGGCTCGGGCCGAAGCGTCGAGCATCATCGAGGCCACTCCCAGGTCGCAGGCCGGGTCACCCCCACAGAGATCACCGAAGTCGACGACCGCGCTCAGCCGGCCGCGGTCCACGATGAGATTCCCGGGGTGCAGGTCGCCGAGTACCCACTGCGGCGGGCCGTCCCAGACCGGCGCCGCCAACGCGTCGGACGCACACTCGCCGGAGGCGAGCGTCGAGTCGGTCGAAGCCACCGAGGCGATCGGTCCGGTCGGCCAACGGTATGCCTCGGTACGGGTTGGTGGGGGCGTCGGCGGGGAAGTTGCACGACGAGCTCTTCGCCGAGACGGAACAACGCGTTGTCCCAACCCGAGGTCAACGGGGGTGAGGTCCAGGCGACGCCAAGTCGGCGTGCTGTGGCGCGAGCAGCCCTCGGACGACAGTGGCGTCGATGTCGACTTCGGCCGCCGGCGCGTTCTGTGTGGCCACCGTCAGCTCGTGGCGGCGTCGGGTTCGAGACGCTCGGCACGAAGGGCGCCGCGGCGGACCTTCCCGGCATCGTCGCGTAGGGGCACCGTGACGAACTCGTAGGTGCGAGGGAGCTTGTAGCGCACCAGTTGTCCGGCGAGGAACCCTGCGAGGTCGTCCTCGATGTCGGCGTCGGCCTCGACGATGGCGTGAATGCGGTTGCCCTTGTCGGCATCGGGCAGACCGATCACCGCGGCCGACCTCACGGCGGGGTGCTCGTTCAGCGCCGCCTCGACCTCGGCCGGGTAGACGTTGGAGCCGCCGACCAGGATCATGTCGGTGCGTCGGTCGGCGAGGTACACGAAGCCGTCCTCATCCATCGATCCCATGTCACCGAGACTCTCCCATCCGTCGAGCGACCGGACCTCGGCGCCGACGTACCGGTATGTCGGGGTGTCACGACCGACCGACCGCATGAAGATCTCACCCACCTCACCGGCAGCAAGGTCGCTGCCGTCGTGGTCACAGATGCGGATCTCCCCGCTGATGAGTCGGCCGACCGAGCCCGGATGGGCCAGCCAGTCGTGGCCGTCGAGCACCGTGATGGCCTGCCCCTCGGTGCCTGCATAGAGCTCCCAGATCACGTCGGGGCCGAGCCAGTCGATCCACGCCTGCTTCAACCACCGCGGACAGGGTTCGGCCAGATGGAACGCCACCTTCATCGACGACACGTCGTAGCCGAGACGAACGGATTCGGGCAGTTTCCAGATGCGCTGCATCATGGTGGGCACGAGGTAGATCGCCTCACCACGGTGGTCCTGGATGGCCCGCAGGGTGGCGTCGGGGTCGAATCGCGGGAGCAGTACGACATGGCTGCCGGCCAGCAGGCTGTAGAACGTCCAGACAAACGGGCCGTTGTGGTACAGCGGCCCGGGCATGATCATCGTGTTGTTGTCACGGGCACCCAGGATGGTCGCCATGGCGGCCATGGGCTCGGTCCATTCCGCAGGGTCTCCCGACACGATGAGCTTCGGCCGGCCCGTCGACCCACCCGAGGTTGGTGCCTTCCACGCCGAAGCGATCCGGTCATCGAGGGGAACTGTGCCGGGGGACGTTCGTGGGGGGCGGAAGGCACGGGGCAGGAAGGGACGATCGTCGACCTCGACGCCGACGACAAGCGCCGGATCGGCCAGTTCGATCACGGCATCGAGCTCGTGACGTGGCAGTCGTGACGACACGGGTTGCGGAATGGCGCCCATCTGCCACACCGCCATGCAGGTGACGACGAACTCGATGGAGTTCGGCTCGGCCACGGTCACGAAGTCGTCGAGGCCGACTCCGAGGTCGTCGAGGTGGTGGGCGAGGGTCGTGGCCCGTTCCCGCAGCTCGTCGAAGCTCAGCGTGGTGTCACCGAGCGTGAGGGCGGGCCGGTCGCCGTGAGCACTGGCGAGCTCGGCGAACCGCGCGGGAAACGATGGTTCCTTCACGCGGTCGACGTTAACGGAGACGGGTCAGCAGCCGAGGATCTGCCCCAGCGCATCGAGTTGGGGCTGAGCGATGCGGAACCACGCCCACTTGCCCCGCGGTTCGCGCACGAGGATGCCGGCCTTGACCAGCTGGGTCAGATGATGGCTCACAGTGGGCTGGGACCGGTCGAGGGCGGCAGGAAGGTCGCAGGCGCAGATCTCGCGGTCGGGCGCGCTGGCTACGAGCGAGACGATGCGAAGTCGGACGGGGTCGGCGAGCGCCTTCAACACCACGGCCAGCTCGTTGGCCTGGGCTTCGTCGAGGGGAGCATCGGCGAGCGGGGCACAGCAGCCGGCGATTGTGGGTGATTCGATCACGGTGAACATATTGACATCCTTCGAAGTGACTGTACACTCATCTACAACCATCACATCGATATGCATCGATGTGACAACTGTCCACTTGTCAGGGAGCTCCCATGCGCGTCCAACTCGCCCTCAACGTGGCCGACCTCGAGCAAGCGGTCGACTTCTACTCGAAGATGTTCGGTGCCGAGCCCGCTCGCGAGCGCCCCGGATACGCCAACTTTGCCATTGCCGATCCACCGTTGAAGCTCGTTCTCTTCGAGCGGCCCGATCTCCCCGCCGGGTCGCTGAACCACCTCGGTGTCGAGACCGAGACGGCCGATGAAGTGGCCGACGCCGAAGCCCGGCTGTCCGGTGAGGGCCTGTCGACCACCGGTGTCGACGACACAGCGTGCTGTTACGCCACCAAGACCGAGACCTGGGTCGACGGCCCCGAGGGTCACCGGTGGGAATGGTACGTACGCACCGGCGACAGTGAGCACCTCGCCAATGTCGTCCTCGCCGGTGGCGCGGAAACCTGCTGCGGCTGAGCGTCGGCACGACCCCAGGCCGCCCTAGTCTTGGCGGCTCGTGGACTTCACCGCCGATCCGTCGACCCTCCTGCTGCTGTTCGGTGCCGCAACTCTCGCCGGCTTCGTCGACGCCATCGCCGGGGGAGGAGGCCTCATCACCCTCCCCGCCCTGCTCGTGGCCGGCGTCACGCCCCTCAGTGCACTGGGCACCAACAAGGCGCAATCGGTGTTCGGCTCGGCTACGGCCTCGACCACGCTCATTCGCAAGAAGGTCGTCTCGATACGAGAAGTGGCACCACCCTTCGTCCGAGCCGCGGTCGGCTCGGCCATCGGGGCGATGGTTGTGCGTCAGTTCGACACCGACGCGCTCGACATCGTCATCCCGGTCGTCCTGGTGCTCATCGGCGGATACTTCCTGTTCGTGCCGTCGGCGGGGGAGTTCGAGAGCACCCCGCGGCTGTCGGTGCCCGTGTACCGCAACACCGTGGTGCCGGCCATCGGTGCCTACGACGGGTTGCTCGGGCCGGGCACGGGCTCGTTCTTCGCCCTGTCGGGGGTGGCGCTCCGGGGCCTGCAGTTGGTGAAGGCAACGGCCGTGGCCAAGACCCTGAACTTCGCTTCGAATGCGGCGGCGCTCGCCGTCTTCATCGTGGGTGGTGAGGTGGTGTGGAAGGCGGCGCTGGCCATGATGGGCGGTCAGGCCATGGGCGCCTTCGCCGGGGCTCACACCATGGTGCGAGGCGGAACTCGTCTGATCCGTCCGATGGTGGTTGTCATGTCGGTTGCCATGCTGGTGCGCTACTTCGCCTCGTCGTGACCCCGAAGGGAACGGACGCGAAATCGGCGATACGGGGCTCAGGTGCGGAGCTCGTCGGGATAGGGGAACCACCGGAGGTGCTCGAAGTCGGCGTTGGTGTCGGGCGGGCCGATCGGTTCGGGCAGTGCCTCGCCGGCTCGGGCGCACAGGTCGCGCGCAACCCCGATGAGGCCGTCGAAGTCGACCGAGCGCTCACGGTGTCGGCGATTCTCGAAGCGCATCTCGCCCGAGCTGTAGCTGATGTCGAAGAGGCTCATCGGCGGCTCGGCCTGGCCGTTGCGGTGATGCCACAGGCCCGAGTCGGGCTCGAACCGGTAGTAGGGCATGAGCGCCGCACCCTGATCGGCGATCAGGTGCACCGCCGCCAGGAGGTACTGGAACGTCGAGTCGTCGATGAAGTAGTTGAAGCTCAGCCGCACCCATCCCGGCTTGATGCCCTCGCAGCCGCGATTGATCTCGCGCTCGAACTCATGGGACCGTTCGAGATCGATGCCGAGCAAACGGTGCCCGTAGGGCCCTGCACACGAACACCCGCCACGCGACTGGATGCCGAAGAGATCGTTGAGCAACGCCACCACGTAGTTGTGGTGCAGCATTCCCGCACCGTGGCGGACGATGAACGAGACGATAGACAGGCGTTCGGCTTCGTGGCTGCCGAGAATGTGGAGGTTCGGGTTGGCCGACCACGACGTGATCGCCCGGTGCACGAAGTCGTCCTCCCGTCGGCGGATCTCGTCGACCCCGACGGCCTCTTTGAGCTGGAAGATGAGCCCGGCTCGGATGGCGCCGACGATGTCGGGGGTACCGCCTTCTTCACGATGCTGCACATCGGGCAGGTAGTCATGGTGGGTGGGGTTCACATAGGCCACCGTTCCACCCCCCGGCACACTGGGCACCCGGTTGGCGAACAGCTCTTTGCGGGCCACGAGCACTCCCGGCGTGCCCGGACCGCCGATGAGCTTGTGGGGGGAGATGAAGACGGCGTCCTTGTAGGCCAGATCGGGCTGTCCGGTGTCGTCGACCTCGTCGGCTGAAAGCATCTCGATCGATACGTACGGCGCAGCGGCCGCGAAATCCCAGAACGACAGTGCCCCGTGGTCGTGCAGCAGGCGCGAGACGGCGGCGGTGTCGGTGAGGATTCCCGTGACGTTCGATGCGGCCGAGAACGAACCGATCTTCAGCGGGCGATCGGCGTGGCGCTCGAGCTCGGAGCGGAGGTGAACGAGGCTGATGTGACCGTCGGCATCCTCGTCGATGGTCACGACATCAGCGATCGACTCCCGCCACGGCAACTCGTTGGAATGGTGCTCGAAGGGACCGATGAACACGACCGGGCGTTCCACCGGAGGAATCGTGGCCACGAATCCGTAACGATCGTCGAGGACCGAGGGCACGCGCAGGCCCATCACCCCGATCAGCTTGTCGATGGCATGGGTGGCGCCACTGCCGCAGAACACCACCACGTGTTCGTCGCCGGCGCCGGTGCAGCGCCGGATCATCTCCCTGGCCTCTTCCCGGAACCGGGTGGTCTGGAGGCCGGTACCCGACGACTCGGTGTGAGTGTTCGCGTACAGCGGTAGCACGACGTCGCGGAGATAGTCCTCGATGAACGACAGTGAGCGACCGGATGCGGTGTAGTCGGCGTACACCACGGGTCGGGATCCGAAGGGGGTGACCACCGTGTCGTCGCGTCCGATGACCGCGCCGCGGACGGTGTCGATCAGTTCGGCAGCAGACATGTCTCCATTGTGCCCGACCTTGCCGGTCTGGGACGCGGCCCCGTCGCCGTTCATGCGAAGTCCATGACGGCCACGTCGGGTGCCGGCGTGCGGGAGCACTCCCCGAGATGACGGGGACCGCGGGAGCGGAAGGCACGCTCGACGAGGTCTCCGTAGGAACGGCGGACCGCGGCGCGTTGTTCGTCTCGGGCGCGTGCATTGCGGGGCTTCACCACCCGACCGATCGTGGAGGCCATCGACACCGGCGACACGAGGGAGCCGTAGCCGAAGACCCAGAGCGAGTCAGTTGCCACCGGGGCCCGGGCTCGCGAAGAACTCGTGGACCGAGGCGACCACCGTACGGACGCCGACGGCGATGGCCCGTTCATCGACGTCGAAGCGGCCGGCGTGGAGGTCGAGCCGGGGTCCGCCGGCCTCGACGTTGTGTACGCCGAGTCGGATGTAGGTACCGGGCACCTCGCGAGTGAACCACGCGAAGTCATCACCGCCCCAGCTCTGCACCGCCGGCGTGACCGCATCGGTCCCGAACTCGGCCGTGGCGGCTCGACGAACGATGTCGGTGACCACCTCGGCATTCACGAGCGGGGGCACACCGTGGGTGTAGTCGAGCTCCCAGCCGGCGTCGGTGCCGGCCAACAGCTTCTCGAGCTCGTCACGCACCACGTCGGACATGCGCTCCCAGACGTGGACCGAGGGTGTGCGCACCGACGCACGGAGCTCGCAGTTCGTCGGGATGACATTGGCTGCGTCCCCGGCATGGATCGCGCCGAAGACCAACTTGACGTTGTCGGGGCCGCCGAGCGCAGACGCAACGTTGTGAGGCAGCTCGGACACGATCCTCGCGGCCAGCGTGACCATGTCGACGGTTTCTTCGGGCCGGGCAGTGTGACCCCCGGGTCCGGTCAGAAGGATTCGAGCGATATCGGCGGCGCTGGTGATGGGTCCGGCCTTGAGGCCGATGCGTCCGACATCGACCTTGGGGTCGCAGTGGACGCCGATGATGCCGTCGACGCCGTGGAGGGCGTCGTCGGCAATCGCGTCGAGGGCGCCGCCAGGCACGCGCTCCTCGGCGGGTTGGAAGATCATCCGCAACCGCCCGGGCAGCTCGTCGGCATGGTGGGCGAAGTACAGCGCCGCGCCGAGCATCACCGTGGTGTGGACGTCGTGACCGCAGGCATGGGAGACACCGGGGACCTGGCTCCGGTAGGGGACGTCCTTCTCGTCGTGCATACCGAGCGCGTCGAGATCGGCCCGTAGGGCCAGGATGCGCCCAGCCACCTGACCGGCATCGAGCTCACACAGCAGTCCGGTGCCACTCGACAGACGTCGGGGTGAGAGGCCAGCCAGCTCGAGTCGTTCGAGGACGATGTCGGTGGTTGCGTGTTCCTGGCCGCTCAGCTCGGGGTGGGCGTGCAGGTTGCGCCGGAGCGCGATCAGGCCTTCACCGTGCTCGGTCAGCCAGGCATCGATCGATCGTTCGACGGCATGGGCCGTGGGCGCGGCGGTCATGCCCGGGGACGGTCGTCAGCGAGTTCCTTGGCGAGGTGATGCACCACGTCGACGAGACTACCGCCGCCAGCGATCACGCGACGTTGCCGCGCGGTGCCGGAACCACCGTCCAGGATCGTGAGCACGTCGCCGAGCTCGGCGACGGAACCCAGTTCCTCGGCGATCGGCCTGAGCTCCTCGACGAGCTCGACCACCAGGTCGCGAACCGGACGCCGGTGCACGGTGCCGAGCTCGAGATCTTCGACGATGAGTGATGCCTCGATGCCGTAGCGCCCGGCGAGCCAGCGATTCTCACGGACGGTCCAGTCACGGGGTGGCGCCGGCAGGTCGTCGTCGTCGATGCGGCGGTTGCACCACACCACCAGCGCCTGGGCCAGCGCGGTCAGAGCCGTGGCCTCGGTGAGGGTCGGTGTGGCATCGCACATGCGGAACTCGATGGTTCCGAAGTCGGGGTGCGGTCGGATGTCCCACCACACCTCTCGGATCGACGAGATGCATCCCGAGTCGAGCAAGGTCGACATGAATGCCTCGAAGTCCACCCAACCGGAGATGTGGGGCGGGAGACCGGCGGTCGGAAGCGCCTCGAACACCTTCGACCTCGCCGAGGCGAGACCGGAGTCCTCCCCCTCGAAGAACGGGCTCGATGCCGAGAGCGCGAGGAAGAGCGGAAGGTGGCGGGTCAGCTCATTGATCACGGCGATGGCCCGTTCGCCGTCGACGACCCCGACGTGTACGTGCATCCCACAGATCAGCAGCCGTCGCGCCGGCCACTGCATCGCTTCGATGAGCTCGTGATAGCGGGGGGAGGGGCTGATGAGCTGCGCACTGGCCATGCCGAACGGGTGCGTTCCCGAGCTGATGGGCATCATCCCGCGACGGTCGAGCGCCTCGGTGAGCTCGTCGAGGGTCGCTCGGAGATCGCGGTGCGCCTCGGCCGGGCTCCGACAGACATCGGTGATGAGCTCCACCGTGCTCTGGAAGAGCTCGTGCTTGGCGCGGGGGTGCTCACCACCCGGATGGGTCAGCCCCATCTCCTCGAGCACCTCGGTGGCCGCCGAGACGAGTTCGCCGGTCTCGCGATCGACGAGATGGAACTCGACCTCGACACCCACGGTGGGGAAGTCGTTGCGAGTGAATTCGATCGTCATGATGCGCGGTCTCGGCCCCTCGTTTCGCCAGGCCGACAATGGTACGCGAGCCGAGCCCGGGGCGGCTCGTGAGCCGTCTGGTCGCGGCTGAGTTTATCGCGCAATCCGAACACGTTCTGACTCAATGTGGGGGTGAAACCCCACTCAGCGTGGTAAACGGCTACGGTCACCGTCATGAAGGTTCGTCACGCAATCGTAATCGTTCTGTCATTTGCCCTCGCCGCCTCGACATTCGGGGTGATGGCGGCCGCTCCTGCGTCGGCTGCGAACGTGAGTCGCTGGTACTTCACCAACCGTCTCGTCGGCGGCGTGGCCGAGCACGAAGGCGACTTCGGGTCATCAGCCGACGGCGACTTCTACGTCGGCGACTGGAACGGCGACGGCTTCGACGACCTCGCTCGTCGAAATGGCAGTGAATTCAAACTTCTCGATCTGGTCGACGCCAGCGAACGTACGGTTGCGTTCGGCCGAGCCGACGACGAGATCTTCGTCGGCGACTTCGACGGCGATGGCATCGACACCTTGGCGCTGCGACGCGGCAATCGCTTCACCGTCCGCAACGACCTCGGCTCGAGTGGTCGTGACAGCGAGATCGCGTTCGGCCGAGCCGCCGACGAGATATTTGTTGGTGACTTCGACGGAAACGGAACCGACACATTTGCTGTCCGGCGAGGCAACGTCTTCTACGTCCGCAACTCGGTGTCGACCGGCGCGGCGGACATCGTGTTCGGCTACGGACGGGCCGGCGACCAGATTCTGATCGGCGACTGGAACGGCACCAGGGTCGACACCTTCGCCGTGCGCCGAGCCAACCAGATCTTCGTGCGCAACGACTTTCGCACGGCGCCCGCCCACTTCAGCTTCGGATTCGGGTCGAGCACCGATGCGCTGTTCCCCGGCGACTGGAACGGTGACGGGGTCGACACCTTCGCCGTGCGCCGGGCCCTCACCGGTGTCAACGCGCTGCCGGCGCCCACGCCGTCGGCCGGCGAGACGCAATCGGCGGAGGCGCACAGTCACGCACTACTCAATCAGTTACGCGGAGCCGCCGGCCTGAGCGGCCTCACCGTCGATCCGACCCTGACGCAATTCGCGTGGAACTGGTCGGCAACCATGGCGGCGACCGGGTTCAGCCACAGCGGTGGCCCGTACGGGGAGAACATCGCCTACATCGGATCACCCAACTCCGGTGTCCAGGAGGCGGCCGCGACCTTCCACCAGATGTGGGCGGACAGCGCAGGTCACTACGCCAATATGGTCAATGCCGGCTACACACGCGTCGGGATCGGCTTCTTCCGAAACGGCTCGGGTTGGTGGGCGACACACGTGTTCACCTGATCGCACTGGCCAT
This sequence comes from uncultured Acidimicrobiales bacterium, assembly GCA_963700995.1. Taxonomy (GTDB): domain Bacteria; phylum Actinomycetota; class Acidimicrobiia; order Acidimicrobiales; family JAHEJN01; genus JAHEJN01. Next base: position 179,879 of record CAVOZP010000004.1, read on the forward strand.
CGAGAGCCCGCGCCGGCGAACGACGGGTCGGCAACAGGATGGGCTGCCGACTAGGTTCCGACGATGATCGATCCCAAGGTTCGCGAGCTCTGCCAGGCGAAGAATTTCGCCACGCTCACCACCCTCTTCGCCGATGGCACGCCGCAGACCAACGTGATGTGGGTCGACTGCGACGACGACCACATCCTGATCAACACCGAGGTGCATCGCGCCAAGGCGAAGAACATTGCGGCTGACCCGCGAGTGACCGTCATGGTCTGGGACCTCGCCAATCCGTACTCCTACGCCGAGGTGCGGGGCCGAGTGGTCGAGGCGGTCACCGGCGACGTTGCCCGCGCCCACATCGACGCGCTGGCCCAGAAGTACATGGGACTCGACTACCCGAACCCGGTCGAGTCCGAGCGCGTCATTTTCCGCATCGCCCCCGATCGACAAATCCACCGCTGAGCCACCGGCGACCCCTGGCCGCTGAGCCCGCCGCACTGGGTCGCACGGCCCATTCAGGTGGTTTTGCTCAGGCGGCGGCCCGCCGACGTCGAAGGGCGGATGTGGCTCAGGAGCAGATAGATCGCGAAGTTCCAGACATCGACGTCGAGGACCCACCAGCCAGAGTCGACACCAACAAGCGCCGGCTTCTCGGTCTCGCCGGCGGCGTGGCATCGTTGGCCAGCGTGTGCGGCCTCATCAAGACGGCCAACGATCCCGAAGCTGCGATCGACGACGTCGACGGAGCCGAAGCAGGTGGCGCCGACGTCGAGTCGAACGGCCAGACCGCCCCGGAGGTCAGCGAGCCTTCGGCCGCGCCATCACGATCCGGCGAGGTTCCGGCCGGAGACGACGGCTGGAGTGGTTCGGATCTGCCCGGCACGGGTCGGCCGACCGAGTTCGGCCTGCCGTCGGACTGGAGCCCCTTCGGTGGCGGCAAACCGTCGGAGCTCGGGTTCGTCGTCGACCCCGACGCCCCGTCGGCCAGCCCCGTCGTACCGGTGGGAACGCAACTGCTGAAGACACCCGCGCCGACTCCGACGGTCGGGCCGGCGCCCACGCCCGTCCCGACGACCGCGCCGGCTCCGACACCTACCGCAGCGCCGACGGTCGCGCCGACGCCGACGCCGACGCCGACGCCGCCCCCTCCGGCACCGATTGCGTCGGCCACGATCGTCGCCAATCGTGCGACATTCGGTGCGACCCCCGGCGCGATCGCCCAGATCGAGCAGATGGGAGTAGCCGCGTGGGTCGACGCCCAGCTCGCCCCGGGCGCCATCGATGATTCACCGGTCGACGCACTGCTCGCCGGCTACTCGACCCTCACCAACTCGAATGCCGCCAACTGGGCGGTGCTCCAGGGGGAAGAAGTCGACGGCCTCGGTTCTCGTCGTATCTTCGGCGAGCTCTCCCACGCCACGTTCTTGCGGGCCCTGTACTCGCAGCGTCAGCTGTTCGAGGTCATGTGCGACTTCTGGACGAACCATTTCACCGTCTACCTCGCCGACCGGTACGCGTTCCGTCACCTCACAACCGAGGCCGACCGCATCGTCACCCGGGCGCACGCCCTGGGCCGCTTCGACGAGATGCTCCTGGCCAGTGCCAAGAGCCCGGCCATGCTGACCTACCTGCACAACTATCGGTCGAACGCGAACTCGAACAGCGATGTCAACGAGAACTACGGCCGAGAGCTCCTCGAGCTCCACACGCTCGGCATCATCGACGGTCTCCAGATCTACACGGAAGCCGATGTCCGGGCCGCCGCCCAGGTGCTCTCGGGGTGGAGCATCGACGAGAACGGCGACGCCGACACCTTCCTCTTCCGGGAGAACTACCACTTCGACGGCCCAGTCTCGCTACTGGGTGGCGAGTGGTCACGCCCCGATCGCTCGGGAGCCTCCGCCGCCCAGAAGCTGGCCGACGGCGAAAACTTGATTGCCTTCTTGGCTCACCATCCCCGAACCGCCGAGTACCTCAGCTGGAAGCTCTGTCGTCGGCTGTTCGCCGATGATCCGCCGGCCGCGCTGGTCTCCCGCCTGGCCGGGGTGTACCTGGCCAACGACACGGCCATCGGACCATGGGTCAAGGAACTGCTCGTCAGCCCAGAGATGGCGGCCGCCGACGGCACCAAGCTTCGCCGCGGCTTCGAGTTGCTCACCGCCTACATGCGCACCCTCGGCGCGGCCGTCGACAACGATCCCTTCGGCGAGACCTCCGAACGGTTGCACAGCCTGTCGTACTATGCCGGCACCCTCGAGCAGCTTCGCCAGCAGCTCTTCGGCCACGTCTCACCCGACGGCTACCCCGAAGACGCCGACGACTGGATCAGCGCCGACTCGATGCTCCGCCGCTGGGAGATCGCCGGACTGCTCACCCACAACGCTCTCGACGACGGCATCGTGATCAACCTGAGTGCCCTGGTGCCGTCTCCCCTCCCGGCGACGTGGGGCGGACTCGTCGACGCCCTGATCACCCGCCTGACGTCGCGTGCACCGGAGCCCAGCGCCCAGACCGCGTTGCTCGGCCGCGCCGGTCACGCCGCAGCCGACGCCCTCGCTCCTGCCGACCTGACCGATGGTGACCTCGTTGCCGACCTCATTGGATTGACGCTATGCCTTCCGCTCTTCCATCATCGCTGAGCCGACCGACCCGGCGGCAGTTCATCGCTGCTGCCGGCGCCACGGCGGCCGCCACCGGTTTCACCACCGGCGTGTTGCCCGGCGGAACTCGGCTGGCCTTCGGTGAGCCCAACAACGCCGCGCGCGGCGATGTGCTCGTCCAGGTATTCCTCGATGGCGGAGCCGATGGGCTGAGCCTCGTGCCACCGGTTTTCGACTCGAATCTGAACGCCGACTATCAGGCCCTCCGCAACGACGGCGTGTTCAACATTGCCATCGACCCCGCCGATGCCATCCAGCTCTACGGCTCACCGCTCGGGCTGCACCCCGCCATGGCTCCCCTCACGCAGGCGGTGACCGACGCGAACCTCGCCGTCGTTCATGCCGTGGGGTCTCCCGCGTCGCTCACCGCGACTCGGAGCCACTTCGAGGCCCAGGAGGTCTGGCAGCGTTGTGGTCTGCCTGCCGCGGTCCCCACCGGCTGGATGGGGCGTCATCTCCAGACGTCGGGTGACTCGGGCGGAGCGCTCCCCGGCGTCTCCTCCTCGTCGGCGCTTCATGTGGCCATGCGAGGCAGCACCTCGGCCGTGGCCATCAACTCCATCAACGGATTCGACGTGTTCGGATACTCCGACACCAGTGCGGCCGAGAGCTCGCTCATGACCATGTACAACTCGGCGAGTGGGAACTTCGCGGCGACCGGTAGCCGTGCCCTCAACGCGGTGAGTGTGGTGAGCGCGATCGATACGAACGATCCGGCTCTCCAACCGCAGAACGGTGCCGTGTATCCCAGCGGCGGCTTCGCCAACGACCTGCGCGAGGTTGCCCAGCTCATTCGGGCCAACCTCGGGCTGCAGGCCGTGACCGCCCGCACCGGCGGCTGGGACACCCACGACGATCATGGCATCGCAACCTCGGGCAACCGGATCTATGACCGAATCTTCGGGCTCGCTGCGGCGCTCGGTGCCTTCTACCAGGACCTGGGCTCCGACATCGGCGAGGTGACCATCGTCGTGCTCTCGGAGTTCGGTCGCACCATCGGGGTCAACGGCAACGGTGGCACCGACCACGGCCGGGGCTCGGTGATGTTCGCCATCGGCGGCGGAATCAACGGTGGCGTCTACGGCGATCTGCCGACCGAGATCGTCGACGGACCCGAGGGCGACCTGATCGTGCTCAACGACTTCCGCCAGGTTCTCTCCGAGATCGTCATGCAACGGCTGGGCAACGCGGCGAACATGGGGGCGATCTTCCCGAACTTCACCCCGCTCGCGACCCCGCTCGGGATCGCCGCTCCGAGCTGATCCCTCGCCGACCGAAAATCGGTGACGCGGGTGTAAGCCATGGCGCCGTCGTCGGTCTCCATCGACACCAACGATGTCGAGGAGACCATGATGACCACCTTCACCACAGCCGTTCGAACCGCTGCCCTCACGGGCGCACTGGCCGTCCTGGGCACCGCAGCACCGGTCTCGGCCGGATTCGCGCCCAACCCGGCACCGTCGGTGTGCCTCGGCCAGCGGGTGACGATCACGGGCACTCCGGGCAACGACGTGATCGTGGGCACGCCTGGCGACGACGTGATCGTCGCCCTGGCCGGAGACGACCTCGTCGTCGGTATGGGCGGCAACGACACGATCTGTGCGGGATACGGAGACGACACGGTCTACGGCGACTACCAGGAGTTCTCGGGCATTCGGGGCGGCGACGACCGCATCGACGGCAGCAACGGCGCCGATGAGCTCCATGGCGGTGCCGGGCGCGACGAGATGTCGGGTGGCCGCCACGCCGACGTGATGTTCGGTGGACGCGGAAACGACCGGATGGGCGGCGGCTCGGGAGACGACCAAATGCTCGGCATGCAGGGCAGCGACTCGGTGAGTGGCGGCTCCGGCGACGACGTCATCGACGTCCACGCCTACGACGATGACGGCGCCGACCGGGCCCACGGCGGCTCCGGCGACGACGAGATCTGGTCGGCCGACGGTGTGGGCAACGACGACGTCGACGGCGGAAGCGACGCCGATCAGTGCACCACCGATCCGGGCGACGCCGTCAGCGCCTGCGAGTAGTCGGAAACGAGTGCTCAGCCGGTGAACTCGGGCTGCAGGATGGGGCTCGGAGCGGGAAGCACCGAACACCCGATCAGGCCGATGGCCAAGGTGCCACGATCGACCACGACGAGGCCGTCGAGGTCCATGACGGCGACGGCCTCCATCACCGGCTGCCCCCCGAAGCCGCCGATGGTGTCGATGACGCCGAGGAGCATTCCGTCGGTGGCCGAGAAGGCCACGAAACCGTTGGTGGAGTCGGCCACCCAGATGCGGCCGTCAGCTGCGGTGAGGTCGTGCACCGTCGGCCCAGACGGGTAGCTGGCCGCCGACACCACGGTCGTCTCTGCCCCGCCGTTGGTCGACTGCGACGTCACGCTTCCGTCAGGGTAGAGCCGATAGGCGAGGCCGATCCCGTCGTCGACGTATGCCGCCACGATCGGTATCCCGGATCCGGGGAGCACGGCGAGCGCAGGAGGGTAGACCGAGCGGAGATTGCCCGCCAGATCGACGGTGCGGATCGTCCCCGTGGCGTCGGCCAGCCCCACTGCATCGGCCGACACGGGTTCGATGGACCCGCTCGGGACGAAGGCGACACCACGCTGCCCGGTGGTCGAGTCGACGAGCGCGTGGACCGCGCCGCCTGCCCCGGCAACCGCCCGTATGACGCTGGCGCCGAATTCGTTGGCCTGGAATCCGACCACCTTGTTCCCGGCGACCGAGACGATGGCGCCGCTCTGCGTGTCGATCCTCGAGACGATCCACCGACCGTCCGCTTCGGATCCTCGCCCCAGGGCATGTCCCGGCGCATCGGTGACGAATCCTGGTCGAGACAAGGGCGTCGTGACGACGGCCGGATCGGCCAGGGACGGCGCGGCATAGAAGGTCTCGCCGTTGGTGGCAAGGAGCCTGCCGTCGGCGAGAATCGCCGGTTCGGCTGCGTTGACGCCATCGGGGAAGCCGAACGGGTACGACTCGGCGATCGTGCCGTCGTCCGCGTACACCGTTGTCGACTCGCCCACCTGCACCAGCCGGTCGGTGGCCGGGTCGATGGTGAAGCCGGCCAGTCCGCCAACCCCGGTGAACTCGAGCTCGACGGAGCCGTCGCGGTTCACCCGCTGGAGGGTGCGCTCCAGCGTGGCCGGAACGGGCACATCGAGGTAGAGCCGTCCGGCGCGGTCGCTCGCAATCGGTGTCGCAAAGGTGGGCAACGGTCGTAGTACGCGGGTGACGGAGCCGTCGGTGATCGACGCCAGAGAGATTCCCGTGCTCACGTTGTACGTGAACAACGACGTGGCGTCGGCCCAGAAGGACGACGTGGGCCGGAACGGCTTCTCGATCGGCACCATCACGGCCGACTCGGCGACGGGGTCGACGATCCAGGTTGCGGCCTCACTCGTACTGGACACGGCGAGACGCCCGTCGTCTCCGACGTCGATCTGTGTCAGGAGGTGGTTCTGGAGGAAGCTCGACTGCCACGCTCCACCGGCATCGAACAAGTGAACACCGCTCGGGCCGACGGTGGCGAGGCCACCGGAGGCAAGCGCGGCGACGCGCAAGGGAGCGAATGTGTTCACCGATGCGGTCGCGTCGCAACCCTGCACCGCGGCCTGGTCGACGGCCAGGTCGTCCTGGCTGTGGGCTGCTCCCGGTAGTGCGGCGACGATCGCGAGGGCGCACGCAACGACGGCCCATCCGACGATCGAGCCATGGTGCTGTCGCTTTCGCATGTCAGGGTCCCCGTTCAGGCCTCCATCGATCCCGACCATCACCTTCGCACAGCACGACGGATACGTGTCGGGCATCGTCTCGGCTCATGGGCGGCGCGGTTTCGGATGGCTTACGATCGCAGCCGTGACTCGTACCGCCCTGCAGCTCGGTGCCCATGTCGGCCAGCAGAACATGACCATGGACGAGATGCGATCATTGTGGCGCACGCTCGATGCCAACGGCATGGAGTGGATCTCCGCATGGGATCACCTCTACGAGGCCCCACCTGCCGGCGGGACGGTTCCCCACTTCGAGGCGATCGCTACGTTGGGCGCCATGGCCGCCGACACCCACAACGCCCGGCTCGGCTGCCTGGTCTTCTATGTCGGCTACCGCAATCCCGGGCTGTTGGCCAAGGCCGCGGTGGCCATCGATCACATATCGGGGGGTCGCTTCGAGATCGGCCTCGGCGCCGGCTGGCACGAGTGGGAGGCCGAGGCGTTCGGCTATGACTTTCCCTCGCTCGGCACGCGATTCGACATGCTCGACGACGCCACCGTGCTCATCAAGAGCCTGTTCACCGAGGAGCGCACCACCCATCATGGACCGCATTTCCGGGCCGAGAACGCGTCGATGGTGCCCGGCCCCGTTCGCGGCCACATCCCGCTCTGGATCGGCGGTATCGGCGAGAAGCGCACCTTGGGATTGGTGGCCCGCGAGGCCGACGGTTGGAACTCCGCCTACCTCTCGGTCGACGAGTTCACCCGGCTGCAGGGCGTGCTCGAACAGCGCTGCGACGAGGTCGGCCGCGACCCTGCCACCATCGAGAAGTCGGTGAACCTCATGTTCAACCTCGGTGTCGACGAGGCCTCGGCCGGTCGAGCGGCCGCGCAACTGGTGGCCGACTGGGGCCCGCTGGCCGACCGCATCCGGGACGGCGCCCTGCTTGGCACTCCCGATCAGGCCATCGAGTCGATCCTCGCCTACCGCGAGGCTGGTGCCGATCTCGTCAACATCGCCATACGCATGCCAGTCGACCCCGAGGTGCTCGACGCCTATCTCACCCATACCGTCCCTGCTGTGCGCGCCGCCGCCGGCTGAAACAAGGAGCTCGATTCATGCCCGCCGACGATTTCGAGGTTCTCGATCCGCGATTCGAACACCTGGTGAAACAGAGCGCTCACGTCGACCACCTCTGGACCGGCGCGCGCTGGACCGAGGGGCCGGCATGGGTCCCGGCCGGCCGCAGCCTGTTCTTCAGCGACATCCCCAACGACCGTCTCCTCCGGTTCGACGAGTCGAACGGCCGGGTCGGCGTGTTCCGAGAAGGCCAGCAGCGGTACTGCAACGGCAACACGATCGATCGACAGGGCCGGTTGGTGTCGTGTGAACACGGTGGCCGCCGGGTGACCCGCATCGAACACGATGGTTCGGTCACGGTCGTGGCCGACCGCTTCGACGGCAAACGGCTCAACTCGCCCAACGACGTCGTGGTGCGTTCCGACGAGTCGATCTGGTTCACCGACCCGAGCTACGGCATCGACTCCGACTACGAGGGGTTCGCCGCCGAGAGCGAGATCGGCGGCGACAACGTCTACCGCGTCGACCCCGTAGACGGTTCCGTGACAATGGTGACCGATCGCCTCGTGCGTCCCAACGGCCTGGCCTTCTCACCCGACGAGCGTTTCCTGTACGTCGTCGACTCGTCGGGTCCGAAACTGGGCGGCGAGCGCAACATGCGGCGCTTCGACGTGCACGACGACGGCACCCTCGGCGGCGGCGACGTGTTCGCCGAACCGTCGGTCGGGACCTTCGACGGCTTCCGGGTCGACACGGCCGGCCGTATCTGGACCAGCGATGGCGACGGCGTCAGCTGCATCGACGTCGACGGCACCCTGCTCGGCCGGGTGAACGTGCCCGAAGGAGTGTCGAACGTGACCTTCGGCGGCGCCAAGCTCAACCGGCTGTTCATCACCGCGACGACCTCGATCTACGCAGTGCTGCTGCCCGTCAACGGCATGGCTCTGCTGTAGGCCGACCGGCGCCCGAGCTCACCACACGAGCGGCACGAAGGTCTGCTCGGCCATGGGTGGGCGGATGTAGGGACGCTCCTTCATCTCGGGCAGCTCGACGGGTTCGGGAACCTCGTTGGTGTAGGGGATCATCGAGAGGATGTGTGACATGCAGTTGAGCCTGGCCGTCCGCTTGCGGTCGGAGGGAACCACGAACCATGGCGCCTGTTTGATGTCGGTGTACTGGAACGTGGTGTCCTTGGCCTCGGAGTAGTCGATGTAGAGGCGATGCTCGGCCAGGTCGATGTCGCTCAGTTTCCAGCGCTTCACCGGCTCTTCGTTGCGTGCGGTGAACCGATTGTGCTGTTCCTCGAAGCTCACGCTGAACCAGTACTTCAGGACGATGATGCCCGAGCGCACCAGCATGCGTTCGAAGTCGGGACACGAGCGCAGGAACTCCCGGTGTTCCTCCTCGGTGCAGAATCCCATGACCCGCTCGACGTTCGAGCGGTTGTACCACGATCGATCGAACAGGACGATCTCGCCAGCGGCCGGGAGGTGTTCGGCGTAGCGCTGGAAATACCACTGGGTCTGCTCGCGCTCGGTGGGCTTGGGCAGCGCAACCACCCGGACGATACGGGGACTGGCGCGTTCGGTGATGCGCTTGATCACCCCGCCCTTGCCGGCTGAACCTCGACCCTCGAAGATCACCAGCACCTTCAGGCCTTGTTTGGCCACGTAGTGCTGGAGGTTCACGAACTCCTCCTGCAGGCGGGCCAGCTCGGCCTCGTACACCGAACGCTTGACCCGCCCCGTCTTCGTGTAGTTGTCCGGGTTCTTCTTGTTTTTCGACATTGGTGGTTCCTTGGCTTCTGCCGGCGCGAGCTCCCGCGACCTTAGGGCCTCGAAGCCGGTTCGTTCACGTTCGAGCTGCGCTCCGGGGTTGGCTTGTCGCAGTGACCTGCCATCCTTGGTCGGGTGGGAGACCCCGAGACTGCTGTCGAATCGCTGCGGGCCCTCCCCTCGGCCGACCAGCACGAGGTGAGCCAACGCGAAGTGGCGATCACCGGCGTGCACTGATGGCCGGGTCGCGACGCAGCCGGCTCACGATCGCAGGTGTGGTCGCGGTGGTGGCCCTCGCTGCGGTGAGCACGGCGACCTGGCGGGTCACCTCGGCGCCGTCGGCCGTATCGGTCGGCGAGGTGCCGTCGAGCGATGCGATCGTGGTGTTCGTCGGTGGGAAGGGCGAACGTCTCGAGGTGGTGCACCAACTGCTCGATGCCGGTGTCGCCCCGAACGTGGTGATACCCAACGGGCTGGGACCCGGGTGGTACGAGGGAAACCAGTTGTGCCTCGAGGAGACCCGCGCCGAGGTGTTCTGTCCTGCGCTCCCCGACGGTGACACCCGATCGGAGGCCCGACTGATCGGGCGGATCGCGACCGAGCACAGCTGGCAGCGCCTCGTGGTCGTCACCTCCGACTACCACCTCGAGCGGGCCCGCCTTCGTCTCAGTCGATGCTTCGACGGCGAGGTGGAAGCGGTGGCCGCCGATTCCGATCTCGGCGGGGGAGAGCGGATGGGCAAGCTCATCCACGAGCTGTTCGGCCACGTCGAGGCCCGAGTGGTCGAGCGCGGCTGCTGAGCGCTGAACCCGCACCACGTGAGGACACGCTTCCCGACGAGTGGACAAACCCGACCAGATCGACAAGAAAGGGTCCCGTGCAACCCGAGAGCGAAACCCCCGTCACCTTCCACAAGATCCTCGATCACGACGACTTGCCCGAGGGACGGGTGGCCACCGTGAATGTGGGCAAGCATTCACTGGCGGTCACCCATCACCAAGGTCGCTACGGCTGCCTCGACAACTCGTGCCCCCACCAGGGCGGGCCCCTCGGCGAGGGATCGATCGAGAAGGGTCTGCTGCGGTGCCCGTGGCACGGCTACGACTACGACCCCCTGACCGGGTCACCGCCCCCGCCGTTCGACGATGCGCCGGCCTGCTTCGAAGTGGAGGTCCGCGACGACGGCGTCTATGCCGCGCTTCCCGACGAGCCGCCGGAGCCGCGCACCGTGAGCGACGTGATGGTCGAGACCATGGTGAACTGGGGAGTCGAGTCGGTGTTCGGCATGGTTGGCCACTCGAATCTCGGCTTCGCCGACGCGCTGCGCAGGGCCGAGGGGCGAGGCGACCTGCGTTACTTCGGAATTCGCCACGAGGGCGCGGCGGCGTTCGCGGCAACCGCCTACGGCAAGCTCACGGGCGGGCTGGCCGCCTGCTTCGCCATCGCCGGGCCCGGCTCGACGAACCTGCTCACCGGCCTGTACGACGCCAAGGTCGACCGGGCGCCCGTACTGGCCATCTCGGGTCAGGTGCCGTCGAAGGTCATGGGCCGCGGCGCCTTCCAGGACCTCGACTTGACCGCGGCCTTCGCCGACGTGGCCCGCTACGGCCAGACCGTGCAGGCCGGGTCGAATCACGCCGAGCTCATGGCGCTCGCGTGCAAGACGGCCCTGGTCGAACGCGACGTGGCGCACCTGGTTCTGCCCGACGAAGTACAGATCGCACCGAGTGACGCCGACGCGGGAGCGCCTCTCGGGCGTGTCGGATCGCGTGAGATCGCGCCGCCGGCCGAAGTGCTCGACGCCGCGCTTGCCCGAATTGCCGCCGCCGAACGCCCGTTGGTGATCGTGGGCGCGGGCGCCCGCCACGACATGGCCGCCATCGTGGCCTTCGCGGACGTGATCGGCGCACCGGTGGCCACGACGTTCAAGGCCAAGGGTCAGATCAGCGACACCCACCCGCTGGGATGTGGTGTGCTCGGCCGCAGCGGTACACCCATCGCCAGCTGGTTCATGAACGAGAGCGACCTGATCGTGGTCTTCGGGGCGTCGTTCTCCAACCACACCGGGATAAGCGACTACAAGCCCATCGTGCAGGTCGACTTCGACCCCATGGCACTCGGGCGGTTCCATCCGGTCGAGATCCCGGTGCTCGGCCACGTCGGTGTGACCGCCGAGACTCTCGGTCGGCGGCTCGCCGCGCTCGACATCGAGTGCACCGACCGCCGACCAGAAGTCGCCGAGCGATGGGCAATCTGGCGGACCGAGAAGCAGTCGCGGGCGATCGACGACCAAGGTCGTGGCCTCAATGCGGCCGCCGTGTTCGACTCGATGAGCCGCCTGATCGACGCCGACGCCGTCGTGAGCGTCGACGTCGGCAACAACACGTATTCCTTCGGGCGCTACTTCGAGGTGCAGCAGCAGTCGGTGCTGATGTCGGGGTATCTGGGCTCGATCGGCTTCGGTTTCCCGGCGGCGATGGGGGCGTGGGCGGCGGTCGGCGACCAGCGTCAGATCGTGAGCGTGAGCGGCGACGGCGGCTTCGGTCAGTACGCCATGGACTTCACCACTGCGGTCAAGTACGACATGAACATCACCCACGTGCTGTTGGACAACCGCGAGCTCGGCAAGATCTCCAAGGAACAACGGGCTGCCGACTTCGACGTCTGGCAGACCTCGTTGGTGAATCCCGATTTCGCGGCGTTTGCCGAGCTCTGTGGTGGCAAGGGCGTTCGGGTGAGCGAGCTCGAAGCGCTCGACGATGCCCTGGCCAACGCGCTTGCCCATCCGGGGCCGGCCCTGGTCGATGTTGTATCCGATGTCTCCCTGATCTGAGATGAGAGGTCCTCGATGACCATCACACCTGCCCCCGACGGTTTCGCGGCTACTCGTGACTCGCTGCACCGCCTGGCCCGCTATGTGATCACCCCCCGACGCCAACAGATCGACGGGCGAGAGCGGCTGATACAGCTGCCGGGCGGCTTCGGCACGCCCGTGTTGTCGACCGACCTCCAGATGCGGATCGAGGGCGTCGACCTCGTAGTGGCCCAGAGCGGCTCGGTCGTACGCGAGCCGATCACCACCCTGCGTCGAGCGGGGGAGCTGGTGAACGTCGAGCCGAGCGATCACACCGCCAAGCCCGACATCCCGCCGATGGGTGACATCGACGAGACGTTGACCGTCGACGGCGATGCGGCCGTCTATCTGGCCCGATGGTTCGGCTTCTCGTCGGCGGTGCTGACCGCGCTCCTCGAGGACGAAGCCAGCACCGACGCCACCGACATCGTGATCTGGTCGCATCACTTCGACCCGTCGATCGAGCTGCTCGCCGACAACCACACGGCCAGCTACGGTGGCTCGCCCGGCGACGGCAACATCGCCGAGCCGTACTTCTACGTGGCCCCGTGGTCGCCCGACGATGTTGCTCCCGATCCGTATTGGAACGCCGAGGGCTACGTCGGCTCGGCGCTTCGGGCCAGCAAGCTGAGCACCAGCGACCACGCGCTCGCTGCCGCCATCGACTTCCTCCGACACGGGCGCGATCTGCTCGCCGCCATCGGCTGACCTCGCTCGGTTTCGATGCGAAATCGGCCGATGTGGCTCGCAGGTGTTCCTGATGGGCGGTGGTATCGGCTGTCAGGTCCAACCCGACGTGATCGTCGTTCACTGAGCAGGGAATGGTCTCGATTGCCAGAACGGCTCGGCCTGTTCGGCAAGGAGGCGTATCACCTCGGCGGCGATTGCCTCGTAGTGCGCAGGCGAATGCACGACACCGGAGTCGGGTTCCCAGTTCGGCAGGCCGAAGGCGAACCAGTGGTCGCCCCGCAGCGGGAATTCCGTGCTGCCGAGACGGGGGCGGGGCATGGGCACGTCCCACGCTCGCAACCGCGGCGGTTCGATGTGTTCTCCCCAATGTGTGGTGTACCCGGTGGGCGGGCAGCCGGCGACTTCCACGACGAAGCTTCCGCCCGACGAGAAGAACTGGAAGGAGATCAGGTCGACACGTTCGTCGCTGCGTCGGCGCATATGAGGGAGCGCCCCGGTGAAACCCGCAGGACGCAGGTGCTCGTCGATGGCCCGACGCAGCGCCACCTCCATCGCCTTGCGTGGCGTCGTCATGTCCCCAGTATTACCGGTCTGATTCATCGGCGGACTCAACGCCGGGGCCTCGTCATCGGCCTCGTCGCGCCGCGACAGCAGAGACGGCTCTCACCCCAGCGGAATGATGACCGGCGGGGTGAGATTCGTTCGGTTCTCCCGGCTGGGCCGGCACGAGACCGCTCCTACCGCCTCAGAGCCCGCCCGGTTGGGTCGTGAGGATCTCGGGGCTCACGTGGGGGTCGATGGTGGTCAGCGATGGTGCGACCAACGCGACCGGTTGGGTCGTGAGGATCTCGGGGCTCTCATGGGGGTCGATGGTGGTCAGCGATGGTGCGACCAACGCGACCGGTTGGGTCGTGAGGATCTCGGGGTTCACGTACGGGTCGATGTCGCTCAGTCGGGGGGCGACGAGGACGACCGGCTGTGTCGTGAGGATCTCGGGGTTCACGTACGGGTCGATGTCGCTCAGTCGGGGGGCGACGAGGACGACCGGCTGTGTCGTGAGGATCTCGGGGCTCTCATGGGGGTCGATGGTGGTCAGCGAGGGTGCGACCAACACGACCGGCTGTGTCGTGAGGATCTCGGGGCTCACATGGGGGTCGATTTCGCTCAGCACCGGTGTGTCGGTGCCTCCATCGTTGTTAGCCACGATCACCGCCATCACGGCGGCAAATCCGGCCACCAGGAACACTGCTGCCATCCATGACAGCCACCGGGTCACCCGCCGCGGCTGTTGCCGTGGTGGCGTCGGCGGCCGATCCTCTTCGACGAACGGTTCCCGTTCGGGAGACAGCACCTGAGTCGTTTCTCGTTCTTTGAGGAGTGTCATGACGCCTCCTTTCTGGCTCGTATCTTCTCTCCCCTTCATTGTGCGCCCAGCCGCCTGCACGCCCCGAGAGAGCCGCATGCGACGGCCAGCGCATCTGGCATGCAAGCTGTCTGCAACCGACATGCAGAGTGCCGAACGACTCTGTTCGGGCAACTGCTGACCAGGCCACGATGAGCTCGGAAGGCATCGACACTCGTGTCGGGAGCATCATGGGCACTCTTCAGATCGACGTCCTCGGTCCCCTCGAAGTCCACGTCGGCGAGCGCTCTGTTCCGCTCGGCGGTCGGCGGGCGCGCACCGTCTTCGCTGCACTCGTCGTCGGCCTCAACCACGCTGTGTCCATCGACAATCTGGTGGCGTCGGTTTGGGGTGATGATCCTCCCGAACACGCCGTCGACACTCTCCAGTCGATCGTGTCCCGCCTCAGGGGGACGCTCGGTCACGACGTGATCGAGCTGATCGACCACTCGTATTGCCTCGTGGCCGATCCTGCGAGTGTCGATGCGATCAGGTTCGAACGCCTGCTGGAGAGCGCGTCGAGAACGGTGGTCGACGACGCGTCGAGTGCCGCCACCATGATGATCGAGGCACTGGCGCTCTGGCGCGGAGTGCCCTTCGGTGACCTCAGCGACGTGGTGTTCCTCGAGCCCGAGGTCAGGCGGCTCGAGGCGCTGCGGTTGAGTGCCATCGAAGTCCGGCTGGAAGCCGACGTGGAGCGCGGGATGCTCACGTCGGCGATTGCGAGCCTCGAGGCGGAGACCCTCGAGAACCCCTACCGCGAGCGGCTCTGGTATCTGCTGGTGCTGGCCTTGGCCCGTGATGGGCGCCGTGTCGAGGCGCTCCGCGTGTGCCGAGCAGCTCCGCGCTGTGCTCGGCGAGGTCGGGCTCGAGCCGAGCACCGATCTCTCCGAGCTCGAGGCGATGGTGATCGAGGAGGCGCCGATGGTCCGATCGCACCTGGCTCGGTGCACGAGATCCGGAGCCTCAGAGCCGACTCAGAAGCCCGACGACTGAGTCGTCGGCCATCTCCACTCCGCAGTGTCGCTGCCGCCGCCATCGCCTGGCGAGTGGTTCGTCACTCGGCTAGGCCTCTTTGCGCACCCGACGCAGGTACTCGTTGCCGAGCCGGCGTGATTCGGAGTCGTGCAGAGCCGTCACGAGGCTATCGGCGTCGGACCACGAGGCAGAGGCAGGCGCCATGGCCTCGAGCGCGGCATTCACACCCGTCTTGCTGACGTGCAGGGCGAGGGCCGATTTCTGGGCCAGATCGGCGGCGAGTTGTTCGGCCTCGCCCATCACCGACTCGGCGGCCACCACCCGGTTCAGGAACCCCAGGGCCCTCGCCTCGTCGGCGCTGAAGGGCCGACAGGTCATCACGAGCTCGCGGGTGATCGCCGGGCCCAGCTCACGAACCAGGCGGGGGATGCCGCCCCAAGCCAACGGAATGCCCAGATCGACCTCAGGTATGGAGAAGTACGTGTCGGTTGCTGCAATGCGAAGATCGCAGACGGCAGCCAGCACGAGCCCCCCACCCACGCAGGGTCCCCAGATGGCGGCGATCGTGACCGCCCGCATCTGCTCGAAGGCCCGGGCCATGAGCCAACCGGTCTCGGCCGAGTCGCGCGAGCTGAGGCCGTCGTTCGACGTGTCCTCGCCGAAGCTCGAGATGTCGGCTCCCGCCGAGAAGGCCCGGCCGGCACCCGAGACCACGACGACGCGAACGTCACGCTGGGCGTCGAACCAGCGCGCGCGCTTCGGCCAGTTCGCGCAGCGTGTGCGTCGACAGCGGATTCAGCTTGTCGGGTCGGTTGAGAGTCAACCGCCCGATTCGCTCGTCGACCTCGACCAGCAGCGTGTCGAATGTCGGGGTCATGGTTCTTCGGGCTGCCAGCCGGGTCTGTTCCAGAGGTGTCCCAGCTTGTTGCGCCGGCCCTTGGCCCTGTGTACGTCGCGGGCGATGGCGGCGAACTCGCCGTAGCCGATCTTCAGCGGGTTGAACGTGTCGATGTTCTTGGTGAGCCCGTACTTGACGCGGCGCACCTCGGGCTCGAAGCTGCCGAAGAGCTTGTCCCAAATGATGAGAATGCCGCCGTAGTTCTTGTCGAGATACTGCGGGTTGGCTCCGTGGTGCACGCGATGGTGCGACGGTGTGTTCAGGACATCCTCGGCGGTCGGGGAGAGCCGGTCGATGACTTCGGTGTGGATCCAGTACTGGTAGAGCAGGTTGAGTTGGCCGGCCTTGGCGATCTGGGCCGGCGAGAACCCGAGCAGAGGCATCGGGAAGTACACCCACGACAACAAGAACCCCGACCATGGTTGGCGCAGCGCGGTCGACAGGTTGTAGTGCTCGCTCGAATGGTGGGTGACGTGGTTGGCCCAGAAGATCCGTTTCTCGTGTTGCCAGCGGTGGTTCCAGTAGTACAGGAAATCCCAGGTCACCATGGCGGCGAGGAAGCTGCCGCGTCGGCCGGTCACGGTGACGACTCGTCGGCCGAACAACCGGTTCGCCAGCTTGCCGAGGGAGTTGGCGATGGCCAGGTTCACGGCAATGTTGCCGGCGAGCATCGTGAGGCTGGCGACGGTGTCGTTGCGTTCGTAGCCCACCGGAATCAGCTCGTCGGCGGGCCGCGACGGATCGGAGAGCTGGTCGGCCGTCCAGTCGTCGAGATCGCCCATCTCGCGGAGCACCCGCCGGCCACGCAGTGCCCGCGCTTCGGCCAGCATCGTCGCCGCGAACAAGGGCACCGACACCATGTCGACCTTGTCGATTGGAAGCGAACGCTTCACGGCAACTCTCCTTGTTCGGTCACGGCGACCCTACTGGCGCGCCGGCGCCGGGAAGAGTCACAGCTCGACCGTGTCGGTTGCGCTCACGGCGACTTGGCCTCGGACCCCGATCGTGTCGATGGTGCGAGACTGGGGCCAGACGAGAGGATGCGATGGGCTACCAACTTGTGTTCTGGCAGCGAGATGCGGGCGCAGGCGACGCTCGCAGCGTGTACGAGGCGCTGATCGACGAGCGACAGGTCGAGGGGCTCCGCCCACTTCCGATCGGCCCGATCCTGTCGAAGATCCTCTCTGAGTTCCCTGATGCCGTACGAGAGCCCAACGGTCCCTCGTCGGAGTGGATCGACTGGGTCAGCGGAGATGGAACATCCTCGTTCCAGGTTCAGTGGTCGGACGAGCACGTACTGGTGGAGTGTCGTGGCGTCTCGAACGACATCGGCAACCGCATCGTCGATGCTCTCGATGGCTTCGATTGTCCGTTCTACGATCCTCAGACGAACGAGCGATTCGACGCAGGTCCGGAGCGTTGACCTGGCCGCCGGACTCAGTGGGCGAGCGACGCGTCGACGAACTGGCGGATGCCCTCGATCGGCATGGCACCGACCTGTCGGCCGACCTCGACGCCACCGGCGAACAGCAGCATCGTCGGAATGCCCTGCACCGCGAATCGGGCCGACACCGTGGGGGCCTCGTCGACATTCACCTTCGCAATACGCAACGACCCAGCCCGTTCCACCGCAAGCTGTTCGAGCGCCGGAGCAACCATACGGCACGGGCCACACCACGGGGCCCAGAGATCGACCAACACAGGGAGCTTGGACTGTTCGATGACCGCGGAGAACTCGCCGGCGCCGAGATCGACCAACCAGGGGAGGTCGGCCCGGCATTCGCCGCAACGCGGTCGGCCACGAGACACGAGGGGAACCCGGTTGCGGGTTCCACAGCTCGGGCAGGCGATCACACGGTCGGCCATCGTTGCATTCTCGGTCGGTTCCGGAGCCTCGCCCAGAGCCGAACGTCCTGTCGTTGCTGCTGCGGTGGCGGTCACGTGGCGACGCTGGAGCGCGGCCCGGCGCAACCGGCTGACGGCTCACCATTCGAGGTTTCGGGGAACGACGAAGCCGATCAGCTCGGCGCCACCCCAGTCGAGCTCGTCCCACGGCACGGGAACGAAGAACGTGGCCAGGGCTCCGGTGGGGAACTTCGTCTCGAGGCGGGTCTGCAGCAGCGGATCTCCCGAACCCACCAGCCCCGAGCACAAATCCTCGATCCCGGGATTGTGACCGATGAGCAACACGGACCCGACCGACTCGGGCACGAGGCAGAGCCGACCGAGGAGGTGGTCGTCGCTGGCGCCGTACAGCTCGTCTTCGACCACGACTGCGGTCGCCGGCGGAAAAGCCTCGGCAACTCCCTTCCAGGTCTCGACCGCTCGCACCGCGCTCGAGCACAGGACCAGGTCGGGAACGATCTCGAGGTCGGTGAAGTGGCCACGCATGGCCGCCGCGGCGCGAAGCCCCCGTGGGGCCAGGGGTCGATCATGATCGGCCAGGCCGGGCGTGTTCCAGCTCGACTTGGCATGGCGCAACACCAGAAGCAGATGGTGGTCGGTCTGGACAGCCTCCGCAGCGGTCATGTGGCCAGTGTGCACCCTGACATCTTCGGCGTGAAGGCACTTCCGGAAAATGGGCACGACTCCGGCTCCGCTGCAGGCCACACTCGTGGCCATGGCTCTGCGCTCCGATCATCTCGTGTTGCGGCCACCGACTCCCGACGACGCCCCCGTGGTGACGGCGGCCGTGCATGCCTCCCGGGCCGACCTGTTGCCGTTCATGCCGTGGGCCAATGGCACCTACACCGAGGCCGATGCCCTGCGCTGGATCAACGGCGAGCTCGGTGACGCCCAACGGTTCGTGATGATCGACGACGACGGCACCTTCGTCGGGAGTTGTGGACTCAACCGGATCAACGAGGTGAACAACACTGCCAACCTGGGCTACTGGGTGCATTCGGACCACACGGGACGTGGCCATGCCACGGCGGCGACCCGCCTGTTGGCGCACCACGGGCTGGTCGAGATGGGCTATCAGCGCATCGAAGTGTTCATGTCGACCCGGAACCACGCCAGCCGCCGGGTGGCGGAGAAGGCCGGCGCGCACTACGAGGGCGTTGCCCGCGCCCGGCTGCTTCTCCACGGTGAGCCCCACGACGCCGACGTGTTCAGCTTCACCGCCGTAAATGTGGGGTCTGATGGCCGCTGAGGGGTCACCGGACTCGACGGAAGCGGTGGGGGCTCAGCCGCGGGTGCGTGCCGGCGAGCCTCTGCCCAACGGGCTGGCCATTGCGCTGGTCACCGGTACCTCGGCCGCCGTGTTGGTGCTGGAGATCCTCGCCGGTCGCCTTCTCGCCCCGTACGTGGGCGTGAGCCTGGAGACTTTCACCGGCATCATCGGCACGATCCTTGCCGGCATCGCCGTGGGAGCCTGGGCCGGCGGCTACCTGGCCGATCGGTTCGATCCCCGGCGGGTGGTGCCGCTGTTGCTCATGACCGGAGGGGTTCTCGCCATCGCCAGCATTCCCGTCGTGCGCCTGCTCGGTCCCGAGCTCGCTTCCGCCGGCGGGGTCAACATCATCGCTCTGGCCGCCTTCGGCTTCCTGCCTGCGGCCACGGTCCTCAGTGCGGTACCCCCTGCGGTGGTGAAACTCCAGCTGCGTGACCTCTCCACCACCGGTGTCACGGTCGGTCGGCTGTCGGCCTACAGCACCGCCGGTGCGATCGTCGGTACGTTCCTCACCGGGTTCGTGCTCGTCGCCTGGGCCGCAGTCACGACCCTCGTCGTCACGGTTGGCCTCCTGCTCATCGCATCGGGTGTCGCACTGTGGGCCGCTGCCGCTCTCCACTCGACCGGCCGACTGTTCAGTCTCACGGCGCTGGTCGCCGTGTTGATCACCGGCGTCGTCGTCGTCGACAGCCCCTGCCAGATCCAGACGGCGTACTACTGCGTGTCGGTCGAGGTCGATGCCGGCAACCCGTCGGGGCGCGTGCTGCGCCTCGACGATCTGCGTCACAGCTACGTCGATCTCGACGAACCCACCCACCTCGAGTTCTGGTACATCCGCCGTCTCGTCGACGCCATCGAGATCCTCGGGCCCGAGGGTCTCATCGATGTCATCGAGCTGGGTGGGGGCGGGTTCACCATTCCCCGCTATCTCCAGGCCACTCGTCCGGGCAGCAACCAGACGGTGATGGAGATCGACGAGGACCTGGTTGGCATCGTGGTCACCGACCTCGGGTTCGACCGAGCCGCCGAGACCGAGATCGTCGTGGGCGACGCCCGCCTGAGCATGACCGACCGGCCATCCGACAGCGCCGACATCGTGATCGGTGATGCGTTCGGAAGCCGGGCCGTGCCGTTCCACCTCGCGACCCGGGAGTTCCTCACCGACCTCGACCGAGTATTGCGACCCGGCGGCGTGTACGCCGCCAACGTGATCGACTCGTCGGCCCTCGACTTCCTGCGGGCCGAGGCGGCAACGATCGCCGATGTGTTCCCTCACGTCGTCGTCATCCTCGGAGCTGGAGCAGCGGCGGGCTTCGGTGGCAACTCGGTGATCGTGGCGTCGGATCAACCGATCGACCGGGCCGCGCTCGCCGCATCGATCGAGCGGTCCGGCGACGCCGGGCACGTCGTCGAAGACATCACGGCTTTTCTCGACGGTGCCCTGCTGCTCACCGACGACTTCGCTCCGGTCGATCAGCTCATCTCCGGCGCTCGCTGACGCCTCCACCATCGAAATTGGTTTGCTCGGGCCCACGTGTGGGGCCCGGCAAACCAATTTCGGCAGGCGGTGGTCCTCAGCGCTCGTCGATCACCCGGTGCATCTTGCCGGCCGACCTCTCCACCTCGCCGGGCTCGACCACCTCGACGGCGACGGTGACGCCGATGTTGCTCTTCACGTGGTCGGCGAGCTCGACTCCGGCCGCGGCCGCCTCGTCGACGGTGGCATCGGTACGGCGCTCGACCTTGACCGTGAGCGAGTCCATGGCACCCTCTTTGCGCAGGATGCACTGGAAGTGCGCCGAGAGCTCCGGTGTTCGCAGCGTGAGCTCTTCGATCTGGGTGGGGAACAGGTTCACACCGCGGAGGATGATCATGTCGTCGGTGCGGCCGGTGATCTTCTCGATGCGCCGCATCGGCCGGGCGGTGCCAGGCAACAAGCGGGTGAGATCGCGGGTGCGATAGCGCACGACCGGCATCGCCTCCTTGGTGAGGGTGGTGAACACCAGCTCGCCGTACTCGCCGTCGGGCAGCACCGCGCCGGACTCGGGGTCGATGATCTCGGGATAGAAGTGGTCTTCCCAGACGTGCAGGCCGTCCTTGGTCTCGACGCATTCGTTGGCGACTCCGGGGCCCATGACCTCCGAGAGGCCGTAGATGTCGACCGCATGCATGTCGAGGCGTCGTTCCATCTCGGTCCGCATGTCGTTGGTCCACGGTTCGGCGCCGAAGATGCCCACCTGCAGTGACGTGTCGGCCGGATCGAGATCGTGACGTTCCATCTCGTCGATCAGCGCCAGCATGTAGCTGGGGGTGACCATGATCACCTCGGGCCGGAAGTCGTTGATGAGGCGAACCTGACGCTCGGTCATGCCCCCCGAGACAGGGATCACCGTGCACCCCAGTCGCTCGGCGCCATAGTGCGCTCCGAGACCGCCGGTGAACAGGCCATAGCCGTAGGCGATGTGAACCTTGTGCCCCGGCCGTCCGCCCGATGCCCGGATGGAACGCGCACACATGTCGGCCCAGATGTCGATGTCGTTCCTCGTGTATCCCACCACCGTGGGTTGACCGGTGGTGCCCGACGACGCATGAACACGCGAGACCTCGGCCTGTGGCACTGCGAACATGCCAAAGGGGTAGTGACTGCGCAGGTCCTCTTTGGTGGTGAAGGGAAAACGGGCGAGGTCGTCGAGGCTCCGGCAGTCGTCGGGGTGGACGCCCGCGGTCTCGAAGGCGCTCCGGTAGTCCGCGACGTTCTCATACGCGTGATGCAGCGACCATTGGAGGCGGGGGAGCTGCACCGATCGGATCTCGTCGATCGACGCCCGCTCGATCGGGTCGAGCGACTCCGGCGGTGGTGTGAGGTCGATCATGGACCCAGTTTCGCCGCGCCGTGGCGGCGACGCACATTCGCCTCGAACCTGGGCTGTCCCGAGCCTTCTCAGCCCAGCGCGGTGGAGGCGCGCTCGATGCGCCCGAAGCGATCGACCGGCATCCAGAACAGCAGCAGCGAACCCACGCCGCCGGACACCGCCGCGAACAGGATCGCCCAGCGGTAGCTGTCGGTCTGATCGATGAGCCACCCGGCGAAGGGCGGGCCGAGCAGGCCGCCGAGGCCGGCACCGGTGTAGAACACGCCGAGCATCTTTCCGAGTCCCACGACACCCAACAGATCGCTCAAGACGATCGGGCTCAAGGCCACGAAACCGCCGTAGCCCACGCCCAGGACGATGACGAAGACCACGAGGGCGGTGAACGACGATCCGGCCATCAACCACACGAGGAAGCTGAGCGAATGGCTCACGAAGCACACGCGGTAGAGCCGGAACGATCCGAAGCGCCGCACCAGCGAACCGAACCCCACGCGGGCAAGAACGCTCGATCCTCCCAACACGCCCACCAGGATCGACGCTTGTACAGCACCGACACCTCGATCCTTTGCGTACTGACCGACGAAGACGAAGGGTACGAACAGGCCGAGCGCAAGACACAACGCCGAGGTGATCAGCCGCCGGAACACGGGCGACCCGAAGGCATCGAGATACGGCCGGTTCGCCGCCTGGGCGTGCACGGGTGGACGATCCATGAGCGGGACACAGGCCAGAAGCACTGCGGCACCACCGATGGCGAAGATGCGGTACGTGTCCCGCCAGCCGTAGGCATCGATGAGTGCGGCAGCGAGCGGCGACAGCACCAGCGTCCCCACGCCGATCCCGGCGACGGCCACACCGACGGCGACGGCTCGTGACCGTTCGAACCAGGCGCCGACCACCGCCACCATCGGCACGTACCCGCAGGCCGCAGCGACGCCGACCCCTGCGCCGTAGGTGAGATACCCGGCGGTGAGCGACTGCACCTCGGCGGTGGCGAGGAGTCCGACGAGAAGGCTGGCGGCGCCCAACGCGAGGACCGGTCGGGGACCGAAGCGATCGACCATGCGACCGGTGCCGATGCCCAACCAGAAGAAGCTGAAGGTGGTGATGCCGAATATCACCGCAGTGGCGCCGCGGGCGGCGTCGAACTCCTCGGCCATCGACTCGAAGAAGGCGCCGAAGCTGTAGGCGGTGCCCAAGGTGATGCCCGACGAGAAGAACGCGCCCACCACCGTGAGCCAGGCCCGGCGGGAATCGAGACCGCCTGTCACTCGGGCTCGATCAATCGAGCGTCAGCGCGCGGTCGAGCAGGCTGGCCTGCTCCTGCGCGTGGATCTTCGCACTGCCCGTGGCCGGGCTGCCCGACTCGTAGCGGCTCATCCTTCGGATGATGTGGGTCTCCTCGTGGGCCTCGTAGAAGCGCCCCTTCACGAAGTTCCACGCGCCCATGTTCTCGGGTTCCTCCTGGAGCCACACGATCTCGCCTGCGTGCGGGTACCGGTTGAGTGCGGCGGCGACCTGCTTGGCCGGCCACGGGTAGAGCTGCTCGACCCGGACGATGGCAACCGGGACCGACCGTTCGTCGCGCAGCGCCTGGAGCTCGGGGCCGACCTTGCCCGACGTGAAGACCACTCGCCGTACCTGTTCGGGATCGACGAGCGTGTCGTCGAGGACCTCGTGGAAGGTGCCGCCCGTGAGCTCGCTCACCGGGGACTGTGTTCCCCGGGCCCGGAGCAGCGACTTGGGGGTGAACAACATGAGCGGCTTGGGCGTGGCGCGGTGGATCTGGCGGCGCAGCACGTGGAACAGCTGTGCCGCGGTCGTGCAGTTGACGACCTGGATGTTGTCCTCGGCGGCAAGCAGGAGGAAGCGTTCGATGCGCCCCGAGGAGTGCTCGGGGCCCTGACCCTCGTAGCCGTGGGGGAGGAGCATCACGAGCCCGCTCTTTTGCTTCCACTTGTCTTCGGCGCCCACGATGAACTGGTCGATGATGATCTGGGCCCCGTTCATGAAGTCGCCGAACTGGGCTTCCCAGATCACCAGTGCGTCGGTGTTGGTCACCGAGTAGCCGTACTCGAAGCCGAGGGCGGCGTACTCGGAGAGCAGCGAGTCGTAGACCCAGAGCTCGGCGCCGTCCTCGCAAAGGGTGCGCAGAGGGACGTGTTCGGCGGCCGTCTCGAAACAGACCAGCGTGGAGTGCCGGTGCGAGAACGTGCCGCGTCGTGAGTCCTGCCCGGCCAGACGGATCGAGGTTCCCTCCGACAGCAGTGTGCCGAAGGCCAACGCCTCGGCGAGCGCCCAGTCGACCATGTGGTCGTTGCGGTACATGGCCTCGCGGGTGGCGAACTGCCTGGCCAGCTTCGGATGGATCATGAAGTCGTCGTTGGGTGCCTTGAACAGCGGCTCGAAGGCATGGTCGAGCAGCTCCTTCGACACGGCGGTGGCCACCGGAGCCAACACGCCTACGGGAGCGGGCGGTGGCTTGGCCATCAACCCCGGCGGAGGCGCGTGGTCACGGGTCAGGTCGAGGGCCATCTGGAGCGCGTCGTGGAACGCAGCCTGGGCTGCCTCGGCGTCTTCGGGGGTGAGCTCGTTCGCCTTCACCAGGGCAGCCACGTACCGCTCGCGGGTGCTCGGATGTTCCTGGATGCGCCGGTACATCAGGGGCTGGGTGTAGCTGGGGTCATCGCCTTCGTTGTGGCCGTGGCGCCGGTAACACCACATGTCGATCACGACGTCCTTGTTGAACCGTTGCCGGTACTCGAAGGCCAGATGAGCTACCCGGGCACAGGCTTCGGGGTCGTCGCCGTTCACGTGGAAGATGGGAGCCTGAACGGTGCGGGCCACATCGGTGGCGTAGGTGCTCGACCGTGACGACTCGGGGGTGGTGGTGAATCCGAGCTGGTTGTTGATCACGAGGTGGATGGTGCCGCCGACCTTGTAGCCGCGGATCTGGCTCATGGCCAGGGTCTCGGCCACGACGCCCTGGCCGGCGAATGCGGCGTCGCCATGAATCGTGAGGGGCAGCACGGGATAGCGCGGGTTGTCGTCGTTGTGCTGGTTGATGAGGTCCATGCGGGCTCGCACCATGCCGGCGACGACAGGATCGACCGCCTCGAGGTGCGACGGATTCGCTGCCAGCTCGATCGGAATGGTGCTGCCGTTGCGGCTGGTGAACACGCCCGTCTGGCCGAGGTGGTACTTCACATCGCCGCCACCCTGGATCGAGTCGGTGTCGATGGGGGCCTCGAACTCGCCGAAGAGCTTCTCGAACTCCTTGCCGACGATGTTCACCAAGACGTTCAGCCGGCCTCG
Organism: uncultured Acidimicrobiales bacterium; assembly: GCA_963700995.1. Taxonomy (GTDB): domain Bacteria; phylum Actinomycetota; class Acidimicrobiia; order Acidimicrobiales; family JAHEJN01; genus JAHEJN01. The sequence continues at coordinate 205,283 of CAVOZP010000004.1, forward strand.
ATGGGCCATACCCATGACCACCGATTCGAGACCTGAGTCGGCGGCGTCGCCGATGAGGGTGTCGAGAATCGGGATGGCCGATTCGGCCCCTTCGATGCCGAACCGCTTCTGGCCGACGTATTTGGTCCCGAGGAACTTCTCGAGGGCTTCGGCCGCCGAGAGTCGGTCGAGGATGTGTAGCTTCTCGTCCTGGCCGATGTTGGTGCCGTGACCTTCGAGGGAGTGCTGGATCCAGCGCTTCTCGTCGAGATCCTCGACGTGCATGTACTCGACGCCGATGGTGCGGCAGTACGCATCTCGCAGCAGGTGCAGGATGTCGGAGAGCTTCATCTTCGCGCCGCCGTTCACTGCCTCGGCGCCGGTGAGGCCGGTGGTGAGGAATTCCCGCTCGAGGTCCCAGATGGTGAGCCCATAGGTCGCCGGGTCGAGCTCGGAGTGCATCTGCAGTTCCTTGAGCCCGAGCGGGTCGACGTCAGCGATGAGGTGGCCGCGCACCCGGTACATGTGGATCAGCGCATCGACCTGCGACTGCTTCTCCAACATCGACGTCTCGCGGTCGACGGTCATGACGTCGCGCCGCCACTTGACCGCCTCGTAGGGCACGCCCATGGCAGCCATGGCGTCGACGTAGAAGTCGTCCTCGCCGAGCAGGAGCTCGTGCACCTTCTTCAGGAACAGGCCCGACTCGGCGCCCTGGATGATGCGGTGGTCATAGGTCGACGAGAGCGTGATGATCTTCGACACCCCGAGCTCGGCGAGCAACTGGGGATTCGCGGCCTGGAACTCGGTGGGATAGGCGATCGAACCGACGCCGACGATGAGCCCCTGGCCGGCCATGAGCCGTGGCACCGACTGGATGGTGCCGATGGTGCCCGGGTTGGTGAGGCTCACGGTGGTGCCGGCGAAGTCGTCGGGTGAGAGTTTGTTGTCGCGGACCTTGGTGATGAGGGCCTCGTAGGCGTCGACGAAGGCGCGGAAGTCGAGCGTGTCGGCGTCTTTCACGCACGGGACCATGAGCGTGCGCGAGCCATCGGCCTTCTCGACATCGACCGCCACACCGAGACCCACGTGTTCATGGCGAATGACCTTGGGCGGTTCACTGCCGTCGGCCGGGATGAACCCGGCGTTCATGGTCGGCATGTGGTCGGCGATGGCCCGCACGACGGCGTAGCCGATGAGGTGGGTGAACGACACTCTGCCACCGCGGGTGCGTCCCAGGTAGCCGTTGATGATCTGGCGGTTCACCTCGAGCAGCCGGGCCGGTACCTCCCGGAAGCTCGTGGCGGTCGGAACGCCCAGGCTGGCCTCCATGTTCGCCACGATGCGGGCGGCGGCCCCCCGAAGGGGCTGGGCATCGGGACCCACATGTTCGGTGGGAGCCGACACCTTCTCGACCGGTGGGGCACTCGATGCGACCGCCGGCGCGGGTTGGGGCGCGGGTTCGGGCGCTGGTGCCGGGGCGCGATCGCCGACTCAGCGACCGTGTCGGACGGTTGCGGCATCGGCTCGGTGGGTGCCGGCGCGTCCTCGTGGGGCGAGATGTCGCGTCCCTCGAACATGTCGCGCCACGACTGCGGGACCGATTCGGGGTCGGTCAGATACTTCTCGCGCATCTCGTCGACGAGCCACGAGTTCTGGCCGGGAGAAATCGCCGATTGATCGGTCATCGCGGCCGAGTCTACGACAGAGCGGCGTGCGCCACCGGCGGCGTCGACAAACTCACCCGATACTCTCGCGTCGTGCGTGTCGTGAGCTGGAACGTGAACTCTCTCAACGCCCGTCTGGCCCGCGTCGAGGAATGGCTGTCGTTGGCCCAGCCCGACGTGTTGTGCATGCAGGAGACCAAACTTGCCAACGATGCGTTCCCCGCGCTGACCTTCGAAGCGCTCGGCTACGAGTCTTTTCACCACGGCCAGGGCCAGTGGAACGGCGTGGCCATCCTCTCGAGGGTCGGCCTCGACGATCCGGCCGTCGACTTCGCCGACGGTGGGGCCCCCGACACCGATGCCCGTCTGTGCTGGGCAACCTGCGGTGGTGTCCGTATTGCGAGCGGCTACATCCCCAATGGTCGCGCCATCGACGACCCGCACTACACGTACAAGCTCGAATGGCTCGACCGGCTCCGGAGCCACCTGGTCCAACAGCACACACCCGATGACCCGGTGCTCGTCGTCGGCGACTTCAACATCGCTCCTGAGGATCGCGACGTTTGGGACCGGCAGGCGTTCGAGGGCTCCACCCATGTGACCGAGCCCGAACGAGCGGCTCTCGCTGCGCTGAACGACTGGGGGCTGATCGATCTGTTCCGTCGGCAGTATCCCGAGCCCGATGGCCTGTACACCTACTGGGACTACCAGGCCGGACGCTTCCACAAGCGTCAGGGAATGCGCATCGACCTGCTGATGGGCACCCAGTCGATCGCCGACCGCACCGAGTGGGTGCTGGTCGATCGCAACGCGCGCAAGGGCGACAAGCCGTCCGATCACGCGCCCGTGTTGGTCGACCTCGGGTGAGTCACCCGTGCTGATTCCCATCGAAGAACACGAACTGCTGGTCTTCTGGGTCCAGCTGTTCACGCTGCTCCTGTTTGCCCGTGCCCTCGGCTATGTCGCCCGCAAAGTGGGCCTGCCATCGGTCATCGGCGAGCTCATCGCCGGCCTGGTGCTGGGTCCCTCGGTGTTCGGCGAGCTGTGGCCCGACGGTTTTCACTGGTTCCTCCCCGAGAGCGAGACCCAGTCGGCGGCCCTTCTCGGCATCAGCTGGATCGGCCTGTTCCTGTTGCTGATCGTCACCGGTTTCGAAACCGACCTCGCGCTGATCCGCAAGCTCGGTCGCCCCGTGACCCTCGTGGCCACCGGCAGCCTGCTGGTTCCCTTCGCGGGCGGCCTGGTGGTCGGGTTGCTCCTGCCGACCGAGACGTTCCTCGGCCAAGACGTCGATCGGGTCACCTTCGCCCTCTTCGTGGCCACGGCGTTGAGCGTCTCGGCGCTGGCGGTGGTGGCCAAGATCCTGTCGGAAATGGGCATGATGCGGCGCGATTTCGGCCAGATCACGGTGGCCGTCGGGATGGCCAACGACCTCGTGGGATGGATGCTGCTCGGCGTGTTCGCCGGTGTTGCCGGCTCGGGCTCCGTCTCCCTCGGCGGCCTTGCGACCACCGTCGGTGGCATGATCCTGTTCCTCGTGGGCATGCTCACCGTGGGCCAGCGGCTGGTCGACTTCAGCCTGCGCCGCGTTCGCCGTCGCGGCGAGAACCTCCGCGGTGCCCTCACCGTCAGCATTCTGGTCGCCCTCGGCGCAGGGGTGATCACGCAGCGACTCGGTGTCGAAGCCGTGCTCGGTGCCTTCGTCGCCGGCGTCGTCCTGGCTCGTTCGCGCTTCCAGCATCACGACACGCGCCATCACCTCGAGTCGATCACCTTCACCGTGTTCGCCCCGCTGTTCTTCGCAACTGCGGGCTTGCGCATCGATCTCGAGACGCTGCGGTCGGCAACCGCGCTGCGCTGGACGGCCGTCGTGGTGCTCGTCGCGATCGTGGCCAAGTTCATCGGCGCCTACGCCGGTGCTCGGGTCGTGGGCCGAACCCATCGCGCCGGTCTGGCCCTCGGCGCCGGCCTGAACGCACGTGGCGCGCTCGAGGTCGTCATCGCGACGGTGGGGCTCGAGCTCGGTGTGTTCTCCAGCACCGCGTTCACCGTCATCGTCCTGGTGCCGGTCATCACCTCGATCTTCGCCTCGGTGTCACTGCGAGCGGTCGTTCGCAACTACCAGGGCACGCCCGACGAGATCGAGCGTCTCGGTCGGGAAGCAGCTCTCAGTCGCAACCTGGTCGTCCGCAATCAGCGCATGCTCGTGCCCAGTCGTGGCCACCCGACGTCGATCGCGGCTGCCCAGCTCCTGCACCTGGCCTGGCCGCCCGAGTCGGGCGTCACCGTCTTGACTGTCGGCAACGGAGAAGGCGAACCCGACATCGAGCCGCTGCGCAACGTGCTGCACGGCCGCGAGGTCGAGCACCGCAGGATCAAGAACGGAAGCCCGCTCGAGGCCATTCGCCGCGAAACCGAGCTGGGCTTCGGTGTCATCGGTCTGGGTGCCCACGACGTAGTCGACGGCCAGCTCATCTCGCCCTTTGTCGACGACGTGTTGTCCGAAGCGCCCATTCCGGTCGTGGTCGTTCGCCGCGCCCGCAATCTCGACCGACCGCTCCCGGGGGCCTTCAGCCGGGCGCTGGTCCCGGTCGCGGCCACGGCGGGATCACGTGCGGCCCAGGAGGTCGCGTTCAACCTCGGTCGCCAGCTCGGCACCGAGCTCATCGTGGCCCACGTCGAGGCTCCCGACGCGAGCGAGGGTGTGCTGCCCCGGATGTTCCATCGACGAGCGGTGCCCACCGCCGACGCCACGGTCGGCCAGAGGCTGGTCGAGCAGTCGCGCGAGCTGGCCGGTGAGATCGGCGTGGAAGCCGAGGCCGTGGTCCGTCAGGCGGCCCATCCGGGCGAGGAGCTGGTGAAGATCGCCCGGCAGCGGGAGGTCGATCTGGTCGTGGTGGGTACGAGCCTCCGCCGGGTGGCGGGCAAGCCGTTCCTCGGCCGCAACGTCGAGTACATCCTCGCCAACTGCGAGGCCACCGTCGCCGTGGTCTTCGTGCCCATCGACCTGTAGCGCTACTCCAGGCCGGCGGCGGTGACCACTTCGAGCAGTCTCTCCCCGTACCGGGCGCGCCGGATGGCGCTGAAGCCGTCGATGGCGGCGAGGTCGGTCTCGGTCACGGGTCTCGTATCGGCGATCACGGCGAGGACCTGGTCGCTCACCACTGCGGCCGGATCGACACCCGTCGCCCGGGCTGCCGAATCCCGCCAAGCGAGCAGGCTCGCGTGCAACGCATCGCGGGCCATCACGAATGGCGGGGTGGAGTCGAGCTCCTGACGGCGCGTTCGAAGTGACTCACGGACACCCGGATCGGGTGCGGTCGGAAGGTCGGTCATGAGCCGGTGCTCGTCGAGGACCCGCAAGAAGCCCGATCGAGCGCGGTCCGACGTGTGATCACCGAAGGTGCGCCGGCGAGCCCAGTGCAGGCTCAGGTGCGTGCGGGCCCGGGTCATGGCCACGTGGAGGAGCCGCCGCTCCTCGGCCACCGCCTCGGGTGACGTTGCCTGCCAAATGGGGACGTAACCCTCTTCGAGCCCGGCCAGATGCACGACCGACCATTCGAGGCCCTTGGCGGCGTGAAAGGTGGCGATGTCGATGGCGTCGCCCGACGGCCCGATGACCTCGCCTGCCACCGTGGTGCCCAACAGCTCGGCGAAGGCACGCGCCGTGCAGTCGCGATCGAGCCGCAGATGGTCATAGGCCAGGCGCACCACGACGTCGAGGTGCTCAACGGCATCGTTGACCTTCAGCTCGGTCAAGTCGATATCACGCAGATCGCCGAGCGCATCGCCGAGACGACCGGGATGGCCACGAAGGAGTTGAAGGGCAAGGACGACCGCAGGGTGCTCGACGAAGCTGCGCCCTCCGCGGACCCGATAGGGGATGCCGGCGGCGGCGAGCGCCTCCTGGATGAGCACGGTCTGGGCGTTGGTGCGAACGAGCACCGCCTGCGTCGACCAGGGGGTGCCCGGTGGGTGCGCGTCGCGTGCGGCCCGGGCAATACCGGCCGCCTCGAGGCGGTCATCGTCGTGGCCGACGATCACAGGAGGACCAGCGGTCGGTTGGTGCACCGTGGGAGTCGACCGGTCGGCGGCCAGGACGAGGTGAGCGATTCGCACCACTTCGGGCGACGACCGGAAGTTGTCGGTCAGCTCGATGGTCCGGCCGCCGAGGCGCGTGTCGAAGTCGACGAGGTGACTGGCATCGGCACCGTTCCACCCGTAGATCGCCTGATCGGGGTCGCCCACCACACACAGGTCGGGCCGATCGGCTCTCCACGCCTCGAGCAGGGCGAATTGCAGCGGGTTGACGTCCTGGAACTCGTCGACGAACAGATGCCGGAACCGCCACGCCATGGCGGCGGCGTAGTCGGCGTCGGCGCGAAGGTCGCGTAGGGCCAGGGCGAGCAGGTCGTCGAAGTCGACCAGGCGACGTTTGCGCTTCAGGGCGGCAAAGGCGCGGAACGCCTCGACGAGCTCTGAAGGGTTGCCCACCGGTCGCCGCCGTGCCGCAGCGGCCGCCGCCTCGTAGCCCTCGGGCTCGATCATGCGTGCCCTCGTCCAGTCGTGCTCGGCGAGCCCGGCTCGAGCCGCGTCGATACTGACGCCTCCCATGGCCTCGCCGAAGAGCTTGGTCCGCCGATCGATGAGCTTGGGTGCCGAGATGTCGCGGTCGTTCCAGCGCGCACGCAGCTGTGCGTAGGCCAGGGAGTGGAACGTTCCCGCCGCGACATCGCCGCGGAGACCAAGCTGGTCCAGGCGGTCGCCCAGCTCCGACGCGGCCTTGCGGGTGAAGGTGAGCACCAGCGTGTGCGCCGGGTCGAGCGACTCGGTGGCCGCCCGCCAGGCGACCCGACGAGTGAGCACGCGGGTCTTGCCCGAGCCGGCACCGGCGACGATGCACAGGAGGGGGTCGTCGGCGGTGACCGCCTCTCGCTGGGCGTCGCTCAGCCCGATGAGCAGCGAATCGCGGTCGGCCTCCACGGGCCGACCCTACGCAGAGGCGATGGCACCGCGGCGGACCGCACTGCCTAGGGTTCTTCCGATGATCCGCATGAGCAACCGTCGATTCGAGGCGTTGGTCGAGGCCGCACTCGAAGCAATCCCGACGGAGCTGGCGGGGCTGATCGAGAACGTGGCCGTCATCGTCGAGCGCGACGGGGGAGATCCCGACCTCCTCGGGCTATACGACGGAGTTCCGCTGACCGAGCGCGACGACTATGGCGGCATGGTCATGCCCGATCGGGTGTACATCTACCAGGATCCGATCTGCGCGGTATGCGCAACCGACGACGAGGTGCGCGACGAGGTGCTCGTCACTGTGGTGCACGAGATCGCCCACCACTTCGGCATCGACGACGATCGTCTCCACGAGCTCGGTTGGGGCTGACCGCTTCGGGATGGAAGGACTACAGTCATCGACGTGGCGTTTCCGCCTGATCTGCTCAACGACAACGAAGAGATCGTCCTCGATCTGCGACCGCACTGGTGGTACGTCGCCCCGGTTGGCGCGTTGCTCGCCTTTGCGGTCATTCTCGGCATCGCCATCCTTGTTGCGATCGACAATTCTCCGATGAAGATCCTGGCCGGGATCATCCTTCTCGGCGCGTTGGGCAACTTCGTCGTTCGCTACGTGCGGTGGGCCGGCATCAACTTCGTGGTCACGAGCGAACGGGTGATCTCGCGCACGGGGGTGATCGCCAAGAAGGGCATCGAGATCCCCCTCGATCGCATCAACACGGTGTTCTTCAACCAGACGCTCTTCGAACGTCTCATCGGAGCTGGAGATCTCGGAATCGAATCGGCGGGGGAAGGTGGCCGCCAGACATTCAACGACATTCGCAAGCCCCGCAACGTGCAACAGGCCATCTATCGGGCCATGGAGGCCGACGAGACTCGCCGGTTCGAGCACATGGGTCGTGCTGCGAGCAGCGCCCGAGCCGAGGCCTCTTTCGACTCCATCCCGGATCAGATCAAGAAGCTCGACGAGCTCCGCCGCAGCGGTGTGCTCACCGACGCCGAGTTCGACGCCAAGAAGCGCGACCTGCTCGACCGGTTGTAGCGGTGAGTCACCTGTCGGTGGGCGAGCTCGATCTCTATCACGAGACCTTTGGCGACGCCGGCGACGAGCCGGTGCTGCTCATCGCTGGGATCGGTGCGCAGTGTCTGTCGTGGCCGGTCGGCTTCTGTGAAGCGTTGGCCGATCGGTTCCTGTACGTCATCCGGTTCGACAACCGTGACATCGGCTTGTCGACCAAGCTCGATCACCTCCCGTTTGAATTCGACGACGCGATGGCGGCCACTCTCGCCGGCGAGAGTTTCGATCCGCCGTACCTCCTCGACGACATGGCGGCCGACGCCGTCGGCGTGATCGACGCTCTCGGGCTGGATGCCGCCCACGTGGTCGGCATGTCGCTCGGGGGAATGATCGCCCAGCTGGTGGCGGTCAACCACCCCGACCGCGTTCGCAGCCTCACCTGCATCATGTCGAACACGGGCAATTCCGACTACGGCCAGGGTTCGGACGAGGCGATCGAGGCCCTTCTCTGGCCCGCCCCGACCACCCGCGAGGAGTCGATCGAGCGATCGATCGCCCAGCGTCGCGTTTGGGGCACCGCCGATCTGCTCGACGAGGTGGCGCTCGCCGAGCAGTTCGGCGAGATGTGGGAGCGCGATCACCATCCCGACGCGGCACAGCGTCAGTACGGCGCGGCCATGGCATCGGGCGATCGCGAGCCCGCACTGCGAAGTCTCGATGTGCCCACGCTGGTGGTGCACGGCGGCCAGGACACCCTCATCGCGCCCAGCGGTGGTGAACGCACGGCCGAGCTGATTCCCGGCGCTCACCTGTTGATGATCGACGAGATGGGCCACGACCTGCTCGACGCGTTCTGGTCGCCCATCATCGAGGCGATTCTGCAACTGATCGTCGGCAGCCGGGTCTGATGGGGCCCCTCGCCGGCACCACGATCATCGAACTCGCCGGACTCGGGCCCGCGCCCTTCGGCGCCATGGTGCTGGCCGATCTCGGTGCTTCGGTCATCCGGGTCGAACGGGCCCGAGCAGTCCGGCCCGACCCCACGGGCTCGACCTCGGGCGACCTGTTGAACCGCGGCAAGCGGTCCATCGGCGTCGATCTCAAACATCCCGCCGGGCTCGAGACCGTTCTCCGTCTGGTCGAGACGGCCGATGCTCTGGTCGAGGGGTTCCGGCCCGGAGTGGTCGAGCGCCTCGGTGTCGGCCCCGACGATTGTCTGCGGCGGAATCCGGCACTGGTGTACGGGCGGATGACCGGGTGGGGCCAGGACGGCCCGTATGCGTCGGCGGCCGGCCACGACATCAACTACGTGGCGCTGTCGGGAACCCTGCACGCGATCGGTCGGGCGGGTCAGGCGCCGGTGCCGCCCATGAACCTCGTCGGCGACTTCGGCGGCGGCGGCATGCTGCTGGCCGTGGGCGTGCTCGCGGCACTCGTCGAAGCGGGCCGCAGTGGGCAAGGGCAGGTGATCGATGCCGCCATGGTCGACGGTTCGGCCCTGTTGGCGATGATGACCCACTCGATGCTTCAGGGTGGGCTGTGGCGCGACGAACGAGGAGTGAACCTGCTCGACACGGGCGCCCACTTCTACGACGTCTATGAGACCGCCGACGCCAAGTACGTGTCGATCGGTTCGATCGAGCCTCAGTTCTACCGCGAGCTCCTGCGTTTGACCGGGCTCGACTCAGACGCCGACTTCGTCGAGCGCCAAATGGATCACTTGGCCTGGCCCGAGCTGAAGACCCGCCTGGCCGAGGTGTTCCGCACGAGGACCCGCGACGAATGGTGTGCGCTGATGGAGCACACCGACGTGTGCTTCGCTCCCGTGCTGTCGTTGCGCGAGGCGCCCCATCATCGGCACAACGTCGCCCGTGACACCTTCATCGACGTCGCCGGAGCGGTGCAGCCGGCTCCCGCTCCCCGTTTCGATCGAACGCCCCCCGCGGTTCCTTCGCCACCCCCGGTTGCCGGAGCCGACACCGACGTCGTTCTCGCCGCGGCCGGCTTCGATCCCGACGAGATCACCGAGCTGCGGTCCGAGGGTGCCGTTGCCTGAGCGCTTCCATTGCGACGATCGGATGAGTAGCCGCGCGATCGCCCACGCCGATATCGGTCGGGTAGGATCCTGCGCCATGTCACCGGATGGCGATCCCGCGCGCGAATCATTCCGGCTCGATCGGCGACGAGTGATTCAGCGATTCGTGGGCGCCACCGGTGCGCTCTGGATTGCCCCCGAGGTCTTGCTCACCGCCCCGGCTCACGCCGCAGGCACCCTCGCCGGGACCTATCGGGCCAGGTTCGAAGGCAATCTCACGCGCACCGACGCGAACGGTGGGGGCTGTGTGGCAACCAACATCTGGAACGCGACGGCCAACTTCCCGGCAACGGTCACCGCAACGAATCTGCCCGGATCCGTACGGTTCGACCTGGCCACGTCCGGATGCCGGTTCGACGGGCCGATGGCGACCTTCGCGTCACGGGCGAGGTGCACTGCGCCGAACAACAGCTGTCTTGCCGGGGCCCTGTCGAACGCAAACCAGACCATCACATTCACGAAGACCTGCACCTTCAACTTCTACCAACTGGCCATTGTCTGTGGCTGAGGCGTCCTAGGGCTCGACAACGATCCAGCCGCGACGCTGCATTTCCGCCGCGAGGCGTTCGGTGGGGATGGCACGGAGGGCCTGGTCGGCAGCAGTGAGCCGCTCAGCGGGCTCGGCCGCAACCGGAGCGACTCCGCTGTGCTCGGCCTCTTCGAGCTGCTCGATGAACGCAACTGCCTCGTCTCTGGTGAACTTGCCGCCGGCCTGGCGCTGCGTGAAGCCCATCGGACCCCGTGCGTCACGGAAGTCGGTGTGACCGGCATTCTCGAGGAGCGTCAGCAACTCCCGTACCTGCCGAGTCGATGCCGGGGGACCCGATGGTTGACCGAATGCCATCCGGACAGTCTGGCCGACGCGGCCGACGAAGACGACGCTTCTCCGTGATCTGCTTCTCGGCCGGCTCGCTCGGCGCACCCACTCGGTGCGCGCTCGGCTGCCGGGCGGGCACACTTGCAGCCATGGCCACACTCCTCTGCCTCCATGCCCACCCCGACGACGAGGCCATCGCCACCGCCGGGCTCATCATGCGAGCCTCTGCTGCCGGACATCGCGTCGTGCTGGTCGTCGCGACCACCGGTGAGCTCGGACTCGACCCCCTCGAGGGTCTAGCCGAAGGCGAGTCGTTGGCGGATCGTCGCCGGGCCGAGATGCTGCGGTCCGCCGAGATCCTCGGGGTGCACCGGACCGAATTCCTCGGCTACCGCGACTCGGGGATGAACGGCGACCACACCAACCACGATCCTGCCAGTTTCTGGCAGGCCGAGATCGACCATGCAGCGAGGCGGCTCGTCACGCTGGTCGCCGAAGAGACCATCGACGTGCTCACGATCTACGACGACCACGGGGGCTATGACCACCCCGATCACATCCAAGTACACCGGGTGGGCACCCGCTTCGCCGAGCAGGCCGGCATCGACGAGGTGTACTGGGCCACCATGAACCGAGACGAGATCGCTCGCCAGCTCGCGACGGCCGCCGAGCTGTACGACCAAGAGCCGCCCGAGGTCGACACGGAGACCTTCGGCATGGCCGAGGGCGAGCTCACCCATGCCGTCGACGTCGGCTCCTTCATCGAGCGCAAGCGGGCGGCGATGCGAGCCCACGCAAGCCAGATCCGTGAGGACTCGTTCTTCCTCTCGATGCCCGACGAGGTGTTCGCCCTGGCCTTCGGCACCGAGTGGTTCCATCGACCGGGAGCACAACCGGGCAACGAGACGATCCCGATCGCCGTTCCGTCATGACCCGGCTCGTGGTGGTGCGCCACGGCGAGGCGGCGGCCGGGTTCGCCGAGGCCGCCGACCCGGGGCTGAGCACCCGCGGAGTGGCCCAGGCCGAGGCGCTCGCCGATCGCCTCGGCACCGAGAAGCGACGACCCGTGTTCTCCTCACCGCTGAAGCGGGCCCGCCAGACCGCCGAACCCCTGGCCGAGCGCTACGGGGTGTCGGTCGCGGTGGCGCCGGTGCTGCGTGAGCTCCCTTCACCTACCTCCGACCTGACCGCGCGGAACGAATGGTTGCGCGGTGCACTGGCCGGGACGTGGGCCGTTCTCCCCGACGAGGTCAACACCTGGCGCGACGACATCCTCGAGGCGGCAGCCGGCGTACAGTTCCCTCAGGTGTGGGTGAGCCACTTCGTAGTCATGAATGCCCTGGTGTCGTCGGTTCTCGGGCGCGACGAGGTCACGGTCTTTCGGCCCGACCACTGCGCCGTCGTCGAGCTCGACGTGGTCGACGGCATCCTCTCCATCGACGCCCTGCCCGGTGACACCGATTCGGTGGTCCGATGAGGGGCCGTCGGTGACGGCGACGCTGCCGCTCGTGCTGGCGTCGACCTTGAGCGAGCTCCACGAGGCGTCGGCGTGGGTGATGGTGATCGCCAACGGCCTGGCGGGAGCATGGGCCCTGGCCGCCAACTGGGTCGAAGGTCTCCGCAGTCGCGCCCTGTGGTGGTTCACCGGTTTCGCCGAGGTGTGGATCTTCGTGCAGGTCAGCCTTGGCGTGGCCCTGGTCGCCGGACAAGACATCGAGCCCCCACAGTTCCACCTGTTCTACGGGTTCGTCGCCATCATCGCGGTCGGCATCATCTACAGCTACCGGGCCCAGATGGCCCACGTGCGCTATCTGCTGTACGGCGGCGGCGGCTTGTTCCTCATGGGTCTGGGCATCCGGGCGATGCTGGTCGGCGCCACGTCGTAGGGCGATCCGACGCCTCGGTCAGAGATTGACGACGGGGCAGGTGAGGGTGCGGGTGATCCCGGGCACCATCTCGATCTGGCCGACCACCATGCGTCCGAGATCGTCCATCGTGTCGGCCGACGCCTTGGCGATGATGTCGTAGGGCCCGGTGGCGATGTCGGCGCTGACGACGCCACCAATGGCGCGTATGGCGCTGGCGACGTCGGACGCCTTGCCCATGTCGACCTGGATCAACACGTAGGAACTGACCATGAACGATGACCTCCTCGAGTCATTTGCGACCCTAGTCGGTCGGCACCGTTCGGCGAACGGGTTGTCGCACCGTGGTGCGGGTGAGGCAGGTCACCCGCACCACGGCGTCTCCGACGGACTCGACGGCGGGGGAACCGGAGTCCGTTTCGGCGGAGGGGTTCGGTCAGCTGGCGCCGTTGCCGGCACCGATGGCCACCCGACGGGGCTTGGCCGTCTCGGCCACGGGAATCACGACGGTGAGCACGCCCTGGTCGTACCGGGCATCGAGACCCTGGGGGTCGAGGCCCTCACCCAGGAACAGCCGCTGGGAGACCGGGCCGAGCCGACGGCGACGGGCGACGACCTCGGCGCCCTCGGGCAGATCCTCGGTGCGCTCGAAGGAGAGCAACAGCTCCCGGCGGTCGACGGTCAGCTCGATCGTGTCGGGATCGACTCCCGGAACGTCGAAGCGCAGCTCGTAGCGATCGTCGAACTTGAGCGTGTCGTAGGCCACAGTCGGGGTGGCGGGTGAGGTGCGGGGGGCAAGGCGGTCGAACTCATGGAAAGGATCGAAGGTCCTGAACATCATTACGGTGCTCCTTACAGAACAGGTACTGGAGTGAAAGGTAGGGATAGTTGAGTGTTTTGCACTCAGGTTTCCTCAACGCTCGGCGTGGGGGTCTATTCCGTGCCGTCGGGGCTTTTCTCCGAAAGTGGGTACGGCGTGGTTGGATGGGGCCATGCCAACCACCATGGTCACGGGCGGCGCGGGCTACATCGGCAGCCACGTCGTCGTTGCGCTCCTCGAGGCCGGCCACGAGGTGGTCGTCGTCGACAACCTGGTCAACGGCTCCGAGGTGGCCGTCGAGCGGGCGGGGGAGCTCGGAGGGGGATCACCGATCTTCGAGCAGGCCGATCTCACCGACCGCTCGGCCCTCCGGTCGGTGTTCGCCGATCACGCCATCGATGCCGTCGTGCATCTGGCCGGCCTCAAGGCGGTGGGCGAGTCGGTCGCCCAGCCGCTCCGCTACTACCGGGCCAACGTGATCGGGGGCATCAATCTGGTCGAGGCCATGGCCGACTTCGGGGTCTGGCGTCTGGTGTTGTCCTCGTCGGCCACCGTGTACGGCGATCCCCAGTTCCTGCCGATCACCGAGGACCATCCCGTGGGGGCGGTGAATCCCTACGGCCGGACCAAGCTCATGCAAGAAGAGGTCTTCGCCGATGTCGCGGCCTCCGACGAGCGATGGCGCGTCGCCCTGTTGCGGTACTTCAACCCCGTCGGTGCCCACGCATCCGGTCGCCTCGGCGAAGACCCATCGGGAATTCCCAACAACCTGATGCCCTTCGTCATGCAGGTGGCCGTCGGCCGACGCGACCAGCTGGTGGTTTTCGGCGACGACTACGACACTCCCGACGGGACCTGCATTCGCGACTACGTGCACGTCGTCGATCTGGCCGACGGCCATGTCTCGGCCATCGATGCACTCGAGCGGTTCCCCGGATGGCGGGCGTGGAACCTCGGCACTGGCGCGGGGCATTCGGTGCTGGAGGTCCTGGACCAGGCCGAGGCGGCAAGTGGGCAGGAGATCCCGCGCTCGGTCGGCCCGCGACGTCCGGGCGACGCAGTGGCCAGCGTCGCTTCGGTCGAGCGGGCACGCGTCGAGCTGCACTGGGAGGCCAGCCGCGATCTGGCGACGATGTGCGCCGACCACTGGCGCTGGCAGACGCAGAACCCCGACGGTTACCCGTCGCCGGGCCCGTCCGGGGCGTGAGCCGGCCAAGCCGTGGTCACATCACGTTGACGATGCCGAGCTCGGCGAATCCCTTCGCTTCGTAGTTCGCGTGGAACATGTCGCGCAGTTCGGTGGCGTGCCGGTCGTAGTCGTCGGGGTCGTCCCATGTCTGGCGCGGGTCGAGGATCTCGTCGGGCACGCCTGCGCACACGGTCGGCATCCGCATCCCCAGTGTCGGCTGCACGACCACCGGTGCGTCGTCGAACCCGCCGTTGAGGGCAGCATCGAGCAGCGTGCGGGTGTGGGCCAATGACATGCGTTCACCCTTGCCGTAGGGGCCGCCGGTCCATCCGGTGTTCAACAGGATGCAGCGGGTCTTGTGCTCGGCCATCCGTGCGGCCAACAACTCGGCGTACACCGAGGGCTTCTGAGCCATGAACGGACCACCGAAACACGCCGAGAACGTCGCTTCGGGCTCGGTGACCCCCACCTCGGTGCCGGCCAGCTTCGCCGTGAACCCGGTGACGAAGTGATACATCACCTCGTCGGGTTCGAGGATCGAAACCGGCGGCAGCACACCGAACGCGTCGGCGGTCAGCAACACGATGGTGTCGGGGTGGGGGCCGAGGGCGCCCTCGGCGACGCCAGGGTTGCACGTGAGCGGATAGGCGAATCGGGTGTTCTCGGTGATCGAGCCGTCGGTGAGGTCGAAGTCCTGCGGGTCGGTGTCGGCGATGGCCTGGCCCGGCAGGGCGGGGACGTTCTCGATCATGGTGCCCTTCATCGACAGGGCTGCTGCGATGACCGGCTCGGCTTTCTTGTTCAGGTCGATGAGCTTCGCGTAGCACCCGTCCTCGAGGTTGGCGATGCCATGGTCGGTCCACACGTGCTCGTCGTCGCCGATGAGCAAGCGGTTCGGATCGGCCGACAACGTGGTCTTGCCGGTACCGGAGAGGCCGAACAGGATCGCCGAGCGACCATCGTCGCCCACGTTGGCCGAGCAGTGCATCGACAGCTGGCCGATCGCCGGCATGAGGTAGTTCATGGCCGTGAACATCGTCTTCTTGTTCACGCCGCAGTAGTCGGCGCGGCCCAGCACCAACGCCAGACGGTTGGCGATGTCGACGATCACCGCTCGCCCGCTGCGGGTGCCGTCGCGTTCGGGCACGCAGGTGAACGACGGCACGTTGATGATCGTCCATCCGGTCTCGGCTCGGTCGGCGTCGTCGCGGACGTCGTTGGGGAACATGATGTTGCAGAAGTAGGCGTGGCTGGCGTACTCACCGACGAATCGGTAGGGCTCGGCGAAGTCGGGGTCGTGGCCGCAGAACACGTCGGTCACGAACAACGTGGGGTCGGTCTCGTTGAGGTGATCGATGACCCGGGGGAGGAGGGCATCGAAGGCGTCGGGCTCGAAGCGGGAGAAGCTCGGCTTCCACCACACGGTGTCGTCGACCTCGGGACGGCCGACGGCGAAGGTGTCGTCCACCGGTCGGCCGGTGCACGACGGGTCGCTGTAGAACATGAGGGGACCGTCGAGGCCCAATGCGGTGGCGTAGGCCTTCGGCTCGTCGTCGGGCCCGTCGGGGCGGATGCGTCCCCGGTCGTGCTCCAGCGCAGCAACGAACAGCTCGTCTTGCGTCAGCCCGAATCGGATATCGCGGCAGCGGAGTCCGTACGCAGCGAGGAGATCCTCGGCGGGGTCGGCGAACAGGGTCATGGGGGTTTTCCTCCGACGTCGTTGTCGTGTGGTTGCCACCCCGGAAACCGGGGAGGACTACTGGAGGAAGTCGGGGGTTCCCATGTCGATCTCGGAGCCCAACCGAAGCTGTGTGGCCCGTCCCTCGTCGTTGAGGTCGAACAGCACCCGTTGGCCTTGCCGAAGCATGCGAAACACCGAGCCCTCCAAGGCGTTCTCGGCCAGATCGTGTTCGGAGAAGTCGGTGTCGGTCATGATGACGCCATCGCCCGTTGTCGGGTCGTACGATTTGATCACCCCTTGCACTGACTCCCGCCTCCCATTTGCTGGTCGTGAACGCTGCCACGGTAGCGGCATTCGACAGCTGCCGTCGAGACCCCACCTGGCCCGGGCGCGGGTGCAGTCGGTACCATCACTGGCGATGTCTGCCGACCCCGTTGTGTCCACCGCGGGTGCTCCTCTCGCTTTCACCGACGCCGGGGCCCTTCGTTCGATCGTTGCCGTCTTTCGTGACGGGCTGATCGCGCACCGTGAGGTGCTCAATGCTCTGAACGTCTACCCGGTGCCCGACGGCGACACGGGGACCAACATGTCGCTCACGCTCACGTCGGTGGTCGAAACCGTGCACGACGCCGACGCCGACCTCGAGGCAACCTGCAAAGCCATCGCCCACGGCTCGCTGATGGGTGCGCGGGGGAACTCGGGTGTGATCCTGTCGCAGATCCTGCGTGGCGTGGCGGGTGGTCTCTCCCACCATCCCGATGCCGATGCCGCCGCATGGAGCTCGGCGCTCACCGAAGCGGCCGTCGCGGCCTATGGCGCGGTGATGCGCCCTGTCGAAGGGACCATCCTCACGGTGGTGCGCGAGTCGGCCGACGCGGCCACCCACGCGGTCGCCGACGGCGCCGACCTGCTCACGATGTTCGAGACGGCCCGCACGGTCGGGGGCGAGTCGCTCGAGCGAACCCCCACGCTGCTACCGGCATTGGCCGAGGCAGGCGTGGTCGATGCCGGGGGCGCCGGCTTCCTGTTGTTCGTCGACGCGGCGCTCAACGTCATCGACGGGCGTCCGATGCCGGTGCCCGAGACCCCCGCTACACCGTTCGTCGGTGCGTCGGCCCGATCCTCCGACGAGTCGACGGAGAAGTCGATCGCCGATCTCCGGTACGAGGTCATGTACTTCCTCGATGCACCCGACGGCGCAGTCGACGGATTCAAGGCCGCCTGGATGGACATCGGCGACTCGATCGTGGTCGTCGGCGGCGACGGCCTCTGGAATTGCCACATCCATTGCGACGACATCGGCGCCGCCATCGAGGCCGGGATCGCCGTGGGTCGGCCCCACAAGATCCGGGTGACCGATCTGCTCGAGGAGCTCGATCACATCGAGGACTTCCATGTGGTCGCCGGCGACGAGCCTGCGGTGTCGCTCGTGGCGTCGGCTCCGGCCACCACTGCGGTGGTCGCGGTGGCGGTTGGCGATGGCGTTCGAAGGATCTTCGAATCGCTCGGCGTCCAGGCGGTGGTCACCGGCGGACAGTCCATGAACCCGTCCACCGAGCAGCTGCTCCAGGCGGTCGACCAGGTCTCGGCCGACCAGGTCGTGATCCTGCCCAACAACAAGAACATCATCGCCGTGGCCGAGCGGGTGAACGAGGCCACCGAGCGGTCGGTGGGCGTCGTTCCCACCCGCAGCATCGCCGAGGGCTTTGCCGCGCTGCTGGCCTATGACCCCGAGGCTTCCCTGGTCTCCAACGTGGCGGCGATGTCCGATGCCGGCGGGGCAGTCGAGGCCGGCGAGGTGTGCCAGGCCGTGCGGCCGTCCAAGAGCGAGGCCGGTGACATCGCCGAGGGCGACTGGCTCGGCCTCACCCGCCGAGGCATCACCACCGTGAAGCCCACGCTCGTCGAAGCGACGTCCGCGATGCTCGACGAGCTCGTCGGCAGCGATCACGAGATCGTCACGCTCATTCGCGGGGCCCAGGCCGACGACGAAACCGTCGCCGAGGTCGAGGCCTGGCTGGCCGACCATCGACCCCACGTCGAGGTCGAAGTGCATCACGGTGGCCAACCGCTCTACCCCTTCTACGTCGGGGTCGAGTAGCCGGTGGCGCCTGGCGCCGGGCCGCTGACCCTCGGCGACTTCGCCGCAATGAGCGTCGACAGCCTGGTCGGCGTGGGGCCCAAGAAGCTCGAGGCATTGCGTACCACCGAGATCGAGACCTTGCTCGACCTGTTGATGCACTACCCCCTGCGGTACATCGATCGCACCCGGCAAGCCGCCATCGACGAGCTCGTGCCCGGTGACGAGGCGATGGTGCTGGGCGAGGTGCTGTCGGCGCAGGCCCGCCGGACCCGCAACGGCCGCACGCTGGTGACCGTGACGATCAGCGACGGTTCGGGCCGCCTGTCGCTCACGTTCTTCAACCAGCCGTGGCGAGCCAGGCAGCTGTCCGAGGGCACCCAGGTGGTGGTGTTCGGCAAGATCGACGTGTACCGAGGCAGCCGACAGATGGCGAACCCGGTGGTCGATCTGGTCGGCGACAAGACCGGTCGCATCGTGCCCGTGTACCCGCAGTCGGAGAAGGCGGGCCTGCACACTTGGGACCTTGCCGACTGGGTGGCCCAGGTCCTCCGACGCAGCACCCAACGGGGCATCGCCGATCCGGTGCCGGCCGAGGTGTTGGCGCGGTGGGATCTGGTGAGTCGTCAGACGGCGTTGCACGGGATCCATGGGCCCGAGTCGATGCCCGAGGCGAGCAATGCCCGCCGCCGGCTGGTCTTCGACGAGCTGCTGCGGGTGCAGCTCGAGCTGGTACGGCGCAAGCGCATGCTCGAGGCCATGGAGTCGGGCATCGAACATCGGGTCGAGGGCCCGATGCTCTCGGCGTTTCGCGATCGACTGCCCTTCACGCTCACGGGTGCCCAGGAACGGGTGATCGGCGAGATTGCCGCCGATCTCGCGGCGCCGTCGCCCATGCACCGGTTGCTCCAGGGCGATGTCGGCTCGGGCAAGACCCTCGTGGCGGTCGCGGCGCTGCTGATGGCGGTGGAGGGCGGACATCAGGGAGCGTTCATGGCCCCGACCGAGGTCCTGGCTGAACAGCATTTCGCCGGGGTCAGCGAGATCCTCGAAGGGTTCGTCGTCGAAGACCGGTCCGACTCGCTGTTCCCCGAGCGGGAACTGCGGGTGGCGCTGTTGTCGAGCAGGGTCGGATCGGCCCAGCGCAAGCGCATCCTGGCCGAGCTGGCGTCGGGTGAGATCGACATCGCGGTCGGCACCCATGCCCTCATCCAGGAGGCGGTGGAGTTCGCGTCCCTCGGCGTGGTGGTCGTCGACGAGCAACACCGCTTCGGTGTCGAGCAGCGGGCGGCTCTGCGCACCAAGAGCGCGCGGGGCGCGACACCCGACGTCCTGGTCATGACGGCCACGCCCATTCCCCGAACCGCGGCCATGACCGTGTACGGCGATCTCGACGTGTCGGTGCTCGACGAGCTGCCGCCGGGACGGACGCCGATCGCCACGTACTGGGCCCGCACCGACCTCGACGAGGTCGGGGTGTGGGCGTCGGTCCGCGAGGCCGTCGCCGTCGGGAATCAGGCCTACGTGGTGTGTCCGCTGATCGAGGAGTCGTCGAAGCTCGACGTTCGTTCCGTCGAGGAGACCTACGAGCGACTCGAAGCCGACGAGCTGGCCGGGCTGCGGCTCGGGTTGTTGCACGGGCGCCTCTCACCCGCCGAGAAGGACCAGGTCATGGACCTGTTCCGTTCCGGCCGCCTCGACGTGCTCGTGGCCACGACGGTCATCGAGGTCGGCGTCGACGTACCCAACGCGACGGTGATGGCGATCGTCGATGCCGACCGTTTCGGGATCGCCCAGCTCCACCAGCTTCGCGGCCGCGTCGGACGAGGGAGCGCGGCCTCGGCCTGCCATCTCATCGCGAAGGCGTTGACCCCTGACGCCGAGGAACGACTGGCCGCGCTGGTGCGCACAACCGACGGCTTCGAGCTGGCCGAGGTCGATCTCGAGCTTCGTGGTGAGGGGACGATCATGGGCGAGCGTCAGAAGGGCCGCAACGACCTGCGACTCGCCTCGCTGCGACGCGACCGGGAGTGGGTCGAGCGGGCACGAGAGGTGGCCCTCGAGCTCACCGATGGCGACCCGGAGCTGGCGAAGCTGCCCGAGCTCGCCGCCGAGATCTCGGTCGTGCTGGGCGAGGCCGAGGGCGAGTTCTTGTTGAAGGGTTGATCTAGCCCTGGAGCTTGGGCACCAGCACGCGGGCCACCTCGATGAGCTGACTTTCGGGTACCCGGTCGATGGTCGAGATCGTCGTGAAGATGCCGTTGGTGAGGAACTGGACGCGGCCGTTGCACACGACCGATTCGTCGCCGACACCGGCGGAGGGACAGGCATCTTCGCCGGGGGCGAGGATCAGCGAGTCGGACTCGGCGATCTGCACGATGAGAAAGCCGGTGCCCCAGCTGCAGCCGGTGAAGGGTCCCGCCGGCTCGGTCGATCGAAACGATGGCGCCTGGCCGACCGTGCTGGTGAGCTCGTCGGGGGTCAGCAGCGAGCAGACGTCGATGTCGCTCGTGCTCGACGAGGTACTGCTCGAGGAACCGGGGTCGGTGGCGGCGCTGAAGCTGCCGTCGTCGCCGCTGCAGGCCGCAGCGACCAGGGTGATGGCCACCAGCATCGTGCGAAGGGATCGCATGAGCATCGTCTCCAACCGGTCCGACGAGATCTCCGATCGTAGATCAGATCGTCACTGGCGGGCGCTGGGCCCATTCCTGGAGGAGTCGACGTTCCCGTTCGGGGTCGAGGCCCACCGGCGGTCGGTCGAGACCGGTGTTCGTCGAAGGTGCCTGCACGGGCCCTCGATCGCCGAGCCAATGCACGGTTCGGGCCACGGTCTCGGCGAGCGGTCGCGTCCGCAGCCCGGCGGCTTCGGCGCGGGCGGAGCTTCGGCTCTGGAAGCCGACGTGGGTGGGAAGGGCGCCGGGCGGGAGCCACATCGGCAGATCGGTCCAGGGCTCGACCTCGTGGTCGACGAGGAAGTCCTCGGCCACCCAGGTGAGGCGACCCCCTCCGTCGACGACGCGTTCGATCTGGTCGAGCATGGTCGCCATCGTGTGCGCGCGCGGACCGGTTGCGTTGAGGGTGCCGGTGACGCGGTTGTCGGCAGCGGTGAGGATCCAGGCCGCGAGGTCACCCACGTCGATGAACTGCACCGGCTGATCCTGCGGCTCGGGCGCAAGGATCTCCCCTCCCCGGCCGAGGCGTTCGACCCAGTAGGTGAACCGGCCCGTGGGGTCGTGTGGCCCCACGATGAGCCCGGCCCGCACGTGGTGGCAACGCCCGGGGAGAGCCGCGTCGAGCGCGGCCTCGCTCATCGCCTTGAACCCGCCGTAGTTGTCGGGTGAGTCGAGACTCTCGACCGAGGGATCCTCGACGGTCAGGAGCTCGTTTTCCTCGTCGGCGCCGACGATGCTGTGGTCGGCGTAGACCGAGCACGACGACACGAAGGTGTAGTGATCGATGTGGTCCAGTGCGTCGACCACCGCAGTGACCTGCCGTGGGAAGTAGGCCGACGGGTCGATCACGGCGTCGAAGCTGCGGCCTTCGAGCGCAGCGAGGTCGGTATCGCGGTCACCGATCAGGTGTTCGGCCTCCGGGAACAGACCGGGGTTGGTGCGCCCTCGGTTGAACAGCGTGACTTCGTGTCCAGCCGCGATCACGTGCTCGGCGACCGCCCGGCCGAGAAAGAGCGTGCCCCCGACGACCAGGACCTTCAGCGTCGGCTCCCGCTGCTTCCCATTCGGCGAACTTACCCCATGCCGGTGCCGCCGGACCGGGGCCGGAGACGTCCGCCCATGTCCGACGGTCCGGGAGACTCTCTGGTCATGGCTTCCCCTGCATTCGTCCTCCGCCCCATCGAGCCCGACATCGCCAACCGGCTCCGTGACCTCGCAATCGAAGCGGTCGTCGCCGACGCCGCGCCCGGCTATCCGTGCCGCCAGTGCCTGCGCGATGCCCAGGTCGGCGACGAGTTGGTCCTGGTGTCGCACGACCCGTTCTCGGCCGCATCGCCGTACCGCTCGGCCAGCCCGATCTTTCTGCACGGAGAACCGTGCTCCCCGCCGACCGACGGCGGAGTCCTGCCCGATCAGCTGACCACGCGACAGCTCTCGGTGCGCTCGTTCGACGGTTGCGAGATGATGCTCGACGCCGCAGTGATCGACGGCACGTCGCTGGCGACCACGATCGAGGGACTGTTCGCCGACGAACGGGCTGCGAGGATCCACGTGCACAACGCGTCGCGTGGATGCTGGGCGGTGGCCGTCGACCGGGCCTGAGCCGGCCCGTTCGGCCGCGCCCTCAGACGTACTGCGCCCTCAGAGGTACTGGGGAAGTGTCTCGGCGACCTGTTCGGGCGTGATCTGGGGCGGGAAGCGCGCGACGACCTTGCCGCTGCCATCGACGAGGAACTTCTCGAAGTTCCAGGTGATGTCGGGCGCGTCGGCCTCGCCGGGCTGTTCGGCCTTGAGCCACTTGTACAGCTCGGCGGCGCCGTCGCCATTCACCTCGATCTTGGAGAACATCGGGAAGTTCACGTCGAACTTCGAGGTGACGAACTCGAGGATCTCCTCGTCGCTGCCCGGTTCCTGGGCGCCGAACTGGTTGCACGGAAATCCCAGAACCTGGAAGCCGTCGATCTCGTTGTGAATCGCACGCAGACCTGCGTACTGAGGGGTGAGACCTCAGGCGCTGGCGACGTTGACGACGAGGCACACCTGGTCACGGAACCGGTCGAACGCGATCTGCTCACCGGTGATGGAGGTCATCTCGAGATCATGGAAGTTGGTCATCGCGCCATGTTGGCATGGATGGCACCACCAGGCTCACTCGCCGGCGACGATCGCCAACACGGCATCGCCGTACTGTTCGAGCTTGGCCGGGCCGACGCCTTTCACCCGCGCCAGTTCGACGAGCGACTCGGGTCGCGCCGAGGCGATCGCCACCAGGGTCTTGTCGTCGAACACGGTGTAGGCGGGCTTGGTGCCCCGTACGTCGTTGCGGAACGCCCGCATCTCGTCGAACACTCGAACGGCGTGCTCGTCGACGTCGCCGTGGCGGCCGGCGAGCGCACCTCGCTGACGGCCCAGCGTCTCGACCGCGTCGCCGAGCCCGAACCGGCGGGTCGCCGCGCCGTTGGTGGCCAGCGCGGCCGCGGGCTCGATGTCGGTGATGGTCCACTCGGTGCCCTGGTCGACCAGGACGAGGCCCGGCACGGCCATGACCACGGTGCGATCGAGCAAGGGGTGGTCGGCGGCGGCCGACTTTCGCACGACAGTGGTCGTCCTCGAGGAGCGAGTCACCTCTTCGGGAAGGTGCTCGGGGGGCTCGGTGGTGAGCTCGGCAACGAACGGGCTCGGATGGGTTCCGGTGACGATGGCCGCGTGATCGGACGCCCGAGTGATGGCGACATGGAAGAGGCGTCGTTCTTCCTCGGTGTCGTCGGCCAGGCGGTGGGGAAACTGGTCGGTGTCGGCGAGGTGAACCACGACGAGGGGCCATTCGAGACCTTTGACTCGGTGCACCGTGGACAGCTGAACGCCAGCGGGATCGCGTTTGGTCACGAGCTGGGATCGCAGCCATGCCTCGAAGGTGGCGGCGTCGGTGTGGAGTGACGCCAGCTGCAGAATGGCCTGGAGGTCGTCGCTCTGGGCTGATCGGTTCATGCCGTGGCGGCTGTTGTCGAGCGTGGCGACCGAACCGGCCAGATCCATCTGGTCGACGAGGGTCGAGACGATGCGAAACGTCGACGCGCCCTTGGCGGCCATCGTTCGGAGCCGGTCGATGTCGGCCGCGAAGCTGTGGACGCGGTCGGTGTCGCGGTCGTTGTTGAGTCGCTCGGCCAGCTTGTGGAGGTCTTCGACGGTGTTCTGTTCGGCCACCCAGTCGGTGATGCGAGGGTGGAGAGGTCGCGACGGCCGGCGCAGGGCCTCGACGACGTCGTTGTCGATGAAGCGTCGGGCCGAGGCGAGCCGCAGCCAGGCGAGAACGGCCCGGATGGCGGTGCGGTCGGCAAATTCCGCGCCCACTCCGCCCGTGATCGGCACACTTCGGCCGGTGAGGGCGACCTGTACCGGTGCAATGGTGGCATTCACTCGGGTCAACACGGCGATGTGCGCTGGGGGAGTGCCGTCGGCGATGGCCTGCTCGACCAGCTCGACCGACGCAGCGACGGGATCGTCCGATGAGGTGACGGTGTAGCCGTCAGTCCTATCGGATGAGGCTCGGATGGTCTTGGCCACCCGGCGGCGATTGTGGCGCACCAGCATGTCCGCGGCGGCGACGACGCCGCCGGGGCAGCGGTAGTTCACCTCGAGGGGGTGGTCGCCGGCGCCGGGGAAGAGTGTGGCGAAGTCGATGAGTGAGCCGGGATCGGCGCCGTTGTAGCCGTAGATCGTCTGGTCGTCGTCGCCGACGCCGAACACCGCGCCACCGGGTGCGCCGAGCAGCCGGACCAGGAGGAGGTGGGCCGGGGTGAGGTCCTGGAACTCGTCGACCAGGAGCACCCGGCACGCCCGCTGCGCCGCCGCCCGGGCGGCCGGTTGGGTGAGCAACACATCGATCGCCCGGTAGATCTGATCGTCGAAGTCGAGCGCGGCTTCGCGGTCGAGCGCCTTGCGGTACTGCGGCCACACGTCGACGAGCCCGTCGACGTCGCCGTTGTACCGAGCCTCGACCTCGGTAGGGCTCACGAGACCGAGACGCAGCAGCGACAGGGCGTCGATCCACGGGGCGATGGGGTCGACGTTGCGCCGCTTGGGCACCGTGACCAGCTTGGCGATGATGCGGCGCACATCGGGTTCGTCGAGCGTTCGCAGGCGGCGGGACTGGGGTGCGAACGGTGCCCGGCCGTTCACGATGGCGAGCGCCAACGCATTGAAC
Organism: uncultured Acidimicrobiales bacterium; assembly: GCA_963700995.1. Lineage (GTDB taxonomy): Bacteria > Actinomycetota > Acidimicrobiia > Acidimicrobiales > JAHEJN01 > JAHEJN01. Next base: position 230,389 of record CAVOZP010000004.1, read on the forward strand.
GTCTGGATCTGGAGGCCACGCAGATCGCAGGTTCGCTCGCTCATCTCGACCTGTGCACGCTTGTTGAACGCCACGAGGGTGACGGCGCTCGGCGGCAGGTTCCAGGCCGTGAGCAGGTGGCGGGCGCGCTCGGTGAGCACGCGGGTCTTGCCCGAGCCCGCGGGGGCGATGATGCGCGCTGCGCCACCGACATGCGTGACGGCGGCGAGCTGGTCCGGTGCCAGCTCCGCAGGCGACACGTTGGCCGCCGGTGCCGCGAGCGACCCGTGTTCGACGGCCACGGCGTGCACCACGGGGATGCCGAGCAGCGGATCGTGGTGCCGCACCGGCCCACCGTCGAGCCACCGCAGTACGCCGTCGGGGCCTACCACATCGCCCGTGGTGCCGTCGGAGACCGATGCACCGAGCGCGACCGCCCGATCGACGAGCTCCCAACGGGGTTCGCCACGGGCGTCGATGGCGTTCGACCAGACGAGATGGTGCACCTCGTCGAGCGGGAAGAAGAACCGGGGCCCGAGCTCGTAGGCCGCCTCGTTGGTCGACAATGCCGGACAGTCGGCGAAGTCGACGTTCAGCTCGATGACGAGTGCCGCGGCACCGGTCGCCGCCACGCGCAACCGGGCCAGCAACGGTTCGGGTGTTGCCAGCTCGTTCGCCCCGACGACGATGCGCTCACAACCGGCCCACTCGTCGGGTGCAGGCTGGTCGGCACCGACGATCACGTTGCGGCCGAGTGAGTCGGGGCCTCGCAGCAGTGCCGCTCGTACCCTGGTTACCGGTGCGCTCGGCCGAGGATCGGCGGCAGATTCTGCTGCGGCGAACGGCGCGGGATCGGTTCTGTTGGCGCCAGCGACTTCGGCCCCACGAGCGCGCTGCCAACACTCCTTCACTTCGTCGGGTCGGTCGTGGGTCAGGCCGCAGTACACGCAGGAGATCGGCACGGGCCGACCCTATCCAGCGGGTGTGTCGGCCCCGGCGACGCCCGGGCGAAGCAGGTCGTTGCCGAGAGAATTCTGCCCCGACCCGTCGAATCCACGACGAACGCGACGTCTTGTCCCTGAACCCCTACAAGGAGAAGTTCAGATGCACCGATCCCTACGAATTGTCGCGGCGACGTTGGTTGCCCTGCTGGTCATTCCCACGTTCGCCGGTGCCGTCGGCGCCCAGACCGACGGCGTTCGGCCCGATCTCGCCGAGCCCGACCGCATCGCACCGGAGTCCGACGTTTCCGTTCGCGAAGCGCCTGCGACCGATGTCGCTGTCCCTGACGTACCGGTGCGGGATGCCCCGGTTCGTGACGTGGCCGAGCGGGATGCCCCGGTTCGTGACGTGGCCGAGCGGGATGTCCCGGTTCGTGTCGAGCTCGTACCTGATGCCCGGGTTCGTGACGTCGCGGAGCGGGACGAACCTGTCCGGGACGTGCCGGTGCGAGACCGGCTGCACTGCAATGATTCGGTGAATGATCGATCGGTCGACGACTGCGCCGGGATCGACCTCGACGACCCCGAGGTCGTGCGCAAGCTCATTCATCGGCTCATCGCCGCCGGGCAGTGGAAGACACTCGTCCGGCTCCTGCACGCGATCGGCGTGCTCTGAGCGTTGCCCCCTCTCGTGTTGAGGAGAGGGTTCGGTTGAGCGCTCGCAACCGCGACCTCGACCAGTGGGTCGACGGGATCCGAGCCCGATCCAACGCGGCGTTCCGCGCGGTGTACCGGTCGATGGCGAACGACCTCGTGTCGTTCGCCATCGGCATGCTCGGCGACCGCCGCGCCGCCGAAGACACTGTGCAGCAGGCCTTCGTCGAGCTCGTCAACGCCGCGCCGGGCCTGCGGGGCAACGGTCGATCCCTCCAAGCCTGGCTGTACCGCAGCGTGCGGTACGGCTGTCTCGACGAGATCCGGCGCCGACAGCGCCGGCTGGAGGCGCCATCGGCGCATCTGCCCGAGCGGGCGGGCGTCGTCGAACCCGACCACGATCTCGACCCCGACCTGGCGTCAGCCCTGGCCCAGCTCAGCGATCGCCAGCGTGAGCTGGTGGTCCTCCGCCACGTCGTGGGCCTCGACGGTAACGAGATCGCCGCCGCCACTCGATCCAATCGGGCGGCGGTCTACGCCGCCCTCGGCCGAGCCGAACGTCGGCTCCGTGGCCTGCTGGACGCAAAGGAGTCCACCCCATGAGCCCTGTCGCGTTTCCCGAGCTCGAAGCGATTCGAACGGAGATGTCCGAGGAGACGGTCGTGGCTCACTTCGGCGCGATTGCCGACGCCATCGGTTCGGCTGTGGCCGTGCCTGGCCCCTCGCGTTGGCTGTCTTGGCGGAGGTGGTTGGCCGGTCTGCTGATCGGCGCAGGGGTGCTCGTGCCCACTGCGGCGATTGCGTCCGACTCGGCGGTACCTGGCGACGCGCTGTACTCCGTGAAGAAGCTGCTCGAGCCCCTCGTCTCGATTCTCGACGACGACGTGGTGGCCGAGCACCGCATCGAGGAAGCCGAGGTACTGGCGGAACGCGGGGGTGATCGACAGATCATCTTGGAGCTGATCGATGAGGCAACCGACGCGCTGGCCGGCCATGACTCGCCCGGTCTGCGCATGCGACTCGATGCCCTGACCGACCGGATGAGCGATCGCCCGACTTCACGTGACGTGTCACCCGAGCCGACCCCGACGGCCCGGCCCGAGCGCGAGCCGACACCGGAACCCGATGGCGAGCCGCCGCGATCCGACGTCGCGCCGCTCCGCCCCGAACCGACCTTGCCTCCGGCCCCGACGCCCACGCCGGAGCCCGCACTCGAGCGCAGTCCGGCTCCCGATGTTCGGCCGACACCCACGCCCGAGGCCACCGCCGATCGGACCCCGACGCCGGTCGCCGCCGATGCCGCATCGCGGCCACCGCCCGACCGTCTGCAGCCCACAGTGGAAGACTCGGGCAGTGAGCGAGATCGACGAGGTTGACGTCGCGACCGTCACCCGCTGGCAGGTGGCCGCCGTGGTGGCAACGCTGGCCGAAGCGTTCGTAGCCGATCCGTTCTTCGTCTGGATGTTTCCCGATCACCGGTGCCGCGCCGGCCAGGTCAACCGGTGGTGGGACCGGATGGTCCGACAGCGGCCTGCGGGTTCCAAGACCTGGCAGGCCGCCGAGGTCACTGCGGCTGCGTTGTGGCACCCGCCGGTCGAGGCGGTGGCCGGGGGCGACGGGAGCTTCGCTCCGTGGTTCGTCGATCTCGTCGACGACTCAGCGCTGGTGGCCGAACGCTTCGAGGTGTTCGGCCGGATCGTCGACGCCCACCCGTCCGAGCCGCACTGGTACCTCGCCGGTGTGGGCACTCGGCCCGCCCATCAGGGCCGTGGTCTCGGTCGAGCAGTGCTCGAACCGATGATGCACCGGTGCGACGATGACCAGCGCGCCGCGTATCTCGAGTCGAGCAACCCGCTCAATGTGCCGTTCTACGAGAGGTTCGGGTTCACGGTGGTCGGCGCGGTGCCGCTGCCCGGCGATTCGGGCTCGGTCACCCTGATGGCGCGGTCGCCGAGGTGAGGGCCCGGTTCAGCGGTGGACGAGGACCTCGGCTTCGATGCCGGCGGCGTCGAGACCGAGCGCGGCCAGGATGACATCGGGTTTCCCGTGGGGGATGTACTCGGTGGGCACCCCCATCACCCGAACCGACGGCTGCTCGGCCGTGTCGGCCAGACGGTCGGCGATCATCGAACCCACCCCGCCGTGACGGAGACCGTCTTCGACGGTGACCACCAGGCGATGGCGGGCCGCGTCGGCCAGCATGGCTTCGTCGAGGGGTACGACGCGGACATCCCACACGGTGACGTTCGTGCCGGCGGCCTCCAGTCGGTCGGCGGCTTCTCGGGCCGCGGCGAGCATCTTGCCGACCGACAGGATGCACACGTCGTCGCCCGAACGGACGAGGCGGGCGTCGAGGCCGCGGCCGACCTCGGAGTCGGGCACCGAAGGGGCAGCCGTCTTGGGCCAACGGATGGCCGACGGCCCGTCGGTGATGTCGAGCGCGTCGCCGAGCATCTGTTGTAGCTCCTGGTACGAGCTGGGAGCGAACAAGGTGAGCCCGGGGACCTTCGTGAGCAGCACCATGTCGAGGATGCCGTGATGCGATGGTCCGTCGTCGCCGGTGATGCCGGCGCGATCGAGACAGAACACCACCGGTTGGCGGTGCAGCCCGACGTCGAGGTTCACCTGGTCGATGGCACGCGTGAGGAAGGTCGCGTACACCGCGAACACCGGCCGCAGGCCACCCATGGCCATGCCGGCAGCCGCGGTGACTGCGTGCTGCTCGGCGATTCCGACGTCGAAGCACCGGTCGGGGAACTGTTCGTTGAACGGCAACAGGCCGGTGGAGTCGGGCATCGCTGCGGTGATCGCCACGACCTCGGGGCGGTTCTCGGCCTCTTTGACCAGCGCCTCGCTGAAGGCAGACGTGTAGCTGCCGGCCTTGACCGAACCGATGTCGTGCATCTTCTTGACCGAGTCGGCCAGGGCGGGCTCGTAGCCGCGTCCCTTGTCGGTGAGCACGTGCACGACGACGGGTCCGCTCAGCTCGGCCGCATTGGCCAGTGCCTTCTCGAGCCCGGCGATGTCGTGGCCGTCGAAGGGACCGGTGTAGCGGACGCCGAGGTTCTCGAAGAACGAGGTGGGCTCCCACATCTCGCGAATCGCAGCCTTGGCGGCGTCGATGGTTCGGGTGGCCTCTTTGCCTACGACAGGCAGATCGGCAACGAGGCGCTCGACGCGGTTCTGCTGGCGTCGGAAGCGGGGATTCACCCGCAACTTGGCGAGGCTGTCGCTCAGCTTGGACACAGTAGGGGCATAGGACCGACCGTTGTCGTTCAAGATGATGGTGACCCGGCGTCCCGAATGGCCGAGATTGTTGAGGCCCTCGAAGGCCATGCCGCCGGTCATCGACCCGTCGCCGATGACGGCAACCACCCTGCGGCCGTCGCCGTGCTCGGACTCCTGTGCCGTCGCCAGGCCGTGGGCGTAGGACAACACGGTCGACGCGTGGCTGTTCTCGATCCAGTCGTGGGGCGACTCGTCGCGACTCGGGTAACCGGAAAGGCCCCCCGCCTGGCGGAGGTGGGCGAAGTCGTCTCGTCGTCCGGTGAGGATCTTGTGCACATAGGCCTGGTGGCCGGTGTCCCACAGCAGGATGTCGTCGGGCGAACGGAAGACGCGATGCAGCGCCAGGGTGAGCTCGACCACGCCGAGGTTCGACCCGAGATGGCCACTGCCGATGGCCTCCACCGATGCGACGATGAACTCCCGGATCTCCGCCGCCAGCGCCTCGAGCTCCGCGGCGTCGAGTCGGAGAAGGTCGGCCGGCTGGTTTATCTGCTCCAGCATCACGTGTTCACCGTAGTGGTTTCGACTCCGACTCGTTCACTCGACCGGTGCACGAGATGGGCCCACCCGATGCCGGCCGCCAGCACGATTGCTCCGCCGACTGCGTCGATCCAGTAGTGATTGGCGGTGACGACGATGGCGTACACCGTCAGCGCGGGATAGCTGACCATGGCGATGCGAGCCCACCGGTGTCTGAGGTACGGATAGACCGCGAGGGTGCTCCACATCGCCCACGCGAAATGCAGGCTGGGCATGGCGGCATATTGGTTGGAGAGCTTCTGGGCGGTTCCCGAGTCGAATGACCACAGACCGCCGATGTCGGCCACCGTGTCGACGTAGAGGCTGTTGGCCATGCAGGCGCCGAACTCGCCACAGTCGCCGAGCAACCGCGGTGGCATCAGCGGGAACAGCGCGAAACCGATGAGGGCCAGCCCGGTGGTGGTGAGCCCGGCGGTGCGCCAGAAACGGTAAGGGCCGGGCTGTTTGCGGTACAGGTAGACGAGCACGCCGCCGGTGACCACGAAGTGGAAGGTGCCGTAGAACAGGTTCCAGAACTGGATGAACGCCGTCCAGTCGATGAACCAGCTCTGGATCTGCGCCTCCTTGTACAGACCCATGGCCTTCTCGATGTCGATGATGAGCACGGCGTTGTCGAACGCCGTCCGGGGATCGACGGCGGCCGAGCCGAACTGATTCCGGATGAGCGTGTAGACGACGTAGAAGGACACGATCGTTGCAAGCTCGCGCCACCACACCAGCCTCCGCGCCGTCACAGGCGACGTACCGGTGGGTGCCGCAAGGAATCTCATGTCTCGAGGGGATCCCCGAGGAGTTCGTCCTCGTCGATGAGCTTGCCGCCCTTGGCTGCGCCGAGGACGAGGGCGGGAAACCCGATCAGGCTGGCGACCAGCGTGAGGAAGTACAGCAACAGACCGAGGGCGATGGCCCGTTCCTCGGCTACCCCGAGGCTCCCGAGGAACAGCGCCAGCGAGGCCTCGCGGAGTCCGAAGCCGCCGAAGGGGGACAAGAACTGGGCGATGAGGGTCACGGGCAGGAAGGCCAGGATTGCGGTGAATCCGATCTGGTCGATACCCATGGCCTCGGCCGCGCAGGCCGCGGCGGTGAGCACGACGAGCTGATAGGCAAAGGCAGCCACCAGGACGTTCACGATCTCGCGCGGGTGCTCTCGGAACTTGTCGGCACCCAGATGCAGCGCCTGCACGTAACGAGTCCATCCCTCGCGTGACTCGAGTAGTCGACCGAGACGGGGGTTGCTGACGACGGCCAGGATGACGAGCAGCCCGAACATGGTGAGCGAAGCCATGATGACGGCCACGGTGGTGGCGGCGCCGAGATCGCGCAGGCCGGGATTGACCAGAAGACCCCCGAAGGTGAGCACCGGTAGGACGATCCACCCGCTCAGCCGTTCGAACACAACCGAGGCGAAGGCACCGGGTGCGTTGCCTGAGTCACGCCGGAGGCGGTTCACCCGCAACACGTCGCCGCCGATGGAGCTGGGCATGAAGTTCGAAGCGAACTGGCCGGCCATGAAGTGGGAGAACAGCCGGTGGCGCGCCGAGGTGACGTCGAAGGCGAACAGGACCCGATGCCACCGCAGGGTGGCGAACCAGAACGACCCGACCATCAGGCCGACGGCGGCCGCGAGCCACAACGGCGTGGAGGAGTCCCAGTCGGGAAGCAGCTCGGAGCGGTCGAAGTCGGGTGTGAAGATCGGGAGCGCGACGAGCAGAGCGACCGCAAGTGCGATGCGGAGAGTCATCTTGATGCGCTTGTTCTTTTCCACGATCGAACGTCGGTGTCTGAGGGGGGACCAGGACCGCCGAATCCCCGCGTGCGACGGCACTGTCGAGCGAGGCCAAACAAGAGTTGGGGCCATTGAAGGGTAGAGCGGCCAGCCCGAAATGCCGTCGATCGGGTGGGTCGGGTGACGAGGGCCACGCAGGAGTGCGCCGGTAGCATTGTCGATCACTCGACGACTCCGACGTCTGGTCGGCCAGGGAGAAACGTGAACGACGATACCGCTCTGCTTTCCGACGATCTCGTCCAGCGCGCGCTCGGCGCGGCGCTGCACACCGGTGGCGAGTTCGCAGAAGTGTTCGTCGAGGACAAACGCAGTACGTCGGCCATGTTCGACGACGGCAAGGTCGAGGAGCTCAGCTCGGGTCGCGACCGCGGCGCGGGCATCCGGGTCGTGGTCGGTGACACCACGGGCTTCGCCCATACCGCCGATCTGTCCGAGAACGGCCTCGTCGCCGCCGCCCATGCTGCGGCTGCGGCGGCCAAGGGCGGAGACGGCGGCACCCGAACCATCGATCTCGATCGCCAGTCGGCCCCGCGACCCAATGAGGTGCAGGTTCTCCCCGAGACCATCGCCAAGGCGACCAAGGTCGAGCTGCTCGGCCGGGCCGATCAGGCAGCTCGAGATGCCGGGCCGGCCATCTCTCAGGTGATGGCCCGCTACGCAGACTCCCGGCGTCGCTTCCTGGTCGCCAACAGCGATGGCGTGCTCGCCGGCGACGATCAGGTGAGAACGATGTTCTCGGTGAGCTGCGTCGCCAGCGGAGACACCGGCATGCAGACGGGCCGCGAGACGATCGGCCGCACGGTCGGTTTCGAGCTCTTCGACCAGTACGACGTCGAGGAGTTGGCTCGCACGGCCGCCAACCGGGCTCTCACCAAGCTGGCGGCGGTACCGGCGCCGAGCGGCGAGATGCCGGTGGTGATCGGCAAGGGCGGCGGCGGCGTGCTGTTCCACGAGGCGTGTGGTCACGGCCTCGAGGCCGATCTCGTCGGCAAGAACGCCTCGGTGTTCGCCAATCGCGTGGGCGAACAGGTCGCCAACCCTTCCGTCACCATCGTCGACGATGGCACCATGCCCACCGAGTGGGGCGCCTACGCCTTCGACGACGAGGGACGTCCGGGGCAGCGCAACACCCTCATCGAGAACGGGATTCTCACCGACTACATGTGGGATCTCCTGCGGGCCCGCAAGGCCGGTCGAGCCTCGTCGGGCAACGGTCGGCGCCAGAGCTACCAGTACCTGCCGATGGTGCGCATGACCAACACCTACCTCGGCAACGGCACCGACGACCCCGACGACATCATCGCATCGACCCAGCGGGGCGTGTTCGTTGCCCAGCTCGGGGGTGGCCAGGTGAACACCGCCACGGGCGATTTCGTGTTCGGCATGACCGAGGCCTACCTGATCGAGAACGGCGAGATCACCGCTCCGCTCCGCGAGGGCAACCTCATCGGCAACGGCCCCGAGGTGCTCACCCTCATCGACGCCCTCGGCAACGACTTCGCCATGGGCTCGCCGGGCACCTGCGGCAAGGACGGCCAGGGCGTTCCCGTCGGCGACGGCACCCCGACGCTGCGAGTGACCAAGCTCACCGTGGGCGGCACCGCAGCTTGATGACCGACCAGCTTCTCGCCATCGCCGATCAGGTGATCGGTTGGGCCAACGACGACGAGCAGGTCGAGGTCGTGGTCGTACACGACCGCGACACGGAGGTGCGGGCCTACGAGGGAGACATCGAGTCGCTGTCGTCAGCCGAGAGCCAGGGGGTCGGCGTCCGGGTGATCAAGGACCATCGACAGGGCTTCGCCTCGGCGGGCACGCTCGATCCGACCGTGTTGGCCGAGACGCTCGCCGATGCCCGCGACAACGCCTCCTTCGGCACGCCCGACGAGTTCCTCGGTCTGGCCGAGCCCGACGGCGTTCCCATTCCCGAGCTCGCGCTGGTCGACGAGCGCCTTCTCGGGTTCGCACCGGAGGCAAAGGTGGAGATGGCGTTGGAGCTCGAACGTGCCGTTCGCGCGGCCGACGACCGCATCATCGGTCTCGAGACCGCTGAATACGGTGACTCGATGTCGGCGGCCGCCGTGGTGTCGACCGCCGGCGTACGAGCCGTGGGCTCCGAGACGGCGGCGTTCCTCATGGCCTACTCGCTGGCGGCCGACGGCGACGACGTGCAGACCGGCTTCGGGTTCTCGGTGGCCAAGGGTCCCGATGGTCTCGACATCGATCGAGCTGCCGCCGATGCCGCAGAGCGGGCCACCCGCCTGCTGGGCGCGACCAAGCCCGGCTCCGAGCGGCTCACCGTCGTGCTCGATCCCTTCGTCACCGCACAGTTCCTCGCCATCCTCGGCGGCACGCTCACGGGCGAGGCTGTGCAGAAGGGCCGATCGCTGTTCGCCGAACGATCGGGCGACTTGGTCGCCTCGCCGCTCATCACTCTGGTCGACGACCCGACCGACCCCGACGCCTTCACCGCCACCGAATCCGACGGCGAGGGTCTGGCGGCCCGCCGCAATCCGCTCATCACCGCTGGTGTCTTGAACGGGTTCCTCCACAACGCCTACACCGCACGCAAGGCGGGGGCACGCTCGACCGGCTCGGCCGTCCGCGGCTATTCGAGTACGCCCGGCGTCGGCTGCCAGGCCCTGGCCCTCACACCGGGCACCGCAACCCAGGCCGAGCTCATCGCCGACATCGACAACGGCCTGCTGGTGCAGGGTGTGAGCGGTCTGCACTCGGGGGTGAATCCGGTGAGCGGCGACTTCTCCACCGGGGCCGAGGGGCTCCGCATCCGCGACGGCGTGCTCGCCGAACCCCTACGCGAGTTCACGATCGCCTCGACGTTGCAACGGATGCTGCTCGATGTCGTCGCCGTCGGCTCCGATCTCGAATGGCTACCCATGAACGCCGCCGGGGTCTCGTTGGTGGTGGCCGACGTCACTATGTCGGGCGCGTGAGCGACGAGCTCCTGGCTCTGGGTGATCGCCTGGTAGCGGCAGGGGAACCGGGCGAGCAGGTCGAGGTCGTGCTCTCGCGGGGCACCGGCACCTCGGTGCGGGCCTACCAGGGCGAGGTCGAGGCGTTCACCTCGGCCACCTCTCGTGCCCTCGGCGTGCGGGTCATCGTCGACGGACGGCAGGGCTTCGCCAGTGCCGGTTCCCACGATCTCGATGTCGCGATCGAGACGCTCGCCGAGGCCCGCGACAACGCGGCGTTCGCCGAGGTCGATCCGCACGTGGCCCTGGCCGAACCCGACGGTCGACCCGGCGTCGACGTCGATCCGTGGTCCGACGCGGTCTCCCGCATGACCGATGCCAACCGCATCGCACTTGCGATCGAGCTCGAAGCCAAGGTGCTCGGCGGCGACGCTCGGATCACCGGGGTGCGCACGGCGTCGTTCGGTGACGGATCGAGCGAGTCGGTCATCGTCTCCAGTACCGGCATTCGCGTGGCCGGGCGTCACAGCCACACCGCGATGTCGGTCCAGGCCATGGCCGGCAGTGGCGACGACACCTCGACCGGGTACGGCTACGACGGCGGCCGCGACGTCTCGGCCATCGACGTCGACGCCATAGCCGCGGAGGCCGTCGACCGGGCGGTGACCATGCTCGGTGCTACCAAGCCCGATTCCGCCAAGGTCGCAGCGGTGTTCGAACCGCGCAAGACGGCGAGTCTGTTGGGAATCGTCGGCGGCATGTTGAGTGGCGACCGCAAGTTTCGGGGCCGCACTCCCTTCGCCGATCGCCTCGACGAGGTCATCGCCTCGCCGCTGCTGACCCTCGTCGACGATCCGACCGATGCGCGGTCCCTCTCCGCTGACAGCCACGACGGTGAGGGTCTGGCCACCCGCGCCAACACGCTCATCGACCGAGGGCGTCTGGCCAGATTCCTCTACGACACCGTCACCGCTCGTCGAGCGGGGACGGTGTCGACCTCGTCGGCGGTGCGCTCGGCCCGATCGACTCCCGGCGTCGGCGTCCAGGCGTTGATCATGCACCCCGGATCGGGCTCGCTCGACGACCTCGTGGCCGGCGTCGACCGCGGCGTGTTCGTCTACACGCTCCAGGGCCTGCACTCGGGGGTGAACGCGGTGAGCGGCGACTTCTCGGTCGGTGTCGAGGGCCGCATGATTCGCAAGGGGCAGCTGGCCGAACCGATCCGGGAAGCCACCATCGCCTCCACATTGCCCCGCCTGCTGCTCGACATCTCTGCGGTCGCCGACGATCGCGAATGGCTCACCTCGGGTGACGGTTTGTGCTCGATGGTGATCGACGGCGTCTCCCTCGGCGGCACCTGATGCCGATCGTGCACGCCATCATCCTCGGCGCGGTCCAAGGGTTCACCGAGTTCCTTCCGGTGTCGTCGAGCGGCCACCTCGCGATCGTGCCATGGCTGTTCGGATGGAACGACTTCGCCGACGACGAGATCCAGAAGGCCTTCGACGTCGCTGTACACGTCGGCACCCTCGTCGCCGTCGTCTTCTACTTCCGGCGCGATGTCGCCCGGCTGGTCGTCGGCGGTTGGAAGGCGCTGTTCCACCGCCGGGAGCCGGTGACCGACGATGGTCGGTTTGCGTGGCTCCTCGTGTTGTCGGCGATTCCGGCGGCAATCGTCGGCGTGGCCGCCAACTCCGTGATCGATCGCCTCGACGACGAGATCGGGCTGATCGCGGTCATGCTCATCGTGTTCGGCGTGGTGCTGTACCTCGTCGACAAGTACCTGCCCAGTAGTCGCCAGGCCGAGTCGTTCCGCCTGAGGGACTCCGTGGTCATGGGACTCGGCCAGGCGCTGGCTCTGCAGCCGGGCGTGTCGCGCTCGGCGGTGACGATCATTGCGGCACGAGGCCTCGGTTTCGCCAGGGAGAGCGCCGCCCGCATTGCATTCCTGATGAGCATTCCCATCATCGCCGGGGCCGCGCTCTACTCGGTCATCGACATCGGTGGGCCGTCGGGCATACCCGTTGATCTGCGCTGGGCCTTCCTGGCCGGCATGCTCAGCTCGGCGCTGACCGGATGGCTGGCAGTATGGGGTCTGTTGCGACTGGTGCAGACCGCGACCTTCGCCCCGTTCGCCGTGTACCGGGTGGTCGTGGGGGTCGGGGTGTTGGCCGTGCTCGCATCGTCATTCCGCTGAGCGCGACACGATCGCCAGGGTGATCGCGGCGGTCGGCACCGACGCCGCAACCGCGGCCACCTCCCGTCGATCGACGGCGAGCAGCGCGACCCCGTCGACGCTGTCGATCACCGCAGCCGCGCTGACGATTCGTCGGCCGCCGGCGGCGCCGGGTTCGACCAGGTAGGCATCGACCGACGCCCACACGTCGACCACGTCGCCGGTGGTGAGCAGACCATCGAGGTCGCCGGCGGGTACGGCGACGGCCACCCGGTCATCGCCGATCGATGCCCCGCCGAGCAGGCGCGCCGGATGGACGATCTCGCCCCGTTCGAGACGGGCGGCTGCGGTCGCGCCCGGGACGATGGCGGTGAGGAACCGATCGGGCAGCGCGACCGCAGGAAGCTCGATGGTGGCCACGTTGGCCGAGGTGAGCTGGTTGCCCGGTTCGATCGCCGTGGTCGTGACCACCACGGCATGCAGTTGGGCCCAGGACTCGCGCTGCGAGCTCGCTTCAGCGAGCAGCCCATGGGAAACGGTGGCTGTGGCCACGGCGAGCAGCGCGGCGGCGCTCCACCACACGGCCGGGCGGCGCAGCAGCCGGCGGAGCACCGAGGGCTGCCAGGAGCGAACCGCATCGACGGTTCGACGGGCGGTGAACAGGTGACGCATGGGACTTCCCGGGAATCGACCACCGGGGAAGCGCCGACTCTCACCATGCCACCTGATGGCGCCCGTGGCCAGGGTCGGTCAGTCGGTCGACTTCTTGGTGCTCGACGCCGAGCTCGACTTGGCGTCGGCCGATTTCGTCCCGCTCGATGTGGAGTCGGATTTCTTGGGGTCGCTCGACTTCGTGTCGGACGACTTCTCCGAATCGCCCGTCGACCCGGAATCATCGGACGACGAGGTCTTCTTCGAGCCCGAACGACTGTCGGTCTTGTAGAAGCCACTGCCCTTGAATGTGATGCCCGGCGCCGAGAACACCTTCTCGACCTTGCCCCGGCCTGGGCTCGTGCAGCCCGCGGGGGAGTTGCCCGACTTCTTGGTCGGGCACTTCTTCAAGGCATCTTCGCTGAATGCCTGGAAGAGCTCGAAGTCAATGCCACAAGTGGCGCAGCGGTAATCATAGGTCGGCATCGCCGGGCAGGATACCGAGCCGCATCACGACCTCGTGTTCGTGGCCGCCTACGATTCTGCCGTGAGCTTCGCCTGGGTACTGGTGCCCATTGCCTACTTCGTCGGCACGTTCCCGTCGGCGCAGCTCATCGGCCGCCTGGTCGGCCACGATCCGATGGTCGAAGGGTCGCGAAACCCTGGGGCGTCGAACATGACCCGATTGGCAGGGAAGTGGGCCGGCGGCCTGGTGCTGGTCGGTGATGTGTTCAAGGCGGTCATCCCCGTGGGGGTCGGCTACCTGTTCGGCGGCCGTTTCGTAGCGGTCGCGTGCGGCGCGGCGGTGGTGATCGGCCATGTGTTCCCCGTCCAGCGAGGACTTCGCGGCGGCAAAGGAGTTGCCACCTTCGGGGGGATGTCGCTGGTCGTGTGGCCGGTCGTCGGTTTCACCGCTCTGGTCAGCTGGGTCATCGTGGTGAAGGTCAGCCATCGGGCCTCGGTGGGTTCGATGGTGGCGGCGCTGATGGTGGTGGCCGGCACCGTGATCGTCGGTCGCCCACCGTGGGAAGTCGCGGTTGCCGGGGGCTTGGCCGGGCTCGTGCTCATGCGCCACTGGTCGAACCTGGTTCGGCTGCTGCAGCGTCAGGAAGCGGCGATCTGATCGCCGGCTCGGAGTCGCCGCCCAGCGACCTCTAGGATCGCGGCCGTGATCCCACTCGAAGAAGCCCGCGCTCGAGTCCTCGCCGGCTGTCGTCGCCTGCGACCCGTCACGCTTCCGGTCGCCGAGGCGCTCGGCCTGGTGCTGGACGAGACCATCGTCGCCGGCGAGGCGATTCCGCCGTTCCCCAACACCGCCATGGACGGTTTCGCGGTCCGGTCCGCCGACACGGTCGATGCGCCGAGGCGGCTCGACATCGTGGGCACGTTGGCCGCGGGTGCCGCGCCCGACGTCGAAGTCGGGGCCGGCCAAGCGGTGCGCATCATGACCGGTGCGCCCATGCCCCCCGGTGCCGACGCGGTGATCATGGTCGAACTGACCCGTGCGTCCGACGACGGCTCGACCGTCGAGGTCCAGGCCACCGTGCCGGCGGGCAATCACGTTCGGGCCGCCGGTGAGGACGTCTCGCCCGGTCAGCTCGTGTTCGGGACCGGGATCGAGCTCGGACCCGGTCATCTCGGCGTCCTGTGCAGCCTCGGCGTGACCGACGTCACGGTGGTCCCCCGACCTCGGGTCGGGGTGATGTCGACCGGCGACGAGCTGGTTGAAGGGGCCGCACGACTTCAGCCTGGACAGATCCGCGACTCGAACCGTCGCACCCTGCTGTCGCTCGTGGAACGAGCCGGTGCCACTCCGGTCGACATCGGCCTGATACGCGACGACGAGGACGCCATCCGGTCGGCCATCGACACCGCGGTCGAGACCTGCGACGCCCTCATCACCAGCGGTGGCGTCAGCATGGGCGACTTCGACTATGTGAAGAAGGTGCTGAGCGCGACGGGCGACATGGCCTGGATGCAGGTGGCCATTCGTCCGGCCAAGCCTCTGGCGTTCGGGCTGGTGGCCGACACCCCGGTGTTCGGGCTCCCGGGGAACCCCGTCTCGTCGATGGTGTCCTTCGAGCTCTTTGCCCGACCGGGACTCCGCCAGATGATGGGGCATGCCGCTGTCGTGCGCTCGCCGGTGGTCGGTATCGCCGATGCCGACCTGCTCCGGCGCTCTGACGGCAAGACCCATTTCGCCCGAGTGGTGGTGACCTACCACGACGGTGCGTTCCACTTCTCGTCGGCTGGTGGCCAGGGCTCGCACCAGCTGTTCGCGATGGCGACCGCCGATGCGTTGGCGGTGCTGCCCGACGGCGACGGGGTGCGGGCCGGCGAGATCGCAGAGCTCGTTCTGGTCGATTGATTGGGTCATCGGGCACCCGGGCGTTCTTCGTCCGCGTGAAGGTGGCTCGGCCCTAGCGGTAGGGTTCCGTTCGTGCAACGGCGGCTTGCTCTTCTCGTGGTGACGGTCCTGACGGCGGCAACCGTCGTCGCGGCAGGGGCAGCTCCGAATGCTGTGGGCCCCGACGACGAGACACCGACGGCCCGGTTCGCCACTGCCGGCTCCGACGTCGACGGCGATCGCGTGGCCGACGAGGTCGAACTGGCGATGGCTTCCGACCCTGGCGCTCCCGTCGAGGTGGTGGTCGGGCTCGACGGCGAGGTCGACGCGTCGGTGCTGCGGTCTCTGACCGACCAGGTCGGGCCCATGCTGTCGCTGAATCCGCTGCCCAGCATCGATGCTTTCTCGGCCCGGCTCACCCCCGACCAGATCGAGATCCTGCGCACCGATCCGCGGGTCGGGGTCATCGAGTGGTCGTCGCCGGTGCGCGCCGCCAACTCCGAGGCGACGCAGTACGGCGGCGCCGACGAGGTGGTCGACACGCTCGGCTACGACGGCGACCTCGACGGCGACCCGCTCGTCTACACCCCCGCCGACGGTGTCGCCGCCGTCATCGATACCGGAATAGACGCCGGTCATCCCGACCTCGACGGCGGCAAGGTGATTGCTTGGCACAACAGCATCGAGGCGGTTGGCTACAGCGACACAACCAGACCTCCGTGCCCGCTCCAGTCACCGAGTGCTCATGACGACGACGCCGACGGGCACGGCACCCATGTGGCCGGCACGATCGCCGGTACCGGGGACGGATCGGCGGCCCAGCGCGGGGTGGCGCCGGGCGCCGCTCTCGTCGGCATAAAGGTGCTCGATTGCCATGGTGGCGGCGACATCTCACGCTCGTCGATGGCATCCAGTGGGCCATCGACAACCACGACCTTTACGGCATCGAGGTACTGAACATCTCGATCGAGGGGAGCTCGTGCACCAATGGCACCGATGCCGCCAGCGCCATGGTGAATGCCGCGTTCGACGCGGGTCTCGCTGGTCGTCGTCGCTGCCGGGAACAGCGGTCCGGCCGCCTGCTCCGTCACCTTTCCCGGCACGGCGCTGCACGCGTCGACGGTGGGCGCGGTCGCCGACCCTGGCGAGGGTGGTTGGGCCATGGCCAGCTTCAGTGGTCGGGGCCCAACGCTGGATGGCCGCACGAAGCCCGATCTGGTGGCGCCCGGCATCGATATTCTCTCAGCTGACAGCGGCACCAGCGGATACTCCACCAAGAGCGGCACCAGCATGGCCACGCCCTTCGTGGCCGGCGTCGCCCTGTTGGTCCACGACGCCGGTCCCGGCCTCGACGCGGCCGGCCTGCACGACGCCCTCGTCTCCTCGGCGGTGAACTTCGGCGCCTTGCCCGTCCCGAACAACACCTACGGCCACGGGCGCATCGACGCCGTGGCCGCCGTTCAAACGGCGCTCCCTCCACCTCCGCCGACGCCGACCCCGACCCCGACGCCGAGTCCACCACCGATCCCGACTCCCACCTCGACGCCCACTCCGACTCCACCACCGGCCCCGACGGTCACCGTGAACCGGGTGTTCGTCAGCAACGTGATCGCCACCGGTCCCGCCGAGTACGACTTCACGTTCGGTGATTCCAGCAACGAGATCCTCACCGGCGACTGGGACGGGCAGGGTCGCGACGGCTTCGCCCGACGCTCGGGCGCCACGATCGTCGAGGCTGATGAACGCGGCGCCTTGCTGCGCACGGTTGCCTTTGGCAATGCGTCCGACACGCTGTACCGCGTCGGCGATTGGGACGGCAACGGGACCGACACCCTCGCCGTCCAGCGGGGCAACGTCTTCCACGTGACGAATTCGCCGACGGGCGCAGGAGCGACCGCCATCGGCTTCGGTCGAGCGGGCGACGAGGTGTTCGTCGGCGACTGGGACGGCAACGGAACGTCCACGTTCGCGGTACGGCGGGGCAACGTGTTCTCGATTCGCAACAGCGTCACCACCGGCGTCGCCGACGTGGTGTTCGGCTACGGCCGGGCCGGAGACGAGGTGCTGGTGGGCGACTGGAACGACGACGGCATCGACACCTTCGCGGTACGACGCGCCAACGTCCTCTATGTCCGCAACGACTTCCAGAGCGGGGTGGCCGAGAGGGTGTTCGGCTACGGCCGCGCCGCCGACACCCTGCTGGTCGGCGACTGGAACGGCGACTCCGTCGACACCTTCGCCGCCGTCCGCCCCGCCTGACTCGTCTGACTCGTCTGACCCCGTTCCATACCCTCTTTCTGGCGCGCGATGAGTACACCCCGGCACCCGGATCGCGCGCCAGAACGGGTGGTGGTGGGGGCGGTGTGCGAGTCAGCGGAAGTGGCGGTTCCGGTAGGTCGGGTCGAGGCCGATTGCGTCGCCGTCGGCCCGCAGCCACGGGTGCAATTTCGTCGGCTTCTCCACGATCATGGCCATCGAGTTGCACTGTTTCCTGGCAACCGTCGTGACAACCTTCAACACCGGCTCGGCGACGCGCAACACGAACCGTCGTCGGCTTCCCGTGTGCATCTCGGCGCTCTGCCACGGCAGGTGGAGAGCGTACGCGTACCGGAACCGGGGCTCGCCGGTGGGATCGAACGACCGGATCGTCTTCTCGAACTCGGCTTCGGTCCAGCGGTCGACGTGATTCGGCAACGGCGTGTTGTCGACCCCGCCCGACTGACCGTCGTGGGCCACCACCGCCTCGACCTCGTACCGGCCGGTGAGGCCGGTTCGTTCAGCGATGCGCATGAGTCGCGAATCACACGCTTCGACGGCGATGACGCCACGGCGAGCCACCCGGTACAGCTCGAGCAGCCCGGCGTGGGGTGATGGACAGTGGTGCAGGCCGTCGACCACCAGGCCCCAGTCGAAGCTGCCGTCGGCGAAGCCGAGGTCCTGGGCAGGCTGTCGACTCCACGGATAGGGAGCGGCTCCGGCCTCGCCTTGGGAGGTGTCGAGGTTGGTGATGGTGGCGTCGGCGATGCCGAGTGACCGGAACAGCGCCGCCTCGTTCGGACCGGCGGCCACGGCCACGAACGACTGCTCGGCCGTCACCACGTCGTCGGCCATCAACCGCTCGAAGACCGAGGTGACGAAGGCCGTGTGCACGACGGCAGGGTAGCCACCACGGCCGATCCGGCCGAACCGCGAACCGTGAACCGACTCGAAGGTCGACGGGGTCGGGCTTGTACGCTTACCCGATGGAGCAGTTGGTCGACACCTTCGGACGGGTTCATCACGATCTACGGATCTCGGTCACCGACCGCTGCAACTTCCGCTGCACCTATTGCATGCCCGAGGAAGGCATCCACTGGCTTCCTCGCAGCGAGCTGCTGAGCTTCGAGGAGATCGAACGCATCGCCGGCGTGCTGGTCGAGCGTTTCGGCGTCGACAGCATTCGCCTCACCGGAGGTGAGCCCACGGTACGGGCTCGCCTGCCATTGCTCGTCGAGAAACTCGCGGCCCTGGGCACCGACCTGGCCATGACCACCAACGGGGTCGACTCTGCGGCTTCTCGCCGACGAGCTCAAGTCGGCCGGTCTCAAACGGCTGAACGTCTCCCTCGACACGTTGCAGGCCGATCGCTTCCTCGAGATGACCCGCCGCGACGATCTGGCCAAGGTGCTCGACGGCATCGAGGCCGCCCGGTCGGCGGGCTTTGCGCCGATCAAGGTGAACGCCGTGGTCATGCGAGGGGTGAACGACGACGAGCTGGTCGACTTCGCGTCGTGGGCTCGCGACCTGGGCCTGGTCATGCGCTTCATCGAGTTCATGCCGCTCGACGCCGACAAGGCGTGGACGAACACGTCGGTGGTCGGCCTCACCGAGATCGTCGAGCGCATCGACGCGGTGTATCCACTCGAGCCCGTGCCGCGGGGTTCGGCGCCGGCCACCACGTTCCGCTACGCCGACGGCGGTGGCGAGATCGGCGTGATCGCCAGTGTCACCCAGTCGTTCTGCGAGAGCTGCGATCGCATCCGCCTCTCGGCCGAGGGCCAGTTCCGCAACTGCCTGTTCGCGGTCGACGAGTACGACATGCGGCCCATTCTGCGCAGTGGTGGCTCCGATGACGAACTGGCCGAGGCCATGCGCGGTGCGGTCGTCGACAAGGGGGCCGGGCATCAGATCAACCAGGTGCACTTCATCCGGCCCCGCAAGTCGATGTCACAGCTCGGCGGCTGAGCCATCGGGCCCGGCGACTAGCATCGCAGCCATGTCCGATACCGGTCTCACCCATCTCGATCCGCTCGGCCGCGCTCGCATGGTCGACGTCACGCCCAAAGAGCCGACCCACCGGCGTGCCATCGCCCGTGCCCACGTCGACATGTTGGCCGACACCGCCACGGCGGTGGCCCACGGCGCCATCGGCAAGGGCGACGTCCTGGCGGTGGCACGGGTCGCCGGCATCCAGGCCGCGAAGCGCGCCAGTGACCTCATTCCGCTCTGTCACCCGCTCATGGTCGGCGCGGTGCTCGTCGAACTTCCGCATCGAGGAGACCTCGATCACCATCGAGGCCGAGGTCGAGACGGTCGATCGCACCGGCGTCGAGATGGAGGCGCTCACGGCGTGCGCCGTCGCCGCGCTCACGGTGTACGACATGTGCAAGTCGATCGACCGGGGAATGACCATCACCGACGTGGCGCTCTGGGAGAAGACCGGCGGACGGTCGGGTACCTACAAACGGCCCAACGACGGGCCCGAGGCAGCCGAGCACAATGACTGAACGGGACACCGGACCCTCGATGTCCCGGTAACCGCAGTTCGTGACCCTCGTCACGTCCGCTTGGCATCTGGACGGTTTCGTAGTAGAACCGTAACATCCGTCATCGGCCCGCAACCATTCTTGACGGCCCACGTTCCCGCCTCATCGAGCATCCACCCGTTGGGTGCCAGCAAATGTCACCATTTTCCTCACCAAGGTCGTCTACAAGTTGATCACCACCGTGCTCCTTCTCGGAATCGCGATTGCCTGGATCGTCATCCTCGTACCTCCGATGGTGCGCGGACGGGCCCCACGGACACGCCGGGGCTCGGGCGTCGATTTCCAGACCGCTCTCGGCAAGCTCGATGCCACCCGGAACCGATCGGCTTCGGTCACCCCTTTGCGGGGCGTTGCGCCGCTTCCCACCTCGGTTCGTCCTGGCCAGTCGCTCGCCGGGCCGCTTCCGCTGGTCGCCGCCCTCACGGCTGCTCCCGAGACGGCCGACGAGGCCCGCCGCCGCCGTCGCGATGTAATCGTTGCTCTGGCCGGCCTCGCCACCTTCACGCTGCTGTTGGCCATCGTCATCGGCTCGCTGTTCGTGGCCATCCATCTGCTCGTCGATGTCGCCCTCCTCGGGTACGTGATGGCCGTGGCGCAACGCCAGCGGCTGGCCGACGAGCGCTTGGAGAAGGTCACCCCGCTGCGCCCTGCTCGTCGCCCGGCAGCTGAGGTCAGCCACGATCAGCTGCTCCGCCGCTCCGGCACCTGAGCACTGGTCGGTCGGCGCCGCACCTCGATCGGGCGCAGGTACGCTGACGATCCACGTCGGGGGTGTAGCTCAGTCTGGCTAGAGCGTCTCGGTCGCATCGAGAAGGTCGTGGGTTCGAGTCCCATCACCTCCACAGTTTTGTTCCGCCTGGTCGCGACACCTTCGGTGTCGCTCCCGACGGCGGCTGCGCCAAGCGCAGTTCGCGCCCCGTCGAGGCCGTGACGCTCCGGTAGGTCGCTCCCGACGGCGGCTGCGCCAAGCGCAGTTCGCGCCCCGTCGAGGCCGTGACGCTCCGGTAGGTCGCTCCCGACGGCGGCTGCGCCAAGCGCAGTTCGCGCCACGGCGAGGCCGAGACAGAGTCCCTTCGGCTCGGCCATACTCGGGGCGTGGCCGGTCTTCCCTCCTCGGCGGCTCGCTTCGAGCTGGCACTGCGAGCAGCCGGGTCCGACGCCGTGATCGTCGAGATGGCCGAATCGACCCGCACGGCCGACGAAGCCGCCGCAGCGTGCGGCTGCGCGGTGGCCCAGATCGTGAAATCGATGATCTTTCGGGGGGTCGACAGCGGCGACGCCCATCTGGTCCTGACCTCGGGGTCGAACCGGGTGCACGAGAAGCGCCTCGGGTGTCGGCTCGGCGACAAGCTCGAGCGGGCCGACGCCGATTTCGTGCGGGCCGTCACCGGCTACGCCATCGGCGGAGTGCCACCGCTCGGGCATGTTGAGCCCACCCACGTGGTGATCGACGAGGACCTCCTGGTCCACGACGTGGTCTGGGCCGCGGCCGGAACGCCTCGATGCGTGTTCTCGACGACTCCGGCCGAGCTGGTGGCGATGACCAGCGGCGAAGTGCTCCCCGTCACCTGACCGAGGTCAGGCCAGCCGCACGCCCTCGTGACGGAGGAGCCAGCGCTTCACATCGAGGCCGCCGGCGAATCCGGTGAGGGAGCCGTCGCTGCCCATCACCCGATGACACGGCAACACGATCGAGAGCGGGTTGCGTCCGGTGGCGGCGCCGATGGCCCGAGCGGCGCGTGGTCGCCCGAGCCGCCGGGCCTGTTCGCCGTAAGTGGACGTCGAGCCGAAGGGGATGTCGGCGAGTGCCCGCCAGTTCGCCACCTGGAACTCCGTGCCGCGGAGGTCCATCGGGAGATCGAACTCGGTTCGCGTGCCCGCGAAGTACTCGGCGAGCTGGGTCGCGGCCTTGGCCACGACGGGATGGTCGGGGTCGGTCGCCAGATCGGGCAAGGGCACCCGGCCGGCAGCGTCGCGATTCCACAGAACCGCCCGCAGGCCGACGTCGGTCGCCACGATTGTCAGTGCCCCGACCGGCGAATCGATCACAGCGCAGTAGTGGGTATCGGTCATGGGAGCACTCCTTCGTCGGCGATGGCCCACAAGAGCTGTGCGGCCAGAGATCGGTGAGGTCGCCATCGTTGGGCCAGCTCGGTGACGGCACGAGCGGTCGGCACGTCGTTGCTGCCGATCAGGAGGGCAACTCCCTTTCGGATGCCGAGATCGCCGGCCGGGAAGGCGTCGCGATGGCGATGCAGGCGCATGGCCGCCAGCTGGGCGGTCCATGGCCCCACGCCCGGCAGACTGCAGTACTGGGCCTCGAGTTCGTCGAGCTCGACGTAGCGATAGAGGTCGAGGGTGCCGTCGGCGACCGCGCCCGACACCGCACGCACCGTGGCGATGCGGCGGTCGGTGAAGCCCAACCCCGCCAGGTCGGATTCGGCCAACTCGGCGGGTGACGGGAAGACCACGTTGGTCGCTTCGTCGTCGAGTGCGTCGATCGACCGTCCGGCAACGGCCGCCAGACGACCGGCCATGGTCGAAGCCCCGGCCACGGAGATCTGTTGGCCGACGACGATGCGGATGAGCGTCTCGAAGCGATCCCAGGCAGCCCGGCACGCGCAGGCCGGGTCGGGCGGCCAGCTCGGGGCCCAGCAGCTCGTCGTCGCCGATGGCATCGCGCGAGTCGATGGCGGCATCGAGGCCGAGGAGATGGCGGCAACGAGCGACGTCGTCGATCACCGTGGCCATCGTCGGCAGGTGGGCGACGACCTCGAGCGTCCCGATACCGCTCGGTTCGACGCGGTCCGCCAGGTCGATGTCGATCAGCCCGGGGTAGCCGCACGACTCGATTGTGCGGCGATACCGGCCGTCGCCAGCGAGGCGTTCGACCCCGGGGATGGCTCGGCCCGCGAGATGGCGTCGAAGGCGGGCGAGGTCGAGCGGCCGGCGGTACGGGACCCGCAGGGCGAGGCCCCCGTCGACCGCCCCGAGGGAGCGGCTGCGTCGCTTGGCCCGCAGCTCCGACGGGGCGAACGCGAAGATCTCGGTGATACCCCGGTGGAGCTGACGGGTCGATCGGTAGCCCGCGGCACTGGCCACCGCACCCAGCGGGAGGTCGGTCTCGTCCAGCAGTCGACGAGCGAAGTGGGCCCGACGAGAACGGGCAACGAAGGCGGGGGTTGCGCCGACGTGGTCGAGGAACAGACGGCGAAGCTGACGGCCGCTGTACCCGACGGTGCGAGCGAGGGTGTCCTCGGTCCGGGTGTCGAGGTACCCGTCGGCGATCAGCACGAGGGCGTGGGCGACGGCCGGCGGCGCCACGTCGGGGAGATGCGGCTCGGGCAGCCGATCGGGACGACACCGCAGACAGGGCCGGTAACCGGCGGCCTCGGCGGCCACGCTGGTGGCGTAGGGAGTGACGTTGCGGGGATGCGGCCGGGCCACGCAGCTGCTCACGCAGTAGATGCCGGTGGTGGCGACACCTTGCAGAACGGGTGCGGTCGTGGTCATGACCAGCAGTCTCGCAGCATTCGCCGGACAGGAACGGACACGCACTCGAGAATCCCTTGCGTGTCTGAATTCGTCCGGCGCGGCCGGCCTGGCCGAAATAGGGCCACCGTGCCGCGCAGGATTTGTCACACTCGGCGCCATGTCCGAACCCGTGCTCTCGCCCACCGACCGCACCACCGTGCGCCGACTCCCCGAACGACAGCGCGACGATCGGGCCGACCTTCACGCAGTCCTCGACGAAGGGCTGGTGTGCCACGTGGGTTTCGTGGCCACCGGCGGCACACCGGTCGTCATCCCCACTGCGTACTGCCGGCTGGGGGAACGGCTGTACCTGCACGGTTCACCCGCCAGCCGCATGTTGCGCAGCCTCACGGATGGTGTCGACGTGTGCGTCACGGTCACCCTGGTCGACGGCATCGTCATGGCCCGCTCGGCGTTCCACCACTCGATGAACTACCGCAGTGCGGTGATCTTCGGTCGGGCCGAGGTGGTCGAGGATCTCGAGGAGAAGGGTCGGGTGCTCGATGGGTTCGTCGATCACGTCCTGCCCGGCCGCGCCACCGAGAGCCGACCCGGCAACGAGAAGGAGCTCAAGGGCACGCTCGTGTTGGCCCTCGATCTGACCGAGGCATCGGTCAAGGCCCGTTCCGGCGGCCCCGTCGATGACCCCGAGGACATGGACCTCGGCATCTGGGCCGGTGTGTTGCCCATCGGATTGGCAGTGGCCGAACCCGAGCCCGACGACGGCATCATCGACCCGGCGCCACCATCGGTTGCGGCCTTTGCCGACCGTCGAGGCTCTGCACACTGACCCTGGCCGAGCGTTCGCTCAGGGCCGACCGATCAGGACTTCGTCACCACCGACGCCGAGCACCGAGCGGGTGGCCGGTCCACTGGTCAGAGCATCGCGCAGCAGCGCTGCGCCATCCCGGATCACGGCGAGGGTGTCGGTGCCGTTGCCGTCCCAGTCGCCGACGAGGATGGTGTCGGTGGCGGTGCCGTAGCCGATGATGGTGTCGGCGGGGCCTGAGGTGAGGGTGTTGCGGAGGTAGTAGGTGTTGCCGCGGCGTACGGCGAGGGTGTCGGTGCCGTTGCCGTCCCAGTCGCCGACGAGGATGGTGTCGGTGGCGGTGCCGTAGCCGATGATGGTGTCGGCGGGGCCTGAGGTGAGGGTGTTGCGGAGGTAGTAGGTGTTGCCGCGGCGTACGGCGAGGGTGTCGGTGCCGTTGCCGTCCCAGTCGCCGAGCAGGATGGTGTCGGTGGCGGTGCCGTAGCCGATGATGGTGTCGGCGGGGCCTGAGGTGAGGGTGTTGCGGAGGTAGTAGGTGTTGCCGCGGCGTACGGCGAGGGTGTCGGTGCCGTTGCCGTCCCAGTCGCCGAGCAGGAACCGAGTGTCGGTCGGCGCTCCATAGGTGAACTCCTGCGCCGAGCTTCCGTCGTCGTTCAGCACCCTGAAATCACGACCGGTGCGGACGACGATCCGGTCGCCCTGCATCGTGGCTCGAGCCAGGTCGACACCGACCCACACCAGTTCCCACGGCTCGGGACGGGGCCCGAGATCGGCGACGCCGTCGGGGTACGACGGGAGAAAGCCAAAGCTCCGTGCCCTCCGGAAGTTGTCGGCCGCCAACCAGCGATAGGACGCCGTGGTCCCGAAATCCGTGAAATACGTTCCCACCTGGGTGATGTCGATCGCGTAGCCCGAGTGGTGCTTCGAGTAGCCGGGGGCCGACGAGACCGCAAGTCGAGCGCTGATCGCCGCGTCGTGCGCGCCTGCGGCGATGGCCGACGGATCGAGCGGTCCCAGCGGCCCGAAGAAGATCGGCTGCTGCTCGCTCGGCGAGCGGAAGCCACTCAACACGAACATCGAGTGTCCCGACGCAGCCGCCGCTGCCCGCAGCTGCGCCCAGGCCACAGCCACGGCAGGCTGAACCCGCTGACCGTGGACCGCGACCAACGGCGCGGACGCCACCGGGCGGAGCCGGTAACCGCGACTCTCGGCCAGGTTTCGGATGCGTGCGTCGGCGGCCTGGTTGCCGGTCAGGGCGATCGGCTGGGGCGGACCCACACCGGGGAGCCGGGCGTTGTCGAAGATCGCAACCATCTCCGCCGGTGTCGGATCGTCGGCCGTCGCGGCCGCCGGGTCTATCGCCGCGCCCACGGCCACGAGCGAGACGGCAAGAAGGCAGACGCGCAGGTTCATTGCCCCGTTCGTAGCACGCCGTCCGACGTTGTCCGGTGAGCCTGGCCACAATGGACCGATGAGCTCGGCGACCGAACCCTTCCTCGACGAAGTGGTCGGGGGCTGTCCCCTCGATTGTCCCGACGGGTGCTCGTGGGTGGTCACCCGCAAGAACGGGGTGCCGGTGAAGCTGCGGGGCAACCCGCAGCATCCCTTCACCCAGGGCGGCCTGTGCGGAAAGGTGAACTCCTATCTCGACCACACGCGGCACCCCGATCGGCTGCTGCATCCCCTGCGACGCACCGGTCCGAAGGGCAGTGGTCGCTTCGAACGCATCAGCTGGGACGACGCACTCGACGAGTGGGCCATCCACATGCGGTCGGGCATCGACACCCATGGACCCGAGACGGTGCTGCCCTTCGTCGGAACCGGCACGGTGGGCCTCGTGCAGGGTCCGGGTGGGCTCGGCCACCGGCTTTTCGGCCTCCTCGGTTCGAGCCGCAGCCTCATGACCATCTGCTCGGTGGCCGGCCACCGGGGAATGAGCTACACGACGGGCTCCGCCGCGGGAATGGATCCCGCCGATCTTCGGCACTCGTCGCTCATCTTGTTGTGGGGTACCAACACCCTCACGTCGAATCAGCACCTGTGGCCCTTCATCGAGGCGGGTCGGGCCAACGGCGCCCACGTTGTCGTGATCGATCCGACGTGCACGCGCACCGCACGCCGGGCCGACGAACACATCGCCGTGCTCCCGGGCAGCGACTCGGCCCTTGCCCTCGCGCTGATGCACGTGGTCGTGCGCGAGGGTGGTGCCGACGCGACGTTCCTCGCCGAGAACACGCTGGGTTGGCCCGAGTTCGCCCGATCCCTCGACCGCCACACACCCGCTCGTGCCGCCGAGCGGTGCGGGATCCCCGTTGAAACGATCGAGGCACTCGGCGTCCGGATCGCGGCGAGCCGCCCGACGGGCATTCGGCTCTCCATGGGCATGCAACGTCACTTCGGCGGCGGCCAGGCCACCCGGGTCATCTCCTGCATCCCTGCGGTCACCGGCGACTACCACCGCCTCGGTGGAGGAGCGTGCTACTCCACCGGTCCCGCCTATTTCCGCGACCGGGCGAACATCGTGCCGCCCGGAGTGGTCACGAGGTCACGGCGAGGCGTCCCCAACACCCGAATAGGGCATGCGCTGCTCGATCTCGACGATCCGCCCGTCACGTCGCTGTTCATCTCCGGGGCCAATCCCATGGCGTCGAACCCCGACACCGACCGGGTGCGCCGCGGCCTCGAGCGTGACGATCTCCACACGGTGGTCGTCGATCACTTCTTGACCGATACCGCTCGCTACGCGGACATCGTGTTGCCCGGAACCATGCAGACCGAGCATTTCGACCTCCACGACTCGTTCAGTCACTTGTCGCTCCAGCTCAACGTTCCCGCCACCGAGCCCGCGGGAGAGTGCCTTTCGGGCACCGAGATCCTGCGGCGGCTGGCGCACCGACTCGGTGTGACCCACCCGGCGGTCCTCGCCGACGACGAGGCGCTCGCCCGCGACGCCGTTGGCACCCCCGTTGCGGGCGGATTCGACGAGCTGTTGGCCAACGGCTGGGCGCGTCTCGATGTGCCCTCGCCGTTCATTCCCTTCGCCGACGGTTTCCCTACCGCTTCGGGACGCTTCGAGTTCACGTCGGAGCGCGCCGAGGTGGACGGTCACGGCCGTCTCCCCCACGACGTTGGACCCTACGAACCCGGCGACGGCGAGCGGTTGCAGCTCGTCGCCGCAGCCAGCCATCACTTCCTGAATTCCACGTTCGCCAATCGTGAGCTCCACGCGGGCCGGGAGGGTGAACTGATCGTCACGTTGCACCCTGAAGACGCCGGCACCCGCGGGCTGGTCGACGGGGAACGGGTCGAGGTGGCCAATGATCGGGGAGCGTTCACCGCTCGCTTGGTGGTGAGCGACACGGCTCGCCCTGGCGTTGCCGTGTCGGTGAAGGGTCACTGGCCGTCGTTGTCGGGCGGGGCGAATGTCAACGCAACGGTGCTCGAGGCCGACGGTGACATGGGTCAGGGTGCCGTGTTCCACGACAACCTCGTGCAGGTCAGCGCCGCGTCAGGCTGCTGACCTTGCCGATCGGGAGGGCGACGAGCCCACGTTGCGACCGAACCGAGCGCTGACGGCGACGACCTGGACGTCGTTGCCGTCAGCCTGCGGTTGCGAGTCGTTCCGTGAGGCTTCTCTCGGTCTCCCACCGGTGCTGGCACGGGCTGCACTGGATCACGTCGACGCCCTTGCAGATGTCGACACATTGCACGATCCCTGGCGACCCGCACAGCGGGCAAGCGTTCTGGGGCTTGGTGTTGGTGGTGCGATGGCTGTGAAAAGCTTCATGGTCCGTTCCTGTCTCCACAGAAGGTGACCGGATTGGTCATCTGCCGTGGAACGATTCTTGCCCACCCCGGTCGGGTGCGCCATGAGGCAACCGGCTCATTTCGACGCCGTCTGTCGATGTTCCTGCGGTTTTCGCACCGACCTCCGGGACGCCTCATGGGCCACGACGACCTATCCACGCGGCCCCCTCACGCTTGGGCGGCGGTAGTGTTCGGCGCGGCAAGGACGACGAGGAGCGAGGCATCGTGACCAACAACATCCGGGTGATCTGCGTGGCGCTGGCGGTGCTCGCGGTGGCGTGTTCGGGGGGAACCCGGCCCGAGCTCGATGACACCGTGACGGGCGCCGACACCGAGCCCACCGCCGTCGAAGACCCTACGGCGACGCCCGAGCCCGATGAGCCCGACAGCGACACGACCCCCGAGCCCGACGTGACTCCCGACGACGAGGCGTCCACCCCCGAGACCGAGGTGACCGAGGATCCGACGCCCACGAACGGCCCCGACGTTGCGCCGGCGGACCCGACGGAGTACCCGCTGCAGGGCACCGTGACCGTGGCCTTGGCCGACGGCCGCTCCTACGACGCGCCGGTGGGATGCAACTACGCCACCGCCGGTGACGCGTGGGAGTTCCGCTTCGGCGGCGAATCGTCGGCCGGGGTGCAGATCGAGGGCGCCTACGACACGACCCAACCCGATTTCGTGATCCTCTTCGTGGCCGGTCCCGACTCGCTGAACGGCGACGACGTTCTGCTCTCGAACGTGAACGGTGGCGACGACCTGATCCAGACGAACAGCGGTGGCGACGAATGGCAGGCGAGCATCAAGCTGTGGAGCCCCGAGGGTCAGTCCGTCGATGCTCAACTGACCGCCAACTGCAGCTGAGGCTCAGAGAATGCGGCTCTCGTGGCCGGCCCAGTACTCGTCTTTGAGCAGGCGTTTGTAGAGCTTGCCGGTCAGGTGGCGCGGAAGTTCGGCCCGGAAGTCGACCGATCGAGGACACTTCACGTCGGCCAGGTGCACCCGGCACTCGGCGATGAGCTCACGTTCGAGGTGGCTCGCCGCGGCGGCATCGACGGGCATCGAGACGGGTTGGACAATGGCCTTGACCTCCTCGCCGAACTCCTCGTTCGGAATGCCGATCACGGCGACGTC
Organism: uncultured Acidimicrobiales bacterium; assembly: GCA_963700995.1. Lineage (GTDB taxonomy): Bacteria > Actinomycetota > Acidimicrobiia > Acidimicrobiales > JAHEJN01 > JAHEJN01. The sequence goes on from CAVOZP010000004.1 coordinate 259,733, forward strand.
GGCAACGGCTGGGTGCATGGTGAGGACGTTCTCGGCCTCCTGGGGGTACACGTTCACCCCACCGGTGATGATCATGTAGGCCTTGCGGTCGGTGAGGTAGAGAAACCCGTCTTCGTCGACGCGGCCGATGTCGCCGAGGGTCGACCAGCCATTGTCCAGGTACGACGCCGCGGTCTTCTCGGGGTCGTTGTGGTAGGCGAAGCTCGACGCACCACCGAAGTAGACCGTTCCCTCCTGGCCGGTGGGCACCTCGTTCCCCTCGGCGTCGACGATGTGCAGCTCACCCACGAGTGCCTTGCCGACAGTGCCCGGATGAGCGAGCCAGTCCTCGGAGTTGGTGTACACGAACCCGTTTCCCTCGGTTCCCGCGTAGTACTCGTGCAGCACCGGGCCCCACCAGTCGATCATCTGGGACTTGACCGGCACCGGACACGGTGCGGCGGCATGGATCGCGACGTCGAGACTCGACACGTCGTAGCTCTCGCGCACCTCGGGTGCGAGCTTGAGCATGCGCACGAACATGGTGGGCACCCACTGGCTGGTGGTGATGCGGTGGCGCTCGATGAGGCGCAGCGCCGCTTCGGGATCGAAGTGCTCCATCAGCACGACGGTGCCGCCGAGGCGTTGGGTGGCCATGGAGAACCGGAGCGGGGCGGCGTGGTACAGCGGCGCGGGGGAGAGGTACCGGGCCTCTGGCCCGCCACCGAAGAGGGCCCCGAACAACACGTTCACCATTGTGCCGGCGCCCAACGGGGCATCGGGTGGCGGCACCTTCACGCCCTTCGGGCGGCCGGTGGTTCCCGACGAGTACAGCATGTCCGATGCCTCCCTGCGGTCGGGCAAGGGCTCGGGCGAGGCGCCGGCCATGGCGTCTTCCATCGAGAGGTACCCCGGTACGGGCCCACCCACCGACAGTCGCAGCGACACGTCGGGTATCTCGGCGTCGAACTCGGCGACGACCGGGGCCTCGCTCGGTGAGGTGAGGAACGCCTTCGCGTCGCAGTCGTTCACGATGTACGACAGCTCCTCGCTGGTGAGGCGGGAGCTGGCCGCGGTGTAGTACAACCCCGCGTAGTGGGCGGCCCATGCGACGGTCAGGAACTCGATGCGGTTCTCGAGACAGAACGCCATGTGATCGCCGGGCTCGAGCCCTGCGTCGCGAAAGACCTGTGACAGGCGGTTGGCCTGCTCGTCGAGCTCGGCGTAGGTGAGAATCTCGCCCGATCCGCCCATGATCACCGCCGGATGATCCGGTCTGGTGGCCGCGTGGTGGCCGGGATAGAGGCTCGTGTCGGGGGTGTCGCTCACCGCCGGGATTCTAGGACCGGATGTCGGAGTGCGGAGCAGGGAGGGGCTCGACGGGCTGCTCGACGCCGGCCGAAGCCGTGTCGGTCACCTCGCACACTGCGGCGTCGCCGGTCGTGGCGAACTCGAAATCGCCGATCTGGGCCTCGACCTCGTTCTGGGCGAAGTCGGGGGTGCCGACGATCTGTACCCGCACGGAGGCGGGGTCGATGCCCCGCTCCGACGCCTGGGTCCGGTACGGCGTCGACCAGGACGTCCTGGGTGACGTCGAAGGCTTGGCTCATGCAGTCGCTGCCACCGACGACGGTCTGGGCGAACGAGTAGGCCGCGGGGGTGAGTCCACTGTTGTCGCTGACCCACGGGAAGGCATCGGTCAGCTTGCCGGCGAAGCCCTTGTCGAACGTCACGCTGTTCTGGGTGGACAAGGCGTCGACGCGGGGGCGGACGAACTCGATCTGGTCGGCGCGCACGGTCACGTCGGTGAACCCGCCGTTGCTCTCGATGGTCACCGCGCCGGGTCGACACACGTATCGACGTCACCCACTGCCAGCATCGTCACGGTGTCGGTGCGGTACGTGGCACCGAAGAGACGATGCTCTTCGCGGCCTTCGACGGGCACCTCGGCATGGATACGGGCTCGGCAGTCGAGAGCGATCGGCTCGATCTCGACGATACGGGGCGGAGCGTCGTAGGTGATGGTGGTCTCGTTGGTGGCCACCTCGGGGAACCGTTCCCACGGCCAGTTGATGTCGAGCGCGCCCCAGGCGGCCAACAAGGCGATGACCAAGGCGAAGACTGCGAGAATTGTGGAGATGCGACTACTCAACGGGGGATCCTTTCGACACCGGCATTCACGCACACCGGCACGAAAGATGACGAAAAGTCCGGTCCGATCAGGCGCTTGGGTAGATCAGCTCACGCGAACGTTGATCGAGTGGTGGCCGCTGGCGCCATCGGGCCGGGGTGAGGTGACGCTCGGTGGTCTGGGTCTCGCCGTTGCCGTCGGTGGCCCGCACGGTGATCTGGTGTTCGCCGGGCGTCGCGTCCCATTCGTAGAGCCACTGACGCCACGAGTCGCCCGACAGCTCGTGGCTCAGGCGGGCCTCGACCCAGCCGGTGCCGTCGATGTCGACCTCGACCCGATCGACCGATCGATTCGGCGCCCAGGCCACGCCGGCGACCGCAGTGGGGCCGGCCGGGATCTCGGCGTTGCGGCGGGGGACGTCGATCCGCGATTGGGTCTTGATGGGGCCTTCCTTGGCCCAACCGAGCGGCACCCAGAAGCCGTCGTAGTCCTCCCAGGTGGTGAGCTCGATGTTCGTGAGCCACTTCGTGGCCGACACGTACCCGTACAGGCCCGCGACGACGAGGCGTACCGGAAAGCCGTGACTCACCGGGAGGGGCTCGCCGTTCATGGCAAAGGCGACCAACGCGGTGCGTCCGTCGAAGGCGAGCTCGGTCGGGAATCCGGCGGTCCAGCCGTCGGCGGAGCGGCCGACGACCTGCGTCGCAACCGCAGGGTCGACGCCGGCTCGATCGAGGATGTCGGCGAGGCGAACGCCGCGCCACACCGCATTGCCGACGAGGCGTCCGCCGATCTCGTTCGAAACGCACGAGAGCGTGACCGGGGCCTCGACGACGTCCATGGCGAGTAGTTCGGAGAACGTGAGCGAGTAGGGCTCGTCGACCAGGCCGTCGATCTTCAGCGTCCAGCTGTCGATGTCGATGAGGGGCTTGGAGACGGCGGTGTCGATGAGGTAGAAGTCGTCGTTGGGGGTGACGAGCGGTGCGATGCCCTCGACTGCGTCGAAGGTGTCGCCGGCCACGACCGGTCGAGCCGATGCGCTCGAGTCGGCGAGCTCGGCCGCCACCTCGGCGCGTGATCCTTCGACGTTGCGACGATTCTGCAGCGACGAACCGATGCTGGCGGCGAACACGCTCGTGAACGCGAGACCACCGCTCGCCGTCACGAAACGACGTCGCTCGACCAGGAAGTCGACGGCGCCGCCGACGCCGTCGTCGGGTACGTCGCCTCGATGGGCGGCGGCCCGCAGGAGGAAGGCGAGCGCCAGGGCGCCGGCGACGGCGGCCACGACAGCGGAGAACAGCGCCGCCGGTGGTATTGGCCAGCTCATCGGACTGCCGCGGCATAGATCCCCACCACCGCGAATGCGGTGAAGACCAACCAGCCGATCACCGGGCGGTGCCGGGCCAGAACACCGGTGACCGCGCCCACCAAGAGGCCGGTCGCCGGAATGCCGGTGAGCAGGGCGGTCTTCTGGGTCGAACCGAACGTGGATCGGCTGAATCGGTCGAGCGCCTCGAAGTTGTTGCGGATCACGAGGTCGGCAACCGCGTTGATCAGGCTGGGAATGCTCGAAGAGAATCCGGCCAACAGCTCGGTGACGGCCAACGCGACACCAGCTGCGATGGCGCCACTGATGGCGGCCAGTCCCCAGGGCGCGGTGGATGTGGCCGTCTCCTCGAGGGCGTCGCTTGTGGGTGGTGATGGGGTCTGCATTGGGGTTCCTGGAGGTGTATCGGGCCCATCGGCGGCGCAGATGGGGCACCCTTGAGTCCGTGAGCGAGACAACGTCGTCGACCGCCGATGAGTTCCCGGAGCTGCTCGGCCGCTACGGCTGGACGCCCGAGCGCGCCCGGTGGTGGGCCTCGAACGTGGCCGGCTTCGACCCGGGAACAGACCCTCGCCCCGGCCGAGTCAGTCGCGTCGATCGGGGGGAGTGCGACGTGATCACGGCCTCGGGTCCCCAGCGGGTCGTCTCGGACTCGCAACGGGCCCAGGGCGACGTCGCTCCGGCCACCGGCGACTGGGTGGCGGTGATCAACGATCCCGAGCTCGGTCCGTTCGTGGGCGCCGTGCTGCCCCGGACCACGGCCATCACTCGTCGTGACCCCGGCCCGGTGGTGGTCGAGCAGGTGCTGGTGGCCAATGTCGACGTGGTGGCAGTGGTGCACGCGCTCGACCAGTCCTTCAGACGCGGCCCGGCTCGAACGGTTCCTGGTCTTGGCCCACGACAGCGGCGCCGAGCCGTTGGTGGTGCTCACCAAAGCCGACCTCGTCGACGCGGTCTCGGCGGCGGAGACCGCACGCGAGCTCACCGATGCCACCGTCGTGGTGACCGCCGCCCCAACGGGTGAGGGGGTCGACGAAGTCCGCGGTTTCGTTGCCGGGCGCACGGTGGTGTTCATGGGGCTGTCGGGTTCGGGCAAGTCGACGCTGACCAACGCGCTCATGGGTGACGAGGTCCAGGTGACCGCCGACGTCCGTGAAGGCGATGCCCGCGGCCGTCACACCACCACGAGCCGCGAGCTCTTCCTGCTGCCGGGGGGTGGCGTGCTGATCGACACACCCGGAGTGCGCGCCATCGGCGTCTGGGACGCCTGGCCCGCCGTGCATCGTGTCTATGCCGATGTCTCGGCTTACGCGTCGCAGTGTCGGTTCAGCGACTGCACCCATGGCCAGGAGCCCGGCTGTGCCGTGACCGCCGCGGTGGCCGCCGGGACGCTCGACAGCGGCACGGTGGCGCGGTATCGCCAGCTCATGATCGAGCTCACCGAGCTCGACGACCAGATCGACGAGAGCGCACGCCGTCAGAAGCGGGGTCGTCCCCCGAGTGGTCGTCGGCGGGGCCGCAGCGGATAGGTTCGAGGAATGTCCGGCGTCGACGAGAGCGAGCATCAGGAAGCGAAGCGAGAGCTGCGCACTCGCGAGCACCAGCACCGCAACGTGAGCGGCGGCGGGGCCCGCGCCGCCGTCTTCGGCGCCAGCGACGGTCTCGTGTCGACCGCCTCGTTGGTGCTGGGCGTGGCCGGGGCCGACTCCAGTCAGGGTTTCGTCCGACTCGCAGGCCTGGCCGGCCTCATCGCCGGGGCGGTGTCGATGGCAGCCGGCGAGTACGTCTCGATGGCGGCCCAGCGCGAGCTGTTCGAGCGCGAGCTCGCGCTCGAGCGCAGCGAGCACGAGCGCAATCCCAACGTCGAGATCGCCGAACTGGCCGAGCTCTACCAGTCACGGGGCATCGATCCGGGTACGGCCCTGCACATGGCCCGCGAGCTCATGGCCGATCCCGAGCAGGCGCTCGAGATCCATGCCAGGGAGGAGCTCGGTGTCGATCCCAACGATCTGGGCAACCCGGTCGAGGCGGCGGTGTCGTCGTTCGTTGCGTTCGGCCTCGGCGGGCTGTTGCCGTTGCTGCCGTGGTTCTTCGTCGGCGGAACCCCCGCGGTGATCGCCTCGATCGTGCTCGGTGTGGTCGGTGCGGTGATCGTGGGCGCTCTGCTCGCGCGTTTCACCGACCGGCCGTGGCCCCGGTCGGTGGCCCGTCAGGTGCTCATCGCCGCAGGGGCAGCGGCGATCACCTTCGGCATCGGGGCCGCAGTCGGCACCGGCGTCACCTAGACGGCGCGCTCGCGGCACGCCTCAGTTGCTGTCGAGGTCGTCGGGGTAGTTCGCGAACCAGGCGATGTCGCCGGGTTGGCGGCGAAGGACCCGCGGCCACAGCGCATCGTGATCGGTGCCGAACAGATCGTCGGGGAGCATCTCCACCACGAACCACGCACCCACCGACACCTCACTGTCGAGTTGGCCCGGTCCCCATCCCGAGTATCCGGCGAAGAGTCGGCATCGTTTCACGCCCGCGAAGAGGTCGGACTCGTTGATCGGGTCGCCGTGCTCGTCGATCGACGACGGCAGGTCGAGGGTGCCAACGCCGTGGGCGACCTCGAGGAAGCCGTCGAGATCGATGTCGCACTCGGCCACGGCGATGGCCGCCTCGGGCGCCACCGGCCCTCCGACGTGTACGACATCGTCGTTGCCCACGATCGACGACAGCTGCGGCACCGCCAGACGGGTCGGTGTCTCCGACGGTCGGGTGAGAACCACGCCGAGCGCGCCGTCGGCATTGTGTTCGAGCATGGCCACCACGGTGCGGTCGAAGTTGGGGTCGTGGAGCACAGGAGTGGCCACGAGCAACTGGCCGCGCGTCGAGTGGGTCATGGGCTGGTCAGTCGCCGAGCCGCTCGACAACGTGCTCGATGCAGCGGGTGAGGGACGCGACGTCGGCGGGCTCGATGGCAGGGAACAGGCCCACCCGAAGCTGGTTGCGCCCGAGCTTGCGATAGGCCTCGGTGTCGATGATGCCGTTGGCGCGCAGGATCTTCGCCACGAGCGTGGCGTCGATGGACGGGTCGAGGTCGATGGCGGCCACCACCGGGCTCCGGAGTGCCGGATCGGAGACGAATGGCATGGTCCAGTCGGTGGCTTCGGCCCACGAGTACATGATGGTCGAGGACTCGGTGGTGCGGCCAGTCGCGAAGGGCATCCCGCCGTTGTCGAGGAGCCACTCGATCTGGTGTACGGCGAGGAACACCGTGGCCAACGCAGGTGTGTTGTAGGTCTGGTCCTTGCGTGAGTTGTCGAGGGCCACGCCGAGGTCGAGCGATGCGGGAATCCAGCGGTCGGACCGCGTGAGCGACTCGATCCGCTCGACGGCCGCCGGCGAGCAGGCCGCAATGAACATCCCGCCGTCGGAGGCCAGGCACTTCTGCGGCGCGAAGTAGTACACGTCGACATCGAGAGGGTCCCAGTCGATGCCGCCGGCCGCGGAGGTGGCATCGACGGCCACCAGACCGCCGGTGGCGTCTTCGGTGGGTCGCTGCACGGGAGGGGCCACGCCGGTCGAGGTCTCGTTGTGGGTGAGGGCATAGAGATCGACCTCGGGGTCGACCACCGGCTCGGGTGCCGAGCCGGGCGCGACCTCGAGCACCGACGGCGCCTCCAGATGCGGCGAACGTTCCACGGCAGTGGCGAACTTCGACGAGAACTCCCCGAACACCAGGTGCTGGCTGCGCGTCTCGATGAGGCCGAAGGTTGCCGCGTCCCAGAACACGGTGGACCCGCCGTTGCCCAGCACCACCTCCCAGCCGTGGGGGAGGGTGAACAGCGAGGCAACACCTTCGCGGAGTCGCCCGATCATGTTGCGAACGGCCGGCTGACGGTGGCTGGTACCGAGGTAGTCGGCGCCCGTTGCGGCCAGCGCGGCCACCGCCTCGGGGCGAACCTTCGAGGGGCCACAGCCGAAGCGGCCGTCGCTGGGCTTCAGCTGCTCGGGGATGACGATGGGGGGAAGGACGTCGGTCACGAACCACACGCTAGAGCGCCCGACACGAGGATCGACCCGAAATCGCGGCTAGACCGGCGGTGTTCCTGTCAGAATCTCTCTTGACCCACCCCGGCGTGCCCCGGAGGCCCCCAGTGTCTGAACCCAGCCGTATCTCCCGTCGAATCCAGGCCATCGCCCCGTCGGCCACGCTGGCCGTCGATGCCAAGGCCAAGGCGCTCAAGGCCGCCGGTGAGCCCGTCATCGGCTTCGGTGCCGGCGAGCCTGATTTCCCCACGCCGGCTCACATCGTCGAGGCGGCGGTCGAGGCGTGCCGTGACCCCAGGAACCATCGCTACTCACCGGCCGCCGGCCTGCCCGAGCTGCGAGCGGCCGTGGCCGAAAAGACTGCCCGCGATTCGGGGTACGAGGTCGGCGCCGACCAGGTGGTGATCACCAACGGCGGCAAGCACGCCGTCTACAACGCGTTCGGTGCCTGCTCGACCCGGGCGACGAGGTGCTCATTCCTGCCCCGTACTGGACCACCTACCCCGAGCCGGTGGGGCTCGCGGGCGCCACGTCCACGATCATCCCCACCGACGCCGGTTCGGGCTTTCGCATCACCATCGACCAGCTCGAGGCGGCCCGCACCGATCGCACGAAGGCGCTGGTCTTCGTGTCGCCGTCGAACCCGACCGGAGCGGTGTATCCCCGCGACGAGATCGAGGCGATCGGCCGGTGGTGTGCCGACAACGACGTGTGGGTCGTCGCCGACGAGATCTACGAACACCTGGTCTATGGCGACGCCGAACACCACTCCATCGCCACGCTCGTGCCCGAGCTGGCCGACCGCTGCATCGTGTTGAACGGTGTCGCCAAGACCTACGCCATGACCGGGTGGCGGGTGGGGTGGCTGATAGGCCCTCAGGACATCGCCAAGGCGGCGGCCAAGCTCCAGTCGCAGCAGACGTCGAACGTGGCCAACGTGTCACAGCGAGCGGCCTTGGCCGCGGTGAGCGGATCGCTCGACGCGGTGGTCGAGATGCGTTCGGCCTTCGATCGTCGTCGCAAGAACATCCACGCAATGCTCAACGCCATCGATGGCGTGCACTGTCTCGAACCCGAGGGTGCGTTCTATGCGTTCCCGTCGTTCGAGGGCGTGATCGGCCGCACCCTGGGTGGTGTGCCCATCGACTCCACCCTCACCCTGGCCGACGTCGTGCTCGACCAGGCCAAGGTGGCCTTCGTGCCCGGCGAGGCGTTCGGTGCGCCGGGATACGCCCGTTTCTCCTTCGCCCTCAGTGACGACGACCTCGGTGAGGGCGTCGCCCGTGTCGCCGACTTCTTGAGCCGATGAGCACCGTCGGTTACGGCAGCTGGCCGTCGCCGATCACCTCCCGAGCGCTGGTGAGCGGCGCGGTCGGTATCAGCGAGGTGGTCCCTGACGGTGATGCGGTGTGGTGGGCCGAGTCCCGCCCCGACGAGGCGGGCCGCAGCGCGCTGATGGTTTGGCGTGACGGCCACGCGGTCGAGGTCACGCCGCCCGACGCCAACGTCCGCACCCGGGTGCACGAGTACGGCGGCGGTTCGTGGTGGGCCGACGACGGTGTCGCCTACTACGTCGACTACGCCGATCAGCGGCTGCGCCGCCTCGTTGCGGGTGACGAGCCCGTGCTGCTCACGCCCGAGCCCGAGGTTGGGGCGGGCCTCCGCTACGCCGACGGACGGGTCACCCGCGACCGACGATGGTTCGTCTGCGTTCGCGAGACGCATCACGCCGACGGCGCCGAGGCCACCAACGACATCGTCGCCGTGGCCACCGACGGTTCGATGCAGGTGCAGGTACTGGCCTCCGGCGCCGACTTCTACGCCGCGCCGCGGTTGTCACCCGATGGCGGACAGTTGGTCTGGGTGCAGTGGATGCACCCCGACATGCCGTGGGACGTCACCGAGCTCTGGATTGCCGACTTCGATCCGGCGGCGGGATCGACGGCGAGTGCTCGCAAGCTGGTGGGCAACGGCGCCGAGGCGCTGCAAGAGCCCGGGTGGAGTGCCGACGGCTCGCTGCGGGTGGCCACCGATCGCAACGAGTGGTGGAACCTGTTCGTGGTCGACCCGGCAACCGGCGAGCTGACCCCTGACGTGGACGGCGACTTCGAGGTGATCACGCCGCACTGGGTGTTTGGCCTGAGTCGCTACGCCGACGGCGTGCACGTGGTGCCCACGCCCTCGGGCGACACGCTCAGCACAGGGGTGGCGACCCCGTACACCACCATCATCTCGTTGCGCCGCTCCGGCGACGTGGTGGCCTTCGTGGGCTCGTCGTTCGCGGTCGAGCCCGAGGTGGTGCGGGTGGTCGACGGTCGGCTCGAGGTGATCCGCCCCGCCCGCGATCTGGGTCTCGATCCCGGGTTCCTGACCCCGCCCGAACACATCACGTTCCCCACCAGTGGCGCTGCCGTCGCCCACACGTTGTTCTACGCACCCGCCAACCCCACCGTCGCCGCGCCCGAAGCCGAGCGTCCGCCGCTCATCGTCACGGTTCACGGCGGACCGACTGGCGCCGCCCGCCGCGAGCTCATCCTGCCGTTTCGGTTCTGGACGAGCCGGGGATTCGCCGTGGTCGACGTCGACTACCGCGGCTCTTACGGGTACGGCCGTTCCTACCGGCAAGCGCTCAACGGCAACTGGGGTGTCGCCGATGTCGACGACGCGGTGGCTGCGGCTTCATTCCTGGCCGAGCGCGGCGACGTCGATGCCGATCGGTTGCTCATACGCGGGGGCAGTGCCGGGGGGTTCACCACCCTGGCCGCGTTGGCTCTCCACGACGTGTTCGCCGCGGGTGCCAACTACTTCGGTGTGGCCGACCTGGCCGCGTTGGCTGCCGACACCCACAAGTTCGAGTCGCGTTACATGGACTCGATGGTCGGCTCTTACCCCGCGAGGGCCGACGTCTACGCCGAGCGCTCGCCCATCAACCACACCGACGGCTTCTCGGTACCGCTCATCGTCCTGCAGGGCGACGAAGACGAAGTGGTGCTGCCCAACCAGAGTGAGATGATCGTCGATGCGCTGCGGGAGAAGGGCGTGCCCGTGGCCTATCTGCTCTTCGAGGGCGAACAGCACGGTTTCCGCAAGGCCGAGAACATCATGGCTGCGGTCGAAGCCGAGCTCTCGTTCTACGGCCAGGTCCTGGGCTTCCGACCGGCTGATTCGATCGAACCGGTGGTGATCGAGGGGCTGTAGCGCCGCGGACCAGCCCGATTCCCGCCTTGTTCACCGATCGTTCATCTGATCGTCTTCTGCGGTTGGCTTCGGCGCCGCGTGGTGCGAACAGAATGATCTTCGAGTCAACGGCCCCATCGATTCCCCCCCAATCGGTGGCCGGTCCGCTCCGGGGGCCGCCTGGCGGGGGCCTCCGGAGCGATGACTCGTGTCACCGCTACGGTCGAGTCGTGAGCTCATCCGATCAGGCCGACGCCGTGCCGATACGGCCGGCGGCCACGGTGTTGGTGCTGGCCGAGCGACCCGATCTCCACGTGCTGATGCTCGAACGCAACCCGCAGTCGGTGTTCGCCCCTTCGCAGTGGGTGTTCCCCGGGGGCGCGGTCGACGACCACGACGCCACCGCCGAGGCCGATGCCACCGTCGCCGGCCGTACCGATGCCGAGGCCAGCGCGATCCTGGGCCTCGATCGGGGCGGAATCGCCTACTGGGTCGCGGCCCTTCGCGAGACCTACGAGGAGGCGGGCGTGCTGCTCAGCCCCGAGCCGCTTCCCCCATCGGTGCCGCCCGAGCTGTTCGGCCGATGGCGACGGGAGGTGAATGCCGGCGAGCGCAGCTTCGTGCAGACGGTGCGCTCACTCGGTGTGCGCCTCGATGGCGCCGGTGTGCACTACGTGTCGCAGTGGGTCACGCCGGTGGGGCCGCCTCGGCGTTTCGATGCGCGGTTCTTCGTGACCGCCATGCCCGAGGGCCAGGTGCCGGCGCACGACGACGACGAGGCGGTGGCCCATCGCTGGATCCGCCCCGCCGACGCGCTCGAGGCCAATCGCCGGTCGGAGCTGGCGATGTTCTCGCCCACCGCGGGCGTGCTGCGGCGGCTGGCCGAGTTCGCCACGGTGGCCGAGGCAGTTGCCGCCGCGGCGGCGTCGACGGCGGCCGACGACGAGGTGATCCGCATCCGCTCCGGGGTCGAGGGGCCCGAACGGGTGGCCTTCCCGGGCGATCCCGACTACCAGCAGGCACTCGGCCGCGTCGAGGACGGCATGGTGCGCTGGCGGCGGCGCTGAAGGGCAGTTGCTGGCGGGTCAGTGGGCCGGCAACCACGCCGGTTGACAGATCGGCGGCCGCTCGATGGGAACGGCCCGGAAGTAGGCCAGTTTCTCGACGAGGATGGGCTGGGCGTCGATCCATTCGGGGTTGGTGCTCGCGGGATCGAGAACGACGGTCACGCCTTCGTGCTCGAAGGTCACCGCCACGTCGGGATACTCGGCCAGATAGTCGCGCAGGTTCACCACCGGAAGCTCGAAGCCGCTGTCGACGTAGAGATTCAGACCGAAATCGCTCGACGAGGTGATCCGCACCACGTCGGTCTGGCCCGAACGCCACTGCAGAGTGCCGGGAACCAGGTAGTGGTTCGTCTCGCCCCCGGCGGTCGTGAGATTGGCGTACATGTTGAACCCGGTGGCCGACTTCAACTCCAGGTACGGGCTGAGCGCGTTGAACAGGACGACGGCGACCACCACGGCGGCGCCGACAGACGCGGGTCGCATCGACATCGGCTCGGGTTCGGTGTCGGGGAACAGCAGGCGAGAGGCGAGGACGGTAACGGCGATCCAGACCACGATCACGAGCCAGAACACCCAGCTCAGGTCGATCGAGAGACTTTGGTGACCGCGACTGAGGGGGCAGCGTGGGCGAAGATCATGTACCCCGCGATCAGTGCCAAGCAGGACTGGCCGAGCCAGGTCATCTTCGGCAGTCGCTGGTCGATCCGGGTGAGCGTGCCCGGGGGAGCAAAGAGCAGGAACAGCGGGATGAGGACGAACGTGAAGTCGAAGAAGTGCTGCCGCAGATCGAGGGCAAGGACGAGGTGGAAGGCGATGCCGAGCCACACCCCGAAGCGTCGGGTGCGGCCGAACACCAGCAGCACCGGCACCGACAGCTCGATGGCGGCCACTGCGAACGGCAGGACTCTGGCCAGCCCCGACCCCTCGCCCACCGTCGGGAGCCCCCAGAAGTCGAAGGACTGATTGGCGAAGAATCGGGCGCAGGACTGCACCGGATCGAAGAAGCCCGAGTTCAGCTTGGCGAAGGCCGCGAACGAGTAGAAGACGATCAGTACGAGCCGGCCGGTGGGAGCGAAGTGGGTCCACCACCGGTCGATCGATCGCCAGGGTCGGGCCACGACCGCGGCTGCGCTGACGGCGGCAGCCAGCCACCAGTGGTTCCCGAGCAGCGGTGCCTCGGTGAAGGCCGAGACCACGATGGCCGTGGGCAGCAGAACGTGGAGGCGACGATCGGCGGGGCGGGCGACGATGGCGATGGCCGCCGCCCCGGTGAGGCCGTTGACCACGCCGCGAGCAGTGAGCTCGTCGCCGCGGGTGTTGGCCACCACATGGGCGAACGCGGCCATGCCCCACAACCGCCACCACGCCACAGCATCGGTGGTGGCGCGGTCGGTGAGAACCGCTGGGCGGCGTCGTCGTGGTCAAGACTGCCATTGTGGTCGCTGGCCCGCTGCGGGTGGTGGCTTCGCGCTGTTGGCGCCGGTTCCCGACGACCCGACCTCTCGAAGGAGGCGGGGTCGTCGGGCCGTCACCCGTTCGACCGAGGTGAGCCGATCAGCTCGGTCGCACCTGGACCTGCATGAAGTTGCCGTGGGCACTCACGCTCTTGATGCTGATCGACGTGCCCGTGATGGGGGTGATCACCGATCCGGTCGGGATTCGCCGCACTCCAGTACGAGTTGGTGTCGTCGAACACCGACACGCCACGGCAGGCTCGGGAACGTCGACGCGCTGGCTCAACCAGTGCAGGGTCACCTCTTCGGTGGCGTCCTTGCTGAAGGTCGAGTCGTACGACTGGACCCGGTTGCGCCACACGCCACCGTCGGCTCGGATCAGCGGCTCCGGGTGGGCGTCGACGGGCAGGATCAGCCCTGAGCCCGGATGCGCGCCGACGTTGTTGTCGCGTCTGGGAGGTGTCCCAGTAGCTGACCAACATGCCGTCCTGGTACGGGAACCGCTCGACATAGTCGCCGAGGGCCGGGTCGTCGAGGAACCCGAAGTTGTAGGGACCGGTGTCGAGGTTGACGTCGTAGCCGCGGTAGTTGCGGAACGCCGCGATGTAGGCGTTGAAGTACGCCAGCTCCTCGGTGCCGGTGGTCTGGCGGAACCCGTCGAGCGTCCCATCCGTCGAGCGACTCGGCTCCTTCCAGCGGTTGGCCGGTGATCTCGATGTCGTCGACCGAGAATCCGGGGTCGGCCACCGCACCGTCGGTCCAGTACCGGAATCCGATCAGCGTCGGACCGGTGTAGGCCGACAGATCGGCGGTGAGGTCGCCCACCCGCCGCTGGCGCCGGTGATGCCGTTGCCGAAGTTGCTCTCCGTTGGGGTCGTCGTTGGTCGACAGGTTGGTCGTCGACGTTCGTCCCACGTGGCACCCCCGTCGCTCGAGACGCGACGAGGTAGGCGTAGTCCCAGTCGAGTTCGATGTCGTAATCGGCCTGAGCCTCGAGCGAGGCGCCGCCGGGAGATCGAACTACTTGACCATCGTGTGGTCGAGATCGTCACCGGATCCGCTGTAGAAGAAGTGCTCTCCTTCGAACGGTGTACCGATCTCGGCGGTGACGTCCTTGTCGGGCAGCACGACGATCAGGGCCTGGGCCTGCTTGGTGTTGGTGCTTGCCGGGCCGAGCTTGTGGCTCGACTTCTCGCCGGCGAAGCCGACTTCGTAGTTCAGCCAACCGAGCTGGAATTTCTCCCAAGCACCCATGTGCGTCGGGTTGTTGCCGATGGTGTTCTCGCCGTCGCCGGTATTGGAACCGCTCGACATGAGCGTCCAGAAGCCGGTGCTGTTCTCGGCGCCACCGGTGTTACCAGACGTGTCGTAGAGGTCGGGCAGACCGAGGTCGTGGGCGAACTCGTGCACGAAGACGCCGACGCCCCCGTCTTCCGGCTCGACCGTGTAGTCGCCGATCCAGTACTTCGAACCGCCGATCTGGGTGCCACCGAAGGGAACCACTGTGCCGTCGTCGAGTTCGGGTCCGCCGGCGCCGATGCCCGTGAGCTGCACGTACCAGCGGTGACTCCAGATGGCGTCGGAGCCGAACTCGCCGCCGCCGGCCTCCTGACCGGGCCCGGCGTGCACGGCCTGGAAGTGGTCGATGTAGCCGTCGGCCTCGTCGAAGTTACCGTCGCCGTCGTGGTCGTAGCGATCCCAGACGTCGAACTTGCGACAGATAGTCGTCGATCTGGTCGGCCGTCATGCCGGCGTCGATCTGGCTCTGATACCAGGCGGCCGCCGTGTCCTGCACGAAGTACCACGTGGTCGGGCACACGATGCTGCCGCAGTAGTCGCGGCCGTAGAACGCGGTGTCGAAGGGCACCTGGCCCCAGTCGGTGATGTCACCGTCGACGGTGTACCGGCCGGACGACTGTTCCTCGTAGTAGGTCGTCATCGAGTTGGACGCCGGGGTCGTCGGAGAACAGCAGCTCCTCGTAGTGACGCCTGGCTGAAGTCGGGCACCCAGATGGAGCTGTTGTCGACCGCAGCGATCGGGCTCAGGAATCTCGTTGTGTTGCGGACCGGGCAGTCCGCCGGCGAAGAGTGGATTCGGGAACGAGGTGTCGCTGAACTCACCGAGGATGGTGAAGATCAGGTCGTCGTCCTCCTGGGCGAGTTCGACGAATTGGCCTTTGGCCACCTCGGCCACGGTGCGGTCAGCAGGGATCTTCCCCTGCAGCTGCGCCTCGAGCGCAGTCGCAGCGCGCCTCGCGTTGCGCCTCGGCCAACGGATTCGACAGATCGTCGGTGTCGCCACCGGGATCGTTCGGCAACTCGAGGACTTGTGATTCGCTGGACGGCGCCGCCGAAGTTCGCGGTGGTGTTCACTGCGGTCAGCATCGCCGCCAGACAGACGAGCGCAAGAAGCGCTCGGATCGGATTTCGCATTGGTTTCCCCCTGCAGGACGTATGTGATTGGGCCATTCTCGGGTCTTCCCCCGCGGATCATCGACACTACTCACATCCCGCTCCGCGTTACCTGTCGGGTGAGCGCTGGCCGGGCGGACGCTCCAACGCCTTCCCGGACGTGACGCCTAGCGTGACACGTCGTGTCGGTCACCACTGTTCCTCGAGGCTCACGCACGCCGTGGGTGATGCTGGGGGTCGGCGTCGTGTTGATGGTGTCGACCGGTCCGGGGCAGTCGGTCGGCGTCTCGGTGTTCGTCGACCGGTTCATCGACGATCTCGATCTGTCGCGTTCGCAGGTCTCGGCCGCGTATCTGATCGGCACGCTTGCCGGGGCGCTCGTATTGCCCGTCGTCGGCCGGTTCATCGACCGCTTCGGCGTGCACACGATGGCGGTCGGTGTCATTGGCGCATTCGTGGCAGTGCTGTGCGGCATGAGCGCCGTCACCGGATTCGTGACCCTTGCGCTCGGCTTTGCGGGCATCCGGGGGTTGGGGCAGGGTTCGCTGTCGCTGATCTCGAGCACGACGGTGGCGGTGTGGTTCGACCGACGGCGGGGCACGGCCATGGGCCTTCTGTCCGCGCTGGGCGGGGCCGGTCTGTCGCTGGTGCCGCTGCTGGCCACGGTGTTCATCGGCGCCTGGGGATGGCGCACTGCGTGGCTCGCTCTGGCGGCGATCGTGGCCGTGGTCGCGCTACCGCTCGCGGTATTCGTGTTGCGCGACCCGAGGTTCGGCCCTGACGCCCTCGTTCCCGTCGACCCCCCGCACGGCGACGTTCGCTACTTGCCCGACGCGGCGTGGACGACGCCCGAGATCCTTCGTCATCCCGCCTTCTGGGCGATGCTGCTGTCGTCGGCCACGGCGGGCATGTTGGCGACTGCGCTCATCTTCCAACAGGTCGACCTGCTCGGGGCCAAGGGACTCACCGAGGGGCAGGCCGCGGCGGTGTTCGTGCCCCAGACGCTCGCCGGCATCGCCGGCGCGCTGGCCTTCGGCCGGTTGTCAGATCGCGTCGCGCCCCGTCATCTGCTGGTCGTCGGTCTCCTGCTGTTGGCCAGCCCGACGCTCATCTGGTTCGCGGTGTCGCCGGGGATCATGGCGGTGGTGTACGGCGCCGCCATCGGCCTGGGTGCCTCGTCGATTCGGACGATCGAGGGCGCGTCGTTGCCCCGATGGTACGGCACTGCCTCGATCGGGGAGGTCCGCGGCATCGTCGGTACGACCGCGGTGGCGGCCAGCGCGGTGGGCCCGGTGGTGCTCTCGTTGGGCCGAGACCTGACCGGTTCGTACGGCGCCACGTTGCTGGCGTTGGGTGCGCTGCCGATCGTGCTCGCGGTGTTCGCCGCATCGGTTCACCCGCCACAACGTTGATTCCGATGGCCGGCGCCGCAGGGGCCGACTACTTTCGATCACACCCACGACAAAGGGGTGTTCCATCGACAAGCGGCCGATGCCCGACGTAGTGGTGATCCTGCCCGGAATCCTCGGCTCGGTTCTCGAGCGCGACGGAAAGCCCGTCTGGGCCGTGCGAGCCGGCGCAGTCGTTCGTGCCCTTTTCACCCTCGGAGCCAACGTCAAGGCTCTCGAACTCGGAGACGACGACCCCGATGTCGACGATCTGGGTGATGGGGTCACCGCCACTGCGCTGATGGATGACGTGCATCTCGTGCCGGGTCTCTGGAAGATCGACGGGTACCGGGCGATGGCCGACACCGTGAAAGCCACTTTCGACGTCACCAACGGCGAGAACTACTTCGAGTTTCCTTACGACTGGCGACGCGACAACCGAGTCGCGGGGCGCCGGCTCCGACGGCAGAGCCATGAGTGGCTCCGGTCGTGGCACGAGCGATCGGGTAATGCCGATGCACGCTTGATCCTGCTCGCGCACTCGATGGGTGGGCTGGTGGCGCGTTCATTCCTCGAGCTCGAGGACGGCTGGAGCGACACACGGTCGCTGGTCACCTTTGGCACGCCCTATCGCGGGTCGCTCAACGCGCTCGGATTCATCGCCAACGGCTTTCGCAAAGGGGTGGGTCCGCTGTCGGTCGACCTGTCCGATCTGTTGCGGTCGCTCACGTCGGTCTACCAGCTGTTGCCGATCTACCCCTGCATCGACGGCGGCGACGGCTCGCTTCATCGTGCGGCCGAGATCGCCATGGTCCCGAACCTGGTCACGGAACGGGCGGCCGCGGCGCTGGCGTTTCACCGGTCGATCGAGCACGCGGTCGAGGAGCATCGTCGTGATGACAGCTATCGCCGTGCTGGCTACGGCATCTTCCCCATCGTCGGTATTGCGCAGACGACCGCGCAGTCGGCGCAGCTGGCCGGCAGCGGGTTGGAGATGTTGAACACCATCGCCGGACGTGACGACGGTGGCGACGGCACGGTGCCACGGGCGTCGGCCACGCCCATCGAATTCGACGACCCGAAGCGGGCCACCTTCTCTCCATCGCCCCACGCGTCGGTACACCAGACAGCGGCTTCGCTCACCCACGTCGAGGGCGTGCTGACCGCCGACGAGGTCTCCGGGGGAACCTACCGCGCCGGACGCAAGGCGATGAGCCTCGCGGTCGACGACGTGTACGACTCGACGATGCCGGTGGAGGTCAAGGCTCGTGTGGTCGGCGAGGCAGGCGTGATCGTGGGAACCATCGAGTCGATCGAGCGCCCGGGTGACGCCCGGCCGCTGGCCTTCAGCGCCGGTGACGATGGTTGGGCCGTCGGGCGGTCGAGCGTCGAACCGGGCACCCACCGGGTGACGGCCGGCATCGGTGATGAGATGCTCGCGAGCGACGTGACCGTGGTGATCTAGCGCTCATGGCGTCGTGTCGTCGAGGGCGAGGGTGCCCCACGTCTCCGGCACGGTGAAACCGCCGGCGGCGCGTGAGGTATTGCCGACGATGACCGCCTGGAAGCGCACCCCGTCCGAGTCGGCTTCGCCATCGTTGTCGAACACGGTGACGAGCGCGCCGAGGGGCTCGCTCGGTGGCCCGGACACACCGAGGACGTTCCACGGGATGACCGCCTCGATGCTGTAGCCGTCGTCGGTGACGCTCGACGCCACGGTCGCCACGCCGACCCGCGCGTTTCCGAAAATCGTGCCGGTGCCCGAGAACACCACCGATTCCGCACCCGTACCGGCTTGCGGATCGGCGGGTGACAGCGTGATCTGGAAGTCGTTGCCGTCGGGGTTTGGCGATGGAGCGGAACCGTCGAGGTCGAGGTTGAGGGTGACACCGTCATTGCGCCAGATCTGATCGCCGGTTTCGGATGCCGACAGCTCGTCGTCGATGACGTCGCCGTACACGTACAGCGCCGAATCGGTGTAGGCGAGGGTGATCGTGCCCGTTGCGTTGGTGCCGAATCGGCTGGAAACGTCGGGGTGCGTATAGATGACGAACGGTGTCTCGGAGACGGGCGCGTTCCCGATGAGCTCCCCCGAATCGCCGTCGATCGTCGGAAGCGTGTCGATACGAGTGGCCCGCGCCTCGCCATCGTCGAGGGTCACCTGCCCGCCGCCGGCGTCGGGATCGGGTTCGGGCCAGAGCGCGATGGCGACGAAGACGGCTAACACCCCGAGGGCCACCATCGTCGCTACCGCCCGGACGTCTTTGCGCTGCCAGAACGCCAGTGGTTGGATCGGTGTTTGTTCGGGAGCGGGTGCCGGTTCGGATGCTGGAGCGGGTGTCGGTGCCGGTGTCGGTTCGGGTGCGGGTGCCGGTTCGGGTGCTGGAGCGGGTTCGGGTGTCGGTGCCGGTGCGGGTGCGGGTGCCGGTGCGGGTGCGGGTGCCGGTTCGGACGCAGGTGCTGGTGCGTCCTCGGCGGTGCGGCGGTAGAGCTCGGCGGGCGGAGCGACGATCGGGGGCAGGGGCAGGTCGGGTTCGTCATCGGGAATGATCGGGACCGTGTCGGGCGAGCGGGTCTGAGCGCTGGCGGCGTCGACGTCGAAGATCAATCCGTCGGGGGAGCGCATGTAGAGAACGGGGGTGCCCCATTCGATGTCGTTGTCGGATCCGAAGATGGCGCGGCGGGCCTCGGCGAGCGCCGCGTCGATCGGGAAGCCCTCGGCGACGGCCTGGTACAGCTCGTGGGAGAAGGTGATGGCTGCGTCGTCGGTGATCTCGAACTGCATGGCCACCACGGCGGGAATGCCTTGGCGGAGGAGGTTCTGGGCCGATCCGGCGAACGGGTCGTCAGCGGCCGCCCGGGCACCCTCGCACGCGTTCAGTACCACGAGACGCAGCGATCGGTGGTCGTGGAGAATGGTGCCGAGGTCGCGACCGCTCACCTGGCGGCCCCGCCCGGCCGAGTCCTCGAACAACAGCACTCCGCCATCGTCGAAGCCGCCGTGGCCGACGAAGTGCAGGATGTGGTATTCACGCCCCCACAGCTGGTGCTGCAAGGTGAGAAGGCTGGCATCGTCGAGGCGATCGATCACCACCAGGCCCCGATTCACGAGGTCGGCGACGCTTGCCTCGAGGCGTTGCCATTCGTTGTCTGTGTCGAGGGCAGGGTGATCCGACGGGCTCGAGATCACCACCAGGATCCGCAGGGGCGAGGCCACCGTGAGCGGCGCAGTGCCAAGGGGCAGGTCGAGGTAGCGGACCACCGGGGTCCACGCCGAGAGCACCAGGAATCGGTCGGCGGTGGTGTTGAACAGGTACTCCCAGGGGATCGGCCCCAGTTCGGGCGTGTCGCCCAGACGGAGCCGGATGCGAAGGCCGTGGCCCCGCCGGTTGGTCTCATCGATGCTGCGGCGAAGACAGTCGCTCACGTCGCCCGAGAAGACCGAGTCGAACAGGTCGGCGCCGAACAGGCGGGCCGAGGCGAGCTCGGTCGACTCGAGACGTCGAACCCCCCGTCGAGGGCGCCCGACCTTCAACAGGAAGTTCTCCAGCTCGAGGTCGTTGAACGGCAGCGCGAAGTCGGCGACGGCTTGGCCAGATGGTGAGTCGATGACGCGCGATCGGTACCTGCCGTCGCCGCCCGGCTCGATCAGCAGGTCGAAGTCGTCGTAACGTCTCTCGACCATTCCGGCCTCCGTTCTGAATGTCCCATGCTATTTCAACCAGAGTCGCGTCGTGAGGGCGTGATACATCCGGCACCAAAGGACGAAATGCCCTTGCCCCTCGGCGCGACGCAGACGAAGATGGCGCGTGGAGTCACTTGACGTGAAGCGGTAGGGACCCACCCCGTTCGTGCTCGGCGACTCTCGAGCGATCGCAGTTGTCACATCGTGATCCCCGTGACAATGCCGAGGGGACGGGCCCGCTGGCGGGCGGGCCTAGTCCTCGGCGATGGCGCGATCGGTGGCGACTTCGACCGTCTGGAGGCGCACGTCGACTTTCGCTCCGAGCTCGTCGGCGAGATGGATGGCCATCTCGTCAGCATGGGGCGCGGTCGGGCCATCGGTGATCACCACGTCGACCACCAACACGCCCTCGGTTCGTTCGACGCTCACGTCGACCAGTTCGGCCTGCCCTCCCGTCTCGTCGACGTAGGCGTCGAGGGCGAGTTCGACGGCTTCAGTGGGGTCGGCGGCCGGAAGGACGGAGCTGCGGGTGAAGTGCAGGGGAAGCACCATGATGATCACGGCCACCGCCGCCCAGCGCATACCACCGGCGATACGTCGGTTGCCGACGGCGAACTCGGTGCCGGGTACCAGGCCGCATATGAGGAAGGTGACTGCCGCAGCCAGCACGATTCCCGTGACGTTGGCCAGGAAGAGCAGGAACGCGCCGAGAGCAAGGGGGTATTGCTGGAGTTGGAGGCAGATACCCACGACGGCCAGCGGGGGCACCAGCGCAACGGCCACCGCCACCCCGGTGAGGGCATCGCTCGCCGTGCGGCGTATCTGGGCGTAGGCACCGGCGGCTCCGGCCGCGAGGGCGATGCCGAGGTCGAGCAGGTTGGGCGAGGTGCGGGCCACGATCTCGCCGGGCAGCGGGTCGAGCTCACCCGGGAATACGAATGAGGTGCCGGCGGCCAGCGCAATCGCGCCGGCGGCACCGACCGCGGAGATCGCGACCGAGCGGAGTACGCGCCACGGCCAGCCGCTCACGACGGCGGCCGCGACGCCGAGGATGGGTGTCATCAGCGGGGCGACGAGCATGGCGCCGATGACCACGGCGGTCGAGTCGGCCAACAACCCCATAACGGCAATGAGCACGGCCATGGTCATGAGGGCGCAGAACCGGCGGGCGAAGGGGCCGAACTCGTCGCCCTCGTGAAACAGGGCGTTGCGGATGCGATGTCGGTCGCCATTGGTCAGCGCGCCCAGTTCCCACCGGCCGAGCAAGCCGACAATCCCGACGCTGCCCGGTCTGACCGGGGCTGTGGAGGGCGGTTGGGATTCGGGCTCGAGCATTCGGTTACCGATCTCGCCCGCAGGGTGCGACATCAGATTGCAATGAATGTAACGCATTCGCAATGTATTGCAAGGACCGTAAACCAGTCGCCGCGGAGACGTAATGCAGCAGGACCAGAATTGACAGGGCCAGCCGGGGCTCCGGCGATACGGCTTGATCGTGAGATCGATCCAGGGTTCGACTTCCTTGGCTGGCTATTGCGGGTACCGGGTGTGAAGCTGACTCGCAGTGCTCGAGGCAGCCCCGCTGGGCGGGGGCTACCTCGAGCCGCGTCGTTGTTTCTCCCGGTGGGTCGTCGTCGGGGCCCTCAGCCGAGTGCCCGCGAGACCCGATTTCGACCACCGGGCAAAGCCAAGCGATTCAGGACGAAAGACCATTACCGAACCGGCATCGGAGGCCGAGCATGACCTTTGGCGCTGCGCGCGGCGCGGCAGAAGGGACGGTTCGAGATGAACCGCAAAATTTTGTATGGCGTATTGGTGATCGGGGCTCTCCTGATCGCGTTGCCGTTCGCCATGGGCTTGCCCGGCAAGTCGGCTAGTGGCGAGAAGATGATCGACGCGTTCGGACCGATCATGGACGAGCAGAACGTCCAGACGACCGCCGACTACTACTACAACGTGTTCGTGCCCCTGGGTGATGTCGTCCCCGCGATGACCCAGGAAAACGTCGACAGGTTCAACGGCTACCTGGCCGGGTTCGGTGCCGTGGGCTCCGAGGCGCAGAACCTCGGTCCTGCGATTGGCCAGGCCACCGGCATGACCGACGAGCAGGTGGGCGAGTACCTGACCACGGAGTTCCCGGCCATGAACCAGATGTTCCAGGGACTGCCGCAGATGCAAGAGGACTTCGAGGCTCTGCTCGGACTGATGGGCGCCAACGTGGCGATCTTCGAGCAGGTGCCGGCGGGTCTCGACCACTACGAGCCGCTCGTCACCACGATGCAAGCCCAGCAACAGAACTACGAAGACATCGCCAGCTTGCCCGACTTCCGTTCATTCACCTGGTTCTTCGTGATTCCGGGTGTCTTGTTGGTCGGCCTGGCCGGGTTCGGTCTGCTCACCGACCGCAAGAAGGGCGTACCTGTTCCGGTCCGCGCGTCGTCAGGTCCGGTCGGTAGCGCCGAGCCACCTTCGGGTGACAAGACGCTGGTCGACACTGCCTCGACCAAGAGCTGACCGGTGGTGGCACCGTCACGGCGCGAATGAGTGACGGAGCCGAACGGACCGGGCCTGCTGGGGGGTGGGCCCGGTCCTCGGCGTTTTCTCCCGTCGGCGGACTTGGGACGAAAGACTGTTGTCGACGCGTTGTTCCAAGACGACGATGAGATCGAGCCAGCCGGGGTACGGCGATGCGGAACGATTGCAAGGTCGCTCAAGGGTTCGACTCCCTCCGCTGGCACGAGGCCCGAGTGCAGGCAGGGGCCGGACGGATCGGGTCCGGGGATCGATCTTGCTTCGCCGGTTCTCGGGTCGGCCACGGCGCCATCGGCCACGGCGCGATCGTGGAAGGAATACGTCTGGTACACGAGCGGGTCGCGGTCGGCCAGATAGCCGATGAGGAACTTCTCCCCGGCGGGCTCGGGCATCTCACCGGCCCTCGTCCAGCGATTCGCGTCCCCGTCGTAGGCGCATAGCTCGGAACGGAACTGACCGAGTCGTAGTCGATCCTCCACCTCCAGTTGCACCAGCACCATGCCCGAGACCAGGCTGGCCCCCTCGGCCAGCGGCTCGCCCGTGGGGTTCATCCGATGCCAGGTGTTGGCCCTCGAGGGCGGGCCAGCCGGGCCAGCCGTGACCAACGGCCCTTGGCAAGCTCCCGCCATCGGTGGACCCTCGGGATGACGGCGCCTGTCGGTTCCAACCGAACGCGTTGGGAGGCCTGCGATGCTGAATGCTTCTCGTCTTGCTCAGCTCGTCTCGGCGTTCGTCTGTGCCGCGCTCGTCGCGTCGGCGTGTGGAAGCAGCGACTCCCGAGACCGGCCATTCGAGGTGACCTCGGAGGTCGTATCGCACAAGACCACCCAGGACATCCTGGTGTTCGCCCCCGATGCCGAGGGGTCGTGGCCGGTCATCTCTGCCATGCACGGGGTCGGTGGGACGTCCGAGGACATGGCGGAGATCGCGTCCCGACTCGCCAGCGAAGGCTTCGTGGTGTTCGCGCCGACGTACCGCAGCGACATGACCACACAGGAGGGCGTCTTCGATGCCGTCCGCGATGCAGAATGCGGCTACCGCTTCGCCCGAACCATCGCCGCCGACTACGGCGGTGATCTCGACCAGCCCGTCACCTTCATGGGTTGGTCGCTGGGTGCGAGCCTGGTGCTCGAAGGGGGTCTCACCGAAGAGATCGATCCATCGCAAGAGGTGGTCAAGTGCTTCACCGAGGTTCCCCGCGCCGACGTGATCGTGGCCATCTCGGGTTGCCACTACGAGTTCGAAGGGGCCCAGTTCGACTTCGACCTCACCGGGTGGGAGAACCGCGACGCCGACGTCGTTCTGCTGGCGGGCGAAGACGACACCATCTCCGCGGCCTGGCAGTCGGAGGACGCTGCAGCCGAGTTGCGTTCGGCCGGCTTCGACGTCGAGCTCGTGATGCTCGAGAGCGCGGATCACTTCGGACCGATCTTCCACGAGCTCGTCGACGGGGACCTCGTCGTGGCGGCCGAGGACCCCGCCGGAGCCCAGACCGTCCAGGTGATCGTCGACGCCGTTGCCGCCGGGCAGGCCGGCTCGTGAATCTCAGTAGCTGCGCATGGCGGCTCCGGCGGATGACTTCCTGGAACGAGTGATCGGGTCCAGGCGGTCGAGCCCCGCCCCACCTCGGGCCCGGGAGATGGTTCAGGGTGGGGGTTGGGCGAAGCGGGAGCCGTTGGTGGTGGCGCGGAAGTCGGCGAAGGAGATGTCTTCCTGTTTCACGAAACCCGGGCCGGTGACCACGCCGTCGCGCACCATCTCGATCACCGCGGACACCGAACCGGCAGTGGTCCAGGCGATGGCGGTGCGCCGGCGACCGGCGATGTCGCGGGGCTGGAACGCTCGCACGAACTCGAGCCGCTTCATCTGACCGTCGATGATGCCCTCCGACGCCACGTGGACGTACACGACGTCTTCGTCGACGGGGGGCTTCGCATGGGTGAGGATCTCGCCGGCCAGCTCACGACGTTCACGCATGAGCAGCTCGTGGAAGAAGAAGTTCATCAGCTGCATGTGGCCGGGGTAACGCATGGTCTTGTAGTCGATGTTCTCGACCCGGCCCAGGTACGTCTCGCACATGGTGCCCAGCCCGCCCGATGTGGTGAAGGCCTCGAGCTTGGTACCCGCCACGTAAATGGTCTCGAGCCACTCCATGGGCGACACCCACTTGTGCACGCCCTCCTCGATCACCTCGCAGTCGTTCAGGTACTCGTTCACCACCCCTTCGGGTGACCAGTTGAACGCGTAAGCGAGCAGGCCGGTTGGGTGATGGGGTAGCGCGCCCACCCGCATGCGGATCGAGCGGCACTGCTCGAACGACTCGGCCTGGGTCGAGGCGACGATGCCCACGAAACCCGGCGCGAGCCCACACTGCGGGATCATCACGCCGGTGGCCGTCTCGGCCAGCTCCCGGATGCGAGTCGTGGTCGGCACGTCCTCGGTGAGGTCGAAGTAGTGGATGCCCGCTTCGTGGGCGCACTCGGCTACATCGACGTTGCGGTGGTACGGCAGACACGAGAGCACGGCGTCGACCCCACCGAGCAGCTCGGCCAGTGCCCGGCGCGAGGTGACATCGGTGTCCAAGAACGTATGGGGCACGTCATGGGTGGGTCGGCGGACATCGACGCCGGTCACCTCGAAGCCTTCCTCGTGCAGGAGTGTGGCGGCGAGCAGGCCCACCTTGCCGAGGCCGAGGACGGCGATTCGTTCAAACGTCATCGACGGCTCAGATCTCGAAGCTGATGCCCTGGGCAAGGGGCAGCTCGCGCGAGTAGTTGACGGTGTTGGTCTGGCGACGCATGTAACCCCGCCACGCATCGGCTCCGGACTCGCGGCCGCCGCCGGTGTCCTTCTCGCCGCCGAAGGCACCGCCGATCTCGGCGCCCGACGGACCGATGTTGACGTTGGCGATACCGCAGTCGGATCCCGTGGCCGAAAGGAACTGCTCGGTCTCGCGTACATCGGTGGAGAAGATGCACGAGGACAATCCCTGCGGTACGTCGTTGTGCATGGCGATCGCGTCGGGCAGCTCGCAGTAGCGCATGGCATAGAGCAACGGTGCGAACGTCTCTTCGCGCACGAGCTCGGTCTGGTCGGGCATCTCGACGATCGCGGGTCGCACGTAATAGCCGTCGGGATACTCGTCGGCCAGCGCCCGGTCGCCGCCGGACACCTCGCCACCGTCGGCCCGGCTCCGCTCGAGCGCGTTCTGCATGGCGACGAAGGCCTGTTCGTCGATGAGCGGACCGACGAGCACGCCGTCGCTGAGCGGGTCGCCGATGGGAAGGTCCTGGTACACCGACCGCAGCCGGGGGAGCAGGTCGTCGTACACGTCGTCGTGCACGATCAGCCGTCGCAACGAGGTGCACCGCTGCCCGGCAGTGCCGACGGCAGAGAACACGATGGCCCGAGTGGCCAGGTCGAGGTCGGCCGACGGGGTGACGATCATGGCGTTGTTGCCGCCGAGCTCGAGGATGGTGCGCCCGAGCCGTTCGGCCATGGCCGAAGCGACGGCACGGCCCATCCGGGTCGAGCCCGTCGCCGAGACCAACGCAACGTGGGGGCTCGCGGTGAGGGCCGCACCCAGCTCGGCACCACCGATCGCGACCTGGCTGAGCCCTGCGGGTGCGTCACCGAACCGGGCAAGGGCCCGCTCGACGATCACCTGGGTGGCGAGAGCGGTGAGCGGCGTCTTCTCCGACGGCTTCCAGATGACCGGGTCGCCGCAGACCAGCGCCAGCGCGGCGTTCCACGACCACACAGCGACGGGGAAGTTGAACGCCGAGACAACGCCGCACACCCCGAGGGGATGCCAGGTCTCACGCATCACGTGCCCTGGGCGCTCCGAGGCGATGGTGAGGCCGTGCAGCTGACGCGACACGCCGACGGCGAAGTCGCAGATGTCGATCATCTCCTGCACCTCACCGAGACCTTCCTGGACGATCTTGCCGGCTTCGAGCGACACCAGGGCACCCAGCTGTTCCTTGGCGGCCCGGAGCTCTTCGCCGATGAGACGGACCAGCTCGCCTCGGCGGGGTGCCGGCACCGTGCGCCACGACTCGAATGCCTCCCGGGCGGCGTCGATCATGATGTTCATGTCGGCGGCGGTGTGCTGGTGAACGTGGGCGATCTCGCTGCCATCGATGGGTGTGGTGACCGCAAGGGTGCCGCCGCGCAATGTGTCACCGGAGAGTCCGACGTCTTTCAGTATCTGCTCATAAGCCATGTTTCAGACATTACATCGCACACCGCCTCATGTAACATCTGCTGCATGGTCGCCGCAGAGCCCACGCTCGCCCAGCTCGTGGCCGGAGCCGGTGACGAGCTCACTCCCACCGAGCGACGGTTGGCTGCGGTCATGCTCGAAGATCCCACCGTGGTCGCGTTCGGCACCGTCGCCGACGTCGCCCGTCGTATCGACGCCAGCGGCCCCACCGTCGTCCGCTTCGCCGCCAAGCTCGGCTTCGACGGCTACGGGGCGCTGCAAGACCGCGCCCGCGCAGCCATGGCTGCCCAGCTCCAGCGCCCGACCGATCGCATTCGCAAGACCGACGAGGCGGCCGTGTTCGATCGGGCCCGGGCCACCGCGCTCCGCACGGTCGAGGCCGCGTTCGCCTCCGTCGGTCCGGGTCTGCTCGAAGCCATGGCCGCGCTCGTCGCCGAATCGCCCGGTCGTGTGTGGATCGTGGCGTCGGCAACGTCGCCCGCTCCGGGACAGGTGCTTCTGGTCGGACTCGGAGCGCTGCGCCCCGACGTCCGCCAGCTTGCCGGCGGCAGGGGAGCGGTGGCCGCCCAGATCGCCGATGCGGGTGTCGGCGACGTCGTCGTCGCCGTCGACTTCAAGCGGTACGAGCACGACGTGGCCCACGCCACCCGTGACCTCGCCGCGGCCGGCGCCAAGGTCGTTGCCATCACCGACAGCGCCTTGTCGCTCATCGCCGGGTTGGCCGACCACTGGTGTGAGATCGACGTGCCCGCCATCGGCCCCTTCGACACCAGCCTCGGCGCGGTGGCCGTCTGTGAGGCCCTGGTCGCCGAGGTCGCCGACCAGCTCCGCGACACGCTGCCTGAACGGTTCGACCGGCTCGAGGCGTTGTGGGCGGCGAACGACATGTTTCTCGGAGCGGACGGATGACCACCGCCCTCCCCGACGACCTCGACCCGCTCGAACAGGCGTTGCTCACCGGCATCGGCGCGCTGGCGCCGGGAACGGAGGCTCGTCTCGACCCGCTCGTTGCGGCCGAGTGCTTCGAGGCGCAGGTCACCAGCCGTCTCCTCGACCACACCGCCCGCTGGCTGCGGACCACGAGGGGTGCCGGCTACTACACGATCGGCTCGGCCGGTCACGAGTCGAACGCAGCCGTTGCGCTGCGCGCTGCGGCCGACCGATCCGGCACTCCTGCACTACCGCTCGGGTGGCTTCTATTGCGCTCGCGGCTTCGCAGGTTCCCGGCCACGACGCCGTGGGGGACGTGCTCCGGGGCATGCTCGCCCGCACCACCGACCCGATCTCGGGCGGACGGCACAAGGTGTTCGGCCATCACGACCTCGCCGTCATCCCCCAGACCTCGACCATCGCCTCGCACCTGCCGCGGGCCGTCGGTTTGGCCCGCAGCTTCGAGCATCTGGCGGAAGGAATCGATCCCACCTGGCCCGCCGACTCGGTGGTGGTGTGCAGCTTCGGCGACGCGTCGCTCAACCACTCGACTGCGCAGGGTGCGCTCAACTGGGCATCGCTCACCGCCCATGCCGGATCGCAGGTGCCGATCCTGTTCCTGTGCGAGGACAACGGTCTGGGTATCAGCGTGCCGAGCCCGCAGGGATGGGTCGAGCGGGCCGTCGACGGATCGGTCCGATCTCCTGGTTGCACACTGCGACGGCGACGATCCCGCGGGCGTGTACGCCAGCGGCCACCGCGCTCGTCGACCGGGTGCGAAACGAGCGCTGCCCCGCGCTCGTTGCACCTGCGCACCGTCCGCTTCCTCGGCCACGCCGGCACCGACGTCGAGATCGGCATACCGGCCACCGGCCGACGTTCGCGCCGACATCGACCGCGACCCCATCCTGGCCACGGCCCGGCTGCTCGTCGGGTCGGGCGACAGCTCGCCGCTCGAGCTCGTCGAGTGGTATCTCGAGCAGCGGACGACCATCCGGGCCCGGGCGCTCGATGTGTTGGAGGAACCCGAGCACACCTCGGCGGCGTCGGTCATGGCCCCCCTCGCCCCGCCCCGCGCCGACGCGATCGAGCGGTCGGCTGCCGCTATGGTCGTGCCGGACACCGCCCCCGACCGCCAGACCCTGGCCCAGACCATCAACGCCGCACTGGCCGGCGTGCTCGCCACGTCGACCCGGCGCCCTCGTCTTCGGCGAGGACGTCGGCCGCAAGGGCGGGGTGTACGGCGTCACCCGCGGTCTCCAGAGCCGATTCGGCGATCGACCGGGTGTTCGACACCCTCCTCGACGAACAGTCGATCCTCGGGCTCGCCCTCGGTGCGGGGATCAACGGCCTGCTCCCCATCCCCGAGATCCAATACCTCGCCTACCTGCACAACGCCGAGGACCAGCTGCGAGGCGAAGCGGCCACACTGGGGTTCTTCTCCGACGGTCAGTACCGCAACCCGATGGTGGTGCGCGGTCGCGGGCTACGGCTACCAGAAGGGCTTCGGCGGCCACTTCCACAACGACAACTCGATCGCCGTGCTGCGTGACATCCCGGGGCTGGTGCATCGCCTCGCCGGCCCACCCCTCCGACGCCGGCCCGATGCTGCGAACCTGTGCCGCCGCGGCCGAGACGTCGACGGCGCCGTCTGCGTCTTCGTCGAGCCCATCGCGCGCTATCACACGGCCGACCTCCACTCCGACGGCGACGGCGGGTGGCTGGCATCGCCCGACGACGACGCCCATGTGCCCATCGGGCGGCGCGCGTCCACGGAACCGGATCCGATCTCACCATCGTGACCTGGGCGAACGGGCTCTACCTGAGCCTGCGGGCGACAGCGCCGGCTGCCGAGGAGCATGGAGTCCGGGCGCGGGTGGTCGATCTGCGATGGCTTGCCCCGCTGCCGGTCGGCGACCTGCTTCGCGAGGCGAGCGCGACCGGTCGGGTGCTGGTCGTCGACGAGACCCGGCACAGCGGGGGCGTGGGGGAGGGGATCATCTCTGCGCTGGTCGAGGGCGGTTTCGGCGGCACCATCCGCCGGGTGGCCGCACGCAGACAGCTTCGTGCCCCTCGGTGCGGCCGCGACCCTCGTCCTCGTCTCCGAAGCAGACGTCGTCACCGCCGCAACCGCGCCGGGCGAGCGCTGGTGATTCCCTCGGATGTACGGCTGATGGTGGCGGAGCGGATCTACTCGCCGGTCCCGCCATCGTCGAGGTCGAACACGAGGAGACCGTCGAGCCCGCCGTCGAGCAGGCCCACCAGCGCGGCACCGACCTCACGGTGGTCGTCGTTGGCCAGGTAGGCATCGCGTGCCGCAGTGTCGGCGAATTCGATGACGAACCCGTCGTCGAAACCCCGCGACCGTCCTTCCGGGCTCGTGTTCGCGCCGAACGCAATGCAGCCGAACCCCGGCACCTGGTCGCGAAGAGTGGCGAGCCGTCGATGAATCGTCGCCTTCTCGTCGTCGCCGACTTCGGCTCGGAACTTCAACCACACGCAGTGTCGGATCACGTGCGGAGGTTAGCCATCGGCGGGCTGGGCGTCGCCGGCTCGCGGTCGACACCGACTCGTAGGCTGACCCCATGCGTGCGAAAACTGCCGAGCTCTGGGCGCAGCAAGACCGACACACCGGCGACCGCCATCGCCTGTTCGGGGCCGTCGCCGAAGCGGTGGAGGCGACCACCGTTCTGTACGCGGGTTCCTACGTCGATGTGGCCGCGTCGTTCGTGTGGCCGGCAGTCACCTATGTCGATGTCGACCGGCGGGCGGCCGCCTTCTTCGACGACGTCGACGGTGTGCACGCGGTCATCGTCGCCCAGCCGGGGGCACCGGAGCAGCCGGAGGTCACCTTCGTTCCCGCCGACTACACCACCGACCTGCCGTTCGAGCGGGGCTCGTTCGATCTGCTCATCTCGCTCTACGCCGGGCCGATATCGAGGCACTGCACCCGATACCTGCGGGTCGGCGGGTCGCTGCTCGTGAACCCGAGCCACGGCGACGCGGCCCTCGCGTCGATCGACGACCGCTACGAGCTGAGCGGGGTGGTCCGCTCACGATCAGGCGCGTACTCGGTGAGCACCGGACGCGCTCGACACCCATCTCATCCCGAAGAAGCCCGTCGAGATCACCGTCGAGTCGATCGAGCGCTCCGGGCGCGGCATTGCGTACACCAAGTCGCCATTCGCCTACCTGTTCCGGCGCATCGCCTGAGCGGAGCCGCTTCTAGGTCGTCGGCGAGTCGGGGTTGTCGATGATGTACTTCCACGTGGAGTCGGACTGCCGGCGGAGCACCTCGGCGCTACGACCGCTCACCGGCTCTCGACCGTCGTCGAACGAGACGCTCCAGTGGGCGCCCACCAACGCGACGTCGCCATGCTCGATCGCGTAGAGGTTCGTGGAGGTCATCGACCCGCCCAGCTGGACGAGCTCGGCGAGATGATGGTGGATCGCATCGACGCCCACCGACCGTGACCCGTCCATGTTCACGACGATGGCATCGGCCTCGTACAGGCCGATCAGTGCGTCGACGTTGCGGGCGTTGTAGGCGGCGGCGAACGCGGAGTTGATGGCGGCGGGCTGGAGAATGGGCATGTCGCGAGGATAGATGGCCCCGGCGTCGGAATCGGTAGGGTCGACGGGCCATGAACATCCTCGCGTTCGCGGCGACCACGAGTCGGTCGTCGATCAACAAGGCACTGGTCACCCACGCCGCGCGGCTGCTCGAGGCCGGCCTGGTACCCGACGCCCACGTCGAGATCATCGACCTCAACGACTACGAGCCGCCGCTCTACAGCATCGATCGACAGAACGAGGGCGGTATCGCCGAAGCGGCACAACGGTTCTTCGCCAAGATCGGCGCCGCCGATGCTGTCCTCGTCTCCTTCGCCGAACACAACGCTTCGTACACCGCGGCGTTCAAGAACGTCTACGACTGGGCCTCTCGCATCGACCGCCGCGTCTACCAGGACAAGCCAACGGTGATGCTGTCGACGTCGAACGGCTCACGCGGCGGTCGCCGCGTCCTCGACACGGCCACGTCGACTGCGCCCCATGTCGGGGCCGACCTCCGCGCCAGCGTCTCGATACCGCATTTCAGCGAGAACTTCGACCTGTCGACGGGCGAGCTCACCGATCCGGACCTGCGGGCCGAGCTCGAAGCCGCACTCGCAACGTTCGCGCTCTGAGCCGCGAGTCACGACTGGTGGATCAGATCAGGCGCCAAATCTGTTGCTCGATCCGCCGGAATCTGCGAGATTTCGATTGAGGGATCTCGTGGGGGATCTGGAAATTTCAGGGGGCGCAGATGGCTCGTTTCGTGGCTTCGATCGGTCGGGCAGCAATTGTCGCTGCCGTGTTCATGCTGGTGATGCCCGTTGGTCCGGCTTCGGCCCTCGAGGTCGGGGATCCGATCATCGATGAGCTGGCCGGGCCGCTCGGCCTGGCGGTCGGCAGCGACGGAACCGTGTACGTGACCGAGGCGTTCGGCGGGCGCCTCACCTCGATCGACCAGCGGGGCCGCACGACGGTTCTGGTCGATGCCCCCGGCGAGGAGTTGGCCGGGGTGGACGCCAAGGGCAAGGGCACGGTGGTGTTCACCCAGACGCTCTTCGACGGTGAAGCTGGCGAGGAGGCACCGCCACTCGATGCGATCCTGGCGAGAGTCACGCCGAACGGCAAGACCTCGCAGGTTGCGTCGACCCAGGCATTCGAGGCTGCCAACAACCCCGACGCCGTCAACGAGTACGGTCTCGTCGATCCGTCGGACGAGTGCCTGGCGCAGGTCGAGCCGTTCTTCCCGCCGGTCTACTCCGGCATCGTCGAGTCGCACCCCTATGCCGTGGCGATCGTGCCGGGCGGCTACGTCGTCGCAGACGCCGCCGGGAATGCGATCTTGCGAGTGGGCGCCAACGGACAGGTATCGACGGTGACGGTGCTGCCTCCGGTCGAACAGGTGATCGGGCAAGATGCCGTCGACTCGCTCGCCGAAGACGGCGTCGACGTCTCTGCGTGTCTCGGTGAGGCGTATCTCGGTGAGCCGGTTCCCACCGACGTCGAGGTCGGTCCCGACGGCTACTACTACGTGTCGACGTTGCCCGGCTTCCCCGAGACGATTGGTGCCGGTTCGGTGTGGAAGGTGAATCCGTCCAACGGTGCGGTCGAGCAGGTCGCCACCGGCCTGGCCGGACCGGTCGACATCGCCGTCGCCGGCGACGGCACGATCTACGTCGCCGAACTCTTCGGATTCCAGATCAGCACGATCGTCGGCGGTGTCGTGACCGACTCGGTGTTCGCCGATTCTCCTGGCGCCATCGAGATCGGCCCCGACGGGACGATCTACGCCACGACCGGGGTGTTCGGCAACGGCGCCGTCGTGAAGATCACGCCGTAGCGGGCGCGCGGGTGACGGGCGAGGGCTCGTGAGGATCGGGGCGCTCGCAGCTAGGTTCGATGCGTGGATGAACATGACCTGAACCGACTGTTCCTACGCGGGGTATGGGCCAGTGCCATACCCAGTGACGATGACCTCTCCTACGGGACCTTCGATGATGACCCCGGTGAGATCGAGTGGGGTCTGTTCGAGCTCGATGTGAACACCGGTGAGCCGATTCGCCCGATGCTGGGGCTGCACGAGGACATACTCGGCCTTGACCCGTCGGGCAACGAGATGCGACCCCCGACCGATCAGCCATGAGTGGATCGCGACAAGTCACCGAGGTCCACGTCAACTGCCCGGATGCCGAGAGTGCGGCGCACATCGCCGAGCGTCTCGTCGCGTCCAGGCTGGCCGCGTGCTCGAACACCTTGTCTCCCGTCGAGAGCCGCTACTGGTGGAACGGGACCATCGAGCGCGACCAGGAGATCCTGGTGATCCTCAAGACCCGTCGGGAGCTCTTCGATCGGGTCGCCGACGCCGTTCAGCAGCTTCACCCCGACGACGTGCCGAGCATCATCGGTCACGATGTCTCGGCGGTGAACCGTGCCTACGAGGAGTGGGTCTACGACTCCACGGCCGATCCTGCAGATTGAACGATGCCGTGACCAGCCGGCCGGGTCGGGTGATCCGGCCCGACCTCGCCGGATCAGCGTCGACGGCGTGTCCGACCACGAGCGGTGGTCGCACGACATCGAGGCTGCCACCGGCCACGCCGTGGGCTACCCGCTCATCGGCGACCCTCGGCTCGAGGTCGTCAAGCTGTACGACATGCTGCCCGGCGACACCAGCGATCGACGGATCGGTCCCGTTGGGACTCCGTGGCGGCTGCGGAATGCCGTTTTCGCGTTCATCCGATCGGACGGCAGGGTGCTCACTGTGACATCCGATCGCCACGTCGAACTGTTCGATCTCGGGAGCGGCCCGCTCCTCGACCAGGTGATCGATGTCGATCCGTTCGCATCGTTCGCCTTCAACGCAGGTCTGGCCGGTGCGATCTCGATTCCGGATGGCACCGTCGAGATCGTCGATCTCGCGACGGGCGAGCGGTCGAATCCGGAACTGCTGACTCCCGCAGGCGACCGGTTCGACGCAGTCACGATCTCGCCCGAGACCGACGGCCTGTGGGCAGTCGGCAAGGACATGATCATCGCCCGCTGGGAGGGCGATCGGTTGGTGGAGGAGTTGGAGCTCGGCGGCAACGGTGTGACCGGAACTCGGTATCTCGATCGATGGGCGCTCATGAGCGATCAGGCCGATGGGCGGGTGGTCGACCTCGTGAATCTCGAACCGGGAGCAGTCGGCGTCGAGTTCCGTGTTCCGGCGCCGAACGGCAGCACAGCCCACCCATCCCGAGAAGGCGGTGTGCACATCGTCGACGCCGACGGACGGATCCACACCTATGACGCCGAAGGGACATTGATCGCCGAAGTGGCGACCGCCGTCCATCGATGGCGGCTCGTCAGAGGGACGGAGGTCGAGATAATCACGCTCGACCCGGCAAGCGGACGGCTCGCCCTCGCCGACCGAGAAGGCGGTGTATTGATCGTCGATCCGATAACGGGCGAACCCCAGTTGTTGCCGGTGAGCGATGCGGCCGCCAACCTCGGTTTCGCTCGCAATGGCGAGCTGCTCGCGATCACCGGCGCGGACGGCACCGTTCGCCTCTGGGATGTCGAGCGCAATGCGTCTGCCGGTGTCGTCTGGACCGGCACCGGCGCGGTCTCCGGCTCACCGTCGTGGTATGACGAGGCCACCGACACCATCTGGGTGAGCTCATCGGGAAAACTGCTTCAGATTCCGCTCGACCCCGAACTGTGGCTGGAGCGGGCCTGCGTGGCCGCCGGCCGCAACTTCACCCAGGAGGAGTGGGACCGCTACGTGCCCGGCGACCGGCCGATGTGGTTCTCGTGCCTCGATCTCGTCGGCACCGGCGCGAACCTCTGACATACCTCGGGTCGGCAGGGTGACGGGCGTCGCGCTCAGCGGCGTCGGATCAAGGTGACGCCGTCGCCGATCGGCAGCATGACGGCGTGCACGTCGGCCCGACCGGCCACGTGGTCGTTGAAGTCGCGCAGCGCCACCGTGAGCTCCGACGTGTCGCTGGGGTCGACCATGGCTCCGTCCCAGAGCACGTTGTCGACCACGATCACGCCCCGGCCGCTCAAGCGCGGCACCAGTTGATCGAGATAGCCGCGATAGCCGCCCTTGTCGGCGTCGACGAAGGCGAGGTCGATGCTCGGTTCGTGGGGGAGCACGGCGAGGCCCTCGGCGGCCGCACCGATCCGCAGCTCGATCCGATCGGCCACGCCGGCCTCCTCCCACGCCTGCTGCACCGGTTGCCAGATACTCGTCGCTGATGTCGAAGCACACGAGCCGACCGCCCTCGGGCAGGCCCCGGGCCAGCCACAGCGCGGACATGCCGGTGA
Organism: uncultured Acidimicrobiales bacterium; assembly: GCA_963700995.1. Classification (GTDB taxonomy): domain Bacteria; phylum Actinomycetota; class Acidimicrobiia; order Acidimicrobiales; family JAHEJN01; genus JAHEJN01. The sequence continues at coordinate 295,938 of CAVOZP010000004.1, forward strand.
AGGTGCCTATCTCGACCACGAACCGGGCACCGGTGATGGCCACCAGCATCGACAGGAAACGGCCCTGGTCGGCGCCGATGTTCATGCCGGCCTGGTCGCCGAAGCGCTCCTGGGTGACCGCAGCCAGCCCCTCGCTCACCGCGTCATCGGCCGGGTTGGCGTGAGCCAGCACGTAGTCGTACAGGGCGTCGTTCATCTCGATCCAGCGCATGTCACTCCGTACCAGATCGTGGCGCGCTGCGCCGACTCGGGTCTCCTCGGGGGGCGACCAACCGCCGCCCCCCGAGGATCATCCGATCGAGGTCAGGTCAGGAATTCGGGAGGAAATCCTGGTTCTGTGCCTTGAAGTTGCCCTTGCCCGGGACGCCGTTGACCGTCTCGGTGTTCATGCCGTAGCTGAGCACCGCGGCGGCGACCGCGTCGGAGTTGACCGAGAGCGCCTCGAGGCTGATGTTGTCGAAGGTGTCGCACGCCAGGTGGTAGCACGGGTCGTACTGATCGCCGGCGGTGCCACCCCAGATCGCAGCCTGTTCATCCGTCTTGACAACCTCGGCGCCGGTGAAGAGCCCGCCGGCGGGGATGCCGACCGCGATGAACGGTCCGTAGTCGGATCGTCCCGAGAAGTCGGTGCCGAGGAACGGGAGGTCACGGGCCTCGTAGAAGTTCTCGAAGAACTGCTCTATCTGGGCAGAGCCTTCCGGACCCGGGCCGGCGCCCACGCCGTCGGAGTCGTCGCCGTCGTAGATGAAGTAGACGAAGTTCGGCGAGCCGATCATGTCGAAGTTCAGGTACAGGGCGATGTCGTCCAGCTCGTCCTGGGTGCGATCGTTGACGTAGGCGGTGGAGCCGACGAGGCCGAGCTCTTCTCCGCCCCACCAGGCGAACCGCACGGTGTTCACCGGCTTGACCTTCGCCATCTGCACGGCGGTCTCCAGAATCGCCGAGCTGCCCGATCCGTTGTCCTGGATGCCGGGACCGGCCTGCACGGAGTCGAGGTGCGGCGCCGGCCATCACGACGTTGTCGTCGTTCTTGCCCGGCAGCTCGGCGATGATGTTGTAGTTGGTGCGGGTCTCGGGCGGGTCGACGTCGATGAACGCCTCCGAGCCTGTCTGGGAGAGAGCGATGCCGTTGGCGAAGCTTCCACCGACCACGGGGACCGTGAGGTTGCTCGGGGAGCCGTCGGGCAGCGCCGACGCATTGGCCACGATCAAGCCGGTACGGGTGGGCGAGTTGCCCTGGTTGAAGATGATGACCGCTTCTGCGCCGGCCGCCTCGGCGTTGACCGCCTTCTCTGAGAAGAAGCAGGTCCCCCGTTGGATGAGCGCGATGTCGGCCGGGCCGCTGAAATCGAGCCCGGCGAAGTCGGAGGGCTCGCAGCCGCTGGTCGACGTACCGGGATCGTTGGGCCACGTCGAGTCGCCCAACGCCAGGTCGACGCCGATCACCCCACCGGTGAGTGTGCCGAACCCGCTGCCGGTGAACACGCCGGTCTCGTAGGTTGCAGCAATCGGCGCGAGCTGCTGGAGAGTCGCCGGGGGTACGAAGGTGAACGCGAAGGGATCGAGCTCGACGTCGTAGCCTGCGGCTTCCAACGTGTCCACCACGTAAGCGACGCTTGCGTCGTAGCCGGGGAAGCCGGCGGCGCGGTTGCCCCCCTCGGTGGCGTCGGCGGCCGCCTGGAGAGCGGCCTGATGGCTGCGGACACCGTCGACGGTGACGCATTCGAGCAGTTTGTTGATCGTGTTGTTGTTGCGGTTCTCGCAGGCGGTCTTGCCGGCAGACGCACCGGGAGCGACCGCCACCAGCGTGGCCAACAACACGCAAGCGACCAACGACGCAAGTAGAGATCTCATCTGTTTGTCTTCCCCTGATAGCTGAATGAACGGCGGCCCCATTCGTCGGAGCGGCCCGCTCCCTCCTGACTTCCTATCAAACGGCACCTGAGTCTGTCGAGGTTGAGTCGGCGGCCGCAGCCTCGCTACGGGGTGTCGGATGTGTCGTCGGAGGAGCCCTCGCTGCGGCGGCGGGCTCGAGGGCTCGACGTGCGGCGCCACCGGGCTCGTGTCACCCTGGAGAGATGGCTGCGAACGGAACGGCGGGTCGCCCACCGAGTGTGGACCGACCACCGCAGGCCGAGGTCATCGAGGCCTGGCTGGGGCCCGCCGACCTCGAACGCTTCGACCGGCTGGCGGCCAAGCGGGGCGTCGACCGCAGCACGCGCTGGCCGGACAGGCCATCGATGCCCTCCTCGCTCAGGAGGCGATTCGCGGTGGGTTCATGACGCCAGCGCCGATGAGGGTCCCCGAGAACCGCATCCCGACCGACTCGGCCACCGTCGGGCGGATCCGCCGGCTGCTTCGCATCAGCGATCGCTGAACGCCGAGCGCGTGACGCCCCGCCGCCGAGCGGGCAGAATGCACGGATGCGAATCGGAATCCTCACTGGCGGCGGCGACGTCCCCGGACTCAACGCCTGCATCAAAGCCGTGGTCACCCGCGTGGCTGCCCTGGGTCACGACGTGGTCGGCATACGTCGGGGGTGGGGTGGGCTGCTCAACACCCAGCCCGACGATCCGGCCTCGGTCGCCAGCAACTTCTGGCCCCTCGACCTCGACGCGGTGCGTACGGTCGACCGATCCGGTGGCACGTTCCTGCACACCTCACGCACCAATCCGGGCCGGGTTCCCACTGCGGATGTGCCCGACTTCCTGGCTGACGGCATCACCGGCGACGGACCCCACGACTTCACGCCCCACGCGCTGAAGGTGATCGAGAGCCAGGGCATCGACGTGCTCATCCCCATCGGCGGCGACGACACGTTGTCGTACGGGCTGCGACTCCACAACGAGGGCGTACCGGTCATTGCCATCCCCAAGACGATGGACAACGACGTGCACGGCACCGACTACTGCATCGGCTTCTCGACCGCGGTCACCCGAGGCATCGAGTTCATCAACAACCTGCGGACGAGCACCGGCTCGCACGAGCGCATTGCGGTGGTCGAGTTGTTCGGCCGCTACAGCGGCGAGACGTCGTTGATCACGGCGTACCTGGCCGGCGTCGACCGGGCCCTCATCTCCGAGGTGCCCTTCGACATCGACCGACTCGCCGCGATGGTGATGGACGACAAACGCGCCAATCCGTCGCACTACGCGATGGTCACGGTTTCGGAGGGCGCAACGATGATCGGCGGCGAGCTGAGCCTCACCGGCGAGGCCGATCACTACGGTCACCGCAAGCTGGGCGGCATCGGCATGGAGACTGGCGAGGCGCTCAAGGAGATCACCGGCCACAAGATCATCAACCAGCAGGTGGGCTATCTGATGCGCTCGGGGCGCCCCGACTCGCTCGACCTGATGGTGGCCACCAACTATGCGGTGATGGCGGCCGATCTGGCCCTCGACGGTTCGTCGGGGCGGATGGTGGCGCTGCGCTCGGGCACCTATGCCAATGTGCCGATCAGCGTGACCGGCGAGGGTGTGAAGCGAGTAGACGTCGACGAGCTCTACGACGCCGACGCCTACAAGCCCAACATTCGCCACGTCGGCGGCAAGCCGATGTTCCTGTACTGAGAGGCTCAGCGGAAGCGCCGACGGCGCCAGGCCTCGAGCCGACGCTCGTGGCTCTGGTACTTCTCCAGGACGGGGTAGTAGATCGGATGCATGGTGTGCTCCTTTCGGGGTTCCTGGGTGTACCGTAGGACTTCAAGTTGACTTGAAGTCAAGGGGGAACTTGTGACGACGAAACGCACCGCCGCGCCGCTCGGCCGGCGGCTGTTGACGATCGGTGAGGTGGCCCACCGGGCCGGTATCGCCACGTCGGCGCTGCGGTTCTACGAGGACGCCGGCCTCATCGAGTCTCGGCGCACTGCCGCCGGGCACCGCCGCTATCGGGCCGACGTGCTGCGCCGGGTGAGCTTCATCCGTACCGCGCAACGGGTGGGGTTGAGCCTCGACGAGATCGGCGCCGCCCTCGAGTCGCTGCCGGCCAAGCGCACGCCGACGGCAGCCGACTGGGCCCGCCTCGCCAGTGGCTGGGGCCCTCGCCTCGACGATCAGATCGCCGTGCTCACCCGCCTCCGTGATCAGCTCGACAGCTGTATCGGCTGTGGTTGCCTGTCGCTCGACTCATGTGGCATCTGGAACCCCGACGACGCGGCCGCCGACCTCGGCACCGGCCCCCGCTACCTGCTCAGCGACGAACGCCCGGTGGCGTTGGACGGTGTCGAGCGGGGATGAGGCGGTGGGGTCAGTCGGTCACGACCAGAGTTGCCACCATGCCCTGCTCCACGTGGTCGGCGACGTCGCAGTAGAGCTCGTAGGTGCCAGGGGCCAGGTCACCCAGATCGAGCTCGGTCGACCCGCCGGGCCTCAGCTCGGCGCTGATCGGGCCTCCTCGGAGGCCCACGTTGTGCGGGATGACACCGACGTTGACGACGTTCAGCTGCACCGTCCCGGCTGGCGCCACGAGGTCACCCTCGATGGTGAAGTCGTCGAGGGCGACCTCGATGGTGAAGGCATCGTCGCCTCCACCGAGAGTGAGGAAGCCCACCACGACGACTGCCGCCACGGCAACGACACCGAGCACCCACGCGATCCTGCGCCGCTTCTGTTGCTGATGGGCAATGGCTCGTTGGGCTCGCCGCGACGACGGTTTGTTGGTTGGCATTGGCCGATCAGACCATCAGGTTGCCGGATTCGCCCAGGGTCCGAGGTCACATGCCGGGCATGATCGGTCCGGTGTGCGTCATGCTGGCGTGTTCGAGCGACAGGTAGGAGACCGACGTGACGTTCTCGATCGTGGCCCACGACACGGCTACCGGACAGCTCGGTCTGGCCGTGCAGAGCCGGGCCTTCGCCGTGGGCCGGGTGATCCACCACATCCACCCCGGGGTCGGAGCGGTGGCCACCCAGGCCTCGGTGCTGGCCGCCCACGGCGAGCGCACGTTGGCGGCGATGGTCGAGGGCGCCGCACCCGCCGAGGCATTGGCTGCATCGCTCGAGCTCGACGACGAGCGGGGGTTGCGCCAGGTGATTGCCATCGACGCCCGGGGGAGTGGCGCGGCCCATACCGGGTCGCAGTGCATCGCGGCGGCCGGCCATCACATCGGTGACGGGTTCGTGGTGGCGGGCAACATCCTGACCGACGACACCGTGGTGCCGGCGATGGTCGAGGCGGCCGCCGACACCTCCCATCCGTCGCTCACCCGACGGCTGCTGGCGGTGCTCACCGCGGCCCAAGCTGCGGGCGGCGATCTCCGGGGCCGCCAGTCGGCATCGATGATCGTGGTGGGCCCCGACGACACCGGTGATCCGCTGGTCGACCGAATGGTGGACGTGCGGATCGACGATCATGGCGACCCGATAGCCGAGCTCGGTCGCCTGGTCGCTCTGGCCGAGGCGTATCACGATCTCGAGCGGGCCGAACACCTGCTGCTCGCCGGCGTGGAAGACGGCGACGAGGTCGGTCTCGAGGCGGCGGTCGACCTGCACCTCGCCACCCTGCCCCGCCTGGGCGACGACCCCGAGTTCGTGGTGTGGACAGCCGTGTCGCTGGTGGCCGCCGGCCGCGCCGACGATGCCGCTGCGCTCGTCGCCCGCCTCCACCACCGACTCGACGCCGACCGATGGCGTGACTTCGCCTCGCGCCTGGCCGCTGCGGGCATGGTCGACTCCGACGTCGAAGCCACCTGGTGGTCAGGACGCATCGATTCCCCCGGACAAGACCCCCTGAGGTAGTTTCGGGCGGGTGCGCAACCCCTTGGAGACGACCGCGGCTGCCCCGGGTCGGATTGCCCGCAACACGTCGATCGTCACTCGCCTCTCGCTGGTGATCGTGCTGGTCGCCCTGATCTCGTTGGTCGTCACCTCGGTCGTCGGGCTCCAGCGGGGGAGCGAACTGGCCGACGGGATCTTGCGAGATCGCCTGGTCACCGTCGGCGCGGCCCGAGCCGTCCAGGTCGAGCAGTACGTCGCCAGCCTTCAGCGCACAGTGCGGTCACAGACGCTCAGTGTGAGCACAGCGGAGGCGATCGAGCAGTTTGCCGACGCCTACCGAGAGCTGCAAGCTGCAGGGACGACGCCCGAAGACGACGAGGCGGTGGGCACGTACTACACCGACGTCGTTGCACCTGAATTGACCGAGGTGCGGGGCCGGCCGGTCAGCGCGGCCTCGCTCGTCCCCCGAGCAGCGGCTGCGGTGCACCTCCAGGCGAACTATGTCGTGCCGTCGGCCGGAGGCGACGGTTTTCTCGACGACGCCGGCGACGGGAGCCGCTGGTCGGAGCTGCACACTGCGCTTCACGAGTCGTTCGACGAGATCGCGGTCCAGACCGGGATCGACGATCTCTACCTGATCGAGCCGACGAGCAATGTCGTGGTCTACTCCACCGCGAAGGACATCGATTTCGCGACGAGCCTGCTGACCGGACCCCAGAGCGGGACCGCGCTGGCAGTGCTCATCAACTCGTTTCCCAACCGACCCGAGCCCGGCAGCACCGCCATCGCCGATTTCACCAGCTATCCAGCCGCGGGCGACGAGCCGAGCCTGTTCGTCGCTGGTCCCGTCATCGCCGACGGGGTACTCGCCGGTTTCGTGGCGGTTCGTGTCGGCCCCGACGAGCTCGGCTCGATCACCACCAACGACGGCTCGTGGCCAGAGCTCGGCGACACCGGCGAGAGCTACGTCGTCGCCAACGACGATCTGATGCGGTCCAACGCACGCGGCTTCATCGAGGACGAGGGCGCCTACCTGGAGGCGGCCGCAGCCACCGGTACGGCGACCGAAGACCAGATCCGATCAAAGAACTGGGTCAAGGGTTACAGC
>CAVOZP010000005.1:0-144721 GCA_963700995.1 uncultured Acidimicrobiales bacterium
GGAGGGGCGAGTTTAACCCGAAGTCGTGATGGCCGGGCGGCCGCGCGTGTCGGAGGGATGAAATGATCGTGTGCGTGACTGGTGGGGCGTGGTCTGCCGCGTGTACTTCGGAGCTTCGAGCCCGTCCAAAGTCTGGTGCAAGATGCAGAGAGACCGGGGAGTTTCACTCGGCACGAACCCCAGAATCTGAATCCTCCTCGGTCTCCCTCCACCGGCCACTCCGACAACGACGGGAGAGATACCGGAGACAGTGAGACGGATACGGAACCGGTCGGTGGCCTCGACGTGCACCGGGACTCGGTCACCGGTGTGTCGGAGATTTCGACGGAGTCGACGTCGAGGTCACCAAGCGAGGTTCTCGACGACGGCCACCGGGATCTCCGACTCGCCCGACTGGCTCGCCACTTGGAGGTCGGAACTCGTCGTGATGGAAGCCACCGGCGTCTACTGGAGCCGGCCTACTTACGTCTCGAAGACCTCTTCGAGGAGGGTGTGGCTGGTCGATTTCGCCCAGCATGTCGAAAACGTGCCGGGCCGAAAGTACCGACATGTCCGATGCCGAGTGGCTTGCCGATGTCGCACCCACGGGATGGTCCGACCCTCCATGGTGCCCCCACCCGCGATCCGGGCGTTGCGGGAACTGACCCGCTATCGCCGGACCAGGTGCAGGCTCGAGGAGTTCGATCCAGCGCCTGGAGAAGCTGTTGCAGGATACGGGGATCAAGCTCACCTCGGTGGCCTCCAAGGGTGGTCCAGGTCAGCCGAGCGATGATCGAGATGCTGATCTCAGGTCACGCTGGCGGCCGCGCTCGCCGAGCTGGCGAAGGGTCGGATGCGATCGAAGATCCCGGCGTTGACCGAAGCCCTGGAATACGCGGTGGCGAGTCCCATCGCAGCGGTGTGGTCGCACCGGATCGGCCCACATCGACTTCCTCGACGGAACCCATCGCCACCCCTCAGCGACGAGATCGTCGACGTCCCGCCCTTCGACCCGCTGATCGGTATGCGGACCACGATCCCCGCGTCGACGCCCTTGGCACGCGCGGATCATCTCGCCGCGATCGGCGCGACATGGGCCGCTTCCCACCCCGACCACCTCGCCTCCTCGGCCGGGGTCGCACCCACGTCCTATGATCGGCGGGCAACGACGACCGGCCGGGACCCGCCACGGAAGCCGGCACCTGCGACGGCCCTCATCGAAGCCGCCCGGGCGGCGTCGCGAACCAAGGGCACCTACCTCGCCCGCCGATACGGGCGTATCGCCCGCCGACGCGGACCGAACAAGGCCGCCGTCGCCATCGCCCACGCCATCTTGGTGTCGGCCTGGCACATGGCCACCACCGGCGAGACCTACGTCGATCTCGGAGAGGACTTCTACACCGCCCGCCAGAACCCCGCCCGCCGTGTGAATCACCACGTCCGCCAGCTCGAAGCCGCCGGCTACACCGTCACCATCGCTCCAGCGGCCTGAACCCAGCCACACCCCGACGCTTCGAGCTGCGCCGACCACCGACCCCAGCACGCCCCCAACCCGACAGCCACGACCAGTCATTTCACCCCAGTACACACGCTACCCTGGAACGCCGAAATGGTTGTCACCTGACGTGAAACGCCTGGTCAAAGACTCACGACCGAGTTCGGGGACGCACACGAGCCTGCGTGAGCTACCTCGCCGAGCCGTTCGATTCGGAATCGGCCGCACACTGCGTCGGCGCAGCGGGCGATGGGATCGGTGGTGGTTGAAGAGGCGGGGCGCGGCGTTGTCCGCGATGCTGGCCCGGTGGCGGCGACCGTGTTCTTGATGACCGATGTGGTCGGGTCCACGGCGTTGTGGGAAGCGCATCGTGCGGAGATGCCCGATGCGCTGGCGCTTCATGACTCGATCGTGCACGGTGCGGTGGCCGCGGCGGGGGCCGCGTGTTCAAGCACACCGGCGATGGACTGCTGGCCGCTTTCACCAGCACGGAGGCACCACGTCCGACGTGGTTCGAGCAGCGGTCGCGGAGCTGGCGGCCGCCGAGTGGGGGCCGACCGGACCGCTTCGCATTCGTTCCTCACTCGACGCCGGCACCGCGTCGAGCCGCGACGGTGACTTCTTCGGTCCTCCGGTGAACCGTGTGGCCCGGATCAACTCGATCGTGCATCCCGACCAGGTCGTGATCTCCCCAGCTCGCCCGGGGGCTGATGCGGGTGCCGTCCGGAGTCGACCTCGGCGAGCACCAGCTCCGGGACCTGAGCGAGCCGGTGCGGCTCTGGCAGCTCGACGCCGGCGAGCATCCGCCGCTGGTGACATTGATCCGCGCCCGCCACAGCCTTCCCTCGACGCCAACGGAGTTCATCGGCCGCCGAGACGAAGTCGGGGAGCTGCGCACGCTGTTGGCCCGGCATCGGCTGGTGACGATCGTCGGTGCGGGCGGTGGCGGCAAGACCCGCCTGGCCGTCGAGACGGCCTCGGCGTGCATCGATCTCTTCCCGGGCGGCGTTTGGTTCGCCGATCTGACGCCCGAACGCGATGGCGCCATCGCTTCAGGGTGCTCGGTGTCATTGGCGACTCAACACCACTGCGAAAGCACAGATTGGCTTGGTCCGATGTCAGCGGAAGATGTCGAGGGGGAAGTGCAGCGACACGAGCCAATTTGGTGCGTCGACGATCTCGCTGATTCGCAGGTTGGCCGCCGTGCTGCACAACAGGTAGGCATCGGCTGGTTCGAGCCCGCGGTTCGCCCCGAGCCACTCGATCATGTAGCGGGTCGCAGCAGGGCATTCTCGTAGAGGTCCGGGCCATGAGCAGTGGTGATGTGTACTTCTGAGTCCGACAGCGCAGGTCTGCTCCTTCTCCGGGCCTGGAACTCGGCAACCTCGAGGTCGCGGCGCACCGACAACCGGATGGTCGCCGTCATGGGCGATTCCACGCCGGACCCGCAGACCTCTCCGTCTCCCTGGGCGGAATGACAATCGCCGATCGAGAAGAGTGCACCGTCGGCGTGAATCGGGAGCCATGCAGTCGAGCCGGCCACGAGATCCCTCGTGTCGAGGTTGCCGCCGTTGGAGCGAGGCGGGAACGTGTCGAGACGGCCAGCTCCGCCGTGGGGCGACACCGATCACTTCCGGGAAATGGCTCGGCGGGAAGTTCGATTCCGTCCGCGAACCTGCAGATCGAACCGTCGAGCTCCCAGTGGTGAAGGTGTGCCGAGTCGAAATCGTCGGCCAACAATCCGAAGTCTGGGATGAGGCCGCTCCAGCCCCAACCCTTGTGTTCCATCTGCAAGATGTCGATCTCAAGTGTGTCGCCTGGGCATGCACCCTTGACGTAGACGGCTCCGCTCAGCGCCGTTGCGCGAGGCTCGGGTCAGCAGACGCGAAATCGTCGTCGGTCCATTCCGGTGTGACCTGGCCGATCGGTTCTGCGCACTCGACTACAACCACGTCGCCCGACTCGATCTCCAATCGAATATGAGCCTCGCGATCCCAATAGGCATGGGTCACTGTGTCGTCAAGGTGGTGTTCTGTCATCCCCGCCTCTCATCACCTGAGATCATCGTGGCGCCACTACGGCAACACCGTTCGAGACCGCTGCATCTGCCAGACGGTCATCGTAGGTGACCAATCCCTCGAGGTCGTCTCCAAGGTGGAGCGCAGCAGCGAGATGAATTGCGTCAAGCGACCGCAGCCCGGACCGGATCAACCCTGCCAGCACCCTCGAACACCGCCGGTGTTGACGTGGACCAGCGTGACCGCATCCAGGACCTCACACGCCTGCAGCACCCGGTCTGGCACAGCCCTGCGAACGGCCCGCATCAATTCGGTCCGAGCCAAGTCGCAAGAGACCGCTCTCGACCCGGCTCCTCCAACCATGCCCGGAGCGCTGCCGTCTAGAGCTCGGCAACCACCAGCTTGACCAACGCGGACATATCAACGTAGAACGCCACCTCAGTACCGCTCGTCGTCTCGCATCTCCAGCAACTCACTCGACAGATCGGGCCCAGGCTCTGGGGCCGGCAGATCGATCAACCGGCCACACGCTGGCCGAGCATGACCTTCTTCGATCAACGCTCGCGGATGTCGCGACTTCGGAATCGCCGACATGCGAGCGACAGGACGGCCACGATCAGTGATCGTCACCGTCTCCCCAGCGGCAGCCTCAGCCACTACGGCCGACGCGTTTTGCTTCAGCGCACGAATCCCAACCTCAGACATGTGCTTCAATGTAGCACATCGGTACTCAAAGGTAAACCACGAGCGGAACGCCCAAGCACGAGACGTGTACTAACGCTTGTGTCGGAGGGGGGACTTGAACCCCCACGCCCCTAAGGGCACCAGCCCCTCAAGCTGGCGCGTCTGCCAATTCCGCCACTCCGACGGGGCTGCCCGGCGAGCCGAGCGGTGCGCCATCCTACAGGCTCGAGCAGGCACGCCAACTCGCCAACCGGCAAGCCGGCGGTGCACAATGGGTGCTCGAGCCTGCCGGCCCAGCAGGCCTCCCGATCATCGCCCATGGGAGAACCAGATCCCTGATGACTCTTCATCGACGCGAACTGCTCCGCAAGGCGGCGGCCACCGGTGCGGTGGCATGGATCGCTCCGTCCATCATCGGTATCGACAGCGCAGCCGCGATGGTGTCGTGCCCCGGCACGGCAGAGAGCTTCGACTTCGGCACCTCGGCGAACATCGCCGGCCTGGCCTGCGACAACCGGGGAGTGGGCGGCTACAACTGCAGCGACTCGCCGCCCACGACTACCCGCGGCACGTCGTTCAGCCTCCCTGATCTCGTCAGTCACACAACGCTGACGATCACCTGCACGCTCCAATTCGTCGGTGGTTGGGACCCCACGGGCGACGACGAGGACCTGTTCATGATCCACCTCGATGGCAGCCGGATCTTCTGCAGCGACAGCATCATCAACTCCACAATCGCCGTCTCGCTGACCGTGGCTCACACGGCCTGCGACGCCACGGTCGAGATGACGGCGTGCGTGGCCGGCGCGGGCAATGAGCAGTGGCGATACAGCGATCTCGTCATGTCGGTGGCCTAGCCGACCGACCGACTGCTACTCGTCGAGCATCAAAGCCAGGGCAAGGGTGGTGAAGGCGAAGACGATCGCCACCAACACGGTGATGCGGTCGAGGTTCTTCTCGACGACCGTCGAGCCCGCGGCGGCGGCACCCATGCCGCCACCGAACATGTCGGACAAGCCGCCGCCCTTGCCGCTGTGCAGCAGAACGAGGCCCAGCAGAGCGAGGGAAGAAGCCACCTGGAGGATGAGGACGATGACGAGCACGTCGGAAAGGCTACCGGCGCTAGACGTCGAGTACGTACCGGCCGTCGATACGTTCGAAACCCACCCGATCGAGGTACTGGCGATGCACCTCGCTGCCCTTCTCGGCGATCACCCGCGACACCCCCGCTGATCGCAGCACCGTGGCACCCTCGCCGAACAACCACTGCCCCAGCCGCGAGTCACGGTAGGCCCGCAGCACGTAGTCGAGCTCGGGGCACAGGTCGTCGCCATCGACTCGACCGGTGACGACTCCGGCGGGGAGTCCGTCGCGGGTGAGCACGAGGCAGAGGTCCGACTCGTGAGTGTCGCCGTCGAAGTCGGGCTGGAAGTCCCGGATGTCGGCGAGGTGATGATGAAGGAAGTCGAGGAGGAAGGGTGAGTCGTGGGGAACCCGAACGACACCCAGGTCGCTACGGCCGCCAAGCTCGGCCCACAGGAACCAGACGTTGATGCCCACGATCGCGATGTTGGTCACGATCAGCGGAACCGAATCGATGAGCCCGCCGTACACGACGAACACGACTGACCCGACCAACGAGATCAACCGCAGACGTACCACCGAGGCCATCGTGAGCGACAGCACCACCAAGGCCGACGCGACGTAGCCGACCACCTCGGCGCCGCTGAAGTCGATCACTCAGCGGGTCCTTCACCCCGCCGAGCCGGCGGGGAAAGCTTCACAGGAGCCGATGCTGAACGATGCGGGTGAATTCGTCGGCGTCCAGGCTCGCACCGCCCACCAGGGCACCATCGATGTCGGGCTGACTCATCAGCTCGGCCGCGTTCCCACCCTTGACCGACCCGCCGTACTGGATGCGCACCGACTCGGCGGCGTCGCCGCCCCAGTTGTCGCCCACCACCCGGCGGACGTGGGCACACATCGCCTCGGCGTCGGTCGACGACGCGGTCACCCCGGTGCCGATGGCCCAGATGGGCTCGTAGGCGATCACCAGGTCCGCGACCTGGTCGGCGGAGATCTGGGCCAACCCGGCGACGACCTGCGACTGCACCTTGGTCTCGGCTGCGCCCGCCTCACGCTCGTCGAGGGTCTCGCCGCACGCCATGATCGGCGTCATACCGTTGGCCAGGATGGCCCGCACTTTGGCGTTCACCATCTCGTCGGTCTCGCCGAAGATCTGCCGCCGCTCGCTGTGCCCGGCGATCACATAGCTCACATCGAGTTTGGCCAGCATGGCCGGCGACACCTCGCCCGTGAAGGCCCCACTGGTCTCGGAGTGGCAGTGCTGCGCACCCAGCGCGATCGGGATCCGATCGGCATCGAGCACGGTCTGCACCGACCGCAGATCGGTGAACGGCGGATGCACCGACACATCGCACGCATCGAAGTCATCACCGTCGATGGCATAGCCGAGCTTCTGGATGAGCTGAATCGCCTCGAAGTGGTTGAGGTTCATCTTCCAGTTGCCTGAGATGAGCGGCTTACGTGGCATTGGGTGCTCCTCGTAGTGCGTCGAGTCCGGGTAGGTCGCCCTGTTCGATCAGCTCGAGCGACGCCCCGCCGCCGGTGGAGACGTGGTCGATGTCGTCGGCCAGCCCGAACTGGGCCACCGCCGCCGCGCTGTCGCCACCGCCGACGATGGTGAAGGCCTTCGAGTCGGCCATGGCCTGGGCCACCGTCTTGGTGCCGGCCGCGAATCGGGGGTCCTCGAAAGCGCCCATCGGGCCGTTCCACAACACCGTACGGGCGTCGAGAATGATGTCGGTGAACTCGGCTGCTGTTCCCGGGCCGATGTCGAGGCCCTGCCAGCCGTCGGGCACATCGACACCGATCTGGCGCACGTCGCCCCCGGCTGCCGGGTCGAACAGCGTGCCGTCGGGACCCATGGCCGTGAGATCGTGAGGCAAGCGGATGGGCGCACCCGAGTCGAGCAGGGCCTTACAACGGTCGAGGAACTCGGGTTGGAACAGCGAGTCGCCAATCGAATGACCCTGGGCAGCCAGAAACGTGTAACACATCCCGCCACCCACGATGAGGGTGTCGCACACCTCGAGTAGCGCCTCGATCACACCGAGCTTGTCGCCGACCTTGGCCCCGCCGAGGATGCCGACGAAGGGCCGCTTGGGCGCGTTGCGCACACCCAGCAACACATCGACCTCGCGCTCGAGCAGCCGACCCATGGCCGACGGCAGGAACTGTGGCGGCCCCACGATGCTGGCGTGGGCCCGATGCGACGCGCCGAACGCGTCGTTCACGTAGAGATCCTGGCCGGCAATCAAGTCGCTCACGAACGCCGGGTCGTTGGCCGTCTCACCCGGGTTGAATCGCAGATTCTCGAGTAGCTGCACCTCGGGCGCAAGCTCCGCCAGCAGGTGCCGCACCGGCTGAATCGAGTACCGCGGGATCGGGTTCGCCCTTCGGACGGCCCAGGTGGCTGCACGCCGTGACGATCGCACCGCGGTCGACGAGCCACCGAAGCGTGGGCAGCGCCGCCCGCACCCGCAGGTCGTCGGTGATGGTCTCGCCGTCGAGGGGGACGTTGAAGTCGGCCCGAACCAGCACGCGCTTGCCGGCGACGTCGCCGAGGTCGTCCAGGCGGGGTATGTGACCGGTCACCGAGGTGCTCGTCAGTCGGCGCCGCCGACCACACCGATCATGTCGACCAGACGGTTGGAGTAGCCCCACTCGTTGTCGTACCAGCCCGAGATCTTCGCCAGGTTGCCCATGACCATGGTGAGACCCGAGTCGAACGTGCACGAAGCCGGCGAGCCGACGATGTCGGTGCTCACCAGCGGAGCGGTGCTGTATTCGAGCACGCTGGCCAGCGGGCCATCAGTGGCCGCCGCCTCGAAGGCCGCGTTGATCTCGTCGACGGTGGCGTCCTTCGACAGCACCGCCGTGAAGTCGGTGAGCGAGCCGTCGACGACGGGGACCCGTAGGGCGGTGCCGTCGAGCTTGCCGTCCATGGAGGCCAGCACGAGGCTGGTCGCCCGGGCCGCGCCGGTGGAGGTGGGGATGATGTTGATGGCCGCGGCGCGCGCCCGGCGCAGATCCTTGTGCGGACCATCGACGATGTTCTGGTCGCCGGTGTAGCCGTGCACGGTGGTCATCAGGCCCTTCTCGATGCCAAAGTTGTCGTCGAGCACCTTCACCATGGGAACGAAGCAATTGGTGGTGCAGCTCGCGTTCGACACGACCTTGTGGATCTCGGGATCGAAGTCCTGGTGGTTCACGCCGTACACGAACGTGTAGTCGGCGCCCGACACCGGCGCCGAGCCGATCACGAACGGTGCGCCGCCCTCGAGGTGCATGGCGGCCTTGTCGCGCGAGTTGAAGATGCCGGTGGACTCGACCACCACGTCGACACCGAGATCGCCCCACGGCAGCGCCTTGGGGTCGCGCTCGCTGAGCACCTGGAGAACGTCGCCGTCGACGGTCAACCCGTGGGCGGTCACACCGACCTGCGACGGGAACCGACCCATGACCGAGTCGTACTGGAGCAGATGGGCCATGGTCTCGAGCGAGCCGAGATCGTTCACCGCGACGAAGTCGATATCGGCGCCTTGTTGCTTGGCCGCCCTGAACAGGTTGCGCCCGATGCGTCCGAAACCGTTGATGCCGACACGAATGGTCATGTGCTTTCTCCTGAGCCTTCTTCGAATGAACTGGGGAACGGTGGCGCCGCTGGCACCCGCCGGGCCGACTCTACGGGGTCTCCTGGGCGATAACGCCCGCTATTCGCCGACATCGCGATGGGCAATCGTAGGCGACAGTCCCTTGGCGCGCAGACGTTCGGCCACCTGCTCGGCCATCCACACCGATCGATGCCGGCCACCGGTGCACCCGAAAGCCAGAGTGAGGTACGACTTGCCCTCGTCGAGATAGGCCGGAAGCAGCAGCTCGAGCATTTCGTCGAGCCGTTCGAGGAACTCACCGGTGAGCGCCTGCTTGGCCAGGAAGTCGGCCACCGGCTGCTGTAGGCCGGTGTAGGGCCGCAGCTCGTCGTCCCAGTGCGGGTTGGGCAGGAACCGACAGTCGAACACGAGGTCGACATCGAGGGGCAGCCCGTGCTTGTAACCGAACGACAGGACGCGAGCGTTGAGCCCGGGATTGGTGGTGTCGAAGGCCTGCTGCAGCCTCGCCCGGAGCGCGTGCACGTTGAAGTCGCTGGTGTCGATCACCAGGTCGGCGTGGGCCCGCACCGACTCGAGCGCCTCGGCCTCGGCCTTGATGGCCGCCTCGAGGCCCCGGCCGTCGTCGAGCGGATGGCGACGGCGCACGCTCTCGTATCGTTGCACCAGCACCCGTGTGCGCGCTTCGAGGAACACCACTCGCACCGGGCCCTCGGTGGAACGCAACAACTCAACGGCCGGGCCGACCTGCGACTGGTCCGGCGCCGCTCCGAGCACCAGCGCCACCCGATCGAGGCCCGACTCGGGCTTGGCCGCCTCCTCGAGCAACGGCGGGATGAGGGCGGGCGGGAGGTTGTCGATCACCTTCCAGCCCAGGTCCTCGAGGGTGTCGCCGGCCAAGGACCGGCCGGCGCCCGAGAGACCGGTGAAGACAACGAGTTCGCGCATCGTCGGCGCCGACCTTAGTTCCTGTCGGAGACCGACGGTCAGACCCTTCGCTCGGCCAACAGGACCATCAGGCGAGGAACCGTCGATGCCTCGACGTACTCGTGGGCTTTGGCCAGGAATCCCGGCGGCGGCGCCGGCTCGAGCATGCGCAGGAGGCGCAGGCCGACGTCGGCCATGCCGTTCACATACCGGTTGAGCGGCCGATGCACGAACCGGATGAAGACGCCCTTCTGGACCTGCTCGATCGTGGCCGTCTCGACCAGATAGGGCCCGATGCGCCAGTACTGCTCGGGGGGATCGACCATGTGATCGTCGATCCAGCCGCTGCCAGGTGTCTGCAGCAGCGGGTGGTTCAGGAACAGGGCGAAACGTCCACCGGGCCGCAACACTCGGGCCACCTCGGCCAGCGAACCGTCGAGCTCGTCAATGTGCTCGAAGACCAGGCACGCGATGGCGGCATCGAAAGACTGGTCGCCGAAGGGAAGGTCGTGGGCGACACCGCGCACGTACTGCGGCCCTCCCCCGCGGGCGCGAGCCTCGTCGATCTGCGCTGCCGCCCCATCGACCCCGGTGACGTCAGCGCCCTCGTGCTGGAGGATGCGGGCGATCTGGCCCTCGCCGGTGCCCACATCGAGCACCCGCTCGAAGCCGGCCAGCAAGTCGACGGCCAGCGGAATGATCTGTTCGGTGTACTCGGGGTCGGCACCGTCGGTGAACTCCCGCTGCCACCAGTCGGCGTGACGTTCCCACAGCTCGTCACCGGCCACGGTCACGACCCCTCTTGGTGGAGGTGGTCGTACACCGTCTGGGCCACCGCGTCGGGTAGCCAGCTCAGCGCCTCCAGCTCCGCCAGCTCGGCCCGCTGCACAGCGCGTACACCTCCGAGCTCCTTGACGAGCCGCTTCCTGCGGGTCGGGCCCAGCCCGGCGATGTCGTCGAGTACCGACCTGGTCATGCGTTTGTCCGCGCAGCTGCCGGTGGTAGGTGATGGCGAAGCGGTGGCTCTCGTCACGAATCCGCTGCAGCAGGTACAGGGCCTCGCTCTGGCGGGGAATGCGTATCGCCTCGCTGCGCTGAGGGATGAACACCTCCTCGAACTGCTTGGCCAGCGACGCCACCGGGATCTCGTCGGCCAGCCCCAGCTCGTCGAGCACCTTCACCGCCACGCCGAGCTGCCCCTTGCCACCGTCGACCAACAACAGCTGCGGCGGATACGAGAACTTGCCGCGCTCCTCGATCGGCTTCTCGCGGTCGATCAGATAGGCGGTGAGACGCCGACGCAGTACCTCTTCCATGGCGGCGAAGTCGTCGTTGCCGTCGACGGTCTTGATCTTGAAGCGCCGGTACTCATTCTTCTTCGGCAGCGCGTCTTCCATCACCACCATCGAACCCACGTAGTCGGTGCCCTGGAGGTGGCTCATGTCGTAGCACTCGATGCGCAGCGGAGCCTCGTCGAGCCCGAGTCGCTGCTGCAACTCGTTCAGCGCCCTCGAGCGCGAGTTGTGGTCGCTCGACCGCTTCAATCGGTTGCGGGTGAAAGCCTGTGTGGCGTTCTGGGTCACCGTCTCGAGCAGCTGTCGTTTGTCGCCCCGCTGGGGAATGGCGATCTCCACCGCCGAGCCCCGGATCTCGCTGAGCCACTCCTCGTACAGCTCCTGGTTGTCGGGCAGCTCGGGCACGTACACCCGCTTGGGATGACCGAGCGGGTTGTCGCCGAAGTAGAGGCGTTCGAGGGCCCGGCTCACCAGCTCGGGCCTGGTCAGCTCCTCGGCCTTGTCGACGATGAATCCGCGGCGGCCCATGACCCGCCCCTTGCGCACGTAGAAGACCTGCACCGCGGCTTCGAGCTCATCGTCGTGCAGGGCGATCACGTCGAAGTCCTCACTGCGGGCGCCCACCATCTGCTGCTTCTCGATGGCCTTGCGTACGCTGGCCAGGCGGTCACGATGCCGCGCCGCGAGCTCGAACTCGAGGTTCTCGGCCGCCCGGCTCATTTCACCCTCGAGCCGGGCCACCACGTCGTCGGTATCGCCCTCGAGGAAGGCCAACAGCTCGGCCACCATCACCTTGTAGTCGAGGTCGTCGACCTCACCCACACAAGGTCCGGCGCACTTCTCGATGTGGAACAACAGGCAGGGTTTGCCCAGCTTGGCGTGCCGGTCGAACTTGCCGTCGCTGCACGTGCGGATGGGGAACGTGCGCAACAACAGGTCGAGGGTCTCGCGGATCGCGTAGGCGTGGCCGAAGGGTCCGAAGTAGCGGTTCCCCTTCTTGTGCTTGCCCCGGATCACCATGGCCCGCGGCCACTCGTCGGCGGTGGTCACCGCGAGGAACGGGTAGCTCTTGTCGTCGCGGTACCGCACGTTGAACCGGGGCTGATGCCGCTGGATCAGCGCGTACTCCAACAGCAGGGCATCGACCTCGGTGTCGACCTGTACCCATTCGACCGTCTCGGCCGTCTCCACCATCTGGCGGGTGCGAAGCGGCAGGCTGTGGGGCTTCCCGAAGTAGTTGTTCAGCCGGCTGCGAAGCGACTTCGCCTTGCCGACGTAGATGACCCGACCCTGGGCGTCCTTGAACTGGTAGCTGCCGGGCGTCTCGGGAATGGTGCCGGTTGGCGGACGCTGAACCACGCCGAGCAGCCTACGCCTCTCCCCCACCTCCCAAATCGGTCGATCTCGTCAGGGATGCCAGGATGAAAGGATGAACGAACGAGAAGTGATCGCCGCCGTCGCCCTGCCCATCTACACGCTCGGCTCGGCCTTCATGTTCCACCCCGGCACCCTGGCCACGGGCAAAGAGCTGGGCCTCGACGGATTCCGGTTCTACGTGCTCGGCCGGGGAGGCGTGCTGGGTGACTGCGAGGCCGACGTGGTGCACAGCGCATTCGGGTACTTCCACCCCGGCCTCATCGCCAAGATGTGGAACACCGGCCGAGAGCACGTGGCGCCCCGCGATGCCGCACGGGCGTATCTCGCCTGCAACCACGACCTCGGCCGCGCCACGCTCACCGGCACCGACGGGCTCGACTCCTTCGTCGACGCCGCCTCGACCGTCATCGCCGAAGCCCACGCCGAGGCGCTGGCCCTGTTCGCCGGCTTCCGGGCCGAGCCGGTGCCCGACGACGACCCCGCCGCCGCGCTCCACCAGGTCACCGTCCTTCGCGAGCTGCGGGGATCGGTGCACCTCGTGGCCCTGGCAGCCTGCGGGCTCCCCAGCCACATCGCCCACGCCATCAAGCGCCCCGACGACGTCGCCAACTTCGGCTGGGCCGCCGAGCCCCCGATCGTGACCGACGACCATCGAGCCCGATGGGATCGCGCCGAAGCCCTCACGACGTCGATGCTCGAACCGGCGTTTGCCGCCCTCACCGACCCACAGCGAGCTGCACTCCTCGATGGCACCGCCGCCATCGAGACCGCGCTCGCCTCCTGAATCACAACCGGGCATGGCCGGCGAGCCGCTGCTGTTCGACGAGGTCCGCGATGCGCTCGAGGGCTTCGCCGATCCGGCGCTCGGCGAGCTCCACACTCGCACCCACCGGGGCGGCATCAAGGTGTGGTTCGACGAGTCGACCCGCGAGCACTACGAAGCGCAGTGGGTCCGCGGCCATCATCTCGGCGGCGACCGCCAAGACTGGTTTCTCGAGATCGGGTTCCACGCCGAGCACTCGAAGTCGGCCGAGAATCAGGCCGTCCTCGACGGCATCGGCGACAGCTTCCGGACCGCGCTCGGCGACGAGGCGGTGGCGGGAGTCTTCCTCGGCGCCGACAACTGGCGCCGGATCTCGGAGATCTGGCCGACCGTCGACGTCGACGACCCGGAAGCCGCCATGGAGATCGCCGGTCGCCTCGCCGACTACATCGAGGTGATCGAACCCCTGAGACGCTGACGAGGGACGATCAGATGTTGAGGAGGGGCTTCAGGAAGCCGCCGGTGTAGCTCTCTTTGGTCTTGGCCACCAGCTCGGGCGGGCCCTCGACCACCACCAGTCCCCCACCGTCGCCACCCTCCGGGCCGAGATCGACCAGCCAGTCGGTGGTCTTGATGACATCGAGGTTGTGCTCGATCACCACCACGGTGTTGCCCTGATCGACCAGACGGCTGAGCACCCCCAGCAGCTTGCGGATGTCCTCGAAGTGCAGGCCTGTGGTGGGCTCGTCGAGGATGTACATGGTGTGGCCGGTGCTGCGCTTGGCCAGCTCGGACGCCAACTTCACCCGCTGCGCTTCGCCTCCCGACAATGTCGGGGCGGGCTGACCCAGCCTGATGTACCCGAGGCCGACATCGACCAGGGTCTGCATGTGGCGGGAGATGTTGGGCTGGGCCGAGAAGAACTCGAGCGCCTCCTCGCACGGCATGTTCAAGATGTCGGCGATGCTCCGGCCCTTCCACAGGATGTCGAGTGTGTCGCGGTTGTACCGGGCGCCCCGACACACCTCACACGGCACGTAGACATCGGGCAGGAAGTGCATCTCGATCTTGATGGTTCCGTCGCCGGCACACGCGTCGCAGCGCCCACCCCGGACGTTGAACGAGAACCGGCCCGGCATGTAACCCCGCACCTTCGCCTCGTTGGTCTTGGCGAAGAGCTTGCGGATGTGGTCGAACACACCGGTGTAGGTGGCCGCGTTCGATCGGGGCGTGCGGCCAATGGGCGCCTGGTCGATGTTGATGACCTTGTCGATGGCCTCGATGCCATCGACCGCGGTGTGCAGCCCCGGCGGGGTGCGCGACTTGTAGATCTTCTGCATCAACGCTTTGTGCAGGATGTCGTTGACCAGGGTCGACTTGCCCGAGCCCGACACGCCGGTGATGCCCACCAGACAACCCAGCGGCAGGTCGACGTCGATGTTCTGAAGATTGTGCTCGCGGGCGCCCCGAACGGTGATCCAGTCTTCGCCCGGCTTGCGGCGCAGCTCGGGTACGGGGATGCTCCGGTTGCCCGACAGGTACTGACCCGTGATCGAATCCTTGTTCTCCTTGAGCGTCGCGAAGGTGCCCGAGTGCACCACTCGACCCCCGTGCTCGCCGGCTCCGGGACCGATGTCGACGACATGGTCGGCCACCGCAATGGTCTCCTCATCGTGCTCGACGACGATCACGGTGTTGCCGAGGTCGCGGAGCCGGATGAGCGTCTCGATGAGCCGGGCATTGTCGCGCTGATGGAGACCGATCGACGGCTCGTCGAGCACGTACAACACGCCCACCAGGCCACTACCGATCTGGCTGGCCAACCGGATTCGCTGAGCCTCACCGCCGGCCAACGTGGCCGCCGAGCGATGCAGCGACAGGTAGTTGAGACCCACTGCGAGCAGGAACCCGAGCCGGGCGTTGATTTCCTTGAGCACCTCGGCGGCAATGATCGAATCGCGCTCGGACAGGTGCAGGCCCCCCAGCATCTCCGCGCAATCGCGAATACTCATGGCGCACAGCTCGTGGAGGTTGTGACCGTCGATGGTGACGGCCAGCGACAGCGGATTCAACCGGGCACCGCCGCAGGTGCGGCAGTGCACTTCGCGCATGTACCCCTCGATCTGCTCCCGTTGCGAGTCGGACTCGGACTCGCTGTGACGACGCCGCAGGTACGGCAGCACACCCTCGTAGCGAGCGTTGTAGGAACGGGTGCGGCCGTAGCGGTTCTTGTACCGCACCGTGACCTTGCTCTTGGTGCCCCCCTCGATCAACAGCTTGCGGTGCTTGGCCGACAGCTTGTTCCAGGGCGTGTGGGCATCGATGCCGTTGTCCTCGGCCACCGCCTCGATCAACCGGGCGAAGTACTGGCTGCGGCCACCCGCCCACGGAGCGATGGCCCCTTCGTCGAGACTGAGCTCGGGATTGGGAACCACGAGCTCGGGGTCGACCTCGAAGGTCGTGCCCAGGCCGTCGCAGGTCGTGCATGCGCCGTAGGGCGAGTTGAACGAGAAGTTGCGGGGCGCCAGGGCCTCGAACGACTTGCCGTCGCTCGGGCGCGACAGATGCTGGCTGAAGGTGAGCACCGTGACCTCGCCATCGGGGTCGTCGGGACCAGGCACGATCTCGACCTGCGACATGCCCTCGGCCAGATGCAGCGCGGCCTCCATCGACTCGGTGAGCCGGCGCTCGATGCCATCGCGCAGCACCAGTCGATCAACCACCACCTCGATGTCGTGCTGCTCGTAGCGACCGAGATCGATGACCTCGCGGGCCACCTCGGCGGAGGTGATGGCGCCGAGATCGATCTCTTCACCGTCGACGCGGGCCCGCACGAAACCCATGCCGGCCAGCTGGGCCAGCAGCGTCTCGTAGGTTCCCTTGCGACCCCGCACCACCGGCGCCAGCACCTGGAAGCGGGTGCCCTCCGGCAGATCGAGCACCTGATCGACGATCTGCTGCGGTGTCTGCTTCACCAGTTGTTCGCCCGTCTCGGGGTCGTGGGGAACACCGATGCGGGCGAACAGCAGCCGGAGGTAGTCGTACACCTCGGTGATGGTTCCCACCGTGGAGCGCGGGTTCCGGCTGGCCGACTTCTGGTCGATCGAGATGGCCGGGCTCAGCCCCTCGATGAAGTCGACATCGGGCTTGTCCATCTGCCCGAGGAATTGCCGGGCATAGGCCGACAGCGACTCGACGTAGCGACGCTGACCCTCGGCGTAGATCGTGTCGAAGGCGAGCGACGACTTCCCCGAACCCGAGAGGCCGGTGAAGACGATGAGCTGGTTGCGGGGAAGGTCGAGCGAGATGTCGCAGAGGTTGTGCTCGCGCGCTCCTGGATGACGAGGCGATCCGACATTGCGGATCACTCTATCGAGCCGGGCCAGCCGAACACGTGTTCTATTGTGGAGGATCAGCAGGTGCCGCGCCGCCGCTCCTCAGACGGCGCGCAGTCGAGCCCGAGGAGTCGGGACGTCCACCGTGATCGAGGCATATCGGCGCTCGATCTCGTCGACGTCGGCGGGGCGGGCCAGCAGGAAGCCCTGACCGAACGCACAGCCGGCAACCCGGAGCCGGTCCAGCTGCCCAGGCTTCTCGACTCCTTCGGCGACGACCGTCAGGTCGAGCGCCGATGCCACCTTCAAGATCGCCTCGGCCAGCGCAGTTCCCGTGCCTCCATCGTCGATGTCTTGCACGAAGGGCTGGGCCATCTTGAGGATGTCCACCGGGAACTGGCGGAGGTATTGAAGTGACGAGTAGCCGGTTCCGAAGTCGTCGAAGGCGAGTCGAACTCCCGCAGCTCGCAACGCCGCCAGACCGCGAACGAGTGAGGCCGAACGATCGAGCATGACCGACTCGGTCAACTCGACGACGATCCCCGCCGGTTCGATGCCGTTCGCGGCCAAGATGTCGAGCACTATGCCGTCGATGCCGGGTTCGTTCACGTGGCGAGCCGACAGGTTCACCGTCATGAACAGACCGTTGTCGCCGAACGATCGCCGCAGACGAGCAAGGTCGCGGGCGGCCTTGCCGACCAGCCACTGCTCCATCTCGATGATCATGCCGCTGACTTCGGCCTCGGGAATGAAGTCCGCAGGATGCCGGAGCCTGCCCCCGTCGGTCTGCCAGCGCATCAACGCTTCGAACCCGGCAACGGCGCCCGAGCCCAGGTCGACGATCGGCTGGTAGTGAATCGTGAACTCGCTGCGATCGATGGCGCGGCGAAGCTCGTTGCGAAGCGCTTGGCGGCTCACGACCACTTCATGCAGATCGGGCGAGAACTTGGTGATCCTCCCCTTGCCCATGGCTTTCGCCGCGTACATCGCGACATCAGCGTTGCGCAGCAGATCGACCGCCCGCTCGCTGCCGTCGGCGACGGCAACACCGATGCTGCATTGCACGCGAATGGTCTGGCCGAGGATGTCGAAGGGCTCCGACACCGCCTGAAGGATTCGAGCCGCCACCTGGTCGGAGTCGGCGATGTCGGCGACCAGCACCGCGAACTCGTCGCCACCCAGCCGGGCCGCGAGGTCGCCGGGCCGCATTCGCGCCCGGATCCGACGTCCGACGGCGGCGAGAAGCGTGTCGCCGGCCACGTGACCCAGCGAGTCGTTCACGAGCTTGAAGTCGTCGAGATCGAGGAACAGCACCCCGGCTCGGCCCTGGCCCAGGGACTGTGCCTCCTCCAAGCGCTCGAGGAACAAGGTGCGGTTGCCCAGTCCGGTCAGCGAGTCGTGGGTCGCCTGATGGCTGAGCCGTCCCTCGAGCTCCTGCAGCCGAGTGAGCGCCGTTTCGAGCCGATCGTTCTCCAGCGCGGTCGCCATGTTGTGGGCCAGCATGCCGAACAGGCGTAGATCCTCGTCGGAGAAGCTGAAGATCCCGCCCATGCGGTCGCCGATGACCAGGATGCCGATGGGGCGATGCTCACCCTCGAGTCCGGCGATCATCGCTCCGTTGATCCCGCGGGCCCGCAGACAGCGTCACCGACGATGCCCGCATCGTCGGCCCCGACCATCACCGGCGTGTCGAGGATGCCGCTCACCTCGCGAACCGTGGCGTCGATGTCGGCATCGGCCGGCCCGACGGCCGGGCCGTCGGTGCCGTGGCGCATGATGGTGACGCTCTCGTCCTCGAGGCTCGACGCCAGCGAGGGCAACAAGATCACCTCGGCCGTCTCGGCCCGGAACATCTGACTCGCCTGTTCGAGCAGCGCATTGATGGCGGAGTGCACCTTGTCCTGGTGCAGCGCCTTGGCCGATTCGTACAGGAACTCCACCTTCTGACGCCGACCGCGTTCAGAAGCGAAGGCCCGATACGAGGCGAAGACGACGACGACGGGCGCAACCAGCAGCGCCAGGGCCAACGGCTCGCGCTCGTACAGCGACGCCGCGAGCAGGCCGAGGCTGGCGTTGGCGGTGGACACGATGAGACCGAACTCGAACCAAACTCGCAGCTGTGAGCGCCCGACCCGGCCATCGGTCATCGCGATCACCATCGAGATCGCGGCGACGTTCATCATCGACCCGAGCGCGATGAGCAGGCCGATGCCGAGCCACCCCGACGGCCTCAGCGCGTTCCCCGACGACATCGAGGTGCGCGATGGCCGCGACCGTTGCCGTGTAGAGCGCGAGGTTGGCGATGTTGAAGCCGACCTTCAACGGAGCCTGACGACGCACGACAGCCAGCGCGAAGGTGCACCCCAGCGCCATGGCCCCGAGCAATTCGAGCGGGGTGGCAAACAGGAGACCGAAAACCAGCGGAACCTCGAAGAGCGAAAGCTCTCCGACTCGCGCCGAAACTGGATGTGCACGACGACCGACTCGACCACCGCAAAGGCGAGCACCAAGGCCCAGAACGACATTCGTGTCTCGCCGACGAGACGATCGTGGCCATTCAACACGGTCGTCGCGAGGACGCCAGCCGCCAGGGCCAACCCGAAGGTGAAGGCCCACACGCGAGCCTTGGGACCGAGCCGCGCAACGGCTCCTCGCCAGCTCGGTGGGATCAGCTCCACGAGAGTGTCGACCACGTCGCACTCGTCCACGTCGCACCGGTCCACGTCGCACCCGTCCACGTCGCACCCGTCCACGTCGCACCCGTCCACGTCGCACCCGTCCACGTCGCACCGGTCCACGTCGCACCGTTCCAGCCGTCGGCCGTCCAGGTGGCACCGCTCCAGGTGGCGCCCGTCCATGTCGCACCGGTCCAGGTGGCGCCCATCCACGTGCCGCCTGTCCATGTCGCACCCGTCCACGTTGCACCGCTCCATGTCGCGCCGGTTCACGTTGCCCCGGCCCAGAGGGAGGAGTCCCACTCACCGTCGAACGCATGTCGATTGCCCGAGACCGGACCCTCGAGTGACCCACGCGAGGCCTGAATCGAGCCCGTGCCCTGCGACGATCCGAGGTTTTGCGTTGCGCCGTACGCCGGTGAGGCAATGGCCTTCGCCACGTCGATCGCACCGTCGCCGGTTCTCGTCTTGGGGCCCGACACACGGGTGGCCGTCGACGAAAAGCTTGCCTTCACCTCATCGGGAGTCAGCCCGGGGTGGGCTTCGAGAACCAACGCCGCGGCGCCTGCGACCACCGCCTGGGCCTGCGAGGTACCCGAGCCCCGGAAGAGCGATGCACCCTGCGACGAGGTCTTTCTCGCCAGCGGGTTGGCGAGGTCGAGAAAAGAACCCGGCACCCGTGGGCCGACGACGAGGCTGCCGGGGGCAAGCACGTCGATCGGACGTTGCCTGCTACCGATACTCGACCAGCTGGCCACCGACCATGCGTTGTTGGTGTTCCAGTTGTACTCGGCGGCTCCGACGGCGATCACGTAGGGATCGAGCGCCGGATTGGCGAGTCGACCGTTGGCCCTGCCGTCATTGCCGCCGGCAACCACCACCACGATGCCGTTGCGCCACGCTCGCTCCACGGCGTGGGTCAGCGGGTCGGAGCGCCAGTCGATGTCGGCATCGGTGCCGAAGGCCAGGCTGAGCACGCGAATGTTCATGCCCGCAGCCGCCCGATTCTCGACCACCCAGTCGATGCCGGCGATGACCTGGGTGACATCGACGGTGCCGTCGCCCGCGCCGACCTTCACGTTGATGATCCGAGCCCCCGGCGCAACACCTTGGTTCAGCAGGGTCCCACCCGAGGTGTCACCGGCGATGATGCCGGCCATGACGGTGCCGTGCCCGAACAGGTCGCGGTATCGGAGATCGTTGTCGCCCGCGTCGAACGAGAGATCAACTGCGTCGACGATCTTGCCGGCACCGGAGAGTCCGGGCACACCGTTGACGCCGGTGTCTATGACCGCGACGTCGATCCCTGCTCCGGTCACGCCAGAAGCATGGACGTCATCGGCGCTGATTGCCGCGTTCACGCGCGGCAACGACATCGAGTCGGGAAATTCGCCGAAGATGCCCGTCGTCGGCATCTCAGGGAGCGACAGCAGATCGCTCTCGATGGCCGTGGCGGTGGGCACGAACGCTCCGAGGAGGACCACGGCCACCAGCACGGCCACCAGTCGCTGCCCGAAGCGGGTCCCCTGGAACCAGGTCATGCCGAAGCTCGCCAGATGGAGATTCATTGTTGTCGCCCTTGATCGTGAGTTGCCCAGAACACGTGTTTCGTTTCCGCACAACGAGTGTGGCCGCTCACCTCCGGCCAAGAAATGGGCAGATCTGCCGGGCACCGGGCCAGTCGGCCCAGACGAGTCCCGGGTGTTCTCTCCCGCTTGCGGAGTGGCGGGAGCGAATCGGGCGCTTGCGGCCGCTACTCGCCCAGCTGCGCCAGCACCTCGGACGGGAGCGGCCCGGGCGTCCAGCGGGCGATCTCCTCACCCATCGGTGTCGACGGCGCACCGTTCTTCCACGGCCACAGCTCCTCCGCGATGCGGCGCCAGTTGCCGGTGGCGTTGAGCTCACCGAACAGCGCCAACAGCCCGAGGTTGATGCGTTGCAGGATCACGTAGTCGGGCGGCACGTTGGCGTTTCGCCGGATCTCGGAATAGGGACCGACCGGCTCGAGGATGTGCCGGACCGTCTCGGCCGCGTACTGCTTGGTGAGCGTGTACTCGCCGTCGACCTTGACGAAGTCGTAGAAGTGCGAGAAGTAGTCCATGACGTGATCGTCGGTGAACTCCTGTCCAGAAACGAGCAAGCCCAGGTCTTCGACCGCGGCGCGGAACTCGGACGCACTCTCGTCGACCACCATGGCCTCGATGAGGCGACGGAACCCGGCCAGGGCATCGGCGCTGAAGCGCTTCACCAGGCCGAAGTCGAGGAAGACCACGTGGCCACCGGGCCGGAACAGGTAGTTGCCGGGGTGAGGATCGCCGTTGAAGGCACCGAGGCGATAGATGCCGCCGAAGGAGAACCGGTACATGGTCTCGGCCGCGAGGTTGCGCTCGGCTTGGCTCCAGGTGGAAGCCTCGGCGAACCGGGCGCCCTCGGCCAGTTCGGTGGTGAGCACCCGAGGCGAGCAGTGCTCATCGATCACCTCGGGGATGTGGATGTAGGGATGACCCCGGTAGTAGTCGGCGAAGAGCCGCTGATTGGCCGCCTCGTGGACGTAGTCGAGCTCTTCGGAGATGCGTTCGCGCAGCTCGGCGGCGATCGACTGCGGATCGAGCGAGGGAAAGAAGGTCTGGAACCCGATGAACAGCGCGTCGGCGTTGGCGAGATCGCTGCGGATGGCGTCGTCGACGCCGGGGTATTGCACCTTCACCGCGACGGCTCGGCCGTCGTGGGTCATCGCCCGGTGCACCTGGCCGATCGACGCGGCCGCAATGGGCTCGGGATCCCATTCGGCGAAGGTCTTCTCGGGCCGGTCGCCGAGCTCATTCTGCATGACCTCGGCGACGAGATCGTGGCTCATGGGTGGAGCATCCTGCTGGAGCTCGGCCAAAACCTCGCGGACGTGGTCGGGCATGCCCTGGTCGAGGAAGCTGGCCATCTGGCCGACCTTCATCAGGGCGCCCTTCATCGCTCCCAGGGTCTCGACCACCTGCTTGGCCGTCTTGACCTCGTGGGCCCGGTCGAGCTCCTCACGCCGTTGAGCCGACGCGAACACCCGGCGGGCCTTGTGGGCCGCCACCCCCGCACCCGTGCGGCCACCCAGGCCGACCACCATCTTGTTACGACCCGTGCGATCGGTCGATGACACCGGCTGCCCGTTCTCGGTGCGGGCACCACGGCGGCGCTTCATCGCCGCCCTGGCGCCACCGACTGCGGCGGCCGTTGCCGCTCCGGCGGTGATCACCTTCTTGATCTTCGACATCAACCAACCTCTCGGAGTTCGCGCTTCAGGTCCTTGATCTCGTCGCGCAATCGGGCTGCGTACTCGAAACGCAGGTCGGACGATGCCTCGTGCATTTCTTCCTCGAGGGTGGCGATGAGACGGGCAATCTGGTCGGCCGGCAGCTCGCCGAGCGACTCGGGCACTCTACGGCGCTGGTCGTCGCGACTGCGCGATCGCTGCCCGTCGCCGGGGATGGGCGCCCGCTCGGACGCGGGCCGCAGGTAGGCCAAGATGTCGGTGACGGCCTTGCGAATGGTCTGCGGGTCGATGCCGTGGGCATCGTTGTAGATCTTCTGGAGCCCACGACGGCGATTCGTCTCGGAGATGGCCCGCTGCATCGAGTCGGTGACCCGATCGGCGTACATGACCACCCGGCCGTTGACGTTGCGCGCGGCCCGGCCGATCGTCTGGATGAGCGAGGTCTCGCTACGGAGGAACCCCTCCTTGTCGGCGTCGAGGATGGCAACCAACGACACCTCGGGCAGATCGAGCCCCTCTCGCAACAGGTTGATGCCCACCAGGACGTCGAACTCGCCGAGACGAAGGTCGCGAAGCAGCTCGATGCGCTGGATCGTGTCGACCTCGCTGTGGAGGTACCGGACCCGGACGCCCAGCTCGAGTAGGTAATCGGTGAGGTCTTCGGCCATCTTCTTGGTGAGGGTGGTGACCAGCACCCGTCGTTCGTGCTCGACCTCGAGCCGGATGTTCTCCATGAGATCGTCGATCTGGCCCTTGGTGGGCTTCACCACCACCTCGGGATCGATCAGGCCCGTGGGTCGCACGATCTGTTCGACCACCTGCGCCGACACCTCGATCTCGTACTTCCCCGGCGTGGCGCTGAGGAAGACCACCTGGCCCAGCCGTTGCATGATCTCCTCGAACCGCAGCGGACGGTTGTCGGCGGCCGACGGCAGCCGGAAACCGTGCTCGATCAGCGTCAGCTTGCGGGAACGGTCGCCCTCGTACTGGCCGTGCAGCTGCGGCACCGCCACGTGGGACTCGTCGATCACGGTGATGAAGTCGTCGGGAAAGAAGTCGAGGAGCGTGTACGGCGCCTCGCCCGCGTGGCGACCGTCGATGGGTGCCGAGTAGTTCTCGATGCCGTTGCAGTATCCGAGCTCTTGCATCATCTCGAGGTCGTACTCGGTGCGCATCCGCAACCGCTGGGCCTCGAGCAGCTTGCCCGCCTCTTCGAAGTCGGCCAGCTGATCGCGCAGCTCGGTCTCGATGCGCCCGATGGCTGTCGCCATGCGCTCGTCGCTTGCGACGTAGTGGGTCGCCGGATACACCACGAGCTCTTTCAGCTGCCGTACGCGCTCGCCGGTGACCGTGTCGACCTCGGTGATGGCCTCGACATCGTCGCCGAACATCTCGATGCGTACGGCGTTCTCGTCGTAGGCGGGATGCAGTTCGATCACGTCACCCCGTACACGGAACTTGCCCCGCACCAGATTCATGTCGTTGCGCTCGTACTGCATGTCGATGAGGGTGCGCAGGATGTCGCGCTGGTCGTGGGTCTCGCCCGGGCGGACCACCAACATCTTGTCGGCGTACTCCTTGGGCGAGCCCAGGCCGTAGATGCACGACACCGAGGCCACCACGATCACGTCGCTGCGCGTGAGCAGCGCCGAAGAAGCGCTGTGGCGCAGACGGTCGATCTCGTCGTTCACCGACGAGTCCTTCTCGATGTAGGTGTCGCTCGACGGCATGTAGGCCTCGGGCTGGTAGTAGTCGTAGTAGCTCACGAAGTACTCCACCCGGTTGTCGGGGAAGAACTCGCGCAACTCGTTGGCCAACTGAGCCGCGAGTGACTTGTTGGGCGCAATCACCAGGGTCGGACGCTGCACCTTCTCGATGGTCCACGCGATGGTGGCGCTCTTCCCGCTGCCGGTGATGCCCAGCAGGGTCTGGTAGTCGTCGCCGCGTTCGAGCCCCGTGGCCAGCGCCTCGATGGCCTCGGGTTGATCGCCGGCCGGTTCGAAATCGGCCACGACGCGGAAGGGGACATGCATGCGCTCGGCCATGCCAGGAGCCTACCGACCCCCTATGACGGCGTGGGTCAGAGGGACTCGAGCCAGGCCCAGCACGCGTCGAGTTGGGGTTCGAGTGCCGCCAGGGGGCCGGAGTTGTCGATGATGAAGTCGGCGTGAGCCAGCCGAGCCGACCGAGGGGCCTGGTTGGCGACACGGGCCCGGGCGTCATCGATGTCGAAGCCTCGGTGATCGACCAGACGATGTATGGCCGTATCGGGATCGGCGTCGACCACGATGACCGCCGCCAGGTGGTCGTAGTGGGGCTTTCGTTCGCCGTCGGCATCGATGAGCAGGGGAATGTCGAAGATCACGATGGCGTCGGTGCCCGCCTGCACGCGTCGCGACGCCGCTGGATCTCGGCGCCGACGGCGGGGTGCACGATGGCATTCAGTGCGGACAGCTCGTCGGGGTCGGCGAACACGACCGATGCGAGCGCGGCCCGGTCGAGCGTGCCGTCGCTGCGCACCACACCGGAGCCGAACCGATCGGCGATCGCGTCGAACACCGCCTCACCGGGTGCCTGTATCTCCCGCACTATCGCATCGGCGTCGATCAGTACGGCGCCGCGCCCGACCAAACCGGCCGCAACGGTCGACTTCCCGCTTCCGATGCCTCCCGTGAGGCCCACTTCGAGCACCTCTGGACGCTACCCGAACCCGCCCATGGGCCATCGGGACGACGAGTCGCAGAGCCGATCGGGAGATTCGACCTAAATGTGGACCCGAAACGTGCCGATGAATAGGACATCACCTCGGAAGACCTTGCAAAGGAACGTGTCGGCATGACCCGTGTAGTGCTCGCAGATGACCAGACAATGGTGCGTCAGGCCCTCGCGCACGCACTGGCCGAGCGCGGCATCGAAGTCGTCGCTCAACTGGCCGACGGCGAGGCGTGTGTGCGTGCGGTTGCCGACCTCCAACCCGAGATCGCCATCATCGAGGCCCGGCTGCCGATTCTCAGCGGCATCGACACCTGCCGGCGGATCACCCACAACGAGCCCAGCACACGGGTCTTGATCCTCACGAACGAGCGCGAGACCTCGGTACTCACCGGAGCGTTCCGCGCCGGAGCCACCGGCTACTTGTTGAAGTCGGCCAGCGTCGACGACCTCCTCGCCAGCCTCCAGCGCGTTCGGCGAGGCGAGACCGTGGTGTCGAAGGAGCTCAAGCCCGCACTTCTCGCCGAGGCACGAGGCCTCATGCACACCAACGGTTCACCCACCGACGACCACGGCATCAACGGTCACGGCGGAGCCTCCTCGGTGGTCACCGCCACGACCACCCGCTCGATCTCCAAACGCGAGACCGAAGTGCTCCAGCTCATCGCCGACGGCTGCTCCACACCCGAAGTCGCCGAGCAGTTGTTCATCTCGCAGAAGACGGTGAAGAACCACCTCGCCTCGATCTACAGCAAGCTCGACGCCCACGACCGCACGCAGGCGGTTCTCAGGGCTGTCCGCATGGGCCTCATCGACCTGCGCTGACCCAACATTCTCTCCACCCTGGACGCGAGGCACCCCGGCTCCAACGAGCCGGGGTGTTACGCGTAACGCATCGAACGGCAGGCGCTCAGGCGTCGGCCGGCTCGGCTTCGTCGTCGACGACCGCCTCGACCTCGTCGGCTTCGACAGCAGCCTCGGCAACGACCTCATCGGCTTCGACAGCAGCCTCGGCAACGACCTCATCGGCTTCGACAGCAGCCTCGGCAACGACCTCATCGGCTCCGGCGGGCGCCGCGGCCTCGCCTTCGGCAGGCGCCTGACCCGATTTGGCCTCTTCGTAGTACTCGGCCCAGGCCTCTTCGGCGTTGTAGTCGCCGCCGTCGGCGGTACCGCCGATGTAGTTGCCCTCGGTGTCGAAGGCGTGCTCACCGAAGTGCTCCTGGTACTCGGCGGCCACGATGCCACCCTCGGCGGCCTGCTTGATCGACAGGCTGATACGCCGGCGCTGCAGATCGAGGTCGATGATCTTGACCCACAGCTCTTCGCCGGGGGTGACGACCTGTTCGGGCAGCTCGACGTGATGGGCCGACATCTCCGAGATGTGGACCAAACCCTCGATGCTGTCGCCGACCTGGACGAAGGAGCCGAACGGCACGAGCTTGGTGACCCGGCCGTACACGAGCTCGCCGACCTGGTGGGCCGAGGCGAACTCTTGCCACGGATCCTGCTGGGTGGCCTTCAGCGAGAGGCTGATGCGTTCGCGGTCGAGATCGACCTCGAGCACCTCGACATCGATCTCGTCGCCGACCTCGACCACGTCACTCGGGTGGTCGACGTGCTTCCACGACAGCTCCGAGACGTGCACGAGCCCGTCCATACCGCCAAGGTCGACGAAGGCGCCGAAGTTGACCACCGACGACACGGTGCCCCGACGACGTTCGCCCGGCTTGAGGTTGTCGAGGAACTCTTCGCGCTGTTCCTTCTGGGTCTCCTCGAGCCACGCACGACGCGACAGCACGACGTTGTTGCGGTTCTTGTCGAGCTCGATGATCTTGGCCTCGATCTCGCGGCCGACGTAGGGCTGGAGGTCGCGCACCCGCCGCAGCTCGACCAGCGAAGCGGGAAGGAAGCCGCGTAGGCCGATGTCGACGATGAGGCCACCCTTGACCACTTCGATGACCGGGCCCTTGACCATGCCCTCTTCTTCTTTGATCTGCTCGATCTTGCCCCAGGCCCGCTCGTACTGTGCGCGCTTCTTGGAGAGGACCAGACGGCCTTCCTTGTCCTCTTTCTGCAGCACCAGCGCTTCGACCTTCTCGCCGAGGCTCACGACCTCGTTCGGGTCGATGTCGTTGCGGATGCTCAGCTCGCGGCTGGGAATGACGCCTTCGGACTTGAAGCCGATGTCGAGGAGGACTTCGTCGAGATCGATCTTGACGACGGTTCCCTCGACCATCTGGCCGTCTTCGACCGAGACCATCGTGGCGTCGTAGGCCTCGTCGAGGGTCTGGCCGCCGAGATCGGTGCCGATGATCTCAC
Source organism: uncultured Acidimicrobiales bacterium (assembly GCA_963700995.1). GTDB lineage: Bacteria > Actinomycetota > Acidimicrobiia > Acidimicrobiales > JAHEJN01 > JAHEJN01. The sequence goes on from CAVOZP010000005.1 coordinate 27,536, forward strand.
GAGGGGTGTAGGTGCCATCGTCGTTGAACGTTCCCATCCCTTCGACGGCTTGGGTGGCGACAGCCTGCGTCTCGACAGGAGCGGCGGTCACCGCCTCGGGGGTCTCGGCCTCGGGGGCGTCGGTTTCGGGGGCGTCGGTTTCGGGCGGGGTGGTGATATCGGACACAGAGGAACCTTTGGCGTTTACCTGGTCTCGACGCTGGCGGCGCCGCGGTGAGGGGTCGTTGAATGTGGACTGGCTCAGGCTAACGGAGTGATGAGCCGGTGCCTCCGGCTCACCACCCCGCCCTTCTCGTCCGGCCGATCTAGGCCGCGCGTGCCCACAGCCAGGCAAGCGTCAGTGCCCTGATCGCCGCCGAGGTGAACCCCGAGCTCTGGAGGCGATCGCCGATCGCCACGCCGGCCGTCGCCAACTTGATCAGATTGGGTCGGCCGCCCCTCTCGACCGCCGCCTCGACGGCGCCCGCCGCCAGACGGCGATCGATCGCGTACAGATCGGCCAGCCACGCATCGACCACGGCCTCGTCGAGACCACTGCGCTGCAGCCTGGCTGCGGCCCGCGAGTGCAAGCCGAGAGCCTGGTTGCCCTTGGCGCCAAGCGTGTCGTCGTCGAGCCAGTACCGATCAGCGAGCGCGCGTTCGAGCGAATCAGCGGCCTCGAGCGCTTTCCGGTCGCCGCTTGCCCCGACCTCGATCGCATCGGTCAAGGACGCCAGATCCTCCCGAGCAGTGGTTTCGGCCGCCACCATGTCGAGGCCGACGAGGACCGGGTCGTGGTCGGACGACCGATAGGCGTCGGGCGCGAACGCCGCTGCCGGGTTCAGGTCGTCACTGAACTCGGTGGGGTCGATGACGTCGTCGTTGTAGTCGATGAACCGGGGTTCGTCGGCGTTGATGTGCCACACCGCCGCGCCGGCGACGTTTGCCAGCAGCGAATCGTTGGCCAGGGCGTGATCGAGATAGCCGGTGCCGCCACGAAACACGAAGCTGTAGCGGTCGTCGAAGGGGACGAACGCCTCGAGGAGGTCCGTGTACCCGGCCGCTTCGAGCGTCGTGATCGGCGCCTCTTGCGCATAGGCGTTGAGGTCGCCGATGATCAGGACGTCGCCGTCTCCCTCGCCAGTGGGATCGGTCGCCAGCCAGTCCGCCAGCGCCCTCGCGGCCCGAGTCCGAACACCATCGCAGTTGCCCGAACCGTTGCCGGTGTCGGGATCACCGATGTCGTCGCAGGGGCTGCCCTTGGACTTGAGATGGCTCACCACGACCGTGAAGCGATCGCCCGTGGCGAGGTCGTCGAAGGTCTGGGCCAGCGCCGGGCGGTTCTTCGTGTCGTCGAAGTCGGCGTCGACCGCCGCGTCGAGGATGGCCGGCGACCCGACCGGCGCCACGCTGTCGGGCGTGTAGACAAAGGCCACCTCGATGGCATCGATGCCGATGGGGCCGGGATCGATCGCGGCGTAGCCGGGAAGGCCCGCCACCAACGTGTCGAGCGACGTGTCGTCGTTCTCGATCTCGATGAGACCAACCACATCAGCGTTCATCTCGGTGATGGCGCCGGTGATCTTGTCCTGTTGGCGTTGCAACTCTGCGGCGCTGTCGGCGCCTCTGCAGCCCTGGTCGGCCATCGGGCCGCACTCGGCGACACCGGAGTCGGGGGTGTCGAAGAAGTTGAGCACGTTGAAGCTGGCGACGGTGACGTCGCCACCGGGATCCGGGGCAGCGGTCCGCAGATTGACGTCGACGAAAGGCACATCACCCACGGGCCGCAGTCGGTACTCGTCGAACCCGTAGTCGACGATGGCGGTCAGCCCGGTCACCGTGTCGCCGACCCGACGCGTGCCGTCGCCGTTCACGTAAGGCGGAAGATCGCCCGGACCGTAGGTGATCGAGCCGTTGCTCAGATCGTCGAGGAGAATCCGCCCCGGCTCGAGCGAGTCGGGCACCGAGTCGCCGTCGAGGTCCTCGTCGAGACCGGGCGCCGGCGCGAACACGTGCGTGGAGCTGTACTGACGCCCGTCGGCCGACAACACGATCTCACCGAAGCGGCCGAGATCGAAGGTGTCGCTCACAGTGAGCGTCTGGGGATACGTCGTGATCATGCCCTCGTAGGCCTCGAGGTCACGGGCATCGGTTTCGGGCAGGGTGATGACGGCCGGAGTGGCGGTACCCGTTGCACCGGCGCACACCTCGATCCGCTCGGCGGGCGAGATCTCGGTGAATTCGAAGAACTCGGTTGCCGTGCCCTGCACGCGAATCACGTCGCCGACGGCGACCGTCGCCGGCGACGTTCCGGTGAACACGGCGATGCCTTCGGAGGTCAACGGGTCGCCGTCGACGTCGGTGTCCTCCTCCTGCACGAACAAGGCCGAGAGGGTGCTCTGGAAGTCGGCGGTCACCACGCCTTCGATCACGACGCTCTGCCCGGCGAGCGGGCTGACGGTTCCGGCTCCCTGCACGGCGGATATGAGCGTGGCGGCGCCGTCGAGGCACTCGCCGAAGGGATCGACGACCGTCCCACACGCATTGGCCGAGCCCGGCGTGTCGTCTCCGCCGGTGGTGTCGAACAGACCGATCTGCCACGATCCTTCGCACACGAACACGTGCCCGGGCACGAGCGTGCCGTCGGGGCCAACGAGCGTGTTGCTGTAGAGCAGATCGCCGGAACCGACCGTGGCCACCAGGCCGACCGAGTCGACCACCTCACTCCACGGAGCGGCGTCGATGACACCGTCGTCATCGACGTCGAGGTCGGTGTTCGCCGTGCCCGTGTAGTCGCGCACAACGAGGTGGGTGACGTTGTCGGAGTTCTCGAAGTTCAGATCGACCAACAGGTCGGGCCTTGCGAGGCTGACCAGCCCGTCACCGGCCACGAGGAAGCCGGAAGCAGGCACGACCACGCCGTCGAGCGGCGTCCATTCCTCGACCGTGCCCGACCCCGTGGACCCGTCGCCGATGACCAGATACGACAAACCGTTCAACACATCACCAGGAGTGCCCGACAGCTCGAAGTACTCGTCGACGTCGGTCCCCGGTTGATCGATTCGGATCTCGCTGATCGACGCCGTGACCGGCTCGGGAGGGCACGGGTTGGCTGCACCGGGCGAATCGCTACCGCCCACGGGATCGAAGGTTCCAATGACGAATCCGGCGGCGCATCGGTACGCGTGCGCGGGCACGAGTGTGCCATCAGGGCCGACGACCGTCGTCGAGTAGTAGCGCTCGGTCCCGCTGGCGTCGAGTGACTCCACCAGTGAGATCGAGTCGGTGATCTCGGTCCACGGTGTGGTGTCGAGCGCGCCGTCGTCGTCGGTGTCGAGATCGGCGCCGTGGGTGCCGCTGAACCCGCTCACGACGAGCATGGTGACGTTGTCACTGTTCTCGAAGTTCAAGAAGACCGTCTGGTCGGCGGTGCCGAGCGTCAGGCTGGCTTCGGCGAGCAGCAGGAGGCCATCGGTGCCGAGGGCGAAGCCGTCGAGGGGTGTGACGTTCTCGATCACTCCACTGCCGGCGGTCGTGGCGCCGTCACCGATGACCAGGAACGTCAAGCCGTCGAGGGCCGCCCCTGGCGTTCCGGCAAGCTCGAGGTACTCGTCGACATCGCTACCCGGCTGATCGATTCGGACCTCGTTGATGACCACGTCGCCGGACGCAGCAGAAGCGGCCGGTGCGCCGACGGCGGGCACCAGCGGGGCGAGCAGAGCGACCGCACCGACGGCACGGAATCGGGACAGGAGAGACATGACCACCTCGTTGGAGTGGGACGGATCTGCTCTCGGTCCTAGCAGCCTGACGTGTCGTGCCTACACGGCCCGACATGGAGTTCATCGGGGATCTACCCACCACTCCCGAAGGCCCAACCCGGATTATTGATTCGATGGAACTACTTCGCGTCGGCCCAGGTAGGCCCGAAGCTCAGGTTCACCTCGAGGGGAACACGGAGATCGAAAGCCGTCCCCATCACGTCGGGTACGAGGTCGGCCATGACATCGTGCTCGTCGGGCGTGACCTCCAGGATCACCTCGTCGTGCACCTGGAGGATCAGCCGACTGGCGCGACGGTCCGCGACGAGCGCCCGATCGAGCTTCACCAGCGCCACCTTGAAGATGTCGGCGGCCAGCCCCTGGATACCCGCGTTCATGGCCTGGCGTTCGCCGGCCTGGCGGATGCGGAAATTGCTCGACGACAGCTCGGGGATCTGCCGGCGTCGCCCGAACAGAGTCTCGGTGTAGCCGCGCTCGCGGGCCAACGCCACGGTGTCGTCCATGTACTGCTTCACGGCGGGAAACGCGGCGAAGTAGGCATCGAGGATCTGCGCGGCCTCGTCGGTGGGGATGTTGAGCCGTTGGCTGAGCCCGTAGGCCTCCATGCCGTAGGCGAGGCCGTAGGACACCATCTTCGCCTTCGACCGCTGTTCGGTGTTCACGTCGGCGGACTCGACCCCGAAGATTCTCGACGCGGTGGCGTTGTGGATGTCGTCGCCCGCCTCGAACGCCGCGATCAGGCCGGGATCCTCGGCCAGATGGGCGATGCACCGCAATTCGATCTGGTTGTAGTCGGCCACCAACAGCTCGTAGCCGTCGGCGGCGACGAATACCTTGCGGAAGGCCCTGCCGGTCTCGGACCGCACCGGGATGTTGTGCAGGTTCGGCGCATCGGAACTGAGCCGCCCGGTCCGGGCGACCGTCTGGTTGAAGGTGGCGCGGATGCGGTCGCCGCTACCGACCTCGGCCAGCAGTCCCTCGCCGTAGGTCGATCGCAGCTTCTCGACCTCGCGGTACTGCAGCAGATGATCGACGATGGGGTGATCGTCACGCATCTTCTCCAGCGTCTGCGCGTCGGTGCTGTAGCCGGTCTTGGTCTTCTTCTGCGGGGTCAGGCCGAGCTCGTCGAACAGCACCTCACGCAGCTGCTTGGTGGAGTTGACGTTGAAGTCGTGGCCTGCGTCATCGACGATGGTGGCCCGCAGGGCCTCGGCCTTCGATCGTAGCTCGTCGCGAAGGGCAGTGAGTTCGGCCACGTCGACTCCCACCCCGATCATCTCCATCCGGGCGAGCACGGTGACCAGCGGGAGCTCGATCTCCCGGTTCAGCTCGTCGAGACCTTGCGCGTCGAGCGCAGCCTCGAGCGGTTCGACCAGAAAGGCGACGGCCAGCGCCTCGCGTGCGGCGACCTGGGACCGGACCACCGGTTCGTCACCCAGAGCGAGCTGGCCCGACGTGTCGCCGGCATCGTCGTCGTCGGGCAGGGCCTTGTGGGCATAGCGCCGCAGGAGATCGGCCAGCAGGTAACGGGCCTCGGCTGGATCGAGCAGATAGGCCGCGAGCCTGGTGTCGATGGCCAGGTCGGCCACGGGGATCTCGGCTGTGAGGAAGTGTCGCACCAACGGTTTGATGCCGTGCCCGGCCAGTCGTCGCCCTCCGGGAGCCAACAGCGACGCGAGCGCCGCGACGACACCCTCGTCGGCGATGAGGTCCGCCGAGAGCCACGCCACCTCTCCCCCACTCGCCTCGACGACCAGTGCGAGGCCGTCGAGCACACGCTCGGCGCCGTCGGCCCACACCGCAGCCACGGCGAGCGGCCCGTCGGCCGCTGCGAGGCTCTCGAGCACGACGATGGCCGCGGCCGGTGTGTCGACCTCGGTGGTCTCGGCCTCGATCACCTCGTCAGCGGGCCCGGCACCGACATCGGCGCCCCACGCCTCGGCCAGGCGGGCATGCAGCGTCTGGAACTCGAGGAAGTCGAAGAGCTGGCGCACCGCCTCGGGATCGGGTGTCCCCCGCTCGAGCTCGATGTAGTCGAAATCGAGCTCGACGTCTCGCACGAGCACCATCAGCTCGGTGTTGAGCCGCACCGCCGCCTCGTTGGCCGCCAGGTTCTCACGAAGCTTGGGGGTCTGGTCGTCTACGTGCTGGTAGATGCCGTCGATCCCGCCGTAGGTGTTCACCAGCTTGGCTGCGGTCTTCTCTCCGACGCCGGGCACGCCGGGCAGGTTGTCGCTCTTGTCTCCACGAAGGGCCGCGTACTGCACGTAATCCGACGGCTTGACGCCGGTCCGTTCGAAGATCCCGTCCTCGTCGTAGAACGCATAGTCGCTGACGCCGCGCTTGTTGTAGAGCACCTTGATGTGCGGATCCTCGACGAGCTGGTAGGCGTCGCGATCGCCGGTGACCACGATGCAGTCGTCACCATTGTCGCGGGCCCGGGTGGCGAGGGTCGCAATGACGTCGTCGGCCTCGACACCGACCTTCTCGATGATGGGGAGCTCGAGCACCTCGACCACTTGACGGACGAGCCCCATCTGCTGGCGGAGGATGTCGGGCGTCTCCTTGCGGCCCGCCTTGTACGTGTCGAGCCGTTCGTGGCGAAACGTCGGCTCGGGGCGGTCGAAGGCGATCGCGATGCGGTCGGGCTGGTGATCGCGCACCAGGTTGATGAGCATCGACGTGAACCCGAACACCGCGTTGGTGACCTGACCCGACGCGGTGGCGAGGTCGGTGGGCAGGGCGAAGAAGGCGCGGTAGGTGAGCGAGTTCCCGTCGATGAGCATGAGCGTGGTCACGCTCGTGACCCTACGCGCGACAACAGGTCACGCGACGAGTTCGTGGCGCTCAGTCGGCGGCCGTTGCATCGGGTGCAAGAATGCCTTCGAGCACCTCGGAGGCGACCTCGCTCATCGATCGGCGGTCGGTCATGGCCGTGGTCTGCACGAACCGGAAGGCCCCGGCCTCGCTCATGCCGTGCTCATCCATGAGGACACCCTTGGCTCGGTCGATCAGCTTGCGGGCTTCGAGTCGCTCGCCGAGCTCGGCGGCCTCGCCGGCGAGGGCGAGTGTCTCGAGGAACCGGGCGTGGGCGATTTCGATGGCCGGAATGAGATCGTGGCGCTGCCACGGCTTCACGAGGTAGCCGAGCGCACCGGCATGGGTGGCGCGAGCGACGAGATCGCGCTGGCTGTACGCCGTGAGGATGACGACGCCTGCGAGACGCCGCTCGGTGAGGAGATCGGCGGCCTCGATGCCGTCGATGCCCGGCATGCGGACGTCGAGGATCACCAGGTCCGGCCGATGCTGTTCCACCAGACCCAGCACCTCGTCGCCTCGTCCGGTGCTGGCCACGACCTCGTAGCCCTCGTCGACGAGACATTCGACGAGGTCGAGCCGGATGATCGGCTCATCCTCGGCCACGATCAGTCGAAGGGGACGGGTCGGCGTCTCGGTCCCGTCGCCCACGATCAGCTGCCCGCGAGGAGCTGGTCGAGGAGATCGTCCTGGACCAGCTCGAGTCTCTCGATGTCGGCCAGTACGACGCTTCGGTGCTTCTGCATGGCCTTCGCGTGACGGTCGGCCTCCCGATGCTCCTTGTCGGCGATCGGGGTCTCCGAGACCAGCGCCCGAATGCGGGCATCGTCGGCCTCTGACGCGAACTGTTCGAGTTGTTCGTCGGCGATCCGCAGGTCGTCGCGCAGGCGGTTCAGTCGATCGCTGAGATCGATCAGCCGGCGTTCGATCTGGGCACGAGCCATGCGGTGCAGTCTAGAGGACCGAACTCGGGCACCCTGGTGGTGTGCGCGACCAGAGCCCCCTCGTCACGATCGTCACGGTGGTGTGCCTCGTCGTGGCTGCCTGCACCGATTCCTCCGCCGACGGCGCGGGCTGTGGCAATCCGATCCGAGAGGCGCTCGACCCGCAGTCGGGCCTGCATCTGCTCGACCCCGAGACCATCGTCTACCTCAGCGACCCGCCGACCTCGGGGCCCCACGTGGGCGTCGTGCCGTCAGGGCGGCGCTCAGGCCGAGCCCGTCCCCCGCCCGATACAGGTCGCCCTGTTGGAGGCGGGTGGCGTCATGGTGCAGTACGGGCCGATCACCGACATCGACCGGCTCGCCCTCGAGGCGCTGGCGGGCGACCTCGTGGTGGTTGCGCCGTCCGACGATCTCGAACCCGACGAGATCGTCGCCACAGCATGGCTCCACAAGCTGGCGCTGTCGAGCGGTCGACGTCGGTGCACTCCGGGCCTTCGTCGACGACCATCTCGGCGAGCTTGACGGCCACTCGTGACCCCTATCGAAATCGGTTTGCAGGGACTCAAATCTGGGGCCTGGGAAACCAATTTCGATCAGTTGCCCAGGGGTGCGAGGCCTCAGAGCGAGTCGATCGCGAGGGGGGCGGGTTCGATCTGGCCGCGCTCGCTGCTGTTGCGGAGCCAGGTGTCGAAATCTGCCAAGGGAAGGGGCCGGCAGATGCCGTAGCCCTGAGCGAGGTCGCAACCCATGGTGCGGAGCTGTTCCTGCACGGCAGGTGTCTCCACCCCCTCCGCCACGACGCTCAGGCCGAGGTTGTGGGCGAGGTCCACGGTGGAACGAACGATCATCTCGTCGTTGGGTGTGATCAACATCTCAGCGATGAAGCTCCGATCGATCTTCAGCTCGGAGATCGGCAGGTGCCGCAGGTTCGACAGCGACGAGTAGCCGGTGCCGAAATCATCGATCGACAGGTTCACACCCAAGGTCGACAGCTGCTCGAGGATGCGCAACGGTCGGGGCGCATCGCCCATCATCATGCTCTCGGTGATTTCTAGGGTCAGGAGTCCGGGGGCGACACCGGCCTGCTCCAGGCTCGATGCGACGAGCCGCGGGAACGTCTCGTCGATCAGGCTCTGAACGCTGATGTTCACGGCGACGCCGATCCGGTTCCCCTGCTCACTCCACGCTCGAACGGCATCCAACGACTGATCGAGCACCTGTTTGGTCAGCTCGCGGATCAGGCCGGACTGCTCGGCGAGCGGGATGAACCGGCCAGGAGGGATCAGGCCCTGGACGGGATGCTGCCACCGCGCCAGCGCCTCCACCGCCCTCACTTCCCGCGTTCGGAGGTGAATCTTGGGCTGGAAGTGAACCTTGATCCCACCGTTGTTCAACGCATCCCGAAGGTCGCCCAACATGGTCAGCCGAGCCGAGTCACGGTTCTCGAGGTCATCGCTGTAGACGGCCCAGCGATCGTGGCGATTCTTCGCCTCGTACATAGCAAGATCAGCGCGACGGACGAGGGCCCCGGTCCCTTGACCGTGGTCGGGTGCGATCGCGATTCCGATGCTCGCGGCGATGGCAACAGTCGTTTCTCTGAGTGCGAACGGGCGCTCGAGCGCCTCGCTCACGCTTGCCGCAAGAAGGCATGACTCCTCCTCGCCGGCCCCGGGAAGAAGAATTGCGAACTCGTCACCCCCGAAGCGGGCGGCCACGTCGCCCTCGGACACACATTGCCGCAGCCGATCGGTGACCGCCACCAGGAGCAGATCGCCGACATGATGTCCGAGGGTGTCGTTCACCTCTTTGAAACGGTCGAGGTCGATCATCAGCACGGCACACCTCGCGCCGCGATCGATGCTTCTCAGTTGCTCGGCCCAAGCCTCGAAGTAGGTGCGATTCGGCAGACCGGTCAATTGGTCGTGGGTGGCCTCGTGCTGAATCTGTACATGCAGCTGTCCCTTCCGCAACGCCACAGCCAGCTGTTGGGAGAGTCGGAGCAGCCGCTCCTCGTCGTCGGCACTGAACCGATCGATCGCACCGTGACGGTCGGCCACCAACAACATCCCGATCGGTCCGGATTCGTCGGCCAGGGGCACGACAATGGCTTGCGTCACACCAGCGCGGCGGAGTCGCTGGCCGACGGCATCGTCCGGGTCCGCCGTGTCGAACAGGGTCGTCCCGGCGGAGTTGAGTGCCGACGCCCAGTCGGCGTCCTCGGGGCCCGCGGGGAGCGTCCCGTTCCCCACCCAAGTGCCGTGAACGGCGCGGACCGGTGCCTGGGAGTCACCCCACACGGTCAGAACGACAGTCTGGGCTCGCAGGTGATCGGCGATCTCGTTGACCGCCGTGTCGGCGATGTCCTGGAGGTGCGACGAGCGCCCCACCTGGCTGCTGAATTGATGGATGTGGCTGAGGTCCGTGAACTGATGCATCAGCGCGCCGTGTGAACGCAGCACCAGCCACACGAGTGGCACCGGAATCAGGAAGACGGCACCGAGCCAGGGCTCGACGAGGATCGGGATGGTGACCGAGGCACCGAGCACGGCGCCCGGAAGGTGGAACAAGTAGGCGTGGCTCAGCTCTTTGCGCATGCGACTTCGCAGATCGCCTTCGAAGAACGAGATGGCAATCGCGATGAGGCCGCTGCCGACGATTATCGCGACGAGGACCGTCCCCGCGAGGCCCAGCCACATCAGTGGTGACGCGGCAAGCTTGTCATCGAAGAAGTGGCGGAAGATCGCCAAGGCGATCACGGTCTCGGCGGTGAACACCGTGAGGTTGAACAGCAACTTGAACACAGGAGGGCGTCGCCAGACGATCAGACCGATCGCGGCACCCGCGAGTCGAGCGCACACCAGTGCCACTGGTGAGAGGACGAGGATGCCGAAGGCGAGCGGAATGTCGCTCGGAGAGAAACTCACGGCCTCGTTCTTCGACTCGATGTGAAAGACGAGTCGTTCGCTACCGGCGAAGGCCACGACGACGAGCGGAACCACCCACCAAGGCGCAGGACAGAGGGCGGCCGTCGGATCGGGGATCGTTTCGAGCAGCAGGAAGCTCGCCAGCGCGACCAGAGCCCCGAGCATTGTGACCTTGACGCGTGGCGAGGCTCCGCCGATCCGTCCGGTCTCGATCGGCGTCTGGTCGTGTGCCATTCAGATCACGTCCAGCTCGCACCCGTCCACGACGCACCCGTCCACGACGCACCCGTCCACGACGCACCCGTCCACGACGCACCCGTCCACGACGCACCCGTCCACGACGCACCCGTCCACGACGCACCCGTCCACGACGCACCCGTCCACGACGCACCCGTCCACGACGCACCCGTCCACGACGCACCCGTCCACGACGCACCCGTCCACGACGCACCCGTCCACGACGCACCCGTCCACGACGCACCCGTCCACGACGCACCCGTCCAGCTCGCACCAAGTGTGCTCATGTCCACCCAGGCCTCGGCATCCCATGCCGTGCCGAAGGCCGTCACCTCGCCTTTGAGAGCGACGCCGTCGACTACAACGTGTTGGCTGCCTCGAGCGGCTTCGAGCGAACCGAGTCCGGTAGAGCGAGTCCAGGTCTGCGCAACGTCGGGCGTCGGCCTCTTCACCGCGGCGCCGATGTCGATGACGCCCTGGCCCTGGAAGGCCTCGCCCCAAAGCGGGATCGACGATGCAGTGTTCCGCAGAAGCGCTTTGACCTGATCGGGAGTGAGGTCGGGTCGAGCATCGAGAAGGAGGGCGACGGCCCCAGAGACCACGGCGGTGGCCTGCGAGGTGCCACTGCCTCGAAAGATCGATTCGGTTACCCGGCCCTCGGGGTGCTCGAGATCGATGCGGCTCGATGGCACCCGCAGGCTGTCGATGTGCGAGCCAGGGGCGACGACGTCCGGAAGGCGCCCGGTGTAGCCCGCCTGCCAGTAGTTCACCCGGCTGCCATCCTCGTCGATGGAGAAGTAGTCACCGGCGCTGGCCCACTTCGGGATCGTCATCCCCCGGGTCGTCGCCTCGGCCGCCCCGACAGAGATGACGTAGGGATCGAATCCCGGATTGGTCACACCTCCGGTGGCATTGTTCCATCCATCGTTGCCGGAGGCGGCGACGACGACGATGCCGTGCTCCCACGCGTTCTCGACGGCCTTCGCGAGCGGATCGATGCGGTAGTCCTGGGTTCCGTCCGTGCCGTAGGAGAGATTGATGACTCGAATGTTCAGACCGCCGTCGTTGCGGTGCTGCACGACCCAATCGATGCCGGCGATCACCTGGGAGACATCGACCGCGCCGGTGTTGTCGCCGACTTTGACCGAGACCAGGCCTGCGCCAGGGGCGATCCCGAGGAATTCGCCGGGTCGCTGCTCGGCGGTGGCAGGATCGGCACCCTGGTCGGAGCCGGCGATGATGCCGGCCATGTGGGAACCGTGGCCGTTGGTGTCGAGATACACGGCCTCGGGCACCGCCGCCTCGAAGGAGAGGTCGACCATGGCCACGACCTTGTCGGGCCCCAGCAGCGCTCCGACCGGCGCGACACCGGTGTCGATGACTGCGACGTCGACTCCTTCGCCGGTGAACCCGGCTTCCCACAGCGACCTGGCGCCGATCTGGTCGACGACGTTGTACATCGACCCCAGAGACGTCACGGGGTCATACGAGTCCGTCGTCGGCGTCTCGGTCGTGAGCGGCTCCGTCGTCGATATCTCGGCGGTCACCGGCTCTGCCGTCGTTGTGGTCTCTGTCGTCGTCTTCTTGTTTCCCTTTCCGCTTCGCCCTGCGGCTGCCGGACTCGCGAGCGCGCCGGTCAGCAGGGCGACGACGACCAGGGCCGCAAGGATTGCTCGACGCCAGGCGCCGGATCGGACTCGAATCGATTCGTTCATGATTGTCCTGTTTCCGCCCGTCGGATTTCTCATGACCAACCATTCCCCGACCACGTCGCACCCGACCACGTCGCACCCGACCACGTCGCACCCGACCACGTCGCACCCGACCACGTCGCACCCGACCACGTCGCACCCGACCACGTCGCACCCGACCACGTCGCACCCGACCACGTCGCACCCGACCACGTCCCGCCCGACCACGTCGCACCCGACCACGTCGCACCCGACCACGTCGCACCCGACCACGTCCCGCCCGACCACGTCGCACCGCTGGGCGCCAGGATTCCCGTGCCCTCGCCGGCGGCGGGTCGGAACTCTTGTGGTTCACTTCCGCTCGCCTTGGCCCAGACCGTGGCGTCGCCGTTGAGATGGCCCTCGCCCTCGTGGCGGCTGGATTCCTTCTCGAGGTCGATGGCCCCGTATTCGAGGACGAACTTGACCTGATCGGGGGTGAGGTTCGGGTACCTGCTCAGCATGACTGCCGCCACACCGCTGGTCACCGCCGCCGACTGAGAGGTTCCCGAGCCTCGGAAGAGATCCTGATCGATACGAGCATCGGGATACTTCTCGTCGATGGTCGAGCCCGGCACGCGGTACGAGGCGATCGAACGGCCCTGGGCGACGACATCGGGATCACGTTCACCGTCTCCGTAGGCCGACCACGTCGGCACCGGCCGAGATATCCGCGCTTCCTGGCCGCGAGAGTCGACCGCTCCGACGGCCATGACGTAGGGGTCAATGGCCGGCGAATCGAGGTGGGGTTGAGTCTCGCCATCGTTGCCGGCTGCGACCACGACGACGATTCCCGATCGCCAGGCTCGCTCCACCGCCGCAGAAAGCGGGTCACCGACGTGACTGGTCACACCTTGTTGACCAAGTGAGAGGTTCAGGACCCGTATGTTCATTCCGTCGGTGTTGCGGTGCTCGACCACCCAGTCGATGGCGGCAACCACTTGTGGCACCGTCGTCACCCCATCGTGACCGGCAACCTTGACGCTCACGATCCGGGCACCCGGTGCGATACCGACATCGCCCTCACGTGTACCGGCGATGACCCCGGCCATGTGGGTGCCGTGACCGTAGGTGTCGAGGAACGCGACTTCTGGTGCGCTGGCCTCCATCGACAGGTCGGGCCCGTGAAGAACCTTGCCCTTGCCGTCGAGCCCGTCAACGGGCGAAACGCCAGTATCAATCAATGCGACGTCGATACCCGTGCCGTCGGCGACGTCGGCGATCGTGCGACTGGTGCTGAGCATCGCACCGGTCCTGGTCAGAAGCCCGGTGTCGCCGAGCACGTCGGCCCGGAGAGCCGAGAGGCTGACGACCCCGGTTCCCTGATCGGTACCGAGCATCTCGACCATCGAGGTCGACAACTCGCCGACTTCGGTGTGTCCGGTTCTGACTGTCGGTACGACCGTCAACCCGGCCATCATCACTGCCACTATCGCGCCCATGCCCAGCCGCGTCACACGACCGGAAGGTCCCGCCCACATGCGAACCATCTCGTTCTCCAATGCCCACTATGGGAACGGCGGTTTCGCCACTGACTCCCCCCCAGGGCCAGGCGACCAGATACAGCCCAGGGGATCGATGCCTCGTTCCGAGCGTTTTCGCTCAGCCCAGAGATCGGAAACGGCCAGACGTGGCTTGAGCAACCGACGGGAAATGAGGACGATGAACGACGGCAGACCGCAGCGGCTGGGTGATATCGCCTGAGCCGCTCGGCTGCCCACCCCTGACCCTGTCGAAATTGGTTTGCTGGGACTCAAATCTGGGGCCTGGCAAACCAATTTCGGCGGTGGGGGTGTGCCCGGGGTGGGACTTGAACCCGCACGATCCGAAGATCGGGGGATTTTGAGTCCTCCACAGGCCATGTTGACGAGGTTTGGCCTGTGGCCCCGAGTCCACGTTTCCGCAGGTCAGAAAGCATATTCGGTGGACAGGACAAAACAGCATAAGGCGGGGTGGCACAGAGATCTGTGACCAATCCGTGACCAGCAAACAGTACGGACGTGCGCCCTCTTGTTCCATACTTGTGACCATGACCGGCCTCGAGGCGACCGCTTTCCACGAGCCCGGCCACGCCGTAATCGCTCTGCGGGACTCACGAGCCCGTGAACGGCGGGCGGAAGATCGGCATGAACATGGGGACCGTCCATTGAGCGACGTTGTGGCGTAGGACGCCGAGGCAATTCGTACGGCCGAGCCGTTGCGATGACTGTGATCAATATCGAGCGCTGAAGCGAGCGCCGACGTGCCGATCGGCGTGGGTTTGGGGCTAGGTGCGCTCACGCAGCCGATCCGGTGATCTGCGGTGGCGGCGTTGTGTCTGGAACACGAGAGAGTTCGGTCGGGACGTTTGGCCCTGTTGAATTTTGGCATGAATCCTGGAAGTTTGAATCACACAGTTGCCGCTGAGTCGGGGGCTCGGTATGTCGGTGTATGACCAGGAGAGTCCGAGCGGCGATGATCGGGCCAGAAACCTGACGTCGCTGCCGCTCCGATACTGGAGCCGGCAGGCGCAACCCATTTCGCCCTTTTCGATGACAGACGCGTCGCGTAGAGAGGTACAGCGAATGAGTGGTCAGCAGGTTTCTGAGGCCGGCGGGCGCGCTGCGTCCTTTTTCGAGTGGTTCAACACCCACGTCAAGTTGATCACCCTGGGGATCGTGGCGTTGACGGTCGTGGCGGTGCCTTTTGCTGCATCGCGTTCACAGGACGATCCGAATTTCGAGCCGTCCGGGGAGATCTACGACACCACCGAACTGGCCGACGAACGGTTCGTCAACGCGTCGCCGATCGAGGGCGCACTGTTCATCGTCGAAGCCGAAGACGGAGGCGACGCGCTGACTCGGGATGTGCTGTTCGAGTTCAAGCAGAACTCCGACGCGTTGCGCTCCAATGAGGAGCTCAACGCCGATCTCGCGGTCCAGTTCCGTTCCGAGCTGGGCGAGGAGGTCGACGGCGTCTTCTCGCTCGCCGACAAGGTGGCCGACGCGTTGCCGGCTGGTTTGGGGGCGGCCACCGATGGCGATGTGAAGATCGCCTTGGCCGAGATTCTCGGTGAGGGTGCGGTGGGCAGCCCGCTGCGTGACACGCTCTCGCAGCTTGCCACCAGTCGAGTTGGCGAGGTCGACGGCCAGGAGGTCGTGGTTTGGGAGGCGCCTGCGTTCAGCGCAACAGTGGTCCTCGATCTGACGAACTTCGGCGGTCGCGACACCGAAGCCGAAGGCGTCAGTGACATCGGGCTCGACGGTGAGGAGTACCTGCCGCGAGGTGCAGACCGTGTTGAGAGGCGACCAGGCCGCCAGCCGGACGCTCGGCGTCTTGATCGATGTGGGTCTCACCTCTGAGGAACAACTGGCTGAGTCGATGCCGTTCGTGTTGTTGGCGGTGGTCGGGATCTTGGTGCTCGTCGGTGCCTTGTTGCGTTCGTATTGGGCGGCGGCGCTGGTCGGTGTGGGGTTGGCGGTCACGATGTTTTGGTCGTTTGCCATCTTCACTGTCCTTGGGTTCGAGGGGGGTCTGCTGCTTGGTTTCATCGGCCCGGTCTCGGTGATCGCGTTCGGTGTGGACTTCTTCGTGCACGCCAGCGGTCGGGCTCGAGAGCAACAGGTGGCCGGGCTGAGCCGCGACGAGTCCTACCCCCGGGGCCTGACGCTCGTATTCCCAGCGTTGTTGTTAGCGGTGATCTCGTCGATGGCCGCGTTCATCTCCAACGGGGTGGCCGGCATCCAGGGCATCGCGCAGTTCGGTATCGGCATGGCCATCGCGCTCCTCATCGGATCCGTCATCCTCGGCATCGTGGCGCCCCGATGGCTGTTGACGATCGAGGAGACACTCGGTGACCCGCCACTCGAGCGGGGCCTGATGCTCCCCTACAAGCTCGGCTTCATCGTCATGGCACTGTTCGCGGGCATTGTCGTCGCGATGGCGGTGGGAGCACCCATCGTCGGTGCCGTCGCCCTGGCGGTATTCGTGCCGCTGTTCATCTACCTGCCGGCCCGTCTGACCCGCCGGAACTACGCCAAAGCAGCTGCGGCCGGTCGACCGACCGGCACCGTGGTCAAGGGCGCCGGCCACGGGTTCAAGGCCGCAGGCAACATGGTTCACTTCACTGCCCGCTGGCGGGTGGTGACCATTCCGGTGACGGTCGCCCTCGCGATCTTGGGCGCGATCGCGTTCACTGCGGTCGAGTCGGAGTTCTCGTTCACCGACTTCTTCTCCGAGGACAGCGACGCCATCCAGAGCCTCAACCTGTTCGAGGACCATTTCGGCGAGAGCAGCGGAGTCGGGTCGGGGTTCATCTTCGTCGAAGGTGACCTCACCCAGCCCGACACCCTCGCCGCACTCGACAATGTCGTCGCCGAACTCGACGCGGCCGAAGCGGCATCCAACGACGACTACCTGACGAGGGATCTGAACGGCAACGTGACCCTGCGACAAGACAACGCAGTCTCGATCGTGCAAACCGCCGTCGCTTCCCCGGCCGCCATGGTCGCCGCCGGAATAGAGGTCACCGATGCCGACGGTGACGGGCTGCCAGACTCGGCCGCCCAGGTCGCCGCCATCTACGACCTCGCCTTCACCAACGGAATCACCACCGATGACGGATTCATGGCGTATTCCCCCGACAACGTCACCGAGCTGTTGTGGACCGACGATGCCGGCAACTACGCCACCCTCATCATGGTTGGTATCCCGAGCCTCACCGAAGACGCAATCATCCTCGATGCCCGCTCCGGACTCGACGACGCCGCCGCGTCGCTCGAAGCCTCCCCAGGTGGAACCGCGCTGACCACAATCAGCGTCTCGGGTGAAGCCATCATCCAACAAGACTCACTCGCAGCGTTCACCCGCGCCATGCTGTTGGCCCTTCCACTGGCGCTCGTGCTCTGCGCCCTGTTGGCGATGTTCTTCATGCGCTCGATCAAATACGGGCTGGCCGCGGTGATACCGATTCTGCTGGTCGTGGGCTGGGTCTACGGATTCATGTACATCGCCGACTACAAGATCAACGTCGTCACTGCGACCATCGCTGCTATCGCTGTCGGCGTGGGCATCGACTACTCGACCCACTTCACCATGCGTTTCCGCGAAGAGTTCGAATTCGAGCCGAGCCGGTTCCCAGCCCTCAGACGTGCCGGCGAAGGAACCGGTGGCGCGTTGGCCGTTTCGGCGCTGTCGTCGATCATCGGCTTCTCCGTCATGGCCCTCGCCCCCATGCCCATCTTCGTCACCTTCGGCACGCTCACCGCGGTGATGATCTTCTTCTCGCTCCTCGTAGCGCTCCTGGTCCTACCCAGCGTGTTGTTGGTCGTGACCCACAGCCGCACCGGCCCCGAACGCCAACACTTCCTCGACCTCACCGGCGTCACGCCCGGAGACTACGACCCACACTCTCGCGAAACCTCGCTTCACGGACACGAGTCCAGCGTCCACTAGCCGAGGCGACCGAACGTCGAGTCAAAAGGGACTGCCGCGCTCTGAGGGGACAGTTGGTTGATCAGGCAGCGGTTGCTGTCTGAGGGGTCATGATCATCTCGTATTCGATCGGGGTCAACCGGCCGAGGCGGGCCTGTCGGCGACGGCGGTGGTAGGTGCGTTCGATCCAGGTCACGATCGCGACGCGGAGCTCGTCGCGGGTCGCCCAGGACTGCCGGTCGAGGACGTTCTTCTGCAGCAGCGCGAAGAACGATGCCATCGCCGCGTTGTCGCCGGCAGAGCCGACCTGACCCATCGAGCCGATCATCGCGTATCGGGCCAACACGCGGTGGACTTTCCGAGCGCGAAATTGGCTGCCCCTGTCCGAGTGAAACACGCAGCCGGCAACGTCGCCGTCGCGGCGAGCGACGGCCATCTCGATCGCGGCGACGACGAGCCGGGCCTTCATCCGTTTGTCGATGGCCCAGCCGATGATCCGGTTCGAGAACACGTCCTTGATCGCCGCCACGTAGAGCTTGCCTTCGCGCGTGCGATGTTCCGTGAGGTCGCACAGCCACAACTCGTTCGGCGCCGACGCGGTGAAGTCGCGGCGGACCAGATCGTCATGCGACGGAGTCCCGGGCTTGGATCCCTTGCCTCGCTTGGGCTTGCCGAACACCGACCACCAGGCGTTGTCCCGACAGATCCGCCACACGACCCGGTCCGACACGTCGGGATGATCAACGAGGCGGACCTCGTCGGCCAGGAACCGATACCCGAACTCCGGGTCGTCCACGTGAGCGTCATGGATGGCGTTGGCCAGGTGCGCTTCGTCGAGCTGGCCTGCGGTGAAGGGCTCGTCGAGCCAGCGGTAGTAGGCGGAGCGTCCGAGGTCGAGTACCCGACACGACACCGTGACGGGGATCCCGTCATCGGCAAGCTCGCGCACGAGCGGGTACATCATCCTTTTGGGAGGTTGGCCTGGCCGAGATACGCAGCTGCTCGACCCAGCACCTCGTTCTCCTGCTCGAGCAACCGAACCCGCTTCTTCAACGCCCGGTTCTCAGCCGACTATAGCGGGGAGCACGCGTCGGTTTCGGCGCGTCTGGCACCCTCGCCGACGCCCTCTGGTCAGACCGCGCTCCGGCCTCATCAAAGCCGCGGGTCCCTGGACGGGCGGGGGCCACTGTCACGCGGCGAAGGTGAACCGGTACGTGATCCCGCGAGTCGGCGACGTGAAGTTGGCCGACCTCAGCGCCGGTCATCTCGACGCGTTGTACGCCACGCTGCTCGAGTCGGGCGGAGCGGACGGGGGCCGTTGTCGGCTCGCACCGTTCGCTACGTCGCGACCCTCGTGGGCCGCTCCCTCGGCGATGCGGAACGGCAGGGCCTGGTGATGGCGAACGTGGCGCGTCGGGCCACTCCCCCGTCGGCGTCATCGGCGAGGGCACCGGAACAGCAGGTGTGGTCACCCGCTCACGTCGGCCGGTTCCTCGACGCCCTCGATGGGTCGGAGTGGCACGCTCCGTTGCACGTGGCGGCGATGACCGGGATGCGCCGCGGTGAGATATGCGGCCTCGAATGGGGCGACGTCGACCTCGACGGCGGGGTGATTCAGGTGCGCCACACGATCACCGCGATGGCCGGGAAGCTGATCGCAGGCCCGGCGAAGACCAAACGGTCACGGCGGCGTCTCGACCTCGACCCGGGAACGGTCGCAGTGTTGCGGTCGTGGCGTCGCCGGCAACTCGAGCACCGTCTCGCGATGGGTGCGGGTTGGCCAGAGGGTGACCTCGTGTTCACCTATGCCGACGGCACGGGCATCCACCCCGACGTGCTCACCGCGGCGTTCCGGCGGCTCTCAGCGCCTGTCGAAGGCTTGCCACGTATCCGACTGCACGACCTTCGACACAGCCGCGCCACGGCACTCCTGGCAGCCGGTGTGAACGTTCGCGTGGTCGCCGATCGGCTCGGCCACGCCTCGGTCGCGTTCACGCTCGACACCTACGGGCACAGCCTCCCGGGTCAACAACTCGACGCCGCGAACGCGGTCGCTGCGCTCGTCGCCGGTGACCAACTGTGACCAATCGGTGACCACTCGCCCACCGGTGCCATCGCCCCGGTAATCCACGGGGCAGCGTTTCCGCAGTTCAGAATGGGTGCCCGGGGCGGGACTTGAACCCGCACGATCCGAAGATCGGGGGATTTTGAGTCCCCTGCGTCTGCCAATTCCGCCACCCGGGCGAGCACCGACGCAAAAGCGTACCCTCGTGACGTGCAACCCCGTCGACTGCTCACCCGCCTCGCCCGATGGGCTGCCCTCACCGCAATCGTCGCTGCGGCACGGGAAGCAGCCATTCGTCACAACGACGCGAAGTACGGCCCCCAGCGGCCATGAACCGTGCTCCCAGCCGTTGGCGATGAAACCTCCTGGCGCGTCCCGGGGTCTGATCACTCACGACCAAATCGCCGCGCGCGAGGAGAACACCTACACGATGATCGCATTCACGTTCCCCGGGCAGGGTTCACAGAAACCAGGCATGGGGGCGGCATGGGTCGACCATCCTTCGTGGGAGATCGTCGACGACGCCTCACACGCCGCCGGCCGTGACCTCGGACAGCTCCTCCTCGAAGCCGATGCGGACGCGCTCAAGGAGACCCGCAACTCGCAGCTGGCGACCTTCGTCCTGAGCCTCGTCGCCTTCGATGCGGTCACCCGCGTCGGCGTCGAGTCGAACGGGTACGCGGGTCACAGCCTCGGCGAGTACAGCGCACTGACCGCGTCGGGGGTGGTCGAGTTCGACGACGCCGTCCGGCTGGTGACCGAGCGAGGTGAAGCCATGCAGAGCGCAGCCGACGAACGGCGCGGCACCATGGCTGCGGTGCTGGGCCTCGACGACGACAAGGTCGATGCCGCCTGCATGCGAGTGGCCGGCGAAGTGTGGGTCGCGAACTTCAACGCACCCGGACAGGTCGTCATCGCCGGCGACCCCGACGCCATCACCGAGGCGTCCGAGGTGGCCGTCGACCTCGGTGCCAAGAAGGTCTTGCCCCTCGCGGTCGGAGGTGCGTTCCACACCCCCTTCATGGCGTCGGCCCGCGACCGGCTGGCCAAGGCGCTCGACCGCGTCGAGTACCGCGCACCCGATCAACCGGTGTACGCCAATGTCGACGCCTCGGCCCACGACGGAGCCCAGCACTGGGACGGACTGCTCAACTCACAGCTGTGCAGCCCGGTGCGGTGGCGGCAGACCATGCACAACATGGAAGACGACGGCTTTGCCACCTTCGTCGAGCTCGGACCCGGCGCCGTCCTCACGGGCATGGCCAAGCGAACCCTCACCCAGGCCCACACGCTCAAGGTCAACACGCCCGCCGACGTCGACGCGCTCCTCGAATCACTCGCTTCGCCCCACGGAGGAGCGGCCACCGGCCACGACGGCGAATCGCTCTACGCCACCGAACGTCTGGTGGTCACCCACTCGGCCGGGATCTTCCAACCCGTCGCTGACCTCCCCCTCGGCTCAGCCATCAGCGCCGGGCATCTCCTGGGCCACGTCGGCGACGACGAGGTCCGCTCGGCCTTCGACGGTGAGCTGATGGGCTACCTGGCCGTTGCCGATGAACGAGTCAAGCCGCGTCAACCCGTGGCGTGGCTCCGATCCACCGGCGACCCCTCGTGACCGGCGCCCGCATCACGGGCATCGGCACCTCGCTGCCCGACAAGGTCATCACCAACTTCGATCTCGAGCAGACCCTCGACACCTCCCACGACTGGATCGTCGAGCGCACCGGCATCCACGAGCGCCACATCGGCGAGTCGACCACCCAGCTCGGTCTCGAGGCCAGCCAGAAGGCCCTGGCCATGGCCGGTGTCGATCCGGCCGATCTCGATCTCATCCTGTTCGCTACCACAACCCCCGACAACCTCTTTCCGATCGGCGGCTGCCTCGTGCAGGACGCACTCGGCGCCCATCGTTCCGGCGCCGTCGACCTCAACGCCGCCTGCTCGGGGTTCATGTACGCGTTGATCGCCGGCTACGGCTACATCGGCCGAGGCATCAACAAGGTGCTGGTGATCGGGGCCGAGACACTCAGCCGCATCGTCGACTGGGACGACCGATCGACCGCCATCCTCTTCGGTGACGGCGCCGGAGCCGTGGTGCTCGAGGCGACGACCGACGCCAACGACAGCCTGCTCGGCTGGCACACCGGCTCGAAGGGCTCGGCCGGCTTCATCCTGCGCTGCACCGACATGCGCGGTGTCATCGAGATGGAGGGCAAAGAGGTGTTCCGCCAGGCGGTGCTTGCCATCGAGGAAACCGTCGGAATCACGCTCGAACGGGCCGGAGTCGGCGTCGATGACGTCGATGCTTTCGTGTTTCACCAGGCCAATGAGCGGATCATCGACGCCGCCTGCAAGCGGATCGGCGCCGACCCCGCCAAGGCGATCAAGGTCATCCAGTACACCGGAAACACGTCCTCGGCGTCGATTCCGCTCACCATCGACGAGGGACTCCGCACCGGTGCCATCGCCAACGGTGACACCGTACTCATGGCCGGTTTCGGCGCAGGGATGACCTACGCCAGCGCCCTCCTACGATGGGGTCCATGACCGCCGACTCCGCTCCCACCCGCGTCGCGCTCGTCACCGGAGGGTCTCGGGGCATCGGCGCCGCCTGTGCTCGTGCCCTGACCGATGCGGGGTACCGGGTGGCCGTCACCGCCCGAGGCGAGATACCCGCCGAGCTCTCCGCCAGCGGCGTGCTCGGCATCCGGTGCGACATCACCGACAACGCCGCCGTCGAAGCCGCGTTCACCGAGATCGAGGAGAAGCTCGGGTCGGTCGACATCCTGGTGTCGAATGCCGGAATCACCCGCGACGGCCTCGTACTCCGCATGTCCGACGACGACTTCACCGCGGTGATCGACACCAACCTCACAGCTGGGTTCCGGGTCGCCAAGCGGGCGGTCAGGTCGATGATGCGGAGCCGGTTCGGACGCATCGTGTTCATCTCCTCGGTGGTCGGGGCGATCGGCCAGGCCGGCCAGGCCAACTACGCAGCCTCCAAGGCCGGCCTGGTGGGTCTCAGCCGCTCGCTCGCCAAGGAATTCGCGTCCCGCGGCGTCACCGTCAACGTGGTTGCCCCCGGCCCGATCAGCACCGACATGCTCGGCGAGCTCACCGACAAACAGCGGGCGGCCATCACCGACTCGGTTCCACTCGGCCGCACCGGTACCCCCGAGGAGATCGCTGCCACCGTCACCTTCCTCGCCTCCGACGGTGCCGCCTACATCACCGGTGCCGTCATTCCCGTCGACGGCGGCCTCGGCATGGCAGGCTGACTCCCGTACATTCATTGCCGTACCATTCGCAAACCACGAACCCGAACACGGAGTACCCCACCATGAGCGATGAGCTCTTCACCCGTTTCCAGAAGTGCGCCGTCGAAGTCCTCTCGGTCGATGCATCCCAGGTCACCAAGGAAGCCAACTTCGCCGACGATCTCGACGCCGACAGCCTCGATCTCGTCGAGCTGGTCATGGCCCTCGAAGAGGAATTCGATGTCAGCGTCGAAGAGGAAGAGCTCGAAGGCATCGAGACCATCGGAGCCGCCTACGACCTCATCACCGCGAAGCTGCCATGACCCGTCGTCGCGTCGCCGTCACCGGAATCGGCGTCGTTGCGTCGTGCGGCATCGGGGCCGAGGCCTTCTGGGCAGGCCTGCATCGCCCACAGACGCCCGGCAGCGACCGTTCGGTGCTCGACTTCGACCCGTCGCTGTACTTCGCCAGCCCGAAGGAGTCGCGCCGCGCCGACCCGTTCCAGCAGTACGCCTTGGCGGCGGCCGGCGAGGCGCTCGACCAGAGCGGCGCCCTGACCGCTGACCCGGCTCGCATCGGCTCGCTCGTCGCCACCGGTATCGGTGGCCTGCGGTCGCTCGAGGAACAGGTCATGGTCTACAACACCAAAGGCCCGCGGCGGGTTTCGCCGTTCCTCGTCCCGATGATGATGGGCAATGCCGGCGCCGCATCGATCTCGATGCGCTACGGCTTCCAGGGTCCGTGCGAGACCACGGTGACGGCCTGCGCGGCGGGCACCCACGCCATCGGCAACGCCGCCGACCTCATCCGCTGGGGCCGAGCCGATGCCGTCATCACCGGTGGCTCCGAGGCAGCCAACACCCCCGTCGGGCAGGCGGGCTTCCGCAACATGACCGCCCTCTCGAACAGTGGTGTCTCGCGCCCCTTCGATGTCGACCGCGACGGCTTCGTCCAAGCCGAGGCCGCGGGCATCCTCGTCCTCGAGGAGCTGGGGCTGGCTCGTGAACGCGGGGCCACGATCCTCGCGGAAATCCTCGGTTCGGCCAACACCGCTGATGCGTACCACATCACTGCTCCCGCACCGGGGGGCTCGGGCGCCATCCGGTGCATGGAGGTCGCGCTCGACGACGCCGGCCTGACCGCCGCCGACATCGTCTACATCAACGCCCATGGCACCTCGACGCCGCTCAACGACGCATCCGAGGCCGAGGCGCTCGCCAAGGTGTTCGGTACACCTGGGCCGCCGGTCACCTCCACCAAGGGAGTCACGGGCCACGCCCTGGGCGCGGCCGGTGCCATCGAGGCGGTCGCGGTGGTGTTGTCGATGCAGCACCGTCAGATCCCGCCGACCGACGGTCACGTCACGATGGATCCCGAGCTGCCCCCCATCAACCTGGTGGTGGGCGATCCCCTCGAATGGGAACCGGGTCCGAGCCTGTCGAACTCATTCGGCTTCGGCGGGCACAACGGCACCTTGGTCATCGGCCCACCTCCGACCGACTGACGCCGGCCGAGCTCGGACCCGATCAGAGGTCGACGAGCACGAACATCAGCTCGCAGGAACACGCGAGCTCACCGCTCACAGATGCCCGGCCCGACGCCTTGCCGGCGCGTGCCGACATCCGCCCGACGTCGATCCGCAGATCGAGCCGATCGCCGGGGAGCACCTGGCGGCGGAAACGAGCCTTGTCGAGCCCGCCGAAGAGTGCGAGCTTGCCTTCCATCTGCGCATGGAGCAGCACCGAGTACGCACCCAGCTGAGCGATCGACTCGCACTGGAGAACCCCGGGCAAGGTCGGGCGGCCGGGAAAGTGACCGGTGAAGAAGGCCTCGTCACCGGTGAGCTGCCAGTACCCCTCGGCGGCGACGCCCGGATCGAGCATGGTGACCTCGTCGAGGAACAGGAAGGGCGCTCGATGCGGGATCACCTCGGTCGGATGGGGGAAGTCGCTCATAGGTGGCCGACCCTAGTGCTCCGCGACCGCAGGCAACTGCGAATCCCCTGACCCCGCACACGACTCGGGGGCCGCACGGTGACGGCCCCCGAGATCGCGATCGGTCAAAGCTGGTTCAGGCGCTCTTGGCCGCGTTCTTCAGCTTGGCTCCGGCGCTCATCTTGATGCCCTTGCTGGCGGCAATGTGGATCGACTCGCCGGTCTGGGGATTGCGGCCCATGCGAGCGGCGCGATTGGTGCGCTCGACGGAGAAATACCCCGAGACGCTGATCTTGCCGCCACCCTTGGCCACCACATCCTCCATGACGTCACACAGCGCGCTGACGGCTGCGTCGGCATCGGTCTTCGAGATGTCGGCGCGCTCAGCGATTGCTGCTACGAGTTCGCTCTTGTTCATGCTGTTTCTCCTTGGTAACGCCAGATGGCTAGCGACTGGTCCCCACACTTCCACCGAGGAATCGATGGAAACTACATCCGTGTGATGCGTAGTGAAAATAGCCCGAAAAGCAACGTTTTGCGCGCATAGGCGCCAGATTGTGCCCGAGACCGTCAACCGGTCGCGTTGATCAGGTGGGTGGCCGCGTTGTCGAAATAGCCGAGCATTGCCTCCTCGACCTCCTCCGAGAGCCCGCCGGAACGCACCGCGGCCGCCATGTGGGAGTACCAGGCGTCACGCTCCGCCTTGCGGATCGAAAAGGGCATGTGGCGCATCCGCAGCCGAGGATGACCCCGTTGATCGCTGTAGGTGGTGGGCCCACCCCAGTACTGGGCGAGGAACTGGGCGAGGTGCCGTTTCGAGTCGGTGAGATCGTCGGGATACATGGGTCGCAGCCCCGCATCGCCGACGACGCCGTCGTAGAACCGTTCGACCAGGGCGTCGAACCAGGGCTGACCACCCACGAGATCGAACACGGAGCCGGCGGATTCCACGGGTGCCGAGGATATCCGGGGGTCGACTCGACGGTGTCGGACCTCGGCGTCAGCACACGTAGCCGCGATCGCGCACGAAGTGCTCGAGGCGATCGACCATCTCGGGGTCGTCGCCGTACTTCGCCAGGGTCTCCTTCATCGCACGGCGGGTGGCGACGGCCTCGGTGCAGTCGGTGCACTCGTCGAGGTGACGGTTGACGAGCACCCGGAACGATTCGGTGATCTCGTCGTCGACGATGGGGTCGACCCGGCGGCTGGTGCGGAAATGGCGTAGGAGTCGCACGTACCCGGAACTCCGCAACTCGAAAAGCCATTCCCGTGTTCTCCCTCCGTTCCCCAACCTGGGTACGATCGGCCGCCTGTGACCGACCAGCCGCGGCGAGAACCCAGCTCCGACGAGGCCTTCCAGCAGTACGTGGTGCCCGAGCTCGACGTGCTCTTCCGTGTCGCCATGTCGATCACCCGGAACCGGGCCGACGCCGAAGACGTCGTGCAGGACACGCTCCTTCGGGCCTATCGGGCCATCGACCGCTTCGACGGCCGGCACCCGCGGGCCTGGCTGCTCACGATCCTGCGCAACGCCCAGATCAACCGCGTCCGCCGCAAGCGGCCCGAACTGCTCCGCGATCCCGACACTACGATGGAGCGACTGGCCGACACCTCCGACGACCGACGAGGCGTCGAGGACGAGGTCATCGACTCGACCTTCGATGCAGCCGTCGAGGCCGCTTACGATCGCCTGCCCGAGAAGTTCCGACAGGTAGTCGAGATGGTCGACCTCGGCGGCCTCTCCTACCAGGAGAGCGCCGACATCCTGGGCATCCCGGTGGGAACGATCATGAGCCGGCTCCACCGGGCACGGGGCCGCATGCGCAGCGACATCGAGGCGGCCGGCATCACCGGCGCCCATGGCCGCCGTCCCGACTACCCGTATCTCCGACTGCACACGGCCTTCGGAGGCGCATGGCGCCTCCCCCGAGATTTGCCCTTCGGCAGTTCCAACAGCCGTGATCAGGAGTCCTGGCCACAAGGCCGTCACCGTAGCAGAGCCGATCGGAGCCGTCCGACGCGAGAATGGCGGCCGGAGACGGTGTCGACTACCGCCGATCGTCGCCGCGACGGGCCGGACGGGCCCGTCGACCCTCGACCTCCACGAAGAGCTGTCCGATGGCTTTCTGGATGCCGATCGACCAGGTCGGATACGCGTGGACGGTCTGGGCCAGACGGCCGGCGAACATGTTGGTCCGAAGGGCAAGCGTGGGTTCATGGATCATCTCTCCGGCCCGATCGCCCACGATCGTCGCACCGACGACCTTCCCGCCGGCCGCATTCCGCAGCACTGCACGGGGTGCCACGATGATCTTCACGAATCCCTCGACCCGACCGGCGGTGACGGCGCGATCGTTCTCCCCCATCGGCAGCTCCACCACCCGGGCCCCGCGGGGCGCGTCGCTCTCGATGACCCCGACGTGAGCGACTTCGGGGCTCGTGAAGGTGACCCACGGGATGGCCAGAGGATTGAACCGGTGTCGCCCGAATCGTCGGGTGATGTTCCATCCGGCGATGCGTCCCATTTCGTCGGCGGCATGGGTGAAGGGCAGCTTCGACGTGACGTCGCCGACCGCCCAAACGTGGGGCACCGACGTGGCCAACCGGTCGTTGGTACCGATGTGGCCCCGCGGCTCGACCTCGACGCCGGCCATCTCCAGGCCGAGATCGGTGGTGTTCGGCAACCGTCCCGTGGCCACCAGAACATTCGAGAACGTGACGGTTTCGTCGCCCGCGGTGATGGCCACACCCTCGTCGCACCGGGCGGCGGCGTTGACGGCCACGCCGGTTCGCACCTTCACGCCGTCGGCGATCAGTGCCGCCTCGACGATGGCCGATGCCTCGGGCTCTTCACGCACGAGGAGCCGATCGGTCATCTCGTAGAGGGTCACCTCCACGCCGAGGCGGGCCATCGCCTGCGCCATCTCACAGCCGATCGGGCCGCCACCCATGATCGCGAGCGAGTCGGGTCGACGGTCGAGATCCCACAGAGTGTCGCTGGTGATTGGATCGACACCGGCCAGTCCCTCGACCGGGGGCAACCCGGGTCGAGCGCCGGTCGCGATCACGATGTCACCGGCGTCGATGCGTCGCGAATCCACCATCACGGCACCCCCGCCGACCAGGCGACCGCGGCCCTCGATCACCTCGATGCCCTCGCCGCGGAGAACCGTGGCCGATTCGGTGGCGGCGATGCGGGCAACCACGTCACGTACCGCCGCCATGGCTTCGTCGAAGTCCGCGCCCCTGGCCGCCGACTCGAGCAGCGTCTTCGACGGCACGCACCCGGTGAAGGTGCAGTCGCCCCCGATGGGACCGTCGGTCACCATGGCGACCGATCGACCGGCCCAGTTCGCGGTCCGCGCCGCACTCAGCCCACCGGCGCCGCCGCCGATCACCACCACGTCGTAGTCAGCCATATCGAGAGAACCCCCTAGTGGATGGTCCGGACACCGAACCAACCGAGGTTCAACATCACCAGCCCCAACACGAACTGGCGGATGTCCTTCGGCTGCCGCCACACGGCGGCAATGGCGACCACCCAGACGACGCCCATGACCGCCCACTGGATGAACACGACCCGGTCGGTCTTCGGCAACAGCAGATCGAGGAAGAAGTCGCTCACAGGCCGTGAACCCTGCCGGCCCGGGAACGATTCCGTCGGGAGCGCACCTCAGGCGTCGAGGGCGGCGCGAACGGCACCGACGAACTCCCCGACTCCGGTGGGACCCTCACCATCGAGCAGACGCTGGACCACCGCCGAGCCCACGACCACTCCATCGGCCACCGTGCACACCTCGGCCGCCTGCCGCGGGAGTACTCACCCCCACCCCTACCAGCACCGGCTTGTCGGTGATGGCCTTCAGTCGACCGGCGATCTCCAGCGAGCTCGCCGCCAGGCGATCACGCACGCCGGTGACGCCCAGGAGCCCTACGGCGTACACGAACCCACGGGCCCGGTCGACGATGCGAGCCAGACGGTCGTCGTCGGCCGTGGGCGCGGCCAACATGATGGTCTCGACACCCACCCGGTCGGCCACCTCGCACCACGGCTCACTCTCCTCGAGGGGCACGTCGGGCAGGATCGCCCCGGCGACACCGCTGTCGACCGCCGTCGACGCGAACCGCTCGAGACCCATGTGGTGCACGATGTTGTAGTACGTCATCACCGCAAGGGGAACACCGACGTCGGCATGACGCAGCTGGGCGAACACCGACACCGGTGTGGTGCCGGCCCGGAGCGCGAGATCGCTGGCCGCTTGGATGGTCGGACCGTCCATGACGGGGTCGGAGAACGGAATCCCGATCTCGACGGCGTCGGCGCCTGCGTCGACGGCGGCCCGGACGGCGTCGAGCCAGTCGTCGCCGAGACCACCGGTGATGTAGGGAACGATGACCTTCCGGTCGGCGCCGCGAGCCGAACGCAACGCCGCTTCGAAGGCTCCGGTCACCCCAGGATCCCCATCATCTGGCCGACGTCCTTGTCGCCGCGACCCGACAGGTTCAACAACACGAGCTTTCCGGCGAGCTCATCGCGCGCCCGCGAGATCCACGCCAGGGCATGCGCGGGTTCGAGCGCGGGAATGATGCCCTCGGTCCGACTCAGGAGCTGGAACGCCTCGATGACCTCGGCGTCGGTGACGGTCTCGTAGCGAGCCCGCCCGATGGCCGCCAGATGGGAGTGCTCCGGTCCGACGCCTGGATAGTCGAGCCCGGCCGAGATCGACTCGGCCTCGAGCACCTGACCGTGCTCGTCCTGCATGAGGAACGAACGCGACCCGTGCACCACCCCCGGAACCGCGCGGGTCACGGCGGCTCCCCCGGCCGGCTCGACGCCGACGAGCTGGGCGTCGGCGTCGGCGAAGCCGGAGAAGATGCCCGCCGCGTTCGACCCACCACCCACGCAGGCTGCGACCACGTCGGGCAGGCGCCCGAGACGGCTGAGGCACTGCGCGCGGGCTTCGTCGCCGATCACACGTTGGAACTCGCGGACCATCCACGGATACGGATGCGGTCCCATCACCGAGCCGAGGCAGTAGTGGGTGTCCTCCACCACGGCCACCCAGTGGCGCATGGCCTCGTTGACCGCGTCCTTCAGCGTTCGGCTGCCGCTCACCGCGGCGGTGACCTCGGCGCCGAGGAGACGCATGCGGAACACGTTGAGCTCCTGGCGGTCCATGTCGACCTCGCCCATGTACACGATGCACTCCATGCCCATGAGCGCGGCCGCCGTGGCCGTGGCGACGCCGTGCTGACCGGCGCCGGTCTCGGCGACCAGACGGGTCTTGCCCATGCGCCGGGCCAGCAGCGCCTGACCCAGGACGTTGTTGATCTTGTGGCTACCGGTGTGATTGAGATCCTCGCGCTTCAACACCACCTCGACGCCGAGCTCCTCGCTCAGCCGGTCACAGGTGGTCAGCGGCGAGGGGCGACCGGCGTAGTGCATGAGCAGGTCGTCGAGCTCCGCGCGAAAGACCGGGTCGTTCCACGCGTCGCGAAACGCCGCCTCCAGCTCGAGGAGGGCGGGCATGAGCGTCTCGGGGACGAACCGTCCACCGAAGTCACCGAACCAGCCGCGTGTGGTCGGGTCGGTCATGGCCATGTCAGCCGTCCTCCTGCCAGTCGTACGGGGCATCGCTGTCGAGTCGGCTCTGTCGCCGTCGACGGGCCCGACCGCGCGGGCGGGTTCGACCGAGCGGCGCTCGGGCGATGAAGGCGCGCACGAGACGGGCGTCCTTTCGGCCCGGCGCCGACTCGACCCCGCTCGACACGTCGACGCCCCATGGTCGGACCTTGCGGATGGCGGCGGCGACGTTGTCGGCGTCGAGGCCACCGGCCAGGATCATGCGCTGCAGCCGCTGCGGAGCGCCCTCGGCGAGCGACCAGTCGAACACCTGGCCCGACCCAGGGCTCGCGGAATCGACCAGCACGGCGTCGGCGGCGTACTCGGCGGCGTGATCGAGTGGTCCGCTTCCCGCGGCGAAGGCCTTGATCACGAAGGGCACGTGTTCGCGGACGCGGGCGACCTCGTCTATCGACTCGTGGCCGTGCAGTTGTGCCGCACGAAGACCCGCTTTGTTGACGAGCTCGACCACTCGTACAGGTGACTCGTCGCGGAACACGCCGACGGTGAGCACTTCCGGTGGCAGCCGCTTGGCGATGTCACCGGCCCGGACCGGCGCGATCTGGCGGGCGGAGGGAGCGAACACGAACCCGACGGCGTCGGCGCCCATGGCGACGGCAAGTAGCGCATCTTCTTCGGAGGTGATGCCGCAGATCTTGACGAACACATGTGCACGATACTTGGTACACCGTGAGGTGCCCGTACCGATCAGGCCGAGCGGAGGTGCCGGGTCGCCGTTTCGGGATCGCCGGAGGTGACCAGCGACTCGCCCACCAGCACGGCGTGGTAGCCGGCGGCGTGGAGCGCCGCCGCATCGTCGTGGCCGCGGATGCCCGACTCGGCCACCCGCACCACTCCCGGCGGCATGAGCGGAGCCATCCGCACCGCGCGCTGCTGATCGACCTCGAAGGTGACCAGGTCGCGCTGGTTCACGCCGACGAGGGTCGCACCCACCGCCACCGCGCGGTCGAGCTCGGCCTCGTCGTGGATCTCCACCAGCGCATCGAGGCCGACAGTCAGTGCCAACCGGTGGAGGTCGGCGAGCTCGGCGTCGTCGAGCGCAGCGGCGATCAACAAGACGGCGTCGGCTCCCATCAGGCGGGCATCGAGCACGTCGCGGCGATCGACGGTGAAGTCCTTGCGGAGCACCGGCAGCGAGACGGCCGAGCGCGCCGCCCACAGGTCCACCGACGACCCTCCGAAGTGCGGCTCGTCGGTGAGAACCGACAGACACGACGCGCCACCGCGTTCATAGGCACGGGCCAGGACCGCCGGGTCGAGATCGGCGACCAGGGCACCCTTGCTCGGTGACCGCCGCTTGACCTCGGCAATCACCGCCAGCCCGTCGCTCTCGGCCAGTCGGCGACCGAACCCCCTCGCCGGCTCCATCACTGTTGTCTCGGCGAGAAGCCTCTCGACGGGCCGCGTGTCGGCTGCAGCCCGGCGTCGGTGATGATCGAGGATGCGATCGAGGTAGGTGGCCACGAACCGAAGGTACCGGGGGGTCTCAGTCGAGCCTCGGGTCACGGTGACTGCGAGCGAGCGCCACCAGGGGCACGATCACGAAACCGACTACCCCGAGACACGCCGCCACGGCGCTCGCCGCGACGAGAACCTTGGCGTTCAGGAGCAGGGCACCCCCGAGCAGCACCGCAGCGAACAGGATCAGGAGCAGCGGTGCCATGGCGAGCAATGGCGGAAGCCCGCGCGAGCCCTCTATGGGCCTGTCGTCGAAGTCGAGGATCTCGAAATCGGGTCCGTCGTCATACGGGTGCCATGCGTCGTCGACGCGCCCGGCCGCGGCACCTCGACCGCTCCGTGGCATGGCCCCGTTCATGGTGGCGTCGTAGCGTTCGCGGCGACCCGGGTCGCCGAGCACCCGCCACGCCTCGTTCACCTTCTGCATGGTCGACTCGGCCGCTCGACGCCGACCGGCCGACTCGTGGACGTGGTAGTCGGGATGATGCCGGCGAGCCAATGCAAGGTACGCCTGACGCAGTTCGCGCGCCGAGGCATCGGGACGACAGCCGAGGGTGTCGTAGTGCGTGTCGCCGCGTGGTCACTGCCCGAATGCTACGGGACCAGGTCGACCGAAGCCCGCTCCTCGCCCGCGTTCACGTCGGCCCGACCCGGGACCTCGATCGCCCGCTTCACGTAGGCCAGGGCGATCGGCTCGGTGACCGAGGCCGAGGTGATCACGCCGGCTGGTTCACCGGCGACGGTGAGGCCATCGCCCACGGCCAGCCGGACCGGCGCATCGGCGACGACTCGTACGAGACGGGTCGGGGTGTTGCTGCCGCGGCTGTCGATGCGGGCCACGAGCTCCTGGCCCGTGTAGCAGCCCTTGGTGAAGCTCACCGACTGCGTCGACGATGCCGGAGGCGGCAGGGATGGTCGACGAGTCGAGCTCGGCGCCCATCGCCGGCCAGCGCGCGGCGATGCGCAGCGTCTCGTACTGGTCGGCGTCTATCGATGCGTCACCGATCACATCGGGACCGATCACGTCGGTGCCCTCGATGCCGATCCAGCCGGCGGGGGCAACGATGGGCGCATCGGCCGCGATGGCGGCTGCCCCCGGACCCCGCCACGCGATACCCGGCCACGTCCGGAGCGTGAGCTCGCACTCGGTGCGGAGCTTGAACCGGGTGAGGCGGGTGACGACGGCCTCGCCCCATCCCGGATCGACGTCGAGCAGGAATCGTTCGTCGGATGACCGCGTCACCCGCAACAACGCGACGATCTTGCCCTGCGGTTCGAGCAGCAGCGACCACGCCGATGCACCGACGGCCAGCGCCGGTGATGTCCTGGCTGAGCTGACCGTGCAGGTACGCCGCCGTCTCCGGGCCTTCGGCAATCACGACGTCGCGAGTGATCGCAGCGCTCTGGAGCTCGGTCATCGCCGTTCACCTCTCCGTGCGGCTCGCCGTCATGGCTCGGGCGGCCGCCACCGCGGACAGTAGCGCCCTGGCCTTGTTGTGACACTCGTCGTACTCGTGCTCGGGCACGCTGTCGGCGACGATCCCCGCACCGGCCTGCACCGAAGCGGTCGTGCCGTTCACGACCATCGTGCGGATGGCGATGGCGGTGTCGATGTTGCCCGAGAAGTCGAGGTAGCCGACGACGCCGGCATACGGACCACGTTTGACCGGTTCGAGCTCGTCGATGATCTGCATGGCCCGCACCTTCGGGGCGCCCGACACCGTGCCGGCCGGCAGGGTGGCCCGCAACACGTCGATGGGCGACCTGTCGGCCGCGTAGCCGGCCCGACACCTGCGAGGTCAGGTGCATCACGTGGCTGTAGCGCTCGAGGCTCATGAGCTCGTCGACGGTGACCGAGCCGAACTCGACCACCCGGCCGATGTCGTTGCGGGCAAGATCGACGAGCATGACGTGTTCGGCCCGTTCCTTCGGGTGCTCGACCAGCTCGGCGCCGAGCCGGCGGTCTTCCTCGTCGGTTGCGCCGCGACGACGGGTTCCGGCGATGGGGCGGGAGATGACCCGCTGCGTCGAGGAGCTGCACCATGGGCTCGGGCGAGGAGCCGACGAGGGTGACCTCGGGATGGCGGTGGAAGTACATGTACGGGCTGGGATTCACCTGGCGCAGAACCCGGTAGAGGTCGAAGGGATCGGCTCCGAGCTCGAACTCCATGCGCTGGGCGAGCACGACCTGGAAGATGTCGCCGGCCCGGATGTACTCCTTGGCCGCTTCGACCGCGCCGCAGTACTGCTCGCGCGACATCGACGAGCGAGACCTCGGGCAAGGGGTCGTCGGGCGACGGGGGTTCGAGGAACGGCTCGGCGATGGGACGGGCACCATCGGCCGCGAGCGTCTCGAGACGACGCGAGCGCTCCGTCGTAGAGCAGATCGAGCTGGGCCGTCGACGCCCCCGGCGGAACGACGACGTTGTCGATGAGGCTGACGCGCTGGCGCCAGTGGTCGAAAACGGCGAGCTGGCCGATCACCGAGAGAACGGCGTCGGGCAGGCCCTGGTCGTCGCGGGGCACATCGGGCAGGTGCTCGACCTCGCGTACGACGTCGTATCCGAGGTATCCCATCAGCCCACCGTGCAGAGGTGGCAGGTCGGCCAGTGCCGGGGATCGATAGTGCTCGAGCATCGACTCGAGCGCCCCGAGAATTCCCTGGTCGAGGGGTACGTCGGGATGCAGCTCGCCCTCGAGGGCAACCGTGGTGCCTCTCGCCGTCAAGGTGGCCAGGGGGTTGCGGCCGATGAAGGAGAAGCGACTCCAGCGCTCGCCGTTCTCCACCGACTCCAGCAGGAATCCGGCGTCGTCGCCCACGATCCGGGCGAAGGCAGCAACGGGCGTGGTCAGATCGGCGACCAGCTCGCGCCACACCGGCACCACGGTGTAGTCGGCCGCCAGGGCGCGGAAGTCGGCGCGGGTCGGTTGCGGCACAGTGATCTACAGGTAGAGACCGGTTCCGGCCTCTTCGTGTCGTTCGGCCGCCACGGCGTGGACATCTCGTTCGCGCAGGATGATGAACTCCTCGCCGCGGACCTCGACCTCGTAGCGGTCCTCGGGATTGAACAGCACGTGATCGCCGACCTCCATGGTGCGCACGTTCGGACCGGCGGCCACGACCTCGGCCCAGGCCAGCCGCTTGCTCACCTGCGCCGTGGCCGGGATGAGGATTCCGCCCGACGAGCGACGCTCGCCTTCGCTGTCGCCGAGCCGCACCAGGACGCGATCGTTCAGCATCTTGATGGGCAGCTTGTCGTCGCTCACGAATCGAACCGTACCGGTTCGTCACCAACGGGCCGCACCGTGATACCCCGCGCGGCCAGATGGCGCTTGGCGTCGGCGACGGTGTGCTCGCCGAAGTGGAAGATCGACGCCGCGAGCACGGCATCGGCGTGGCCCTCGGTGACCCCCTGGGCCAGATGGTCGAGGGTGCCCACCCCTCCCGAGGCGATGATCGGAACATTGGTCGCGGCGCTGATGGCACGGGTGAGCTCGGTGTCGAAGCCGTCGCGGGTGCCATCG
Organism: uncultured Acidimicrobiales bacterium; assembly: GCA_963700995.1. Taxonomy (GTDB): domain Bacteria; phylum Actinomycetota; class Acidimicrobiia; order Acidimicrobiales; family JAHEJN01; genus JAHEJN01. The sequence continues at coordinate 63,247 of CAVOZP010000005.1, forward strand.
CGATCCATCGACGTCAACAGGATCTCTCCCGCGCCGAGCTGCTCGACGCGTTGCGCCCACTCGACGGCGTCGAGACCCGTCGGGGTCCGGCCTCCGTGGGTGAAGACCTCGAAGCGACCGTCGGGGGTACGCCGGGCGTCGATGGCCACCGTGGCGCACTGTGAGCCGAACTCGGCCGCGATCTCGGCCACGAGCTCGGGGCGCTCGACGGCCGCGGTGTTCACCGACACCTTGTCGGCACCGGCTCGGAGGAGCCGCCGGGCGTCGTCGACGGTGCGAATGCCCCCGCCGATCGTGAAGGGGATGAAGACCTCCTCGGCGGTCCTTCGCACCACGTCGATGATGGTGTCACGGCGATCCGATGACGCCGTGATGTCGAGGAAGACCAGCTCGTCGGCGCCCTCGGCGTCGTACCGAGCGGCGAGCTCGACGGGATCGCCGGCATCGACGAGATCGACGAAGTTGACGCCCTTCACCACCCGGCCGTCATCGACGTCGAGGCAGGGGATCACGCGAATGGCCCGGACGGTCACTACTCGGCGCTCCTGGGTCGAAGATGGCGCAGCGCACGCACGCCCTGTCCGACGGTGAAGGCACCGTCGTAGATCGCGCGCCCCGCGATCACCCCCGCCAGTCGTCGCCCACCCACGTGGAGATCGGCCAGCGCCATCAGGTCGGTCAGCGAGCCGACGCCGCCGCTCGCGACGACAGGGATCTCGGTCTGGGCCAACAACGCCTGCAGGCCCTCGATGTCGGGGCCGGCGAGGGTCCCGTCGCGTTCGATCTCGGTGACGATCACCGCCTCGACTCCGGCATCGGCGAAATCGTTGGCCACCTCGGCCACTCGTCGCCCGCTGCTCTGCACCCACCCCCGGACGGCAACCTCCCCCTGACGGCCGTCGAGGCCGACCGCGACCCGGCCTCCGGCGGTGATGATCTCGCGCACCAATTGCGGCTGTTCGAGGGCTGCGGTTCCGATGACCACACGGTCGACGCCCGCCTCGAACAAGGCGTCGGCCGCGGCCCGGGAGCGAACGCCTCCACCCACCTGCAGCGGCACCTCGACCGCAGCGGCGATGGCGGTGATGACGTCGCGGTTCGTCGGCTCACCGGTACGGGCGGCGTCGAGGTCGACCACGTGGATCCAGGGCGCACCCTCGCCGGCGAAGGTGAGGGCCTGGGCGACCGGATCGTCGCTGTACACCGTCTCGGCGTCGAAGTCGCCCTGGTACAGACGAACGCAATGGCCGCCCCGGAGATCGATCGCCGGGAAGAGGTCGAAGGTCACGCCGACGCCCGGGTGAGGCTGGTGACGAAGTTCCCGAGCAACGTGAGGCCATTGGCTCCCGACTTCTCGGGATGGAACTGGGTGGCGAACACGTTTCGGCGCTCGACAGCAGCGGTGATGTCGCCGCCGTACTCGCACACGGCGACCACGTCGTCGGTGGCCTCGGCGGCGTACGAGTGCACGAAGTACATCCACGCGCCGTCGAGTCCGGCGAGGATCGGGGTGTTCGCGTACGACGCGAAGCGGGCTCCATTGCATCTGTGGTCGACGCACCGTGTCGGGCAGACGACGGATGTGCCCGGGCAACACGGCGAGGCCGGGAACCCCCGTGTTCTCGTCGGACCCCTCGTACAGCATCTGCATTCCGACACAGATGCCGAGGAACGGGCGGCCCGACTCGATCGACTCGACGGCGGCGTCGGCCAGACCGCTCCCGTGCAGGGCGTCCATGCACGCCGCGAACGCTCCGACACCGGGCATGACCACGGCGTCGGCGGCCGCGATGAGCTCACGGTCGGCGGTGAGGCGAGCGTCGGCGCCGGCACGCTGGAGGCCCTTCTCGGCGGACCGCAGGTTCCCGATGCCGTAGTCGAGCACGCGCGACGAGTGGGCGGTCGCCGGTCACAGACTGCCCTTGGTCGACGGCACCGAGCCGCCGGGATCGTCGACGCTCACAGCGTCACGCAGGGCCCGGGCCACAGCCTTGCACGAGGCCTCGATGATGTGGTGGGTGTTCCGGCCCCGGATCAGGCTCAGGTGCAAGGTGAGACCAGCTGCATCGGCGACGGCACGCCAGAACTCCTCCATCAACTGAGGGTCGAAGGGTGGGTCTCCGAGGATCTTCTGGCCCGGGGGGTCGATGTCGTACACGAGGAAGGGACGTCCCGACAGGTCGAGGATGCAGTCGACCGCGGCCTCGTCGAGTGGCACACGGATCGAGGCGAACCGGCGGACCCCGGCCTTGTCGCCCAGTGCCTCCTTCAACGCCGCCCCCAGCAGAATGCCGGTGTCCTCGACCGTGTGATGGGCATCGATCTCGATGTCGCCCTCGGCGCTGATCGCGAGGTCGAATCCGCTGTGCTTGCCGATCTGGCCGAGCATGTGATCGAAAAGGGCAGCCCGGTGGCCACCTCGACGGTGCCGGAACCATCGAGGTCGAGGCTGATGGAGATCGCGGTCTCCTTGGTGACACGTGAGCGGGTGGCACGGCGGGTGGTGGTCACAGGATCTCCTGGAGGGCAGCAAGTAGGCGGTCGTTCTCTTCAGGCGCACCGACGGTGATGCGCAGGCAGTTTTCGAGCCGGGGCCACGACGAGCAGTTGCGCACCAGTACCGAGGCATCGAGCAGGGCGTTCCAGACCTGATCACCCGACAGCTTCCGGGGCCGCACGAGCACGAAGTTCGCGTCCGAGGGAAAGACGTCGAGCTCGAGCTGGGTGAGGCCGGCGACGAGTCGGCCCCGCTCCTCCACCAACTGCGCGACGCGTCGCTGCATGGCCTGCTCGAAGCGAAGCGCAACCCGGCCGGCAGCCTGGCTCATCGTGTCGAGGTGATAGGGCAGGACGACCTTCTCGAGCTCGGAAACCAGCCACGACGGGCCGATGAGATAGCCGAGGCGGGCCGCGGCCATGGCCCAGGTCTTGGAGTACGTGCGGGTTACCACCAGCGAACGGTCGTCGTGCACGAGCTCGATGGCCGAGCGGGGCGCGAACTGCCCGTACGCCTCGTCGACCACCACGAGGCCCCCGTGCCCGTGGGCGGCGTCGAGCGCGGCGAGCACCGTCTCGGGCGGATCGACCGTGCCCGTGGGGTTGTTGGGCGAGCACAGGAAGACCACCGCCGGCTGGTGTTCGGCCACGAGTCGGCCGAGGAGGTCGAGGTCGATGCCGAAGTCGTCACGGCGATCGCCCTCGATCACTGCGGTGCCGGTGGTTCGTGCGATCTGCCCATGCATCGCGTAGGTCGGCTCGAAGGTCAGCGCCGCCCGGCCGGCACCGCCGTAGGCGAGGAGGACCGTCTGCAGCACCTCGTTGGAGCCGTTGGCGGCCAGGACCATCGACGCGTCGACACCGTGATGATCGGCGATGGCGGCCCGCAGGGCCGATGCGCCGCGATCGGGATAGCGGTGCCACTGGATAGCGGCGATCTCGGCCACGAGCGCCTCGGTGAACTCCGCCGGCGGTGGTAGCGGCGACTCGTTGGTGTTGAGCCGAACGTCGACATCGACCTGCGGCGAGTGGTAGCCGGGCCGCATGGCGAGGTCGGCTCGTACCCGTGCGCGAGTCATGGGCGCCGCATCCGAACGCTCTCGGCGTGGGTGCTGAACCCCTCGGCCTCGGCGAGAATCTCGACGGTCGGGCCGATCGATTCGAGGCCGGCGGCGGTCGCGGTGACGATGTGCAGCTCCTTGGTGAAGTCGCGCACCGAGAGGGCGCCGCCGAATCGCGCCGTGCCGTGGGTGGGCAAGACGTGCGAGGGACCCGCGGCGTAGTCGCCGATCGAGGCCGGGGACAGCGACCCGCAGAACACCGCTCCGGCATGGCGCACCGAGGGCAGCAGCGCCTCGGGATCGGCCGTCATGATCTGCAGGTGCTCGGGAGCGATCAGGTTGGCGACCTCGACGGCCTGCTCAGGACCCTCGACAACCGCCGCGAACCCGTTGGTGGTCAAGGTGGCGAGGATGTCGGCGCATCGCGGCGCGGCAGGAACGAGGTGTTCGAGCGACTCCTCGACGGCGACGAGAACATCGTCGCTCCAGGTGATGAGCCAGGACAACCCGTCGGGGCCGTGCTCGGCCTGCACCATCAGATCGATGGCCACGAAGTCCGCCGGTGCCGTGGCGTCGGCGATCACGGCGATCTCGGACGGACCGGCGAACGCCGACGGGATGCCGACGATGCCTGCGACCTCTCGTTGGGCGAGGGCGACGAAACGGTTGCCGGGACCGACGATGACATCGACGGGCCGCACGCTCTCGGTGCCGTAGGCCATGGCGGCTATGGCCTGGGCGCCCCCCACCGCGTAGACGACATCGACCCCGGCGATCGAAGCGGCGGCGAGGGTGACATCGGGGATGGTCCCGTCGGGGCCAGGCGGAACACACACCGCCACGTGGGGCACGCCGGCCACCCGCGCCGGGATCGCCGTCATGAGCACGGTCGACGGATACGCCGCTCGTCCACCTGGCACGTAGCATCCCGCTCGATCCACCGGTTGATGACGGCCCCGCACACGAATGCCGTCGTGGTGATGGTCGACCTCCGGCACGAGCTGGGTTCGGTGGTAGGCGTCGATGGCGGCCGCCGCGGTCTCGAGCGCGGCGCGGGTCGACGGGGGAACCCGTTCGAGCGCAGCGCGGAGCGCGGCGGGGTCGAGGACGAAGCGCTCGGGGACCGCGCCGTCGAAACGCTCCGTGTAGCGGCGAAGGGCGCGGTCGCCGTCGGCACGGACGTCGGCGATGATGTCGCGCACGATCGCCACGGGCTCGTCGCCGGTGACGTCGGGCCGGGGCAGGACCGCGGCGATGTCGACGACGCCGCGGAGGTCGATGGCTTCGAGCACGCCCAAAACGTACCGGCCTCCCCCTCGCATCAGGTGTGGGTTTTGGTAGACACGACCCATGACGTCATCCGACAGCGACGAAACCCCCGAGCTCTCCTCGCTGGCCGCGGTGCTCGACGATCTCATGAACCGGGTCAGTTCCATCAGCGGTCGACGCGTGGTACTCGATCCCGACGACCAGCTGGCCAACGAGCTCTTCGAGGTCGAGCGGCTGCTCAGTGGCGCGAGTCGGCGGATGACCCGGCTGCTCCGCCAACGCTGATCCCGGTCGGCGAGACCGGCGAGAGGCGAAAAGAGAACCGGCGCCCCGAAGGGCGCCGGTCGGCGACACAGGGCGGCGGATCCCTATCGTGTCACCTGCACCAGGTGGCGGGAACCTGGCTGGCTGACCCTAACGCGCGTTTCTGTCCATTGCATGACCAGCCGCGAAACGGTTGATGTTCCGCGAATCGAGCTCAGCCGAAGTCACCGGCAGACGGGCAGAAGTCGTTGAGCACGCACGCACCGCAGTCGGGGTTCCGTGCCGAGCAGATCCGCCGTCCGTGCAGGATCAATCGGAGGCTGAACTCGCCACGCTCGGCCGCGGGGACCATGGGGTTCAGCTCGAGCTCGACCTTCACCGGATCGGTTTCGTCGGTGAGACCCAACCGTCGGGCCAGCCGGCCGACGTGCGTGTCGACCGGCAACCCGGGCAGGCCGAGCGCAACGCTGCGCACCACGTTGGCCGTCTTGCGGCCGACGCCGGGCAGCGCGGTGAGCTCTCTCATCGACCCGGGAACCTCGCCACCATGGCGTTCCAACAGCAGCCGGGCCATGCCCACGATGTTCTTGGCCTTGCCTCGGAACAGACCGATCGTGTTGATCAGCGGCTCGATGTCACCTTCGGGGTCGGCGGCCGCCAGCGCCTCGGCGGTCGGGTACGCCGCGAACAGCCCTGGCGTCGCCTTGTTCACGCCGACGTCGGTGGCCTGGGCCGACAGAATCGTGGCGGTCAGCAGTTGGAAGGCATCGGCGTGATCGAGCTCGCACACGGCCTCGGGGTACTCGGCCGCGAGGCGCTCGTGGGTGCGCCTCGCGCGTGGCCGGCGGGTGTTCGCGGTCGTGCCATTGCCGCCGAAGATACCCTCATCGCCATGAGGCCGACGATCGATGCGCCGACGCGACCATGACCGTCGAAGTCGCCGGACCTCTCGTCGGTGCGTTTCGTTGGACCTTCCGTCTGCCCGCACGACGCGACGATCTCCCCATGGTCGAGGCCGAGCTCGGTGACGCCGTCGCCGAGGCTCACGCCGAGGGAGGCGGACCCGCGCAACTCTGGGTTCCCGAGGTCGATGATGCCGCCGACGAAGTCGCCCTCGTGCATGGCTTCACCGCCTATCGCGACCTGTGGCAGCTTCGAGCGCCGCTCCCCGTTCCTGGCGAGCCCGGTGTACTCGCGGTGCGGGCCTTCGACGCCGACGTCGACCTCACCGCTCTCGTCGACGTCAACGCTCGCGCCTTCGCCTGGCATCCCGAACAAGCGTCGATGACCGCCGACGACCTCCGACGGGCCATGACCGAGCCCTGGTTCCGATCCGACGGGCTCCTCGTCCACCACGTGGGCGACCGACTGGCCGGTTTCTGCTGGACCAAGATCCACCGCGACACCGTGCCCGTGCTCGGGAGAGATCTACGTGATCGCCCTCGATCCCGACTTCCACGGCCGCGGCCTCGGAGCGCCCATGACCCGTGCCGGTCTCGACCACCTCGTCGCCGAAGGCATCGACACGGCCATGCTCTACGTCGAAGCCGACAACGACGCCGCCAACCGCGTGTACGAGCGACTCGGATTTCGCCGCCACCACATCGACCGCGCCTATCGGGCAACGATCTGAATGGCCATGGTGCCCGGCCTCTACGACCTCGATCGGGGTGCGCTCGACCAGCTGCTCGACGGCCAGCCCCGCTACCGGCTCGACCAGGCGTGGACCGGGCTCTACGACCAGCTGCTCGCGCCCGCCGACATCACCACGCTGCCCAAGTCGTTGCGGGAGTCCCTCGAAGCGGTTCCGACGGCGCTGCGTTCGGTGACCGAGTCGATGAGCGACGACGGCGACACGGTGAAGTGGCTGTGGGAGCTGCCCGACGGGACCCGCATCGAAACCGTACTGATGCACTATGACGACCGGTCGACCGTCTGCATCAGCTCACAGGCCGGCTGTGCCATGGCGTGCGGGTTCTGTGCAACCGGCCAGGCCGGATTCGACCGCCAGCTCAGCGTGGGCGAGATCGTCGAGCAGGTGATCCGGGCTGCACGCCGCGCCCGACCCCGACGCGTCTCCAACATCGTCTTCATGGGCATGGGCGAGCCTCTCGCCAACTACGACAACACCTGGGGAGCCGTCCAGCGGCTGCATGGCGACCTCGGCCTGTCGGCTCGCCACCTCACCGTGTCGACCGTCGGCATCATTCCCGGTATCCGCCGCCTGGCCGACGAGGCGCTACCCGTGAACCTGGCCGTCTCCCTCCATGCGGCCAACGACGCCCTGCGGAACGAGCTCGTCCCCATCAACCGCCGCTATCCCCTCGATGCACTCGTTGCTGCGTGCCTCGACTACTTCGCGGCCAAGAGCCGACGGATCTCCTTCGAGTGGGCCCTCATCGCCGACACCAACGATCGGGCGTCCGATGCCCGGGAGCTGGCCGACATCGCCCGCACCTGTCGCGCCCACATCAACCTCATCCCGCTGAATCCGACACCGGGATACCCCGTGCTCGGCACCCACCCCACCCGCGTGCGCGAGTTCGTGGCCGAGCTCCGATCCTTCGGTGCCAACGTCACCGTTCGCCAGACCCGCGGGACCGAGATCGACGCGGCGTGCGGCCAGCTGCGCGCCGGCCACGAGGTCACCGTCGCTGCGCCCCGGCGCCGTAGTCACGACTGATGCGCTGTCTTGCCGTGGCGCTCGCGGCGATCATGACCACGGCCGCCTGCCAAGGGGCCACGAACCCTCCGACGAGCACCGAGCCGCAGGCACCAACCGAGACGGAGAGCGAACCGACCGGAACCACTCCCGATTCGGCTCCGGTCCTGTCGGAGGAACCACCGGAGCTGGCCTGGCGGTCGTGTGGAACCGGCGCCCAGTGCACCGAGCTGGCGGTGCCGCTCGACCACGACGGACCCGGAGCCGAAATGATCGAGCTGGCCGTCGTGCGCCGGCTCGCCACGGGTGGGGATCCGGTCGGGGTGATTCTCCTGAATCCCGGGGGCCCTGGCGCATCGGGAGTCGAGTGGCTGGCCCGGCGGTCGCCGCTACCCGAGTCGATCACGGAGCGCTTCGATCTCGTCAGCTGGGATCCGAGAGGAGTCGGAACCTCCGCCCCCATCGACTGTGCGCCGGAAATCGATGAGTTCTTCCGCCTCGACTCCAGCCCCGACGACGCCACGGAGACGACCGATCTCCGCGCATCCGCCCGCCGCGTCGCCGAGGCCTGTGACTCCTCGGCGGGGGGTGGACTCCTGGCCGCCGTCGGGACCGATACCGCCGTGAAGGATCTCGAGCTGCTGCGGATCGCGCTCGGCGACGAGCCGCTGCGGTTCATCGGATTCAGCTACGGCACCGTCATTGCGCTCCGGTATCTCGCCGCCCATCCCGACAAGGTGGCCGCCATGGTGCTCGATGCGGTGGTCGATCCGACGCTCGACCTCTCGACGTTCCTCGCCGATCAGACAGCATCCTTCGAAGCGATCACCGTCGCCAACCTGACTGCGTGCGCCGGCACCGTCGACTGTGGCCTCGACGACCCGCTGGCGATACTCGATGAGGTGTTCGCCGCCGCCGAGACCACGCCGCTTCAAACCTTCGACGGTTCGCTCGTCGGCCCGGCCGAGGTGGCCGATGCAGTGATCATCTCGGCCTATGCGGGTGACCGTCAGGCGACCCTCGTCGAGGCGCTGGCACGCTTCGAGCGCGGCGACCCCGGCGGGCTCGACCGGCTGGCCGATGGCTACCGGGCCTTCACCGGGTGGGATGCCTACCTCGCGGTGACCTGTATCGACTCGGCCCGCCCGGCGACACCCGACAGCCATGCCGCTCTGGCCGCACAGTTGGCCGACGTGTCACCTCGACTCGGCCACGCCATCGCCAACGAGCTTCTTCCCTGTGCCTACTGGTCGGTCGAGCCGGTCGAGTCGAGGGTCGACCTCACGGTGGCCGCGGTGCCACCGATACTGCTCGTCGGCGGCGCGGGTGACCCGGCGACGCCGTTGGCCTGGGCCGAGCACGTGCACGACCTGGTGCCCGAGAGCGTGCTCATCATCCACGATGCGCCAGGTCACACCGCGATCGGACGCAGCGGCTGCATCGACGATGCGGTGACCGCCTACATCGTCGATGCAGCCCTGCCGACCGACGGCCTCCGCTGTGGTTGAGACCGTTGCGCCTGGCAACGCCACTCGTACGATCGACGCCATGGCGATGGACGACGGACCCCTGCCCGAAGGCAATGCGAAGGTCGCCGCGGTGCGGTCGATGTTCGACACCATTGCGCCGCGCTATGACCTGGTGAACCGGATCATGACGTTCCGCCTCGACGTGCGCTGGCGCCGCAGGACGGTCGGCGATCTTGCTCTCACCCCGGGATCACTCGTGGCCGACCTTGCGTGCGGAACCGGAGACCTCTGCCTCGATCTGGCCGAAGCGGGCCACCGACCGATCGGCTTCGACCTGTCGATGGGCATGCTCCAGGCCGCCCGCACTCCCGCACCGCTCGTCCACGCCGACATTCTCCACCTCCCGCTGCCCGACGGAATCCTCGACGGCGCCACCTGCGGGTACGCGCTCCGCAACGTGGTCGACCTCGGCGCTCTCTTCGACGAGCTGGCACGGGTCATCCGACCCGGTGGCCGTATCGGTCTGCTCGATGTCGGTCAGCCGCCGAGCCGATTCGTGCGGGCCGGCTACAACGTGTACTTCGGCAAGGTCGTGCCGTTCATCGGCGGGCTCTTGTCGGACCGAGCCGCGTATCGCTACCTCCCCCGGTCGGTGGCCTACCTGCCACCCGCCGCCGCGATGCAGTCGATGCTCGCAACCGCGGGGTTCTCCGACGTCGAACACACCCAGCTGACCAAGGGCCTCTCGCAGCTCCTCACGGCGACCAGGGCTTGACCCCACGGGCTAACGTCTCGTCATGGACATCGCAGGTGTACACCACGTCTCGCTGAACGTCATCGATGTCGAGGCCACCAAGGACTTCTACGTCGACATCCTCGGCTTCACCGTCGACCCACGGCCCGACTTCTCGTTCCCGGGCTACTGGCTCGGGATGGCCGACGGACGCCAGGTCCATCTCATCGGCGATGCCACGGTGCCCGACAACTTCGGTCAGCACTTCGCACTGCATGTCAACGACCTCGACGCCGTGGTCGACGAGCTGCGGGCCAACGGTGTCGAGGTGAGTGAACCGAAGGCCCAATCCAACGGAGCCCGTCAAACCTTCGCCGTCGACCCGTCGGGCAACATGGTCGAGTTCCACCAGCCGGTCACCTGACGGCCAGATCGTCGACTCACGACGAGAGCCACAGCCCCACCGCCATCGTCACCCCGAGCGCGAGCTGGACTCGGCCGGTGGCTCCCAGCACCGGGATGAGCCTGGGCCCGTCGGCGCCGCCGAGTACCGCTCGAACCGGCGCAACAGCAGGTCCTACGGCGACAAGTGGCAGCAGCATCCACGGGCCGCGCTCGAGGGCCACACTCGCCGCCGTGGCGATCGAGAGCCCGACCAGGCCGGCGTAGAGGACCCTGGTGCGCCCGGCGCCGAGGCGAACCGCCAGCGTGCGTTTGCCCGACTCGGTGTCACCGGGGATGTCACGAAGGTTGTTGGTGACCAGCAGCGCAACGGCTATCAGGCCCACCGGCACGGCAACGGCCACAGCGAGAGCCGTGAGCACTTCGAGCTGCACGTACGCCGACCCTGCGGTGGCCACCAGACCGAAGAACACGAACACGAAGACCTCACCGAGTCCGAGGTAGCCGTAGGGCCTGGGCCCGCCGGTGTAGAACCACGCAGCGGCCATCGACGCCGCGCCGACCAGGAGCAGCTCCCATCCGGCCACCGCGGCCAGGGCCAAGCCGAGCACGCCGGCGACCGCGAGCGCCACGAAGGCTGCCCGCTTGACGGTTCTCGCTGCCACCAGGCCCGATCCGACCAGGCGGAGCGGGCCGACCCGGGCATCGTCGGTGCCCCGTACGCCGTCGCTGTAGTCGTTGGCGTAGTTCACGGCGATCTGGAGCGCGAGCGATACGCCCATGGCGGCAAGGCATCGCCACAACGAGATCCCCCGGCCGTCGCCGAGCTCGCCGTTGGCCGCAGCCGCGGTTCCCACCAGCACGGGGACGACCGCAGCCGGCAGGGTCCGGGGACGGGCGCCGGCGACCCACAGACCGAGACCTGCGGGCGGTTCGTTCGCGGGAGGCACCGGGTGATCATAGAGTTCCAACGTGAATCGCCTCGCCGAAGAGACCAGCCCGTACCTCCGTCAGCACCGCGACAACCCGGTGCACTGGCTGCCCTGGGGCGACGATGCCTTCACCGAGGCCCGTCGGCGTGATGTCCCCATCCTGTTGTCGGTCGGCTACTCGGCGTGCCACTGGTGCCATGTGATGGCCCATGAGTCCTTCGAGGACGAGGCCACTGCCGCGATCATGAACGAGCGGTTCGTGAACGTGAAGGTCGACCGCGAAGAACGCCCCGATGTCGACGCCATCTACATGAACGCCGTTCAGGCGCTCACCGGTCGGGGGGCTGGCCGATGACCGTGTTCCTCGACACCGACGGGCGACCGTTCTTCGGCGGCACCTACTTCCCGCCCACCGCACGCCACGGCATGCCCTCGTTCGTCCAGCTGCTCGACGCCATCACCGACGCATGGGCCAATCGCCGCCCCGAGCTCCACGACCAAGCCGATCGACTGACGTCGATGCTCCACTCGATGGGCTCGATCGACGTGGCGGGCGGCCCACCGGCGCACGGCCTGGTCGACGCCGCCACGCAGGCCCTGGCCGGCGACTTCGACCCGGAGTGGGGCGGATTCGGTGGCGCACCGAAGTTCCCCGCCTCGATGAACCTCGACCTGTTGCTGCGCGTGCACCATCGGACCGGCGACGCCAACCTCTTGAACATGGTGACGACCTCGCTCGACGCCATGGCGTCGGGCGGCATGTACGACCACCTCGCCGGCGGGTTCTCCCGCTACTCGGTCGACGAGCGGTGGATGGTGCCGCACTTCGAGAAGATGCTCTACGACAACGCCCTGCTCGCTCGCGTGTACCTCCACTCCTGGCAGGTCACCGGCGATCCCGATCACCGCCAGGTACTCGAGGAGATCGTCGACTACGTGCTGCGCGACCTGCGCCATCCCGACGGCGGCCTCTACTCGGCCGAGGACGCCGACAGCGAGGGAGTCGAGGGCAAGTTCTACGTCTTCACGCCCGACGAGGTTCGGGACGTGCTCGGGTCCGACGCCGACGACGCCCTCATCTGGTGGGGCATCACCGACGACGGCAACTTCGAGGGATCGAACATCCCGTGGCGTCCCGAGCGCGGTGCCTTGGTGCGGCCACCGGCGATCGAGGAGGCGCGCAAAGCGCTCCTAGGCCGCCGGAACCAGCGCATCCGGCCCGGCCTCGACGACAAGGTGCTGACCGAATGGAATGCGCTGTTCCTCGCGTCGTTGGCCGAAGCCGCCCTCGTCACCAATGACGCCGGCTGGCTCGAGGCCGCCGAGACCAATGGCCAGTTCCTGCTCGACAACCTGCGCGACCCCGAGTCGGGGCGCTGGCTCCGCTCGTGGCAGGCCGGCGACGCCGACCGACCGGCGAGCGCCCGCCATCTTGCCTACGCCCACGACTACGCAGCTCTCGTCGATGCGTTCACCCGGCTGGCCGAGGCCACCGGGCACGCTCGTTGGATCGTCGAGGCCCGGGCAACCGCCGACGCCATGCTCGACCTGTTCTGGGACGACGACGGCGGCGGGTTGTTCACGTCGGGCCGAGACGCCGAAGCTCTGGTGACCCGACCCAAGGACATCCAGGACAACGCCACCCCTGCCGCCAACTCCGTGTCCGCACTCGCCCTCCTACGCCTGGGCGCCCTGACCGGTGAGTCGGAGTACCGCCGACGAGCCGAGACCATCCTGAGCCTGGTCGGGCCGGTGGCCGCCCGGCATCCGTCAGGTTTCGGTCACCTGCTCGCTGCCCTCGATCTGTACCATCGGGGCGCGGTCGAGGTCGCCATCACCGGCGATCGCCCCGATCTGGTTCGTCAGGCGGCAGCAGGGTTCCGACCTCGCATGGTGCTGGCATGGGGCGAGCCCTACGACTCGCCGCTCTGGGCTGACCGTCGTGACGATCTCGCCTATGTGTGCCACGACTTCGTGTGTGAACGGCCGACCGATCGCGCCGACGCGCTCGCCGCACAGCTCCACGACGCCTGACCGGGCCGATCGTCCTGCGGCTGCTCGAGCACGCCGGAACCGCCCTCGAGCGAGGGCAGGGCCGGCGGCGGTCACCTCACTCGAGCAGACGCAGAGGATCGTTGGCGACGCCCGCGGACCACGTGGTGTGGTCGAACACCTTGGCACCGCTCGGATAGTCGATCAGCACTCGGATGAAGCATCCGGTCGGATCGGCGAAGTTGCACGTGTAGTCGTCGGGGATTTTCACCAGAGCGGTGAGCAACTGCCCGTTCATGTTCGAGTTGTTCACATTCACGGCGCAGTCCGACGAGTCGGCGTCGCCGGGCCAGCTCGCCTTGGTGTTGGAGAAGCGACAGTTCACGAACGGGTTCGTGGCCTCGACCTCGATGGGCGGCAGCAACGTGTAGACACCGGCCGTCGAGGCATCGCCGACATCCCAGAGCTGGATCTCGAGGGTCTGACCGGCGTACTCGGGCGTGATACGGGCGAGATCGAGGCGGGCAGCGGCGCCAGGAACGTTCGAGTCGATGGCCATGGTGCCCAGGGCGAAGAGCTCCACGTTGGTGCCGTCGGGGAAGTCGCCGCCGATGTCCCAGCCGCCGCGGAGGGAGTAGTGGTTGCGGCCGGTGCCGTTCTCGTTGGGGTCGTACACCAGGGGCGCACCGAGGGCGGCATTGGAGCGAACCTGGAGGATGTAGTCGCCCACCCGTACGTCGCTGGCCGGGATCTCACACGTGCGGACCCAGCGACGGAACTGGTTGGCGAACTCGAGGGCACCCGCAGCGATGGTCGGGTCGGGGTCGCCGACCGCCTCGAGCAGCGCGTAGTAGTCCTCCGTGTTGTTCCGGTAGCCGTCGATCACCAGACCGGCCCGCCGATCCGACCAGCCTTCGTACTGCACGGCCGAACACGTACCGGTCGCGATGATCGGATTGTCGAGGCTGTTCCACGGTGTCTCGTCGGGTGCGCGCATGACATAGGTGGTCGTCTGCGCGTTGTCGTTGTTTCCGCTGGTGTCGCCGGTGCAGTAGGCAGCCCCTGGGAAGTTGCCGTACCTTTCCGCCCAGTCGTCGAGGAAGTCGCCGTCCATGTCCTTGTCGTCGCCGGGGAACAGCAGGGCGAGATCACTGGTGAGCAGCGCCTCGGCCGGGGCAGGGCTGCCCGAGAAGTAGTTCAACGGCAAGACGCCGGCGGCACCGTCGCACTCCTGGTCGGCTGCGTTGTGGGCCGGATCGAACACCTCGACCACCAGCGGTAGGTTGCGGTCTTCCTTCACCCGGAGGGCGAACAAGTAGCCCTCCTCGCGGTATTCGCCACCGTTGGACACGAGGTTGCCGAGCGCGCCGTTCGTACAGAATGCGGTGGTGGAGTCGCAGCTCTTGTCGGCGTGGCGATCGCCGCCCTTCTTGGCCTCGGCGCCGGCGGAGATCGACACGTAGTAGTCGTTCACGATGCCCTGCTCGGGATCGGTACCGAGCCGGTTCTCGGGATTGCCCATCGGGATCGACCGAGCAAACTCCGACAGCGCCGTGCGCTCGATGTCGACATCGCTGATGAAGAGGTCGGCGAAGAACATCTGCACGTTGGTGTCGAGGATGGTCACCTTGAGGCGGTTGTCGCTGCCGGGGAACTTCTCGACGGTCACCGTCACGCCGTCGACACCGTTCTCGAACCCGTTGCGCTCCGCCGCTTCGAGGGCGATCGTTCGCGCCTCGTCCTCGTCGGGCAGGTGCACCACGCCGGCCAGCGCGGCGGCGTCGGCCGCCTTCTGGACCTCGGCGGCGCGGTCGTACCAGTAGCCGACATCGACCACCAGGCTGGCGAAGCCCAGCATCGGCAAGAGGAGCATCACGGTGAGAATGGCCGAGAAGGCCCGCTCACCATGACGGGTCGTCGGTGTTTCCAGATCGTCACTCATCACAGGGTCACCTCGGGTTCAGCCCGCATCACCGCGGTGTCCTCGATGGTCAGCAGGCTCCCCGAACCCGGGAAGATTCCGGTGATGGGGTCCTGTTCGATTCGCACCCAGATGCCGATGTAGTCCGGGTTCGACTCGGGATCGCGCTGGCGGTTCAGGGGACACCACGCCGCGTCGGGGTCTCCGCCGCACGAGCCGTCATCGGTTCCGAAGCTCGTCGCGGTGATCGCGGCAAAGGCAGCGCCGCTGTAGTAATTGCACACGCCGTTGACCGACTGCGTCTTGCACAGCTCGGGCACCACGCCGTCGGGGGTCGCCGACTTGAAGATGGCGACACCCGCCACGCTGTCGACCTCACGTACGCCGGCTTGGAGGGTGAGCAGTGCCTCCTCGTCGGCAAAGCGACCGTCTCCGAGGTTGCTGGCAACACGGGCGGCAGACCGGGTCGCGTTGTTCACCTCGCGCGAGCGTTGCCAGGCGAAGCCCAGCTCGATCGAGGCGAAGGCAATCAGCAGGATGAGCGGCAACACGATGACCGTCTCGATGGCAACGGCGCCACGGACGCGGCGAGCCCAGCAGCGGAGCCGTGGGATTCGGGTCATCACTGTGCCTCCGGTTCGATCTTCAGCACGGTCGTCTCGTTGAGCTCCTGGTGGTCGCCGACGAAGCCGGTCGCGTATTCGTGATCGACCACGAGGTGGATCCCGATGTAGTCCAGACCGGTCCCGACGGAGACGATTCGATCGGCCGGGCACCAGAATCGGTCGGGATCGGGGCGGGGATTGGCCGCGGGGTCGCAGCCGAACTCGGACTCGGGCCACTCCATCTGGGCCGGCAGGTAGACGTTGCAGACATCATCGATGCCGCCAGGAGCGGCGACGGTCAGGCATCCCGGTGGAACGGGGTCGTCGAAGGTCGTTGCGCGGAAGACCACGATGCGCTCGATCACGTCGTCGGGTAGGGCTGCTGCCGACTTGTCGATCTGACGCAACGTTCGGTAGTCGGCGTCGAGGTCGCGGCCGGCGACCGATGCCGTACGGGCACCGTCGGCCGACGCGTTCGAGGCGCCGAGGCTGGTGCGGAACAACAGCGAGAACTCCATGACGCCGAAGATCGCCAGGAACATGAGCGGCGCCACCAGGGCGGCTTCCACGGCAGTAGCGCCCCGCTGCCGGATGCTCGATTTTCTGACTTCGCCCATCAGGTTTTCGTCCGTTGCTCGCGAGATGTGACGCAGACCGGTCTCTGCCACTCCGGAACTTTTCGGCGAGTTCACGGGTGACTTGAGTGGCCACCGCCGTGGGTCCGCCGGAATGAGCCGAACGCATCAGGTTTGGCCGATGGGTCCCGGAAGGCTCAAGGTGCCCGGTACCGATGCCGATGGTTCGCGCATGACGCGATTCCTCTCGAAGACGCGCGGCGCGACAGCCGTTGAGTATGCCCTTGTCCTCGTGTTCCTGGTGGGGCTGACCGCTCCTCTGGTGCTCGGGCTCACCGACGGGGCCGACGCCGCCGTGGAGGATTCGGCCGACAAGATCGGTCAGTCGGGCTTCACCGACGCCGAGGATCGCTCGGCGTTCAACCCGAACGCGCTGAGCGGCAACTACAACTCCTTCACGTTGCTTGCGGGCGACGATCTCGGCGAGAACGGTCTCCTCGACGACAACGACGCCTTCGAAGGCGGCGTGGAGAGCGGTCCCCACGCCCTGGGCGTCGGCGAGATCCTGGTCGTGAACAGCTCACCCAGCGGCGGAACCCTCATCGCGGGTCCCGTCGAGATCTGCAGCGTGCTGATCTCCTACAGCCCCACCGAGGGCACCGGCTTCCTCGACAACACCGTGACCATCGAGTTCCCGACGAACGTGCTCGGTTGGATCTCGGTCACCAGTGATCTCATCGCCACCGACGCGCAGTACGGCACCGAAGGCGCCATCTACTCCACCGACGTGAATCGTGGGTACGAGCCGTCCACCGACAGTGTCGTCGCCGATTCGGTCAACCCGAACATCTTGACCCTGACGTCACACGTGGACGATCTCCACACCGACCAGGTACGGATCTTCGTGGAGTGCAGCGCAACCCCCTGATCACCAGCGGCCGTGGTGGATGACCTCGTCGATGGGTTTCCGGCCGCGAAGAGCCGATGAACTGGTGCGATCACCGGCATCGGGATGGCCGATGGCCACCGCGCCGATCGGTCGGATGCCGTCGGGCACTCCGAAGGCGCGCAACACCTCATCCTCACCCCTGAACAGGCTGAAGAACAGGGCGCCCAGGTCGGCATCGACAACCGCATGCAACAGTGTCATGGTGGCCATGGCCGTGTCGATCTGCCAGTACGGCAACGGCCATTCACCGTCACTCAGGCCCGCTTGCGCCTTGTCGGGCTCCGCGTAGCGGGCTCGATAGGCCCCTTCATCGGCGAGGGGCAACACGATCACCGGTGCCCGGAGCAGACCGGGCCACCGGAAGCTCGACCGATGGGGCTCGGGCAGGGTGATGGCCCAGAATCGCCCGATCTCGGCCCCCTGGAGCACGAGGAAGTGGGTGCCCTGACTGAAGCCGGCCGACGGAGCCCGCCGGGCGAGATCGAGGAGCTCGTCGAGCACCTCGGCGTCGACGGGGTCGGTCCGGAAGCGACGAACCATCCGGCGGTGCCGGACGACGTGGCGAAACGAAGGGCTCAGCGAAGCTTCTCCAGGTCTTCGACCATCGCCCAGCAGAAAACGATGAGCGAGTCACCCCGAGCCAGATCGAGGGGGTCGAACTGCGCCGCCACCGCCGTCGGGATCCTGTCGGGCTTGAGCGACTCGTAGTCGAACACCCGAGGCGTGTTGCCGTCGCCGACCACCGTGAAGGACCGCGCCTGATCAGCGCGTGGCCGCGATGTCGAATCGTTTGGCGAGGCGCCGACCCCACGCCCGATCTTCCCCGTTGGCCTCGTATTCGGGCCGCGGCACCGTGCCACTGAGCGCCTTGTAGGCCTCGAGCGCGCCCGGGTCGGCGAACTGGGCGCCGACCAGCACGTCTTCGTCGGGAAACGCCATGAGCGCCTTGAACATCTGCTCTGCCATCAGGGCACGGAGATAGGTGCTGCGCTTCGCCGTTCGACCGACGGCCCCCATGCCGATGAGCACCGCTGGCGTGCCGCCCACCCGTTCGAGCGTCGAGAACACGAAACCCTTGAGCTTGCCGCCGTCGCGGGCCGTGGTGACCAGCACCCACTCCTCGGCTTGCTTCGACAACAGGCCGACACCGAACGGTCGCGGCCCCTCGGCGCAGAGATCGGCCATCTCGGAGATCTCGGCATCGGTGAGCGACGTGCAGTCCTTGGTCTCGACCTCGACGGCCATGTGTGGTCCCCTACTCCTGGGTGGTCCTGAGCTCGCGACAGAGGTGACAAGTCCTCCGCCGGCCCCTCTAGTCCACTTCCAAAACGGCGACGGCGCAAACCGTCCTGATCGGGCAGGTCACGGGCACCGCCGTCGGTGCTCACACCCGAACGGCGTCGGGCCCGAGGAGGATGCGCAGCTCGGCTACCAACCCGGTTCGGGAATCGACCGCGAACTCTTCGGGGAGTTTCACCTGCGTCTGGCCGAGCTCGATGATGACATCGCTGTCGCCGGGGTGTTGGGTGAGCAGCTCCTTCAGCCGGCCGTACTCGTCGGCCCGCAAGCCGTGCGAGGGGAGCTGGACGTGAATGGGCGCGCCGCCGGTCTGGGTCTCGATGTCGAAGGCGGTGAGCTCCATGACGATGAGCTTCGGGAGGTCGTCTCGCCGGTCGACGCGTACCTTGCACACCACGATGGCGTCGTCGTTCACGACATGGCCGTACTCGGTCATCGATCGAGGGAACACCATGGCTTCGGCCGAGCCCTGGAGATCCTCGAGCTCGAACACCGCCATGAGATCGCCCTTCCTGGTCCACTTCCGTTGGAGGTTGGTGATCACCCCGCCCATGGTGCGGATATCACCGTCGACCAGCGTCTCGAGGTCACCGAGGGTCGCGTCACAGCGGCGCCGCAGGTGGCTCTCGAGGCCCATGAGCGGGTGGTCGGAGATGTAGAGGCCGAGCATCTCCTTCTCGAACGCAAGCTTGCGCTTCTTGTCGAACTCGACGTCGGGAATGGCGATCTTCTCGTCGAAGACGTCGTCGCCGTCGACGGCATCACCGAACAGCGTCATGACTCCCATGTCTCGCTCGCGTCGCCGGGCCACGACCTGATCGACGATCGCCTCGAACACGCTCAGGAGCCCCTGGCGGTAGTGACCGAGCGAGTCGAAGCCGCCGGCCTTGATGAGCGACTCGATGGCCCGCTTGTTGAGCACCTGGGTGTCGACCCGTTCGCAGAAGTCGTAGAAGTCGACGAAGGCGCCGTTGGCAGTGCGCTCCTCGATGAGCAGGTCGACCAAACCCTCCCCGACGTTGCGGATGGCCGAGAGACCGAACGGGATCGACCCGCGTCGACCGGGTTCAGCGGCGCCGAGCACCGCAGTGAAGTTCGACGCCGACACGTTGACGTCGGGCACCAGGACGTCGATGCCCATGGTGCGGCACTCGTTGAGGTAGATCGCCGCCTTGTCGAGATTCGACTTCACACTGGTGAGCAGCGCGGCGAGATACTCGACGGGATGGTTCGCCTTCAGATAGGCAATCTGGTAGGCGATGAAGCCATAGCCGTACGAATGGCTCTTGTTGAAGGCGTAGTCGGCGAACTGGGCGATGATGTCGAACAATTCGACCGCCAGCCGCTCGTCGTAGCCGTTGGCGACCACTCCCTCGGTGAATTTCTGGCGCTCCTTCTCCATCGCCTCGCGGATCTTCTTGCCCATGGCTTTGCGCAGCAGATCGGCCTCGGCCAAGGAGTAGCCCGCGAACTTCTGGGCCATCCGCATGACCGACTCCTGATAGATCATCAGGCCATAGGTGTCGGCGAGAAGGTCTTCGGCGTCGGGATGGATGAACTCGACCGGTTTGCGACCGTTCTTGCGGTCGGCGTAGTCGTTGTGCATGTTCGCCGCCATGGGCCCGGGCCGGTACAGCGCGACGAGTGCCGCTACGTCCTCGAAGCTGTCGGGCGCGAGCGAGCGCATGAGGGCCCGCATGGGCGCGCTCTCGAGCTGGAACACCCCGATGGAGTCGCCGCGGGCCAACAACGCGAACGTGGGCTGGTCGTCGAGGGGCACGGCATCGATGTCGAGGCGGAAGCCGCTCGCCTGCTCGATGATGTCGAGGGTGTCCTCGATCACGTCGAGGTTCCGAAGACCGAGGAAGTCCATCTTGAGCAGGCCCAGGTCTTCGACCCCGTGCATCTCGTACTGGGTGACCACCGGTGCGTCCTCGATGGGCTGCCCCGACTCGGGCTTGCGCTGGATGGGGAGGTACTCGGTGAGTGGCTCCTTGGTGATCACCACCGCGGCGGCGTGGATGCCGTCCTGGCGCCGGAGCCCCTCGAGGCCCTTGGCCACGTCGATGACCTTCCTCGAGTCGGGGTCGTCGGAGTACATCCGCCGCAGATCGGCGGCCATCTTGTAGCCGTCGGCGTACTTCGGCTGCTCCTCGAGGCAAGCGTGCAGCGGTGTGTCGCGTCCCATGATGAGCGGCGGCATGGCCTTGGCGATGCGGTCGCCGGTGCCGTAGTCGTACCCGAGAACCCTGGCGGCATCGCGCACCGCCGCCCGAGCCTTGATGGTGGAGAACGTGACGATCTGAGCGACGTGGTCACGCCCGTACTTCTCGGCCGCGTACCGGATCATCTCGTCTCGGTAGCGGGAGTCGAAGTCCATGTCGATGTCGGGCATCGAGACGCGGCTGGGATTCAGGAACCGCTCGAACAGCAGGTCGTACTCGATGGGGTCGAGATCGGTGATCTGGAGGCAGTACGCCACGGCGCAGCCGGCCGCGGACCCTCGGCCGGGCCCGACGCGGATGCCGTTGTCGCGTGCGTGTTTGATGAGATCCCAGGTGATCAGGAAGTACGAGGCGAAGCCCATGTCGTTGATGACCTTGAGCTCGTAGGCGAGACGCGACACTGCCTCGTCGGGGAGGACCTCGCCCCAGCGCTGTCGTGCGCCCTGCATCGTGAGGTGTTCGAGGTACGCGGCGTCGTCGAGATGGCCCTCGGGGAGGGGGAAGTCGGGCAACAGGGGCTGGCCGAACTCGATCTCGACGTTGCACCGCTCGGCGATCCACAGCGTGTTGTCGCACGCGACCTCGATCTCGGAGAACAGGTGTCGCATCTCACCTGCAGTCTTCAGGTAGTGCTGATCTCCGTGGAACTTGAAGCGATCGGGATCGCTCATCTGCGACCCGGTCTGGACGCACAACAGTGCGTCATGGGCGACCGAGTCGTGCTGATGCACGTAGTGGCTGTCGTTGGTCGCCAACAGCGGCGCACCGATCTTGCGGGCGATCTCGAACAACCGCGGGTTGGTGCGGTGCTGCTCGGGTATGCCGTGATCCTGGATCTCGACGAAGAGGTTGTCCTTCCCGAAGATGTCCTGGAGCCGGGCCGCCTTGGCGAGCGCGCCCTTCTCGTCGCCGTGCACCAGCGACTGGAGTACTTGGCCACCGAGACACCCGGTGGTGACGATCAGGCCGTCGCTGTGCTGTTCGAGCAGCTCCCAGTCGACCCGGGGCTTGTAGTAGTACCCCTCCATGAACGCCCGGCTGGCGAGCTGGATGAGGTTCTTGTAGCCGGCGTTGTTCTCGGCCAGGGCGGTGAGGTGGTAGTAGAGCTTGCGTCCGCCCTCGGTATCGCCGCCGGAGTCGTCGACCCGACCGCGGCGCGACGGTCGCTCGGTGCGGGAATCGTGGGCCTGGTACAGCTCGGTGCCGATGATGGGCTTGATGCCCTGCTTGCGGCACTCCTTGTAGAAGTCGATGACGCCGTACATGTTGCCGTGGTCGGTGATGCCCAGAGCCGGCTGACCGTCGGCCGCCGCCGCGCCCACGACCTCGCCTATCCGGGCGGCACCGTCGAGCATGGAGAACTCGGTGTGCACGTGAAGATGGGTGAACGAGTCGCGTCGCGTCATCGCGGTGTTCCGGTTGTCGAGTTCTCCACAGTCAAGACGCCACTGTCCCCAGCTCAGCCGTGTTTTCCACCAGACGTTGTGGACAAATCACACGGTTGTCATTCCGGCACCCATACCTACCAGCTCTCGGCCCGAACCGCCAGACCCGGAGTCGACCGCACACGCAGAGGTTCGATCAGAGGTAGGTGCCGGGACGACCGTCGGCGTCGGCGACCGGGGCCGGGCCGCCACCGGGCATCTGTTGGGGCTGCGGCCGCTGACCGGCGGGTAGACCGGCCCGCACACTGGCCAGCTGTTGCTGGGCCGCCATCTGCTGGGCGAACAGGCTGGCCTGGATGCCCTGGATCAACCCTTCGAGCCAGCCCACCAGCTGGGCCTCGGCCACCCGCAGCTCGGCCTCCGAGGGCACTTCTTCGTCGCTGAACGGCAACGCCAGTCGGCCGAGCTCCTCGCGTAGATCGGTACTCATCGCCGATCCGAGCTCCCGCACGGAGATCTCGTAGATTTCGCGCATGCGATCGCGGCCCTTCTCGTCGAGATCGGCATTGCGCAGCTCCTCGAGCAGCTGACGCATCATGGCTCCGACCCGCATGACCTTGGCCGGCTGGTCGATGGACTCGCTGGATTCGGTGTCGTCGCCGTCGGCTTCGGCCCCCGGCGGATCGATCACCTCCGGTGCCTCATCGATGTGTTCGGCTCCAGTCGCGGTGTGCGACGCGGGCGGGGACGGCTCGGACATCTACCTGACCTCTCGGATGAATCGATCGCCGCTCAACCTACCGCCCGATACCACCGACCGCATCGACGGAGCCCGGCGAGACGCCCCTCTACAGTGGCCCGATGATGCCGGTGCGCCCCTTCGCCGCCGAACCCCGGACTCGGCGCGAACAGCTCATGGCAGTTGCAGCGCGCCTGTTCGCGGTCCGGGGCTTTCACGGCGTGACCGTGGACGACATCGGCGCCGAGCTCGAGCTCTCCGGTCCGGCTCTCTATCACCACTTCCGCGGGAAGGAAGCCCTGCTCGGCGAAGTTCTCATCGCGATAAGTGATCAGTTGCTCGGCCACGGCGCCGCGGTGGTGGCCATGGCGTCCGATCCGGCCGCTGCGCTCGCGTCCCTCGTCGGCGCCCACGTCGAGTTCGCCCTCGATCGCCCCGAGCTCATCACCGTCCAGTACCGCGACCTGCTGCACGCGTCCCCTGGCGATCAGCATCGGGTTCGGGACCTCCAGGGTCGGTACGTCGATCTGTGGATCGACACGGTACGGGGGTCACGGGTGACACCGATCGCCTGGCCACCAGCGCTCGTGTCCATGGCGTGTTCGGCCTCATCAACTCCACCCCGCACAGCTTGCGCCTCGATCGTGAGGCCATGAGCGCATTGCTCACCGCCATGGCGACGGCGGCGCTTCAGGCCGACGGCGGTTGACGGAGCATCAAGGCGGCGCGCACCGCCCGACAGCAGAGGGCGTCGTCTTGGTTGTATCCCCGGTGCTCGAAGGTGACCACGCCCTGCGCCGGCCGTGACCGCGACGCACGTACCTCGATGACCTCGGTCTCGACGTGGAGGGTGTCGCCGTGAAACAGCGGCGCCGGGAACGACACCTCGCTGAAGCCGAGGTTGGCTGCGGTGGTCCCCAGGGTGGTCTCGTGCACGCTGATGCCCACCACCATGGCCAGGGTGAGCAAGGAGTTCACCAGGGGCCGGCCGAACTCGGTCTCGTTCTCGGCGTAGTCGAAGTCGAGGTGCAACCAGGCCGGGTTCATGGTGATAGAGGTGAACAGGACATTGTCGGCCTCGGTGATGGTGCGGCGGATCGCATGCGGGATCACCGAACCGACCTCGAGCTCCTCGAACCACTTGCCCCCGTGGGGTCGGATGTGCTCAGCCGCCATGGGGCTCTCCTGTCGTCGACGCACTCACGGGGTCGAACGCGGCCGCGAGGGCGATCACACGACGGGCCTGGCTGGCCAGGGGCTCATCGACCATCTGACCCTCGAAGGCGAGAGCGGCCACGCCGTGGGCCGCAGACGCGGTCGAAGGCGTAGAGCAGCCGTCGGGCCCGGTCGACCTCGGCGGCGTCGGGCGTGAAGGCGCGGTTGGCCAGCGGGACCTGGGCCGGATGGATGCACAGCTTGCCGTGATAGCCGAGGTTGCGAGCCTCGGCCGCCTCGACCGCGAAGGCGCCGCCGTCGCCGAAGTCGGTGACGACCTGATCGAGGGCGGGAACTCCCGCCAGTCGAGCTGCCAGCACCACCTCGGAGCGCGCGTGCAGCACCTCGGCGTTGGACTTGGTCCGCCGGCCGCCCATGTCGGCGATGAAGTCCTCGGCCCCGAAGTACGCGCCGATCACCGCCGGGTGCTCGAGCACGAGGCGGGCGTCGGCCACTCCCCTGGCGGTCTCGAGCCCGGCGACCACACCGAGATCGACCAAGCCGACGCCGTCGAGCGCGGTTGCGCACGGAGTCGAGCTCGCCCGTCGTCTCGACCTTGGGCACGACCACAGCCGCGAGGTCACGCGTGAGGGCGCCGCCGATGTCGGCGGCGAACCATTCGGTCGCGACGGCGTTGACGCGAACCATCACCTGACAGCCGGCGGCGACCAGCTCGGGTCCCAGGCGGCGAACGGTCGCCCGCGCCTCGTTCTTGGCGGTGGGCGGGGTGGCATCTTCGCAGTCGATGACCACGGCGTCGGCGCCCCTGGCCGGCAACTTGGCCAGGAAGTCAGGGCGTACCGCCGGTGCGAAGAGCACCGAACGCACGTGAGAGAGCGGGCGGACGGTCACGGGAGCCTGCTCACAGCCGCTTGGCGACTTCCTCGAGCATGACCTCGGTCGCTCCGCCACCGATGGGCAGGATGCGAGCGTCTCGGGTCATGCGCTCGATCGTGGTCTCGGACATGTACCCGATGCCCCCGTGGAACTGGAGGCAGTCGTACATCACCTGGTTGACCACCTCGCATCCCCAGGCCTTGACGCCCGACATCTCGCGGACGTTGTCGCGATCCTGATCGCCCAGCCAAGCGGCGTGGTACATCGCCGCCCGCACCGCGTCGACCTTGGCCTGGTTCATCGCCAGGCGCTGACGAATCGCCCCGAGGTCGAAGAGGCGGCCCCCGAAAGCAGCCCGGTCCTGGCAGTACGCACTGGTCAGGTCGAGGGCGGCCTGAGCCGCACCCACTCCCATTCCCACCAGCACCATTCGTTCGTTCTGGAAGTTCCTCATGGTCTCGTAGAAGCCGCGATGAACCGTGCCGAGGACCTGGTCGTCGGGCACCCAGACGTCCTCGAGTACCAGCTCGGCGGTGTCGGAACACCGCCAACCGTGTTTGTCGAGCTTGCTCGCAACCGAGAAGCCCTCGGTACCCGCCGGCACCAGGAACATGGTGATGCCGTACTTGTTGTCCGGGTCGGTCTTGGCCGCCACGATCGTCATGTCGCCGTACACGGCGTTGGTGATGTAGGTCTTGCGGCCGTTGATGCGCCAACCGTCGCCGTCCCTGACGGCCCGGGTGCGGATACCGGAAACATCGGAGCCGGCATCGGGCTCGGTCACCCCGATCGACAGGATCGTGTCACCCGACAACACGCCGGGCATCCAGCGTTCGTGTTGATCGGCGAACCCGAGCTCACCAGGTGAGGGCCCGCCATGTCGGTGTGCACCAGCACCGTGACGTCGAACCCGGCGTAGGTGGAGGAACCGAGGGCCTCGGAGAACACCGCCGATGCCAACATGCCCATGCCGAGACCGCCGAGCTCCTCGGGTGCACGCAGACCGAGCATCCCGAGGCCACCCATCTGCCTCAGCACCTCTCGGGGCACCTTGCCCTCGGCCTCCCACTGGTCGCCCGATGGCATGACCTCATTGGCCACGAAGGCGACGGTCTGGTCGTAGATGGCCTGGAGCTCGTCGGTCATGTAGGCGTTGCGGTGGGTGTTCGTCATCGGTGATCCTGTTCGAAAGTGATGAGCACTTGATGGGTCTCGGTCTGGTCGCCGGGTGCGAACGCGAACCTCGGCCACGACGCCGGACCCTGCGGCTCGCAAGGCGTGGAGCATCTTCATGGCCTCGATCACCACGACCACGTCGCCGCCGCTCACGTGATCGCCGGGGGCAACCGGCGTTTCGGTGACCACCGCCGGGAAGGGCGAGGCGACGGCGTCGGCAGCACCGTGGCCGACATCGGGAGCCGGCGACCAGCCTTCGGTACGGTCGAGCACGCGAAAGGTGTGGGTGGTGCCGGCGACGTTCACCGCGACCGATCGATCGGCAACGCTGGCGACCGGATTTGGAAGCCCCGACTGCGCCGCGATCTCGAACACGGCACCAGTGCTGTGGGCGAGCAGCACGCTCCGCTGTGGCCTGTGGGGAGTCAGTGAGAAGTCGGGCAGCGACGCCCAGGGTCGGCTCGACGCGATGCGGCGACGATGGTCGACCCACACCGCAGCCGCCGTCGCCGCGGCTTCGTCGAGCGGTGGTTGGTCGGGCAAGTCGGTCTCGTCGAGGAACCGGGTGGTGATGCGGCCCGCGACCAGTGGCGGTTGATCGACCAGCCACCGATGGAAACCGGTGTTGGTGACGATCCCGCCGATGACGAGCTCGTCGAGGGCGAGCGCCAGCCGGGCGAGGGCGATGGAACGGTCGCGGGCGCTCACCACGAGCTTGGCCAGCATCGAGTCGTAATGGGACGACACCCGCGACCCGACGACGACGCCGGAGTCCCACCGGACGCCCTCGGGCACCGTCAGGTGCGAGATCGTCCCGATCTGTGGCGCAAAGCCCGATGCAGGGTCCTCCACGTTGACCCGAGCCTCGAACGCGTGGCCGCTCAGGACAATGTCGTCCTGCGCGAACGGGAGGGGTTGCCCGGTCGCCGCCCGGATCTGCAGCTCGACGAGATCGAGGCCCGTGACCGCTTCGGTCACCGGGTGCTCGACCTGCAGGCGGGTGTTCATCTCCAGGAAGTAGTACTCGCCGCTCGTGTCGTCGACGATGAACTCGACGGTGCCGGCCGAGTCGTACCCGATGGCAGCAGCCAGGGCCACCGCGCTGGTCTCGAGCCCGTGGCGGGTGACGTCGGGCAGGTTCGGTGCAGGAGCTTCCTCGAGTAGCTTCTGATACCGCCGCTGCACCGAGCACTCGCGTGTCCCGAGGTGGATCACGTGGTCGTGGGCGTCGCCGACCACCTGGACCTCGACATGACGCGGACGCTGGATGTAGCGCTCGACGATCATGGCGCCGTCGCCAAAGGAGCGTTCGGCCTCGGCGGTCGCCTCGGCCAACGCCGCCACGAACTCGCTCGCCGCCGCCACGATCCGGATGCCTTTGCCGCCGCCGCCGGCGGCCGCCTTCACCAGCACCGGGAACCCGATTCGTGCCGCCGCCTCGGCCAGGTCGGCTTCGGACTGGGTCCGGTCGTAGCCGGGGATGATCGGGACGCCCGACTCGGCCGCCAGACCCCGGGCACGGATCTTCGAACCCATCTGCTCGATGGCGTCGGCGTTCGGGCCGATCCAAACGAGTCCCGCCTCGACCACGGCACGCGCGAAGGCGGCGTTCTCCGAGAGAAAGCCGTAGCCGGGGTGAACGGCAGTGGCCCGAGAGCTGAGCGCAGCCTCGAGGATGCGCTCGATCGACAGGTACGACCGGGACAACTCCGCGGGGCCGATGTTGACGGCGACGGTGGCGTCGCCGACGAAGGGCGCGAAAGCGTCCGGGTCGGCGTAGACGGCGACGGTCTCGTGGCCGAGTCGCCGTGCGGTTCGAAAGACCCGCCGGGCGATCTCGCCCCGGTTGGCCACGAGGATCCTCATCGCGTCACATCCGGTAGACGAGGCCGGACCCGGATGCCGGCTCGTCCTGGCGGGCGGCCAGGGCCAGGCACAGACCCAGCGTGTCGCGAGTGTTGATCGGATCGATGAGGCCGTCGTCCCACAGCCGAGACGTGGCGTAGTACGGATCGGACTGCTCTTCGTACTGGGCACGCACCTCGGCCCGCATCGCGGCCACCTCCTCCTCGGTGGTGTCGGCTCCCTTCATGCCGGCCAGACGGATGTCGACCAGGACGGTCTCGGCCGTGTCGGCGGCCATCGTGGCGATACGCGAGTTCGGCCAGGCGAAGAGGAAGCGAGGGTTGAATCCTCGGCCGCACATGCCGTAGTTGCCCGCCCCGTACGAACCGCCGATGAGCACCGTGTACCGCGGAACGGTTGCGTTGGCGACGGCCGCGACCATCTTGGCTCCGTGCTTGGCGATGCCGGCGGCCTCGGAATCACGGCCGACCATGTAGCCCGACGTGTTCTGGAGGAATACAAGCGGGATGCGCCGTTGTTCGCACAGCTCGATGAAGTGGGTGGCCTTCAGCGCAGCATCGCTGAAGATGATGCCGTTGTTGGCGACGACACCGACCAGATGACCCCAGATGCGAACGAACCCGCAGATGATGGACGTGCCCCACTCGGGCTTGAAGACGGCGAAGCGGGACCCGTCGACGATCCGGGCGATGATCTCGGTTGCGTCGAAGGGAATGCGACTGTCGGCGCTGATGATCCCGTAGATCTCCTCGGCGGGGTAGGCGGGGGGTTCGGGCTCGATCGAGTCGATCCAACCGGTCGGGGCCTCGAGCCGTCGCTGATTGGTGGTCTCGCAGATCTCACGGAGGCGCCCGTACGCCTCGGCCTCGGTGTCGGCCAGATAGTCGCTCACGCCCGACACGTGCGTGTGCAGGAGCGCTCCCCCGAGCTCGTCGGGGTCGATCACCTCGCCGAGGGCAGCCTTCACGATCGGCGGGCCACCGAGGAAGATGCGGCCGATGCCCTCGACCATGATCACCTCGTCGGACAGAGCGGGAACATAGGCACCGCCGGCGGTGCAGCCGCCGAGAACCACCGAGAGCTGGGGCAGGCCGCGGGCCGACAGGCGCGCCTGGCGGTAGAACGATCCTCCGAAGTGGTCCTTGTCGGGGAAGATCTCGTCCTGCAACGGGAGGAAGGCGCCACCCGAGTCGACCAGGTAGATGACGCCGAGATCGTTCTGGTCGGCGATCTCCTGGGCCCGGACGTGCTTTTTGATCGACACGGGCAGCAGTGATCCGCCCTTGACCGTCGCGTCGTTGGCGATGAAGACGTAGGGAGCTCCGTGCACCACGCCGATGCCGGTGACGATGCCGGCTCCCGGCGCGGCATCGTCGTACTGTCCGAAGCCGCTCAGCGTGGAGAACTCGAGAAACGGCGTGTCGCGGTCGATCACCATGGCGATCCGATCACGCACCAGGACCTTGCCGCGGTCGAGGTGCCGCTCGATGCTGCGCTCGCGCCCCGCGCCGCCGCCGATGGCCCAGGCCATTCGCTCCCGCAGGGTCGCGGTGAGCTCCGCATAGGCGCCGGAGTTGTCGCTGAAGGCGGCCGACGAGCGGTCGACGTGGGAGGAGATGGGAATCACAGGGTCACCTTAGTCGTCACTAAGTCGGCCCTCCGATCAACAGCGGGACGCGCATCTCCGCCGACGTGAGCGATCCGTGCCGACCGATGAGGCTGACCGACCCACCATCGGTGGGCTCGATGAACGCAACCGGCTCGAACGGCACGAGCGCGACGTCACCGAGCCGATCGAGCACCGCCGACGACGGCGGTGGTCCGAAGATCCGACGATCGACGAGCTCGTCGCGGGAGTAGATCCAGGCCAGCTCGCTGTGAGCGGCGACGGCGGCGTCGAGCAATGCGGCCGCACGACCGGGTTTGGCGTGCAGCCACCGGAAGCGGGCTTCGCCCGACTGGGCAGCGACGAGCTCCAGCACCGTCGGATCGGGCTGGACCGTGGCGTCACCGATGTGCACCTGGCCATGATCGGCGGTGACCAACAGGACCGCTCCCGCCGGCAGAACAGCCAGGAGGTCGGCCACCAGGCGGTCGGTGGCCACGAGCTCGGCCGTGTAGTGGTCGGTGAGGCCGTATTCATGGGCGATCTTGTCGATGCCGTCGTAGTACGCGTACACGAACGGTGTGCCCCGATCGAGGGCGTGGGCCACCTCGGTCACCAACGTGCTCGTCAACTTGTACCCCACCAAATCGGTATCGGCGAGGTGGGCCAGCGTGAAGCCACTCCCCCTGAACTCCGAACGGGTGATGACCGTGGGATGACGTTCGGCGAAGGTGGGCGCCGTCTGGAACTCTGCGGCCGGAATCCGCTCTCGGGCATCACCCGACCCGGTCGACCACCGCAGGACGTTGAGGGTCTCGCCTCCGGTTCGGATGCGATAACCCACGACGCCGTGCTGGCTCGGAGCCAGCCCGGTCGAGATCGAGGTGAGCGCTGACGCAGTGGTCGACGGGGCAATGGTGGTGATCGACTCGCCCTCCATCGACGCCAGCGCCGGAGCGTGCTGGAGGCGGTCGGCCAGCTGCTCGGCACCCAGGCCATCGAGCACGAGCAGCACGACCTGGTCCGCCGCCAGCGCGGCCTCGGGCATCCATGGTCGCCCGACATCGGCATGCTGCAGGAGCGCAGGCACGATATTGGCAACACACGCACCGCTGTAGTCGGGCAGAACCGGCTCGGGCCGTACGGTCGGGCTCACGAGGTCGGGCACGGAATGGCATCTCGCATCGCGACCACTTGACCAGCTCATGAGGGAAAGGGCAACCGGGTCACGGTCGCGCTCGGGCCTAGAGTGGTCGAGGTGAAGGTGTCGACCCGTGGCGACTACGCCAGTCGAGCGCTCTTGTCGCTCTCGTTGCACCCCGACGTGATGCCCACGTCGGTGCGTGACATCGCGGAGCGCACGGGGCTTCCCCAGCCCTATCTCGAGCAGATCCTCCTCGCCCTCAAGGGCGCAGGTCTGGTGAGGAGCAAGCGCGGCGTGGGTGGCGGCTACACCCTCGCACGCGATCCGGCCGAGATCACGCTGGCCCAGATCGTCTCGGCCGTCGACGGTCCGATCGTCGCCGGCGACTTCGGTGAGCCCCACGCCAACGGTGCCTGCGACCACGAAGGTCAGTGCGTTCTGCTCGCCGTGTGGTCGGGCGCCGGCGAACAGATGCGCAAGCTGCTCGAGTCCTACACACTGGCCGAGCTGGCGGCCACCACGCGGGGCGAGAACCCCTGGCCCGACTCGTAGGCGAGGGTGCGGCTCAACCGAGCTGCGCCAGGAGCTCGCGCAGGTCGGCCGGAGGCTCGGCGTCGAACTCGATGTCTTTGGCACTCACGGGGTGGTTCAGACGCAGGTGTTCGGCGTGCAGTGCCGGCCGGCGAAAGAGCAGCGACTCGCGTTCGTTGCCGTAGCGCAGGTCACCCACCACCGGGTGACCGATGGCCGCCAGGTGGACGCGGATCTGATGGGTCCGACCCGTCTCGAGCTCGCAGTGAACAACACTGACACCGGGCTCGGCAACCCGCCGCTCGACCAGGTATCGGGTGCGGGCCTGCTTGCCGTCGGCCACCAGCGCCATCTTCAGGGGATCGCGAGGCGAGCGAGCCATGGGAGAGTCGATCAGTCCTTCGTCGGCCTCGACCTCGCCCCACACGACGGCGAGATATCGGCGCTTGACCCGCCGAGCCGCGAGGGCCGCCACGAGCGCGTCGTAGGCGAAAGCCGAGCGGGCGACCATCATCAGTCCGGATGTGCCGACGTCGAGGCGATGCACGATCCCCGGACGATGGGGTTCCCCGACATCGGCGATCTCGGGAAATCGAGCGAGCAAACCGTTCACGAGGGTCCCAGTCGGGTTACCCGAGCCCGGATGGACGACCAGGCCCGGCGGTTTGTCGACCACCACCAGATCGTCGTCGGCATGCACGATCGCGAGCTCGACCGAGTCATCGGGGGCAGGGCGAAGGATCGGGGCATCGACCTCACCGGTGATCGTCACGACGTCGCCGGCCGCAACTGCGCGCGAGCGGGTGGTCTCGATCGTGTCGTTCACCGACACGTTGCCGTCGGCAACCAGACGGGCCGACCGCGATCGACTGCAGCCGACCAGGAGCGAGACATAGCGGTCGAGGCGATCACCGTCGAAGGCGTCGGGCACGACCTCGGAGATCACGCGTCGGCTCTTCCGGCAAACACCAGGAGCAACGCCCCACCGACAACGATCGCGGCGTCGGCCACGTTGAAGACCGGCCACCATTGGAGATCGATGAAGTCGACAACTGCCCCGTCGAAGAATCCGTCGCCACGAAACGCCCGATCAACGAGATTCCCGACGGCGCCGCCGGCCACCATGGCGAGCGGAATCGACGTCCGCAGATCGGGGACGTGGCGCACCGTCACCGCCAGCACGACCACGACGACCATGGCGAGGAGCGCGATCCAGACCCCGAGTCCTTCACCGGCGCTGAACGCACTGCCGGTGTTGAAGACGAGGTTGAACCGCAGCGATCCGACCAGGTCGATCGTGCGCCGCGGATCGTCGAGGGCGGTCAGGGCCCACCGCTTGGTGAGCTGGTCGGCGAGCACGACGCCAACCGCAACGAGGAGGGGGACCGCCAGCCTGCGGGAGTCGTGTCCCGGAGGCTCGACCTCGCTGGTACGGGTCATGAGGGGCTCAGCGTCGACCGAGCCCACCCGCCTTGTACTCCACCCGCTCGGCCGCCCACGGAATCGCCTCGAGCCGCTCTTTGGGAATGGCGAGACCCGAAATGACACACACCCCGTACGACGCCCTTGTCGATGCGAGTCAGGGCGGCGTCGATCTGCTCGACGGCGGCTCGGGCATGAGCCGACAGCGCGAGGTCGCGCTCTCGCTCGACGGCCAACGTGTCACCTTCGCCCGACTCCTCGTCGAACTGGACATCACCGGGCTCACGGCTCTCGACCAACGCGTCGGCTTCGGCCTTGAGGGTCTCGGCCGACTCGACGTACTTGGCCCGCTCGCGGATCAACAGTTCTCGCTGGGAGGCGAGAAAGCGCTGGCCGAAGGGCGACTTGGGCGCCTTCTTGGCCGGGGCTTTCTTCGCCGTGGTCTTGGCGGCGGTCTTGTTCACCGTCGCCGTCTTCGCGGTCTTCTTGGTCGGCGCCTTCTTGGCGGTGGCCTTCTTCTTGGGCGCCTTCTTCGCGGTGCTGTTGGTCGCCGACCCCTTCTTCGCGGGGGCCTTCTTCGCCGCGTTCTTGGCGGCGGTCTTGGCCGGCCGCTTGACGGCGGACGCCTTCTTGGTCGTGGTCTTCTTGGTGCTCTGGGCCATGGAATCCCCGTCGTTCGGCACCCTTCGGCACCTCGTGGTCGGCGTAGTGTAGACGCCTGAGCCCAGCCAACCGCGCCGACTGCGGCCGCATTCCCCAGATCGCTCGATTCAGGTGTGAGCCAACTCGCCGCGACCGACAGGCATTGGCCCCCGATGGCGCCGATAGCCTTTGATCCCAATGCCGTCCCCGTACCCCTCCGTCGATCCCAAGCCCGACCTTCCCGCGATCGAACATCGCGTCCTCGACCGATGGAAGTCCGATGGCACCTTCGAGCGCTCGATCGAGCAGCGACCAGCCGAAGACGAGTACGTCTTCTATGACGGCCCGCCCTTCGCCAACGGACTCCCTCATCACGGCCACCTGCTCACGGGCTTCGTGAAGGACGTCATCCCGCGCTACCGGACGATGCGCGGCAACAAGGTCTACCGACGATTCGGATGGGACTGCCACGGACTGCCGGCCGAGATGGAGGCCGAGAAGCAGCTCGGCGTGTCGGGCCGCGCCGCCATCACCGAAATGGGCATCGAGCAGTTCAACGACTTCTGTCGGACTTCGGTGCTGCGCTACACGGGCGAGTGGGAGGCGACCGTGACGCGCCAGGCGCGCTGGGTCGACTTCGCCCACGACTACAAGACCATGGACCTGTCCTACATGGAGTCGGTCATGTGGGCGTTCAAGCAGCTGTGGGACAAGGGCCTCATCTACGAGGCGAACCGGGTCATGCCGTACTCGTGGGGCGCCGAGACCCCGCTGTCGAACTTCGAGATCCGCCTCGACGACGCCACGCGACCCCGCCAGGACCCCGCCGCCACTGTCTCGTTTCGGCTCGCTCCGCTCGCGTCCGACCAGTGGGCGAACCTGAACCTGCTGGCCTGGACCACCACGCCCTGGACGCTCCCGTCCAACCTCGGTCTGGCCGTGGGCCCCGACGTCGAGTACGCCGTCTATGCCCTCGACGGCCGCCACGTCGTGCTCGGCGCCGCCGCAGCCGCGGCGTACGCCAAACAGCTCGAAGGAGCCGAGCTCGTTGCGACCATGCCCGGCTCGGTCCTCGTCGGCCGGAGCTATGAACCCCTCTTCCCGTACTTCGTCGATCAGTGTGGACCGAACGCTTTCACCGTCCTCGGCGCCGACTGGATCGATACCACCGAGGGCACCGGGATCGTCCATCTCGCCCCAGGGTTCGGTGAGGACGACCAGAAGCTGGGCGAGGCCAACGGACTCGGCATGGTGGTACCCGTCGACGACAGCGGCCGCTTCACCGACGACGTACCCGAGTGGGCCGGCGAGAACGTCTTCGAGGCGAACCCTGGCATCCTCCGACACCTGCGCGACGCCGGCGAGCTGTTCCGCCACGACAGCTACACCCACAACTACCCGCACTGTTGGCGCACCGACACACCGATCATCTACCGGGCGCTGCCATCGTGGTACGTCCGCGTCACCGACATCCGCCATCGCCTCATGGAGCTCAACCAGGAGATCAACTGGGTACCCGACAACGTCCGCGACGGTCGTTTCGGCAAGTGGCTCGAAGGCGCACGCGACTGGTCGATCAGCCGCAACCGGTTCTGGGGCTCACCCATCCCCGTGTGGAAGAGCGATGACCCCGCCCACCCACGCATCGACGTCTACGGCAGCCTCGACGAGATCGAAGCCGACTTCGGCGTTCGCCCCGACGATCTCCACCGCCCGTTCATCGATGAGCTCACGCGACCCAATCCCGACGATCCCACCGGCCGGGCGACGATGCGACGGATCCCCGAGGTACTCGACTGCTGGTTCGAGTCAGGATCGATGCCCTTTGCCCAGGTGCACTATCCGTTCGAGAACAAGGAGTGGTTCGAGAGCCACTTCCCGGCCGACTTCATCGTCGAATACATCAACCAGACGCGCGGGTGGTTCTACACGCTGCACGTCCTGGCGGGGGCGCTGTTCGACAAACCGGCATTCGAGAACGTCATCTGTCACGGAATCCTCCTGGCCGAAGACGGCGCCAAGCTGAGCAAGAAGCTGCGCAACTACACCGAGCCCAGTGAGGTCTTCGAGAAACAGGGCGCCGACGCCCTCCGGTGGTACTTCATGTCGTCGAACATCGTGCGCGGAGGCGACGCCCGGCTCTCCGATCATGCAATCAACGACGTCGTGCGGCAGGTCATCACGCCCGTGTGGAACGCCTACTCGTTCTTCACGCTCTACGCGAACATCGACGGGTACCGGGCCGAGGAGCGAACCGACAGTCGAGCGGTGCTCGATCGATACATCCTCGCCAAGACCCGTCAGCTGGTCGACGCCACCCAACAGTGCTTCGATGCCTATGACCTCCCCGGCGCCTGCGCCGAGATCCACAGCTTCATCGACGCACTCAACAACTGGTACATCCGCCGCAGTCGCGACCGATTCTGGGCCCCGGCCAGCCCCGCCGACGACGGCGACAAGCGCGACGCGTACGACACGCTCTACACCGTGCTCACCACGCTGTGTCGGGTCGCGGCACCCCTACTCCCCCTGGTCACCGAGGAGATGTACACCGGCCTCACCGACGCCGACAGCGTGCACCTCACGTCGTGGCCCGACGCCACAACCCTCCCCGACGACCCACCCCTGGTCGCGGCCATGGATCGCCTGCGCGATGTCGCGTCCACCGCTCTGCGACTTCGCGAAGACCAGGGCCTGCGCGTTCGCCTGCCCCTCAGCTCACTCACCGTCGCCGGCTATCAGGCGTCGACCCTTGCCCCGTTCACCGACCTGCTGGCCGACGAGTTGAACGTCAAGCACGTCGAGCTGACCGACGAGATCGGGGAGCTGGCCACTTTCGTGCTCCAACCCGACGGCAAGGTCCTCGGCCCCAAGCTCGGCAAGGACGTTCAGACAGTGTTCGGCGCGGCCCGCTCGGGGAACTGGTCGAGCAACGACGACGGCTCGGTCACCGTTGCCGGTTTCACCCTCGAGCCCGGCGAATTCGACCTCGGTCTCGAGTCACCCGATGGCGTGACGGCCGCAGCACTGCGCACCAACGACGCCGTCGTCGGTCTCGACACCACCGTCACCGAGCCACTCCGCCGGGAAGGAGCGGCGCGCGATCTCGTGCGCCAGATCCAGCAGGCGCGCAAGGACAAGGGATTCGTGGTCACCGATCGGATCGTCGTGCAGATCAGTGCGCCCGACGAGCTGGTCGAGTCGTTCCGTCTGCACGAGAACCTGGTGACGGCTCAGGTTCTCGCCACTGCGATCTCCTATGGTGACGGTCTCCCCGGTTCGACGACTGCGGTCGAGGCCACCATCGACGGCGAGCCCGTGCGATTCGATCTCCGCCTCAGCGACGCCTGAAGCTCAGGGTTTGCGGCCCCGCCGCTTGGCCGGCTGGTCGTCCTCGTCCTGGTCGAAGAAGGCCGCAATGGCGGCATCGGAATCATCGGCACCGAATTCGTTCTCGGTTGCGCGGCGGAGCTCGTCGAGGAAGCGATCGTTGTCGGCGTTGTCCCCTCTGAGGAGATCGTCGATGAGGACGGCTTCGGTCGGCGGCCCGTCGCTCTCCGACACCTCATCGTCCCACAGGACACGCGCCGACCCCACTGTGTCATCGTCGGGGTAGGGCGAGGCCACCGGTCGGGGAGACGGCAAGGGCTCTTCGGCCGGACGCAACACCTCGTTCCGAGCAGAGGCGAGATCGGTCACCGAGGCCCCAGGACCGTCGTCGAAAGGCGACTCGTCGACGTCGACCACGTCGACCACGTCGACGGCATCATCATCATCATCCCAGTCGTCGTCGCCCCACGGGTCGGCTTCGGCGACGGGCATTCCACCACCCACCGATTCGACATCGTCCTCATCGCCCTCGAAGACGCTGGCCCGAGCGGAAGCGGGCGCCGGCGCGGAGTCGGCGGCCAGGGAGACGTCGGCTTCGTCGTCGTCCCAGCCGTGGTCGTCGCCATCCCAGCGGTCGTCGTCGGCGTCGGCGTCGGCGTGTGGCCGCTCGGCGTCGAGGGCTTCACCTGCGGCATCGGGCTCGAGCTCGGCGACGGGCTCGAGCGGGGCTTCGGGCTCGAGCGGGGCTTCGAGCTCGGGCGATTCGGTCGTGCGGAACTCCGACGGATGGTCGAGAACCTCCTGCATGCGATTCAGCGCAGCGCCGATACGCGAGCGCTCGTCGTCGATGTGGGTATCGAGCACATCGAGGTCGGCCAGGAGCGCGTTTCGTCGGCCTTCGAGCGTATTGATCTCGGCGAGCAGCTCCGAACGGGCTACTTCGGCCAGACGTCGAGCTTCAGCCGCGGCCTCGGTGACGATGAGGCGACGCTGCTGGTCGGCCCCGGCGGTCACCTTGGCGACGTAGGCGTCGGCGTCGGATGTCACGGTCGAGGCGTGGACCTCGGCCTCACCGACGAGACGATCCGCATCGTCTCGTGCCTCCGACATCACTTCGTCGGCCGTCCGCTGGGCAATGGCCAACATCCGCTGGATGGCACCGTCGGGATCATGCAGACGGCCGTCGTTCACCGGGCGTTCCTGCGGGCGCCGCGCCGAGGCGGCGTCTTCGGTTTCGTTGCTGCGCTCGGCCGCCTCGGTGATCCGCCGATTCAGCTGGGCGATCTCTCGCACCAGCTCGGCGTGAAATGCATCCACCTCGTCGATGTCATAGCCCCGCAGGCGCTGTGAGAACTCGGTGGTCTCGACCTTCTTGATCAGATCCATGCGGTGATGCTAACCCCCGGGCCGCCCAGGATGGTG
This sequence comes from uncultured Acidimicrobiales bacterium, assembly GCA_963700995.1. GTDB lineage: Bacteria > Actinomycetota > Acidimicrobiia > Acidimicrobiales > JAHEJN01 > JAHEJN01. The sequence goes on from CAVOZP010000005.1 coordinate 101,416, forward strand.
ACCCCCTGCTCGATCCGATGGCCCGCCGCCGCGCCCGTCTGAGCTCGGGCGGCGAGGTCACTCGTCGTGCAGACCCCGATCGCGAAGCCGTTGCCGTTCTTCCGAGGACACCTCGACGTCGGTCGGTACGAGCATGTACACCTGATCGGCGACCTTCTCCATGCGCCCACCGAGGCCGTACGCCAGGCCGCTGGCGAAGTCGATCAGTCGCCGGGCCAGGTCACGGTCGGCCGCCTCGAGGTTCATGATCACCGGCTGCTTGCCCTTGTACTTGTCTCCGATGTCCTGCGCATCGTTGAACGACCCAGGCGTCATGACGTGGGGCTTCACCGTCGTGGCCGCGGGAATGGGACGCACCACCGACCGCTGCTGGGAGCGGGCCGGTTGGGCACGCTGCGACGGAGCCGGAGTCAGGGCGGTGGAATCAGACGACAAGCCACCGCTGGCGGTGCGCACCACCATGGGTTGGGGACCATGGTTGGGGTCGGGTCGCTCGGCCCGAAGCGCGGCCTCGGCCCGAGCCGGCACCTGCTCGCGCGTCTCCACGTGGTCGTAGTCGTCGTAGTCGTCGTACTCCTCGTCGGCCGCGAGGCCCAACATGAGCTTTGTCTTCTTCCACACAGTCATCGTCGACTCCTCCAAACACCCTAGTTCCGCATGACCCTTCGAGCGCGCCGGTCAGCGGCGCAAGCGCGGCCCGAACAGCGCCGTGCCCACCCGTACGAGGGTAGACCCTTCGTCGACCGCCACGTCGAGATCGGCGCTCATTCCCATCGAGCACACCGCCAGCTCGTGCTCGTCGCAGAGCCGGCGAAGCAGCCGAAATCCGGGTCGGGCCGCCTCGGCATCGCCGGTTCGACCGACCGTCATGAGACCGTCGACCTGGAGGTGAGCCTGGGCGGCGGCCACCAGCAGCTGCTCGAGCTCGGCTGGTTCGCATCCGCCCTTGCCCGGCTCCTCGCTCACGTTCACCTGGAGGAGCACCCGGGCACCAGGTGCCCGTTTGGCGATCTCGCCGAGCAGCTCGGGTCGATCAACCGAATCCCAGCTCGTCACGACGTCGGCGATCCGGCGGACCTTGTTGCGCTGGAGCCGACCGATGAAGTGCCATTCGGGTTCGACGACAGCGTCGGCCAGTTGCACGGCCTTGGCCTCGAGCTCTTGCGCGTAGTTCTCGCCGAGCATGGTCAGCCCGGCACCAAGGGCGTTGCGGGCGGCCTCGACGGCGTGGCCCTTGGTCACGGCGAGGATCTGCACGTCCAACCCGCCTCGGGCGTCGATCCGTTCGCGCAGCCGCGCCGCCCGCTCGGCCAACTCGTCGACGGTCGCCGGGAGCGGGAGATCGTCGTTCATGGCGCCTCGAGCCACGCCACGCCAACCTGGCGCTCGGTCTCGCGACGGGCGCGATGGCTGAAATACCGCTCGGGCTCGGCCGCTGTGTCGCCGCCCACCGTGGCGTGGAGGTCGGCACCCGACCGGCGCAGTGCCGAGCCGACCGCCGCCCGGAGATCGAGGGCGGGTGCGCCCGTCGTGGTCGAGGCGCGAACGTCGGGTCCGAGGCGATCGGCGACGAGGTCGAGATCGGCCGCGCCGAACTCGTAGGTCGCCGGGGCGATGCAGGGGCCGATCACCGCTCGAATGTCGCCGGCGCCGGCCCGTTGCATGGCCGCGACCGTCGCATCGATCAGCCCGCCACTCACTCCCTTCCATCCGGCGTGCACGGCGGCGAGCACGCCGTTGCTGCCCCAGAGGATCACGGGGGCGCAGTCGGCGATCGTGACCGACACGGCGATTCCGGTCGAGCGGGTGATCATCGCGTCGGCCGGGCTGCCGTTCACCTCCTCGAGGTCATCGACATCGGCGTCGAGGTCGACCACCGTCGTACCGTGCACTTGGCGCATCCAGGCCCATGGCCGAGCGATCACTGCCATCCGCCGCGCCGCGAGCGCGTCCGGCGGTCCCGCGACGGCGAAGTCGCCGGCGGCGCGGGTGGTGAACCGGGCGTGCACACGCGTGCCATCGACGAGCACCTCGTCGATGGCATCCCATGGCTGAACCGATTCTTCCGACATCGTCGGAGATTGTCGCGCGACTCCGGCCATCCGGCGCCGCGTCGACCCCGATCGGGTTACTTGAGGAACGACGGAACGTCGAACTCCTCGTCGTCTTCCCCGTCGGCGAACACATCGGGCTCGCCGGTCGGGCTCGGGGTGCGGGAGGTCATCGACGTGTGGTCGGCACGACGCGGCGCGGGCTGGCCCGACTTCTCGCCGTCCCAGCGATCGAAGCCGGCGGCGATCACCGTCACCCGCACACTGTCGCCGATCTCGTCGTCGACGACTGTGCCGAAGATGATGTTGGCGTCGGGATGGGCCACACCTTGGATGACCTCGGCGGCGTCGTTGACCTCGAGCAGACCGAGGTCGCTCCCACCGGTAATGGTGAGCAGAATGCCGCGGGCACCCTCGATGCTCGCCTCGAGCAGCGGGCTCGAAATGGCCTTGCGGGCGGCACTGACTGCCCGCTCCTCCCCGCTCGACTGGCCGATACCCATGAGGGCAGAGCCGGCGTCGTGCATGATCATCTTGACGTCGGCGAAGTCGGTGTTGATCAGACCCGGTGTCGTGATCAGGTCGGTGATGCCCGACACGCCCTGGAGCAAGACCTCGTCGGCCATCTTGAACGCGTTCATGATCGACGTCTTGTCGTCGGAAACGGTGAGCAGTCGATCGTTGGGAATGACGATCTGGGTGTCGACCTTCTCCTTCAGGCGCTCGATTCCCGAGTCGGCCTGCACCGACCGACGGCGGCCCTCGAAGGAGAACGGACGCGTCACGACGCCGATGGTGAGCGCACCCAGGCTCTTGGCGATCTCGGCCACGACCGGGGCACCACCGGTCCCGGTACCGCCGCCCTCGCCGGCGGTGATGAACACCATGTCGGACCCGGCGAGCGCTTCTTCGATCTCGGCCCGATGGTCTTCGGCGGCCTGGCGGCCGACCTCGGGGTCCGATCCGGCGCCGAGGCCGCGCGTGAGCTCACGACCGATGTCGACCTTGACGTCGGCGTCGCTCATGAGCAGCGCCTGGGCGTCGGTGTTGATCGCAATGAACTCGACGCCCCGGAGCCCGGCGTCGATCATGCGGTTCACGGCGTTGACGCCGCCACCGCCGACCCCGACGACCTTGATGACCGCGAGGTAGTTCTGCGGGTTACCTGCCATGGTGATTCCTTCGCACAAGCTTGACGTATAGTTGAGGTTTATGCTTTACTCTCGACTGGAACAGTCTGTACGTTCACTCTCACTGTCGAGTTCAACGTGGCACTGTAACGTCTTCCCCACCCGAAGGTCAACCTCTTGTGGAGGCGCGGGCCGGGCCGGGCCGGCTCAACAGGATGGTATGCGGGTCAGCACCGGCACGGTCGGTACCTGGAGATCGAGGACATCGACACAGGTCAGGTCGACCTGTTCGAGCATGGTGGCCAGCGCGGTGAGCTTCATGTCGAGGTCGACCGACTTGCCGAGCACCGCGGCCCCGACGCCGTCGACGAGCAGTTCGATCGAGCCGAGCGGCGTCACCTCCACCTCGTTCACCTGAGGGGCCAGCGACGGCGGGATGGCCGCGGCGACGGCCACCGCATCGAGGGCCGACGAGGCCAGCCACCCGCCGGGCACCGTCGAGCCCTGGGCACCGACCACGGCGACGAGATCGTCGCGCGGGCCATCGAGCACATCGAGGACGCGGCCCTCGGCATCGACGATGGTCACCGTCGATCCGTCGGTGGAGACGGTCTGGGCCGCCGGCTCACGCTCGGTGATCGTGAAGATGATCGTTCCGTCCCAGCGACGCTCGGAGATGACCGTGTCGACCCACGGCAGTGCCGCAATGGCGGTGCGGGCCTCGGCCAGGTCGACCGCAGTGAGGGGGTCCCCTGGAGCGATGCCGCTGGCGACGCGAACGTCCTCGGCCCGGGTGTGGCCGATGCCCTGTACGTCGATCGCCTCGACGTCGAGCAGCGGTGTACGGGTCGAAACCGCGGCCCCGACCAGAGCACCCAGCACTGCGGCGAAGACCGCGAACCGAAGCCAGCGGCGCCGATCGGCTTCCGCCTCGACTTCCTCGCGTCGGGCACGAATGCGTGGATCCATAGAGACGGTTGCAGTCATTGCTCCCCCTCGAAGCCGACGAGATGTGTTTCGGGTACCAATACGACTCCGGTGCGCTCGGTCACCCGGGCCCGTACTTCCTGCATCACTGCGAGGACATCGTCGGCCGAACCGCCTGGGTCGGCCTGAATGAAGTTGGCGTGTTTGGTCGACACCGACGCCGTGCCGATTCGCAGACCCTTGCACCCGGCGATGTCGATGAGCCGTCCGGCGGAGTCGCCGGAGGGATTCGTGAAGACCGAGCCTGCGTTCTGGCCTCCCGGTTGGTGCTCGCGGCGCCAGCGAACGATCTCGGACAGGGCGCGTTCGGACTCGGCTCGGTCGCCGAAGGCCAACCGGAGTCGCACGTCGGCCACGACCTCGTGGGCCTCCAACGCGCTGTGGCGGTAGCGCAGATCCAATGCCTCTGCCGGTCGTTCCTCGACATCACCGCTGCGCAGGTCGACGACCGTGACCGCCACCAGTGCCGCCGCCATGTCGGCACCGTGGCCGCCGGCGTTCATCCGCACCGCCCCGCCGATCGAGCCAGGCACCCCCACGGCCCATTCGAACCCGGTGAGCCCCGCCGCGACCGTCGAACGAGCCAGGACCGGGAGGGCTCGCGCCGCTCCGGCCACGACTGTCTCGTCGACGATCTCCTCGAAGTCGAATCCCTCACCGAGCGCCAGCGCCACACCCGGGAAGCCCTGGTCGGCGACGAGAAGATTCGACCCTCGGCCCACCACGAGCGTGGCCGTGCCATCCGTGGCCGTGATGGCAGCCATGGCAACCAGATCGGCCAGGTCGTGGACCACGACGAGAACAGCGGCGGATCCACCGACTCGGTAGGTGGTGCGCGGGCCGAGCGGCGCGTCGATCTCGACGAGGCTCGACGGACACGCCGTCGCGATCCGGGCCGCCATCGCCGACGTGTCGATCATGCCGCCCGGCTCACCATCAGTCGAAGCAGGTCGTCGGGCAGCGTCGTGAGGTCACCGGCACCCATGGTGAGGCAGAGGTCGCCGGCTCGCAGCTCCGACGTCAGGAAGCTCACGAGATCGGCCCGACCGGGGAGATAGGCGAGGCGGCGCCAGGGATGGGCGTCGAGCGCGGCATCGGCGACGAGACGACCGGAGACGCCGGGAAGCGGCGGCTCCCCCGAGGGGTAGATGTCGGTGATCACCAACAGGTCGCACTGGTCGAAGGCGTGGGCGAAGCTGGCGTGCAGGTCGGCGGTACGCGTGTACCGATGGGGCTGGAAGACGGCAACGACGCGGCCCCATCCCCCATCGGCGGCCGCGGTGAGCGTGGCCTCGATCTCGGTCGGGAGATGGGCGTAGTCGTCGACGAAGGTCACGCCGTCGATGTCGCCGCGGAACTCGAAGCGCCGGGCCACTCCTGCGTAGCGGGCCAGACCGTTGATCGCCGCCTCCGGCTCGATGCCGATCGACACCGCTACCGCATAGGCGGCCGCTGCGTTCTGGGCGTTGTGCAGACCGGGAACGGCAAGGGTCAGCTCACGGTCGATGTCGGCGTGGCGCAACGTCTGCACCGACGACCGACGCTCGCTTCGATGGTCGACGATCCTGACCTCGGCATCGGCGGCGACGCCATAGGTGACTGCGTTGGTTGCGGCGGCGACCAGCCGCCGGACCCCGGCATCGTCGAGACACACCGCCACGGGACCGTCGGTCTCGTCGACGAAGCGAACAAAGCTCTCCTCGAGCGCAGCGGTCGAGCCGTAGTGCCCGAGGTGGTCGGGCTCGATCGACGTGACCACACCGGCCCGGCGATCGAGACCCAGGAACGTGCCGTCGCTCTCGTCGGCCTCGACCACGAACCACTCGCCCTCCGCGCTCCATCGAGCGCTCGTGCCGAGACCCTCAACCGGGGCGCCGATCACGAAGGCGGGATCGAGGCCGGCCTCGGTGAGCACCATGGCCAGCATCGACGAGGTGGTCGTCTTCCCGTGGGTGCCGGCCACTGCGACGGCTGGTCTCCGCCGAGTGATCGCCGCCAGCATCTCGCCTCGGGACCAGACCGGGATGCCCGCCGCCGCTGCGGCCATGACCTCGGGGTTGTCGGCCGCGACCGCGGTGGAGACGGTGAGGAGGTCGACGCCGTCGACCTGAGTGGGTTCGTGGCCGACGAAAGTGGTCACGCCCTCGGCTCGGAGGAGATCGAGGGCGGCCCCGGGTACGCGGTCACTCCCCGACACCTGATATCCCATCTCGCTCAGCACGGTGGCTATTGCGCTCATACCGGCTCCGCCGGCACCGACCACGTGGACGCGAACCGGGTTCACGGCGTCGAGAGGAGGAAGGTGCGACTCAGTCACGTGCATGCTCCTCGGCGAGCGCGGCGACTGCGGCCGCGGCATCACGGCGGGCAAGGGTGGCGGCTCCCGCCGACATCGAGGCCAGCCGGTCGGGATCGGCGAGCACGGTCCTCACCTCGGCGATGAGGCGTTCGGTGGAGAGGTCGGCGTCGGGCACGAGTACGGCGCCTCCTGCGGTCACCATCGCCCGGGCGTTGGCGGTCTGATGATCGCCGGGCGCTCCGGGGAGCGGAACGAGAATCGACGGAGTTGCCGCAACGGCGAGCTCGGCAACGGTGCTGGCGCCGGCGCGGCACACCACTACGTCGGAGGCCAATAGCACGGTGGCCATATCGGTCTCGTAGCGCACCGGCACGTAGACGTCGGAAGCGTCCGGTCGGGCCTCGGTGTCCCAGTCCCGGCTGCCGACGATGTGACGGAGCACGACATCACCGGCTGCCGTCAGCTCGGGGACGGATCGGGCGGCAGCCCGGTTGATGCGCCGGGCGCCGAGCGAGCCGCCGTAGACGGTCACGAGCTTGTGGCCGTCGTCGAGCCCGAGCCGCTCGCGCGCCCCGCCCCGGTCACGCGTACGGTCGAGATCACGAACCTCGTCGCGAACCGGGTTGCCGGTCAGGATCGCGCGGGGAAGGGCGGTCTCGGGAAACGAGACGGCACAGGCCCTGGCCCACCTGGCCACCAGACGATTGGCCAGGCCGGGCACGGCGTTCTGTTCGGCCACGACGACAGGGATGCGCAACGCCCGCGCGGCAACGGCGCAAGGCACACTCGCGTACCCACCGAGGGCAACGACGACGCAGGGTCGCAGTCGACGCAACAAACCGATCGCCTGCCCCACCGCTACGACGATGCCGGCAGCCGCCGCGACGTTCGCGAGCGAGAGCTTCCTCGCGATCCCCCGTCCAGGCAGCAACGTGAGCCCGAGTCCTGCCGCCGGGACCATCTCTCGCTCGATACCGCGTGCGCTTCCCACGTAGTGGATCGAGTCGGCTGGGTGGCCTCGGTCGATCAGCGCTCTCGCTATCGCTATCCCCGGGCTGACATGGCCGGCGGTCCCCCCACCGGCGATGACCGCGTAGGTGGAACCACCGCCGTTGGTCATGCTCGGGCCTGCCGAGCGATGTTGAGGAGCACGCCCACTGCGACCATGTTGGCGACGAGGGCCGAGCCTCCGGCCGAGAGGAACGGCAGCGGTACGCCCGTGATCGGGAGCCGCCCCGCAACCGCCCCGACGTTCACGAAGGCCTGGGTCACGAGCCACGTCGTGATTCCTGCCGCCACGAGCGTGCCGAATCGATCCGGTGCGTCGAGCGCGATCCGCACGCCGACGAGCCCGATGATCACGAACAGCGCGATCACCGACAAAGCGCCGATCAGGCCGAGCTCCTCGGCCACCACGGCGAAGATGAAGTCGGTGTGGGCGAACGGGAGGAAGCCCCATTTCGCGCGTCCGTTGCCGAGACCGACGCCCCACACGCCACCGTTGGCGATGCCGACGAGCGACTGGATGGTCTGATAGCCGGTGTTGAGCGGATCGTCCCATGGGTCGATGAAGGCCAGTACCCGCGCCCGGCGATAATCGGCACTCATCGCCAGCATCGCGGCGGCACCTGTGCCCAACGCCCCCCAGCCCGCCAGCGGGGCCAACGGCACGCCGGCTATGAACATCATCACGAAGGTGGTGAAGGCGATCACCAGTGCCGTGCCGAGGTTGGGCTGCATCAGGATGAGCGCACCCACGACGCTCAGCACGACCAGCACCGGACGCAGGCTCAACCGGGTTTCGTGGATCCTTGCCGCTCGACGGGCCAGGAGGTCGCCCACGAAGAGGACGACGGCGAGCTTGGCGATCTCCGACGGCTGAACCGATATCGGCCCCGCGACCAACCACCGCTGGGAGCCGTTCGACGCCGTGCCCACGTTGGGAATCAGCACCACCACGAGCGCGGCGATCGCCACGACCAGGGCCGGCGCGGCGATACGCCGCAGCAACCGGTAGTCGGTGCGCATGGTCACCACCATTCCGACCAGGGCCAGCGTGAACCAGATTCCCTGTCGTTGGAAGTGGTACCAACTCGACCCGGTCTCGTCGAGCGCCGTGACCGACGAGGCCGAAAGGACCATGACCAGGCCGATGAAGTTCAACGCCACCACCACGACGAGGAGGACGACGAAGGTGACCGATCGTCGACCGATCGGTCGCCGAGATCTGCTTCCTCGCGGTCGACGCGTCGGCTGTACCCGGTCGCGGCCGACGGCAATCCTCGGGCGTCGGACCGGACGAGTCCTGCGTCCTCGGTTCCCGATGGTGATGGTCACCCGGCTCCTCCGAGCTGGGCCTCGACGATCGCGGCGAACTCGTCGCCACGGGCGCGGTAGTTCGGATACCAGTCGTAGGAGGCGCATCCTGGTGAGAGGAGGACCACGTCGCCGGGTCGGGCCAGGCTTCGCGCTGCCGTCACGGCTGCCTCCATGGACTCGGCGGTGACGACGGGGCGCAGACCGTCGAACACTGCGCCGACCTCGTCGCCGGACTCACCGATGGCGACGACGGCTCGGATGTGTTCGATTCTGTCGGCGAGCGGAGTGAGGTCGATCCCCTTGTTACGACCACCGGCGATGAGCACCACGGAGGCGAATCCGGCGAGAGCAGCCGAAACGGCGTGGGGGGTGGTGGCCTTGGAGTCGTCGTAGAACGACACGTCGTCGCTGGTCGCCACCAGCTCGACTCGATGGGACAGGCCGCGGAAGTCGCGCAGGGCCGATCGAATGCCGTCGAGCGTCGCACCACCCGACTCCACGGTGGCGGCGGCCGCCAGGGCGTCGAAACGATCGTGGGGCAGCGTGCGCCACAGTTCGTCGACCGACAACAGCTCCACGTCGCCACTCCACAGCGCACCGTTGTGCTCGCGGTAATCGCCTCGTGATCCGATCGACTTGACCGTTGGTGTTGTGGGACGGTTGCGCATCACCACGGGGTCGTCGACGTTCACCACGGCCACGTCGTTCTCGCTCTGATCGCGCCAGATACGAGCCTTGGCCGCCTCATAGGTCTCGAGCGAGGCGTGAACGTCGAGATGATCGGGTCCGAAGTTCAGCCAGGTCGCAACGCGGGGCACGAACCTCTGGGTGTGGGCCAGGCGGAATGACGAGGCCTCGACGACGAAGATCTCGGTCGCGGCATCGTCGATGGCGGTTACGAGCGGCGTGTCGGTGTTCCCGACCGCCACGGCCCGCCGGCCGCTCGCCTCGAGCATCTGGGTGGCCCATTCGGTGACCGTCGTCTTGCCGTTCGTCCCGGTGACGGCCAGGAGCGGCCGATCGTCCCACTCCCGAGCCAGGTCGAACTCGCTGCAGATCTCCAGCCCGAGATCGCGGGCACCCGCAAAGGCCTCGTGCGCTTCGGGGAGCCCTGGGGTCGGCAACATCACTTCGACCGTCGCCAATGCCGCGGCGAGCTGGTCGGTGGTCGGCGCCTCGATCATCCGCCCACCGAGTGACTCGACGAAGCCCTCCGCGTCGTCGGCGGGCCGGTCGTCGATGGCAACGAAGGCGATACCCCGGGTACTGAGGGCTCGGCACACGGCGCGACCAGTCACACCGAGCCCGACGACTGCCACCGGGCCCTTCACGACGATTTCCCAGCAGCGGAGAGGCTCAGGACATCGGCCACTTCGACGTAGTCGAGGTAGAACAGGCCGAGACCGAGACCGGCGAGCAGTCCGGCGATGATCCAGAAGCGGATGATCACGGTGGTCTCGGGCCAACCGCTCAGCTCGAAATGATGGTGAACCGGCGCCATGCGGAAGATCCGGCGGCCACCGGTGACCTTGAAGAACCCCACCTGGAGGATCACCGACAGGGTCTCGGCCACGTAGAGGAACCCGATGATCGGGAGGAGCAGATCGGTTTTGGTGGCCAGCGCCATGCACGCGATGGCCGTTCCGAGCGCCAGCGAGCCCGTGTCTCCCATGAAGATGCGTGCCGGCGCGGCGTTCCACCACAGGAATCCAGTGGTGGCACCCAACACGGTGGCGCCGATCACGGCGATGTCGAGGCCGTGGGCGACGTCGTAGATCTCGGGGTTGCGGAACGTCCAGAACGCGATCACAGCGAAGGCCGCCGACGCGAAGATGGCCGAACCACCGGCCAGGCCGTCGAGCCCGTCGGTGAGGTTCACCGCGTTGCTCGACGCGACGATCAGCACCGTCGCCCAGATGACCCATCCGACCGGACCGAGATCCCAGCCCGGTCGATCGAAGCGGGTGAAGGCCAGTTCGGTGTGCACGTCGGTGAAGACCACCATCGCCACCGAGAAACCCACCGCCACCAGGAGGAGCCCGATCGACTTGGCCTTCTCGTTGAGGCCGAGGTTTCTCTCGTTGGTGACCTTCAGCCAGTCGTCGAGCAACCCGACCAGGCCGGCCCCGCAGATCGTGAGGACGATGATGATGCCGGTGCGGGTGTAGATGCCGTTGTAGAAGTCGGAGATCACATAGCCGAGGAAGATGGCGGCGACGATGGCAAGGCCTCCCATGGTGGGGGTTCCGGCCTTGGTGTGGTGACCATCGGGGCCGTCGTCGCGAATCGGTTGGCCGATGCGGTGGCTGATGAGCCAGTCGATGAGCAGCTTCGTACCGAACAGCGACACGGTGAGCGCGATTCCGGCCGCGATGAGGAGGCGAGTCATGACCGCGTGCGCCTCTCCGTGAGCACTTGGCGGGCCACGACGCGGTCGTCGAAGGGCTCGACCCGACTGCCGATGGTCTGGGTCTGCTCGTGGCCCTTCCCCGCGATCACCACGAAGTCACCCGACAGGGCCTGACCGAGCGCCAGTCCGATCGCCCGACGTCGGTCCGCCTCGAGGGTGGGCTCGACCATGTCGGCGGGAATGCCGGAGGCGATCTCCTCGATGATCGCTCCGGGATCCTCCGAGCGAGGGTTGTCCGAGGTCACCACGACGACGTCAGCGAGGTCGGAGGCGACGTAGCCCATCTCGGGCCGCTTGGAGTGGTCGCGGTCACCGCCGCAGCCGAACACCACGAGCACTCGGCCCGTGCTCAGCTCACGGGCCGCACTCAACACCTTCGACAGTCCGTCAGGTGTGTGGGCATAGTCGACGAGCACCGTGAAGTCCTGGCCTTCGTCGATCCGTTCGACACGTCCCGGAACCGGCGACGCGGCGGCCAAGCCGTCGGCGATTCCCGCGATCGGCAACCCGAGCTGTTGGGCGCACCGAATGGCCACGAGAGCGTTGGAGACGTTGAACCGGCCGGCGAGGGGAACCGAGAACTGGTGCCCGTCGAGACGGAAGCTCGAGCCCGTCGGTGTGATGGTCAGATCGTCGACCTCGTCGAGGTCGACCTCGATCACCTCGGTGGCGACCAGATCGGCCAGGCGGCGACCCATCGGCGAACCGACGTCGATGACCGACATTTCGGTCCGATCCGGTCGAAACAGCGACGCTTTTGCCTCGAAGTACTCCTCGAAGGTGGTGTGGAAGTCGAGATGATCGAGGCTCAGGTTGGTGAATGCTGCGATCTCGAACCACGTGCCGTCCACGCGGTGCTGCGCGAGAGCGTGCGAGGAGACTTCCATGACCACGGTCGACGTGCCGGCGTCAACCTCGGCGGCGAGCCGCGCCTGGAGCTCGGTCGACTCCGGGGTCGTGTGCAGACCGCTGAGCGTCCCGATCGAAGCCACCGATCGGTCGTTGGCCCGCAGGATTTCGGTCAACAGATGCACCGACGTGGTCTTGCCGTTGGTACCGGTTATCCCGACGACCGACAGGCCTCGCGACGGGAAGCCGTGGAACGCGGCCGCGAGCCAACCCACCGACGAGCGGGTGTCGGCGCTGACGATCTGGGAGACCTCCTGGGGGAGATCGAGGGGATGGTCCACCAGGACCGCGCGCGCCCCCGCATCGACCGCATCGCGTGCGAAGGCGTGCCCGTCGAAGTCCGCGCCGCGAATGCAGACGAACAGCGCACCCTCCTCGACCAGTCGCGAATCGAGAGCCAACCCCGTGATGACGGTCGCGCGCCGACCGCTCAGGCGGAGATCGAGGTCCGGCAGAGCCAAGGTGGCGGTGTCGACCAACGTGCCGAGCGTCATTTCAGCCATGTCCGCTCGACTCATCGCTCGACGTCGCCTCGTCGGCGGCGGCCGAGTCGGTGGAGGATGCCGGCGGCTCGACGACCGGTTCGGGAGTCACGGCCACCTGACCCCGGACGCGGGGGACGACCGCATCGTCGGCAACGGTTGGCTCGGGAACCACCTCTCCCGACAGCAGGACCTGACCAGCCGGCGGGATCTGGAAGTGCCGCATGGCGTACTCGGCGATGTCGGCGAACAACGGAGCGGCGGCGTAGCCGCCGTAGATCGCCGCCGACGGTTCATCGATCGTCACCAGGATGGAGATCTCGGGGGCTTCTGCCGGTAGGAAGCCGGCGAAGCTGGCGTTGTAGTGGTAATTGCCCGCGCCGTCGACGTAGCCACCTCCCGGCTGGGGAATCCACGCCGTGCCGGTCTTGCCGGCGACCGAGTAGCCCGCGACGCCGGCCTGTTGACCGGTCCCGCGGTCGACCACGCCGGCCAGCATGATCTGGAGCTGGCGGGCGGTGCGCTCAGACACCACCCGACGAGTCGCACCGATCTCCAGCTCGATCGGGTCGCCGCTGCCGTCGGTCGCATCAGCGACCAGGCGTGGCGGGACGTAGAGCCCGTCATTGGCGATCACGTTGAATGCCGACAGCATCTGCACCGGTGTCACCGAGATCCCTTGTCCGATCGGGATCGTGGCGATCGAGACCCCCGACCAGTCCTCGTAGTCGATCATCACGCCGCTGCTCTCGCCGACCGAGTCGAGGGCCGTCACCCTCCCCAGGCCGAAGGCCTTGAAGTAGTCGTCGATGGCGTCGCCGCCGAGATCCATGGCCCACAACATCGTGCCGATGTTCGATGACTTGACGAGGATGTCGGTGAGACTCCATTCCTCGGTGGGATGCGGACTCGAGTCGGAGAACTCGGCGTCGTACAGCTGATAGGTCGACGGGACTTGGCGAACCGATGTGGGCGTGGCGACGCCTTCCTCGAGAATGGCGGCAATGGTCAGCGGCTTGGTGATCGACCCCGGCTCGAACGCCCAGGTCACCGCTCTGTTCTCGCCCGATTGAATCACCTCGCCGTCGTCGTCTCTCGTCACCGTGGCCATGGCCAGGATCTCGCCGGTTGCGGGCTTCATGGCCACGACGGTGCCACCCTTGGCCCCCATGTCGCGCACCCGTGAGGCGAGCATGCGCTCGACCTCGAATTGCAGCGGGCGATCAAGGCTCAGTCTGAGGTCGGCGCCACGCTCGGCCGGCTTCTCGCTGAGGGTCCCGGTGGCGATGGTGCGTCCGTCGGGAGCAGTCTCCAGCAGCACCTCGCCGGGTACCCCTGCGAGCAGCTCGTCGTACTGGAGCTCGAGGCCGCTGAGCCCGGTGTGATCGATACCGACGATGCCCAGGACCGACCCGGCCAGGGCGGGGCCCGACGGTTTGAACCGCTTCGGCTCCTCGAGGGTGGCCACGCCGGCGAGCTCGAGCTCCTCCACTGCGTCGGCCATCTCGTCGTCGACCTGTCGGGCGAGGTACACGAAGGCCGCTTCGGTGGTGAGGCGTTCGAGCACGAACGCCTCGTCGAGATCGAGCACGGCCGCAAGCTGACGCGCCGTCGACTGCGGATCGATGACCAGCCGCGGGTCGGCCCAGATCGTCCGTTGCGGAATGGAGATGGCCAGCTGCTCACCGTTCCGGTCGAGAATCGCTCCCCGTCGGCCGGGCAGCGTGACCTGGTGCACCCGTTGGGACTCGCCGAAGGCGACGTACTGCGCAGGCGATCGCACCTGGAGATCGACCATCCGGTACGACAGCGCCCCGGCCATCAACACGACGAACACTCCGAGAACCCGCAGGCGACGCCGGGGCGAAGGTGCTCCGGTGGCGCGTCCCCGGGTGCTCCGCCGCCGCCGGACGGGTGTGGTCGAGATGAGCGCGTGGCCTGTAGCTCGGTGGGGAAGAGCGGCGAGCGCGCGAGGTATGCGACGACCGACCGCTCTTGCTCATTGCCCGGCAGCTTCCTGGTTCTCGACCGCCGGGCTCAGGTACACGACCTCCGGCGCGTCGACCATTCCGTAACTGCGGGCAGCAGCCACGATGCGCTCGGGGGCTTCCATCTGGGCCAGCTCCAGCTGCAGGCGGTCGTTCACACTTGTCGCGGTCTCGATGTCGGCATTCATTCGGTCGAGCTCTCGTTGGCCCTGCACGATCAACGCGTGGAACATCGCCATCAGGAGGAGTACCCCGAGAATGCTCACGAGGGCCGCCGTCCCGAGCATACGCACCGTCGACCGGGTGGGTTCGAGCGCCTCGAGAGGTGCCGGCCGCTTGCGACGGACCTCGGGAGCGGGAGACGTCGACGACCGCTGGCGAGCCGGTGCGGTGGCGGTCATCGCGCTCATGCGGCGATCTCGAGCTTCTCGAAGACCCGGAGTCTCGCGCTGGCCGCCCGCGGATTGCGCTCCTTCTCCTCGACTGTCGGGGTCACGCCGCCGCGCCGAATCAACGCAATGGAACCCTCGGGGGCAAGCTCGACGGGGAGGCCCCGCGGGGCCGGCGAGACCGCCTCGGCCGCCCGCAACACCGCTTTGACGATGCGATCTTCGCCGGAATGATAGGTGAGGACTGCGCCGCGACCGCCGGGAAGGAGGCGGTCGATCGCCTGGTCGAGCGCCGGTTCGAGCACGTCGAGCTCCTCATTGACCGCGATTCGCAAGGCCTGGAACGTGCGCTTGGCCGGATGGCCGCCGCGGCGACGCGCCGCTGCCGGAATGGCGCTGCGAACGAGCTCGGCCAGCTCGGCGGTCCCCGACACCGGACGGGCAGCGACGATCGCATCGGCGATCCGCGACGCGAATCGCTCGTCGCCATAGCGCCGGATCACGCTCGCCAGCTCCCTGCCGCCGGCCTGATTCACCAGCACCTCGGCGGTCAGCTCCTGGTCGGTGTCCATCCTCATGTCGAGGGGACCATCGGTGCGGTAGCTGAAGCCGCGCTCGGGAAGGTCGACCTGCGGCGAGCTGACGCCCAGGTCGAAGAGCACGCCGACCACGTTCGCCACCGAGATGTCATCGAGCTGGGCAGCGAGACGATCGAAGCGGCAGCGGACGAGCTGGACGCGGTCGCCGTGCGCGGCGAGCCGATCGGCGGCGGCCGCGAGAGCCATCGGGTCCTGATCGAGTCCGACCAGGCTGAGATCGTGACGACTCCGGAGAATGGCGTCGGCATGACCGCCGCCACCGAGGGTGGCATCGACGACGACTCCGGAGGGCACGGAGGCGAACACGTCGACGATCTCGGCGACCATCACCGGTTCGTGTTCGAATCTCCTGCCGTCGTGCCGGCCGCCCATCACGCTCCGAATCGAAATCGAGGGCGGGTGGGTGAGAAGCCCGAGAGGGGCTCGTTCATCGGCAGTTCTCCGACCAGCGGGCGCACGTCGGGATGTCTCCCCGATCGAGCTAGATGGCAAGCGGGCGGAGTAGGGGCCTTCCATCTTGCCGGCCGGAGAACTGCCCATGAACGAGCCGAGACCGGCACCGAACACGGAGGGGTGGATGGGACATGGGCGGGGTGGCACATCACAACCACGCTCCGCCGGAGATCTCCGAGCCCGAGCTGTTCTCCTGGACCTGGGTCCACGCATCGGGGCGGTAGATCTCGATTCGGTTGAGGGCACCGATGACCACGGTGTCGGCCTCGATCTTCACGGCGTCGCGTTGCGACTGGGGAATGGTGAGCCGTCCTTGCTTGTCGACCTTCACCACGTTGGCTCCCGCCGAGAACACCCGGAGGCTGTCCTGGGGGAACTCCCCTGCCTGGGCCTGCTGGCTCAGGCGGGCAATCGCTTCGGCGAAGCCCTCGGTGCTGTACAGACAGAGCCGGCCCTTCATCTGAGCCAGATACCCGGTGTCGCCCAGGAGGTCACGGAACGAGACGGGCAGGGCCAGCCGACCCTTGTCGTCCAGTGATCGCTCGAAGGTCCCGACGAACACGTTGTCGATCGCCTTTCTCGTGTGGTTCTGCCTGCCCGTGGATCACGAGGGATTCCGGTCCCCCGCTCCCCACAGCGCCCCACTTTAGGTCCATAAACCTCCACAGGTCAACCATTGATCGCCGATTCGGGAGAAATACCCATGCCCGACGCATGATCGCGACCACCTCGGGTCACCCTTGCAGTCGGCGCGACGAGCTCAGCGGGTGGCGATGGCGCGTCAGGAACGCGGCGACCACGGCGGCCGAGTCGGCGCCGACCGGACCGGCGACCCGTTCGAGGACCGCCAGGGCGGCGTCACGCTCGTCGGCATCGACCAGCGTGTCGATCCACTTGATCGGCGTCCACGCCAGCAGTGCCGTGCACTGGAACCGGCAGTACCGACGAGTGCGCCGCTGCGAGATACCGGTCGCCTTGCGTCCGGCCACGGTGACCTCGCCGGGACCGACTCCGGCGAAGCAAACCGCCGCCGACAACGACGAGTTCAGCACCGCGCCTTCGTGGGCCAGGATCTCGGGTCGCAGAGCGGGCGCCACGACCGTTCCCACCGTCTCGGACCACACGGCCCCGAGCCACTCGACGGCTCGCCCGATGTCAGCGTCCCAACGGTCGTCATGGGTCGGCACGAACACGTCGATCCAGACCTGGTCGCCCGGTGCCAGATACACCGCCCCTCCCCCACTGCGGCGGACGACGACGTCGACATCGAGTCCGAGACGTTCGACTCGTGCGTCGATCTCGGCCCGCCCCCGACCCTGAGCCGATCCGAGCACCAGCGCGGGGCGGGTGACTTCGACGACCCAGATCTGTGGTCTCGACGCGTCGCCCGGTTCGGCGGCGTGCACGTCACCGGCCGTTTCGGTGCGCCACTCGATCCTCCACCGGCCCACCGACGCCGGAGTCCGGCCCGACACGACGCGACTCAGGCCGACCGGCGGACGTCGAGATACGGCACCCAGGGGTCGGGTACCAACGGAGCCGAGGCGGTGAGCAAGGTCGCACGAGACGGCGCCTCGGGTGCTCGTCGAAGGCCCATCGGCAGCTCACTCAACAAGCGGTCACGCTTTCGGGTGTTGCACGGCCGACATGCGGCCACGACGTTGTCCCATGTGTTGGCGCCGCCGCGACTGCGCGGCGTCACGTGGTCGATGCTGTCGGCATGGCCTCCGCAGTACTGGCATCGGTGGCCATCGCGTGCGAACACCACTCGCCGGCTGATGGCTCGCGAGTTCGTGTACGGAACGTGGACGTAGTACCGCAGTCGAAGCACCGAGGGAATGGGCAGGGCGGTGCGCTCGGAATGCAGCGCGTGCTCGGACTCGTGGACGATGTCGGCCTTGTGCTCGAACACGAGCAGCGCACCTCGACGGCCCGGCACCACGCTCAGGGGCTCGTTGGTGGCGTTGAGGACAAGCGACCGAACCATCGGCGTCAGATTAGCCCTCGAAGTGCCGACACCATTCGAGCCACGCCGCGACATCGGCGGCCGACGGGGCTCCCGATCCGTCGCCCCCGTACGCCGTGACCATGCGGAACCGCACGAGCCCGGCATCGGGAAGGGGCAGGAAGGGTCGAGTCGCCCACCACCGCCGCCGCCGGAACCGGATGGCCTGCCGTATCGCAACGGGCCACAGCCGAGGACGACGAAGCACGGCTACGAACACGGCACGCCAGGAATCGCCCTGCGGTCGGTGCGACGAGGTCATGACCGCCGAGGTTACCGGCCGACCGAGGTACGCGGGAGTGCTTGGGTATGATCCGGCAGCCGGAGCCGGGACATATCGTGGGTGCGGCCGAATGCTCAAGCAACCATCGGAGAACCGTGTCTTCAACGACCGAAGCCCGTACGGCGACCTTCGCCGAATTGTTCGAATCGATCGCCAGAAACGTCGAGTCCGTCATCCGGGGAAAGCCCGAGACGGTACGGCTCGTGCTGTTGTGTCTGTTGAGCGAAGGCCATCTCCTGCTCGAGGACGCACCCGGCGTCGGCAAGACATCGATTGCCAAGGCGGTCGGTCGTTCGATCGATGTCGAGGTCGGTCGCATCCAGTTCACGCCCGACCTCCTGCCCTCCGATGTGATCGGTGTGGCGGTATGGGACCGTGGCACCTCACAGTTCGACTTCCGCAAGGGACCCGTCTTCAACAGCATCGTCGTCGCCGACGAGATCAACCGGGCGTCACCCAAGACGCAGTCTGCCCTGCTGGAGGCGATGGCCGAGCGACAGGTCACCGTCGATCGCACGACCCATGTGCTCCCGCATCCGTTCCTCGTCATCGCCACCCAGAACCCGCTCGAACACGAGGGCACCTATCCCCTGCCCGAATCCCAGCTCGACCGGTTCATGATGCGGGTCAGCGTCGGCTACCCGAGTCGGGCTGCCGAGCTCGAGATTCTCAACGGTCAACAGGGCGGCTCCCGCCTCGAGGAACTCGAGCCGGTGGTCACCGCCGCCGAGATCCGAGGCATGGTGCGCTCGGTCCTGAACGTCCACGTGGCGCCGACGGTGAAGGGGTATCTGGTCGACCTCGCCGCCGCATCGCGATCACATCCCGGCATGTCGCTCGGGGTCTCTCCCCGGGCCACCCTCAGCCTGCAGCGCGTGTCACAGGCGCGGGCGGCGGCGCTCGGACGCGACTTCGTCACCCCCGACGACGTCAAGGCGTTGGCTCGGCACTGTCTGGGGCATCGGGTCGTCGCTTCACCACAGGCGGTGTCGCGAGGAATGAGCGGCGCCGAAGTCCTGGTCGAGCTGGTGGCGTCGCTGCCCGTTCCGGTGGTCACCTGATTCATGACCGTCCGGGGCCTCGCCACCCTGTCCACCGGCATCGCCGCCCTACTGGCCGGACGCGTCTTCGGCCTGCTCGAGGTGATCGCCATCGGACTGGTGCTCGTCGGGCTGGTGGTGTTCAGCTTCATCGTCGTCGTCTTCCCTCGTGGCCGGCTGGTCCTTGCGCGTCGCCTGCGACCCGAACGGATAACGGTCGGCCAGGCTGCGCACATCGATCTCCGTCTCGAACAGCGGGGACGCCTCTCGTCGGGCATCTTGCGCCTGCAGGACGGCGTGTCGAACACCGCCGGTGCCGAGCTCCGATCCACACCCGTCCCGGCCAAGCACAGCCGGCTCGCGACCTACCGCGTGCAGCCCCCTGCCCGCGGGGTCGTCACCATCGGCCCGCTCGAAGTCGAGCGACTCGACCCCTTCGGCCTCGCCCGCCGACGCATCGCCACGCTCGACGTGTCCGAGCTCGTGGTGCAGCCGCAGATCCTGCCCATCGCCGCGCCCACTCGACCGCGCGCCGTCGATCTTGCGAGCTCCATCTCGGTACCCCAACAGGAACTGCGCGGCGACGACTTCCACGCGCTGCGCCCGTACGAGCTCGGCGACGACCTACGCAGGGTGCATTGGAAGGCAACCGCGCACCGCGACGAGCTGATGATCCGCGAGCACGATGACTCTCGTGAGGGTCGCACCACCGTGGTCGCCGATGTGCGGGCATCGGCGGTTTCGGCCGCGGCCCTCGAGCACATCCTCGTCGCCGCGGCCAGCGTGCTCGACGCGGCGGCTACACGCGGCGACGAGGTCTCCCTGATCCTCACCGACGGATCCGGCCCCTACGACGCACTCGATCGGCGCGGCCTCACGCCGCTGCTCGACGTGTTGGCCCGTGTCCAGCTCGCGCACGGCATATCCAGCCTCGACGAGACGCTCCAGGCCTTGCGGGCCAGTCAGCGCAGCGGAGGGCTGGTGAGCCTTCTCGGCGACGGCGACACGGGCGACCACGCGGTATCGCTCGCAGCCGGCTTCCAGGCTCACCTTCCGTTCGTCTTCGGGTTCGGTGAGAACCACTCGGGTGTGGTCACCGACGACTTCGCCGATCGGTGGACGGCCGAGATCCAGCGGCGGACCACCGCCGGGGCGCACCGATGACGCGCCGATTCACACTGGCCGAGCAACTGGCACTGCTCGTGACCGAGCTCACGCTCGCGGCGGCCACTCTTGCCGCCATCGTCGGCTTCGAGCGGTTGTTCTCCGACGAGGTCTGGCGGCGCCCTCTGATTCTCACCGTCGCCATCGGCCACGGTGTCGCCATGCTCCTCCGACGTCTGCCGCTTCCCTCCGTCGTTGCCGTCGTTGCCTTCCTCGGCGCAGGGGCGATCGCCATCACCCACCTCCTCTACGACACCACCAGCGGCTGGTACCTCCCGACCGGGGCGACCCTCGACGCCCTCCGACCCGATCTCGAGGCAGCGCGCGATTCCTTCGGCTCGGCCATCGCTCCCACCCCGGCGATCCCGGGATTCGTGCTGCTGGCCGCGGCCGCCGTGTGGATCCTGGTCGGTATCGCCGATGCCATCGCCTTCCGCGCCCGGCTGACCCTCCCCGCCCTCGTTCCCGCGGCCGCCATCGTGATCTTCATCGCCTCCCTCGGCAGCGACGTCCGTCGCACCCCGCTCCTGGTCCTCGTTCTCGGCGCCTCTCTCGTCTTCATCGTCACCCACCGCAGCCTGCTCCTACCCGCCGATCACACGTGGCTCGGGAACCTCACCGATGCCCGGTCGGCCATGGCCCGACTGGCCGCACCCGTCGCCGTGCTCGCCGGCTTGTTCGCCATCGCAACGGTGCCCTTCGTTCCGGGCTCCACCGATTCACTGGTTGAGTTCAACTCGAAGGGCCCGGGCGACCCGGCTCGTGTGGTCATCAGTCCGCTCGTCGACATACGCGGCCGCCTCGTCAGCCAACAAGACGTCGAGGTCTTCCAGGTCCGGAGCCCCGAACCGGCGTACTGGCGACTCACCGCACTCGACACGTTCAACAACCAAGTGTGGAGCAGCCGAGCCGACTACGACGGCGCCGGCAGCGAGCTCGAGCCTGCGGTCACCTCCGGCACGAGCAGCCGAACGGTGTCACAACAGTTCCGCATCCAGGCATTGGCCGCCGTGTGGCTTCCCGCCGCCTTCCAGCCCGACCGGATCGTCGACATCGAAGGGGCCAGCGTCCAGTGGGAACCCAACTCTGCCACGCTGATCGTCCGGAACGGCACCCCGACCTCCGACGGGATCGAGTACACGATCGAGTCGGCGGTCCCGGAGTTCCAGCAGACCGATCTGTCCGCACTCCCCTTCGGCTTCCCCGTGGAGTTCGAGCGGTTCACCGAGCTTCCGGCCGACTTCAGTCCGCTGGCCCGTGATCTCGCACGGGAGATCGCCGGCGACATTCCGAACCCCTACGGCCAGGCGATGGCTCTGCAGACGTTCTTCCGATCGTCGTTCACCTACGACATCAACGTTGCCGCAGGGCACGACGTCAATCGCATCGAGGACTTCCTGGCGCTACGCCAGGGCTACTGCGAGCAGTTCGCCGGCACGTTCGCAGCGATGGCCCGATCGCTCGGCCTGCCGGCACGGGTGGCCGTCGGATTCACCTGGGGCGACAACGATCCCCTCGATCCCACGCTGTTCCGGGTTCGTGGCGAACATGCCCATGCGTGGGCCGAGGTGTACATCGACGGAGCCGGGTGGGTCCTGTTCGAGCCCACGCCGGGTCGCGGCGCTCCTGGTGCCGCCTATACGCAGGTCCCCCCTGCTCAGGACGAGACCGGCATCTCCGAGGACGTTGCCGGTTCTCCCCTGGTCCCCGCCATCCCCGATCTTCCGCCGAACGTGCTCGAGGCACTCGCCGGGCTCGACGAAGGGTCGACGCTCGCACCGGGCGCCGGCGACTCGGTTGCCGACTCGAGCTTCACCATGCCCGGTTGGGTCATCGTCGTCGCCATCATCGTCGGAGCCGCCCTCGCCGCCGTCGCCGCTTTCCCCTTCCTTCGCCGCCGCCTGCGCCGGACCCACCACCGCTCCCATCTCGATCAGCTCCGTCGTCGCGTGCTCGCCGCATGGGACGACGTCGTCACGAGCGTGGCTCCCCTCGGTCTGCGTCCGACCGGAGCCGAGACCACCACCGAATTCGCCCGACGGGCGGTGCCGATACTCGGACCTCAGCCTCGCTTTCTGGACCTGGCCAACACGGTCGACCGAGCGCGCGCACTCACTCCATCCGCTCGACGAGTCCCTCGCAGCCGACGCCGAGGCCGCCGGACAACACATCGAGAACCTGGCCCACAATCGAACGACCTGGTGGGATCGCTACCGGGCGGAGTTCGACTTCACCGGTCGCCGGCGTCGCTGAGACCGTCAGTGTTACTCGTCGGTGCTCTCACCGTCGGGGCGGGAACCGCGGAAGCCACGCACGGGGCGGGAACGAATGTTCTGGGCGATCTGGTCGATGCTGACCTTGCCCAGTTGACGCAGACTGCGCTCGACAAAGATCGCAGATCCGAACATGACGAGGAAGCCGGCGAAGGCGAACCAGAACGACGTCGACAGGGTGATGATCATGATGGCCAAGCCGACGACGCATCCGAGAATGGCCCACCGGAGGTTGCGCGCCGGGTCGGTGTACACGGTGGTGGAACGCACCTCGTTGGCGAGATCGGGATCGGACTCGTAGAGTCGCTGCTCGATCTCGGAGAGAATTCGCTTCTCATCCTCGGATAGCGGCACCCGTTCACTCCTCGTCACCGACGTCGAACTCGACGTCCCCGGTCTCGCCCGTCCATTCTCGCACACGCGGGTGCCGTCGACAACGCGCCGCGGCGGGTCAATCCGGCAGCGAAGGACCCCACTGCTGGTCGCCCTGGCGCTTCACGCGCAAGCCCTCGGCACCGGCGAGAGCCGCCGGGCCGATCGCAGCGGCGCCGAAACGGTCTCGGATCTCGTCGACGGCCCGTTCGGCTTCGTACCAGTGCTCGTCGGGCTCGTCGAAGGACAGCTGCTGGGCCACGTCGGTTCCGAGGGACGAGACGCCCACACCCAGCAGTCGGATTCCCGCTCGTATGTCGACTGCGTCCATGAGACTCCGGGCGGTCCTGACCACGACACGCGCGCAGAGTCGGTCGGCTGGGCCAACGTGAGCGAACGGGTGAGGGTGGTGAAGTCGCTGTAGCGGACCTTGAGGTTGACGGTCCGCCCGGCCCGCCCGGCAACCCGCAGCCGGCGGGCCACGGCATCGCCGAGACGAATGAGCTCGCGGTCGACCAGCTCTCGATCGAGCAGATCGCGAGGGAAGGTCTCCTCGTGACTCACCGACTTGGCCTCGCCATCGGCGACGACGGGGCGGTCGTCGATCCCGTTGGCCAGTGCATGGAGGTGGCGGCCGGAGGCCTGACCCACCGCGGAGATCACCGCCGGCAGCGGCAGGGCGGCAAGATCGCCGATCGAGTCGACGCCGAGGCGATCGAGCTTGGCCAGGGTCACCGGGCCGACGCCCCACAGGGCGCGAAGTGGCAACGGGTGCAGGAAGTCGAGCTCGCCGCCGGGTGAGACGACCAGGACACCCGGACCGGGAGTGACGCCCGATCGATCAGCAACGGGCTTGGCCCGGGGCGACGCCAGTTTGGCGAGGAACTTGCACGTCGCCACGCCGACCGAGCACGGCAGCTGTTCAGCCACGGCGACGTCGTGGCGAATGGCACGAGCGATGTGCTCCGGCGAGCCGTGGAGGCGCTGACTTCCGGTGACGTCGAGGAAGGCCTCGTCGAGCGACAATGGCTCCACAAGGGGCGTGTACCGCTGGAAGATCTCCATGACCCGGCCGCTCACCTCGCCGTAGTGGTGGTGGTCGCCGTCGAGGAACACGAGATCGGGACAGAGCGCGGTGGCTCGGCGGGAGGGCATGGCCGAGTGCACGCCGTAGCGCCGCGCCTCGTAGGACGCCGCCGCCACGACCCCGCGGGCACCGCTGCCGCCGACGGCAACGGGCCGGCCGACGAGTTCGGGATGGCGGAGCAGTTCGACCGACGCGTAGAACGCATCCATGTCGACGTGCAGGATTGCGCGCGCGTCGACGGGCCAGGTGCTCACGTGCCCAGTATTGCCGAGTCCAATGACGCCGGGGGGTCCTCGATACGCTTGGGTGATGTCTGAAACGCCCGAGCGCGGCCTCACCTCGGCGGCGCCTCCCCTCCTGTCGCGACTGCTCGCCTTTGCCGCAGTGATCATCGGGGGCACGTGCGGCGCTCTGATCGGATACGGCTTCACCGACCTCCAGTGCGAGGGCGACTGTGCGACATGGCTCGGGGTCGGCACCGTCATCGGAGCGCTCGTCGGGGCGCTGGGCGTGGCGGTGGTCGCGGTCTTGGCCCTGCGGGCGATGGACGAATGGGACTCCACCCAGAAGCGATCGCCGCGTCGTTCGTAGTCCTCGACCGGTCGATGGGCTGACTACGCTCGAACGATGCCCGAGCCCCGAACGGTCGTTCCACCCTCGGACGCCCTGCTCGATCTCGCCACCCGCGCCGCGATCCGTGCCGGCGACCATGCCCTGAAGATGGCCGGCGAGGCACTCAGCATCGAGACGAAGTCCTCGGCCAACGACTTCGTGACCCAGGTCGACGAGGAGTGCGAACGACTCATCGTCGACTCGCTCCTCGCCGAGCGTCCCCACGACGGCCTCGCCGGCGAAGAGGGTGCAGCTACGGACGGAACCACCGGAGTCATGTGGCACATCGACCCGATCGACGGCACGACGAACTACGTCTACGGCCAGCCGGGATGGGCCGTTTCGATCGCTGCCGCGGTCGGAGGCCCCGAGGGCCCCATGGTCGTCGGCGTCGTGTTCGACCCTCGCCACGAGGAGTTGTTCACGGCCGTTCACGGAGCCGGCGCCTGGTGCAATGGCGTGGCGATCGCCCCGCGATCCGGAGATCGGCTGGCATCGGCGGTGATCGCCACAGGCTTCTCCTACGACGCCGACATCCGTCGACACCAGGCGGCGGTTCTCGCCGATGTCCTCCCCGCCGTGGGGAACATCCGCCGCTGCGGCTCCGCTGCCGTCGACCTGTGCTGGGTGGGTCTCGGTCGAGTCGACGCCTACTACGAGAGCGGCCTCAACCTGTGGGACCGGGCCGCCGGGGGACTCATCGCCGCCGAAGCGGGTGCGCTCGTGCACGACCTCCATCACCGAGAGCCCACCCGACGCTTCACCTTTGCTGCCTCTCCAGCCATTCACGACCAGCTCCGCGACGTGCTGGTGGCGGCCGGCGCCGACCGGATCGAAATCGCCGAATGACCCCAATTCCGGTCCTTGCCGAGCGCAGCGGCCCAGAATGAGGCACCATCAAGGCGTGGGAACACGAATCCTGACCGTCGAAGACGACGAACGAATCCGCACGGCCGTCAAGTTGGCGCTCGAGGACGAGGGCTGGCAGGTCCTCGAAGCCGACAACGGGGAGGACGCGCTGGCCCTGTTCCGCCGCGAGCCGGCCGACGTCGTCCTCATCGACATCATGCTGCCCGGCATCGACGGATTCGAGGTCTGCCGCTCGCTGCGCCGCCAGAGCGACGTGCCCATCGTGATGGTCACCGCACGCGATGACACCCACGACGTGGTCGCCGGCCTCGAAGCGGGCGCAGACGACTACCTCACCAAGCCCTTCGCGCCCAAAGAGCTCTCGGCCCGCATTCGCGCGCTGCTCCGTCGGGCCCGCACCACCGAGCCCGGTGTGTCGAGACTGACCTTTGGTGACCTCGAGATCATCCCCGAGCAAGGGCGGGTGACCTTGTCGGGCAACGATCTGCATCTCACCAAGACCGAGTTCCGTCTACTGGTCGAGCTCGCCTCGAGCCCCGGTCGCGTGTTCTCCCGCGAGGTCCTGCTCGAGCGAGTCTGGGGCTATGACTACTTCGGCGACGGACGGCTCGTCGACGTGCACATCCGTCGCCTTCGCACCAAGATCGAGGCCGACCCGGCCAACCCGCGCCACGTCGTGACCGTGCGGGGTCTCGGGTACAAACTCCAGTCCTGACCCATGGCCGACAACGCGCCTCCGGTGCCCCTGCGATCGAGGCGGCGCCTCGGTCTACGGTCTCGCGTCGTTCTCGCGTTCGTGGTGGGCGCGCTGCTCGTCAGCGGAATCCTGGCCGGCGTCGCCTACACCGTCACCCGCAACAACCTGGTCGACACGCGTGAGCGAACCGGTATTCGCATCGCTGCGAGCAACGCCGCCGCCGTTCGCGCTCAGCTGAACGTCGAAGACGTCGACCCGGCCGCGGTCCTGCTGACCCTCTCCACACCGCTGCAGTCGGTTCCCACCCTCCGACTGGGGCCCGACGCGTGGCTCACGGCCGACCCGCTGCGGTTCGCCGACACCGACGTGAACTCGCTGTTGCTGACCGAGGTCGAGAGCGGCCAGCCGTCCCAGATGCGCTATCGGTTCAGCAATGCTCCGTTCCTGGTGGTCGGCGTTCCCCTGCCCGATCGCGACGCGCTCTACTTCGAAGCCATTCCTCTCCGCGACATCGACGACACCCTCCAATCACTCGGGATCGCGCTGACCGGCGGTGCCGTTGTCTCGACCATCGCCGCAGCGATGCTCGGCTGGTGGGCGGCACGACGGGTGCTGTCACCCCTCGAGGAGATCGGCGAAGCCGCCGAGGCCATCGCCGCCGGTGAGCTCGACACCCGCCTCGAGGCCGAAGCCGATCGCGATCTCGGTCGGCTCACCGGCTCGTTCAATCTCATGGCCCGAACCCTTCAGCAACGCATCGAACGCGACGGTCGATTCGCATCGGAGGTGAGCCACGAGCTCCGGTCGCCGCTGATGACCCTGGCCGCATCGATGGAGGTCCTGAACAACCAACGGTCCGAGATGCCCGACCGGGCGCAGACCGCGCTCGATCTGCTCACCACCGACCTCGTGCGCTTCCAGGGGCTGGTCGAGGATCTGCTCGAGATCTCGCGCTTCGATGTGGGCGCGGTCAATCTCCAGCTTCTCTCGGTTCGAGGTGGCCGAGTTCGTCCGCCAGGCTGTCGGCGTGGCCGGTCACGAGGTCCCGGTCACCTATCCCAAGCGGGTCGAGGGGCTCTTCATCGAGGCCGACAAGCGTCGCCTGGCACGGGTGATCGCCAACCTGCTCGACAACGCCGAGAAGTACGCCGGTGGCGCCACCGGTGTCGAGATCAACCGCGACGGCGACTCAGTGAGCATCACGGTGCTCGACGAAGGCCCCGGAGTCCCCGCCGAGGAACGCGAAGCGATCTTCGACCGCTTCTCACGCGGCGTCGAGGGCGGCCGTCGCGGCACCGGCACCGGTGTGGGACTCGGACTTTCACTGGTGGCCGAGCACATGAACCTGCACGGCGGAACGGTGATGGCGCTGCCGCGCGAAGACGGCGCCTCCGGCACCCGCTTCGTGGTCACCCTTCCGGGCGTGGCCAGGTGAGAAGGCTCGCCACCCTCCTTCTCGCCGTGGTCCTGGCGGCCGCGTGCGGTGTTCCCGTCGACACCCAGCCGGTCGCACTCGATCCCGAGAGTCTGCCTCCGGGCCTCTCGTCGACGACGACCACCACGTTGCCCGAAGCAGAACCCACCGGCATCGACATCTCGCTCTTCCTCATCGGTGAGGACGGCCGGCTCCAGTCCGTCGATCGGTCCTTCGCCACCCCGGTGACGACGCAGGCCGTCGTCGAGGCCCTGATCGCTGCGGCCGACGAGCCCGAGCTCGTCGAACAGCAACAGCTCGTCTCCGCGATCCCGAGCACCACGACCGTTCTGGGCGTCGACCGCATCGGGGACATCCTCGTGGTGGATCTCGGTGAGGAGGGCTTCGCCGAGATCACCGAGCCCGAACAGCGGCTGCGGGCCGTCGCCCAATTCGTGTACACCCTCACCGGACTCGAATCGGTCGACGCCGTACTCTTCGAGATCGCCGGCGAACGTCGCCAGGTACCCACCGATGGCGACCCCACCGAAGAACCCGTCGACCGTGAGGACTTCCGCACGCTCGGCTGATCGGACGGGTCCCGGCGTCAGGCGAAGAAGGTCTTGGCCACGTCCCAGAGCTGCGGTTCGATGGTCTTGAGCCGACCGACGGCGTCGGCCAGCGGGACTCGAACCACCTTCGCGTTCTGCAACGACACCATCGTGCCGAAATCGCCCTCGCTCGCGGCCACTGCGGCCTCGACGCCGTACCACGTGCACAGCACCCGATCGAACGCCGAGGGGGTTCCTCCGCGCTGGACGTGACCGAGAACGGTCACGCGGGTCTCGAAACCGGTGAGCGACTCGATTTCGCGGGCCACGATGCCGCCGATACCGCCGAGCACCTGGTGACCGTAGATGTCGATCTCGGGTTCGGGGATGGTGAGGGTGCCCGGGGCGGCCTGCGCGCCCTCGGCGACGACGACGATCGAGGCGAACCGACCGCGGCCGTGGCGGCGCTTCAGCGCGGCCGCGACCTCGACGATGTCGAAGGGCTCCTCGGGGATGAGGGTGATCGTGGCACCTCCGGCAATGCCGGCCCAGGTGGCGATGTGACCGACGTGGCGACCCATGACCTCGACCACCATCACCCGGTTGTGCGATTCAGCTGTTGTGTGCAGTCGGTCGATGGCCTCGGTCACGATGTCGACCGCCGTCATGAACCCGAAGGTCATCTCGGTGGCGCTGATGTCGTTGTCGATGGTCTTGGGGACGCCGACAACGTTGAGTCCCTCTTCCTCGAACAGCCGTTTGGCGCACGTGAGCGTGCCTTCGCCGCCGACCACGATGAGGGCATCGATGCCGAGCTCGGCGATGTTGGTCTTGATCCGCTCGACACCGTCGTCGCTCATCCAGGGATGAACTCGTGACGTGCCGAGGATCGTGCCTCCTCGTGGCAAGGTGCCGCGCATGGCGGCGACGTCGAGGGGCATCGTGAGCCCCTCGATGACGCCCTTCCAGCCGTCGAGAAAGCCGATCACCTCGTGCTCGTGGTCGCGTTCGGCCTTGCGCACCACGCCACGGATGACGGCGTTCAGCCCGGGGCAGTCACCACCACCCGTCAGGACGCCAAGCCGCATGCCATTCCCTTCGTTCCCGCTCGGCCATCAGGGTGCCCTGCTCGCAGCAGAATGCCACTGCGAGTACCTTCGGGCCCGTGAGTCACGTGATCGCCATCGATGCCGGCACCACCGGTGTGCGGGCCATCGCCTTCGCCCACGACGGAACCCCGACCCTTTCGGCCTACCGAGAGTTCACCCAGCACTTCCCCCAGCCCGGTTGGGTCGAACACGATGCCGACGAGATCTGGCAGGTCACCCAGGAGGTCATCAGGGAGGTACACGGTGCCATGGGCACCGACCCGGTCGCCATCGGCATCACCAATCAACGGGAAACGGTCGTCGTGTGGGATCGACGTACCGGCCAGCCGTTGCACCGCGCGATCGTCTGGCAGGACCGGCGTACCGCCGACTACTGCGATTACGTTGCCGATACGGGTCATCTGCCGATGGTGCGCAACCTCACCGGTCTCGTGCTCGATCCGTACTTCTCGGCGTCGAAGCTGCGGTGGCTTCTCACCGACGGCGGTGTGCCCGTCGACGAGAACCTCGCCTTCGGCACGATCGACTCGTGGCTCATCTGGAACCTCACCGGCGGCGCTCGTCATGTGACCGACACCACCAATGCCAGCCGGACGCTGCTGTTCGACATCCGGTCGATGCAGTGGAGCGAGGAGCTCCTCTCGCTGTGGGAGATCCCGGCATCGTGCCTACCCGAGGTGCGACCGTCGAGCGGCCGCTTCGGCGAGACGACCGACGGCCTGGCCCTGCCGGCGGGCATCCCGATCAGCGGCGTGGCCGGCGATCAGCAGGCAGCGTTGTTCGGGCAGGCGTGCTTCGCTCCCGGCGCGACCAAGAACACCTACGGCACCGGATCGTTCGTGCTCATGAACGTGGGCTCGACGTGTCCCGAACCCGTCGACGGGCTGCTCACCACGGTGGCCTGGACCCTCGACGTCGACGGTCGACCCCACACCGAGTACGCGCTCGAGGGGGCCATATTCGTGACCGGCGCCGCCGTCCAGTGGCTGCGGGACGGCCTGGGCATCATCGACCAGGCATCCGATCTCGAACCGCTGGCCCTGCAGTGCGAATCGAGCGACGGCGTCGTGCTGGTGCCGGCCTTTGCCGGCCTCGGCAGCCCGTGGTGGGATCCGTACGCCCGAGGCACCATCTGCGGGCTCACTCGCGGCTCCGGTCGTCCCCAGATAGCTCGCGCGGTGATCGATGCCATGGTCCACCAGACCCGTGACGTCGTCGATGCGATGGCGGCGGCGTCAGGGACGCCGCCGGTGGTCCTGCGCGTCGATGGCGGCGCGGCGGCCATGAACACGTTGGTCCAGCAGCAGGCCGATCAGTTGGGTGTACCGGTTGCCCGCCCGCGCGTCGCCGAGACGACTGCGCTCGGCGCCGCTTACCTGGCTGGTCTCGCCGAGGGATTCTGGAGATCCCTCGACGAGATCACCGACAACTGGCAGGTCGATCTCGAGGTTCAGCCCGGAGGCGATCGCGCCGCCCTCGACGCCGCCCACGACCAGTGGCACCGGGGAGTCGAGCGGGCACGCAACTGGGCTCGCGAGTAGGCTGCCGCCGTTGGGGCGGGCGCCTACGGGGCTTCGAGGTCGGTCAGGGTCTTGCGGAGGTTGCGTACGGCCTGACCGATGCGCTGCTCGTTCTCGATGAGCGCGAAACGCACGTGCCCGTCACCGCCCGGGCCGAACCCGACGCCCGGGGAGACCGCCACATTGGCCTCGCGGACGAGCTTCGAAGCGAACTCGATGGAACCGAGGTGTCGGTAGGGCTCGGGGATCGGCGCCCAGGCGAACATGGTGCCGCGAGGCGGCTCGATGGTCCACCCGATCCGCTCGAGCCCGCCACAGAGGGCGTCGCGCCGACTCTGGTAGATGTCGTTCACGAGCTTGGGATGCTCGCTGGCCTCGTTCATCACCACCGTGGCGGCGATCTGGATGGGTTGGAAGGTGCCGTAGTCGAGGTAGCTCTTCAACCGGGCGAGGGCCGCGATGACGTCGGCGTTCCCGGCCATGAACGCCACCCGCCAGCCGGCCATGGAGAAGCTCTTGGTCAGCGAATACAGCTCGACGGCCACGTCCTTGGCGCCGGGCACCTGGAGGATCGACGGCGGTGAGTACCCGTCGAATCCGAGCTCGGCGTAGGCGAAATCGTGGACCAGCAGCACATCGTGCTCGTGTGCGAAATCGACCACCCGCTGCATGAAGTCGAGATCGACGCACAGCGTGGTGGGGTTGTGGGGAAACGACAGCAGGATCACACGTGGCTTCGGCCACGAGTACTCCCACCGCTCCTGCATGGTCTCGAAGAAATCGACACCGGTACCGAGGGGGATCTCCCGCACCTCGGCGCCGGCGAAGAGCGGCGCGTACAGGTGAATGGGATAGCTCGGTGAGGGCACCAATACGGCATCGCCGGGTTGAGCCAGGACCCACATCAGATGCGAGAGACCTTCCTTGGCACCGATGGTGTTGATCACCTCGGTGTTCGGGATCGAGCTCGACCCCGAAGCGGCGCAGATACAGGTCGGCCAGGGCCTGCCGGAGCTTGGGAATACCTCGCGACGCCGAATACCGATGGTTCCGGGAGTTTCGCGCCGCCTCGGCCAGCTTTTCGACGGCGATGTCGGGCGACGGCAGATCGGGGTTGCCGAACCCCAGGTCGATGACGTCTTCGCCGGCTCGACGGGCCTCGACCTTCAGTGAATCGATGATGGTGAAGACGTACGGCGGCAGCGACGGAATACGACGGAACTCCATGGCCCGAGGCTAGCGATCACAGTCGCCGCCGGGTTGGACGGGAATCAGGGTTCGTGGCGAGCGAGGAGGGCTGCGCCCAGCGCGCCGGCGCCGGGGCCGTGGGTGGCGAGCTCGATCGTGAATACCGGGCGATGGTCGATGTCGTGCTGGTGGTCGACGAACCCTCGCCGTATGGCGGACAGGAGCGGCTCACCGATCTGCGAGAGCCCACCACCGATGATCGCCGCCGAGACGTCGAGGACGTTCACCAGGTTCGTCAGACCCAGGCCGGCCCACCAACCCAGCTCGTCGAGCACCGCGAGGGCCTCGGGATGACCCTCGGCCACCAGCTGCGACACGTGTTCGCTCTGGATCGAGTCGATGTCGCCGACCGACTCGACGATGGCGGGGACGCGTCCCTCGCGGGCGGCCTGCCTCGTCAGCCGGCCCAGGGCCCGTCCCGACGCATAGGTCTCCCAGCAGCCGCGCCGACCACAGACACACTCGGGGCCGGCGGCATCGACCACCATGTGCCCAGCCTCGCCGGCGAAGCCGTTGGCGCCCTTCTGGAGCTCACCGCCGAGCACCAGACCCATTCCGATGCCGGTGCCGAGGGCAACGAAGGCAACATCGGTGAGGCCTCGCCCTGCGCCGGACTGCATCTCGGCCCAGGTCGCGGCATTGGCGTCGTTCTCCACGACCGTTCGGCGTCGCAGTCTCGACGCCAGTTCGGCCGACAACGGAAACTCGATCAGCGTGGGGATGTTCGGCGACGAACGCACGACACCGTGGCGATCGACGGTGCCGGCGCAGCCGACGCCGACAGCGCCGACGGCGGACCCGACGGCGGTCTCGAGCCGCTCCACCAGGGCCGACGATCGCCTCGACCATGCCGACTGGGTCCGCCGGACGCCGGCAGGCGTCGGAGCCGGCTACCTGGCCGCTGGGGTCGACCAGCACGCCACGAATGTTGGTGCCGCCCATGTCGAAGCCGGCGACGAGCGGCTCCCGAGCCGACACGTCAGGTGACAACGCGGCGTTCGACGCGAGCCTTGAGCTCCCCGAGGGCGGTGTGCACGATTCGAGCCTCGGCGCGACGCTTGACGAAGCCGGGAAGCGGAACGCGCATGTCGACGCTGAGGTTGTAGGTGACCCTGGTGGAGGATCCGTCGCCGACCGGCTCGAGCAGGTACTCACCGTCCATGCGGCTCACGACATCGCCCTCGGCCAGACGCCACGCCACCCGTAGCGGGTTGCTGCCGTAGTAGTACCGGAGCTCGTAGTTGGTGCTGCGACCCATGGCAGCAGCCCGGTAGGCCACCAGCCCGGCGCGGCCGTTGTCGTCGGATCGGAGGATCTCGACCGACTTGATGTCGGTGGCCCACTCGGGATACCGGGCGACATCGAGCACGACGTCGAAGACCAGCTCGGGCGGCACGTCGATGGCCATGATCTGCGTGGTCTGGTCAGGCACCGGAAGAACCCTCTTCGTCGACGGGTGGTTGTGCTTTTGTCACCGTGCGTTTGGTGCGGAGCACCGTGCGAGCACGGAAGGAACCGTACTCGGCCGCCCACCGACCGGCGATGGCAAGACCGAACATGGGCGTAAGGATACCGAACGCCAGCAACGTGAACGGGCGTATCGATGCCACGGCGACCGCAACGACGACCTGCACGCCGAGCAGGGCCAGGAGCCACCGCCTGACCGCGGCCGGCGCCACACCACCCATGAGCAGGAAGAGCTCGGCAACCGAGATCTCTTCGGTGCGACTGCGATCGACACCGCGGAGAAAGGCGACGAGGAACACCACGCAGCCGACCGCGAAGAGGATGATCGACACCGCGGCCGCGGCCACGCCGAGAACCGACGGCGCCGCTGCCCCTCCAACGGCGACCACCACGAAGACCACCGTCGCCCAGGTGTCGGCGCGAATCCATCCCGCACCGTCGACCGCAGGAACACGCAGTCGACGGGGACCCAGCACGGGCCCCATCATGTCACGGGCTCTCGGAGCCATCGAAGCGGCGGAGCGCTCCAAGGAGCCGCTCGGCGAGCAGATCGTAGGAGAACTGGTCGATGGCGCGTTCGCGCGCCCGCCGAGGCCATCGCCGCCCGGAGATCGGGATGCTCGACCAGTCGGGCGATGGCCGATGCCACCGCGTCGACGTCGGTCGGATCGTCGACAACCAGCCCCGACCCGCCGTGATCGACCGCTTCGGCTGCTCCCCCGCTGCGCCCGGCCACCTGCGGCGTGCCCGCCGCCGCCGCCTCGAGGAACACGATGCCGAAGCCCTCCTGCTCGAGCCCACCCCATCGGCTGCGACACAGCATGGCGAACACGTCGACGCAGGCATGGAGATCGGCGAGGTCGTGGTCGGCCACGCGTCCGAGGAACCGCACCGGGACGTCGCAGTCGGCGGCAACCCGACGAAGCCGTCCGAGGTCACGGCCAGTGCCACCGATGACCACCTCGATGGGCCGCGTCGTCGATCGAGCGAGCTTCTCGACCGCCCGGATGACCACGTCGAACCCTTTCCTCGGCACCAGGCGGCTGAGGCCCAGAACGAGATCGGAGTCGACGGGGAGGCCGAGTCGGCGACGGGCCGCGGCCGAGTCGTCGGCCGACAGCGGTCGAAACCGCTCGACGTCGACCCCAGGTGGCACATACACCTCGGGCGGCAGCGAGCTGGCCGCCCGTGCCGCTTCGGCTGCGGCGTACCCGCTCGCCGAGACGATCAGATCGGCGCCGGCGACGGTACGGGCAAAAACCGGTGCGGTGACGGGAAGGCGACCGGGAAAGGTCACTTCGGCGCCGTGCAGGATCACGGCGTACCGATGCCGCAGGTGCGGTCCGACGGCGCCCACCGGTACAGCAGGGTCGAACACGACGAGACCGGCTCCGATCTCATCGGCCAGATCGTCGATGGCGTTTCGCATGGGCCAGGTGGGAAGCAGAAACCGCTGCCGGCTCCGCACGATGCGGTACGGCTCACCGCCATCCCACTCGCGATCGCCGGGGTGGGGCCGGGTCAGCACGGCGAACTCGTCGGGCGGAAGCCGGCGCCAGAGCTCCCACAGGTAGTTCTGGATGCCGCCCACCTTCGGTGGGTAGTCGTTGGTGACGAGCAGGTGGGTCATGGGGCAGGGGCGTTGCGTTCGACGTCGACGGCCGGCCCCGCTGGTGCGAGCGCCACGAGTTGATCGAGACCGAGCCGTCTCGCAGCCCACACCGCGTGGGCCGCGAGGAGATCATCGTCGCTGCGAACATAGCGTTCGACAACCGCCGCCACCCGTGGATCGGTGCGGTCACCGACGTTGCCCAGCACCACCAGCGCGTTGCGGCGCAGGAATCGCGGGTCGCGGCGGGGCACGTACCATCGCCCGGCGGTGGCCATGACCTCGTCGTCGGTTGCGTCGAGCAGGTCGAGTACCGACACCCAGGCCTTCGACCCGCCCGACCTCGTGTCGGGCCCCGGCGCGTCGCCGGTTCGCCGGTTCGGGGGGCAGACCTCTTGACAGTCGTCGCACCCGTACAGGCGATCGCCCATGGCCACGCGGTGTTCACGGGGAATCTCCCCAGGTGCCTGTACCAGCCAGGCAAGGCAGCGCCGGGCGTCGAGCACGCCGGGGGCGATGATGGCGTCGGTGGGGCAACCGCTGAGACATCGTGTGCAGGGGCCACAGCCATCGGCCACCAGCTGGGTGGCGGGAGGCAGGTCGGCCGAGGTGACGACGGCTCCGAGCACGAACCAGCTACCCCGGCCGGGTAGGAGGATGTTGGTGTTCTTGCCCTGCCAGCCGATGCCGGCTCGCAGTGCAGCGGCCCGGTCGACGAGCGCGTTGTCGTCGGCGACGACGCGGGCGCGGTGCCCGACCGCCTCGAGGTGGCGGGCGACGGCGGTCAGTGCCTGGCGGAGCTCGGCGTAGTGGTCGACCCGGGCATAGGCCGCCACCCGACCGCTGGGGTCGCCCGGCGGTGGTGCCGGAGTATCGACGTCGTAGCGCCATGCGCCAACCACGAGTGACCGGGCACCGGCCAGGATGCGCTCGGGCTCGGTGGAGCGAGCCGGGTTCCGGAACGTGAACTGCATCCCGCCGTCGAGCCCGGCCGCCTTGCGGGCATCGATGGCGACTCGGGCCTCGGTGAAGGGCTCGACCGAGGTGAAACCGATGGTGGCGAGACCCGCGGCGCGCCCCACGCGGCGCAGGTCTTGGGCGAGCACAGCAGCGGACATCCCGCCATGGTCGCACGACCGCTCGTCGATCCGACGCCTAGGACGAGTCGGCGGCCCGTGCCTCGTGTCGCAGACGCGGCACCAGCCCCGCATCGCCCATCTCCCGCAAGGCCGCGTACTCGGCCAGAGGAATGACCACGGCCTCGTCGGCTTGGCGTGAGCAGATGAAGGTGACGATGCAGTCACCGCAGGCGTTCGAATGCTGCATGACGCACGTGTCGCAATCGATCGTGAACTCGGAGTGCTCCATGTACCGATCGTAGAGACGAGGTGTGACAGGCCCCGGCTGGTAGGGTCGTGTTCGCACCGCCTGGGGTTTCCGGTCGGTGGGTTCGCAGACGGGCACTGGTTCTTCCGGTCAGATCGAACCACTCCCCCCGAACACATCCTCGTCCTCACCAAACCGCGTGAGGCATCCGCGAACCCCGATCCGCTGGCGCGCCAGGCGCGCCGATCAGGAGAACAATGTCCCCCACCTTCGCCCAACTGGGCGTACCCGAAGCCATCTGTCGCGCGCTCGAAGCCAACGGCATCACGGCACCCTTCGCCATCCAGGCCGCCACCATCGAGGACTCCCTCGCCGGATACGACGTCTGCGGCCGCGCCCCCACCGGCTCGGGCAAGACGCTCGCCTTCGGCATCCCACTCGTCGTCGACATCGAGCGGGCAACGCCCAGACGACCGAGCGCACTGGTCCTCGCACCCACCCGTGAACTGGCCGACCAGATCCACGTCGAGCTCAAGACATTCGCCGGAAACGTTCGCATCGGCGTCGTCTACGGCGGGGTCGGCTACGGCCCCCAGATCAAGTCGCTGCGCGACGGCATCGAGGTCCTCGTGGCCTGCCCCGGCCGCCTCGAAGACCTCATCCAGCAGGGCCACGTCGATCTCTCGAACGTCAGCCGCGTCGTGCTCGACGAGGCCGACCGCATGGCCGACATGGGCTTCATGCCCGCGGTGCGTCGCCTGCTCGACGCCACCGCCGACGATCGCCAGACCGTCCTGTTCTCGGCCACCCTCGACGCTGACGTCGCCAAGCTCACCCGCGACTACCAACACGACCCGGTCCGACACGAGGTTGGCGACGAAACGCCCGACGTCACGTCGGCCCATCACGTGTTCTGGAAGTCGAGCCAGGACCAGCGCACCGAGCTCACCGCCGAGGCCATCAATGCGGTGTGGCCCGCCATCGTCTTCTGCCGCACCCGCCACGGAGCCGACCGGTTGGCCAAGCGCCTCGGCCGCTCCGGCGTCCAGGCCGCCGCCATCCACGGCGGCCGCAGCCAGGGCCAACGCACCCGCGCCCTCGGTGACTTCACCAAGAATCGCGTGCATGCCCTGATCGCAACCGATGTCGCCGCTCGCGGCATCCATGTCGACGGCGTTGCCGCCGTGATCCACTTCGATCCGCCCGAAGACCACAAGACCTACGTGCACCGCTCGGGCCGCACCGCACGGGCCGGCGAAGGTGGAGTGGTCGTCTCGCTGGTGCAGCCCAACCAGACCAACGACGTCCGCAAGATGGCCCGCAAGATCGGCATCGACGACGCCGTGACCAGCCCCGATGCCCACGCCCTGCGTGGCCTGTCGAGCACGCCTGCCCCCGAGCGCACTCCCGCCGAGGTCCGTGCCGCCGAGCCGGCCGACGAGCGCACGCAGCGAAACCGGGGCCAGGGCCCGAAGCGAAACGGGAGTCGCCACCGCAACGACGGGCGCAACAAGTCAGGCTCGGCCGGCGGAGGCAATCGTCGTCAGGGGTCGGGCAGCGGCAAAGGCGGCGGCTCGCGCAAGGGCGGCGCCAACAGCCGGAGTCGTTCCGGCGCCCGATCAGCCTCTCGCTCTCGCTGAGGTCAGTCGACCCTGCGACCCTCCAGGGCAGCAATGAGGCCCGTTCCGGCCTTGTCGCCGATGCGATCGAACGCCAGTTTCAGCACCGGATCGAAGACGCGGAGCGGACCATTGAGCTTCAACTGTGCGTCGTAGACCACCCGTGAACCGGTGTCGTCGGGCTCGACGGTGATGCGGTCGAGCGACTCGAAGAACCTGGTCTTGGCCACCACGTAGATCATCTCGTCGGGCCGGTATTCCTTGGTCTCGTAACGCAGAGTCGTGCCGCTGGCCTTCACGCGGTACGCCGCACCGGGTCCGGGGCCGTCTCCTTCGACGAGGTCGGCCTCGGACACGCCGGGATCCCACTTCGCGAAGTTGCGCAGGTCGGCCATGTAGGCGAACGCCTGCTCGGGTGTCCATGGGCTGATCACTGCGATCGTGTAGCGAGCCATCAGTCGCCGTCCGGGCGCGTGCGTGAACGGATCTCTGTCATTGCCGGGTCCTCGGTGGGCGAGTCGGACTTGAATCCGACCATTCTCGCAGCGCCGACGCCGAAACGGGAAACCGTCGCGGCCTGCGATACCTAGAGCGGGGTCAGAACGACCGTCGAGTCGCGCGCCGTCAGGATCACCCGGCCGTCGCCGTCGAAGGTCAGATCAGCCCCGCCGGTGAAGGCTGCGAGCAGCGTCGCCTCGAGGATGGACTCGATTCCCGCGCACGGTGACCCGCTCAGCGCGATCTCAGCGCCGTCGATCCACGAATATCCGAAGTCGGCGCGACCCGTGAGTGTCTGACAACCGGTGGTCCCGGAGAACGCGCCATCGCTGCCGAACACCAGGGTTGCCTCTGCGAGCGAGGGGAGATCGGCGACGGCGGTCGGACCCACACTCAGGACCTTCCACCCACCGGTGAGCTCGACCGCTGCGCTGGGACAACCGGCCGTGGCGACCCACGGCGAGTCCGGCGTCACCTGCACTTGTGGGGCCTGGTACGAGACGTCGAGGTCGAGCGTCTCGCGGCGGCCGTTGAGCTCGGCCCGCGCATCGAGGGACACAGAGACCAGGTGACCGTCGCGGTCCTCGACGGTCACCAGGGTCCCCGAGTCGTAGATCGTGTCGATCCCAGCCGGGTCGATCAGCATTGCTCGAACCGTCGCCACCGATTCGGCGGTGAGGGCCACTGTGGTTGTTCGTTCGCCGGTGGCCGCCTCGCTCGTGGCCCAGGGCTCCTGGCCATGGGCGGCGGCGATGTCGGAGGCCGACAGCGGGAACAACGCGACGATTTCGTCGAAGGAGATCTCGCCGGATGTGTCGGTCTCGAAGGCGGTCATGCGGCCATCGAAGGAACTGCGAGCGAAATGACCGTCGAAGGTCTCGACGTACTCCTTGCAGCCGCGATCGCCGGGCTCGGCGACTCCGCCGATGGCCAGGAACCCGTAGCGGACGGCTTGATCGATGTCGGCGAGGACCGTCCAACGCATCGACGGGCTGGTGAACTCGGGCACGTAGGTGCCGTCGAAGACGTAGCCCGCTTCGATGTCGAGCACGAGAACCGCCGAGAACGGGTCTCGCAGCACCCCCTCGGACGGTGCGGTCGAATCGTCGGTGTCGAACGCCAGATCGTCGACGGGCGCTTCGGGCTCGATCGGGGAAACGGCCATCTCGATCGGACCTGCGGAACAGCCCACAGCCAGCAACCCGACGAGGCCGATGGCGGCCAGTGACGTTCTACCCATGGATTTCTGATCGGACGACGACGCCCGATGTTGAGCACTCAGGCGAATCGGTTCGACACCTCGATCAGCCGATCGAGCACTTCGGCGGCCCGGCCCGACTCGATGGCGTGCGTCGCGGCCTCGATTCCGACGACGAACGAGACGGCCTCACCCGCCACCACCAGACCGGCCGCGGCATTGAGCGTGACGATGTCGTGCACCGGCCCGCCCTCGCCCGCCAGCAGCGAACGGGTGAGCGCGGCGTTGGTCTCGGCATCGCCGCCACGGATCGACTCGAATGAGGCCGTGGCGAGACCCAGCTCGGTCGGATCGAGCGATGTCTGGGTGATCTCACCGGCCCGCAGCTCGAAGACGACGTTGACCCCGGTGGTCGACAGCTCGTCGAGCCCACCGGCGCCGGTGACCACAAGCGCCCGCTCGGAACCCGTGGCCGACAACACCGCGATCATGCGTTCGCCGACCGCAGGGTCGGGTACGCCGACCACCTGGCGGGTCACCTGGCCCGGATGCGACAGCGGCCCGAGGATGTTGAACACGGTCGGAATGCCGAGCTCGGCGCGCACGGGTGCCGCGAACCGCATGGCGGGGTGGAATCGTCGGGCATAGGCGAAGCCGACGCCCGCTTCGGTCACGCAGGCCTCGACGCCCTCCGCCGGAATGTCGATGGCGACACCGAGGGCCTCGAGCACATCGAAGCTTCCCGATGTGGACGACGCCTTGCGATTGCCGTGCTTGCAGACGGTTGCTCCCGCCGCCGCGGCGACGATCGATGCCATGGTCGACACGTTGAGGGCGGCGTCGCGCCCGAGGGCGGAACCGCCGGCGCCCACGAGATCGACCGCGTCGGTGGGCAGGTGGAGCGGGGTGGCCGCCGCGCGCATGGCCCGTACCATGCCGGTCATCTCCTCGACCGTCTCCCCCTTCTGGCGCAGGGCAACCACGAACGCGGCGATCTGGGCGGGCGTGGCCTCACCGGCCAGGACGCTCCGGAGGCAGGCCTGAGCCGTCTCGGCGGTGAGATCGTTGCCCTGGGTGAGGGTCGACAGGATCGTGGGCCAGCCGCCCAGTTCTTCGAGCGAGCGGATGAGAGCTGGGGCGGGCGGCACGGCCGAAGCCTGTCAGCCGTGGAGATCGCCGAGCAACTCCGCGACGCTGTCGGCCGACAGCTCGGTCGAGTGGGCATAGCTCGGGTGCGCCACCCGCAAGGTCACCGGGCCCGCCGCGAAGGACTCGACCTGAGTTGGGGTGAACTGCCAGTGCACGTAGTGCACCGCGGCGGTCATCTCCTCGCGGGTGAGCTGGGCGGCATGGCCGGGATCGACCTCGCAACCGACCACATCGCCGTTGACGAGTACGAACTCGAGCATCGTCTCGATGCCGACCAGCTCGGGAAACCACTTGCGCATCTGCTCGTCGGACGTGAGCTCTATGAACAGGGTCGCCGAGAGCTGGCCCGGCTCGGGGATGAGCGGGTTGTAGACGCTCAGCTCGGATTCGATGCCCTCGTCGGTGATGATCTTCTCGGCTCTGGCCATTTCCTGGACCTGGAACCGGACGGTGTCACGGTTCTCGAACAAGAAGGTGACGAAGGGACCGACACCGATCCGTCGGCGCTTCTTGAGGTCGATGACGTGACGCCGGAACTCGTCGCGTTCGCGCTCATAGGCGCGCAGGTCGACGATGTCGTCGAGTTGCAGCTTGGACATGATCACTCCTCGGGGATTCCGTAGGCACGGGCCACCTGCTGGATCGGGTGGCTGGGTTGGCGGCCGGTCTCGAGCACGATGCCCCCGTTGGCCAGCGTGCAGTCGCCCGCAACGGCTTCGGAGTCGGCCTTCTCGATGGCTCTCACCATCTTTTGGGCCACCTTGCGCGAGATCTCGACGTTCTCCTCACGCAGGCCCCACGTTCCGTCGATGGCCGAGCACTCGGCCACCAGCGTGACCTTGGTGCCCGTGAGCTTGAGCAGGTCACGCGAGCGCATGCCGATGTTCTGGGCTCGCAGGTGACAGGGAGCGTGGTAGGTGGTGGTCTCGGGGACATCACCGCCGAAGTCGAGGTCGAGCTCGGTGTCGTCACCTCGGTGGATGTCGACCAGGTACTCCGCAGCGTCGCGGGTGTGGGCGGCGACCAGATCGGCGTCGGGTCCCGGGACGTAGTCCTTGTAGTCGTACTTCAATACGTAGCCGCAGGTCGGCTGGCAGGCGGCGACGACGACATCGTCGTCGCCGCCTGCCTTGGCGGCGCGAATGGCATCGGCCAGCACCTTGATGTTCTTGTCGGCGAGCTTGCGGAACCGCTCGAGGTCACCCTGATGGAGGAACGGCGCACCGCAGCAGACCTCGCCCTCGGGCAGGTCGCACTCGACGCCGTTGCGTTCGTAGACCTTCACCACATCCTTGCCGATGTCGGTGTTCTGATATTCGATCATGCACGTGGGGAACAGGATGGCCCGCCCCTGCTTGTCGCTCACCGTGACCGGAGTCTCGGAGCGATCGGACCGTGAGAACCAGGTCGAGAACCGTTGCTTGGTATAGGGGGCGAGCACCCGCTCCGATGCGATTCCGACGGTCTTCTCGATGGCTTTGCGAGGCTTCGACTCGGGCGTGCCGATTGCCTTGTTCACCAGGGGCGCCATGGCCGAGTTCAGCGTGCCGAGCTTGTCGGTGGAACCGAGGGCGTAGTTGGTGAGCTTGGACCTCACCGACTCCTTGCGATTCCGCTTCAGGACCTGGTCGGCTCGCATCATCAGCCGGGGGAAGTCGAGTTCCCACTCGTGCTGACCCGGGATGTACGGGCAGTTCACGTAACAGAGCTTGCATTGGAAGCACTCGTCGACCACCTGATCCTGCTGCTCGGGGGTCATCTTCGAGCTGTCCTGGTCGTCGTGGACGTCGATGTAGTCGAACAAGGTGGGAAACGACGTGCAGAACTTGAAGCAGAGCCGGCACCCGTGACACAGGTCATAGACCCG
This sequence comes from uncultured Acidimicrobiales bacterium, assembly GCA_963700995.1. Lineage (GTDB taxonomy): Bacteria > Actinomycetota > Acidimicrobiia > Acidimicrobiales > JAHEJN01 > JAHEJN01. The sequence continues at coordinate 144,410 of CAVOZP010000005.1, forward strand.
GTCCATCTCCTGGCGGAGGTCGGCTTCGTCGAAGTACTTCGGGTGGAACGGGTCGTACGTGGTGGTCACGAGAGGGCTCCGAGGGCGGCGGGGCGGAACGGACTACTGGCTGGGGGTGGCCGACCGGAGCCGACCACCCCCGCCGGAGGTGGTCAGGAGATGTGGGCCAGGCCCTCACCGAAACGGCCGGCGTGGCTCTTCTCGGCGCGAGCGAGCGTCTCGAGCCACTCGGCCACCTCTTCGAAGCCCTCTTCGCGAGCGGTCTTGGCGAAGCCGGGGTACATCTCGGTGTACTCGTAGGTCTCACCGGCG
>CAVOZP010000006.1:0-200867 GCA_963700995.1 uncultured Acidimicrobiales bacterium
ATCGAACTCGTGGACTGACCGGCGCCCGTTTCCGGACTCCACGTGCGTGATGGGCCGAGGCCGATCAGAACATCGGCCGATCAGAACCCCTGGACCCACACGGGATCGGCACTTCTTCGGGCGGCGAGGTGCTCGGAAAACACGGGTTGCAGTTGGCCTCGCCGAGGCGATCGTCACTGAAGCTCGTAGGGATGTCAAGGGCCTCGCCGGGCTTGTTTCGTGATCTGGGGTTCTGTGGGCTGGGTGGTGTTTCGGGGCACGTCGATGTAGCAGTTGCCGGTGCTGTTGATGAGGTGATTTCTGGGCACGACAGGGATGAGACACTCGGGCGTTGCCGAGGGTCAGCGCTCCGTAGGAAGCCACGATCACCGCGGTTCCGCCCGCTGGGTCGGGTGGCAGATCAATTGATGCACAACCTCAAGAGGTGTGAGCAGTTCGGCCGGGCCCGGTCCCGACCTGTCGAGGCGGCGGGTCAGGTCATGGTGGAGGGCAGGTGCGGGTAGACCTCGCGTGCGACGTAGCGCTTCAAGATGCGTGCGATCTCGCCCATGGTCTTGCCGTCGGCGGTGCGTTTCGCGACGTAGGTCTTGGTGCGTTCGTCGTTGGACATTCGGGTGAGAACGATTCGGTAGAGCGCCGAGTTGGCTTGCCGGTTGCCGCCACGGTTGAGTCGGTGGCGTTGGATCTTGCCTGACGACGCTGGGATTGGCGCGACTCCGCAGAGGTGCGCCCAAGCAGCTTCAGATCGGATCCGGTGCGGGTTGTCGCCCACCGCGATCAACAGTTTCGCGGCGACGTCGAACCCGACGCCGCGGATCTCGAGCAGCGATGGTGCGACACGCGGATCAGGGGTCGCATCTCGGTGTTGAGGCGCATCTTCTGCTCACGCAAGAACAGCGCTCGCCGGCCGAGGCCCGCGCAACGTCGACAGGGTCGTGAAGCGCACGATGTCAGGATCAGAACGCCGCGGTTTGAGTGCTGCGGTGGTCCTGACCAGGGTGATCGGCGACAGATCCAAGAACCGGTCCCGGATGTCGTCAGGTGCAGTGAACACGACATGGCGGATCTGGGAGAGGACCGCTATCCACTCGTTTGCTGCTGAACGCCTGGCGACGGTGAGCACTCGGATTGCTTCGATGTTGCCGGTCCACGACTCGGTGTTCCCGTCACGGTGCCGGTCAACGCAGCTCGTGCGGCTGCGATTGCGTCGATGGCGTCGGTCTTGCCGGCACGGTGTCGGGCTTGGCGGTTCGGTCGGTCGACCTCGACAACTCCGATGCCCTTTTCCGTGAGGTGTCGAGTGAGGCCGGCGCCGTCGGAGCCGGTGCCCTCGACGCCGACCAGGCTGATGGTTCCGAACCCGGCGAGCCACACGACGAGGCGCCGGTATCCGCCAGTGGTGGTATCGAATGTTTCGACGCCGAGCACGCCGCCATTGGAATAACGGCGGCTGCGACGTGGAACTCGAGGTGAGTGTCGACACCGCCCGTGACGGTCAACAGATGGTTCTCTACGATGGTCATTGCCATCCCTTTCAGTAGCTGTGAACGGGTTGACACCGCACCTGCCGGAACGGCGACATCACTGCGAGAACTGCGCCAACAGTTCTCGAGTCACAGTCGTCGCCCAACCGGTGGGTGCCGTTCCGAACACGGCCGACCCAGTCATTCTGAAGACAACCCGAAGGCGTCAGCCGGTTTCGAGTCAGACCAGGTCGGGAACGACCCCGAACCTACGCAAACAACCCAACGGTGATCGAGCCCCACGTACCTCGGTGCACCCAACAACATCCTCCCTGCCGGATCTGCTCGGCCAGATAGCCGCCGCGACGTGGTGATGATCGAGCACTGCACTTGGGCCGTTGCGAGCGAATCGTCCGAGGATTGACGACGGGTTATCGGGCGGCCATACCGAGCGCCCTCGATCTCACTCGGCCGATGGAACTGCAATGTTCGTGGGTGACGCTTGGGTGTCTCCCGATGAGTCGTACCTTCTGGTTCCGAGACCCGGATCTGGCGACGTCGTTGCGCTCGACGCCGAGAGCCTCTCACCCTGGGCATCCGTTGAACTAGGTCAACAGCCGTTGGTCGCAGTCGCTCTTGCCGATGGCCGTGTCGTCGCACGTGATTGGAAGACCGGCAATACGTTGCTCGGACACCTCGAGAGGCGCACACCGGGCCGCTTCGGACGTCGCCGGTGGGGCGCGTGACTGCCGATCCTGATCCTTCGTCGCGGGTTGCCTCCGAGCGGGCCGTCAGATCACACTTTTGGCTGACTGGAAATCAGGTTCGTGGAGTGCGGTTGCCCAGCCGAGCGACGATGCTTTCCCGCTTGTCCGGGAGGGCGTGGGCGTAGATGTTGAGCAGCATTTCGGGGCTGTGGCCGAGCAGGTCGGCGATCGCCCGCAGTTCGCCGAGGTCGGCCGCATTCTGCACCATGTGGGTTGCGGCGGTGTGGCGGAGCCCGTGGCTGGTGAGGCGGGGGAGACTGGTCGCCTTCACGATGCGTTCCATGGCCCGGTCATAGCTGCGCGGGAGGACGAGGCCGCCCTGGCGGGTGGTGATGATGAGATCGGTGTCGTCCCATTCGGGTCCAGCCGCCAGCTGCTCGGCAGCTTGGGCTGCTCGCCGCGACTGAAGGACTCGCATGGTCGAATCGTCGAGCGGGATCGTTCGCCGAGACCGTTCGTTCTTCGCGTTGCCCCACGATGCGCCGCCCTCGTTGGTGGGCACCAACGACTCATCGATCCGCAGTGTGCTGGCCTCGGCATCGACATCGTTCCACCGCAACGCCAGCACCTCACTTCGGCGCAACCCGTAGAGCACCCCAAGCCGCCAGGCGACAGCCCAGCGATGCTCAGCAGTGGCCTCGAGGAATTTCTCCACCTGGGCTGAGCGGTCCAGACGACCGCTTCCTTCTCGATGGCCGGCTTGGCCACGGTGCGCGGCAGGCCGACCCTGGCAGCAGGGGATCGGGCGATCAGGCCCTCCTCGACTGCCTCGTTCAGCGCGGCCCGCAGCACAGTGCGACAGATCTGGACGCTTCGTCGTGACAGGTTGCCTCCGCCGGCCAAGGAATCGATCCATCCGGCGACGTCTTCGCGGTCGAGACGGCTCACGGCGATGGCGCCAAGGCCGTTCTCGATGTGGGGGATCGCCCACTCGTATTGCTCGCGTGCCTTCACCGAGATGTCGGTGCGGCCGGCCACATACCGGCGCACCAACCAACTCACCGTTCCACGATCGGCTGCCGCGTCCTCGACCTTCGCGGACCTCGCTGCGGCGGTCGCGGAACGCTGCGAGGTGTACGTCCCGAGCTGGCGCGGGCGATGTTTCCCGGTCGCGGTGTCGATTCCGTCGACACGCACGACCCACTTGTCGCGCTGCTTTCGGACCGTCGGTTGTCCCGTCGCCTTCCAGGCCATGCCGGATTCTCCCGTCTGATCCGGCATTTTCTCTGATACATCGCTGATACATGAGCGATTTCCGAATCAGGCGAAATCGTATCATACCTGGTCAGAGTAGTCGGGACGACTGGATTTGAACCAGCGACCCCCTGCTCCCAAAGCAGGTGCGCTACCAAGCTGCGCCACGTCCCGTGCGAAGTGCCTCTGAGTCGGGGAAGTGTTGAAGCCCTACACCGAGGTTCGGGCGACAGCCTATCGGACGACGCCGCTGAGCTATCGCAGTGAGTCATCGGGCGTCGCGGCTGGGACGTTCAGTTCAGTGGAGTGACGGTGACGTTGCTGAAGTCGGCATCAACGTGGTGGGCGATCAAGACGACCGAGCCGGTGGCCGGGCCCTCGTCTTCCAAGATCGTCATGTCCCACTCGGCAGGCTCGCCGACATCTGTTGCCCAAGACTTGAATCGGTACTCGGTGCCATCTGCGACGGTCTCGACTCGAGCCCGCCAGTTGTAGGTGACGTCGAACTCCGGGGTCGACTCGAATTCGGCCTTGGGTGAGCCGTTGTTGCCGGCAAGGGTCCAGCCCTGGTCGGTGAACCATTCGTGCGAGAGCAGCGCGCCGGTCGGGTAGACATCGGTGAAGGGGTTCTCGTCATCGCGTTGGGTATGTCCCACCCATCGAAGACCCAGGCCAACCGAGGCGACGTTGCCGCTCTGCGTTGTCTCGTACTCGGTGCCCAGAGAATGGACGGTCACCTGGAGGAAGACCTCATAGTCCTGCCACGACATGTCTCCGATGGCAAGGATTCGGTCGTACGCGAAACCGTCGGTGGTCACCGTGGCGTCCTCGTTGATGAACCACGGGCCATCAACGACAGACGCCTGTCCGAGGATCGAGCTGGTGGGATCAAACGAGGTCTCGAACGGTAGCGTCGGCGCGGGCAGGTCTTCTACGAGGAGGGTCACGATTTCCGTCGAGTTCAGGCCCGTCTGGTCTGTGGCGGTGATCGCGACCGTGTTGGGGCCAGTCACCAGCTCGTCGTAGTCGAGCTGGATGTTGAAGTCGCCGAGCCTCACCAGTCGACGCAGATCGGGTCCCATCTCCAGACTGCTGTCGAGGTCGCCATTGAGTGAGTACGTGAGCGAGGAGATCCCGTCGTGATCACTCACGTTTCCGACCACATTGACCCACTCTTGAGGCCGGCCTCTCGAGCCAACCGGCTGTGTATCGCCGTACCAGACGCGGATGACGGGAGGGAACTCAACCGCCGCGTCTGCGGCGTTTTCGCGAACCTCAACGACGAGGCGCCTACCCAGGGGATCCACGATGACGTCGTTGGACTCGCTCGACAGGTTGGTCGTGAACCGCACTCCAGCAACTGGATCCTCGGCCTCGAGCCACACCTCGACTGTGGTCGGACGGTCTGCAGATGGGTCCACCACAGTGAAGGAGGTGCCTCCGTTTGCCGTCTGTTCCGAAATGAGGGTGGTCTCGCTGCCGTTCGAGATCAGGAATGTGCATACCGGGCCGTCGTTGCTGACGGTGTTCGGCCATCTGGCGTCGAAGGTGAGAGCGTCGGGCGCGTCCTGGCCGCTTGGGTCCAGCACGAGCCGCACGGCGATCAGTTCACCGCCGAACACCTGGAGTCGTTCGGCGAGAGTGCTCGTCTCGCTGTAGTCGATGGGCGACTCGGAGGGGCCATCAGGGCACGGGGGGATGTCCGCAGCGATCGGTCCGTCGACCAAGATCATCGTGTTGGCGCGAAGATCAAAGCTTGCCGCGTCACTCCCAGAAGCCATCAAACGGACAACGGTGACGGCAAGGATGAGCACGGCTCCGATCCCGAGCGCCCAGACAGGGCGCCATCGCATGGGTGAGCCTTCTGGCGGTTCGTCGGAGCCGACGGAGTTCGGAATCTCGCGCACGGCCGAGACCGTCCCCTTTGCGCCACGGGCCGCGCCTCGAAACACCCACATCAGTGCGGCAACGAGTGCCCGGAACCACCGAATGACTTCATCGACGACAGTGTCGAACCACACTTGCCAGCGCCGTTCGAGATAGTTCCGCTGCCTCTTCTTCTTCTTCGCCACGGCGCAAAGCCTATTCCCTCGACTCTGACCGAGCGCATCGTGGGTGTTGCCCATGGCACACCGGGCCGGGTCGCTTCGGCTGATGGTGCACGCGCCGGCAAGTAGCCGATGTGGCTCAAGGTGCCCGGGCCAGTGCCGATCCTCAGTGAGGACCGATGTGCCCAATAGTCTCGCATCGGACGAGAACCCCGGAGAGATGCCCATGAGAGCTCGGACCGTTGCGATCGCAGCAGCGTTGTTGGTGGCGGCGACAGCGATGGTGAGCGCGCACGGCGCAAGCGCGCTGGTCGGCGATGCCGGCCTCACGCCGCCGGCCACCAACGGCGACTTCGAGACCGGCAACCTCACCGGTTGGACGGCCATGGACGACAACATCGACCCCCTGCCGGCCGAATACCCGGTGTCGCTCTACACGGGCGCAGTTTCCTGTCCCACCGGGCCCCCCGGTTTCCTCATCCTGCCCGCACCCACGGGAAGCTTCGGTGCCTGCTTCGGCCAAGACCAGGTGACCCGCCACATCCTGTACCAAGACCTCGCCCTGTCGGGCAACGACCTCTGCGTTGCCCGCTTCGACCATTGGTACCTCAACAACTTCACCGACTGGCTCCCTGGTCCGCTCGACCTCACCGACTCAGTGCAGATGTACCGTGTCGACGTCGTCGACCCGGGTGCGGCGGTGGATTCGACCGCCCCTGATGACGTCCTGGTCCCGGTATTCGTCCCCGAGCCGGGCGATCCGCTCACTCCCGGTGCCGACTTCGTCTCGGTCGAGGTCGACCTCAGCGAGTTCCGCGGTCAGACCGTCCGACTGCGGTTCCTCCAGGCCAACACCTCGCAACTGCAAACGGTGGCCATCGACAACCTGATGCTCGAGTGCATGGAGCTGCAATCGCGGATCTTCGTGTCGAACCAGCTCGCCTCGGGGCTCGCCGAGTCCAGCCTCGTGTTCGGATCGCCGACGAGCCAGGTCGTTGCCGGCGACTGGGACGGTTCCGGAGCCGACGGCTTCGGGTCGCGTCTGGGAAACGTGAACACGCTGGCCGACGCGGTGGGCAACCCGATCGAGACCGTCGCCTACGGCAAATCGTCCGACATCGTGCTGGCCGGCGACTGGAACGCCGACGGTATAGAAACCCTCGCGGTGCGGCGTGGCAACCTCTACTACCTCAAGAACACGATCGCGCCCGGTGCGGCCGACACGGTGCTCGGCTTCGGGACAGCCGCCGACGAGGTATTCGTCGGCGATTTCAACGGCAACGGCCAAGACACCCTGGCGGTGCGCCGCGGCAACGTCTTCTACGTCCGCAACTCCCTCAGCTCGGGCGTCGCCGACGTGATTGTCGCCTTCGGCCAGGCCGGTGACGATGTCGTCGTCGGCGACTACGACGGCGACGGCACCGACTCGTTCGCCGTCCGCCGAGGGAACCTCATCTTCATCCGCAACGACTTCCAGGCCGGCCCCGCCGAAACGGTCATCGGCTTCGGGCGCCCCACCGACCACTTCCTGGCCGGCGACTGGAACAACGACGGGGTCGACACGTTCGCGGCACGCCGTCTCGAGCTGAAGTAGCGCCCGGTAGCTCGGCAGCGGGCCTTTGGTGCTCGATGCGCCGACGGCGGCCAGGCGGGTGGCCGACCACAGCCCCGGACCGATCGGGAGCCAGAACGCGAGTATTGCGACGACACCCAACAAGGCGATCTCGATGGGTACCCCCGCCGCTCCGAGCGTGAACGTGGTTGCGGGCATCGACCCCACCGGTTGCCAGGAACGGGATCGGCATCGCACGGTGGAGCTCCTCGGCTCGGCTCCCACGGCGTGGGCGAGGCACCCCGGAATCCGGCAACTGACCCACACCGACCCGTCGACGACGTTGGCCCGGAGCCGGTCCGCCCTGCGGCCTCGGCCGAAGAGCGGGCGCCGTCGCCCGCTCACCGGATGGGGTCCAGTTCCTGGAGGTTCAGCTCGAACTGTTCCTCGAGATGCACGTCGCCGATGGGCGAAGCCGAAGTGGTCGACGTGGACTCCACCCACCGCACGAGGGCTCGACTGTCGACTGCGAACCACAGCTCTGCGGCGGAGGTGCCTCGGGTGCTGTCGTCAGTCGAGTCGAGCACCACGCTCCGGGTCACGACATCGACCTCGACGGGGTCACCGCCGACGACGGCAGAACCGGTGCCGCTCGGCGTGACGGTGATGTCCTCGATCAGCGAGCCCGACCGGCACTGCGTGGTCATGGTCTCGCCAGCGAGGATGATCGGCACCGGTTCGGGGCACGTGTAGACGCGACGGTCGTCCTGACCGAAGAACTGGCGATACGACGTGTACGACGGCATCATCAGTTCGTCGCCGAGCCAGCACAGCTCCCATTGCTCTGACCGTTCGACCAGGGGCGCCCAGTCGAGGACCACGCCGCACGATCCGGCCCGAACCGTGATCGTGCTCGTCGCAGGGTAGTCGTGGGTGGCGCCCGCGAGCGCATCGACGCCCTCCTCGCCGCTGGTGTCGTAGAGGTAGACGCCTGCCGCCGGCAGCGCATGGTCGGGCTCGACGGTGGCTTCCGAGGCGTTGGGGGTCTCGTCGCGGAAGTCCGCCACCGCATCGTCCAGGGACACGGGCGTCGTCGTATCACGCAGCACGAATCGCCACGTGACCAATGCGGCGATGCTCGCGGCGGCTACACCCCCCGCGGCAGCGATGATCACCAATCGCCGTCTGTGCCCGCTGTGGTCTCCACGAGCCACGGTGCCCCCCCGTCGAGTGGATGCCGCTCCAGTGTCGACGGGGGCGGCTCCGAACGCAACCGGGAGACGTGTACCCGCGCGCGATCGACGAGACAGCATCAGGCGACGAGTTGTGATAGGCCTGATTCGCGACCAAGTGGTCGGTCCGATCCTGGGGAGGATTTGTATGCGGGTATTCATTGCGGCTCTCGCCATATTTGCCATGTCGATCGTCGGGCTCACGACTTCGTCGGCCCAAGACGACACCAAACCGGGGGACGCCGATGTCGGCGCAACAGCCGTCCCGCTCGGTGCGGACAACGATGCCGATCCGATCGTGTCCTCGGCCCCCACGGTGAGGACGAGCTCGACTCAGGCATCCGCAACGACAGGCTCCATCAACGCACGAATCCCTGCCGACGTCACGATGACCTTGGGACCGGCTGATCCTTTGTTGATCCCTGTGTCGGTCCTGGGATTGGTGACCGACGTCGAGGTCGATCTGCGACTCGATCACACCTGGGTCGGCGATCTGACCGTGATGCTCGAGAGCCCCGACGGAACCATCCAGACCATCGTCGATCGCATCGGTCGCCCTCCTGGCGGCCCAGGCCTCGGCTACAACGGCGACGACTTCGGCTCCGGCGCCGACGACTGTTCGGGCACGCCATTGGTGCTGAGCGACGCGGCAACCAATCCAATCGAGGCGGCGAACGTTTCGCCGGTGGTCGGCAACTTCACACCGGAGAACCCGCTGGCCGCCTTCGACGGCGGGCCGATCGGAGGCGATTGGACCGTCTATGTCGAGGATCTGTTTGGTGGCGACTTCGGTGCCATCTACTGCGCCACGCTGCGTTTCTCGTTCGACTCCGCTCCCGCTGCGCCGGTCAATCCCGTCGCGGTCGCCTTCGACACCGAGGTCACCGTGTCGTGGGGTGCGCCCGACCCCGGTGCCTTCCCGATATCGGGCTACATGGTCACCGCGAGCCCGGGCGGCGCCACCTGCTCGACCGCCGGCGCCTTGTCGTGTGTCGTCCCCGGTCTCACCAACAACACTCCGTACACCTTCGCGGTCACCGCCATGAATGCGGCAGGCACCAGTCCTGAAGCCATGGTTGGTCCCGTCACGCCGGTGCCGTTCCAGTCGCGGATCTTCGTAGCCAACCGGATCGCTTCGGGCCCGGCCGACTACAACTTCTTGTTCGGTTCCGTGTTCAGTCGGATAATCGCCGGCGACTGGGACGGCAACGGAACCGACGGCTTCGGGTCGCGAACCGGCAACGTCTACACGCTGGTCGACGAACGCGGCAATCCGTTCAAGACCGTCGGCTACGGCAAGCCGACCGACACCACCTTGGTCGGCGACTGGAACGCCAGCGGCACCGACACATTGGCGGCCCGGCGGGGCAACATCTACTACCTGAAGAACACGATCGCCCCGGGTAACGCCGACATCGTGTTGGGCTACGGCAAGGCGGGCGACGAGGTGTTCGTCGGCGACTGGAACGGCAACGGCCAGGACACTTTCGCGGTTCGCCGTGGCAACGTCTTCTACGTGCGAAACTCCACCAGCACCGGCATCGCCGACATCGTGTTCGGTTACGGTAAGGCCGGCGACGAAGTGTTGGTGGGCGACTGGGACCAGGACGGCATCGACACCTTCGCCGTCCGGCGGGGGAACATGATCTTCATCCGCAACGACTTCCGGCCCGGCCCGGCCACCACGGTCATCGCCTACGGCAAGGCCTCCGACGAGCTGCTGGTCGGCGACTGGAACAACAACGGAGTCGACACTTTCTCGGTCCGTCGTCTCGAGCCCAAATAGGCCATCGCAACCGAGTAGCCGTGCGGTCGGGTGACCGTGCGGCTACTCGAGCGCGCCTTCGACCTTCACCAGGGCGTCGTCTTCGCTCACGTCGAGGGCGAAGCTCAGTTCGCTCACCAGCACGCTCTTGGCCTTGGTGAACAGCGACTTCTCGCCGGCCGACAGGCCCTTCTCGCGGTCGCGCAGAGCCAGGTTCCGTACTACTTCGGCCACCTGGTAGACGTCGCCCGACTTGAGCTTCTCCTGGTGGTTCTTGAACCGACGGCTCCAGTTGGCCGGCTCGCGTACGTCGCGCTTGCGGAGAACCTCGAAGAGGTCTTCGACGTCTTCGACGCTGATCGGCCACCGCATGCCGACCTCTTCGGCCATGTCGACGGGCACAGACAACATCATGTCGCCGTGGGCCATGCGCAAGACGAGGTACTCCTTCGTCTCGCCGAAGGCGGTTTTCTTCTCCGTGCGCTCGACTACAGCCGCACCATGGTGCGGGTAGACGACACGATCACCGGCTTTGAAGGTCACGAACTCTCCTCGGAGCAGCGCAAATGCGGTGTCCTAGGATGCCACCGCGGCGCCCGGTTCGCACACGCTGTCGAACGGCGATTTGGCATCGCTGCCTCAAAGGGCAGCAGTCAGCTCCCGAACCGCATAGGTGAGCGCTCCGGTGGCGACCAGCTCGGCGTCGGCGCCACGCCGCACCTCGGCGCGGCAGAAGACCACCGAACGGCCGCGTCGCTCGACCCACCCCTCGGCCACCAGGTCGGTCTCGGTCACCGGGCGCAAGTAGTCGACATGCAGGGTGATGGTGGAGAAGGTCACCGAGTCGACGGGGTACACCCAGCCGACCGCCGGAACGACCACCGTGTCGATGAGGGTCGCAATGGCTCCGCCGTGCACCACGCCTCCCGGGTGGGGGAGATGCTCGGCGAAGGGCAGGCGCAGGCGCGCGTAGTCCTGGCGGAGCTCGTCGACCACTATGCCGACGTGATGGGCGAAGTACTGGTCGCCGAAGCGGGGGAAGCTGGACCATGCCGCAGCCTTGTCGGCCGGAAGGGGCGCGAAACGGTGGGCGTTCGGTGCAAGGGGGTCGGTCACGCCGACACGGTACCGAGACCGGCCAGATGGGCCTGCATCCGAGGACAGTGGGCGAGAACCGCCTCGGCCACCGACGGCTCGACCACATCGACGAGCGTGGCGGCCAGCTTGTCGGCGCTCGGCCACAGCCCGAACACCCAACGCGAGAACATGCCGGTGTCCATCCAGGTGAACAGCCGGCGACACCGCAGGCTCGACTCGGCCGTCGCGCGCGCATGGAGCTGCTCCCAAGCATCGACGGTGGACCGTCGCAGCACAATCGGTCGCAGCGCGAGCGCCGACGCGACGTCGACCGGGCCCGTAGCCGCGTGGCCGACCACAGCGTCGATCCACGTCAGCTCGTCGAGCAGGCCCACGCTCTGGGACGGCGGATCGGTGCGGAGCCCTACGCTGCGGCGGACCACGTCGGCCATCACCCGAGCGGCGCCCGGCGCGATCGGTTCGGCGTCGTCTCGAGGGGCGGCGGTGGCGCTGGCGTATCGCCCCGACCGACGGGCCAGCCAGGCCCGTCGGCGGGGCGGGTCACCGGCCACGTCGGCCACGACGGCGATCGCCGCCCACTCGGCCGGAGCGTCGAAGCCGATGAGGTCGTCGAAGAGGTGATCGAGCGGCGGCGAGATGGCGAAGCGCAACGGCGCGTCGGACAGAACGCCGACGACGGCTCGAGGCGGCACGACACGCGAGCGGGCGATGCTGGGACCGATGAGGTCGAGATCGAACGGAACGGACATGAGGGCACTCCCCGGCGAGCGCCGGCACAGAAGCCGACGCCAGAATCGATGGCGGCCGTCGGGGAGGCCACGAGCCCACGACGAGCATCGCGCCGGAGTGTGACGGCGGCCATCGACAGGCCTGTCATACGCCCTGAGTAGGGTGATCGCCATGACTGACGCATCGATCGACGGCGCCCCGACCGGGCGAGGTACGGCCACGTCGGCCTTCGGTGCCAGCCGCCGCGAGAGCCACGATGCCTCGGAGTTCTACGCCCGCTTCACCGCTCCGGTCATCTCCACCGACGACGCGGTGCACGGTCCGGTACCCGAGTTGGGCGACGGCCGCTGCTTCGTCGGCTCCTCGGCCGACATGCACCACCTGCCCGACAACAGCGTTGCTCTGGTGGTCACCTCCCCGCCGTATTTCGTCGGCAAGGAGTACGAGCTCGCGGTGACCGCCGAAGAACAACACCCCGACCAGCGGGTCCCCGAGTCGTATCTCGAGTTCCTCCACATGTTGCGGTCGGTCTTCGCCGAATGCGTGCGCGTGCTCGAGCCCGGCGGTCGCATCGCGGTCAACGTCGCCAATCTCGGCCGCAAGCCCTATCGCAGCCTGTCGGCCGACGTCATCACCATCCTCCAGGACGATCTCGGCCTGTTGCTGCGGGGCGAGGTCATCTGGCAGAAGGGCAAGACCTCGTCGGGCTCGTGCGCCTGGGGCTCGTTCGCCAAGGCCGGCAACCCGGTGCTGCGCGACATCACCGAGCGGGTCATCGTGGCGAGCAAGGGCCGGTTCGACCGCGCCCTGTCGGTGCGCGGTGCGCCAGCAGCAGGGCCTGCCCCACAAGTCGACGCAGGCCCAACGACGAGTTCGTCGACGTCACCCGCGACGTCTGGGAGATCGACGCCGAGTCGGCCACTCGGGTCGGTCATCCGGCGCCGTTCCCGGTCGAGCTGCCTCGCCGGCTCGTCGACCTCTACACCTACGAGGACGACATCGTCCTCGACCCTTTCGCCGGGTCGGGCACCACCCTCGTGGCCGCCATGCGCACCGGTCGGGTCGGGGTGGGCTACGACCTCGATCCCGAGTACGTGGCGTTGGCCGATCGGCGCCTGACCGAAGAGCGCATGCGTCGCGAGCGCATGGTGTCGGTTGCCAACTCGGTAGCCGAACAACAAGAGCTGGAGCTCCAGGCCGAGGTGTTCACCGAACACGAACTGTCGCCCGACGAACGCCAGGAGCACTTCCAGGCCCGTGCTGTGCAGCGAGGGCAAGAAGGCCCAGGACATCGCCCGCCTGCGCCTCGAAGAGGCGGGGTTCCTGGTCGACGACAAGGCCAAGGTGAAACTCGGCGGCATCCAGTTCAACTTCATGGTCACGTCGGCCAGGACGGCGAGAAGCAGTGGTATCGTCGACGTGTCGGGTGCCTTCACCACATCGCGGCCGGGCCTGTTGCGCACCGACTCGTTGTGGAAGCTGCTCGGGCGGCTGCATGTGCTGCGCTCGGTTCCCACCGAGATCAGCGACGTCCTGGTGCTCACGTCGAATCTGCCGCGGCCGGGCAGCGAGGGCCACAAGGCGCTGCAGGCGGTGGGGCCGGCGGGGTGTTCGACGCCATCGAGCTCTACGACCCCGCCGGTCTCCAACGGTTGCATGCCTACTCCGAGGGGGCCACCGAACCCATCGCCGGCTTCTGGTCCGAGGCCACGCTCGCCGGCCTCGACGACTGACCATGGCCGGCGTCGCCTACGCGGTCGTGCGATCCGATCCTCCCGATGTCTTTCTCGCCGACGATGTCGAGACGCTGGCCAAGGTGCTCGCGCTCGAGCTGGTGGCCCGCACCGATGCTCGCCAGCTCGACAGCGGCAAGGTGTTGTCGATGCCGCGACGCTCTGCTCGACGAACGATGGGCCGACGCTCTGGTCGAGTGGATGAGCTACACCGGCACCGAGGTCGACGTGTACACCCATCTGCACATCTACTCGGCCGCGGAGACCGCCGACGACCTCCTCGGTCCACGGTTGCAGTTCTCCCCGCTGTTCCGCGACTAGCCGTGGCCACCCTGCGCACCGAGATCACCGAGATCGTCACCGGGCTGGCCGATGCTCGGGTATCCCGACCTCCGAAGGGCACTCGAGATCCGTCCCGGCCACATCCACAACGTCTTGCCCGAGCACTTCGACCGGCTCTCCGAGGCGCTCGACGTCGGCAAGCACGATCTCGACTTCACCACTGCGTGGAGCAACGGCACCGCTTTCGCCCGCTCCACCGAGGGCCTCCGTGGTCGACCGCCGTGGTCAGTCGAGTGGAAGGGGCCGCACAAGCCGCCCGGGTACGAGCAGATCCCCGCCGATCTGCGGGTCGACCACGTGTACCTCGTCTCGCTGCAAGTACGGCTCGACCATCCTGCACAACGCCAGCCCCAGCCATCTCTTCGACCGTCAGTCTGGCCGACCGCCGCGTCGAGCGGGGGGTCGACTGGTTCGCCGAGGTGGCACCCGAGGCACTCGACGAGCTCTACCGTGCCTTCGTGGCCGAGCTCGATCTGGCCTCGTCGTTGCCCGACCGGGTGGCCGACCTCGACGCCGATCACCGACAGGTCTTGCGTCAAGGCGGCGCCGCGCGGGCCGTGGCCCGGGACGCGGCCGAGGCCTACCGCCAGCTTCACCGTCGCGGTGGCGCAGGCGATCGGCGCAACGGTGGCGGAAGGGGCTCGACCGTCGCACCCGGCGCGAGGCGATGCTGTGGCGCCTGCTCCGGCTCGCAGGCCGCCCCGTACTTCGTGCTGGGCGCCACCGTGGCCGGCGAGCCATTGCGCTATCGGGTCGGCACGCCGTGGGACTTCCGCGACGGTTCGACCTCCAGGCCTTCGATGTGTGGCCCGATCCGGCCGGCCAACCCCTCGTGCGCTGGCGGGCCGAGGTCGACGAGCGGCCAAGCGGCGAGCGGCGCATCGTCGAGGGCCACGTCGAGATCCGCTGGAGCCATGGCCGCTTCTCGGGTGCCCCCGAGGCCAAGGTGCACCTCGACACCGCCCCGCACCGTGTGGCCGGCTACGTGCCGCTGGTCTGACACACTCGCCCCATGCCGCGAGTGCCTGCCTGTTCTGTCGCATCGTCGCCGGCGAGGTGCCCGCCCACATCGTGCACCGACGACCCGAACACCGTGGCCTTCCTCGACATCAGGCCGCTCTTCGTCGGCCACACCTTGCTCGTGCCCATCGACCACCACGTGACCTTGGCCGACCTGCCTTCGCCGCTGGTTCCGCCGCTGTTCGAGACCGCGCAACGCATCAGCGCGGTGATGGAGACCGCCCTCGGCGCCGCCGGCAGCTTCGTGGCCATGAACAACCGGGTCAGCCAGAGCGTCCCCCACCTTCACGTGCACGTGGTGCCCCGCAAACCCAAGGACGGCCTGCGAGGCTTCTTCTGGCCCCGTACCACCTACACCAGCGACCAGCACATGGCCGACACTGCCGCGACCCTACGAGCGGCCATCGACGGCTGACGGGGCCGCTCAGCCCGCGTCGACGAAGCGCACCTCGAACATCGTCGACCATTCCTTGCCGGTGAGCAGAAAGGTGTCGGTCTCGGAATCGTGGGCGATGCCGTTGAGCACCTGGCCGGAGTCGGCGGCCGGATCGGCGTCGTCGAGCGCCTGCGCATCGACTACTGCGGTCACCTCGCCCGTTGCCGCATCGATGCCCACGATGAAGTTGGTCCTGTACACATTGGCCCACACCGTCGTGCCGACGCACTCGAGCTCGTTGAGCTGAGGCACGGGTTGGCCATCGAGGGCGACCTCGACCGAACCCACTGCCGCGAACGTGCCCGGATCGCGAAAGGTCAGCCGACTCGATCCGTCGCTCATGGCCAGCCGCCCGTCGTCGAGCTGGCACAGCCCCCAACCCTCGGTGTCATAGGTGTACTGGTCGATCACCTCGAAGCTCGACGAGTCGTACACGAACGCCACTCCGTTCTGCCAGGTGAGCTGAATCAGCCGATCGCCCACCAGCTCGAGGCCCTCACCGAAGTACTCGTCGTCGACGTCGACCATCTCGAGCACCTCGCCGGTGGTGCGATCGACCCGACGCAGCGACGTGTCGCGACCGGTGCTCTCGAGCAGTGTGTCGCCGTCGAGCACCAGACCCTGGGTGTAGGCGCCGGGGTCGTGCGGGTACTGCGCGATTACCTCGACGACGTACCGTGCGGGGCCGTCGGCCGCTACGTCGGGAGCGGCCGTGACCGACGGGTCGGGGCTGGTCGGGGCCGGTTGGCCGACGTCGGGCGTGCTCGTGACGGGCGTAGGGGTGGGCGGCGACTCGATCAGAGGAGTGCCGATGTCGCCGGCGCCTCCACCGTCGGAGCTTCCGCACGCTGTGGCCAGCAGACACACGAGGGCAACGAGGCGACGCACACCGACAGTCTGGCCCGGGTGCGGGAGCGAGAGACGGCAGCTCAGCGCAAGGAGAAGGGCGGGTATTGATCGGTCAGGTAGGTGCCATAGGCGCTCACCCGAGTGGTCCACCGGCCTACACCCACGAGGAACTCCGAGATGCCATCGGGTTGGCGACCCGTGAACAGCACCGAGAACCACCCGGCGATGTAGACGAAGATCGCGGCGATCACCACGAAGACCAGCACGATGAAATGCGGGAGCAGAAGAATGGGCTGCAGGCACCGCCACCGATCCATCTCGTCGACGGCATGGAACGACGTGACCAGCGGATAGCCCCCGGGGTCGGCGGGAGTGGTGGTGAAGTCGAACGGTGGGTAGGTCTCGTCCAACAGCACGGTGAAGGCAACGACCCGGTTGCTGTACCGAAGCGTCATCATCTGGATGTCGCGGACGCCGGGCAGCACCTTTCTCGCGAACAAGACCGTGAAGAACGAGACGAAGGCAAGGATCTGCCGTAGATAGCCGAGGACGTTGTTGACGATGGCCTGGGGGATGACCATGAAGATGTGCAACAGCGCTCGCCAGTTGGCGATCGGCCGGTTCTCGACCAGATACACCTGTACCGGATCGGATGCGGTGGGTCCGCCCGACGACACGGCGGCGGAACCGCCGCTGTAGGCGGGGGTACCGGGTGCCTGCTCCGGCGGATACCACTTCCCGTCCGATGCCAACCACCAACCTGGACCCTGCGACTCGTCGGACATCATTCCTCCACTTTGCTTGGCTCGCGGCCCACCATAGTTGTGTGACCAGCGACCCTTAGGCTTCCTCCCCGTGAACCCACCCGTCTCGTCGAAACCTGGGCGCCGAGCCACGTCGCGTCGTGAGCGGGCCATCGCCGCGCTCTTCGGTCGGGGTTTCGACAGCCACTCGCTGATCATGGCCGCCCGCGGTCGCGTCCTTCTGGAGGACTTCGGTACCTCGGCGTTTCGCCGCCGTCTCGACGGCATGCTCGATGAGCTCTCCACGCCCGGTGAGCGTCGGCTCGCCGACGACGCGAGGGCCGGAGCCGGCGACTGGCTGGTGAGCATCCTCGTCGAGCGGGCCCGACTGCTCGATCGGGTGAAGAAGCAGCCCGAGCTGATCGACATGCGTCCGTCGGACCCGCTGATCGTCGTAGGTCTGCCTGGCGCTCCGATTGGCGCTGCCGTCGATGCGCTACTGGCGGCTGAGCCCGATCGTCGGCGTCCAGCCACCGCGCCCGACCCGGACCAGACCACCGAATGGCTGGGCCTGTCGATGGTCGGGTACTCCTTCGAGCGCCTCCTCGGCGTCTCCTCACCCGAAGTGGGCGCCGACGAGTGGCCTGAGATCGTCGACTTGCACCGCCTGGCCTGGGCGGCCGACGCTGTCATGTACGACGCAGCCCAACAGTCACCGGTCTTCGCGGGCGCCGATCACGCCCATGCGCTGGAGTCGCTGGTGCGCACCCATCCCTTGGCCACGATTGCGGTCGTGCCGTCTGAACCCTATGCAGCCATCGCGGCGAGCGTGCAGGTGGAGATGGAGGCCATGACCGACCTCGGGCTCGACCTCGACCTCGACGGCGCGCATCGCCGGTGGTCGGCCCACGTCGAGCGGTCGACGCAGGCGCTGGCGGGCCTCGAGCTCACTGGAGACGAGCTGGCCGGGGGAGCGGTGGTGGCGATGTTCGCTGGCGGCGGCCGCCACGATCGGCCCGCCCAGTAGGGTCCGGCCATGGAGATCGTCGATTCCGTCCTGGGCCTCATCGGCAACACCCCTCTGGTGCGCTTCCGGCAGGTGGTCGACGACATCGCCTGTCCCGTCGTGGCCAAGGTGGAGACCTTCAACCCCGGCGGGTCGACCAAGGATCGTCCGGCGCTGGCCATGATCGACGACGCCGAAGCTCGAGGTCTACTGAAGCCGGGCGGCACCATCGTCGAGCCGACCTCGGGCAATACCGGCGTCGGGCTGGCGATCGTCGCGGCCCAACGTGGGTACCGGTGCGTGTTCGTCACCACCGACAAGGTTGGACCCGAGAAGATCTCGTTGCTTCGCGCCTACGGCGCCGAGGTGGTGGTGTGCCCGGTGGCCGTGGCGCCCGACGATCCCCGCTCGTACTACTCGACGGCGGCGCGTATGGCCGAGGAGATTCCCGACGCCTTCCGGCCCAACCAGTACGAGAATCCGGTCAATCCCGAGGCGCACTACCAGACCACCGGACCCGAGATCTGGCGCCAGACCGACGGCAAGATCACCCATTTCGTGGCCGGTGTCGGCACCGGCGGGACGATCTCGGGAGTGGCCCGGTACCTGAAGGAACAGAATCCCGACGTGCAGATCGTGGCAGCCGATCCCGAAGGATCGGTCTTTTCCGGCGGGTCGGGTCGCCCGTATCTCGTCGAGGGCGTCGGCGAGGACTTCTGGCCGGTGACCTTCGACCCGAGCCTCGTCGATCGCACCATCGCGATCAGTGACGCCGACAGCTTCGGAACGGCCCGGCGGGTGAGCCGCGAGGAGGGTCTGCTCATCGGCGGATCCTGCGGCACCGCCGTTGCCGCGGCACTGAAGGTTGCCGCCGAGTGCACCGGCGACCATCTCGTCGTGGTGCTCATTCCCGACTCGGGTCGCGGCTACCTGTCGACGGTCTTCAACGACGACTGGATGGCTACCTACGGGTTCGTCACCAGCGACGGCCCGGTGGTGGGCGACGTCATTGCCGGCCGCGAGACCGACATGCAGTGGCTCGAGTACGTGCAGCCCGACGACACCGTGCGCGAGGCGATCCGGGTCCTGCGCGAGCACGACATCAGCCAGGTGCCGGTGGCCAAGGGCCCGTGGCCGTTGTCGGCTGCCGAGGTCGTCGGGTCAGTCGACGAACTGCACCTCATGGAGCGAGCCTTCGAAACCAAAGGCCTGCTCGATCGACCGGTCGAAGAGGTAATGCAACCCCCGCTCACGACCATCGGCGTCGGGCAACCCGTGCGCTTGGCCGTCGAGCTCCTCGACACGTGTCAGGCGCTGCTGGTCCTCGACGGTGGACGACCCGATGCGATCATCACCCGTTCCGACCTGCTCCGTTTCGTCTCTCCGGAAGGATCGTGATGGCCAGCGACCACGCCAGCGAGAACTGGGGCTTCGAGACCCGCGCGATCCACGCCGGCCAAACTCCCGATCCGACGACCGGGGCGGTGGTGCCGCCGATCTCGCTCTCCACCACCTTCGCCCAGGACGGCGTCGGCGAGCACAAGGGCTTCGAGTATTCGCGCAGCGGCAATCCCACTCGCAGCGCGCTCGAGGCGTGTGTTGCGGCGCTCGAGGGCGCCACCCACGGTCTGTCCTTCGCCAGCGGGCTCGCGGCCGAAGACGCCGTGCTGCGGCTGCTGCGCCCGGGTGACCATCTCCTGCTCGGCAACGACGCCTACGGCGGGACGTTCCGCCTGATCTCAGCGGTCTTCGGCGAGTGGGGCATCACCTTCACGCCCGTCGATCTCACCGACCTCGACGCCACACGAGCCGCCGTGCAACCCAACACCAAGATGATCTGGCTCGAGACGCCGACCAACCCAATGCTCACGGTGGTCGACATCGCCGGCGTTTCGTCGATCGCCCGCGACGCGGGCGGCGTCTGCGTCGTCGACAACACCTTCGCCACCCCGTATCTTCAGCAGCCGCTGGCCCATGGCGCCGACCTGGTGGTGCACTCGGTGACCAAGTACCTCGGCGGTCATTCCGACGTGGTCGGCGGCTTCATCGCCACCAGCGACGACTCGCTGGCCGACCGGCTGCGGTATCTGCAGAATGCGGCGGGGGCCGTGCCTTCGCCCTTCGACTGCTACCTCACTTTGCGGGGCGTGCGCACGCTGTCGGTGCGTGTCGAACGAGCCTGCGACAACGCCGAGGCCATCGTGGAGCTGCTCGTGGATCATCCGGGCGCGTCGACCGTCTACTACCCGGGGCTCGGCTCCAATGCCGGCCACGACGCGGCGGTACGCCAGATGCGTCGCTTCGGGGGAATGGTGTCGTTCGTGGCGACCGGGGGAGCGTCCGCCGCCCGTGCCATCGCCGAGGGCACCGAGCTGTTCACCCTGGCCGAGTCGCTGGGCGCGGTCGAATCACTGATCGAGGTGCCTGCGGCCATGACCCACATGTCGACGGCGGGCTCACCCCTCGAAGTCGATGCGGGGCTCGTTCGCCTGTCGGTCGGCATCGAGACGAGCACCGACCTCGTCGCTGATCTCCAGCAGGCTCTCGGTCTCCCCTGACTCACCCCCGAACGGCCGAAATTGGTTTCCAGGGGCCCACATGCGAACCGTCAGGAACCAATTTCGGGGGGATGTGGGGTGAGGTCGATGGGTCGCGACACTTGTCGGTAGAAGTCGTTGCCCTTGTCGTCGATCACGATGAAGGCCGGGAAGTCCTCGACCTCGATGCGCCAGACGGCTTCCATGCCCAGCTCGGGGTACTCGAGCACCTCGACATGGCGGATGGAGTCCTTGGCCAAACGGGCCGCCGGGCCGCCGATCGAGCCGAGATAGAACCCGCCGTGGCGCTGGCAGGCATCGGCGACCTCCTGGCCTCGGTTGCCCTTGGCCAACATGATCAACGAACCGCCGGCCGCCTGGAACTGCTCGACGTAGCTGTCCATACGGCCCGCGGTGGTGGGTCCGAATGACCCCGAGGCGTAGCCCTCGGGGGTCTTGGCCGGTCCGGCGTAGTACACGGGGTGATCGCGCAGGTACTGCGGCATCGGCTCACCGGCGTCGAGAAGGTCGCGGATCTTGGCATGGGCGATGTCACGGCCGACCACCAACGTGCCGGTGAGCGACAGGCGGGTCTTCACCGGGTACTTCGACAGCTCGGCCCGGATGGCATCCATCGGCTGATCGAGATCGATGCGCACGACGTCGTCGCTCAGTTGATGGTCGGCCACGGGTGGCAGATAGTGGGCCGGGTCGCGTTCGAGCGCCTCGAGGAAGATGCCGTCGGCGGTGATCTTGGCGAGGGCCTGACGATCGGCCGAGCAACTCACGGCGATTCCGACCGGCAACGAGGCGCCGTGGCGCGGGAGGCGGATGACCCGCACGTCGTGGCAGAAGTACTTGCCGCCGAACTGGGCGCCGATGCCGAAAGCCTGCGTGAGCTTCAGGATCTCGGCCTCCATCTCGATGTCACGGAACCCCCGGCCGCTGGCGGAGCCCTCGGTGGGCAGGGTGTCGAGGTAGCGGGTCGATGCCAGCTTGGCGGTTTCGACCGCGAGCTCGGCCGACGTTCCGCCGATGACCACACCGAGGTGATACGGCGGGCATGCCGACGTGCCGAGCAGTCGGAGCTTCTCGTCGAGGAACCGCAACAGCCCGGTGGGGTTGAGGATCGCCTTGGTCTCCTGGAACAGGAAGCTCTTGTTGGCCGACCCACCGCCCTTGGTCATGAACATGAACTTGTAGGTGTCGCCGGGCACCGACTCGATCTTGATCTCGGCGGGCAGGTTGGTGCCGGTGTTCTTCTCGTCCCACATCGTCAGCGGGGCCATCTGGGAGTAGCGGAGGTTCGAGGTCTGGAACGTGTCGAAGATGCCGCGGCTGATGGCTTCGCGATCGCTCGGCCCGCCGTCGGCTCCGTCGCCGGTGAGGACGAACTGTCCCTTCTTGCCCTTCACGATGGCGGTTCCGGTGTCCTGGCAACCCGGTAGAACGAAACTGGCCGCAATGTTGGCGTTCTGGAGCAGTTCGGTGGCGACGAACTTGTCGTTGGCCGACGCCTCGGGGTCGGCGAGGATGTTTGCCAGCTGCTGGAGGTGACCAGGGCGGAGCAGATGCGAAATGTCGCGTATCGCCTCGGCTGTGAGCAGGCGTATGCCCTCGGGATCGACGCGCAGGAAGCGGTCGTCGCCGAGCACGACCGTCTCGACGAAGTCCTTGGTGAGCAGCCGATACGGGGCGGTGTCGGCGCCGAGCGGGAGGAGATCGGTGTAGGTGAACTCAGCCATGGTTCGACGCTACCGCCCTCGTCGACGCTGTGTGATTCCATGCGAGAGCGGAGGGCTGCGATAGCTTGGCGGATCGTGGTCACCAATCCCGCTGCCGACGTCGAACTGCAAACCATGAAGGGCGACACGATCGCGTTGGGCGAGATGGTCACGATGTTTCATCTCGCGCTGGTCGTGGTCGACCCGTTCACTCACCAGAGTGCCTGGATCCTCCCAACCGCGCAGCGCATCCTCCAGACGTTCAAGGCCGCTGACGTCCGCGTCGGTTTCGTCGTGACCGGCTCGACCGACGACGCCCGCGAGTTCCTCGGGCCGATCGTCGAGGAGTTCTTCGTGCTGGCCGACCCCGAGCGGAAGCTGGTCAAGTCGCTCGGGCTCGAGACTCTGCCGGCGTGGGTGCACATCGATCACCTCTTGCAGGTCGAGGCATCGGCGCAGGGATGGCACCCCGACGAATGGCGCAAGGCGGCCGAGCATCTGGCCGACCGTATGAGCTGGACGCGCCCCACCATCCCTGTGGCGAGCGATCCGGTGCCCTTCAGCGGTTCACCCGCCACCTGAGCCACCGCACCGGCCTTGGCCGTGGGTAGGTCTGCCCATGGCGCAACTGCTCAGCTGGAGGCTCGTGAAGCCGATGGGATCGAGTGTCTGGTCCAACGCGAGGCGCATCCGAAGATCATAAGGGCTCGTGGGCGTCGTCACCGGCGGCGGCACGGGTTGTACGCGTCGCGGTCTTCGTTGCCCCGGTGGTGGCCACGTGGTTCGCCATTCGGCTGGCGTCTGGCTGGTTCTACCGGCCGCCCGGCTGGCCCGGCTTCGTGCTTTGGTGCATGCAGGCGATCGCGCTCGCCGCAGTCGTCGGCGTACTCACCGATCGGTTGACCCGCCGCTTCATTCCACTCGCCTCACTGCTCGCCATGTCGCTCACGTTCCCCGACAACGCACCGTCGCGGTTCGGCATCGCCCTGCGGACGGGAACGATGGGCAAGCTCCAGGATCGTCTCGACGAGTGGAACGCCACCGGTCTCAGCGCCGACGAGAACACGGCGGCCGGCCAGGCCGTGGAGTTGGTGACCCTGCTGGGTCGCCACGAGCGGCTCACCCGCGGCCACACCGAACGTGTGCGCGCCTACGCCGACCTGATCGCCGCGGAGATGGAGGTGAGCGAGGTCGATCGTCAGAAGCTGGCGTGGGCGTCGTTGCTCCACGACATCGGCAAGCTCACTGTCCCCGCCGAGATCCTGAACAAGAACGGCCGCCCGACCGATGAGGAGTGGGAGATCCTCCAGACCCACCCTGCGGCCGGTGAGGCGTTCATCGAGCCCTTGGCCGACTGGCTCGGCGAATGGCGATACGCCACGTCGCAGCACCACGAGCGCTGGGATGGCCGCGGCTACCCCTGCGGCTTGGCCGGCACCGACATCTCCCTTGCCGGGCGAATCGTGGCGGTGGCCGACGCCTACGACGTGATCACGACGAAGCGCGTCGTACAAGGAGCCGATGAGCGCCGAGGCAGCGCGTCGCGAGATGGTCGCCTGTGCGGGTGCGCAGTTCGACCCGGTCGTCGTGCGGGCCCTGCTCAATGTCTCGCTGAACAAGCAGCGCGGTGCGGCGTGGATGGCGTGGCTGCTCGAGCTGCCCGGCGCTGCGAGCGTGGCGCGGGTGACGTCGGTACCGACGGCGGCGGCCGCTTCGGTGGTAGCGCTCGGCGCGGCGATGGCCGTCCCACCCCCCGACGTGGGTCCGCCCGACAATCTTGCCTTCGACGGGCAGGTGATCGAGCTCGATGAGAGCGCTTTCGAGGAACCCACGGATCCGTTCGTGATCCCTACCCCGACGCCCACGCCGCCGGCCTCACCGCAATCGAACCCGACTGCCGACCCGACGCCGTCATCACGAGCGCTTCCGACCGGATTCGTCATTCCTACCCCGACCCCGACTCCGTCGTCGGCGGAACGCACCGGCGGCAACGGTTTCGTGATCCCGACGCCGACGCCGACGCCTCGACCGGCAGGCGGAACCGCACCGAACCGCAGTGAGTCGACTCCAACGCCCACCCCCGCCGGGGAGCAAGCCACCGAGCCCACCCCGACCCCTCTCCCGACCCCGACAACCACGCCGACCCCGCCACCGACACCGACTCCGACGCCCGACGACTGCTCGGCCCTACTGAGCGGGGAGCTCGAGCTGGCCGGCGCCTATCTGGTGGGGTGCGATCTGAGCGGCATCCGTGTCGATGAGATCGATCTCACCGACGCGAACCTCACCGGCGCCGACCTCAGCGGAGCGTGGCTCACGGAGTTCAATCTCGACGGGGCCGTCCTGGTCGGCGCCGATCTGAGCGGGGCAAGTCTGACCCAGGGTTCGCTGGTCGGGGCGAATGCGACGAACATCGACGCTAGCGGTCTCTGGCTCACCCAGGTCTCGTTGAGTTTCGCCACGCTGACCGGCAGCGACTTCACCGATGCGGACTTCGTCGGCGTCGACTTCAACGACGCGGTCATCGACGGCGCCGATTTCAGTCGGGCTTGGCTCGGAGGCGTCAGGTTCCAAAGGAGCAGCGCAGTTTCGGCGGTGTTCACCGATGCCTACATGAGGCAGGCCCGCCTCGACAACGCAGACTTCACTCTTGCTGTCCTCGATGGTGCCGACCTCCGCCACGCAGTGGTTGCGAACACGAGGATCGATCGGGCCAGCTTGGTCGAGACTTCTTTCCGTCAGGCCACCGGCGTGCCACTGTCGCCGGGCACGGCGTACTATCAGAGCACACGCTGCCCCGACAACAGCGTCTCCAACGTGACCTGCTGGCCGTAACCGACGAGTCAATCGGCGGCCAAGGCCTCGATGTCGGGCTGCCAGCCACAGCTCACCCGGTGGGGGGCGAAGCCCATCGCCACGTTGATCGCCAACATCGCGTCGTTGTCGGTGGCGTTCTCGGTGACCAGACGCGTCACGTCGGGCGCCTCGGCGCGGAGGCGCTGCCACATGGCCGCCTTCAGCCAACGGCCGAGCCCGCGGCCCCGATGTTCGTTCAGGACGCCGGTGTCGGCCTGCCACGATCGCACCGGATCGACCACGTCGATCCAGACCGCGGTGAAACCGCCGATGGCGCCGGAACCGTCGACTGCGGCTGTGACCCACGACTCCCGCCCTGACGCCACGACCCACTCGCCGAACTGTTCGATCTCGGACTCGTCGTCGAGGCCCTTGTCGAAATCGAGGGTCCCCATCGGGGCGTCGTTCATGGCGTTGCGGGCCAGGCGGAATTCCGACAGCAGCTCCTCGGGCACCGGGCCGCGCCAGTGCACGAGGTGGTAGTCGGCGGCCCGTTCGTGGCGCCGGTCGATCCACTCGGCCATCAGCGTCTCGTCGACGGCGGTGACGTCGAGGCGGCTCTCTCGCTCGCGGTAGCCGATCTCGACGCCGTGGTGGCGCCAGAACGCCTCGGTGGCGGTCGACTCGACGCCGTAGGTCAACAGCGTGGTGCGTCCGTCGGCCAGGAACGCCCGAGCGGTGGCCCGGGCCAGCGCGGTGCCGATGCCTCGCCGACGGCGATCGGGGTGGACGACGATGCAGCTCTCTCCGAGGTGACGGTTGCGACGGCCGTACCAGTGCCAGTTCCTGGCGAAGCCGGCGGCGACGCCGTCGTCCCACGCGATCAGTGCCCGCTGGCCTGTGATCGGGACGGCGGCGGTGAGATCGAGAAGAACGCGCTCTGCGGTGGCCGGTGGGTCGTCGGGATCGAGCTCGGCGTCGACGGCATGCGCGAGCGCGATGATCGAATCGAGTTCATCGGGACGCTGCGTCGGCCACACGGGGCGGATCTCGATCACGGTCACGAAGTCTCGCCGGAGAAGTCCCATGAGTCGACCGGGTTTCGTGGCTAGCCTCCCGCCGTGCCCGCCGCGACCTCGACGCCCAGCCTGATGCCGGCGCCGCCGAGTGCTGACCCTCGGCCTGCTCACCGCGGTCCTCGCGTCCCGGCTACGGGGTGATGTTCACCGTGCTCGACGACTTCCGCGACGAGTACGGCATCAACGAGAGTGCGCTCGGCGTGATCGTCGGCATCGGCTTCTTCTCGTCGTTTCTCGCCCAGATCACCATTGCGCCCTTGGCCGATCGCGGTCATGCCCGGAAGCTGCTGGTGGCGGCCATGCTCGTCACCGTGGTCGGCCTGCTGGGAATGGCCTGGGGCACGTCCCTGGTCCCGCTCCTCACGGCTCGGTTCGTGATGGGCCTCGGCATCGGAGCCGCCGTGCCTGCGGTCCGCCGCATCGTCATCATCGGCGACCCTGACAACCTCGGCACGAACCTGGGCCTGCTGTTGTCGGCCGACGTCGCCGGCTTTGCTGCCGGACCGGCGGTGTCGGCGCTGTTGGTCCCCTTTCTCGGTCTCGCCTCACCGTTCCTCGCCATCGCCGCGGCCACCGTGGCCTGTCTGCCGGTGGTGCTGTCGATGCGGGTCGACGAGGCGGCGGTGCCTGACGCCGGCACCGCGGTGCCGGCCCGATTCGCGTTCGATCTGTTCGCCTCGCGCCCCTTCATGGCCATCGCCTGCATGGGGGCCGCCGTCTTCATGATGATCGGCACCTTCGATGCGCTCTGGGCCGTGGTGCTGGCCGATCTCGATGCCAGCGATTTGGTGGCCAACCTCGGCATCACGGTGTTTGCCCTGCCGCTGATCTTCCTCGGGGCCACCGGTGGGCGCCTCGCCCAGCGGGTGGGTCCGTTCCGCCTCGGCACCGTCGGCATCGTCGTCGGAGCCGGCTTCATGTTCCTCTACGGATTGATGCCCAGCGGGGGCGCCATGTTGGCGATCGGGATCGTCCATGCGGTCTTCGACGGATTCACGATTGCGAGCAGCGGTGTGGCGACGGCGATGGTGGTTCCGGGAGAGCGTCAAGCGAGCGCCCAGGGCATGATCGGCGCGGTCGAGACGCTCGTGGCTGCCGTCACGGCGATTCTCGCCGGTGTCCTGTACGAGTTCCACGGTCGATTCACGGCCTATACCGTGTGCGCCGCCACCATGGTGACCCTTGCCGCCACGGCGTGGTGGCTGGCCGGCCCTCAGTGGCGGGCGCGCCGTGTCGATCCGTCAACCGAGCCGATGCGTGACCCCACCGCGGCAGTCACCGGGCACGCCTGAGGCTCGACCCTCGGGGCCATGCGAGCTCAGATCGCGTGGATGGCGAGCGCGTAGCTGAGCGCGGCGAAGCTCAAGCCGTCGGAGATCCGACCCGTGGCCAGCAGCGCTCGCAGCGATTCCATGTCGTGCCACACGATGCGAGTGGCTTCGTTCATGTCGGTGGGTGGGCCGACATGGACGGGGGAGTGCGAGGTGAAGATGTGGAACCGCTGGTCGGTGATGCCGTTGCCGGGGTAGAAGGCGCACAGCGGCGTGACATCGCCCGGGTCCCAGCCCGACTCCTCGACGGCCTCGCGTCGGGCGGCGACGGCCGGCGTCTCGCCGGCATCGATCCTGCCGGCCGGGATCTCCCAGCCCCAGGTGTCGGTGATGAACCGGTGGCGGTAGAGCAGCAGAACCTCCTCGTCGTGCACCAGCACACACCCGGCCGCTTGGCTGGGCATGCGCACGACGTGATGGTCGACCTGGGTGCCGTCGGGCATCATCACGTCGGCCACCATCAGGTTCACCCAGTCGCTCCGATAGATCTCGGTCTCACCGCGATTGAGCCATTCGCCTTCGGTGGTCATCGACGATTCTCCCGGCGATGGACTACCCGCAGCCCCGACCACACCTCGGAGATGGCGCACACGGGCTTGTGCCGCCGGTCGGTGCGCAACTCGGCCCCCTCCGGCAGTCCGTCGAGCCAGGCGGACATCTCAGCGGGTGCGCCGAGCACGGCGACGACGTGATCGGGTTCGATCCCGAGCTTCTTCGGCCGGGGAGTGCCCGAATAGCCGGCGGTGGTGCTCACGGCGCGACCCTACGTGATCGATTCACCCTCCGTGTGGTGGAGGCCGCTACCATCGCTCGACGCCCAGGCGGGAGCAGACGATGGTCAACGAGGGTCGAGCAAGTCGGTCGACGGTGGTGTGGCGAGCCGTGGCGGTTGCGGCCGCGTGGACGGTGGTGGTCGCCGGATGCGGCGGGGGAACCGATGACGCCAGTCCTGCGCCGACCGCGCCGGCCGAGGCGAACTCCCAGTCGACACCCGAACCCGAGGCTCCCGAGGCGACCGTTTCGCTCGACGAGCTGACCGAGCGCGCGCTCGACGACGAAGCGGGCGCAGCAGTGGAGCTCGCCCTTGCCCAGTTCGCGCTCGACTTCGGCCCCGTCGACGGAGCGCCGAAGGTGTCGTTCGACGAGGCAGCGCCCGCCACCGGCACCGCCACGCTCCACGACATCGCTCGCGTGTGGGACGACCTCGACATCGCTCAACAGACCCAGATCGTCGAGGCGCTCGATCGCGAGAAAGCGGCGTCGACCTTGCTCGGGTCCGTCGATGGCGCCGACCCGACGGTTCCGGTGCCCGACGGCGACGATCCGTTCGCCGACCTCGGCGGCGACGACGGCGACGTGGAGGATGAGGAAGAGGCACTTGCGCCCGCCGACGGTGCCCCCGAGGTGGTGCTCGCCGCCTATTCCGGTCCGGCCGGCGGTCCGTTGACCGACGACGAGGTGTTGGCCGTCGCTCGCACCTCGGCGGTGTGGCTGGTGGGTCGCCTCGGCGGGTCGCTCAACTTCGACATCTCCTCCGCTCCGGCCGGGGAGGCCGCGACGCGCACGCTCGACGCCGTCACCTACGACACGTTCTTCCTGCCGGGCGAGGTGATCGCCGGCGCCGCCACCACCGGCCGCTGCACCATCACCGTGTACCGGCGCCCGTACATGACCGGCGATCGGCTTGAATCGGTGATCGCCCACGAGGCGTTCCACTGCTGGACGGTCCTCAACAGCCCGAACGACGGCGACTACCTGCGGTTCCCACCCTGGTTCCACGAGGGCCTGGCCACCTGGGTTGGCGAGGAGATGGCCCGTGGATCGTCGTTCGGCCAACACTGGTCGCCGCCGTTCTTCGACCTGGCTACGTTCCCGCTCTACCGGGCGAAGTATCGGGCCTTCGCGTTCTTCGGGCAGGTCGCCGCCCTGAGGGGAGGTCCTACGGCCTTGTTCGACGCCATTCCGGCGCTGGTCGCCGCCGCGCCGAACGGCAACTCCGCCGCCTTGACCGAGATCCTCGACGGGCTCGACCCCGAACAGATCGCACAGGTAGCGTCGTCGGCTGCGCGCGAGCCCGGCTGGGGAACCGGTTGGGACTTCTCCTCAGCGGGCCTCACCGCCGATGGCCGCCGCCCGCAGCCTCGGCCCGTCCGCACCTCCACGGGAAATGCCGAGACCGCCCGGCCCGGCGAACAGACCATCGTGGAGTTCGACCTCGAGCCGCCTGCCGGTTCCGACGGTTCGTGGGTGCTCCATCTCGAGGCCGCCGGTCTCACGAACAACCGGTGGAGCTCGGGCGACACGTTCGCGACCACCTCGCCCACCGCGGAGGATTGGTGCGTCGGCGGCGACTGCGTCTGTCCCGATGGTTCGAAACCTGCGGGTGAGCTCGCGCCGGTACCCGACGGGAGCACCGCGCTCGTCTCGGCGCTCACCGGGCCGGTTGACGCCGTCTCCAGCATCGAGCTCTCGTTCTCGAACTTCGACGACCTGTGCGACGACGAACCCGAGCCCGAGCCATCGGGCGAGACGCCGGGCGGACTCACGGGTACCTGGCGCGCCTCGAACGAGGCGCTGAAAGGGGCGTTCGCGCAGGCCTTCGCCGACCTGGGCGACGGGTTCGGCGTGGGTGCCGTCAGCGGCGACGTGATCATGACCATTGCCGGCGACGGCACCGGCACTGTCACCTACACCGCTGTCACCCTGTTCTTCGAGGACTCGCCGGTCGACACCATCATCCTCGACGGTCGCGGCGACTTCGCCTGGAGCATCGACGGCGAAGGCGCCTTCACCGTGCGCGGCACCAGCTTTCAGATGGCGGCGAACAGCCCGGCATTCGGTGAGTTCCCCCTGGTGATTCCCGAGACGTCGGCGCTGGGCGGCGCCACCAGTCGCTACAGCATCAGCCCGCCCACCGACGAGCTGATCCTGGTGCAACTCGACGCCACCGCGTCGAACAACACCTTCTTCCCGAACGTCTGGTTCCGCCAGTAGCGATCGAGTCATCGAAGAACCGAACACCGAATGAAGCCTGCTCATCTCGAAGGGACCCCATTGTGAAACGCGTGACGACGATCGTGCTCCTCCTGGCACTGCTTGGTGCCGCCTGCGGCGGGAGCGAGGACGACTCGGTCGGCCAGCCATCTGTCGATGGCGAGTCGTCGGCTGCACCGACCGACAGCAGCGGCGACGACTCGGCCGCGACCGGGTCCGACGTGGCCGTCGTCGACCTGAATCTGTCGACTGCGCCGATCCCGTACCAGTCGACCTTCGTCGATGCCTGGCCCGGCGGTGCCTCCCCCCAGGTGGACGAGTGCTCGCTTCTCGACGGTGCAACCATCGCCGCGGCCATGAAGAATCCCGACGAGGTGACCCTCGATAGGGCCACCAGCACGAGTTGTGACTGGGTGGTCTTCCCCGTCGGGTTCTCGGTGGTGGTCGAGCCCGCGAGCGAGGTCGACGTCGACGATCACTCGGGCCGTGCCTACAACATCGACGTCGAGCCGGTGGTGAAGCCACAGGACGGTCCAGGCGAGAAGGCGGTGTTGCTGGTCGACACGGTGGCCGCCGACGGCTTCGAGTACGCCTACTTCTTCGTGCTCGACGATCGTGCGGTCACCATCCGGAGCACGGCAGTGCCCATCGCCGGAGTCGAGGCGTGGCGCACGATGGCCGACGAGGTCGCGGCGAACCTGGCTTCGGGCGCGGCCGCGCCGACCGGCGACGCCGATTCCGAAGCGGATCCGTGCGGATTCTTCACCACCGCCGATGCGGCGAGCCTGTTGATGACGACGCCCGAGGAAGTGACCTTCTTCACCGATCCGACCGGGCGCAGCTGTCAGTGGGAGGCGGGTGAATACGGTGCTCTTGCTGTCCGCTTCTACAGTGCTGCCGACGTCGACGAGTACGTCGGCTCGTTCGACGCCAAGCTCGCGGAGGACGGAAGGGACCGGTCGGACGAGCTGGGCGTGACCGCGGTGTCTGTGCTGGGCGGAACCTACTTGTACTCCGACACCTTCGACGGGGCCATGTACCTCCGCCTCGAGCCGGTCGAGTCGGGCAATTCGGTCGGACTCGAGGCGGCTGCGGCCCAGAACCTCGTCGGTCGCGTGAGCTAGCGGACGAGCCGCGGGGTCCTTCGCTGCGTGGCGGGAGGAGAACGCGGCGTGCTACACCTCTCACGTCGGCAAGAACGGGGGACGACATGGCTGCATTGGCCTACAGCAAGGGGCCCTCGAGCCCCGCACTGCTCGAGGAGACCATCGGCGACAACCTGCGTCGTGTCGCGGCCTCCTCGCCGAACGCCGAGGCGCTCGTCTCGTGCCATCAAGACCTGCGCTTCACCTATGCGGAGTTCGACGCCGCGGTCGACGATCTCGCGGCGGGGCTTGTCGACCTGGGTCTGGAAACCGGCGATCGGGTCGGCATCTGGAGCCCGAACCGAGCCGAGTGGGTCGTGCTCCAGTACGCCAGTGCTCGCGTCGGCGTGATCCTCGTCACCATCAACCCGGCCTACCGCACCGCCGAGCTGCGCTACGCCGTGCAGCAGTCGGGGTGCAAGTTGGTGCTGGCGGTGCGCGAGTTCAAAGGCGGCGACTACGCCGGCATGCTCGACGAGATCCGGCCCGACGCTCCCGACCTCGAACAGGTGATCCTGTTCGACTCACCCGAGTGGCGTCGGCTGGCGACCGGCGGTATCCACCTCGGCCATGCGGCGGTCGCCGAACGGGCGGCCACGTTGCATCCCGACGATCCGATCAACATCCAGTACACGAGTGGCACCACCGGATTCCCGAAGGGCGCGACGCTCTCGCACCGCAACATCTTGAACAACGGGTTCTTCGTGGGCGAACGCTGCGGCTACACCGACGCCGACCGGGTGTGCATTCCTGTGCCCTTCTACCACTGCTTCGGGATGGTGCTCGGCAACCTCGGCGTGCACCACTCACGGCGCGGCGATGGTGCATTCCCGGCGAGGCGTTCGACCCGGTCGACTCCCTGCGGGCCGTGAGCGACGAGCGCTGCACCAGCCTCTACGGCGTGCCCACGATGTTCATCGCCGAGCTCGAGGTGCCGGGCTTCGACGAGTTCGACCTGTCGTCGCTGCGCACCGGGCATCATGGCCGGCTCGCCGTGCCCGGTCGAGGTGATGAAACAGGTGGTCGACCGCATGAACATGAACGAGGTCACCATCTGTTACGGCATGACCGAGACGTCGCCGGTGAGCACGCAGACCGCGCGCCGACGACACCCTCGACCAGCGGGTCGGCACGGTCGGGCCGCGTCCATCCCCACGTCGAGGTCAAGGTCGTCGATCCCGAGATCGGGCGAGACGCTGCCCAGCGGCGAGCCAAGGGCGAGCTCTGCACCCGGGGCTACTCGGTGATGCTCGGCTACTGGAACGACTCCGGAGCGCACCGCCGAGGCCATCGACGCCGACGGCTGGATGCACACCGGCGACCTGGCCGTGATGGACGACGACGGCTACCTCGACATCGTCGGCCGGTCAAGGACATGATCATCCGCGGCGGCGAGAACGTGTACCCGCGCGAGATCGAGGAGTTCCTCTACACCCACCCGACAGGTCGCCGACGTGCAGGTCGTCGGCGTGCCCGACCCGCGCTACGGCGAGGAGATCGTGGCGTTCGTGAAAGCGGTCGGCGAGGCGTCGACTGTCGAGCGAGGACGTACGCGACTTCTGCGCGGGCGCCATCGCCCACTTCAAGGTGCCGCGCTACGTGTTCTTCGTCGACGAGTTCCCGATGACGGTGACCGGCAAGATCCAGAAGTTCATGCTCCGAGACCAAGCCATCAGCGAACTGGCCTGACCCTCACCGAAATCCCCACTGTTGGTAGCGGCTCCCGCAACAAAGGGTGGGGATTTCGGAGGGGAGACGGGGGAAGGGGGCGGCAGTGTCAGGGCCCGAAGAGGTCGAGGGAGATGGCAACGATGGTGCCGGCATCGGGGTCGTAGAAAAGGTCGACAGCGTACCACTGCAGGCATGAGTCGATCGTGGACTCGGCCGGTTGGATCGAAAGACGAACGAGATCCTCGAAGCCGGTCGGCGCCGGGGTGGGATCGGCCACGCACCGGGGGTGGTCGCCGATGGTGACGGCGGTGTCGGGCAGCCCGGCCAGCACGTCGAGTGCCGAGAACGGCCCGGCAAAGCCCTCGAACTCGTCACGCTCGATTGTCCATGTCGCCGGGTCGCGCAGCTGGGTGTTGGTGCGGGTCGCCTCGATCGACTGGCCGAGAGCGAGGGCAACCTCGGTGTCGAGGGGGATCTCCTCGATGGCCAGGTCCTCGCCGTTGGCGAACTGCAGCATGGCGTCGCGAATGGCCTCGGCCGCCGGGAGCAGTGCCTCGCTGTCGGTCGAGCCGGGTGCGGCGGCCACGATCGCAATGATCTGGGCGAGGGTGGCGTCGGCGGGATCGTCGGGGCCGGCCACTGACACCGATGCCGGAGTGGCCGGTGCATCCGTGCCACACGCCACGTACAGGCTTTCGAGCCCGTCGACGCGCAGCCCGCCGGGGAAGGTGCGATCGAGATGCACGAAGGCGACGACGTCCACCCCGTCGAGCATGACGGCCTCGGCGAGTGGGTCGGCCTCGCCTGCGCTCGGCGCCTGGGAGACGAAGGAGACTGCTGTCAGGTCGGCGATCGATCGGCCGTCGACCGACTCGATGCCCGCCATCTGGAGCACTGTGTAGGTCTCGCCGGTGCCCGGGTTGGCCACGAGCCGAGACACGCTCGTGAGG
Organism: uncultured Acidimicrobiales bacterium; assembly: GCA_963700995.1. Taxonomy (GTDB): domain Bacteria; phylum Actinomycetota; class Acidimicrobiia; order Acidimicrobiales; family JAHEJN01; genus JAHEJN01. The sequence continues at coordinate 34,205 of CAVOZP010000006.1, forward strand.
GTTCCGGTGGCGACGGCGTCGGATTGCTCGGCGAGCTCGGCAAAGGAGTTCGCGCCCTGGCTCGAGTCGGGGACACCGTTGCCGAGCAAGGCGACGACCTGCTCGGCCGCGCCGGGGATTGCGCAGTCGATCGTGCCGGCGGCCACGGCAGGCTCCTCGGACGTCGGCGTGGGTTCGTCGATCGGAGCGAGGAGGAGCTCCACCAGGTCGGCGATGGTGGGCGCGGTCGGGTCGCTCGGGCCGGCTGCGTTCTCGATGACCGCTGCGATGGGGGAGTCGGTTCCGCAGGCGACGTACAGGCCTTCGACGCCCGGCGCCCAGTCGCCCCGCCGACCGCTCCACGGGCTGAGGAAGGCGATGAAGTCCACGTCCTCGACCAGCATGGGCTCGGCGATGGGATCAGGCCCCGCTCCGGTCGGCCAGAACGAGTCGTAGGCGATGATGGTGATGTCCGGTCGGGCTTCGCCGTCGAGCGCAGCCGCGTCCGCCACCGTGAGCTCGGTGAACCCCTCGGCCTCGGTCTGGGTCCGCACGACCTCGCTGATCGTTCCAGTGACGACCACGTTGGCCTGGTCGGCGAGGGCGGCGAACGATCCGGCGGGTTGGTAGTCGTAGGTAGGCAGTCCCGACTGCAGCACCGGCAACACGTCGGCCACCGGGCAGTAGTCCTCCGACGCTCGGTCTGCGGGGTCACCGTCGCCGACGGTCACATCTTCCGGCGAGCTGCCGCTCCGACGTTGGACAGCGACGATGCCGCCGACGAGCAGCGCCAGCACGGCGAACGCTCCCCCGAGCTTCGCCCAGACGGGAGCCTTCACGGACGAACCCGACCCGGCAGCAGCCGGGCTTGCGAGGTGCATGTCACGGGTGGCCTGCGAGGCCAGCCGGTCGAGGCGGTTCCCGAATTCGTTGGTGGGGGAGTCGTTCACAGCGTCAGCTCCTCGAGCATCGACGGGTCGAGCGTGGCGGCCAGGTGCCGGTGGGCCCGGGCCAGGTGCTGCTTCGCCGTTCCGAGCGACACGCCCATGGCATCCGCGCAGTCGCGGAGCGTCAGGTCGTCCCAGTATCTGAGCGCCACGATCTGGCGCTGCCGCGGCGCCAGTCCGCCGAGCGCGGCCGCGAGATCGGGATCGTCGAGTGCCGCCGAACGGGATGTCGACGACGTCACCAACCTCGGCAGGCGGTCCTTCAGTCGCCTGATGCGCCGCCACCGACTGGTCGACAGGTTCACCGCAACGGTGCGTATCCAGCCGGCCGGGTTCTCTCCAGGACCGCCGAGGTGATCCCACTGCCGGTAGGCCCGCTCCATGGCTTCCTGGGCGAGGTCGGCGGCCTCGTCGCGGTCGAGCGTGAGCAGCCAGCAGAAGCGCACGAGCCGTTCGCTCTCGGCACGGAAGAAGGCAGCGAAGTCCATCACACGTCCAACGCTCGGGATGAGCGAAAGGATGACACGGTCACGCGAGAATCTCCGGCATGGCTCCGGGCCGAGCGTTCATCGCGATCTACCCGCCGACGCCGGTCGTCGAGCGCCTCTCCGAACTCGACCGCACCGACTCGGGCGTCCGCTGGGTTCCAGCACACCAGTGGCACGTGACCGTTCGCTTTCTCGGTGATCGTGTCGATGTCGATCGAGTCGACGAGCACCTTCGCACGACGTTTCGTCACTCGCAGGTCGAGGCGAGTCTCGGGCCCGCCGTGGGCCACTTCGGCTGTGAGATCCTGCACGTGCCCGTCGTGGGGGTCGAGGCGTTGGCCACCGCCGTCGACGAGGCACTTGTACCGCTGGTGGGGCCGCGCAGAGGCCCTTCGTGGGTCACCTCACGCTGGGCCGCTCACGGCGAGCGGTCGGTCGGCTCCCGATCGTGGGTGATCCGGCAGCCGCGTCGTTCACCGTCGATTCGATCGACCTCGTGCGCAGCGAGCTGACACCGGACGGCGCCCACCACGAGCGGGTGGGCACCTACTTGCTGTCGGCGTCGTCCTGAGGAGGTTCGAAGCGGGTGCGTCCCTTCGCCGCCTCCCGTGCTTCCTCGGCAGCTCGCAGCTGACCGAACCACATACCTCCGGCCATCACGACGCCCCACACTGTCATGGCGAAGATCACCGCACCGATGCTGAAGATGACCGTCTCGCTCATGACGAACCACCCGATGACAGGTCGTCGGATGCGCCGTCGACCGGTGTGAGCAAGAGGGTGCCGAGCGAGTGGATCGACGGCACCCACAGCCCGACGAAGATGCCCGCGGTGGTCTCGTCCTGGATGAAGTAGAGGTACACGGAGAAGAGGAACGATGCGAAGCCGGCCACCAGGAACGGCAGTTTGAGTCGCAACGAGAGCGGGATGGACTTCATGGGCTCGAACCTCTGTCGTGGGGAAACGGACAATGATACTTCGCGAGCCACCTGCGAAACGGATGCACGCCCGGGAGTTCTTCTTCCGGACAGCGCCGTGGCGCCTCTGATCGCAGCGGTCCGCTATTCGAACCGCTGGACGGCGAAGGTGTCGATCATGTCGCCGTTCCAGTCGCCGACCAACAAGATGTCGGTGGCCTTGCCGTAGCCGATGGTGGTTTGGGCGACGCCGGAGATGAAGTCGTTACGGATGTAGATGACGTTGCCTCGCCGCACGGCGAACGTGTCGATCCCGTCGTTGTCCCAGTCGCCGATGAGGACTTCGTCGCCGGCTCGGCCGTAGCCGAACACAACGTCGGCTGGGCCGCTGGTCACACTGTTGCGGACAAAGAACACGTTGCCTCGCCGCACGGCGAAGGTGTCTTGGCCGTTGCCGTTCCAGTCGCCGACGAACACCTCGTCGCCGGCTCTGCCGTAGCCGATCGTGCGGGTCGCTCCGGTTGCGGTTGGGTTGTCGGTGATGTGGAAGATGTTTCCTCGCTGCACGGCGAAGGTGTCGGTGTCGTCACCGTCCCAGTCGCCGACCCGGTAGAGCGTGTCGGTCGGGGCACCGAAGTTGATGGTGCGGATCGGTGCACCGCGCTCGTCGACCTCGACGATGGTTCGACCGGAGCGTCGGGCGAAGCCGTCATGGCCGTTGCCATCCCAGTCGCCCGTGAAGATCTCCTCGGAGGCCGTACCGAACACGAACGAGTACTCGGCAGGCCCTGACCGGAGCACATTCGTCACGAAGATCCGGGTACGGGCCGGTGGAGGAGGCGGCGGTGGTGGAGGAGGAGGGGGAGGAGGCGGCGGGGCGAGAACGGTGTAGTTGACGGCTACGACGTTGGTGTTGCCTGCGTTGTCGGCTGCGGTGACGGCGAAGGTCTTGGCGCCTGCGGTGGTGGTATCGATCGGGCTACCTGGAGCGACATCGCCGACGCAGGACGCCAGGCCGGACCCTCCCGCTTCGTCGACACACGTGTAGGACGCCAGCACGATGGTCCCTTGGGTGTAGGTCGCTCCATTGGAGGGGGTGTTGATCGTCGCTGTGGGCGCCGTGAGATCGGGGGGGTCCACGAAGCCGACGATGAAGGACTCGAAAGCTGACACCTGGGCGTACACGCCCGGCGCACCGGGGTCAGCGCAGCCGATGCCCCATGAAACGATGCCGGCTTGTAGCCAGCCGCCGATGCCGTCGGGTACCACCAACGGCCCGCCGCTGTCACCTTGGCAGGAGTCGACGCCACCCGATGCGACGTCGCCCGCACAGAGCATGGTGTCGTCGAAGATCCAGGACGCCGGGTAGGACGTGTTGGGCGCCTTGCAGTCGGCGTCGGAGAGTATCTCCACGTTGACGTCGTAGGGCACATCCGGGAACGCTGGCACGCTCTCGGTTTGACCCCAGCCCATGACCGTGGCGACGACACCGGCGGCGAACAAGCCCGCATCGGTCGGGGTCGCCCAGCCCACCGGCGTCGACGTGGTCGCTGTCGCCAGCCTCAGCAGGGCGATGTCGTTGTTGAACGTGTCTTTGTCGAACTGCGGGTGGCGGTGGATTTCGGCCACATCGAGCCGTTGGCCCTCGGTACAGGCCGGTGCCCCTCCGAAGTCAAAGCAGTAGAGGTCGTGGCGTCCGGTGACGACATCGAGGCTCCCCGGCGACACCTGCCTCCCATCGTCATCCGAGACACAATGGGCAGCGGTCATGACCCACATGTCGTCGATCACGGCGCCGCCGCAGAACTGACCGAGCCACGAGTTGCCCGTCAGCGGACTCACCAGAGCCACGAGGAACGGATACTCCCCAGGGTCGGTCGGGTTGCCACCGACAATCCGGCCCGGGCCGGGAAGGGGTTCGTCCTGGGCTGCCACCGGGCTCATCGACAGGAACGACACCACCAACGTGACCACGGCGAGAATGCTGATGCAGTGTTGACCCAGCAGCTTCACGTCGACGTCAGCGTTCCCATCGGTCTCATGGACGGCGATCGGCCAGCCCGCATCCTCTGGAAGCATCGTCGCAGCACCGAGACCTGGTGTCCATCTGCAGCTTTCGAAGCCCGGACTCCCTCAACTCGATCCATCGGTCCAACAGGCTGGTGGTCGGCTGCAGTCGCCGGTCAGTCGGCGGTGTCGACCTCGGCTTCGCCGGTGGCGGGGTCGAACTTGAGCGACACCGAGTTCATGCAGAACCGCTCGCCTGTGGGCTGGGGGCCGTCGGGGAACACGTGGCCCAGATGGGCACCGCAGTTGCCGCACACCGCTTCGGTGCGGCTCATGCCGTGGCTGCGGTCGACGTGACGCTCGACGGCACCCTCGCTCACCGGCTCCCAGAAGCTCGGCCAGCCCGACCCGCTCTCGAACTTGGTGCCGGAGGTGAACAGCGGCTCATCGCAGACCACGCAGTGGTAGACGCCGTCGTCTTTGAGGTCCCAGTAGCGGCCGGTGAAGGCTCGCTCGGTGCCGGCCTTCTGGGTGACGGCGAACTCCTCGGGGCTGAGGCGCTCGCGGAGCTCGGCTTCGGTGAATTCGGTGCGGGGCATGGATGCCTCTTTCTGTCAGACGTCGAGTTCGGACTGCTGGAGTCAACTCGATCGGGGAGCGGTTCGTTCCCCTCTGAAAGAAATGTAGCGTTCGGTACTTGATCGAACGGGTGTTCGTAATTACACTGCTGGAGTCCTCCCGAGCGAGGCTGTCACACCCTCTCCGTAGGGTCGTTCTCGTTCAGCACATCCCCGGCTCACACAACGACTTTCAGGAGATCAAGGTGGAACGAGACAAGGCACTCGACATGGCCCTCAGCCAGATCGAGAAGCAATTCGGTCAGGGCGCAGTCATGAAGATGGGCGAGAAGGGGTCGATGGCCATCGAGACCATCCCCACAGGGGCGCTGGCCCTCGACCTCGCCCTCGGTGTCGGAGGCCTGCCCCGCGGCCGTGTGGTCGAGATCTTCGGCCCCGAGGCGTCGGGCAAGACCACCCTCGCCACCCACGTGGTGGCCGAGGCCCAGCGCAACGGTGGCATCTGTGCCTACATCGACGCCGAGCATGCGATGGACCCCATCTACGCCCGGGCCATCGGTGTCGACGTCGACGAGCTGCTCATCTCCCAGCCCGACACCGGCGAACAGGCGCTCGAGATTGCCGACATGCTCATCCGCTCGGGCGCGATCGACGTGCTGGTCATCGACTCGGTGGCCGCGCTCACCCCCAAGGCCGAGATCGAGGGCGACATGGGCGACACCCACGTCGGTCTCCAGGCCCGTCTCATGTCCCAGGCGCTGCGCAAGATCACCCACAACCTCTCCAAGTCCCAGACCATCTGCATCTTCATCAACCAGCTGCGGGAGAAGATCGGCGTGATGTTCGGCAGCCCCGAGACCACTCCCGGTGGCCGGGCGCTCAAGTTCTACTCGACGGTCCGCCTCGACATCCGCCGCATCGAGGCCATCAAGCAGGGCGTCGAGGTCGTCGGTAACCGCACCCGGGTCAAGGTCGTCAAGAACAAGGTGGCCCCACCATTCCGGCAGGCCGAGTTCGACATCATGTACGGCAAGGGCATCAGCCGCGAGGGCTCACTGATCGACATCGGTGTCGAGCTGGGCGTCGTCAACAAATCCGGTGCCTGGTACACCTACGAGGGTGAACAGCTCGGCCAGGGTCGGGAGAACTCCAAGGAGTTCTTGCACGACAACCCCGAGATCATGGTCGAGATCTCCGACAAGATCTGGAATCAGGTCCGTCCGCCCGTCGAGGAGATCGACCTCACCGAGGCCGAAGAAGAGTTCTCCGACGCCGACGACGAGCCCATCAGCCTCGAGGAGTAGTGGTGGGGTAGCGGTGGCTGCCCTGCCCGACGCCTGTTCCGGTCGACCCGCGGTGTGGGCCCACTGGCCTGATTCTGTGCCCGCGCCGCCAAAGAAGTACGTGATTCGCACTTACGGGTGCCAGATGAACGAGCACGACTCCGAACGCATCGCGGGCCTGCTCGAGGCCGACGGCATGGAACGGGCCGACGACATCGACGATGCCGACGTCGTCGTGCTCAACACGTGTTGCATCAGGGAGAACGCCGACAACAAGCTCTATGGCGCGCTGGGAAACCTCAAGCAGCTGAAGGAAGCCCGGCCGGGCTTGCAGATCGCCGTGGCCGGCTGCCTGGCCCAGAAGGATCGCGAGCTCGTCCAGGAACGCGCCGGTCATGTCGATGTGGTGTTCGGTACCCACAACGTGGGCCGGGCCGCCGAGTTGTTGGAAGAGGCGCGCGTACGGGGACCGCTCATGGAGATCCTCGAGGAGACTGCGCTCGACGACGCGGCCGCGTTCCCGTCGGCGTTGCCCACTCGCCGCGAGGTCGACTATGCGGCCTGGGTCACCATCCAGATCGGCTGCGACAACAGCTGCGCCTTCTGCATCGTGCCGTCGGTTCGGGGGGTGGAGATGAGCCGCCCGTTCGGCGATCTGGTGGCCGAGGTCGAACGACTCGCCGCCGACGGGGTCACCGAGGTCACCCTGCTCGGGCGAAACGTCAACTCCTACGGCCGCGACCTCACGTTGCGGCTCCGCGGCGAGTCGCCCGTCGCTGACGACGTGGCGGCGGCGGGCTCGGTGTGGGCCGCCGATCAGGGGCGCCGTGCCCGGCCGTTGTTCGCCGACCTCCTGCGGGCGGTGGGGGCAGTGGAGGGCATCCGACGGGTGCGCTACACGAGCCCGCATCCCAAGGACCTGCGGCCCGAGACCATCGAGGCGATGGCCCAGGTGCCGACGGTCTGTGAACACCTGCATCTGCCGCTCCAGTCGGGAAGCGACCGCATCCTGGCCGCCATGCATCGGGGTTACACCGCCGAGCGGTACCTCGAGAAGCTGGCCGCGGCACGGGCCGGCATCGACGACCTCGCAGTGAGCACCGACATCATCGTGGGCTTCCCCGGGGAGACCGACGCCGACTTCGAGGCCACGCTCGCCCTGGCGGCCGAGGCAGCCTACGACAGTGCGTTCACCTTCATCTTCTCGCCCCGCGAAGGCACCGAGGCCGCCGCGATGCAGGCCGACTTCGTCGATCACGCCGTGGCCGTCGAGCGCTTCGAACGGCTGCGTGCGGTCACGCAGCGATCGGCCCGCCGGGCCAACGATGCTCGAGTCGGGCGTCGCGAGGAGGTCGTGGTCGAGGGTCCGGCCAAGCGGGGTGAGGCGACGTTCACGGGCCGTACCCGGCAGAACCGACTGGTGCACTTCCCGGTCACCGCACCCATCCGACCGGGCAGCTACGCCGAGGTCACGATCACCGAGGGCAAGAGCCACTACCTCATGGGCGAGCTCGTCGAGGTCACCGTTCCCGCCCGTCACCGCACCCGTATCCCGGTGGCGTCGGCCTGACCGCCGCGCCCACCACCCTGGCCATCATCGGTCCCACGGCCAGCGGCAAGTCGTCGCTGGCCCTCGAGCTCGCCCGTCTCCGGGCCGACGTCGAGTTGGTGTCGGCCGATTCGATGCAGGTGTACCGCGGCATGGACATCGGCACCGCCAAACCGACCAGGGCCGAGCAGAAAGAGGTTCGCCACCATCTCATCGACATCGTCGATCCGTGGGAGGACTTCAACGTGAGCTCGTTCCAGGAAGCGGCCATCACCGCCCTGGCCGACGTGCGCAACAGAGGAGCGACACCGGTGCTGGTCGGCGGCACCGGCTTGTACCTGCGGGCCATCACCGATCGCCTCGAACTGCCCGGCCAGTATCCCGAGGTCGAAGCCGAGCTCGCGCCACTGCCGGCCGAAGAGCTGTACCGACGACTGGAGGCTCTCGACCCGGTCGCAGCCGGCCGGATGGAGCCCACCAACCACCGTCGCATCCTGCGAGCGCTGGTCGTCACGGTGGGTTCGGACCGCCCCTTCTCCAGCTTCGGCCCCGGCATGGAGAGCTACCCCCAGGTCCCCTTCCGGCTCGTCTACATCGAGCTGCCCCGACCGGTGATCTACCAACGCATCGAGATTCGCTACCGGCACCAGATGAGCGACGGATTCCTCGCGGAAGTCGAGGCGCTGGCGGCCGCGCCCGAGGGGTTGTCGAAGACGGCCCGCCAGGCGCTCGGTTACCGGGAGCTGCTCGCCCACCTGGCCGGCGAGACCACTCTCGACGAGGCGGTGGCGGCGGCGGTCGCCAACACGAAACGATTCGCCCGACGCCAGCAGCGGTGGTTTCGCCGTGACCCGCGTCTGATCCGCCACGAGACCGGCGAGAATCCGATGGAACTGATCGACCGAGTCCTGGGAGACTTCGACGCGTGCGCTTGAGCAAACACCACGGACTGGGCAACGACTTTCTCATCGCGTTCGTCGCCGATGTGCCTCACGACGCGCCCACGCTCGCCCGACGGTTGTGCCATCGCACCGAGGGCATCGGGGCCGACGGGCTCATCTTCCTCACTCCGGGCTCGGGCCACGGTGACGCCTCCATGACCCTGCTGAACGCCGACGGCAGCCTCGCCGAGATCAGCGGCAACGGACTGCGGTGTGTCGGTCAGGCGCTGGCTCGCCGTGACGGCGCCGACGCCGGCGACTACCTGGTCGACACCGTTGTCGGCCGCCGAGCGGTGTCGGTGCGCTCCACCGACGGGCCCGACTCCGACGTGAGCGCCGAGATGGGTTCGATCACGTCGATCGACGAAGCCCGAGCCCAGGCCCTCCTCGTGTCGTTGGTCGACACCCGTGCCGTTGGCGCCGCGGCCATCGGCAACCCTCATCTGGTGGCCCGGGTCGACGATCCCGCCGCCATCGATCTCGCCAAGGTCGGGAGAGCCGTCGATGCCTGCGTCGGCGGCGGATCGAACGTCGAGTTCATCGCCCGGGCCGGCCCCGATGCCATCGATCTCACCGTGTGGGAGCACGGCGCAGGCGCCACGCGAGCGTGCGGAAGCGGCGCGTGCGTGGCGGCCTGGTTCGCCCATGAGTGGGGCATGGTGGGAGAGGTCGTCGAGGTGCGGATGCCGGGCGGATCCGCCACCGTGCACCTCGGTTCCGGAGTCACGCTGGTCGGACCGGCCGCGTTCGTGGCCGACATGGAGACGACGTGACCGGTCGCGAAGGCATCGACGAGCACGTCGACGATGATCTGCTCGACGATCTCGGCTTCGACCTGGTCGATGAGGAGATCCTCGAGCCCGACGACGACGAGAGCCACCGCGGTGGCTTCGGTGAGTTCGGTGGCGAGCGCTCGGCGTTCATCGAGCGGGCGTTCCGGGAGCGCATCGTGTTGGTGGGTGTCACCTTGCACGGCTCGACCGACGAGGTCACCGAGGAGAGCCTCGACGAGCTGCACCGGCTCATCGACACCGCCGGCGCCGACGAAGTGGCCCGGGTGATCCAACGGCGCGACAGCCCCGACCCTGCCACCTTCATCGGCAAGGGCAAGGCCGAGGAGGTCCGCCGGATCGCCGAGGCCCACGACGCCGACACCGTCGTGTTCGACGACGAGCTGTCACCCGCCCAGCAGGTGAACCTCCAGAAGATCTTCGGGCGCGATGCACTCGATCGCACCGCGGTGATTCTCGACATCTTCGCCCAGAATGCCCACAGCCAGGAGGGCAAGGCGCAGGTCGAGCTGGCCATGCTCCAGTACAACCTTCCCCGTCTGCGGGGAGCAGGGAAGCGCCTCTCGCAACAGGCCGGTGGCATCGGCACCCGAGGCCCCGGCGAGACCCAGCTCGAGGTCGACCGTCGGCGCGTCGTGCGCCGGGTGCACAAGCTCCAGGCCGAGCTGGTCGACGTGGCCAAGCACCGGTTCACCCAGAGCAAGCGTCGCCGGCGATCAGCCAATCGCTCGGTGTCGCTGGTCGGCTACACCAATGCCGGGAAATCCACCCTGTTGAACCGACTGACCGGCGCCGGCGTCCTCGTCGAAAACCGCCTGTTCGCCACCCTCGACGCCACCACCCGTCGGCTCGACCTCCCGGGCGGAGAAATGGTGTTCATGTCCGACACCGTCGGGTTCGTGCGCAAGCTGCCCCATCAGCTGGTCGAGGCGTTCAAGTCGACCCTCGATGTGGTGATCGATGCCGATCTGCTCGTGCATCTGGTCGACGCCAGCGCGGCCGAGCCCGATGCCCAGATCGCGGCGGTCCGGTCGGTGCTCGGCGACATCGGCGCGGGCGAACGCCCCGAACTGCTGGTGTTCAACAAGTCCGATCTCTCCGACGAGCTGCCTCGCCTGCGGCGGCATCACCCCGACGCGGTCTTCATCTCGGCGGTGACCGGTGAGGGCATCGACGAGTTGCTGGCCCGCCTCGCGGAAGGAGTCCGAACGCTCACCCAGGTGTGCGAGCTGCTCGTGCCCTTCGAGCGGGGTGACGTCATGGCGGCCGTGCATCGAGAGGGCCAGGTGCTGAACGAGGCGCCGGCCGAGGGTGGGATGCGTTACACGGCCCGCCTCGAACCGGCGTCGATCAGCCGACTCTCGGACTTCGTCGTCGAGGTGGCATCGTGACCCACGCCGTTGGTTTCGAGCCTCCTCCGTATCCGTACGACCGACTCGACGAGATGCGAGCGGTGGCGGCGCGATTCGCCGGGGGAGCGGTCGACCTCTCGATCGGCACGCCGGGCGACCCGCCTCCCGCCGAGGTGGTCGAGGCCCTTGGGTCCTCCGATGCCGAACGGGGCTATCCGCCGTCGATCGGGAGCCCCGACTTCCGGGCCGCTGCGTCGCGCTGGGTCGAGCGTCGATTCGGCGTGAGCCTGCCCGCTGCGCAGCTGGGTGCATGCATCGGCACCAAGGAGCTCGTGGCGTCGCTCCCGCACGCACTGAGGCTGCGAAGCCCCCACCTCGACACAGTGCTGTATCCGGCCATCAGCTATCCGAGCTATGCGATGGGCGCCACACTCGCCGGCGCTCGCGCCGTGCCGGTGGCCGTCGACGATCAATGGCGTCTCGATCTCTCGTCGGTCGATCCGGTCGATGTCGAGCGGGCGTTGTGCCTGTGGGTCAACACACCGGGCAATCCCACCGGCGGACTCGACGATCTCGGCGCGGCCGTCGCCTGGGCTCGCACCAACGACGTGTTGCTCGCCTCCGACGAGTGCTACGCCGAGTTCACCTGGGACGCGCCGTTTCCCGGCCTGATCGACGGCCCGGCCCGGACCGCCCTACAACACGGAACCCATGGCGTTCTCACCGTGCACTCGCTCTCGAAACGATCGAACCTGGCCGGCCTGCGAGTGGGGTTCTACGCGGGCGACGCCGAGCTGGTCCACTACCTCCAGGAGCTGCGCAAGCACACCGGGATGATGGTTCCCGGCCCGGTCCAGGCGGCGGCGGTCGCCGCGTTCGACGACGATCACCACGTCGACGCACAACGATCGATCTATCGGCGGCGCCTGGTTCGCATGGCCGCGATCCTCGAGCGGCTCGGCCTCACGGTCGAGCTTCCGGGCGGCGCTTTCTACCTGTGGGTCCGCTCGACCGACGGCGACGGGTGGACGCTCACTTCGCGTCTGGCCGACGAGCTCGGCATCGTGGTGAGCCCCGGCGAGTTCTACGGACCGGCAGGGTCGGCCCACGTGCGCCTCGCCATGGTGTGTTCCGACGCCCAGCTCGATCTGGTGGAGTCCCGCGCCCCATCGCCGACACGAGCCGAATCGCTACCCTCCCGTCCATGAGCGAACTCGAGGCACGAATCGACGAGTTGTGGGCCGACCCCTCCCAGGTCGGCCCCGACAACACGGCCGCCGTGGCCACCATCCACGAGGCGATCGACCTGCTCGATACCGGCCAGGCGCGCATCGCCGAGTGGAACGCCGACGGCTCGGTCACCGTCCACCAGTGGCTGAAGCAGGCTGTGCTCTTGTTGTTCCGGGCGTCGGCCATGGAGACGATCGAGGTCGGCCCGTTCGAGTTCGCCGACAAGCTGCCGCTCAAGACCGGCTATGCCAGCGCGAGGCGTACGGGTGATTCCGGGCGCCTCGGCCCGCTGGGGCAGCTACCAGGCGCCGGGCGTGATCATGATGCCCAGCTACCTGAACATCGGCTCCTACGTGGGCGAGGGCACCATGGTCGACACGTGGGCCACCGTCGGCTCGTGCGCCCAGATCGGCAAGAACGTGCACCTCAGCGGGGGTGTGGGCATCGGCGGGGTGCTCGAGCCGCCCCAGGCCGCGCCGGTGATGATCGGCGACGAGGCCTTCATCGGCAGTCGCTGCATGATCGTCGAGGGCGCCCGAGTCGGCGAGGGGGCCGTGTGCGGGGCGGGGCTCATCCTCAACCAATCGATGCCGGTCATCGACGTCGCCACGGGCGAGGAGATCGGTCGGGGCGAGATCCCGGCATGGTCGGTGGCGGTCTTCGGCACCCGACCCCGTGAGTTCGCCGGGGGAACCTTCGGCCTACCGGCGGCGCTGGTGATCAAGCGTCTCACCGAGGGTGAGCGTCACGACAAGACCGTGCTCAACGACGTGTTGCGCGATCACGGTGTGGCGGTCTAGGCGTCGATGACGACGGCCTCGACCGACCTACTGCGGCTGACTGCCGACTTGGTGGCCATGCCATCGGAGAGCTTCGACGAGGCAGCCATCACCGACTGGCTCGAGGCACAGCTCCGAGCATGCTCGCACCTGAGCGTCACCCGAGTGGGCGACAATCTCGTGGCTCGAACCGATCTTGGTCGCGACCACCGCGTGGTGTTCGGCGGGCCACACCGACACCGTCGTCGGCCAACGGAAACGCGGAGCCTCGCATCGACGGCGACACGCTGTGGGGCCTGGGCTCGAGCGACATGAAGGCCGGGGTGGCGATCATGCTCGAGCTGGCCCGCTCTGTGGCCGAGCCGGTGGTCGATGTGACCTACGTGTTCTACGCAAGGGAAGAGGTCGCGATCGCCCACAACGGCCTTCGCGAGCTGTTCTCGGCGGTTCCCGAGCTGCTCACCGGTGACGTGGCCATCCTGGGCGAGCCCACCGGCGGCACCATCGAAGCGGGCTGCCAGGGCACCATGCGGGCCGACGATCACCCTGCGCGGCACCCGCGCCCACACCGCACGACCGTGGATGGGCCGCAACGCCATCCACCGACTCGGTGCCCTGCTCGAGGCCCTCGCGGCGTACGAGCCACGTCGTCCGGTGGTCGAAGGGTGCGAGTACCACGAGGCCATCCAGGCGGTCGCCATCGGCGGGGGAGTGGCGGGCAACGTCGTGCCCGACGAGGCGTCGGTGACGTTGAACCATCGATTCGCCCCCGATCGAACCCCGACCGAGGCCACCGAGCATCTCCGGTCGGTGGTCGCGCCGTTCCTGGAGGACGGTGACACCTTCGAGGTGAACGACATGTCGCCGCCGGCCCGTCCGGGCCTCGACCATCCGTTGCTGGCTCGCATGATCGATCGATCGCAGCTCACGGTGCGGGCCAAGCTGGGGTGGACCGACGTGGCCTTCTTCTCCGAGCACGGCGTTCCCGCCGTGAACCTGGGCCCCGGTGAGGCGACATTGGCCCACACCGCCGACGAACGAGTGCAGCGGGCGCCGATCGAGTCGACCTACGCCACCCTCCACGGGCTGCTCACCCAGGCCTGATCAGAGCTTGCGCAGGACCGTGACCACCTTGCCGTAGACGGTGACCTCGTCGGCGGGGTACTCCATGGTCGGCGAAGTCGGGATTCGACGGTTCGAGGGTGATCGTGGCGCCACCAGACCGGAAGGTCTTGACGGTGGCCTCGTCGCCGGGGATGCCGGCGACGACGATGTCGCCCTTGCGGGCGTCGTTCTGGGCCCGGGCCACGACGTAGTCGCCGTCGAGGATGCCGGCGTCGATCATCGACTCGCCGCGGACGCGCAGCATGAACAGATCGCCCTCGCCGGTCAGGTCGGCCGGCAGCGGCATGACCTCGTCGACGTTCTCCTGGGCCAACACGCCGGTGCCGGCGGCGACATCGCCGAGCAGGGGTACGTGGCGCACGGGCCGTCGCTCGATGGCGGCACCCGAGTTCGGGTCGTAGCGCACCTCGATGGCGCGCGGCTTGGTGGGGTCACGCACCAGGAAGCCGAGCTTCTGGAGCGACGCCAGATGGGAGTGCACGGTGGAGGGCGAGGTGAGGCCCACGGCGGTGCAGATCTCCCGCACCGACGGCGGATAGCCGCGCTCTCGGTTCATGCGGTCGATGAACTCGAGAACTTCCCGCTGGCGGTCGGTGAGGGTGATGTCGGCCATGAGGCACCTTCCGAAAGAGTGTTGACACGAACAGGTGTTCGATACGATACTGCAGTTCTGACGAACGAACAGATGTTCGCCGAACCCATGTTCGCCGAACAGACGTTCCCCGTCAAGCACCCTCGAATCTCCGGTCCCGATCGGCGACGAGCGGGAGCGAAGAAGGGACTGTCACACCCCCTGAGGACACTCGAGTCATGACCACCGCATTCAGCCCTACACAGTTCGGACACCACCCCTATGGTTCGTCCGCCGTCGCCATCCACGACGGTGCTGGGCACGCATCAGAACCGGTACGACCCCGCCGCCTGCCAGCCGAGGTGTACCGCCGTCGACGTGTCGCTGCTGCGGTGGTCATGGCCACGTTCCTCGTCCTGGTAGCGGTCACCGCCGCCCGGCTCGTCGGTGGGTTCTTCACCGACTCCGCCGATGCGGCCGCCGCTACCGGGGCCGAGGGACCGGTCGTCGCTGTCGTCCAGCCCGGCGACACGCTGTGGACCATTGCCGCCGACCTCGACGCCGATGGTGAGCTGCGCAGCGTGGTCGACGCGCTGGTCGAGCTGAACGGCTCGTCCACGCTCACGGTCGGCCAACGACTCGTTCTGCCTGCGGGCTGAGCGGGTGGTTCGCACCGGCCCCTCGGGCGTGTTCATGGCCCTCCGACGCAGTGAGGCGGCCCCCACCTGCCGCTACGGTGCTGTCGATGCGTTGTCCCGTCTGTGCTGCGATCGACGACAAGGTCGTCGACTCGCGCCTGTCCGATGATGGGCGCGTCACCCGGCGCCGTCGCCAGTGCCTGGCCTGCGCCCACCGGTTCACCACCTTCGAACGGCTCGACGCCCAGCCCGTCGTGGTCGTCAAGCGCAGCGGCGAGGTCGTCCCCTTCGACACCGTCAAGGTTGCCGCCGGCATTCACGCCGCCACCAAGGGACGCCCGATCGACGATGCCGACATCGATCTCCTGGTCGAGGCACTCGAAGAGCAAGCTCTGTCGTGTCCGACGGGCATCACCACCGAGCAGCTCGGTCTGGGGGTGCTCGAGTGGCTGGCCGAACGCGATCCGGTGGCCTATCTGCGATTCGCGAGCGTCTACAAGGGTTTCGACGATCCTGACGACTTCCAGCGCGAGGCGCGCCTGTTCAAGGCCGACTCACCGAGCAATCATTCCGACGCCGACACGTAGCGAAGGAACAGCACGCCGTCGGCCTCGATCATGCGGTCGAGCTGCAGGGTTCGAACCCGACCGAGATCGCCATTCACCACGCGACCGACACCGCCGCCCACGATGAGGGGGGCCACGCTCAAACAGAACTCGTCGACCACCCCTGCCGCCAGCAGGTCGGCGTTGAGTGACGGACCGCCCTCGGCGAGGACGGTCCGATGACCCCGCCCGGCCAGGTCAGAGGTCATGTGAACCGGATCGACGCCGTCGTCGCCGGCGACCACGACCTCGGCGACGGCCCGCAGCGCGTCGACGCGATCCGGGTCGGCGGTCGCGGCGATGTACACCAGCGGCGGCGGCGATCCGGGCGCGAACACCCGAGCCGACGGGTCGAGGCGGGCCGACCGGGTCACGATGGCCATCTGGGGCACGTCGGCCTGGCCGCGGTCCTGGCGCTGCAACCGGATCTCGTCGGAAACGATGGCCGGGCCGTAGTTCTCGGCGCCGCGCCGTGCCCGCGCCCACCACGATCGCGTCGGCCAGCCCCCGCAACGCACCGAACATGGCCTTGTCGGCGGGTCCGCCGAGCCCGCCCGAGAGCCCGTCGACGGCGACGGCGCCGTCGAGGCTCGCAATCATGTTCACCAGCATCCACGGTCGGTCCGCGGGCGGAGGCCGTCGTTCGGCGGCGATCCGCAGCGCCAGGTCGGCCGCGGCGATCGACTCGACGGCAGCGGTGCCTCGATGGAGGCCGAAGGTGATCGGAGCATGAGCCATGGAGAAGACGGTAGTGGGCCGGTTCCAGGTCGCTGTCGGGGCGCCGTGAGCGAGATCCACAGCGATACACACAGGTTTGACGCGAAATCCCCAGGAAGTCCCCTTCCAATTCACAGGGTGGATCCCTACGGTGGTCGTGGAAGCAGGGGCTGGGGTGCAGGCAACCGGATGGTGGCTGGCGTCCTATGGCCCTCGTGGGTCAGACGACTCCTTGAGAACACTGGCGGGCGGCATTCCGTGTCGCCCGCGCTCGCTCTCTACCTGGCGTCTGCACACCAGCTCCTGCATACCGCGGTGTCGCGAGCCGGCCATCTCTGCCCGAAGCCCAGCCCTCCGGAGTTCTCATGACGATCGCCCCGCATCCGACCACTCACGTGTTCCCGCGGCACTTCACGGTCCCCGGGGTCCACCCATTCGACGTGGTCGACTGGGGCCTCCGGCACGCGCGTATCCAGAGCTGGTCCGACGGATCGGTGGCCTTCGAGCAGGCCGGAGTCGAGTTCCCGTCGTCGTGGTCGGACAACGCCGTGAACATCGTGACGCAGAAGTACTTCCGCGGCCGGCTCGGCACCGCCGAACGCGAGACGTCGTTGCGTCAGGTCATCGGCCGGGTGGCCGACACCGTCACGGCGTGGGGCGACGAGGGCGGCTACTTCACCGACGACGACGAGCGGGCCAGCTTCGGCGCCGAGCTCACCTACCTGCTCGTGCACCAGTACGCGGCATTCAACTCACCCGTCTGGTTCAACATCGGGGTTGCCGGCGCACGGCCGCAGTCCAGCGCCTGCTTCATTCTCGGCGTCGACGACACGATGCCCAGCATCCTGAACTGGTACGCCGAAGAGGGCATGATCTTCAAGGGGGGTTCCGGTTCCGGGGTCAACCTGTCGAACATCCGGGCCAGCACCGAGCACCTCGACGGTGGCGGGACCGCCAGCGGTCCCGTGAGCTTCATGCGCGGCGCCGACGCATCGGCGGGCACCATCAAGTCGGGCGGTACCACCCGCCGGGCCGCGAAGATGGTGGTGCTCGACATCGATCATCCCGACATCGAGCAGTTCATCTGGTGCAAGGCGCGGGAGGAGAAGAAGGCCCTGGCGCTCGAGGCGGCCGGCTTCGACATGAGCCTCGACGGGGCCGACTCGTTCTCGGTGCAGTACCAGAACGCCAACAACTCGGTGCGGGTCACCGACGACTTCATGCAGGCCGTCGTGAACGACGACGAGTGGCACCTGATCGCCCGTACCACCGGCAAGGTGGTCGAGTCGGTTCGGGCGCGGGAGTTGTTCGACCAGATCGCCCAGGCGGCTTGGGAATGTGCCGATCCCGGCATCCAGTTCGGCACCACCATCAACCGATGGCACACGGCGCCCAACACCGGTCCGATCACCGCCAGCAATCCGTGCTCGGAGTACTTCCACCTCGACAACTCGGCGTGCAATCTCAGCAGTCTGAACCTGATGAAGTTCCTCGACGACGACGGGGAGCTCGACGTCGAGTCGTTCCGTGCCGCGGTTCGGGTGATGGTCACCGCGCAGGAGATCCTCGTGTCGCGCTCGCACTATCCGACCGCGGCCATCGGCGAGACCACCGAGGCGTTTCGCCAGCTCGGCCTGGGCTACTCGAATCTCGGCGCGTTGCTCATGGCGTCGGGTCTGGCCTACGACAGTGATCGTGGCCGAGCCGTTGCCGCCGCGATCACTGCGCTCATGACCGGAGAGGCCTACGCCGTATCGGCGGCCATCGCCGAGCGCCTCGGCCCCTTCTCGGGTTTCACCGAGAACCGCGGACCCATGCTGGACGTGCTGGCCCGACACCAGGCGGCGGTGGCCGAAATCGACGAGGAGCTTGCGCCCCCGACCGTGCTCGAAGCGGCCCAGCGGGCGTGGGACCAGGCCTGCGGCCAGGCCGAACGCGGCGGCGTCCGCAACAGTCAAGTGACGGTTCTGGCCCCCACCGGCACCATCAGCTTCATGATGGACTGCGACACCACTGGTATCGAACCCGATCTCGGGCTGGTGAAGACGAAGACGCTCGTCGGTGGCGGCACCATGAGCATCGTGAACCGGTCGGTCCCGCGGGCGCTCGATCGTCTCGGCTACGACGAGCGCCAGATTGCCGACATCCTCGCCCACATCGACGAACACCACAGCACCGACGGCGCCCCCCATCTGGCCGACGACCACCGTTCGGTCTTCGCCTGCTCGATGGGAGACAACGTCATCCATCACCTCGGGCACGTGCGCATGATCGCCGCCGTGCAGCCCTTCCTCAGCGGAGGTGTCTCCAAGACGGTGAACGTGCCCGAGTCGGCGTCGGTCGGCGATGTCGCCGAGCTGTACATCGAGGCCTGGCGCCTCGGCGTGAAGGCCGTGGCGATGTACCGCGATGGCTCGAAGCTGGGTCAACCCCTGTCGGTCGGCGCCGGCGCCGCCATCGAGCAGGTCGCCCAGACCGACCCCGAGCCCGTTCGCCGCCGCCTGCCGCGAGATCGTCGGTCTCGTACGTTCGAGTTCCGGGTTGCCGACTGCAAGGGCTTCGTAACCGTCGGCGAGTACGACGACGGCCGGCCCGGTGAGATCTTCGTCAACGTGTCCAAGCAGGGATCGACGCTGGCGGGGATCATGGATGCCTTCGCCATTTCGGTCAGCCACGGGTTGCAGTACGGCGTGCCCATGCGGGCCTTCGTCGATGCCTTCGTCGGGATGCGCTTCGAACCGCAGGGCATGACCGACGATCCCGATCTGCGCATCGCCCAGAGCCTCATGGACTACCTGTTCCGGAAGCTGGCCGTGATGTATCTCACCCCCGACGAGCGGACCGAGCTCAACATCCACACCACCGACGAACGGCGTCAGCCAACACTGCCCGGCGTGGCCGAAGCGGCCACTGCGAACGTGCAGGGTGCCGACGTCGTGTCGGGCTACCGGGCTGACGCCCCGTTCTGTATGCAGTGTGGCACCGCCATGGTGCGCGCCGGCTCGTGCCATGCCTGCCCGGGCTGTGGCGCGACCAGCGGGTGCAGTTGACGACGAGCGCCACGCGTTCGCCCCCCGGAGCGCGGCACAATGAGGGCGTGAGTTCGTACCGACGCCCGCTGGTCGCCATCGTCGTGACCGTTTCCTTCGCGACGGCGTCCTGCGGCGGGGCGAGGCCGGCCTTCGACGAGTCGACCGCGCCGACGCCCACGGTGGCTGTGGTCGAAGAGACCGACCTCGTTGCCGCCCCGCCGCCGACCACCGAGCCCAGCGATCCGTGGGAGGTCGTCACGATCACCGCTGATCCCACCACCGGACTCGTGCATCCCCACGACAGCACCTTTCGCTACATCGAGCTGTTCGACGGGCCCGACGGCAACCCCGTTCAGTTCGAGGACGTGGTGCTCAATCCCACGTACTTCAGCACCGAGCTCACCCTCATGGTCACCCAGGGGACGGTGGGCGACCAGTGGGTGAAGGTGCAGCTTCCTGTGCGGCCCAACGCCTCGGAGGCCTGGGTCGACACAGCAGGCTTCACCTTCGACAGCCATCGGTACCGGGCCGTGGTCGACCTCTCGGCGTTCAGCGTGCAGGTGTTCGACGGCCCCGAGATGATCAGTGAGACCGGAGCGGTCATCGGTCGCGAGTCGGCGCCGACGCCGGTCGGGCGCTGGTTCGTGAACGACAAGGTGCCGGGCGGTGGTGGTGTCTACGGAAGCTGGATTCTCAGCCTGTCGGCCTTCTCCGACACCCTCGAGATCTTCAACGGTGGCCTGCCCGTCATCGCCATCCACGGGACGAACACGCCCCAGGATGTCGGTCAGGCGCTGTCGTCGGGCTGCATTCGAGTTCCCAATGACGTGGTCGAGTTCCTCGTCGAGGAGCTTCCGCTCGGTACTCCTGTCGACATCGTGGCTTGAGCCCTCATCGCCACAACCGTGGTCGCTTCTGCGCGAGGCTCGCAGGGTGATCGCACGGATGTGGTGGGCTTTCGTCGGGTTGCCCGGCGTGCGCTGGGTCTGGCGGCTCATCGTCGACATCTTCGACGAATGGAACCGTGATCGCTGCGGGGGCCTGGCCGCCGAGATCGCGTTCTGGCTCGTGCTGTCGATCTTTCCCGGGCTGCTCGTGCTCGGCGCCACCCTCGGCTGGCTCGACTCCATTCTCGGCGCCGACGTGGCCGGCCGCACCGAGGCCGAGATCGTGGAGGGCGTCGGCTCGGCCCTCGGCTCCGAAGCCGGGCCCATCTCGACTGCCGTCGAGGAGCTGTTCGCCTCGCCGAGCGCGGGCGCGTTGACCTTCGGTGTGATCTTGTCGCTCTTCGGCTTCTCGCGCGGCTTCAACGCGGTCGTCGGCGCGCTCGACATCACCTACGACGTCGATGCCGAACGATCGTGGTTCCACACTCGGGTCACTGCCGTTCTCTTGGGGTTCGGCACGGTGATTGTCGGTGCCGCCGCGGTGACAGTGCTGTTCCTCGGCCCGCTGTTCGGGCGGAGGGGCGAACTCGGGACCTGGTTTGACTCCACCTGGCAGATCGTCGGCCCTGTCGGTGCCTTCGTTGCCCTCATCGCCTGGGCGGCGACCATCTATCACGTGACCCCGCTGTCGGTCACGCCGTGGCGGTGGGATCTCCCGGGGGCGGTCCTCGCTGCGGTCTTCTGGCTGGCGGCGACCTTCGGCTTCCGTCTCTACGTCGATTCGGCCGTCGGCGGCGCCAACGCCATCCTCGGGGCAGTGGGGGCCGTACTCACGCTGTTGCTGTGGGCCTATGTGCTCGCCATCGGGCTGCTCATCGGGGCCGAGCTCAATGACGTTCTGGCCAAGCGAGCCGGCGTCACGCTCGTTCACCTCGAGAAGCGAACCGTGCGAAGCGCGACCCGCGACGTCGCGAATCGGCTCCGCGGCCGCCGACCCCGACGGCCGAAGGTTCGGCGTGATGGCGAGACTGACCCGCCGGTAACATAGGCTCACCACCAGCAGGAGCCGGGGCGGTTGCCGGTTCCGGAATCGACGGAGGAACCGGTGAGCAACGACTACAAGGCCCCTTTCGACGACATCCGATTCACCTTCGATCACCTCGCCGGTCTCGACGACGTGCTCGCGCTCGAGCACTTCAGCTGGCTCGATCGCGAAAGCGTCCACGGAGTGATCGAGGAGGCCGGTCGGTTCATGGCCGAAGTCATCGCGCCGCTGAACGCTGTCGGCGACAAGCAGGGCAGCCGCCGCAACGACGACGGCACCGTCACCACTCCTGACGGGTTCGACAAGGCCTACCGTCGGTACGTCGAGGCCGGTTGGCCCGGTGTGACCTTCGACGAGGCTTACGGTGGCGGCGGATTCCCCCAGCTCGTGGGCACGGCGATGCAGGAGCTCGTGACCTCGGCCTCCTTGGCGTTCTCGCTGTGCCCTCTGCTGACCTTCGGTGCCATCGACATGCTCGACCACCACGGCAGTGAGGCCCAGAAAGAACAGTTCCTGCCCAAGATGGTGTCGGGCGAGTGGGCCGGCACCATGAACCTCACCGAACCCCATGCCGGCTCCGATGTCGGGGCGCTCACCTCCAAAGCCGCCCCTCAGGACGACGGCACCTATCGCATCAGCGGCACCAAGATCTTCATCACCTACGGCGAGCACTCACTGACCGAGAACATCATCCACATGGTGCTGGCCCGGACGCCTGACGCACCCCCCGGCACCAAGGGGATCAGCTGCTTCATCGTGCCGAAGTACCTGGTGAACGACGATGGCAGCCTGGGCGAGCGCAACGACATCTCGTGCGTGTCGCTCGAACACAAGCTCGGTATTCACGCCAGCCCCACCTGCGTCCTCAGCTTCGGCGACAACGACGGCGCGGTCGGATATCTCATCGGCGAGGAGAATGCCGGGATGCGCTACATGTTCACGATGATGAACAACGCCCGCCTCGCCGTCGGTGTCCAGGGTCTCTCGGTCGCCGACCGGGCCTATCAACAGGCGGTTGCCTATGCCGCCGAGCGGGTGCAGGGCCGTCCGATCGACGGCGAGCGTGGCGAGGCGATCATCGGTCATCCCGACGTGCGCCGCATGCTGCTCACCATCCGTTCGATCGTCGAGGCCATGCGGGGTCTGCTGTACCTCAACGCCGCCGCGGTCGACCGGTCGTTGTACGGTGCCGACGAGGCCGACCGGGCTGCGGCCGAGGACCTCGCGCAGCTCCTCACTCCGATCTCCAAGGCGTGGTCGACCGACATGGGTGTCGAGCTCACCTCGCTCGCGGTCCAGATCAACGGCGGTATGGGCTATGTCGAGGAGACCGGCGTGGCCCAGCACTTCCGTGATGCCCGCATTGCACCGATCTACGAGGGCACCAACGGCATCCAGGCCCTCGACCTCGTCAGCCGCAAGCTGCCGCTCTCCGCGGGCGCCACCGTTTCCCGCCTCGTCGACTCGATGGCGGCCGTGGCGACGGAGCTCAGTGGTGCCGGGGACGACGTGGAGTCGATCGGGCTGGCGCTGGCCGAGGCGATCGAGTCGCTGCGCCGCTCGGTGGCCTGGTTCGCCGAGAAGGCTACGAGTGACCCGCTCGACGGGCTGGCCGGCGCCACGGCGCTCCTGGCGCAGTTCGGCACGGTCGTCGGTGGATGGATGCACGGTCAGAGCGCGCTCGCCGCCCGGTCACTGCTCGACGGGGACGGCGGCGGGTACGAACGCGACTACCTCGAGGCGAAGATCCTCACCGCTGCGTTCTACTGCGCGCAGATTCTGCCCCGGGTCTACGCCGATGAGCGAGCCGCCTGCGCCGGCGCGGCCACGATCATGGCGGTCACGCCGGCTCAGCTCGGCGTCTGAGGGGGCGGGCGCGAGGAATCACTCCGGTTCCCCTAGGGTTCTGTGCCCGTGACCTTCGTGACCCTGCCCGCATCGATCCCCAGCCCGAGCTCGGGCGTGCTCGACGTTGGGATAGAGATCCGCGCCTACGGCGTCATGATCGGCCTCGGCGTCCTGGCCGCAGTGTGGCTCTTCGCCAAGCGCCTTCCCGAGCGGGGTATGTCGGAGGAACACGCAGCCAACATCGCCATGTGGGCGGTGCCGGCCGGACTCATCGGCGCTCGCCTGTACCACGTGATCACCGATTGGCGGTCGTTCCAGGGTAGGTGGAACGAGGCGTTCTACATCTGGCAGGGCGGCCTGGGCATCCTCGGCGGTATTGCGCTCGGTGTCGCCGGGGGCTATGTCGTGATGCGCCGGAACAACCTCCGCGTGCTCGACGTGCTCGACGCCGCCGCGCCGGCCCTGCCCCTGGCTCAGGCCATCGGCCGTTGGGGTAATTGGTGGAACCAGGAGCTCTACGGCAAGCCCACCGATCTTCCGTGGGCGGTCGAGATCGACGAGCAACACCGGGTCGCCGGCTACCAGGGGGAGGACACGTTCCATCCCACCTTCCTCTACGAGTCGCTCTGGAATCTTGCGCTGGTCGGTTTCCTGCTGTGGGTCGATCGCCGCAAGGTGTTGAAGCGGGGCCGGCTCTTCGGCTTGTACGTGGCCGGCTACTCCATCGGCCGTCTCTGGATCGAGGCGCTGCGGATCGACACCGCATCGAAGGTCGCGGGGCTGCGGGTCAATCTCTGGGTGTTCGGTGTGGTGGCGTTGTTGGCGATCGGCTATGTGCTCACCGGCCTGAAGCCTGCCGACGAGCCCGCCGACGACGGCGAGCTCGCCGACGACGATGGGGACGCCGACGAGGTCGAGGTCGCATCGAGCGAGTAGTCGCGTCTCGCCTCCTGGTGCCAACTAGGTTGAGTGAGTGGCGGCAGCAGCACACGAGTCCGAATTCTCTCCTACTCACGGCGCGACGCGAGTCGACCGGACCTTCGCCTTCATCGACCTCTCGGGCTTCACCGCGTTGACCGACCAGGCCGGCGATAGCGAGGCGGTCAGCGTCTTGGCCTGCTTCCGGGCGTCGGTGCGCCAGGTGTCCTCCGAGCGGGCGGTTCGCGTGGCCAAGTGGCTGGGCGACGGCGCCATGTTGGTGTCGGTGGCCCGCGAGCCCCTCGTCGAGGCCATTGTCGACATACATCACATCGTCGAGGACACCTGTGGCGGACTCCCGTTGCGGGCCGGCATCGCGGCCGGCCCGGTCATCCTGTTCGAAGGGGACGACTACATCGGCTCAGTCGTGAACCTGGCCGCTCGCCTCTGCGATCTCGCTGGACCGGGCCATGTGATCGCGCCCGCCGACCTCGTCACCCCGGAGATGGTCAACACGCAGGTCGAGCCGGTGGGACTGATCACCGTGCGCGGGTTCGAGGCGCCGGTGGAGGTCGTGCGACTCGATTGGCTTCCCGGCCGGGTGGGTCCAGTCGAGCCGTGACCGACGAGCGGCTGCCGTTCGACGAGGCCGTGGCGGCTGTGCTGCTGGCGCTCGAGCCCGGCGATGTGGTCACCTACGGCGAGGTGGCGGTCGAGGCCGGATACCCGGGGGCGGCACGGGCCGTGGGCACGTTCCTCGGGCGCTCCGTGGGGTACCCGTGGTGGCGGGTCATCAACCGTTCCGGTCGGCTGGTTCCCGGCCACGAGGCCGAACAGGAGCGCCGGCTGAAGGCGGAAGGTGTCGCCGTGGTGGATGGTCGAGTCCGACCCAATCACGACTGATCGCAGTCGAGTCGGTACGCTTGGTATGGCGCCAAACGCCACCTCCCCTCTGAAAAGCACGAAAGACCTCATGTCCTCATCTGAAATCGCGGTCGAAGCACCGCCCACGTTCGCCGCCCTCGGCGTTGCCTCCGACATCTGCAACGCCCTCGAAGCCAGGGGTATCACCACTGCCTTCCCGATCCAAGCCCTCACCATTCCCGATGCACTTGCCGGCCGCGACGTTTGCGGCAAGGCCAAGACCGGCTCCGGCAAGACCCTCGCTTTCGGCATTCCGGCGCTCGAGCGCCTGACCAAGGCCAAGTCCCGCCAGCCGAAGGCCCTGATTCTGGTTCCCACCCGCGAGCTGGCGACACAGGTGAAGGAAGAGCTCGATCCGCTGGTGAAGGCGCGCGGCTTCCACGTTTCGGCCATCTACGGCGGCGCCGACATCGAGAAGCAGATCAAGAAGCTCGTGAAGGGTGTCGAGATGGTCGTGGCCACCCCGGGCCGCATGATCGACCTCGTCGACCGCAAGGAGATCGACATCAGCGGCATCGAGTGCGTCATCGTCGACGAGGCCGACCGCATGGCCGACATGGGCTTCCTGCCCCAGGTCGAGTGGTTGTTGCGTCACATCGACACCGACCACCAGACATTGCTGTTCTCGGCCACCCTCGACGGTGCCGTCGACACTCTGGTTCGCCGCTACCAGACCGATCCTGCACTGCACGAGGTCGAGTCGAAGCAGGTCACCGTCGACGAGATGATCCACCGGTTCGTCCAGGTGCATCAGATGGACAAGGTGAAGGTGACCGGCCGCATCGCCCGCTCGGCGGAGCGCTGCCTCGTGTTCACCAACACCAAGCATCAGGCCGACCGCGTGGCGGGCAAGCTCAAGGAGCTCGGTCTCAACGCCAATGCCATTCATGGTGATCTCCGTCAGAACCACCGCGAGAAGGCGCTGGCCGAATTCACCGAGGGTCGGGCCCCTGTGCTGATCGCCACCGACGTCGCGGCTCGTGGTATCCACGTCGACGACGTCGACATCGTCATTCACTACGATCCACCTCAGGATCACAAGACCTACCTCCACCGCTCGGGCCGCACCGCCCGCGCCGGCGCAGTGGGCCTGGTGGTCACCCTCGTGTTGTACGACGAGGAGCTCGAGGTGAAGCGGCTGCAGAAGCGCATCGGCGTCGACATCCCCGTGGTCGAGATGTTCTCGAACGACGATCGCCTCGACGACCTCGGCGGCTGGGACCCACATACCGCACGATGACCGCCGTCGCCGCGCCATCGCTTCCGCTCACGCGGGCTCGCTGGATCCACTCTGCGTCGACCGACCTCGTCATTGCCCTGGCATGGGTGCCCTTCGCCCTGGTCGCGCTGGCCCTTCGGGGCAACGGCGACGCTGTGGCGGCGCTCATGTCGGCCACCCTGTTGTTCTCGTTCACCCATCAGCCGCTCACCTTGGCCCTCGTATACGGCGATGCCGACCAGTTCGCCCTTCGGCGGCGCATCTTCACCTGGAGCCCGCTGGTCTTCGCGGTGCTGGTCTACGCCACCCTCAACGTGAGCCTTGTCACTCTTGCGATCGTCGGCGGCTTGTGGAACGCCGTGCACACGTTGTTCCAGCGCTACGGCCTCATCCGAATCTATGGCCGCAAGGTCGGCGAGAACGACGGCCGCCTCGAGCGGGCGCTCTTGTTGTCGTGGCTCATCGGGGTCGCCGTGGTCGCCGCCGCCGACCAGGCCACCCCCGATCGAATCATCGAGGCCGGGCTCGCCGGTCACAACCGTGATGCCCTCGAGGTGCTCACCGATCTCCGCCCCGGTGCCCTGGTTCTGCTGCCGTTCGTTGCGGCCGCCGCCATCGGACTCACGGTTGCCTGGGTGCGGCGCGAAATTCGGGCCGGAGCCGCGGCGAATCCGGCCAAGCAGGTCTACATGTTGAGCACGGCCGTGCTCTTCGGGGTGATGCTGGTGTCGCCCATCGCCGGCATCATCGGCTACGTGGGTTCGCACGCGTTCGAGTACTTCGTGATCGTCTACACCAACCTCAAGTCGCGGTATCAGGACCATCCCGACGATGCGGCCCTGGTCGGACGGGCCGTCCGTTCGCCGATCGGTCGGCCCGGATTCCTCGTGCTGTACCTCGGCGCCATCGTCACGATCGTCGCCGTGCTGGGTCGGATGGACAGCCCCACCGCCTACGTCGTCGTGTTCTTCGTGCTCGGTGGCCTGCATGTGTTCTACGACGGTTTCATCTGGAAGCTGCGTCGTGGCAAGGTCGCCCGCAGCTTCGATCTGCCGGCCGCTTCGGCCTGACGGCCACGCCCGTGCCGGCGCCGCCGAACGACACGTTCGCCTGGGCCGCTGCCTGCTCGGCGCCGGCCGCCACCGTCGTTGCTGCCTGTGCTCATACGATGCTTCGGGTTCACGGTGACGATCTCGCGGCGCCGCTGCGGCTGGCCGATGCGCTCGACTCGAGCGTCGTTGCGCCGCCGGCGGCGCAAAGTTTGGCGCCGCATGACCTGGGCCTTCTGCTCGAGATGCTCACGGCCGGCGAGACCCGCCGAGTCGCCGGCGTGCACTACACGCCGTGGTGGCTCGCCAACGGGCTGGTGCAGCTCACGATGGGGGACCGCACACCCGAGGTGATCCTCGATCCGGCAGTCGGCGGCGGGGTCTTCCTCCTCGCGGCCACCGATGCTCTCGTCGCTCGCGGCGTCCCCGTCGCCGATGCCCTCGCGCGGGTGCACGGCATCGACGTCGACCCGACGGCGGTGGCCGTGGCCGAGGCCGCCCTCGGGGTCTGGGCTGTGCGTCACGGCCACCGAGCGGCTCCGAACCCGAACCTGGTCGTCGGCGACGCCTTGACCGATGCGTGGGCGCCCGCCGGGGTCGACCTGGTGATCGGGAACCCGCCATTCCTCTCCCAGCTCGGCCGCGCCACCCGGCGCGACCTCGATTACACCAACCTCGTGGCCGCGGCGCTCGAGCTCCGACCCGGCCCCTACACCGACACAGCAGCACTCTTCCTGGCCCGAGCGGTGAGGGAAGCCCGCGATCGTGCTCGGGTGTGTCTGATCCTGCCGACGTCGGTCGCCGCGGCGCGCGACAGTGCGCCGATCCGGCAACTGGTGCACGAGCGCGGTGCGATCGAGGCGGTCTGGCGCGACGACGGGTCGGCCTTCGTCGCCGGTGTCGTGACCTTCGCCCCGGTGATCGTCGTCGGAGGCGAAGCAAGCGCCTCGGTTGCGGTGGTCGACGGTGCCGGCTTCGAACCCCGGCTGGTGCCCGCCGACGGGGATGACCGAACCGGCTGGGCCGGCTACCTGGGTCCGGGTCATGGGTCACTCCGAACCGACCATTCGACTCGGCGTCTCGGGACGCTGGCCCACGCCACAGCGGGTTTTCGCGACGAGTACTACGCTATTGCAGCGGCGGTCACCGATGCCTCTTCCAGCTCGTGCGAGCTGCCTCGAGTGCTCACCAGCGGATCGATCGATGTTGGCGCCCACCAGTGGGGCCACCGGGCGGCCACCATCGCCAAACGGCGGTGGATGCGCCCTGTGGCCGGGCTCGACGCCATCGCCGCCCACAGTCAGCGGGTCGGTGACTGGGCGCTGGCCCGGCTCGTACCGAAGGTCCTGGTGGCCACCCAGACCCGGATCATCGAGGCCGTCATCGACCCGACCGGCGAGTTGCTCCCGATCACTCCGGTCGTCTCGGTCGAGCCCAACGAGCCGCAGGACCTCGCACGCGTGGCGGCCGTGCTGCTGGCGCCGGCGGTGAGCCGTCATGTGGTGGAGCAACGACGGGGCACGGGAATGAGTGCGACGGCGATTCGAATCAGCGCGAAGACGCTGGCCGACATCCCGCTGCCGCATGTCGATCCATCTGCATGGGATCGTGCGGCGGCACTGATCGACGCCGCACCCGATCCGAGCCGGCTCGAGCCGGCCGTCTTGGTCGCGATCGCAGCAGAGATGCAGCTCGCGTACGGCGCCGAGGACGACGTTCTCGTGTGGTGGCGGGAACGGGCCAAGCTGAAAAACGCTTGACCCGGCACCGTTCGGGTACGATATTCGAGCAGTTACATCACGAGTGGCCTGCTTCGGCGGGTCCAGCAACCTGGGACGGACACCCAAGGTGCTCTCCTTCGCAACACTTCGGTGCCGCGGGGGGATGTGGTCTGAACGCTTCGGTGGATCAGGCAACCCGAGTCCGAGCCAGCCGGCTTGCCGGTGACGCTCGCCTCGAGCACCAAGGTCCGCCCCGGAGTCAACCCCGGAGGACTACCCCATGCCAAGGCACCTACACTCGGCGCCCGAGCATCGATCACGTATTCGACCGCACGAACCTCGTGTCGCCGTCACGCCGCCGGGCCCGGTACCTCTCATGGTTTCCTCCGATCACCACCCTCGCGGTTTCCGCGGCGACCTCCCGGCTTCGGGCGCATGGAAGCCAGGAGATCACGTCGGCGATCGGCAGTTCGTCGAGGTCTCGGGCGGGCGACCGTTCGTTCTCGCCGGGGGAGGAATCCTCGAAAAGGTGGTCATCGCCTACGAGACTTGGGGCACCCTCAACGCTGACGCATCGAACGCGATCCTCGTCTCCCATGCGCTCACCGGAGACTCGCATGCTTCGGGCCCCGAAGGGTCGGGCCACCCGACCGATGGCTGGTGGGACGCGCTGATCGGGCCGGGCCGACCGATCGACACCGACGAGTACTTCGTCGTGTGTGTCAACGTGCTCGGAGGCTGCCAGGGCAGCACCGGTCCTGCGTCGATCGATCCCTCGACCGGCACTCCCTACGGCTCGCGGTTTCCGACCGTCACCATTCGCGGACATCGTGCGTACCCAGGCCCTGGTGGCCGACCATCTCCGGATTGCGCGATGGAAGGCCGTCATCGGTGGATCCATGGGTGGCATGCAGGTTCTCGAATGGGGTGTCATGTACCCCGATCGGGTCGCGTCGCTCGGCGCATTTGCCACCACGATGTCGGCCAGCGCCCAGCAGATCGCCTGGAGCGCCATCGGTCGCACGGCACTGGCGCTCGACCCCCGTTTCCGGGGTGGCGAATACTACGGCGCCGAACCCGGCGACGGCCCCTATGCGGGCCTGGCCATCGCCCGGGCCGTGGCCCAGATCACCTACCGGTCCGAGAAGGTGTTCGAAGAACGATTCGGCCGTGAACTGGTCGATCCCCGGCAGGTGTTCGACCTGTGGGACCGCTTCCAGGTCGAGAGCTACCTCGACTATCACGGCGAGAAACTGGTGCGACGCTTCGACGCAAACTCGTACTTGGTGCTCAACCGGTCGATGGACCTCCACGACATCGGCCGGCGACGGGGCGGAATCGAGCGGGCCATCCGGCGCCTCCGCGCGGCGGTGGTCACACTCAGCATCACAAGCGATGGGTTGTACCCGCCGTACCAGCAGACCGAGCTCGCCGAGGCCGTGAACACGACCGGCGGCTACGCCGAGCACGTCACGGTCGACAGCCACGAGGGTCACGACGGCTTCCTGCTCGAGGTCGAGGCGGTCGGCGAGGCGGTCCGCCGGCTGCTCGAGCTCGCCGAGGACGACACGCCGTGACCGCCGACCGGCAAGCGGCAGCCGATCGGCCATTGCATCCCGACACGGTCGCCATCAGATCGGGGCGCAGCGACGACGACACATCACTGGCACCCGCGTTGTTCCCGTCGACCACGTTCAAGACGCCGTCGGTCGACGAGGGCCGACGGATGGCCACCGATCGCGGAGAGCGGCGTTTCTACACGCGCTACGGCAACCCCACCGTGAGCGCTTTCGAAGACGCGATCGCCGAGCTCGAAGGAGCCGAGGCGGCCCGGGCGTTCTCGTCGGGCATGGGAGCCATCTCGTCGGTGGTCTTCGGCCTCTGCGACCAGGGCAGCCACATCGTGGCCCAGCGTCAGCTCTACGCCGGGACCCAGCTGCTTCTCCAGGCCCACTGTCCCCGCTTCGGCATCGACGTCACCTTCGTCGACGGCACCGACCCCGCCGCCTTCGCTGCCGCTGTCGTACCCGGGCGTACCCAGTTGATCCTGGCCGAGACGCCGGCCAACCCGTGCCTCGACATCGTCGATCTCGACGCGCTCGGATCCATCACCGGGCCGATCAAGGTCGTCGACTCGACCTTCGCCCCGCCCACCATCCAGCAACCGCTGGCCCACGGCATCGACCTGTCGCTGCATTCGGCAACCAAGGCAATCGGTGGTCACAACGACGCCACCCTCGGTGTGGTGTCGGGCAGCAATGACCTACTGGCGTGGTTGTGGAACTATGCGGTTCTGCACGGTGCCAATGCCGCGCCCTTCGATGCGATGAACGGCCTGCGCGGCCTGCGCACGCTTGGTGTGCGCATCGAGCGACAGAGTGCGTCGGCGCTGCGCCTCGCCGAGATGCTCGAGGCCCATCCCGCGGTGATCCGAGTGCACTACCCGGGCCTGCCGTCGCATCCGCAGTTCGATCTGGCCAAGCGGCAGATGGCGCTGCCCGGCGGGTTGCTCACCTTCGACCTCGGCGGCGGGCTCGAGGCAGGCCAACGCTTCGTCGAGTCGGTGCGGGTGATGCAGATGGCCACCTCACTCGGCGGCCCCGAGACGCTCGTGACCCATCCGGCCACCACCACCCATGTGGGCCTGCTTGCCCACGAGCTCGAGGCCACCGGCATCGGTCCGGGCACCATTCGCCTGTCGGTCGGCCTTGAACACGTCGACGATCTCCTGGCCGACCTCGAGCGCTCGCTGCGATAGCCATCGTGCCCGAGATCCTCGAGATCGAGTACTACCGACGCACGGCCCTGCCCTGCGTCGGTCGATCGATCGCCGCCGTGTCGGCCCCCGACGACTGGTTCCTGAAAGGCACCACGACGGCCGAGGAGCTCGGGGCCCGACTCCCGGGGCTCGAGGTCTCTGCGGTCCGACGCCGGGGCAAGCTGTTGCTCGCCGATCTGAGCGACGGCTCGGTACTGGGGCTTCGGTTCGGCATGACCGGCCGGCTCATCGTTGACGATTCGCCGGTGATCGACCGGCTGGAGTACGCGCCGAATCGCGACGAACCGTCGTGGGACCGCTTCGGCCTGGCATTCGGCGGTGGCGGGTCACTTCGACTTCAGGACCCGCGCCGTCTCGGTGGCGTCGAGATCGATCCCGACGAGGCTCGCCTCGGTCCTGACGCCTGGGAACTCGATGGCGAGACCCTGCGCCGGGTGCTGGCGACCTCCACGGCGCCGCTCAAGGCCCGGCTGATGGATCAGGCACGGCTCGCAGGCCTCGGGAACCTGCTGACCGACGAGATCCTGTGGCGGGCGGGCCTCGGGCCGACCAGAGAAGCCGGGACGCTCGCCGATGCAGAGATCGATCGGCTCGGCGAGGAGATCGGCGTCACGCTCGATGATCTGTTCGAGCGTGGTGGGAGCCACACCGGCGACCTGCAGGAGGAACGCCACCGCGAGGGCCATTGTCCGCTCGACGGCTCACCCCTGACCCGCGAACAGGTCGGGGGTCGAACGACGTACTGGTGTGCGGTCCATCAGCGCTGACGACCGGCAACCACTGCGCTTGAGGCTCTAGCCTCGGTGCATGTCGGAAACCACCACCACGCTGCGCTGGGTGGCCACCACGATGGCGTTGGCGATCGTCGCGATCGTCGCGTTGTTGGCAGTGGGGGAGGTGTACGGCGGCACTGACGTGCAGACCGGGACGACCATCGACGGTGAGCCGGCCATCGAGCAGCTCGTCAGCAAGGAGAGTGGAGCCGACGTCCGGAACGCTTCCGTGGCGCTCGGGTTGTTGGCGCTGAGCATCCTCGTGGGCACCTACTTCTACTTTCGTCACACCGGTCGTGCGGCCCGTCGTCGGCTGAACGCGGCGCGGGTGGCGGCCCGCCGGGCCCCCACCGTCGATGTCGACACTAGGGTTGAGCCATGGCCGACTCCCTCGACATCGACGAAATGATCGCCCGCTTCCGCGAGCGCGCCGAAGCGGTGAAAAAGCGCGACCTGCCGCCTGTGGGCGGCGACGAGCGCAAACGGTTTCTCGAACAGAAACGCATCGACTACCTCGACTACGCCATCATCGGCGACGCTGTCGGCCGTGTGGACGACGGCATCGTCACCCTCACCATCGACCTGCGTCCGCCCGCCGATTCCTAGCCGGGCGCGCCGGACGATCCGGGCGCGAGACGTGGTTGCTGTCTACGATCGAGCCTGCAGCCCAAGTCCTGTTAGTGAGGCCACATCACCGATGAGCGACAACGAGAATCCACCCGAGGGCTCACCCCCGCCCCCTCCGCCCCCTCCGGTCGCTCCGCCGCCACCACCGGCGGCCCCTCCGTCTCCTGCAGTCGCGCCGCCGCCGCCCCCTCCGGTCGCTGCGCCGCCACCGCCGGTTGCCGCGCCGCCACCACCGCCTCCTGCGGTCGCGCCGCCGCCCGCCCCCATGCCGCCACCACCACCCCCTGCGCCGGCTGCCGCGCCGCCACCTCCGCCTCCCTCTCCTGCGGCCGCGCCGCCACCACCGCCTCCTGCGGCCGCGCCGCCACCCGGGGACGTCCCGCCTCCACCACCGCGCCGCCACCTCCGCCACCCGCATCCGCTGCGCCGGACAGTGGCGAGCCGTTGCCGGCCATGCCGGTCGCAGCCGATCCCTCCGGATCGGAGTCGGACCCTCACGGTTTCGCAGAGGCATTGGGACGCATCGGGATCATGAGCCGACGGGGCAGCAAGCCGAGTGTGGCGGTCGTGGCCGCCATCCTGAACGACGGTGAGACCGTCCACGAGCTGGTCATCGGTCGGGTCTATGCGCACCCTGGTATAGCGGTTCTCACCAACCAACGGCTCCTGTTGGCCAACGAGCGCGAGTACAAACCCGATCTGGTCGAAATCGCCGTGGCCCCGCCGCTCACGGTGTCGGGCATGCAGGACGACCGGGCCGCGTCGCTCGTGTTCGGGGCCGGCGATTTCTCCGTCGTAATCGATTCGATCCGCGACAAGGAGCTCGCCCAGCAGATGGCCTCGACTGTCCGGCAGCGCGTCGGTTGACGTTGTCGGGATCGGGAGCCGAGAGGCTACACTTCACCCTCCTTGCGGATGTAGCTCAGCTGGCTAGAGCGCAACCTTGCCAAGGTTGAGGTCGCCGGTTCGAACCCGGTCATCCGCTCGCAAAAGCGCAGGTCACGGCCACTTTTGGCCGTGACCTGGCGCGTGGGCAGATTGGCGTCATCCCATCCGCTGTCCCATCCGCGTAATCACCGTCACCGATCTGTTTGACGATGAGATGGTGGTCCTCTCCCGAGAATCGGGTCTCTCGTTTGGAGCTTCTCGTCGATGTTGGCTACATGATCGGTCCATCCCTTGGGCCCGTAGTAGCGCTTCTCGAATCTGCCGGTTGGGTCGGGCCGCCAGCCGGGCTCGCCGTCCTGGGGGCGTCGAGGCCTGATCAGCGCAATACTGCCGGCCCACAGCATCGCCGCCAGAACCAGCGGAGGTCAGCGCGATCGGGATCCGACTCGGAACGGACCTCGGCTCGCAAGACTCGATCCCAGAACCGCTGAACACGCCCTCCATCTCACAGCCGTCGAGAACCAGGGCGAGTACCGCGGCTGCGGTGAAGAGCAACGCGAGAAAGGCAGACAGAAGTGCAACGAACAACTGCACATACCTGCCCGCGGCGCTGCCCGTGGTCTGACTCATCGGTATTGTGCGGTTCGTCGTGTGAGCGTCGGGTGTCGTGGCCTTCACCTGGTCGCGCACCTCGTCACGCTCTTCCGAAACCGTGGGACGAACGACAACCAGCCCGGCGACGAGCGTCCACAGGACGAGTGCGATTGGCAGATAGACGGTGTACAAGAACACGGGAACGCAGAGCAGGAGCGCAACGAATCGAGTCACTCGACCAATCGCGCCGGGCATCCGCTGCAGCATTCCGGCGACCAGCGTCCACAGGACCAGCGCGACTGCGAGTGCCAGCGTTGCGTCGCTGAGGTTGCCCGCCTTTGCGTGGTACAGCACTTTCGCGGTGAAGTACAACGCGGGCACGCCGAGCAGGAGTGCACCCATCTGAGTCAGCCCGGTGATCGCGCCGGGTGAGCGCTGCAGCATTCCGGTCAGGAGCGCAGCCAAGACGCCCAGGAACAGAATCTCAGCGATCCAGTCGGTCTCGCTGAAGTACAGAACACTCCACGTGGAATACAACAAGGGGATGCTGAGCAGGAAGGCAGCCAGCCGAGCCGACCAGCCGATCGCACCAGGCATCACATGACTGACCGGTGCGCCGGGTGAACGGTGCAGCTTCAGCTTGTACTTGTCTTCGGAGCCGGGCGGCTCCGGTGGGTACGGTGGGGGTAGAGGTCGCCGGCTGCTCATGTACTGAGCGTCACCCGACCCGTTCCAGGAGTCGAGAGGCAAACGTCATGACCGGGCCGCGTGAGTGGTCCCGCACGCGATGGTCGTTGGCCTCTACCGACGCAGGGGCATGGCACGGACACTCGGAGTGTCTCCCAGCCGGGGTGTCGTCATGGCGCGCTCGATTCATCTCACAGTTTCCGTAGTGCTGGCGCTCGTTCTCATCGGTGCCTTGGCCACATCACCTCCCGATGATCACCGCTGGTCTCGATACCTGTCTGCGCCGGGAATGGTGAACTGAAATGCGGCGCTCACCGAAGCTCACCCCTCCGGGGCCAGCTTGGCGGTTCTGGTTGCCGTGGTGGGGGTGGGTGCTCGTGGGCTTGGCGGTGCTGGGAGCGGTGTTCTATCTCGGCGGCGGCTGGTACTTCGCGAACGTGTTGGAAACCGACGCGCTCGATGCCGAGCAGCGCCGGTCGGACCTTCTTTCGCCTGGGTTCGGCCGCATGGTCGTCGAAGTGGACGAGCAGAGTGTCCAGATCGGTCTCGGGGACGATCCCGGTGAACTGCTGACCGACGGTGTCTGGGGCCTGGAATGGGCCGACGGCTATGGACAGGTCGGTGCGATCATCAACCACGACGATCAGGTCGTGGTTCGCGAGTTCCGCCACCTGAGCGGTTCGAGCTTGGTCGCGGGCACGATGACGCGCCTTGATGAACATGGGTATAAGGGGGACCCGGGGTCGGCACTCGATCTTGCCTTCAGCGAGGTGAGCTACTCCGGCGAGCTCGGCGAGTATCCGGCATGGCTGGTTGACGGCACCGCCGACACGTCGATCATTCTGGTCCATGGAAACGGCATGACCCGCGAGGACGCCCTACGCGTGTTGCCGGTGTTCCACCGGGAGGGATACCCCACGTTGACGATCACTTTCCGCAACGACCCGGGCGCGCCCAAAGACCCTAGTGGCAGGCTGGGCTACGGCACCACCGAGTGGAAAGACGTCGAGGACGCCGTGCGCTTTGCGCTGGGCGAAGGTGCCTCGGAGGTAGTCCTGTTCGGCTACAGCATGGGCGGCGGAATCGTGACGAGCTTCCTCTACGAGTCGGCTCTGGCCGATGACGCGGTCAGTGGCGTCATCTTGGACGCCCCGATGCTCGACTTCGGCCGGACCGTCGACTTCCACGCGGGCCAAGAAAAGCTCCCTGTCGTAGGGCTCGGAGTGCCGCAGTCGCTGACCAGCGTGGCGAAGTGGATGGCGGGATGGCGCTTCGACCTGAACTGGGCAGCCCTCGACTACCTCGACCGGGCCGACGAGTTGAACGTGCCCATCCTGTTGTTCCACGGCACCGCAGACCAAGACGTACCCATCGCAACGAGCGATGACCTCGCCGCGGCCCGACCCGACCTGGTGACCTATCGGTCAGTCATCGGGGCCGGCCACATGGAGAGCTGGAACGTCGACTCCGCCGCCTACGAGACGGCCATCGTAGAGTTCCTGACCCGGATCGCCCAGTAGTGCAGAGTGCTCCCAGCCGGTTCGGTCCCTCGAGACTGCCGGTGACTGAAGCCTCTGGCGGGACGTCGAGGTGGATCGTACGGTTCGCGTTGACAGAAGGCCGGAGGCGGTGAGTGTCATGCGCGGACCCTTGGCTTCATTGATGGTGCTCGGAATGTCTCGCGTCGGGCTGTGCCGGTGAGGATGCGGGTGTCGAGGTGATCGAGCCCACGCCTGTGGTCGAGGCGACGGCAACACCCGAGTCCGTCGAGACCGATGAGCCTTCGCCCACCGAAACTGAGCCGAGCCCGACGCCAGATCGTGTGCCAACGGTCGAGGCGGCTCCAACTCTCGAATCGGCCGCCACCGCCGATGCGCCGTCGTACTTGATTGCGGGACCTGACGGCGTGTTCAGAGTTGTCGATGGGACACGAACCCCGGTGTCGGACCGCAACGACATTCTGGTCGCCTTCGATGACGGCGCCGGTGGTGTCGTCACCTATGCCGGTGATGACGAAACGGAGATCGTTGAGCATCTGCGAGCGGGCACAGACGTGCCGGTAGTGCTGGCCACAGACGCCTACCCGGTGTTCACTTCGCTGGTTGCAGGGCGTCCGACGCTGGCGCTGTCCGGAGTGAGGACGGGGGCCTGTGATGACGCCGACGCGTTCGATTTCGTGCTGGTCGACCTTGCCACGACCAACAGCCGTGTGTATCGGTCCTGCATCCCCCTCGAGTCGGGTGAGAGCCCACCGCAATCGATGGCGGCGAGTTGGCGGTCTCTGTCAGCTACGACGGGTGGCCGGACGAGGCTCCCATCTCGTATGGGATCGTGTTCCGAGACCTCGCCGGCGACGAGGTCGAGATGGCCGCCAATCCGTGGTCACAACGGTGCCAGTGGTGCACCCTCCAGCCGCG
This sequence comes from uncultured Acidimicrobiales bacterium, assembly GCA_963700995.1. Classification (GTDB taxonomy): domain Bacteria; phylum Actinomycetota; class Acidimicrobiia; order Acidimicrobiales; family JAHEJN01; genus JAHEJN01. Next base: position 72,110 of record CAVOZP010000006.1, read on the forward strand.
TCTTTCACCCGACGGGCGCTTGCTCGCTCTCCGGGAGCTCACGCCTGACCCGGTCGATCTGGGTGCAGACGATTGGGACGATTTCGCTGCCTTGCCCCTCGACGAGCAATGGCGTCGATGGGACCAGCCGTGGACCTCGACGGTGCTCCACTTTCGTGTGATCGATCTCGAAACCGCGCAGGTGCTGTTCGAAGAAGATCGAGTCGTGGACTCCGGGTCACGTTGGAATGGGGCCCTTGTCGACTTCGATGGCCGATTCCTCCTCTGGCGAGACGAATACTTCGACGAGGAATACGTGAAGGGCGAGATGCACATCACCGACACCGTGACCGGCGAGGAGGTCACAGTGCGGCCCGATGCCGGGCCCACCGAGACGAACACCTATGAGATTCGGTTCCTGCTACCCGGCGATCCCGAAAGCTGACAACGCTCTCGTCGCGCATCCCATCCGCCATCCCATCTACTCCACGGGATTCGCGTCACCAGCCGGACGGGGCATCACGGGATCGCACGGTTTCGCAGCTCCTGGGCGGTTGTCGGTGTCTTGCCAAGGTTGAGGTCGCCGGTTCGAACCCGGTCATCCGCTCCAGGTAAAAGCCCAGGTCCCGCCCGGTTTTCCGAGCGGGGCCTGGTGACTTTGGGCGCTCATCCCGTCCAGCCATCCCCTCCACTGCAGCTGTTTGCTTGCTGAAGTCCTCACAACTGAGGTAGGCGCTCGAGTGGGCCGGATCGCGACACGATTTTCGGAGAATCTTCGATCTCGAACCCAGCAGATGGCTCGCGTGGTTCCGCGATTTTGAGCTTGGCGGGAGCGATGGTTTCAACAACCGACGTAGAGTCCACCTTCGAGGGCCGTTACTGGCGTGTCCTCGTAGCCGGGGGGTAGCGGGACGCTAGCGTCCGTGGGGTCGCCCTCGGGAACGGGAACCTCGCCGAACCAGGCGAAAAGCCCGGCGAATCCTCCGTTGATGTCGACCGACTGTTCGAGCAGCACAGAGAACGGCAAACCGCATATCTCCGACGCTTTCGGTGTGAGATCGGGATAGATGCTGCGCAGCTCGGCCAGTGTCGAACCGACGTGAAAGCCTTCCGGGGTCAACAGCGTAATCGGTGAGCCGACACCGACGTAGTATCCGCGAGGCGCTCGACGCCGTCGCTGCCGACCCACGGGTCGGCGAACACGACCCCCAGTCCCGGCCACTTGACGTAGACGAGGTGAGCCCCTGATCCGTCGGTGTCCTCGTATGAGGTCGGCTCGCCGAACTGCGCGATGAGCGCGGCTTCAGCGGTGACGCGATCGGTGCCGATCAACACCGAACCGATCCGGTCCGCGCGGACCTCGGTCGGTGTCGGTGTCGGTGTCGGTGTCGGTGTCGGTGTCGGTGTCGGCGCCCGTGTGGGTGCGGGTGTCGGAGTGGGAGTTGGTGGTGGGGTGGGCACCGGGGCCACAGATGGCTTCGCCGGCGCCGGGAGCGCGACAGTCGCTGTCGGCGCCGGCTCGACGGCGACATCGGCGCTTTCGGATCCGCACCCGGGTACGGCCAACGCGGCACCGAGCATCAGCGCGAGCACAACGGCTATCGGTCGGCGAGTCGAGCGCGCCATAACGACACCCCAATCTCAACTGCACTCGAATCATCCCGACGGCGATACGCCACCGGTAGAGGCCAAGGTCAACAGTGCGTGGCCGGCCACCTCGTAGGACCAACGTTGTGCGCTCAGCCGCTTCGGCTGTAGTGAAGTCCTGAGGTTTGGAGGCCGCTGCTGCTGCCTGGCTTTCCGCAGGTGGCTGAGCGGCCCAGTCGCTCCAGTGCTGGCTCCGCTCCGCCAGCCAACGGCGTCGAACGGACAGGCGTGGATGTCACCGGTGGGCGGGTCAGAGAGCGTCGCTGTCGGGGGATTCGCCTATCCCATATGTCAGCCGATATTCGGTATCGGATGCGTGTCACGGTTCGAACGGGGAGCACCACGTCGCACGGCTCGAGTACGGGATGGATCTCGGCCCGGGTGAGGCGTGGCTCGTTCGTCAGTAGTCGCAGGACGTGTTCGTCTAGAGATCGAACGAAGAACGTCGAGCAAGGGTTTGAGTGTGGCCACCAGCCAAGTCGCAACACTCGTATGGTGTCGTTCGGTAAGGAGTCGTTGCCAAAGGAGTGCTCGCAGATGACCGCCCCACTGGCCCACGGGAGCAGCCGGCAACCCCAACCGCCGCTGCCTCACTGGGACGCCACTCCCACCGACCTCAAGGCCGCGATCCGGGAGGTGAAGGTCGCAATCCGGGCACGCATCGAAGGCTCCGGTCGCACGGTCGAGCAGGTGTTCGCCGCTGTCGAGGAACGGATCGCCGAACGGGTCGCTGAGATTCGGGCCAATGGGGTTCGGGGCGAGAGTCCGTGGACAGTGATCGACTTCGACGACATCGCGAACGGCGCCGTCACAACGGGACAGTTCGTACATCTCCGTCGGAGCGGTTGCCTCGTCGTGCGCGGTCATTTCCAACGCGACCAGGCGTCGCGGTGGGACGCTGAGATCGTCGAGTACGTCGAGTCGAACGGGTTCTTCGACGGCTACCGCGGTCCGGGCGACGACTTCTTCGGCAGCGTCGGCTCGAGGCCGGAGATCTACCCGATCTACTGGTCCCCCGCCCAGATGGAAGCGCGCCAGAGCGAACGAATGGCCGCCGTGCAATCCTTCCTCAACCACCGCTGGGCCTTCGAGTCCAACGGGGTGCGCTGGTTCGACCCCGACCGCCACGCGCTGTACCCAGACCGCATCCGCCGCCGCCCGCCCGGTACCGACTCGGCCGGGCTCGGCGCCCACGCCGACCCGGGCACGCTCGACCTGTGGATGACCGACGCCTACCAATTGGCCTTCCGGCACCTGTTCGACGGCACCATCGAGGGCTACAACCCCTGGGACGCATCCCACCGCACCACCGGGCCCCAGTACCCCGGATCCACCATGTGCTCGGCGTTCCGCACCTTCCAAGGCTGGACCGCGCTGTCGGACATGAACCACGACCAAGGCGTGCTCCACGCCGTGCCGATCCCGCACGCCATCGCCTACCTCCTCCTGCGACCACTTCTCGACGACGTCGCCGACGACGACATGTGCGGCGTCACCGTCAACCAGGTGTTCCCCATCAACCACACCTGGCACCCGCTCCTCCTGGAAGCCCTCAGCCCGATCCCCGACGTCCGCGTCGGAGACTCAGTCTGGTGGCACTGCGACATCATCCACGGTGTCGCGCCTGTCGAGAACCAACAGGGATGGGGCAATGTGATGTACATACCCGCCGCGCCGTGGTGTTCCCGCAACGAACAGTACGCCACCAGCGTGCGCAACGCCTTCCTCACCGGATTCAGCCCCACGGACTTCCCCGACGAACACTACGAGAGCACCTGGACCAACCGATTCCAACCCGAACAACTCAACGACATCGGACGACACGGTCTCGCACTCGAATCCTGACGAGCTGAGCGCCTTCGATTCGGCGTTCGGAGGCGGCACTCGAACCCGCGCGGGGCACAGGGCCACCTCGGCTGTCGTAAACCGGTGTCGGTGTGACGATCCGATCAGCTTGTTCTGCGGCGTCGACCTCGGCCCGGGCAGGATGCGAGAGCCACCTCGGACACATGTTCAGCGCGACTGTGATCTCGCAAGCGTTGTCAGGGCTCAAGTACGTGCCAATAGGTACCACCTCGGCTCGATTCGCTTGAGTGGAAACGGTAGGGCAGCCTCGTAGTCGAACTCGTCCACGATCGTCCAGCTGGGAAATGAGCGTGTGAGATCGTCCCGGCTGGCGCCAGGCGGTAACGGCCCACGGTGTGCCCTTCTCCACATCAGGATGAGCATCTCGGCATCAGGCCCAGCGACGGCGTTCACTCCTCGACCGAAAGCCATCCGCTGGTCGTCGTTCAGATGGTTGAAGCATTCAGCATCGAGGAACAGCCTGAAGCCGTCGCCGACTCCGGCTTGTTCGAGGTCGGCGACGTCCCCCTCGAAGAACCTGGCCGTGACGTTCGCAGCACGGGCGCGTTGCGCGCGAGTTCGACGGCCTTCGGGACGACGTCGACGCCCACGACGTCCCAGCCTCGCTTCGCGAGTTCGATCGAGTATCGGCCGGTCCCGCAGCCGAGATCGAGCGCTGTTCGACGAGGAGTGTCGCAGCCGTCTTCGATCCGCTCCAGCAAGGAGCGCAGTTGGGCGAGCTGTGACTCGGTGTCGTCTTCCCACGGGTGAAGTCCAAGCTTGTACATGAAGCGGTACCAGCGACTCATTCCGTCGAACCTAGAACACGACGACCGGGTCTCGCTCAGAGCATGCGCTTGTCCGCCTTTGCGACCCCTGCTCTGCACAACTCCTCACTAATGGCGGTCAAGGCGACGGATGGCTCGGTCGAGACGGGTCCGGCGTCGCCGGCAAGTGATCGATGTTGCGCATGCGCTGCATCCGCCTGCTAGCTGTACTGGCGGAGTCGAGCGACGGTTCTGCCGTCGGGCTGGCGATAGTAGGTGAGGATTCCTGTTTCGGTCCGGTGTGATGAGAGCGCGACCTGTGGGCGTCTCGTGGCGTCGGGATCGTCGCGATCGACTCTGTTGACTCGGTCGATGGCGACTGTCGCGCCGTGACCAGCGGTTTCGGGTCCGATGTGAGAAGACGCATTTTGCGGCTCGACTCGCTGTCGGTGTTCGGCCATCCATGCGGAGCGTTCGGTGAACGCAGGCATCGATGCGACATGCTCTCTCGTGCTGCGACGAACGTTGAGTTCGGCATCGTCGAGGTCGACGGGCCATCGGGCGGGTTGTCTGACGTGCCACGGCGTGTCGCAGAAGAACTCGAGTCGGTTGTGCTCGGGGTCTGTCACGTACACCGACCACGAGGTCCCATGAGACACGGTCTCGGTCTGGAGCGGCTCGATGCGGTGCCGGTACGCACGCAGGTCGTGGAGCGAGGCGAGCCGAAAGGCGATGTGGTCGATGCGTCGGGGCGTGCCACTGTCGCGGTCCTCGGTAAGGACGAGCTGATGGTGTTCGTCGGGAGATCGGCTCAGGAACACCATCGGACTCGGTCCGCTCGACGCGTCGGTGACGACGAATCCCAACATGTTGGTGTAGAAGTCGACCATCGGAGCGAGACGTTCGACCCGGATCTCGATATGCGCCAGCTGGAGCGCCGGTGCATCCGCTCCATGTTCAGCAGTTGACATCACTTCAGTAGTTGACATGACATCTAATCTACGCGAACTGGATGATATGTCAACCACATTGCTGAAAGTGGCGTACGATGCCGGGGTGGACAATGTCGACTGGCTCGATCCGCTCGAAGAGCGGGCTTGGCGCGGATTCCGACGCATCATCACGCTGATGCCACCCAGGATCGAACGCGATCTGCGAGTTGACGCTCAGCTCTCGGCTGCCGACTACGAAGTGCTCTCGAACCTCTCCGAACAGGAGAATCACTCCTACCGACTGATGGACCTTGCCGAACGACTTCTCTGGTCACGCAGCCGACTATCGCATCACCTCGAGCGGATGGAAGCGCGCAACCTGATCACGCGACGTAGCAGTCCCGAAGACGGTCGAGGCGCAGTCGCAGAGTTGACCGAACATGGCCTTGCGACCGTCGTCGCGGCCGCGCCGAGCCACGTGGCATCCGTCCGCTCGCACTTCATCGATCTGCTCACACCATCTGAGCTCCAAGTGCTCGGAGACCTGTCCGAACGCGTCGTAGGACACCTCGAGTCAAGCGCGCAGTCTGACGGCGACCGCGACACTGAGAGCTAACCGCGGACCCGCTTGTTCCATCGACGGTCTCAAGGGATCAACGCACACACCCGATTCGGCCCGTCAAAGTGCGGCCTGCGGCTTGGGCCGTTCCCCGAGGTCCTGGTCGGGGTTGCTCGCGAAGTGCCTGCCGGCTTGCCGTGTTGGTGTGTCTGGCTTTCGATCGAAGAGCGCTCCGGTCGGGGTCTCGCTGCGGGGTGGCGATCGGCCGTCCGCCGGGCCGATGACCGGCCTGTTGGTCGGCCCGGCGTCTGTTGGTTCGTCGTGAGACAGTTGATGTTGCGACGGTATCGAATGGCCATGGGCGCTTCCGTTTCGTGTTGATCCCTGTGGTAACAGGAGTCGCAGGGAGGCTCGGTGACAGTTGCGGCCGCGGCTGGGCCATTGACCCGACGCCCCAGCCGGAAGTTCCGGTCAGGGACACTCATCGTGGGTCCGGATCTGCCGGCGATCGTGCCGGAGCGGATGAGTTGACGCACCAACCATTGTGGCCGTACAATGTCCGTACAGTTTGGAGGCGAGGATGGCTACGAGCACGAAACGGACGCGGCAGTGAACGGCTCGAGGTTCGTACGACGCCACAGGACCGTGCGCTCATTGACAGCGCGGTGGCAGCGTCAGGTACTGATCTCACCGAGTTCGTTGTTGCCAATCTGACGGTCGCTGCTCGCCGGGTTCTGGCGGACCGGTTGGAGTTCTCTCTCGACGCCGAGGCTCGGGAGGCGTGGGAGAGGATCAATCGCCGCGACGCCGCGGGACCTCGCTGGGCTTCGCGAGCTGATGGTTCGGCCGTCGCCGTTCGTCGACGGGTGACGCGGCAGTATCTCCGCCCGAGGCTCCTAGGTCTCGACGACCAGCTCGACGGCTTCGTGTGTCGCTCCCCGGAGCAGAGCCAGTGGTTGCAGCATCATGCCCGGCAGGCGAACGCGACCGGAACTGCCCGAGTTCTTGTCGTGACTCAGCCAGGGAACGCCGAGGTGGTGGCGTACTACGCGTGGTCGATGGCGAGCATCGACGTGGCTGATGCGCCGGCACGGTTGCGGAAGGGCGCTGGGCGCTACCCGCAGCCGGTCGCGTTGTTGGCTCGCCTGGGCGTGTCGGTCGACCACGAGGGCCAGGGACTCGGTGCTGGCCTGGTGAACGACGTGGTCGCGAGAGTGGTCGAGGTTGGAATCGAGATCGGGTGCCGGGGGCTGCTGGTGCACGCCGAGACGAGTGAGGCCCGGGACTTCTATATGCACCTGATCCCGGAATTCGAACCGTCGCCAACCGACGAATTGCATCTCGTGTTGTTGATGAAGGACATCGTCCGAACCCTCGCGACGTGACCGTCCGGAGCGGAACCCCAAGGACGGAAGGGTCGAGCGGCATCGGTTGGCGCCCGCCGGGCACGATCTCATCCCATCCGCCATCCCATCTACTCCACGGGATCGGTGTCACTGGCCGGACGGGGCATCACGGGATCGCACGGTTTCGCAGCTCCTGGGCAGGTATCGGTGTCTTGCCAAGGTTGAGGTCGCCGGTTCGAACCCGGTCATCCGCTCACATAAGCGCAGGTCACGGCCACTTTTGGCCGTGACCTGACGCGTGGCCGGATTGGCGTCATCCCATCCGCTGTCCCATCCGCGTAACTTGACAGCGAAAACATGGCACCGCTCACAGGTCCGACTCGGGTGAAATCGAAGATCGCCAACCGGGCTGTCAGATCGACATCGGATCTGGTGCTGTTCCTCTCTTGAGCCACGACGCAGCTCTTGAGCCACGACGCAGCGAAGTCCGATCGAGTTGCCCTTCGTTCGATAGCCAGACCCACCAACGGGCCGGCAGGTCTTCGCGAGCAACCGCAGCTGGGTCCTCCCGAACGATACGGAACGCTGGCAACGCCCACCGAAAGCCCCGAGTAGGAACCTCTTGGATGCTCTGTGCGGGTCCGAGCCGGGCACACTTGTGGCGTGGGGTGGTTCGATCGAAATCGGCAGCGCTTGTACCGTAGGGCGGCGGAGCGGCAGGACAAGGGCTATCCCTCTTCTCTGCGGCGGCGGGTCGTCAGGGTGACGGACGCGGAATGGATGAGCCAATTCGACGCCGCCGAGCAGCTCCAGATCTCGATGTGGGCGATCGGGAGCTACATCTCTACCGGTCGATTGACTCCAGCCGAGAATCCGGCGGGTCAGGCAGGGGTTACCCGGGTGAGTGTCGACACGGAAGCCGAGTGGCGACACGGCCGCCCTCTTCACGGGCGGTTCTGGCGCCGCGTAAAGGACCAGCTTCGGATCTTCTGACCATCTCGGAACGTCTGGAGTGGTCAGTGCAGCCCATGGCTGTCCCATCCAGGCACTTAACACTTGCAGCATGGGGGTCTGCCGCGGATAGCGGTGACAGGTTGGTTATGCGGCCAGGGCGGCCGGTGGGGTCATGATGGTTTCGTATTCGGTGGGGGTCAATCGGCCGAGGGCGTCTTGGCGTCGTCGGCGGTGGTAGGTGCGTTCGATCCAGGTGATGATCGCGATGCGTAGGTCGCGCGGGTCTCCCATCGGCAGGCGGGCCTTCATCCGCTCATCGATGGCCCAGCCGACGATCCGGTTCGACCACAGATCCTTGATCGCCGACGGCCCGATCTCGGGGCACCTGATCGGTCAGCGTGCTCGGGCCTCGACGTCGAGCTGGTGGTGCGTGTACTCGTGGGCGAGCCAGCGCAGACCGTCAGCAACGGTGCCCGCACCCCAGTCACCGTGTTCGAACGGGGTGGCGTGGTCGAGCTCCCTGCTCAAGTGCACGAAACTGGCCGTGGCCTGATCCAGTGCCCACAACGCCGGAACCGTCGGCAGGTTGCGGTAGTTCCGGGCCGCTGCGAGCACGTCGGGGTCCCAGCCGGCCAGCAGCGAGCCGGGGGTGTCCTCGATCTGCACCCAGCGCTCCGACCAACTACGAGCCAGGTCGGTCAGGTGCCAGAGGTAGGCGGTGGCGTTCCAGCCTCCATCGTCGGGGGCGACCATGCCGTCCCGATCCGCGAGAAGCGCCGCATACCGATCGGGCGCCGCCTCGATCGCATCGACTGCCGCAGCGGACTGCATTGTCCAATCGAGGGCGCAGACGTCGCATCGGTCCCGGATAGTCCCGTTGTCGATCCAGGCCAGAGCACCGTTGAGGAACGGGGAGCGGGTCGCGTCCATAGACCGAGTGTCGCGCACAGAACGGCCCAAGCCGAGCACTGCATAGTCCTGGCCAGCGGTGACCGACGACAACGCCGAAGCGCTCGATCCACCGCCGTCCACCGACCGCCGACATCGCTTCTCCCTCGTAGCGGGTGCCAATAACGACCGCGCGACTGTCAGATCCTCGGTGTAGGTGGTCTGGCCTGAACGCTGCACCGACATGGCTCGGCCGAAAAGGACAGACCACGATGTGACGGTGGCGACACCGTCGGACGACACGGGCCAGGAGCGGCCGGACCGGTCGCTCGCAGAGCAACTCGTCGATGAGACCCCCGCTGATCTCAAGGTCGCTGGCCGATCCGCAACGCTCCGCTCGTCTCCCAGGCCGGCCGTTCGCGACGAACGCTCACGCCCGGCCATCCCCCAACGCTCGGAACACCTTGGCGGGCAACGCGCCTCAAAGTGTCGGTCAAGGGCACCCCATATCACGCGCACCCCGGATACTTCTGCTCCAGCTGCTTCTAGCGACCCGAAGTCCCCCGACCCCGGCGAAATCCGACGGCGACGAAACCGACGAATACCGCTAGTCCCATAGCGAAGGCGCCTACCGTGAGGACGGCCTCGGCCCAGCCAGGCCACGGGTCGTCGCCAAACAGCCAGAGCCAGTAGACGCCGGCTCCGAAGGCCATCACGGCCACGGTCACTCCAATGCCGGAAGCAAGGCCCAACAGGACGTAGCGCCACATGGGCGCATTATCGCCGAGAACCTCGGGTGCAGGTTCGTCGGGGTGATCGGGAGTGCCGATGCGAGCGGATGCGTCGCGGGCTGGGGGTTGGCGTTCCTGAGCGGGTGTCGCGAGCGCACGACCTGGGATTTCGTGGTGGCACCAGGTAAAGCCCAGGTCCCGTCCGGTTTCCGGTGCGGGGCCTGGTGCGTTTCGGCGCTTGTCCCATCCAGGCATCCCATCCACGGCAGCGATTCGCTAGCTGGAAATCCTCACAACTGAGGTAGGCGCTCGAGTGGGCCAGAACGCGACACGATATGGCTGGAAGTCCCATCGAGCCCATTCCACCTGGGCCGGTCAGCGGGCTATCACGATTCCTCACCTGCCAACGACTCGAACACGCGTTGTGCCAGCAAGCGGCTGCTGGGCGTCTTGACCAGAGTCTCAAGTCCCTTCACGTACGCACATGACGATGCGATGGTGATTAGTGGCTGACTGCTGGTGGCGGTGCCGAAAGTTGACGGGGGGTGTCGTGGTGGTTCGACGGATCGCGGTGGTGGCGGGGGTGCTGTTGTTGGCGGGTGTGCTCGCCTTTGTCGGTGGAGGTGCGGTGAGCGCCCAGGACGGCGGGGGGGATCTGTCAGGGGCCGATGCCAATGAGGGCGGCCCGGGATTTGTGCTGCCTGCGAGCCGCATCACCGCCGGCAGCCTCCATTCGTGTGCCTTGTTGAACAACGGGACGGCCCGCTGCTGGGGCGTGGGCGATGTGCTCGGGTATGGGAACACCGAGTCGATCGGTGATGACGAGGTGCCGGCCTCGGCAGGGCCGGTTGATCTGGGCGTTGGCCGTACCGCCACCGCCATCAGCGCCGGCGGCTCATTGAATGGCCATTCGTGCGCCTTGTTGGACAACGGGACAGTCCGCTGCTGGGGCAGCGCCTTCTCTGGTGAGCTGGGCTATGGCAACACCGACTGGATTGGGGATGACGAGGTGCCGGGTTCGGTGGGGCCGGTCGATCTGGGTGCGGGTCGCACGGCGACCGCTATCGCGGCGGGCGGGGACCATTCGTGTGCGTTGTTGGACAACGGAACGGTCCGTTGCTGGGGCCGCGGTGACAGCGGTCAGCTCGGCTACGGCAACACCGACTGGATTGGTGACAACGAGACACCGGGTTCGGTGGGGCCGGTCGATCTGGGCATGGGCCGCACCGCCGTCGCGATCACCGCCGGCAGCAGTCATACATGTGCGGTGCTCGATGATGGGACGGTCCGCTGCTGGGGTGCCGGCATTTCCGGCAAGCTGGGCTATGGCAACACGAGCGACATCGGCGACAACGAAACCCCTGGCAGCGTTGGGCCCGTCGACCTCGGCTCTGGCCGCACGGCTCTGGCGGTCACTGCTGGTGGCAGCCACACGTGTGCGTTGTTGGACAACGGAACGGTTCGCTGCTGGGGTGAGGCCGGCGACAGCACCACCCCCAGTGGGGCGCTCGGGTATGGCAACACGAACGACATCGGCGACGACGAGACCCCCGGCAGCGTAGGTCCTGTCACCCTTGGCCCTGGCCGGACGGCCGTAGCGGTCACCGCCGGTCTGTCTCATACGTGCGCCTTGTTGGATGACGGCAACGTTCGCTGCTGGGGTGCCAACTTCAATGGTGAGCTGGGCTATGGCAACACGAACGTCATCGGCGATGACGAGACCCCCGACAGCGTAGGTCCCGTCAGCCTTGGCCCTGGCCGGACGGCAGTAGCGATCACTGCCGGTGCTTCTCAGACGTGCGCTGTTCTGGATGACGGCACTGTTCGCTGCTGGGGCTACGGCCTTTACGGAGCACTGGGTTATGGCAACACGAACAACATCGGCGACAACGAGACCCCGGGTTCGGTGGGGCCGGTTGACCTGGGCGGGCTCTTGGTGGAGGACACTGACGGAGACGGGGTGGCCGACGTCTCGGACAACTGCCCGGCGGTGGCCAACGCGAACCAGCTCGACACTGACGGTGACGGCGCTGGCGATGTGTGTGACGCTGATGACGACAACGACGGTGTGGCCGACGTCTCGGACAACTGTCGCGTTGTGAAGAACGCCGATCAGGCCAACAACGACGGTGACAGCCTGGGCGACGTGTGTGACCCTGATGATGACAACGACGGGGTGGCCGACGGTGTCGACAACTGTCCGTTGACTGCGAATCCCGCCCAGTCCGATGTCGATGGTGACGGCCCCGGCGACGTATGCGACTCGATCGACAATCGTCGAAACCGGATCTTTGTCACCAACGTGATCCAGTCCGGGCCTGCCGAATACGACTTCGTGTTCGGCAACGCATTCGAAGAACTGTTCACTGGTGACTGGGACGGCAACGGTCACGACGGCTTCGCCCGGCGGCTGGGGAGAACCATCGTCGAAGTCGATGAACGCGGCCGAGCGATCCGCAGGATCACCTTCGGCACCGCCACTGACATGTTGTACCGGGTCGGTGACTGGGACGGCGACAACATCGACACGTTCGCGGTTCAACGGGGCAACGTCTTCTTCGTGACCAATTCGCCGACCGGCGGCCCCGGGCCCGCTCCCATCGGGTACGGGAGGGCCGGCGATGAGGTCTTCGTTGGCGACTGGAACGGCAACGGCCAAGACACCTTCGCGGTGCGCCGCGGCAACGTCTTCTATGTCCGCAACTCGGTCACCACCGGGCCGGCCGACATTGTGTTCGGCTACGGGAGGGCCGGCGACGAGGTGCTGATCGGGGACTGGGACCAAGATGGCGTCGACACGTTCGCGGTGCGCCGCGGCAATGTGATCTTCATCCGCAACGATTTCCAGACCGGGATCGCCGAGACCGTCATCGGCTATGGCAGAGCCGCCGACACGCTGTTGGTTGGCGACTGGAACGGCGACAACGTCGATACCTTCGCCGTGCAGCGCAGAGAACTCTGAACACCGCAATCGACAGTGGCCAAGGTGACGGCGCCGATGCTCGCGGACTACTAGGCGGGTGGCGCCGAGGTTGGTGACGTCGCGGATCTCGGCCGGTAGGGAGTTTGAGCGCCCTGGAGTCGACCGTCCTCCGGTCCGTGTCGGTCGGGTCGGTTCAGCAGAAGCCGCCAAAGATGAGGCAGCCCGCTCGGCCGCTGACGATTGTGGCAATGGCATGAACGTGGCATAATTATGGCATGGCTCGTACTCGACTCAGCACCACCGTGGACGGCGAACTCCTCGAGACGGCACGAAGGGTGCGGACGGGCGGGACCGACGCCGAGCTCATCGATGAAGCATTGCGGGCACTGGTTGCGCGCTATCGCGCCGCGGAGATCGATGGAGCCTACGATGCCCGCGTACCGCGCTCATCCCATCGACGAGCCAGACGAGTGGGGCGATCTCGCATCGTTCCGCGACGCATCGGCAGCGACATGACGGATCTGCCGAGGCGCGGCGAGCTGTGGTGGTGCGAACCACCCGAGATTGGCCGACGACCTGTGGTGGTGCTGTCGCGCGATGTTGTCATCCCAATGATGAGGCGCGCGCTCTGATCGCGCCGTGCACGACGACCATTCGAGGTTTGCCGAGCGAAGTCGTCCTCGAACCTGGCGACGAGCCGATCGGACGTCGAAGCGCCGTCAACCTCGACTCGGTCGAATCGGTGTCGATCGCCGTGCTCGTCGAGCGAATCGGCGCGCTCAGCGGAGAGCGTATGCGTCAGATCTGTGGCGCGCTGGAAGTCGCGACCGATTGCGAATGACGACTTGGTTCCCCGGGCACGATCTCATCCCATCCGCCATCCCATCTGCTGCACGGGTTCCGCGTCACCAGCCGGACGGGGCAACACTGGATCACACGGTTTCGCAGCCCCTGGGCAGTTGTCGGTGTCTTGCCAAGGTTGAGGTCGCCGGTTCGAACCCGGTCATCCGCTCGCAAATACGCAGGTCACGGCCACTTTTGGCCGTGACCTGACGCGTGGGCAGATTGGCGTCATCCCATCCGCGTAACTTGACACCTGCAACATGGCGCCGCGTCGAGCGTGTCATGCTGGCGCATGACCAGCTGGTTCCACGAGAAGGCTCGCAATCGTGGCGATGCCTGATCAGCTCTACGAACGATTGGCAACAGCACTCCGGCAAGCCGGATGCACAGCCTTGTTCGGTCTCCCCGGTGGCGGTCCGAACCTCGACGTCGTCGGTGCTGCACTGCAGGAAGGGATCGAGTTCGTGCTCGCCCACGGCGAAACCGAGGCCGCGATCATGGCGGGCACCTACGGGCTGTTGACCGGCACTCCCGGCGCAGTGGTCGCGACACGTGGCCCAGGCGCCACGTCGCTCGCAAACGGAGTCGCCCAGGCAACACTCGACCGCTTCCCGCTGGTCGCGATCACCGACACCGTTCCCGCTGCACAGTCTTCGAGAGTTGCTCATCAGCGGATCGATCAACGATCGTTCTTTGCGCCGATTTCGAAGACGAGCGCAACGATCGGGCAACACGCCAGCGTGCAGCACCTCACGGAGTTGATCAACGAATCGACCCTCTGGCCGTACGGCACAGTCCACCTCGACTACGACCCCACCGACACCACACCTCGGCGCGACCGCTCCCGGAACCGTGTGGTTCGTGAACCGACGACAAGTGACATTGCGGCGGCCACCGAGCTGCTCGCGCGAGCCGCCACCCCTGTCGTCGTGCTTGGTGCCGAAGCCGTCCCGCACGCAGCGGCGCTGCGGCCGCTTCTCGAACGAGCCGGCGCTCCGGTTCTCGACCACCTATCGCGCCGTCGGTGCGGTGCCGACCGAGGGCTTTCTCAACGCCGGTCTGTTCACGAACGGCAAGCTCGAGTCCGCAGTCCTCGGTGACGCCGACCTGATCGTCACCGTCGGACTGGATCTCGTCGAACCGATCCCTCGACGATGGGGCTACGACGCTCCGGTGATTCGGGTTTCTGCGGTTGACCAGGTCGACGATTACCTACCTGCCACGGTCGATCTCGTCGGTGCAATCGAGTCGACCTGCAAGGAGCTGTTCGGTCGCGTTGCCCCAGGTGCTGCTCGCGCCCAACCCAGGTACGCATCCGACGCACGCGAAGCGGGGCGTCGGCAGATCCGCCAATGCGACACCACCGCGTTCGGACCCACCACGCTGGTCGATGCCGTGGCCAAAGCCCACCCTCGAGACTCCATCGTCACGGTGGACGCCGGGGCGCACTTTCTTGCGGTGATGCCGCTCTGGAGCGTCGACCGGCCGAACAGGCTGCTGATCTCGAATGGGCTGGCCACCATGGGATTCGCGGTACCTGCGGCGATCGGGGCCGCAATTGCCACTCCCGGATGCAACGTGATCGTGTTCACCGGAGACGGCGGCATGTCGATGATGCTCGCTGAGCTCGAGACGATCGCCCGACTACAACTGCCGATCACCGTCGTGGTGTTCAACGACGCGACGCTCAGCCTGATCAAGATCAAACAGACGGCCCGACATGGCGGCCACCGGTCCGTCAGCTACGCCCCGGTCGACTTCGCCAAGATTGCCGAAGCAAGCGGTCTACGAGGCGTCGTGGTGACATCGTCAGACGAACTCGACGCCGAACTGGCACTTCACAAATGGGGAGAACCGCGTGTGATCGACGCACGAATCGACCCATCCGCCTATCCGGCAATCATCGACGCGACCCGTGGCGCGACCAGCCGGGGCGCATCGGCATGAGTCCGAAGCGGCGAGTCGGTTGGGCGTGGCTTCACTCGGGAAGCTCCATGACGTACACGTCCTGTTGTCCGTTGGTGTCGCCGTCGACCAGCCCGCTCGACGTCGAGAAGGTCGCCGAACGGCCGTCGCCGCTCAGCTCGAGCCGATCGAGCCCGAGCGAGTTACTCAGTTGAACGGTGCTGCCGTCGAGAGTGTCCAGGACGAGGCTCTGTCCATTTTGAGTGGCCATCGCGATGTAACGACCGTCGGAGCTGATCGAGCTGGGTGAGGTCCAGAAGTCGGGTGCGAGCTCCAGAATCATCGTGTACTCGCCGATCGACCGGTCGTACACGAAGATGTCGTAGAAGCCGTTTACGTCATCGGGCACGAGACCTGGTGTGAATGACGGAAACACGAACCGCTCACCGTCGGGGTAGGGGAGGAGGCCGCCCTCCACGTCGGGAATACCGTCGAGTTTCGTGACGCTCCCCGTGTCGCGTTCGAAGATGAAGGCTCTGCTGTGGAGCTCGGATGTCACGACAAGGGAGCCATCGGGGGTCACCGCTGGTGGCGACACGCTTGCCCCCTCTCGCGTCATGTCGAATTCGGCGACCAGGGTGGTGGCGCCCGTCGTGGTGTCGTGGACCCAAACTGTATATACCGGCGGACGACCGTCCTCCCCCTGGGCAGCGGGGACGCCGCCCGGAGCAAGTTGGCCCCCGGGGTAGGTTGCGTAGGCGATGAGGGTGCCGTCGTCGCTCATATCGGGGTCGATGCTTTCTGACGGATGTTCCTGACCGTTGGGCATGAAGCTGATGTAACTGTTGCGTCCGGTCTCACGATCGTGGAGGTAGATGTCGCCGGGGCTTGTCTGTTCGTAGTCGGGATCGAGGTTTGTGGCGTCGGATGCAAACGCGATGTAGCGGCCATCTGCGGAGATCTGGGGGTCATGGCTGGCTCCCTCGGCCTCTTCGACTCGGTCGCCGAACACGACTTGGCTGACTCGGGTGGTTTCGCCGGTCTCTCGGTCGTGGACGAACACGTCCCTGTTCCCGTTGGTGTCGCCGTCGACCAGGTTCGATGCCATCGAGTCGAATGCGACGTACCGGCCGTCGGCCGAGATGACCGGGTTGACGCTGTGGCCGTCACCCTGGGTCCCGTCGCTGGCGACGCTGACTCGGAATATCGTTTCGTTTTCGGCGGCCCCGAGTGCGGATTCGTCGCCCTGCTCGGAGACCAGTGGTTCGCTGCCGCCGGGTTCCTCCGAGACCAGCGGTTCACCCTCACCCGGTTGCTCGGCAACCAGCGGTTCACTTTCACCTGCAACGTCGACGGTTGCACGCTCGCTCGACCCCTGGTCGTTGCCCGCCAGAATCAAGCCGATACCAACGCCTCCGGCAACCAGAGCCGCGGCCGCCAGGCCAACGAGCGCAGTTCGAGGGATCCGGAGCTTCCGCCGCGAACGTCTTGGCGATGGGGCAGCGGGCGGCGCGATACCGCGCTCGGCCAACATCGAACCGACCATGCCCTGCAACGAAACGGCGTGATCAGCGATCGATCCGGGGAACAGGTCGATCCACTGGGCGAGACGCAACAGGTAGTTCAGGGTGCCGGTCGGGGCTACGTCCTCGACTCGGACCGGTAGCAGTGGCTTGGCTCGCTCCACCGCCAGATCGACCTCACGGGCGACATGCGCTGAGCCGCTCGCGTTCGCCGAGACGACGATCAGCATCACGTCGCACGATTCGATCGCTGCTTCGATCTGTTCGGGCCACGGTGTGGGGCCGGCGACATCGTCAGGAGCCATCCAACAGGCAAATCCACCTGCTTCGAGATGGGCCCGAATCTCGCGGGCCAGGCCGTCGTCGGTCTTCTCGTGACTGATGAACACCACACCAGGGCGCAACGGCGACACGGGCGACGGCTGATCGCTCGGCGTGTGTGGCACTGCGTGTGGGCGCGAGATCTGCTCGGTGGGGTTGGAGTCGTCCATGGTGCCGACCTGAGACAATCGTTCTGCACGGCTGCTGAACTTCGATCTTCCACCATCAATTGAAGGATGGAAGGGCACCTTGCTGGTAGAGCACTTGGGCCCGATTCTCCGGCGAGTCGTGCACGCTCCGAGGGTCGCGTCGGTCTGGTGACGAAAGGCACTTCCGTGGGGCATCCGCATCGTCACATGATGTGGATGAGTCCAGACAGGCGCGCGCCTTGGCAGCCGGTCATGTGGAGGGAGGCGCACGTGGCGCATGACGTGTTCATCAGTTACTCGTCTACCGACAAGGCCGTGGCAGATGCTGCGTGCGCCACGCTCGAGAAGCGGAGGATTCGTTGCTGGGTGGCCCCACGCGATGTGCCGGCCGGTGTTTCGTGGGCCTCGTCTCTGGTCGAGGCCATTGGTGGCAGCAGGGTTGTCGTCCTGATCCTCTCGAAGGGATCGAACAGCTCGCCGCAAGTCATCCGTGAGGTGGACGAGGCGGTCGGGACGGGGATCCCGGTCGTGCCGCTGCGTATCGACGACGTCGAACCGTCGGACCAGATGCGCTTCTACATCAAGTCGGTGCACTGGCTCGATGCCCTCAGCCCGCCGATGGAAGAGCACCTGAAACGCTTGGCCGACTCGGTCGAGGCCTTGTTGGCGGTGGGCGACGACCGACGGCCGCCGCTCGGAGAGCAGCCCGGCGACAGCCCGACCACGCCTCGTGCCGTTTCGGCTCAAATCCTCGAGACCGGCAGAGTCGTCGATGCGGTCGTCACGAAAACGTCGATGGACATGGCGACACTCAGCCTTCCCGACGGCAACATCGGCAAGATCATCCTGCCCGACTATCGGCTGCTCCTCGTTTTCAAGCCGCTCAAATGGCTGAGCCGCAAGTACGCGGTGGGAGACCGCCTCACGGTCAGGATCAAGCGGCACATGCGGACCGGGAACTACTCGTGTGAGCCCTACATCGATCCAACCGTGTGATCAGTCGCGGCTATCTCGCTGAGGACCCTCCACAGTAGGAAACGATCTGATAGCCGGCGCGCGCCAGAAACGCTGGGATCCCTCGGACGGCCTGGCGATCCTGCTCCTTGACACCGTCGCTCAGCTCATTCCATGGCACCAGGTACGGCGAGGTCTTCGCGTCGACGTCTCTGGGGCCCGAGGTCCATCCGTTGCGTCGACGTTCGTGCACCCATCGTTCGTGCTCCATCTCCGAGAGCATCTCCACCTCCGCGTCGGTGAAGGTCACTTCGTGGGCGTCCCAGTCGGTGAGCGGAGCGATTCCCCGGCCGATGGCGGCGAGCTTGGTGCCGATGTGGCCGGCCTGGTCTCGGTTCGACTCCTTGAGCGATGCCGCGAGCTTCTCCCACGGCGCCATGGAGGGATTCGTTTCCGGCCGTGCCCCTCGGAGTCGTTGCTGGGCCACGTACTCCTCGTGGGTCGCTCGAGCCAAGATTTCGTACGTGCCACCGAGAAGGAGATCGGTCTGCATGGTTCGGTCGAGGACGCTGAACGCCCGAATGCGGCCGGAGTGAGTCGGCCGGTCGACCAATCGGCCGAGCGCGCCGGTGTGGCTCAGTTCGACCACGATGAGGGCGTCGGGCATCTCCAGGCAGCGTTGGATCGCAAGGCCGGCTCGGACAGAGCGCGAGTCGTCGTCGATGCAGATGTAGATCGTCTTCGCGGCTGATTCTCCGATGGCATCGGTGTCGACCGGGTCGATGGCGGCGACCACCGGGTTGATGTTCGCGGCGTGGTCGAGCTGTGGGTAGCGGCGGCACAGTCGGTCGATGATCGTGTTGGCGTCGGGATCCACGACCGTGATGTCGATGGGCCGGCCTCGGGCGGTGGGGTGAGCTCTCCATTGGCGGGCGAGCTCGGCCACCAGGGTCTGACCGAGCCGATTCAACCCGACCACCATGACGGCAGTGAGGCCATCGTCGAGTTCGTCGGCCGGAAACGGCGAGAAGTCGCGGAGCATGAGCCGGGCACCCTGCTCGTCGATGTTGAAGAAGTCGAGACGCGTGCCGGCGGGATGACTCGCGGCGAGCTCGTCGGATCGCATGAGCACGCAGAGATCCGGATCTCGGATGCGGGCGAGACACGACAAACCGGGGCCCTGCCGCTCGGCGACCAGGTCCATGGCGTCGAGGACCACTTCGGCGTTGGTCTCATCACTGCCGGTGAGACAGACGAGATGCGCGGCACGAGCCAAACGGGCCCGTCGAAGCGTGTCACGGTCGCGCGCATCGCCGACGATCACGGCGGCACCTCGGTGACGACTGGCCACGATGGCGGGGTTGAGCCCATCGGCCTCGATTCCCACGACACGTTGACCTGCGTCGAGGAGTTGTGTCACGAGCCTGGTACCGGCTGTGCCCAGGCCGCAGACGACGACGTGGTTGCGGGTTCGCCCGAGACGCCACTCCCGTATCTGCTCGCTGAAGGCCGTCGAAACTGCGGCAATCAGTGCCGTCGCCGAAGCCGCCGGCGCTGCGAGCCGCGCCACTTCGAGCTGCCACGGTGCGCCGGTCGCCGGGACGCTGCCGGACTCGAGCGTGAAGAGTTGAAGGCTCAGGTAGACGACGTCGGATGTCGACTTGGCGATACCCGCCTCATCGAAGTACTCACGGAAGCCGACGTAGCCGAGGACGAAGGCGGTCACGGTGAAGGCGGCCAGCAAGAGCCAGCCGCGTCGAGCGCCAGGCTGCGGTCAACTTGACGCCTACTGAGCGACGAAGGGACCGGCGCCGGGTGACCGGGTCGTTGGGGTTCACCGGACGTCACCCCTTCTCACGCATCGAGGGTGACGACGCGCAGGCCGACCGTTGCGAGGAGCTCGGGGATTGCCTGCACCACCAGCCGATCCTTGTTCCGTGCGCGTTCGTTCCCAGCCAGCGATCCCGGACCCAGCCGGCGTCTGACCGAGTAGGGATAGCGGGCGATCCGCTCGGCGTCGGTCATCGGGGCCCAGGGCACCAGATCCGGGTCGGTCCAGGGTGCCTCACCGTCGTTGCCCCAGCAGAAGCCCTCGGCGACCCTTTCCGCGATCCAGCGGTCGTGTTCGAGTTGAGCGAGTCGTTCGATGATCTGGGGAGACAGGTCGACCACGGGTTCTGCGCCGTTCCCGAGCGGGGCGAGGGCGTGACCGATGATGGCGAGCTTTCTGGGGATGTCGAGCACGGCGGCCCGGCTGGCCGACCGCTCGGCGTCGCTCAGCTCGTCCCAGGGAGGCCAGGAACCCCAGTCGTTGTCGGCTGCGGCGGTTCGGAAGCGCTCGTGCAGGCCCTTGGCGAGCTTCTCGGCGAGGGGCCCAACGACTGGAACCCGGCGTGCGAGCGTGAGGAACTCCTCGTCGTCGACGTGGAGGCGCAGCTGGGTTGCCGGAGGCAGGGCCGACCGGTGGTAGTGCTGTTCGCCGGCGAGGCGGCTGCCGGCCACGATCGACTCCATCGAGCGAACGCCGTGGCGGAATCGGCGCACATCCAGGAAGGCGCCGGCGACGTCCGGGTCGACGGCGAGCTCGCGGACTCCGTCGGCTCGCGGACGCCAGAGCTGCGGCCACGTCCGAGTGAGCAGGGATTGCAGCACGATCGCGCGACGAATGACGTGCTCGGGGTCAGCCGCGGGGTCGTCGGTGCCGGGATCGGGGCCGAGGATGTCGACGGTGGCCCGCAGTCGGCTCAAGAAGTCGGGCCCCTTCACGCTTCGGAATCGAGCCGTGCGTTCCTCGCCGGATCGGCCCAGATCGCGTCCGAGGTCGTCGAGGCGTTCTGCTGTTCCGCCGGCGAAGACGAAGATCGCCCGGCCGAACGGATGGACGACTGGCCCGTCGTGGAACTCGCCGTCCTGCATCGGGGCGAGGAAGTGCGGACAACCGAGCGGTTGGCTCCGCGGTGGTATCGAACTCGTCCCAGAAGACCAGCGGCACGGGGCCGACAGACCGGCGTCACGTACGAGATGGAACGCGGTGATGGAGCTCGTCGGGTCTTTCGACCTGCGACAGGTTGAAGGTCAGCTTCTCCACCTCACCGGCGTGCAGCGAGCGAGCGAGCTGTTTGACGGCGAACGACTTGCCCGACCCTGGCGGCCCGAAGACAGCGATCGACAGCGGTCGCGGTGGTCGGGGCAGGGCGCAGTATTCGGCAATCAGGTTCTGGACACTTCGGAACCCCTCGATCTCGCGACGATCGGCAGTGAGGAGGGCACCGAATCGACCAACGGGCATGCCCTTCAGCGCGGGCCCCGGGCCGAGCCGCACGATCTGCCTTGCGAGGTGATCGAAGCCGCCGATGTGGTGCTCTCGCAGGATCGACCACTGGCCATCGTGGCCGGTGGGTGGTGGCACGACGGTCGTGGCGAAATCGTCTGGCTCGCGTTGGAGCGCGGCCGCGACGGTTTCGTGGGGGAACCGGATGGCGGTGCTTCCGGGCTCGGGAGCGATGAAGCCGGTCTCGTGCAACGCGCGCAGCGCAGTCAAGCCGCGTCGAGCGCCGTCGACGAGCGCGACTTCGGCCGACATCGTGGTGAGCGTCGACGCCAAGCCGACCGTGAGGCAGGTCGTTCCCCCGATCATGCCGCCTGGCCGATTGGCCTCCCAGGTCCCTTCCATCTCGCGCGGATCGAAGACCAGCTTCGAGTCGAGCTCGAGGTCGGGGCTGCGGCGGTGGGCAACGAATGCGCCTGCCGCCCCGAACGATACGACGACGTCTGCGGCCTGCGCGAGCGGAGCCAGCTCCGTCGCTGACGAGAGCGCCCGGGCGAGGTCTTGGGCCGAGGCCTCCCAGGACATGCCCCGGCTCACCTCCACACCCGAACGCCGGACGTCGCCGACGGTGGTGACGACGACGAGGCGCTCGATGTCGAGGTCGAGCAGGCGCCGGAACAGGGCGCTGCGACCGAACAGGTCGGAGGTCTTCAACACGACGACCCGCGGCGCCGCGGCGGCCTGCTCACGGATGGACGACGGCCACAGCTGCGGGTCTTCGCTGAAGCCCAGTCCGCCGTCGTCAAGGAGCGCGACGTCGGGGCTCGCAGCATCATCCTCGACCTGCGCCCACTCGGCGGCAGGCGGGCACATGTCGTCTCGGCGCGCCAAGCCGAGGTAGTCGCCCATCCGCCAGACGGGCTCCTTCGAAGTGTGGGTGAAGGGGTAGGGCGCCCACGCCGCGCTCGAGTGATGGAAGCGCCGATCGTCGGGTCGCGGGGGTGCGCCGGTGGGAATCGACCGAACATCGGCCTCGATTGCCGCTCTCGTGAGTGAGGCGAGCAGGCACGCACCACCGGGCTGCAGGCTGATCGATGCGTACTGTTCGCCCGACCAGGACACTGTGGTCGAGGTCGGGCTCATGTCGGCCACGTTCCAGTCGAGGGTGACGTCGCCGGCGATTACCAGGGTCGGCACGGGAGTGGCCGATGTCATGTCGAGGCTCCCTCGGGCGGGGCTGTCATGGTGAAGTAGTCGAAGCCCAAACCGTCGATGTCGTCCCCGAAGTCCTTCGCGGCCGTGGTCGGCTCCGGCGACGAGTCGAAGCGGATGTTGGAATAGGTGACCGGGGCACTCTGGCCGTATTTGACGAGCGCGATGCGGCCACTCCGGTTCATTTCCGGTGACAGCACGACCGAGGCGACCTTCTGGTCGTCGACGAGAAGACTGCCGAAGTCGCCCACCACCTCGATCTTCATGGTGAAGGTGTCGCTCGTCTCGCCGTCGAGCACCATTTGATTCTCGAAGAGCCACTCGGTGCCGTCGTAGATCGTGTGGGCTCGTACGGCCTGCCAAGCACCTGTGATGTTGAAGATGAGCGAGCCCTGCGACCAGCTCGGCCCGTCTCCATAGACCACAACCATGCCCTCGCCGAAGCCCGTGAAGTCACTGGTCACGTCGATCTCGAGCGCGAAGTCACCCTCGATGGTCTCTTCGGTCCAGGCGAACGTGTCATCCGAGCCGGTCGCCCGGTACGTCTCGGGAGCAGGACTCGACCATTGACTGTCGTTGGGCACGACGAACGACAGGGTCTGTCCTTCGTCGCCGGGGTCCGACCCCGATCGGGAGAGTGCGAAGACGAGCGATCCGACGACAACCATGGCCAGCGTCGCGCCGATGACGGCCAGGGTTCTCGCCGGGAGGCGGCGTCGGGGCCGAGGAGCCGCAGTCGTGATGTCCGGTGCGGGAGCGACGGTGTCTGCGGCCGACTCCACCTCCAACGCGGCGTCGACGAGGGCGGAGAGCCTGCTCAAGTGGCGCTCGAGGGGCGGGGTCAACGCGTCGAGCCAGTGGATCGACTTGATGTAGTAGCGCATCTCGTCGGAGGGTTGAACGTCCTCGATCCTGAAGGGGATGATGGGCAGGCCGTTGTCGACTGCTTCGCCGACCTCTCGGTTCACCTGGGGCGACGCGTTGGAGCCCTCGGACAGGATCAGAACCAAGATGCGGCTGCGGCCGATCGCTTCGACGAGCGAGGCCGCCCAGGATCGACCCGGTGGTACGTCGCGAGGCGCGATCCAGCACCTGGTGCCGTTCGCTTCGAGAGCCGCACACGCAGCATCTGCGACGGCCTTGTCTCGCGCTGAGTAGCTGATGAACACGTCGTGAGTCACGGGTTGCCTCCCGGCGCCGCCAGGCCTCCTTGAGTTCATGGAACCCAGAGCTGGTCCTCCCGACCAGAGGCTTTTGGCCACGCCGAAGCTCGCGCGCGCAGTGTTGAGCGGCAGAGGGCCCTCGACACCGACAGCCCATCCCATCGGGTCTGTCGATGTTTGGCCAGCTCAGCTCGCTTCGCCCAGAGGCCAAGGTCCACGCAATGGGGGTCATGCTGCTTGGCTCTGTGTTGATCTCGGTTTGGTACCTGGCAACCGGCGACGAGGGCGTTGTCGTCAGCTGCGGAGGTCGCCCAGGGGCATCGAGGCCAGCGTGTGGCCCTGGTCCAGGCGGATGATCCGCCGGTCGGTGACGATGGCGGTGATGAGGTCGGCGGGTGTGACATCGAAGGCCGGGTTGAGGGCGTCGGTGCCCTTTGGGGCGGTCGCCACGCCGGCCAGCGACACGACCTCGGCTGGACCCCGGTCCTCTATGTCGATCTCGCTTCCGGTGGCGGTAGCGGAGTCCACAGTCGATTCGGGCGCCACCACGATGAACGGGACGCCGGCATGTCGGGCACCGAGGGCCAGCGAGAACGTGCCGATCTTGTTGGCGGTGTCGCCGTTGGCCGCGATCCGGTCGGCACCGGTGAGGACGACATCGGCCGCGCCGCGAGACAGCAGGAACGGACCGGCCGAGTCGACGATGAGGCGATGGGCAGCACCCATGTGGTCGAGCTCCCAGGTGGTGAGGCGTGCCCCCTGCAACAAGGGCCTGGTCTCCAACGGCAGAGCCTCTCGGAGACAGCCCCGCTCGTGCAGCGTTTGGACCACCGCGAGTGCGGTGCCCCGCTCGACTGCGGCCAGGCCTCCGGTGTTGCAGATGGTCATGGCCCGGACCTCGGCATCGGGCACCAGGTCGGCCACGAGGTCGGCGCCGTACTCTCCCATCGAGACCGACGCGGCCAACTCCTCGTCGCGGATGGCCATGGCCTCCGCCAGCACGTGGGGGAACCCCTCGCCGGCAACGCCTGCAACTCGATCGACCATCCGAGCAAGGTTGACCGCAGTGGGGCGAGCGGCGCGCAGCGACGCAACGGCTTCGTTCAACAGCTCGCCGCCGGTGCCGTGGGCCCTGACCGCCAGGGCGACACCGAACGCACCGGCAACACCGATGGCGGGAGCACCCCTCACCGAGAGCCGTTGTATGGCATCGACCATCTCGGGCACGGTCTCGATCCGCAGGATCTCGAAGCGATGCGGCAGCTGCGTCTGGTCGATCAGCTCGACGGCATCGTCCACCCAGTCCAGCGTGCGGGTCGTGGTTGGTGCCATGTGTCCTCCCGATTGGCCTGCGACCGGAACCGTCGCTCGACGCCAGCTTCTATGGTGGTCCAGATTCCGAAGGGAGGGAGTATGGATCGGTACGTCTGTGACCTGTTGCTCACCATGGCCGACGACGAGACGACTCCCATCCACGGGGGCGTCGTCGACGTCGAGGACGGCGCAGTGGTGTGGTCAGGGCCGTCGAGCGACGCGCCCGACCGAACCGAGGCGGCGCGCCACCACATCGACGGCGTGTTGATGCCGGGCATGATCGACGTCCACTGCCACACCCCGATGGTGCTCCTCCGTGGCGCCGGTGAAGGCCTCCCGGTCGACCGCTGGCTGCACGAGGTGATGTGGCCTCGCGAAGCTCAGCTCACTCCCGACGATGTCCGGATCGGCATGCAGGTCGGTGGCGCCGAGCTGCTGGGCAACGGCATCACCACCTCGGTCGAGATGTACTTCCACGGCGATGCTGTGGCCCAGGGCGCAACCGATGTGGGGTTGCGTTGCGTAGTCACTGCTCCGGTGATCGAGGAAGACCAGCTGAAACGCTTCGGCACCTGGGAGGAACAACTCGACGAGATGGTGGCCACCCGCGACCGCTGGCGGAACAACGACCTCATCGGGGTGGGTCTCGGACCCCATGCCGCGTACTCCGTGTCGGATGCCTGTTTGCGGCGAATCGCCGAGATCGCTCTCGATCAGGACATGTTGGTTCACATCCATCTGGCCGAGGAGGAATGGGAGGACGCCGCGGTCCGAGAACGCGCCGGCCTTTCGGCACCCGAGTACCTCGAGTCGATCGGCCTCTTCGACGCCGACGTCCTGGCGGCGCACGGAGTGTGGATGTCCGAGACCGACATCGCCATCCTGGCCCGCAACGACATCGCCGTGGCTCATTGCCCGTGCTCGAACACCAAGCATGCGTCGGGCATGGCGCCCGTCGACGAGCTCCTGAACGCCGGGGTCCGCGTTGGCATCGCCACCGACGGGCCCGCCTCCCACCATCGGCTCGACCTGTTCGAGGAGATGCGCATGGCCATTCGTCTGTCCCGGCTCCATTACCGCGACGCTCAACACTTCCCGACCACCAAGGCGCTCCGGATGGTCACCGCCGAAGCCGCCGACACCATCGGCCGGCCCGATCTGGGTCGCCTCACGGCCGGCTGTCGGGCCGACATGGTGGCGCTGTCCCTGTCCGGCTCCGCTTTCCAACCCGTCGTCGAGGCCGAAGACGACCCCATTGCTCGCATCGTATGGTCGGGGTCGCCCGCAGCGGTGGCGGGAGTCTGGGTCGACGGCCGTCAGGTTGTCGCCGGTGGTCAGGTCTCGACCATCGACATCATCGACGCCACCGAGCAGATGACGAAGACGGCACGGCGGCTGGCCCGATGAACGCCGAAGACGTTGCCGACCTGTTGGGGCTCGAACCCCTCGCCCGCGAGGGTGGGCGATGGGCCCAGACGTGGCGAGACCGCGACAGCTGCGCCATCTACTTCCTCTTGGCGCCCGGCGACTTCTCGGCGCTGCACCGGCTCGACGCCCCCGAGATGTGGCACCACTACGCCGGCGCCCCGGTGGCGATGCTGTTGTTGGGGGGCGAGCCTCTTGTAGCCCGACCTATCCTGGGCGACGACCTTGCGGCCGGCCAACGTCCGTTCGTGCCGGTGCCGATTGGAGTCTGGATGGGCGCGGCGACAACCGGCGAGTGGTCGCTGGTCGGGACCACCATGGCACCACCGTTCGAGGAGGATGGGTTCGAGCTCGGCACGCTCGACTCGCTCGTCGAGCAGTACCCGTCCGCCGCGGCCGACATCGCCAGCTACATCAGGCCCGAGGAACCATGAGCGACCTGCCCTCTCCGTCCGACATGATCGATCTGACCGGACGGGTCATCGTCGTCACCGGTGCCGCCGGCGGGATCGGGTCTGGCATCACCCGTCGCCTGGCCCAGGCGGGGGCGTCGGTTGTAGCCCACACGCGCACCACTCCACTCGACGAGCTCATGGACGAACTGCCCGACGTGGTCACGCCCGTCACTGTTGATCTCACCACGCCCGAGGGTCCCGCCGTGGTGGTACGGGCTGCGGTCGAGCATCACGGGCGCATCGACGGTTTGGTGAACAACGCCGGTATCCAGCCCGTGGTCCCGTTCAGCGACCTCACCGACGACCAATGGACCGAGATGATCGACACCAACCTCACCGCAGCGCATCGGCTCACCCACGCCGTGGCGGCAACCATGCGTGAAGGCGGCGCACCCGGCTCGATCGTGCACATCGCCTCGATCGAGGGCCGACATCCCACCGCGGTGCACGGGCACTACGCAACGTCGAAGGCCGCGCTCATCATGCACGCCAAGGCCGCAGCGCTGGCCTACGGGCCGAACCACATCCGGGTGAACAGCGTTTCGCCGGGCCTGATCGGACGCCCGGGGCTCGAAGACGCCTGGCCCGACGGGGTGAAGCGCTGGCTCGCGGCCGCTCCGCTGGCTCGGCTCGGAACTCCCGAAGACGTCGGCGACGCATGTGTGTTCTTGTGTTCCGACCTCGCTCGATGGATCACGGGCCACGACCTCGTGGTCGACGGGGGCGTGCTCACACACCCAACATGGTGATCCCGCTCACACCGAGGAGGTCCGGTGCAACATTGGAATGAGACAGACGCCGCAGCGCAAACGGGGCATCTCGCGGAGTGCGTCTACGGGTCCCGACTGATCGGATCGGATCCAGATCTGGTGCTCCATGGCGGCGGTAACACCTCGGTGAAGGACGCCTTCACCGACATCACCGGCCGGCTGATCGATGCGTTGTACGTCAAGGGTTCGGGCTGGGATCTGTCGACCATCGAGGCTCAGGGCTTCACCCCGCTACCGGTTGCACGACTACACGAGTTGCTGGCGCTGCCCAGCCTCTCCGACTCCGACATGATGCGAGAGCTTTCCGCAGCCAGGCTCGACCCCACCGCTCCGCAACCGTCGGTGGAGACGCTCCTCCACGGGCTCCTGCCCCACAGGGCCATCCAGCACAGCCACGCCGACGCCATCATCACCTTGACCAACGTGACCGACGGCGAAGCTCGGGTCCGGGAGATCTACGGCGACTCGGTGGTGGTGATTCCCTACGTGATGCCCGGGTTCGACCTGGCCAAGCTGGTGTCCGAGCTCTGGGAGGCCCAGTTCCACGCTGGCACCGTCGGGATGGTGCTGTTGAACCACGGTTTGTTCACCTTCGCCGAGACCACCCGCGAAGCGTACGAACACCACGCCGAACTGATCGGGCTCGCCACCCGCTGGATCGACGAACACGCCCCCGTCCCGCCTCCATCCGACGAGATCCTGCCAGTGGTGCCGTGCGGCGAGTTGGCGGAGCTGCGGCGGCAGATCTCGGCTGCGGCCGGCAGGGTGATGGTGATGACTCGGCACACCGATGCCGCGAGCACCCGATTCGTGCACCGGCCCGATCTGGCCGGTCTGGCTTCCCGGGGGCCTCTGACCCCCGACCATGTGATCCGCACCAAACGGCATCCGATGGTGGGCACCGACGTCGACGCGTTCGTGCAGGAGTACCGCCGTTACTTCGACGAGCACGAGCATCGGGGTCGAGTCGACCTGACCATGCTCGACCCGGCGCCCCGGGTGGTCGTTGATCATCGGCTCGGTGTCCTGACCGTGGGCGAGACGGCAAAGGCGGCCGACATCGCCGCCGACATCTACCGGCACACGATGCCCGTCCTCGAACGCGTCGAGGATCATCTGGGGGGCTACCGGGCTCTGAGCGCCGGCGACCTGTTCGATGTGGAGTACTGGGATCTCGAGCAGGCCAAGTTGCGCCTCGGGGGACCGCCGCCGGAGCTGGCCGGGGCCGTGGCGGTGGTCACCGGGGCCGCTTCGGGCATCGGTCGCGCTTGCGCCGCCGAGCTTCTGACCAGGGGCTGCGCGGTCATCGGACTCGATCGCGACGATGCGGTAGTGGAGGTCTTCTCGGGCCCTACGTGGATGGGCGTGCCGGTCGACGTCACTGACCACGAGGCGCAACAGGCCGCCATCGAGCAGGGCGTCGAGCGCTTCGGCGGCGTCGACATCGCCGTCGTGGCCGCAGGCGTCTTCGGTGCGAGTGTCCCGATAGCCGAACTGGATGCCGACGCGTGGCGAAGCGTGCAGGCGGTGAATGTCGACGCGGTGGCGTCGCTCTTTGCCACGCTGCACCCGCTCCTCGCCTTGTCTCCGATCGGGGGTCGGGTGACCATCATCGGCTCGAAGAACGTGACGGCTCCCGGCCGCGGCGCGGCGGCCTACTCGGCCTCCAAGGCGGCGCTCACCCAACTCGGTCGGGTGGCCGCGGTCGAGTGGGCCGACGACGGGATCCGGGTCAACACCGTGCACCCCGACGCCGTCTTCGACACCGGGTTGTGGAGCGACGAGCTCATCGCCGAACGTGCGAGCAAGTACGAGATGACCGTCGACGAGTACAAGGCCCGCAACCTCATGGGCACCGAGGTGACGTCGGCGATGGTGGCGGGGGTCGTTGCCGAGCTGTGCGGTTCCAGGTTCGCGGCGACCACCGGGGCGCAGGTCCCGATCGACGGAGGAAACGAGAGGGTCATCTGATGAGCGATTTGTACGAGCGTCTCGTTGGCTGCCGCGATGTGTTGGCCGAGCGCACTGGATGCGAGCGCCACGATGTGGTCGCCGTTCTGGGATCGGGCCTGGGCCTGTACCCCGACACGCTGAACGACGCAGTCGCCGTCCCCTACGGCGACCTTCCCGGGTTCCCCATCCCCGCCGCCGCGGGCCACGCAGGCACTGCGTATTCGGCGCAGATGGGCGACAACCGCGTTCTGTTGCTCTCTGGCCGGGCCCACGCCTACGAAGGGCACGCGATGGACGTGGTGACCTTCCCTGTGCGAACCGCGATCCTGGCCGGGTGTCGATCGGTCCTGTTGTACCAATGCTGCCGGGGGCTGCGGCGACGGCATCGCCCCCGGAGACCTGGTGCTCATCACCGACCACGTGAACATGGCTGGGTTCAGCGCCTTGAAGGGCCAGAACGACGATCGTCTGGGGCCCCGGTTCCCCGACATGTCCGATGTCTACACACCCGAGCTGCGCAGCCGGGCTCGCGCCGCCGCCGAACGAGCCGGGGTGGCGCTGAAGGAGGGCGTCTACTTCTGGTGGCAGGGGCCCATGTTCGAGACTCCGGCCGAGGTGCGGCTCTCCAGACAGCTGGGTGGGTCACTGGTGGGCATGTCGACGGTGCCCGAGGCCACCGCGGCCCGGCACATGGGTGCCGACGTGTTGGGGATCTCGCTGTGCACCAACTTCGCGGCCGGCATCGCCGCGCACCGGCTGTCGGGCGAAGAGGTGATGGAGACCGCAGCGGTCGCGGCCGAGAAGTTCTGCACGCTGTTCGACGAACTGCTCCCCGCTTTGTGATTGATGTCTGGCGGGACTGATCGTCGGAACGTGAGCCGGTGGCAGCCATGGCGCGAGGTAGCTTCGATTCATGCAAACCGAGGGCTCGATCCGCACCGCTGCGAGGGAGCTCGACGACGCCCTTCAAGCCGGTGACGCTGAGCGGGTCGTCGTCTGCTTCGCTCCGGACTGCACCGTCGAGCTGCTGGGCGTTCGCCTCGACGGGCACGACGGAGTGAGACGTTGGCTCGCATGGGTGTTCGACCACGTCGAGCGGATCGAGTTCGTGCCGCGAGTGATCAGCGTCGACGGGGACACTTTCATCGAGGAGTTCGGGGTCATCGGAATCTTGGGCCGACGGCCGACGACTCGACAGCCAGTGGGCGGAGATCCTCACCTATCGAGACGACATGGTCACCAGCCTGCGTCTGTATTTCAACCCGATCGACTTGGCCCCGGCGCTCGGAATCGTCGGCCGGCTCGTCAGCCCAGCCGCAACCCGCCTCGCCCGCGGTGGACTGGAACCCTTCGAGCTCCTCGACCTTCGCCCATAGTCGAACCTCCTCGCGCCCGACATGCCTCGATCCACGCGGCGGCCGGCCTCATCCAATCTCGTCGCGGATGCTCAGGTTGTCGAGATCTGCGGCGCTCGAGTTGCGGGCTGCTCGTCCGACGGCGGGGTGGCGTGGACGACCCAGGTCGCGAGCGTGGTGGTGATCGGCACGGCAGCGATGAGGCCGATCCCGCCGACGAGGGCGCGGACGATTTCGATGGCGATGATCTCGCTGGTGAGGGCGCGGCTGAGGTCGAGTTGGGCTTGGGTGAGCAGCATGAGGAGCGGGAGTGCCGCCCCGGCGTAGGCGAAGACGAGCGTGTTGGTGGTGGATCCGATGTGGTCGCGGCCCACACGTAGCGCGGCGCGATAGAGGCGGGTTGCGCCCATGGTGGGATTGGCGTCGTGGAGCTCGGCGACGGCCGACGATTGGGTGACGGTGACGTCGTCGAGGATGCCGACGGTGCCGATGATCATGCCGGCGAGAAGAATGCCTCGCAGATCGATGGCCTCGTTGCCGGCGAGGAGGTACAGGGCGTCCTCGTTCGACAGCCCGGTGAGATTGGTGGCTTCGACGAAGAACCAGGCGAGCGTGCCGGTGAGGCCCAGACTGGCGAGTGAGCCCAGGAGTGACACGGTCGACAGGTGGCTGATTCCATGGGTGAGGTAGAGGGTGACGGTGGCGACTCCGGCTGATCCGACGATGGCGACCAGCACCGGCGACGAGGTCTCGAGCAGTGCAGGCAGCGTGAAGCCGACCAGGATCACCGCGTCGATGCCGAGGGCGACGAGTGAGCGCAGACCCTGCAGCCGCCCGAGCAGGATGACCGCAGCCGCGAAGATCCCGGCCAGCAGCAGCAGCGCCCGGGTTCGTTGGAAGTCGAGGAAGTAGAAGCGGAAACGGGCGTCGATGTTGGGATCGGTCTGGTTGGCGACGACGATCTCGTCGCCCGGTTCGATGACGGCGGTGTACACCGACGGTGTCTGTTGGAATGACCCGTTGGTGCCGTCGGGTAGGCGGATGGTGATGGTGTCGCACTGGATGTCGACGGGGGAAGCGAAGCACTGCTCTCTGACGACGTCCTCGACGGTCACGTCGAGACGGTCGACGCCGACGTTGTCGAACACGGCAGGAATCACGGTGTCCTGGTCGGGCCACAGCACCACCGTGCCGATCAGCGCTACCCCAAGTGCGACCAGCGCACCGATCCCGAGACGGATACCCGCTCGGTCGAATCGATAGTTCCACCAGGGGGAGGAACTGGCGTGAGAGTGGCCGTGGCCATGCACTGTGGCGTTTGGATCCGTTGTCTCGGGGGCAGCGACGAACGAGGATTCACGCTACCCGCGATGGAGATCAGGATCGGTGACCGATCCGGCCGAGAATGGCTCAGGTGTCGAGATCGGCCGAGTTCATGTCGATCTCGATGGCGAACTCGGGACAGTTGTCGGCCGCCAGACGGGCCTTCTCCTCGAGGTCGGGCGGCACGTCGCCCTCGACCCGCAGCACCGCGTACCCCTCGTCGTCGGTGTCGAACAGCTCTGGGGCCAGGATGTAGCAGCGGTTGTGGCCCTGGCAGAGCTCTCGGTCGAAGCGAATCCTCATGCTGCGGCCTCCGATGTCGACACGATACGGACGGGCAGCTCGTCGTGGACCGCGGATCTGACCGGTCGACCAGCGAACCTGTTCGGGGTCGGCGAGCTCGAAGTCGGGAATGCGCCGCAGCCACTCCTCGACCGCCACCGTGAGCTCGAGCCGGGCGAGGTTCGATCCGATGCAGCGATGGATCCCGAGGCCGAAGGCGAGGTGGCGGTTGCGTTGGCGGTCGATGACGAACTCGTCGGCCCGTTCGAACGCCTCGGTGTCGCGGTTGGCCGCCGGGAACGGAAGCAGGACCCAGTCGTCGACCTTCATGGGACAGCCGCGCACCTCGACTGGCTCGGCGACCAGGCGGGCCATCGTGACCGGCGCGTAGAAGCGGAGCAGCTCCTCGATCGCGAACGGTCGCACGCCAGGGTCGTCGATCCAGCGGCGGCGGTCGTCGGGGTGCTGGGCGAAGTGCCACAGGCTCGCGCCGATGGCCGACCAGGTCGTGTCGATCCCGGCGAGCAGCAACAGCGCACACGGTTCCCTCGGACGTGCGCCGCCGGTGAGCGGCTCGCCGTCGATGGTGGACCGGGTCAGGTAGGTGATCAGGTCGTCGCGTGGCTCGGCCTGTCGTTGGGCGATCAGCGCATCGAGGTAGGCATCGAGCGTGTCCTCGGGTGCGACCTCGACAGCACCCGGGTTCTCGAGGATGCGATGGATGAATCCGCGGAAGAGGTGGCCGTCCTCCTTGGGCACGCCCAACATGTCGGCGATGACCCGCACCGGAATGTGCTGGGCGTACTGCACCGCCGCGTCGACGGTGTCGCTGCCGGGGGCGAGCAGATCGTCGATGAGCTCGTTGCACATGACGCGAGCCGGTTGTTCGAGTGCAGCGATCGCCTTCGGCGAGAATGCCGTGAGCAGGAACTGGCGAGCGATCTTGTGGAACGGCGGGTCCGACGTGATCGGCGGTGCGTACCCCATCGGCTTCGGGATGTCGGGGCGCCACTCGGTGACGACCACTCCCTGGGAGCTGAAGTGGTCGGTGTCCTTGGCGATCGCGCTCACGTCGTCGTGGCGAACCGGCAGCCATGTGCCGCCGAAGCGGTCGGAGTGCGCTACCGGACACGAGGGACGCAGCTCGTCCCAGATCTCGGGGGCGCGAGCCGCATACTCCGCCTTCGTGTGGTCGAAGTCGGTGGCCCAGTCGGCCACCGGCGGGCGTTCGGGTTCGGTCATCGTCGAAACCTCCGGGTGCCCGTCAGTCTGGCCCAGGCCGGTCGCCGCCGCCACGACCCGTCACCCGTACCCATCCCACCAGCGAAATTGGTTTCCCCAGGCCCACAGGTGGTCATGCCGGAACCAATTTCGGCGGGGGAGGGGTCGGATCACTCGTGGGCGATCGCGTCCAACACGTTGAGGCGAGCGGCCCGCCGCGCGGGGAACGACGCGGCGACGAGTCCCGCGATCGTGGCGATGATGACGTAGATCACGAGCGTCGTCGTGGGGATCGCAAGCCGGTTGATGACCGACTCGGGGATGGCGAGAACGGCCAGCCACCCGAAGAGCAGACCCACCACGACGCCCAACAGTGCTCCGAACAGCGACACGATGGCGGCTTCGAGACGGATCATGACGCGTGTCTGTCGGCGGGTCATGCCGATCGCTCGCATCAGACCGATCTCTCGGGTCCGTTCGAGCACCGACAGCGCCATCGTGTTGGTGATGCCCAACAGTGCAATGACGATCGCCAGCCCGAGGAATACGTTGATGATCACGAGGAACGAGTCGAGCGCACCCTCCAGTCGGTCGGTCCACTCCGACTGTGTCTCGAACTGCAGCTGGGGGAGTTCCGATTCGAGCGGCGCCAGCGCCGCGTCGGCGGTCGCCAGATCGACCCCTTCGGCCACCCGGGCCGAGATCACGCTGTCGTTCTGGGAGTCGAAGTTGGCGTCCCAGCTCGACAGGTCGACGACGTAGTGCCCGATGAGGAACTCGTTCTCGTAGATGGCCCCGACGGTGAGGGTCTGCACGCCGGTCGCTGCGAATTCGACGTCGATGGTGTCGCCGACAACCACGCCCTCGTCGTCAGCCGCTTCTTGCGACAAGACAATGGAGCGGGGCTCGGCACTGGCGGCCGGGTCGCCGGAGAGCACGCGAACGTCGAGCAAGTCGGTGAGCACCGTCAGATCGGTACCGGCAAGGCCCTTTTCCGCTCCCGTCGATGCGGATGTTGCCCCAGCGCACCGCCGAGACCGTGTCGAACTCGGGGAGCTCGGCGACCTGTGCGGCGATCTGGTTGCTGAAGCCGACATCATCCTCCGAGGTGATCACGTAGTCGGCGATCATCGTGGATCCGAGCTCGGATCTGAAGGTTGCTTTGAGCGACTCGGCGACCACGCTCGCCATGGCGATCAGAGCCAGCCCGATCATCAGGCCGGCGGCCGTGGAGGCAGTACGTTTGTTGTTGCGGGCCGCGTTCTCACGGGCCATGTGACCGGTGAAGCCGCTGCCGGGTACGTGCTCGAGTGGTGCACCGAGCAGCGACGCCGACGGGCTGGAGAACAGCGGCGCGTACATCGACACGGCCACGAATACCAGGACCGCGCCAACGCCGAGTGCCATCAGGAGCAGGGCGGTGTTGTCCGACCCGCCGAACAGGCCGTAGGCCATCGCGGCCACGCCGAGCACCGAGAGGATGATGGCGATGATCGTGCGGCGCGTGCCCTCGCCGGAGCCGAATCGGAAGCCGGACCGCATTGCGGCAATCGGTGGCACCTTGGCCGCGCGGCGGGCCGGTGCCAGCGAGGCGAGGAGGGTGACGCCGATTCCGACGATCAGCGCAATGATGATGGTGCGCGAGGAGATGATGATGTCCATGCTCGGCAGGGTGAAGCCGAGGCTGTCCATGAGGCCGCGGAGACCGAGGGCAAGGAGCACCCCGCCGCCGAGGCCGAGCACCGAGGCGATCACGCCGACGACGATGGACTCGAAGATCGAGCTGAACCGCACCTGCCCTGAGCTCGCCCCGAGTGCCCGCAGCAGGGCGAGTTGGCGGACCCGCTGGCCGAGAATGATGTTGAAGGTGTTGCCGATGATGAACGTACTCACGAACACGGCCACCAGTGCGAACGCCAGCAGGACGGTACCGAAGATGTCAACGATGGCGGTGAAGTCTTCCTGGGCCTCGTCGACGACGACATCGCCGCTCACGGCTTCGACATCGGCGGGCAGCACCGCTTCGAGGCGATCGATCAACACATCGGGCTCGACGTCGGCGGCGATGTCGATGTACTGGACCAAGCCCTCGGTGCCGTCGAGCCGCTGAATCTCGTCGAGGCTGAACGAGGCCATCACGGCTCCGGCCAGCCCGTTCTCCTCACCGAAGCTGTTGAGGCCGACGAGCTCGAACGGTTCGCGACCGTCGACCCCGACGATGTCGTAGGTCTCGCCCAACACGAAGCCCTCGCGTCGGCGGTGCCGACGTCGAGTGCGAACTCGTTCGGACCGTCGGGAATCCTTCCCTCCACGAGCGTCAGCGTGTCGAGAGAGGAGTCGCCCCAGTTGATCGCGAAGATCGGTGCGAGCACGTCGATGGTCGTGCCGTCGCCCTTCAAGGGAATGACCTTCAGGCTCGTCGTGATGGGGATGGCCTCACGGACGCCGTCGACGCTCTCGACGACCTCCAGGAGACCTTCGTCGAACGGGCGGTCGCTGAGATCGATCTCGGAGAATTCGTCGCGCGCGCGTGGACCTCCACGTCGACCTCCGCGTTGGCCTCCTCGATGATGGTGTCGAACGTGCGGGTGAGCCCATCGGTGAGGACGAAGGAGGCTACGACGAAGCTGACGCCGAGGAGCACGGCGAAGGTGGTCAGGGAGAATCGCAGCTTGTTGTGGGTCAGGCTGCGGATGCTGAGCTTGAACATCGTGCGCATGTCAGACCTCGAGTTCCTTGATCCGATCGAGCACCTGATCGGCGGTCGGCGACTCCAGCGTTCCGACCAGGGCGCCGTCTCGCAGGAAGATCACTACGTCGGCGTAGGAGGCGGCACCCGGGTCGTGGGTGACCATCACCACCGTCTGTCTCAGGTCGTCGACCGCGCGCCGCAGAAAGCCGAGCACCTCGTGGCCACTCTTGGAGTCGAGGTTGCCGGTCGGCTCGTCGGCGAAAATGATGTCCGGTTGCGACACCAGCGCGCGGGCGACGGCGACCCGTTGTTGTTGGCCGCCGGAGAGCTCGTCGGGATGGTGCTGCAATCGGTCGTCGAGCTGCAGGCTCTCGATCACCTGGTTGGCCCACATTTCGTCGGCCTCGCGGTTCCCGAGCAGCAGTGGGAGAAGGATGTTCTCCTCCGCGGTCAGGGTCGGCACGAGGTTGAACGCCTGGAAGATGAAGCCGAGTCGCTGGCGGCGCAGCAGCGTCAGCTCTTTGTCGGACAGCTCCGAGATCAGCGTGTCGCCGACCCGTGCCTGGCCGTCGCTGACCGAATCGAGCCCGGCCATGCAGTGTAGAAGGGTCGATTTCCCGGAGCCCGACGGCCCCATGATCGCGGTGAGCTTGCCCGATTCGAATCCGATGTCGACGTGGTCGAGGGCGACGACCTGGGTGTTGCCCTCGCCGTAGATCTTGGTGAGTCCATCGGCGCGTGCGGCCATCGTTCCCGGTCTGTCCGGTGGCTGCAGCGCGCCCGAGACCCTCCCGCATGGAGTCAGTCATGAGCGGTCCTTTCGCCATCTCCCAGTGCCGCATTTCCGGGCTTCGATCACCAGGGCACAAGGTCCTTGCGCCCATGGGCGATGACGGATCGAGGGCGCGAACCTCGTCGACCGTGCCATTGGTTCCCAGCGATGCCGTTCCTTGCGCGAGGTTCGATTGCAGCTTCCCTCAGCGAGGAACGTGTTACCGGTCCTGAGGGCCGCGATCAGTTGCCGTGGCGGCTGCCCGGGTCGGTCCGGTATTCGCCGAACACCGCGGCGAAAGCCGACGCAGCGAGGTCCGGATCGTCCCACCGACCCGAAACCATGAGGTTGGCGGCCAGGGCTCCGATCGCGTCGGCGCTCTTGGCAGCGTGGCCGTTGCCGCCCATGGCGACAAACAGCCCGTCTTCGACCTGGTCCACGAACGGCAGGCCATGGACCGTGTCGGTGATCAGGCAGGGTTTCATGGTGAGGCTCTCGAAACTGACCTTGGGAAGCAGTTTCTCCAGGACCTCGCGGATCGAGTTGCGCTGTTCATCGGCAGCGTTTCCTGCCATCCACAGTCGCTTCGCTTCGGCGGTGGAGAGAGCATTTGCCGGTGAGTACGAGCCCCCCAGCTTCAGGTAGTAGTGGCCATCCGGATAGCGGACCGGCGGAACGAGATACACGTCGTCGTGGAGCGGATGGTCGAGGAGGTAGATCAAGGTGGGCAGGCCAGAGAGGCGTTTCGCCTCTTCGGGAGTGACCCGCGCGAGCACTATCGCCTCGGGGACGACTCGGCCCGCCAGCGGATGGGGCAGCAGATCATTGAGATACGGCCCGGTGGCGATGAGCACCCGCTCGACGTCGACCGGGCTGTCCCCGGCACACTCGACTCGGTAACGGCCGGATTGGCGACGGACCGCCGTGACCGATGTCCTGCGAACCGTGGCTCCCATCTGAAGAGCGACCGCCAGTTGTGCTTGGGCCATGCGGCGGGGATCGATGTAGCCGGCCGGGCCGGGCTCGTGCAGGAGCGTCCAACCCGACGGGAAAGCGAACTCGGGAAAGTCACCTCCCCTCTCGTCGGTGGAACCGATGGTGACCGGCAAATCGAGCTCGTCGATCACCAGTCGCTGGTTGGCGACGCCTGCGGTGTCGTTGCGGACGAACACATGCCCGACCGGATGATGAAAGGTGATTCCCGAGGCGGCTTCGATCACCGGGTACTGCTCGATCGACCGGCTCGCCAGCACGGCCCATTCCCGTCGAGCGTCGAGCCGTCGGGTCACTCGCCCCGAGTCGTAGTGGCTGGCGAAGGGACCGGTGTGGGTGGCCCAGACGTCGGGCTCGGCCGGTCCGATCCCGATGGCTGACACTCCCCGCTGAGAGAGATGACGCAGAGCAGCGCTTCCCATCAGGCCCAAGCCCACCACGGCCACGTCGAAGGTCATCCAGCGACGTTAGGCCACTGCTCGGACGCCAGAGCGGCAGTCCACTGGCTCTACCTCGGCGTAGGAATAAGCGGCCGCCCGCAGGCGAGAATCGAATGAAGCTGGGTCGACCGGCCTCTGGAGAAGTCAGCGGATCTAATGGAGCTGCCCGGTGATCACGTATGTCAGCACGTGGGAGACCTGCTCAGGCGTTTCTGCCACCGCAAATGCGGCTGCGTCGACCTCCTTGAGCGCGTGACGGTGCTCTTCGGGATGGAGAATGACGAGCGGCTTGCCGAGGGCCGCAGCAAAGCCGGCGTCGAACGCCGCGTTCCACTGCCGGTACTTCTCACCGAAACGCACGACGACGACATCGGCATCTTGGATCAGCGTGCGGGTCCTGATCGCATTGAGCTGCGCGCCCTTGCGGTCATGCCAGACCGGGTCCGTCTCACCGCCGAGGATCTTGGCGCCGCAGTCGTCGGAGGCCTCATGATTCGTGACAGGCGACGAGTACACGACCGGTAGGCCTGCTTGCGCAGTCATCGACTGGATCTGCTCGCGCCAGTCGCTGTGGATCTCGCCCGACAGGTAGACGTTCCACATTTTCGTCACATCGTCCTCCATGGCCAGGGGTAATCGACCCTACCGGGAGTCTGGGCCACCGTTCTCTACGTCGTGTGTCTCACGGGTCGTAGGCGATCATCTCGCTCAGCTCAGGTTTTGGATACCAGGCGCCGGCCGCCATGACGCCGCGGAGCTCTTCGTCGATGTGGGGCACGTCTTCGAGCGGGTTGCCGCCAACCGGCAGGAGGTCGGCGTCCGGATCGGCGAGTACACGTCGCACCCTGATCAACCTCTCCTCCGGCCGGCACCGCGCCAGGAGCGTCGCCTTCCCCGGACAAATGGCCCGGTTCGGTCCGAACGGACCAGAGGTCAAAGACCCCGTGCGCCCGACGGCTGCGCCGTAGCCTCGCTCGAAGCTTCGGAGCGAGGCTGTGTGGATCTCTTCAAGGCTCGAAGAAGCTCCGGAAGCAGACGAAGGCGCTGAGCAAGCAGGCTTTGGAGCAGTCCGGCGTGGATACAAGCCTGCGCCAGGTCGGAGTCCGTGCCACGGAGCGTCTCGTCTCGATCCGGGACACGGGAATGACCTTGGGCGGTTCGGCGCTCGGCCACCACGTCGAGGGCTACGTCGAAGAGGTCGACGATCGCGTCCCCGTCGGAGAGCGCGCGCTGACGGTCGTCCCTCCGCCGCGGGACGCCGAGCGACATTGTGTGGCACCGAGCGGGGTGAGAGGGTTGGGGGATGGATTCCTCGAATGAGCTGGGTTCGCTGAGTTTCCATGTGCCCGAACCGTCGGCTCGCCCCGGAGACGAGCCCGACTTCTCGTATCTGGTGGTGCCGCCCGCCGGTGAGGTGCGTCGGCCCGATGTCGCCGTCGCCCCGCACGAGATCCGCGACCTCGCCGACACGATGATCCGTGTGCTCGACGAAGACGGCCATGCGGTGGGGGAGTGGGCTCCCGACATCGACGCCGATTCACTACGCCGAGGGCTGCGGGCGATGGTGACGACCCGCGCCTACGACGATCGCATGCTGAAGGCGCAGCGCCAGGGCAAGGCGTCGTTCTACGCGGCGCAGCACGGGCGAGGAGGCGATCGCCGTCGGCCACGCGCTCGAGCTCGGCCAACGCGACATGTTCTTCCCCACCTACCGACAGCAAGGGTGGCTGATCGCCCGCGAGTGGCCGATGGTCGACATGATGTGCCAGATCTTCTCGAACGAGATGGATCGGCTCCACGGCCGTCAGCTGCCGGTGATGTACTCCGCCAAGGAGGCCGGGTTCTTCACCATCTCAGGCAACCTGGGCACGCAGTTCGTCCAGGCGGTCGGGTGGGCGATGGCCGCGGCGATCTCCGGCGACACCGCTATCGCCGCCGGCGTCGATCGGGGAGGGCGCACAGCCGAGGCCGACTTCCACCACGCGCTCACCTTCGCCGCCACCTACCAGGCTCCGGTGATCCTGAACGTGGTCAACAACCAGTGGGCGATCTCGTCGTTCCAGGGCATCGCAGGCGGCGGGAGCGCCACCTTCGCCGCCCGCGCGATCGGCTACGGCATCCCCGCCCTCCGCGTCGACGGCAACGACTACCTGGCCGTCGTCTCGGCAGTGCGCTGGGCACGCCGAACGGGCTCGGCGCAACCACGGCCCGACGCTGATCGAGTGGGTCACCTACCGGGCCAGCGCCCACTCGACCTCCGACGACCCGTCGAAGTATCGCCCCGTCGACGAGTGGAAGGCGTGGCCGCTCGGCGATCCGATCGATCGGCTCGCCGGGCACCTCGAGACCCGCGGTGAATGGTCAGCAGACCAACAGGCCGGGTTCGAGGAGCGACGTCAAGGACACCGTGCGGGCCGCCGCCAAGGAAGCCGAGGGCTTCGGCACGCTGCTCGACGGTCACGTTGCCGGCCGCAGGAGCCTGTTCGAGGACGTCTTCAAGGAGATGCCTGCCGCACCTCCGCCGCCAGCGTGACGAGATGGAGAACCTCCCGTGACGGCCATGTCGATGAACGTCGCCATCCGATCGGCGCTCGACACGATGTTGGAACGCGACCGGACAGGTCGTGGTGTTCGGCGAGGACGTCGGCTACTTCGGTGGCGTGTTCCGCTGCACCGACGGGCTTGCAGGCGAAGTACGGACCGACACGGGTCTTCGACACGCCGATCGCCGAGGGTGGCATCATCGGCGTCGCCGTGGGCATGGGCGCCTACGGTCTCCGACCGGTCCCCGAGATCCAGTTCGCCGACTACGTGTATCCCGGCCTCGATCAGCTGATCTCCGAGGCGGCCCGGCTGCGGTATCGCTCGGGTGCCGAGTTCACCGCGCCGCTCACCGTTCGCATGCCGTCGGGTGGAGGCATCCACGGTGGGACAGACCCACAGCCAGAGCCCCGAGGCGCTGTTCACCCACGTCTGTGGCTTGAAGACGGTCATTCCCTCGACGCCGTACGACGCCAAGGGCCTGCTGATCGCGGCGATCG
Source organism: uncultured Acidimicrobiales bacterium (assembly GCA_963700995.1). Classification (GTDB taxonomy): domain Bacteria; phylum Actinomycetota; class Acidimicrobiia; order Acidimicrobiales; family JAHEJN01; genus JAHEJN01. Next base: position 114,055 of record CAVOZP010000006.1, read on the forward strand.
AGGACGACGACCCGGTGATCTTCATCGAACCGAAGCGGCTGTACAACGGGCCATTCGACGGTCATCCCGATCGCCCGATCGTGCCGTGGACCGATCACCCGATGGGTGAGGTGCCCGACGACTACTACACCATCCCTCTGGGTGTGGCGTCGGTGCGTCGCGAAGGCGCCGATGTCACCGTCCTCGCCTACGGCACCATGGTCTACGTCGCCGAAGCCGCCGCCGACGAGAGCGGCATCGACGCCGAGATCATCGACCTGCGCACGCTGCTGCCCCTCGACACCGACACCATCGTCCAATCGGTCGAGAAGACCGGCCGGTGCGTGATCGTGCACGAAGCCACCCGCACCAGCGGCTTCGGCGCCGAGCTCGCAGCGACGGTGCAGGAGCTGTGCTTCTACCACCTCGAAGCACCCATCGAGCGGGTGACCGGATGGGACACGCCCGTATCCGCACGCCCAGGAGTGGGACTACTTCCCCGGCCCGGCGCGCGTCGGCGCGGCGCTACGCAGGTGATGGCGGAGTGAGATGAGCGAATTCACCGTCAAGCTCCCCGATGTCGGCGAAGGCGTGGCCGAGGCCGAGATCGTCGAGTGGCACATCGCGGTCGGCGACACCATCGACGAGGATGCGGTGATGGTCGACGTGATGAGCGACAAGGCGACGATCGAGCTGCCGTCGCCGGTCAGCGGCACGGTTCGGTGGATCGCCGGCGACGTCGGCGACGTGATCGCGGTCGGAGCAACCTCGTCGTGATCGACATCGACGACGGCGCGCCGAACGACGCCGACGGCGGATCGCCGAGCCTCGCTCGACGCCATCACCGATTCGCCATCGCCGTCGAACGGGCAGGGTATCGCCGCCATCGGCGACGAGCGACACAGCGCCGGCCGACCGCTGCTCCCGCCGTTCGAGCGCGCGCCCGCGAGTCTCGACGTCGACCTCGGTTCGGTCACCGGCACCGGCCCCGACGGTCGCGTCACCCACCGCGACCTCGACGCCGTCCTTGGCTCCGCCACTCGGCACCCGCGCCACGCTCGGCATCAGCCGCTGGCGCACGACGGCGTCGACGAGGTGAAGGTCACCGGGCTGCGCAGGAACATCGCCGAGCGGATGCAGGCCTCGAAACGGCGGATTCCGCACTTCACCTACGTCGAGGAGGTCGACGTCACCGAGGTCGAGCGACTCCGGCATGAGCTGAACGCCGCGAGGACCGACGATCAGCCCAAGCTCTCACTGTTGCCCTTCCTGATGCGAGCGGTGGTCGTTGCGGTGCGAACCCATCCCGACATGAACGCCCGTTTCGACGACGACGAGCTGGTGGTTCGCCGGCATCGGTCGGTCCATCTCGGCATCGCGGTGCAGACCGACCGCGGTCTGATGGTTCCCGTGGTCCACCACGCCGACACGCCTCGACGCTGTGGGCCAGCGCGAGCGAGGTTGCCCGCCTGGCCGAGGAGGCCCGCACGGCGCAAGATCTCCTCGATGAGCTCAGCGGTTCGACCGTGACGATCACCAGCCTCGGGGCACTGGGCGGTATCGTGTCGACCCCGGTGATCAACGCGCCCGAGGTCGCCATCGTCGGGGTCAACAAGATCGTCGACCGACCCGTCTACGTCGGCGACGACGCTCGTGCGGCGTCAGATCATGAACCTGTCGTCGTCGTTCGATCACCGGGTGATCGACGGCGCCGATGCTGCCGCCTTCGTGCAGAGATCAAGCAGAAGCTCGAGACCCCTGCCCTCCTGTTCATCTGAACTGGGCCGGCAAAATCAGAAACCCATGTCAGCCTCGGGTGTCGCAGGCTGAGGGCCGCCACTACGGTAGGGGGATGAACGAATCTCAGCCCGACAGTGACCTGCGTCCGAAAGAGCGCGTGATCAAGCGGCTGGCCGAGGAGGGCATGAGCGACTCGGAGATCGCGTGGAGGTTCAGGAGCTCGCCGGGCCACATCCAGCGAATTCTGCGGCTCATCGAGGTTCCCCGTTCGCCGCGTGACAGCGCCGCCCGGTCGGAGCCGACCGCCCTGGAGCGCACGGTGCTCAAGGCCCGTACACGGGGTGTGACCCACGCCGAGATCGGTGCTCGGATGCGCCGCTCGCCCGGTTTCGTCGCTCGTGTCGAACGGTTCCGCGACCCTGCACGAAGAGCGGGGCTACACGTCCTGAAGGCTGGGGAGTACGAGAATGACCTTCGGCACTTGCCGTGAGGGTGCGCCGCGCCGACGCTGAAGGGTAGGACAGCGAGCGAGAAGAGGCCGACATGACTCGGCTGAACCATCGGCGACTGGTCGCCACGGCGGCGGTCGCTTTCCTCATCGTCCTCACCGTGCCTGGCTGCGGGTCCGACGGCGTCGACCGCGCCGTCGAGCCGACCCCGACGGCCACTGTCGAGCCAACCGTGGAGCCCACTGCATTGCCGGAACCCACACCGGAGCCGTCACCGACCATGACGCCGACCCCCGACACGTCAGCCGCGAGCGTCGGCTGCGAGGCGGTGACCGTGGGCACCGGCGAGACGACGATTCCGGGTGAGCGCTGCGCATCCGACGAGTTGGTTTCCCCGCGGCCGGCAGTGATCGTGCTCAACGGCTGTGGCGGCTACGAGTCCGACACCGAGATCACCGCCGCCCTCGTGCGCACGCTGGCCGAACGCGGCGTGGTCGCGCTGCGCATCGACTACCTGGCCGCCGAACCGGCACCCCCGGACACGTACTGCGAGGCCGGGCCGGTCATCGGTGCCGCCCAACCGCTCCTGCAGGCCATCGTCGACGGTGTGGCCACCCTGCGGGCCGACCCGTCGGTCGACCCCGATCGGATCGGTACCGCGGCCTACTCGCTCGGCGCGCTGGCCGCGATGGCGGCCGAGATCGGTGGCGGGGGACTCACCACTGTCGAGCCCATCGGGCTCTCCGTCGCGGCGCTGCTGTCGTACCCCGACCAACTGCCGACCGTTCCGGCGGCGGCACGAGCCGGTCAGCTACCGCCGCTCTTGCTGATGACCGGTGAGGACGACACAACGGCACCCCCTTCCGACGCGAACACGCTGGCCGACGCGGCCACCGAGGGCGGGACGCCCGTCGATGTGATCCTCGTGCCCGGCCAAGAGCACCCGTGGCGGGGTGAGGCCGCGCTCGACCGCCGCCGCGGTCATCGCCGACTACGTCGCCGCCCAGCTCGACGCCTGAGGCGTGCGAGGCCTATCGCAGTCGATCGATGTCACACCAGCGCACGCTCGATGAAGTCGCCGAACGCCTCGTGGTCGATGGTGATGTGGAGGTGCTCGCCTCGGCGCTGGATGTCGAGCGTCGGGCAGAAGAACTCGTGCCCATCGACGACGAAGTACGGCGAGCCCACCACGCCACGCGCCCTGCCCGCGGCGAGATCGGCTTCGGCAGCAGTCCGAGCGGCGGCATCGTCGGCGACGGTCACGCCATGATCGGCGGCAATGGAGGCAAGGACGTCGGGTCGGCCGATCGCCTTGCCCTGTTCGAACAGCGCGTCTCGTCTCGCGAGGCTGAATGCCTCGCCGATGTCGATTCCGTGTTGGTAGGCGAGCGTGGCCGTGCCGATGATGCCGATGGTGCTCTCCGGGAAGGCCGATGCTTCGAAGCCGATGAACAGGTCGTCGGCGACCTGGGCACGCAAGTCGTCGATCTCGTCGGCCACTGCATCGACACCGAGTGGATGGCCGTTGACCAGCTCGAGCGGCCAGGCGTGCACCCGGAGATGCACGTGATCGGCTCCGGCACGGGTGCGCCGGTCGACGAATCGCTTCAAGCTGAAGTGGGCGAAGGGACACGAGACGTCGGCGAAGACGTCGATGACCCGATCCTGTCGGTGGTTGGCATCACTCACGAGGCATCTCCGGTGGTCTAGGGCGGCGGCCGACGCACGGCGAAGGTGTCGACGCCGTCACCGTTGTAGTCGCCGACGAGGAGCTGGTCACCGGCTCTGCCGTAGGCGATGACGGTCTGGGCGATGCCGGTCTGGAGGTCGTTGCGGATGAAGATGAGGTTGCCCCGGCGCACCGCGAAGGTGTCGACGCCGTCCTGGTTCCAGTCGCCGACGAGTACCTCGTCACCCGCTCTGCCGTACCCGAACACGACGTCGGCGATGCCGGTGGTGGGCGTGTTGCGGACGAAGAAGACGTTGCCGCGGCGCACGGCGAAGGTGTCCTGGCCGTTGCCGTTCCAGTCGCCGACGAAGATCTCGTCGCCGGCCTTCCCGTAGCCCAGGACCACGTCGGCAGGGCCCGACGCGATGGTGTTCTTCAGGAAGAAGATGTTGCCGCGGCGTACGGCGAGCGTGTCGGTGGCGTTGGCGTCCCAGTCGCCGACGTAGACGTCGTCGCCGGCCTTCCCGTACCCGACGACGGCAGAGACCGTGCCGAACTGGTTGGCGAGGCTGTACCTGTTGCCGGTTCGTGCTCCGAACCCATCGGCGCCGTTGCCGTCCCAGTCGCCGACGATGACCTGCTGGTCGGGACGGCTGAACAGGATCGCGTAGTCGGCGGGACCGGAAGCGATCCGGTTGGAGACGTAGATCCGGGACAACGATCCCTGTGCGAGATGCGGCACGGTCACGATCACCCGGGCCGGCCCGGTGGCGGTGGTGACGGTCACGTCGGTCGGGGTGCTCAGACCGATGACCCACGTGAGCTGCGCTTCGAAGTCCTCGAGCTGGCTGGCCTGCGTCACGTTCACGCTCGGGCCGGTGACGGTCTCGGGGCCGGTGTAGGTCACCGAGAACGTGGCCGAAGCCCCGTCGCTCGGGCTGCGAGGCGTGCATCCGCGCTGCAGGAAGCCGAAGAAGGCGGCGCAGCTTCCCCCGAATGCGTAGGTCGCCGACGTGACGTCGAGGAACTGGAACACGGTGGCATCGAGCTCACGCAGCAGCGCCGCGCTTCCAGCACTCGAGCTGGCGTTCGGGATGAGGGTTGCCAGCGCCGGGTCGAAGTCGATCGTCGCGGCGCCACCGGGTGCGATGGTGGCCGAGAGCAACGCGTTGGCGGTCGCGCTCGAGAAGAACGATCCGAGGCCCGCTGCGGTGTCGCCGGCCGAAGGCCCGGCCAACAACTGCCCGATGGTGGCGGCGAGGATCTGGCTGCTGGTACCGGTCGACACCAGGCGTGCCGACGGGACGACCGGCTCGGTGACGGTCAGACCCTCGGAGCAGGTGAAGTAGGCGGCGACCGCCGTTTGGCCCGCCGACGGAGTGGGTGGCGGACCGAGCGCGTTGGCGCAGCTGGCGCCGAAGCTCGCCCCGCGTGCAGGGAACATCCGGAGGTTGATGAACGAGGCGCCGGGCACGGTCACGGCGTCGTCCGCGATCGTGACGAACGGTGGACCGCTGAAGGTCGCGTCGACGGTCGGCACAGCGTCGCCGGCGAAGGTGAACACGACCTCGTCGGCGGACCCGGTGTTCGACACGGTCACGTCGACGAGCGAGCTCTCGATCGTGCTGGTGCCGGGGAGGGTGACCGGCACAGTGGCGCTCGACGTCGTTGCTGCGACCAGAGCGGTCACCATGAGCACGGGAATCAAGAAGGCGGTACGTCGGACTGACTGCATCGGGGCCTCCTCTGTTACGGCGACCCTCCACCAGCCGTGCGCGGGTGTCAAGGGTTGGAGGTCCCTGATCGGTCGCGCGATTCGGGTCAATAGGCCCTACAGCCACCCAACGATGGGTCGGAGACTGAACGCATGATTGCTCGACCGCCGACGGTCACCTGCGTCGGCATCTCCGTTCAGGACACGGTGTTCTCGGTCGACTGCGCCCTGCAGCCGGGGGCAAAGAACCTGGCTTCGTCGCTCTGCGTCCGCGGCGGGGGTCCCGCCGCCAACGCCGCGGTCGCCGTCGCCGCCCTTGGCGGCAACGCTCGACTGGTCGCGAACCTCGGCACCGACGCCATCGGCCAGTCGATCGTCGAAGACCTCGTCCGATTCGGCGTCGACGTCGCCGGGGTCCGCCGGATCGATGGCGTGCCGTCGCCGCAGTCGAGTGTTGCAGTCGATGGCACGGGGGAGCGGACGATTCTCAACCACACCGATGGCCGCCTCATCGACTCGTCCCGGCCGGTGACAAACGCCGAGATCGACCAGTCCGACGCCATCGTCGTCGATCTCCGGTGGCCAGAAGGCGGGCGGTCAGCCATCGACGCGGCGAACGCGCTCGGCATTCCGTCCATCGTCGACTTCGATCTCACGACGACCGAGACGCCCGCCGACATCCTCGGATCCGCGTCGCATGTCATCTTCTCCCGACCGGCGCTGGTGACGCTCACCGGAACCGCCAACATCGACCGTGCTCTCCACCAGGTGGCCGCAACGTCCGACGCATTCGTCGCCGTGACGCTCGGCGGACGAGGGGTCAAGTGGGTGGAGCACGACAGCATCCGCTTGCTCCCGTCGCTCCCGGTCGCGGTCGTCGACACGCTCGGGGCCGGCGACGTCTTCCACGGCGCGTTCGCCTTCGCCATCGCCATCGGCCAGTCGCCGGTGGACGCCCTCCGGTTCGGGTCGGCGGCTTCGGCCATGAAGTGCTCACGGCCCGGCGGCCGGGATGGTTTCCCGAGTCGAGCTGAGGTCGACGCGCTGCTCGGGGTGAACCCGTGACGCTCACGCCAGGCCAGCTCTGGGGCATCCGGTGATGAAGCTCGGCATCGTCGCCATTGCCCGACCGACCTTCGACGTCGACTTTGCCAGGGCGAACGCCGAGGGCGCCGTCGCTGGGCTGGCGCGCGCCGGCCATGACGTCGTCGGCACGTCGGAGCCCGTCATGGACGCAGATGCGATGGCCCGAGCGCTCGACGGGTTGAGCGACTCGCCGATCGATGGACTGATCATCCTTCAGGCCACGTTCTCCAGCACGTCCCTCGCGGTTCAGGCCACTCAGGTCGACGTTCCGGTCGTGCTGTGGGCCTTCCCGGAGGAGCGAACGGGCCGGAGGCTGCGCCTGAACTCGTTCTGCGGCATCAACCTCGCCGGCTTCGCCCTGACCAACCTCGAGCGGCCCTATCGGTGGATCTACCGGTCACCCGATGATCCAAGGGCTGCGACGGACATCGCGTCGTTGATCACTGCTCCGTCGGCTCGTCCCACGATCGCGCCGGTTGTGGACTTCGACGCGTTCTCACCTGCGGCCCGACAAGCCGCTCTCGCCGTGCGAGACCGGCTGCAGGCGACGACCGTGGGAAGGGTGGGCGAGCACCCCGTCGGCTTCCAGCCGTGCAGCTACGACGCCATGGTGCTGCGCGACGAGCTGGGTGTTCGTGTCGACGACCGGCCACTGCCCGAGCTGTTCGCTCGGGCCGAGAGCGCAACCGCATCGGAGGTGTCGTCGATTCGCGAGGAGGCAGCCGCGTCCCTGGTGGGGATCGACGACGTCGACCAGCTCGCGCTCGATCGGAGCCTGCGGCTGAAGGCCGGCCTCGAATCGCTGGTCGACGAGGGGCACTGGGCCGGCGTGGCAACCCGCTGTTGGCCCGAGACGTTCACCGAGTTCGGTGGCGCGGTCTGCACCCCCATGGCGATGCTGACCGAGGCGCACACGCCGGGATCGTGCGAGGCCGACGTGTACGGCAACATCACCAGCCTCATCCTCCAGTGGCTCGGCGATCAGCCCTCGTTCGTGGCTGATCTCGTTCATCTCGACGCGACCGACGACACCGGCGTGTTCTGGCACTGCGGGCTGGCTCCGGTTTCGATGGCCGATCCCGATGCGACCGCGCGGGCGACCATCCACTCGAACCGCCGCAAGCCGCTGCTGAACGAGTTCCCGCTCAAGCCCGGCCGGGTCACGCTGGCGAGGGTGAGTCGGTCGCGGCACCGGCATCGACTGGTGATCGGGGGCGCCGACATGCTGGCCGAGCCGTTGGCTTTCAGTGGCACCGCCGGGGTCGCACGGTTCGACCGTCCCGTGGATGACGTCATGGCGACCGTGCTCGATGAAGGTCTCGAGCATCACTACGGCATCGTCTACGCCGACGTCGGAGACGAACTGCGGGCCCTGGCGAGCCTCCTCGACTGGCCGGTTGTCGAGCTGTAGCCGCGAGATGGGCGACACTTGAATTCATGACCCCGTTCCGCCGTCGTCGACATCGCCCCTGGATGCGCTCGATGCTGGTCGCCCTCGTGTTCGTCGCGGCCTGCGGCAGCGACACGTCGCGTCCGAGCGACGAATCGTGGCGGGTCGGGTGGGAGAGCCAGCAGGCGCTGGTGCCCACCGCCGACGACGTTCTGGCTGGAGGGTCCGACCTGTGCGGCGAACTGGTGGGGAAGTTCCGATCGAGCCGCGACGAGCTGCTCCCGACCCCGAACGAGGCGCTCGACGCCGCAGTGGAGACCTGGATCGCCGACGCCGAGGGCATGGTCTTCGATTGTTCGAGCGATCGGGCAATCCTGGAGGATCAGCTGGCCGCGCTCGACGTACTGGTCGCCGAGATCGACGCAGGACTGATCGCCGACGAGGGCAGCTGAGACCGCTTCGAAGGAGGTCAGCGAGCGGGTGTGGCGATCACCTGGACGACTGCGCCGTCGCCGGTGTGGCCCGGACCCTCGATGACGGGCCGGGTCTTCTCGACGCCATGCTCGATGGTCATGCCCGTGAGCTCGCGACGCAGTCCGGCGAGGGTCATGGTGAGCTCGGGTATCGGTGGCCCGCCCGTGCCGCGACCGATCTGGTCGGGTGTGTAGGCCTCGAGGATGAAGCGCCCGCCGGGTCGAAGCGCAGTGGCGACGGCGGCGTGCAGGCGGGCCCGAACCGGCGGCGGCGTGTGCGCGAACACCGAGACGATGAGGTCCCACCGGTTCTCGCCCAGGTCGAAGTCGGCCAGGTCGGCGAGGATCGTGATGAGCTCGACGCCTCGGACCTCGGCCAGGCGGGCGGCCTTCGCCAAACCCGTCGCGGCGACATCGACCGACGTGACGTGGTGGCCGAGCTCGGCCAGGTACACGCCGTTGCGGCCTTCTCCGTCGGCGAGACACAACGCGTCGCCGATCGGGAGACCGACCACCGATTCCGCGACGAAGTCGTTGGGCTCGGTGCCGTAGAGGTAGCCGTCGGCGGCGCGATAGCGCGCTTCCCACATCTGGTCCGGCGTGAGCGGGACGGATTCGGTCATGGCGCCAACCGTACTCAGCGGCGAATTGGATGTATTGTCCGAATGTGAGGGCAAACCTCGTAGTGAGGTCAAAGGAGTCGTGATGACGCTCACGCCGCTCGATCGCAACAGTCCCATGCCGCTCTGGGCCCAGCTCGAGATCGACCTGCGGCGCCGACTCGAAGCCGACGAGTTCGCCGAGTCGTTCCCCACCGACCTCGAGCTCACCGAGGCCTACGAGGTGAGCCGCCACACGGTGCGGGAGGCGGTACGGCATCTCAACAAGGCCGGGGTGCTCAAGCGAGAGCGGGGGAGAGGCACGATCGTCAATCGCTCGGAGTTCGAGCAGTCCCTCGGCACCCTCTACAGCCTCTTCCAGTCGGTCGAGTCGGCTGGCGTCGAGCAGACCAGCGAGGTTCTCGACCTCGGTGTCGTGACCGACTCGGTTGCGGCCTCGAATCTCGAAGTCGACGACGACGCCGAGCTCGTCCTGATCGCACGACTCCGGCTCGCGGGCGGCGCTCCCCTGGCCATCGATCGGGCATGGATGGCGCACGACATCGCCGCGCCGTTGCTCGAGGTCGACTGGACCCACACCGCGCTGTACGCCGAGCTGGCCAAGGCCGGTGCGCCGGTGCCCAACCAGGGATGGGAACGACTCACACCCATCGTCCCCACGCCGGCGGATCGATCGCGCCTCGGCCTGGGAAAGACCGACGCGGCGTTCTTCCTCGAACGTCTCGGGTGCCGGGACGGCCGACCGATCGAATGGCGCACCAGCATCATCCGCGGCGACCGGTACCGGTTCGTCACCGACTGGTCCGCCGGCAGCAGCCACAGTGGGCTCCGCCCGGCGGCGTCCTGACCGGCCCATGGGCTCCTTTCGCCTGTTGACCGGCACTCCGAAAGGACGTACATTTCGGAAGCGGCGCCCGAACGACAACCGAGGACCCTGGAGAAGCACGTGACCCGTCTCGGATTCCTGCTCGACAGCGACAGCTGCATCGGCTGTCACGCGTGCACGGTGGCGTGCAAGAGCGAACACGACGTGCCCCTCGGCGTGAACCGCACCTGGGTGAAGTACATCGAGACGGGCACCTTCCCCGATGTGGCCCGCAAGTTCAACGTCATGCGCTGCAACCAATGCGACGACGCACCCTGTATGACGATCTGCCCCACGTCGGCGCTGTTTCGCGCCGACAACGGTGTCGTCGACTTCCAGGACGACAACTGCATCGGCTGCAAGTCGTGCATGAATGCCTGTCCGTACGACGCGCTCTACATCAACCCCGAGACCAACACCGCCCACAAGTGCAACATGTGCAATCACCGGCTCGAGGTCGGGCTCGAGCCGTCGTGCCAGATCGTGTGCCCCACCGAGGCCATCAAGATCGGTGATCTCGACGACCCCACCTCCGAGATCAGCCGCATCATCGCCCGCGACGACGTTGCGGTCCGTTCGCCCGAACAGAACACCAAGCCGAAGGTGTACTACCGGGGCGCCGATCAGGCCTCGCTCGATCCGACCCGCACCGCCATCGCCAACGACGGCATGATCTGGGCCGACACCCTGCGCAACGCGTCCGGAACCCGCCATCCCACGGTTCCCGTTCATCTCGGCAACAAGCCCTCCGACGAAGTCGGCGTCGTTGCCCGTACCGCCTACACCACCGCCCACCAGATGACCTGGAAGGAGAAGGTGTCGGCCTACCTCGTCACCAAGGCCGTTGCGGCCGGGGTCATGGCCGTGGCCGCCCTCTTGGTCCTGCTGGGCAACAGCGACAGCCAGGCCGCTGTCGGTGTGGTCCCGCCCGTCGTCGCCGGCGTCTTCCTCGGTCTCACCGGCGTGTTGTTGGTCGCCGATCTCAAGCAGCCGACCCGATTCCACTACCTCATCACCCGGGGAAACTGGTCGTCGTGGCTGGTCAAGGGCGCCTACGTGCTCATGGCCTTCTCCGCGGTCTGTGGGCTGTGGTTCCTCGGCGGCATCGCCGATTCGCCCGGACTCCTCGAGATCCTCGCCGTCCCGGCCGCGCTCGGCGCCGCGGGCACGGCCGGATACACGGCCTACCTGTTCGGGCAATGCGAAGGTCGAGACCTCTGGCAGACGCCCCTGCTGTTGCCGGTCCTGCTCGCCCAGGCCGTGACCGCGGGTGGCGCTGCCTACGCCGTCCTCGACGTGTTCATGGCCGTTCCCGATGTCACCGCAATCCGCTGGGTCCTGCTCGGTGGTGTCGCGGCCACCGGGGCGCTGATCGCCATCGAGCTCTCGGCCCACGGCAGTCGGCATGTCGAGCTCGCCGTCGAGGCCATGACCAGGGGCCGCTACGCCCGCCAGTTCTGGTGGGGCGGTGTCGGTCTCGGTCTCGTCGTCCCGGCCGCCGCCGTCGTGGTCGCACTGGCCGCCGACATCGACAATCCCGCCCTCGCCGCCTTCGCCGGGGTGTCGGCGCTCGTCGGCATGTTCGCCTACGAAGACTCCTTCATCCGGGCCGGCCAGTCCGTCCCGCTCTCCTGACCTCCTCGAGAAACGATCTGCCGTGACCGATCTCAACAAGTACCCTCCGCATGACCAGTGGCACGACTGGCACGAGCTCGATGCCAAGGCGTGGCCCGACAAGGTCGAGCGCAAGTACACCATGGTGCCCACCACCTGCTTCAACTGCGAGGCGGGTTGTGGTCTGGTCGCCTACTTCGACCAGGACACCGACCAGATCACCAAGATCGAGGGCAATCCCGAACACCCGGCCAGCCGCGGCCGCAACTGCGCCAAGGGTCCGGCCACGCTGAACCAGGTCTATGACACCGAACGCATCCTGTACCCGATGAAGCGCGTCGGTGAACGCGGGTCGGGCCGTTGGGAGCGGGTGAGCTGGGACGATGCGCTCACCGACATCGGTGCCCGTATCCGAACCGCCATCGAGGAAGACCGCCACAACGAGGTGATGTGGCACGTCGGGCGACCGGGGGAGGAGGGCTACACCGAGCGGGTCCTCAAGGCCTGGGGGGTCGACGGCCACAACAGCCACACCAACATCTGTTCGTCGAACGCCCGCATCGGCTACCAGTCGTGGATGGGGCACGACCGGCCGTCGTCGGACTTCGCCAACGCCGAGGTCATCTTCTTGATCTCGGCCCACCTCGAGGCGGGCCACTACTTCAACCCGCACGCTCAGCGCATCATGGAGGCCCAGAAGAAGGGGGCCAAGATCATCTGCGTCGACCCCCGGCTCTCGAACACGGGCGCCAAGGCCGACTACTGGCTCCCCACCTGGCCCGGAACCGAGCCCTTCCTCTTGCTTGCCATTGCTCGCCTCCTGGTCGCCGACGAGACATGGAACGCCGAGTTCTTCCGGCGGTGGACCAACTGGGAGACCTACCTGAGCGAGACCCGGCCCGATCTGCCCGTCGAGTGGGAGGCGGTGCGCCCGGCCATCCTCGACGAGTACGCCGAGTACACCCCCGAGGCCGCCGAGCAGAAGACCGGGATCTCCGCCGACACGATTCGCGAGATCGCCGTTCTCATCGGCAACCATCCGACGAAGTTCGCCAGCCACAACTGGCGTGCGGCCGGAGCCGGCAATCTCGGCGGCTGGCAGGTGGCCCGCTGCCTGTTCTTCCTCAACGTGCTCACCGGTTCGGTGGCCACCAAGGGAGGCACCGCCGGCAACGGCATGAACAAGTTCAAGCCGGGCGACCCCATCGGGGCGCCGGGCCTCGACACGTGGAACGAGCTCGAATGGCCCAAGGAGTACCCGCTCGCGTACCACGAGATGTCGATACTGCTGCCGCACTTCCTCAAGGAAGGAAGGGGCAAGCTCGAGGTCTACTTCAGCCGGGTCTACAACCCCATCTGGACCAACCCCGACGGCTTCACCTGGATGGAGGCGCTCAAGGACGAGTCCAAGGTGGCCTGCCACGTGGCGCTGACGCCCACGTGGAGTGAGACAGCGTGGTTCGCCGACTACGTGTTGCCCATGGGCGTGTCCGCCGAACGCCATGACATCACCAGCTACGAGACCCACGCCGGCCGTTGGATCTCGTTTCGCCAGTCGGTGTTCCGGCGCTACGCCGAGATCAAGGACCGCCAGAACGGCGGAACCGGCGACCTCGGCCCCGATGCCCGCAGCTACGACTACAACCAGGGCGAGGTGTGGGAGGAGAACGAGTTCTGGATCGATCTGTCGTGGAAGATCGACCCCGACGGTTCGATGGGCATCCGGAAGTGGTTCGAGAGCGAGCTGTACCCGGGCAAGCCGCTGACCATCGACGAGTACTACGGCAAGATGTTCGCCGAGAAGGTTCCCGGCCTGGCCGAGGCGGCAGCGGAAGCCGACCAGACCCCCCTCGAGTACATGCGCGATCGCTCGGCCTTCGCCGTTCCCGGTGACCCCTACGAGCCCTACGAGCATGTGGTCGACGAGGCCGCACTCGCCGGGACGATCAAGGACGAGAGCGGCGTCTACCGAAAGCCGGGCACGGCAGGTACGTGGTCGGGTGATCTCGATGAGCTCGACGACATCACCCTCGCCCCCCTCGGCGACGGGTCACCGGCCGTCGACGTCGAAGGCGTCGCCCGGGAAGGGTTTCCCACGCCATCGAAGAAGCTCGAGTTCTACTCGTCGACTCTGGCCGACTGGGGTTGGAAGGATGTCGCCACTCCCAAGTGGATTCCGTCGCATGTGCACTGGGAAGACCTCGACCTGGCCGGGACCGAGCGGATCCTCCTCCCGACGTTTCGCATCCCGACGCTCATCCACACCCGCTCGGCGAACTCGAAGTGGCTCAACGAGATCAGCCACCGGCATCCGCATGTGGATCCACCCCGAAGATGCCGAGAAGCTCGGCATCGAGGAGAACGGCCTGGTCCGGATCTCGACCCGGATCGGCCACTTCGTCATCAGTGCCTGGCGCACGCGAGGGCATTCGCCCCGGCATCGTGGCCGTCTCCCATCACATGGGCCGCTGGCGGTTGGAGGAGGGTGAGGCTCGCTCGTGGGCGGCGGGGAAGGCCAAGATCACCAACGACGGCACGACGTGGAAGCTCGAGCGTGAGCACGGCATGGAGCCGTATGCCTCGGATGATCCCGACACTGGTCGCATCTGGTGGACCGACACCGGTGTGCACCAGAACGCCACCTTCGCCGTCCAGCCCGACCCCGTCTCGGGGATGCAGTGCTGGCACCAGCGGGTCCACGTCACGCCCGCCGCAGTCGGGGACGCGTACGGCGATGTCGTGGTCGACACCGACAAGTCACGCGAGGCCTATCTCGACTGGCTCACCAAGACTCGTCCCGCCGGCTCCGGTGACCCCGCAGCACGGGAGCACGGTCTGCGCCGGCCGCTCTGGTACGCCCGGCCGATGAAGCCGGCCGCAACGGCGTACCGACTCCCGGATTGAAGGCGATGGGCCGTCGTCAGCTCAGCTTGAGGAACAGTTTCTCGAGCTGGTCGAGGTCGGTGTCGGAATCGGCCTCGCCGATGGCCGCGATCATGAGTCGGAATCCGACACGGTCGAGCGCGCCCTTGGCGGCGGCGAGCTGGGTGACGATGTCGCGGCACTCCGACTGCTCTTCGACCATGCGCTGGAGGCCGCGGATCTGGCCCTCGAGTCGTCGGAGGGCCACGATCGCCTCGGTCGAGGTCTCCGTCGGGAACTGCATGGCTCGAGCATACCCGTAGGGGTATGGGTTGACGATTCGACCAAATGTACGTATATTCGGTCATATGGCCAAACTCGCACAGTTGCTCCCCATCCTCGACTGGGCCCCTCGATACGAGCGCACCGACCTCCGCAGTGACCTGGCGGCGGGCCTCACGGTCGGCGCGATGCTCGTCCCCCAGGCCATGGCCTATGCCCTCCTCGCGGGACTGCCACCCGAGGTCGGCCTGTACGCCGCCACCATTCCGGTGGTGGTCTATGCCCTGTTCGGCACGTCACGCCAGCTCGCCGTCGGTCCGGTGGCCATCGTCTCGCTGCTCACCGCGTCGGCCCTCGCTCCGTTGGTGGAGGAGGGCACGTCGGGCTATCTGGCCGCGGCGGCGCTCCTCGCGCTCATGGTCGGTGTCGTCCACATTGCGCTCGGCGTCGGCCGACTCGGGTTCCTCGTGAACTTCCTCTCGCACTCCGTGCTCGTCGGCTTCACCGCGGCTGCCGCCATCATCATCGGGTTCTCACAGGCCAAGCACCTCTTCGGGATCTCGACCGAGCGCAAGGATCACTTCTACGAGACGGTGGTCGAATTCTTCGACAATGTCTCGGACACGAACACCACCACGTTGCTCCTCGGCGTGCTGGCCCTGACCGCACTCTTCACCATGAAGCGCTTCGCACCGAGAGTGCCGGCCGCGCTGGTGGTCGTGGTCGGATCGATCATGGCCGTCCAGCTCTTCGGCCTCGAGGATCGCGGCGTGAGGGTCGTCGGTGACATCCCCGACTCGCTGCCTGCCTTCGGTCTTCCTGAATTCGGTGGGTCCCTCGTCGGCGACCTTGCCGCCACCGCGTTGGTCATCACCATCGTGGGATTCATGGAGTCGATTGCCGTCGCCAAGGTCTATGCCCGTCGCCATCGCTACGAGGTGGTCGCCAACCGCGAGCTGATCGGCTTGGGTGCCGCCAACGTCGCGGCGGGTCTCTTCGGCGGCTATCCGGTCACCGGCGGGTTCTCCCGCACCGCCGTCAACGACACGGCGGGTGCCCGGACGCCGTTCGCCTCGCTGGTCACCGCTGGCGTCGTCCTGGCCACCATTGCGTTCTTGACGCCCTTGTTCGCGTCACTGCCCAACGCAGCCCTCGGTGCCATCATCATCATGGCCGTCGTCGGCCTGGTCGACGTCGCCGAGATGCGCCACATCGCCCAGGTGAAGAGGAGCGATCTCATCGGGCTGTCGGTCGCCTTCTTCGCCACGCTCATCCTCGGAATCGAGCTGGGAATCCTCGTCGCGGTCGTGGCCTCGATGCTGGTGGTCTTCGCCCGCATCTCGAAACCCCACAGCGCAGTTCTCGGTCACGTCGAGGGCACAACCAGCTACCGCAACATCACTCGCTTCCCCGAGGCCCACGTCATCGACGGCGTGCGGATCTTGCGCATCGACGCGGCGCTGTCGTTCGTGAATGCCTCGAACGTGAAGAAGCTGATCCTGTCGCACGTGGCGGCGATCGACGCCGAGCCGCGCGCGCTCGTGCTCGATGCATCGGGCATCAACGACCTGGACGTCACGGGCGCCGAGATGCTCCAGGAGCTGCTGGCCGAGATCGACGAGCGCGGCGTCACGGTGCACTTGACCGACGTGAAGGGCCCGGTGCGCGACGTCCTCCGCCGCTCGGGCCTGTGGGACCGACTCGGCGACCGGGTCCACACATCGACCAACGACGCCCTCGACGCCATCGCCACCCGCCGGCCGGCTCCGTGCGACCAACGCCGATACGGCATCGACGAGCGGTTTGGCGCATCGACGATCGACAGTCATGTCTGATCGCGCCTGGCACCGACTGGTCGAGGCCCACGCCCGGGCCGAGGTCCCCGCGACCGCAGCCGTTCCGGCCCACCGACCGATGGCGGCCATCCTGGCCTGCTCCGACGCTCGCGTACCGCCGTCAGTGGTCTTCGACCAGCCGGCCGGATCCCTCTTCGTCGTGCGCATCGCCGGCAACACCGCCGGCGATGCCGCGCTGGCCAGTCTCGACTATGCGGTCGACCAGCTCGGCGTGGACCTCGTCGTCGTTCTCGGCCACACGGGGTGTGGCGCGGTCCGCGCGGCAGCTTCGGGAGCATGTTCGGGCGACCTCGCGCCGATCGTCGAGCCGATCTGCCGGATCGCCCGCACCCGACCGGGCGCCGATGTCGACGAGATCGTGCGTCTCAACGTGGTCGGCACCATCCGTGCCCTCGAACAACATGTCGGGCCGGCGGGCACGGCGGCGCGTTCCGGACGGCTCGACCTACGTGGCGCCGTGCACGACCTGCGGTCGGGCCGCCTCGAGACCATCACCTTCGATCCCATTCACCTACCATCCTCCGTGGAGGCACCATGACAACAACCACCATCCCTGCGACCGACACCATCAACACGAGCCAGCTCCGCCAGCTTCGCCACGAAGACCCCGACATCCGGATCCTCGACGTGCGCACCGGCGGAGAGTACGAGACCGTTCACATTCCGGGGTCGTACAACGTGCCGCTCGACACCCTCGGCGAACACGTCCGCGATCTCGCCGAGGTGGCCCATCCGGTGGTTCTCGTCTGTCAATCGGGCGGCCGCGCCACGCAGGCTCACGGGAAGCTCACCGCAGCCGGCAAGGACACCCTGCACATCCTCGAGGGCGGAATGGCCGCATGGGAGAACGCCGGTGGCGACGTCGTGCGAGGTCACACCGATCGGTGGGCCATGGATCGTCAGGTGCGCCTGGTCGCCGGCTCGCTCGCATTGGCCGGCGTCGTCGCCAGCATCGTTGTCCCGCGTGCCAAGTGGCTCGCCGGGGGAGTGGCCGCAGGCCTGACGTACTCGGCGGTCTCGAACACCTGCACCATGGGAACGGTCCTCGGCAAGCTGCCGTACAACCGCACGGACAAGTGCGATATCGCAGGAGTGCTCGCCGAACTCAACACGCAGGCGGCGTAAACGGTTGACAGGGTACCCCTGGGGGTATAATGTCCGTACATATCAGGAGAAAGGGTTCAGCCATGAAGTTCGTGCAGTACTACCTCGATTGCCTGTCGCAGGCGTCGTATCTCATCGGTGACGAGACGACGGGGCGGGCGGTGGTCGTCGACCCGCGTCGCGACACCGACGAGTACGTGAGAGATGCCGAGGCGGCTGGACTCACGATCGAGATGGTGATCGAGACCCATTTCCACGCCGACTTCCTCTCGGGGCACCTGGAGCTCGCCGCCGCGACCGGAGCCGAGATCGCGTTCTCCGCGGTCGCCGAGACCGAATTCCCCTCACGAAAGGTGGCCGACGGTGAGCGCCACTCGCTCGGCGAGGTCGAGCTCGAGTTCCTCCACACCCCCGGGCACACACCCGAGTCGCTGAGCATCGTCGTTTACGAACACGCCGGTGACGAGGTCCCTTACGGGGTCCTCACCGGCGACACGCTGTTCATCGGCGATGTCGGTCGCCCCGATCTGTTGGCCTCGATCGGCTTCACCAGAGACGAGCTGGCCGACAAGCTGTACGACAGCCTGCACGACAAGCTGCTCCCGCTACCCGACGCAACGCGCGTCTACCCCGCCCACGGTGCGGGCTCCGCGTGCGGAAAGAACCTGTCGACCGACACGTGGTCGACCATGGGTGAGCAGCGGCTCACCAACTATGCCCTCCTGGCCCCCGACAAGGAGACCTTCGTCGGTCTCGTGACCGAGGGCCAGCCCCCGGCACCCGAGTACTTCGTCTACGACGCGGTCCTGAACCGCAAGGACCGTGGCCTGCTCGACGAGACCGCCCGGCCCGAGGCTCTCGACCTGGCCACTGTCGAGCGCCTCGTCGCGGCCGGCGCGATGCTGGTCGACGGTCGTGATCCCGACGAGTTCGCCCACGGCCATCTGGTCGGTTCCATCAACGTCGGGCTCAACGGCCGCTACGCCGAGTTCGCCGGCTCGGTCGTGCCTTCCGACGCCGACATCGTCCTCGTCGCCGACGACGGCTTCGAGGTCGAGGCCAAGAACCGGCTGGCCCGCATCGGGTTCGACCGGGTCGTCGGGTATCTCGAGGCACCCCTCGAGGCGATGACGGCCCATCCCGAGAAGGTGGAGCAGGCCTCGCGCATGACCGCCCTCGAGTTCGAGGGCTGCAAGGCCGACATCGAAGGGTTGCAGCTCATCGACATCCGCAACCCCGGTGAGATCGCGCTCGGGACGATCGAAGGGGCCACGACCATTCCGGTCGGTCAACTCCCGGCTCGACTCGACGAGCTCGATCCCCGTGCTCCCACCGTCGTGTTCTGTGCCGGCGGCTATCGCTCGTCGGTGGGTGCGAGCGTGCTCCGTCAAGCCGGTTTCGACGACGTCTCGGACATTCTCGGCGGCTACGGAGCCTGGGCCGAGCTGGTTCCCGCCTCGGCCTGAGACTTTCGACCCTGGTGCTGCGTTCTTCCACGGTGCAGGCTTAGGGCGAAGGGTCAGGAGCCTTCAACTTCTGGCGCGCAGCATCGAGGTGACGACATGCAGGTCCTGAACACCAGTTTCAGCGAGCTCAAGAAGAAGAAGGTCCGCGATGCCGACGGGTTCGCCATCGGGAACGTCATCGACATCGACTTCGACGAGAACGGCAAGGAGTGGTTCGTTCTCGGTGGAGGTTTCGTCGAGGAGACCCTCGAGATGCTTCACATCCGGACCGACATCGACCTCCTCGTACCCATGGACTGGATCGAGACCATCGGCGACGACGAGATCGTCCTCAAGCTGACCCGCTTCCAGCTCACGTCGACGTGTGATGAACACTGGCAGAGGGAGCGGGAAGAGCTGGTGCGCGCCGCGACCCGCTCGGCCTTCGACGAGATCGATGCGCTGCGCCTTCGTGAGTATCCCCATCGGATCGTGTGATGGCGTAAGGAGTTCCGACGACCTTCTGTGGCCGAGGAGGCGTGATGGTGATGGCGAAGACGCTGGTGATGATCATTGTTGCGAGTCTGGCTCTGGGCAGCTGCCGCGGCGACTCGGCCGGCATGGTGCTCGGCGATGCCGACAGCGGCAAGACCGTGCTGATCGATTCGGGCGATCGCTTCGAGGTCCGGCTCGAGTCGAATGCCACCACGGGCTTCGAATGGGTCGTCGACCCCGAGTCGGCGTCGGGTGTGGTGACCGTCGTTTCGTCGACCTACGACGAAGCGCCGACCGATCTGGTCGGCGCACCCGGAACGCAGATCTTCGTCTTCGAGGCCACGACCTCCGGTGCGGGCATTCTCCGGCTCGAGTACATCCGCCCGTTCGACGAGCCACCGGTGCCGGAGCGGATCGTCGAGTTCATCGTGAGCGTCGACGACGTGCCGTGGACACGCAGCACCGACGAACCCCCGACCACCGAGACGGCCACGGCACCGACCCTCGAACCCGACGACGCGATCGGCGTTGCCGAGCTGTTCGACGGCGAGGGCGCTCGCGACGGGACCTTCACCGGCTTCGTCCTGTGGGACGACGCCAGCGCCCGCCTGTGCGAGGTGTCGATGGAGTCGTTCCCGCCGCAATGTGGGGGCATGTGGGTCGTGATCGCCAACCCGGCTGGTCTCGATGCCGACCTCGAGGAGGCCCAAGGGGTGCGGTGGACCGAGGGCTTCGCGGAGCTCGTCGGCCGCTTCGACGGGCAGCGGTTGGTCCTCGATGCGCAGGCCGACACCGTCGTTCCGAGGGCCGAGGATCAGGAACTCGTCGCGGCGTTCCTGGCCCACGCCGCCGCACCGACCGAGACCACCGCCGCCGATCTTCCCTTCGCCGAGGAGACCGCCATCGGCCTGGCCGACCAGATCCTGGTCACGCTGAACCGCTCGGAGCTGGTCGATCCCGGCCGCTGGTCCCTGGACGTCGCCGAGTACGACGGGTACTCAGGCCCGTTCTCGGCCCTCGACATCGCCACCGAGCCGGCAGTAGTGACCGTCGGTGCCCACTCGAGGTGTGTAGGTCCGCCGGTATCTCCGCCTGCAGGTTTCGACGATCTGCGACGGGTGAGCATTCAGCCCGAGCTCGCCACGAGTTGCCTCGAGTGGTGGACGGTCGACTTCTTCGTCGACGACGACGTGGTTCAGGCTGTGACCCTCGACCTGTTCGGACCCTAGATCGGTCGGTCAGACGAAACGACCGTGGCGACCCTCGCCCTCGGCGAACCGTTGGGCCCCGGCGAGGGTCTCACCCGAGCGGATCGTTGCCAGGCCGAGGTCGACCTCCTCGCTCAGGGCGGTGCCCAAGTCACGGCCGTGCTGACCGTACATCGATGCACGATCGCTGCGCAGGCAGCGCTGGGGGAACTCCCCGAGCTGCGTCGCGAGCTCGATCGTGGCGCGAAGCGCGTCTCCGGGCTCGGTCACGCGATTGACCAGTCCCATCTGGAACGCCTCCGGCGCGGCGACCTCGCGTCCGGTGAGGATCAGGTCGGCGGCGCGAGACTCGCCGATCAGCCGCGGGAGTCGTACGGTGCCACCGTCGACGAGCGGCACGCCCCAGCGGCGGCAGAACACGCCGAGGCTCGCATCGGACGCGGCGACCCGCAGATCGCACCAGACCGCCAGCTCCAGACCGCCCGCGACGGCGTAGCCCTCGATGGCGGCGATCACCGGGGTGTCGAGCCTCAGGCGGGTCGGCCCCATGGGCCCGAGGGACCCGACGATCGCCTCGGGGCTCTCTGGGCCGACCCGGTTACCGGCTCCCGTGGCCAGCGCCGAAAGGTCGGCGCCGGAACAGAACGTGCCGCCGGCACCGGTGAGCACAGCGGCCGCGATCTCGGAGTCCTGGTCGGCGTCGACGAAGGCGTCGAAGAGGGCGCGTGCGGTGGGTCCGTCGACGGCATTGCGGACTTCCGGTCGGTCGATGGTGATGATCCGGACGGATCCGATGGTTTCGATGCTCACGGTCATGGCACAACTATCGCCCGAGGTCCCCCGGTCGTGTCGAGCATTAGCATCGGCCGATGGGTCCGGACAGAGTCATCCACACCGTGAGCTGTCACGCCGAGGGCGAGGTCGGTGACGTCATCGTCGACGGTGTCCCGCCCCCACCGGGCGAGACGCTGTGGGAACAGGCCCGTTGGATCGACACCGACGGATCGCTGCGCAACCTGCTGCTCAACGAGCCGCGTGGAGGCGTCTTCCGGCACGTCAACCTGCTTGTGCCGCCCCGGAACCCGGCTGCGCAGATGGGTTTCATCATCATGGAGCCCATGCACACGCCACCCATGTCGGGTTCCAACGCCATGTGCGTCGCCACGGTGGTGCTCGAGACCGGGCTCGTCCCGATGGTCGAGCCGGTCACCCGCCTCACCCTGGAGGCGCCCGGTGGTCTGGTCGAGGTCGAGGCCCGGTGTGCGGCGGGCAAGGTCGAGGCGGTGACGCTCACCAATGTGGCCTCGTTCGTATCGGAGCTCGACGCGATGATCGAGGTCGAGGGGTTCGGATCGCTGCGGGTCGACACGGCCTTCGGGGGCGACAGTTTCGTGATGGTCGATGCCGCCGACATCGACCTCGAGGTGGTGCCGGCTGCAGCCGCCGAGCTCGCCGTGGCCGGCGCCCGGATCACGCTGGCTGCCAACGAGCAGCTCGGGTTCTCCCACCCCGGCAACGACGCCGGCCTCGAGTGGAACCACATCTCGTTCTGTCAGATCGCCGAGCCACTCGAGCCCGAACCCGGATCGGCCGGGTCCGAGTGGATGCTCAAGAGCACGTCGGTCATCGACCCTGGGAAGCTCGATCGCTCACCGACCGGCACGGGCGTTTCGGCTCGCCTGGCCGTGCTGGCCGCACGGGGCTTGATGGACGTCGGCAGTCGGCTCACGATGCGCTCGGTGATCGACTCGACCTTCGTCGGAACCATCGTTGCGCGAAGCGCTGTGGGGGAGCGCCCGGCGATCGTCCCGACGATCACGGGACGGGCGTGGATCACGGGTACTCACCAACATGTGGTTGACCCGACCGACCCCTGGCCCGAGGGCTACCGGCTGTCCGACACCTGGCCGGGCGCGGGCAGTCGGTAGACCGACGTGCCTACCGGGAAGTGACGAAATCGGTGACGTCGGGATCTTTGTGGAAGCTGCCACCTTTCATGATGCCGACGAGCTTGCCGTGGTCCTGCAAGACCGTGATGTCGGCGAGGGGATCGCCGTCGACGAGGATCAGGTCGGCGAGATAGCCGCGTTCCACCTTGCCGAGCTTGTCGTTCTGCATGATGGCCCCCCCGTGAACCGTCGCCGCCCTGATGGCCTCCATCGGAGTGAAGTCGAGGAGCTCGACGAAGTGCTGGAGGTCGCGGGCGTTGGTGCCGTGCGGCGTCCATGCAAAGCCGTAATCGCCGCCGGGAAGCACCCGGATGCCTCGACGGTGCATCTCCTTGAGTCCCTCGATGCCGGCGTCGAGCTCGAGCTTGTAGCCCACCGCCTCGGCCGCCTCCTGGGGAAACCCGAACGCGTCGGCTTCGTAGAGTGAGGCGTACAGCCAGTGCAGCCCCGGTGCGACGAAGACCTCGTCCTTTCGCTCGGCGATGAGGTCGATGCACGCTTCGTCGGCGTAGCTCATGTGGTAGAAGATGTCGACGCCGTTGCGGGCCGCCTTCAGGCAGCTCTCCGTGCTGCGGGCATGCGTCGCCACGCGGCGTCCGAGCCGGTTGGCCTCCTCGACGGCCACAGCGATCTCGTCGTCGGTGAGGTAATCGTCGCCGGCCCACGCCCGTTGGGTGATCGACTCGCCGCTCTGGATGATCTTGACGATGTCGGCACCGAGCCGGAGCGCCTCGCGCACCGCTTTGCGCATCTCCTCGACCCCGCTGACCTGCGTGGAGATACCCGGTACGAGCATGCCCGCGGGCGAGCAGATCTCGCGAACCGACGCGAGATAGCGCGGTCCGGGGATCATGCCTGCGTTGATGGCGTCGCGGGTTGCGATGTCGAGCCGCATCTTGGCCGCTGCGGCTCCTACCGCCATCGTGTACCCGGCGTCGAGCAGAATCCGGGCGGACTCGGCGCACACGAGCACGTGGTCCTCGAGCTCCATCGAGGCGATGCCGTCGAGGTCGCCGCTGTTCCAGCTCAGGTGGGTGTGGGCGTCGCACAGACCCGACATGAGCGTTCGGCCCTTGCCGTCGATGACGCGGTCGTCGCTGTCGGGCAGACCGCCGCCTTGTTCCACGGCTACGATCTCGCCGTCGCGGACGAGGACCTCAGCCCCGAATGGTTCGTCGGCGTTCCCGTCGATGACCTGCACGTTCTTGAATATGACGTCCTCGGTACTGCTCATTTGCTTTCTCCCCCGTGAATGCAGCAGATGCTGCAGAGTGTTGTCGTTGTCGATCGAGTTTTCAGCCGAGGAACTCTGCCACCAGTGAGGCGACCTCGACCCCGGCCTCGACGACGGTCCAGTGCCCGATGCCGTCGATGACATGGACGGCGGCGTCGCCGAACCCGGCGGCGATGTGCTGGGTCTTCTCCGGTGGCGCGATTCCGTCGGCGGTTCCGGTGATCAGCAGGACCGGACAGGTGATGGCCCCCTGGTCGGCGTCGACGGTGGCGGCCGCCGCCTCGCAGGCAACTGCGTACCCCTCATCGGTCTGTCCGAGCACGCATTCGCGAACGTATCCGACGATCTCTGGTCGTTCATCCTTCGTCTTGGGACCCGTGCCGGCGTTGGCGATGGTCGGAGCAATCGCTCCGATCGTCTGGGTCCGAACGGTCGCCGCTCGCTCGCGCAGCCCGTCGCGGCCTGCGTCGGGAAGCTCGCGGATGGGCCCGAGGAGGACGAGCTTGTCGACCCGATCGGGGTGGCTGGCCGCGAAGGTCTGAACGATGGCCGAACCCATGGAATGGCCGATCACCGACGCCGACTCTGCGCCGACATGATCCAGCACGGCGCCCAGATCATCGGCAAACCCCTCGATCGAGACAGGACCGGTGAGCGGACTTCGGCCGTGACCGTTGAGATCGAAGGCGACCATCCGGTGATTCTCGGCCAGTCGGGCGGTCACGGCGTCGTAGAAGGTGGTGGTCCCACCGAGGCCGTGCACCATCACGACGGTCGGACCGTCGCCTGTGATCTCCAGCCAGAGCTGCTTGCCGTTGATCTGGGTGAGCATGCGGGTACCTTCCTTGGGCTCTACTTGAACGGGTTCTCGAGGGTTCCGATGTTGGTTATCTCGATCGTCACACGATCGCCGGGTTGCAGGAACTGCGGGGGATCGAGGCCGATACCCACTCCCGCCGGGGTTCCCGTGGCGATGATGTCGCCGGGGCGGAGCGTGAAACCGGCCGAGATGGTCGCGATGATGTCGGGAACCGGGAAGATCAGGTCGCAAGTGTTCGCGTGTTGGCGGCGCTCACCGTTCACATAGCTCGTGACCCAGGTGTCGGCGAGGTCGACTTCGTCATGGGTGACCGCGACCGGACCCATGGGGCAGAAGGTGTCGAGGGTCTTGCCGAGGAGCCATTGCTTGTGTGTCTTCTGGCGGTCTCGGGCAGTGACGTCGTTGACGATCGTGTAGCCCCACACGTGGCCCATGGCGTCGTTCGGCGAGATGTCGCGACCGCCAGATCCGATGATCACGGCCAGTTCGGCTTCGTAGTCGACCATGGAGGTCACGTGCGGCATCAACTCGACGGTCTCGTTGGGCCCGATCACCGACGAAGCGAACTTCGTGAACACGATCGGGTGCTCGGGTTCGGGCGGTGCTCCGGCGTTGTCGGAGTTGTCGAAGCCGCTGGAGGCGAACTCGATCGCGTGTTCTCGATAGTTCTTGCCGACGCAGAGGACGTTGCGTCGGGGCTCGGGAATCGGCGCCAGGCGATGAGCGGTCATGTCGTCGATGTGGTCGACGATGTCGATCAGGAGGGGGTCGATGTCGATGACGTCGAGCACCGATAGGTACGAAGGCGCGAGGAGTCCCAACGACGCTGGCGTTGTAGGGTCCTCGATGGCTACCCGGCGCTCGCCGCGGTACTCGATTGTCGCAAACCGCATGGCGTCACCACCGACTGCACCAATATGAACCAATATTGTTATTGGTCTGACATCAGCGGAAACTAACGGCGAGACAACACTCTGTCAACCGGTTGCGAGCTCCAGCGAGTCGGTGCCGAACATGTTCACCGAGATCTGCTTGAGGTGCTCCGACACCCGCAACGCCGCCGTGGTCGCGTCGCGTCGGAGAAGGGCCTCGACGATCGCCCGATGGTGGGAGTCATAGACCGCGCGCCGCTCGGCTGAGAACGAGGACCGCTTGAGATCACCCCAGACCGTCGTGTCTCTCGCCGCCGTGATGAGGGCATACAGCTCGGTGATGAGGGCGTTGTGGGTTGCCTCGACCATGGCGGTGTGCAGCGCCGCGTCCCACACTTCGAACTCCTCCTGCGATGGCGCCGCCTCTGCGGCGACAAGGCAGTGTTCGAGGCGATCGAAGTCGGACTTCGTGGCGTTGGCGACGACCAATCCCATCATCGCCGGCTCCAACAGGAGTCGCACGGCGAGCACCTCGCGGGGGCTGACGTCCTCGCCCGCCCTGCGGTCGCCGGCCACGAACGTGCCTCTGCCGACCTGCCGGGTGACCGCCCGCTCGGCCTCGAGGCGAGCCAGTCCGGTTCGCAGCTGCGATCTCGTCATGTCGAGGAGGTCCACCAGTTCACGTTCGGGCGGCAGCCGGTCGCCCGGCTCGAACCCGTGGTCGACCCAGTAGGACCTGATTCTCGCGGCCACGTCTCGGCTGTCCATCCCTTGACGATGGCTGCTGGCGGCGCGAATTGCAACCAATCCGACCAATCCTGCCTACCATCGCCAGCCGCCGGCGTACGATGACCCACGATGATGCAACGACCAGGAGAAACACCGATGATCCAGCACACCGTCACCTTTCGCCTCGGCGACGAAGCCGACTTCGCCGCCTTCCTCGAGCAGGCCCGTGCGCTCGCCGAAATCGACGGGGTCCTCGACTTCCGGATCTTGCGCCAGGTGGGCGCCAAGAACGACTTCACCCACGCCCTGTCCATGTTCTTCGACTCGCAGGAGCACTACGACGGGTACAACAGCCATCCCGATCACCTGGCCTTCGTCGCCGACGTGTGGGTTCCCAACGTGGCCGAGTTCATCGAGCTCGACTACGTGGCGGTCGACGCCTGAGGGTTCGGTCCCGCTCTGGGACCATCGGCGAATTCGTCGTACTGTGCGTCGGTATGGAGCAATCAGCGTTGGACCCGGCCAAGGCCACCTCGACTGCCGACGTCCGCCGCCTGTACGCCGCGCTGCTTCAAGCCGAGCTGACGGGTAGCGACGCGCTGCTCGCCAGCCAGCAGATGCTGCAGATCCTCATGGACTCCATGACCAACGCCGTGTTCTGGAAGGACTCCGACTCCTGTTATCTCGGGTGCAACCAGGTCTTCGCCGGCTTCGCCGGCTTCGAGTCGTCGCTGTTGCTCGGGAAGTCCGATCGCGACATGCCGTGGGCCGACGACGCCGAATACAGCTCCGAGTGGTTCATCGACTGGGATCAGGCGGTCATCGAGAGCGGAGAGCCACAGTACGGAATCCTCGAACGGCTCCGGCGGGCCGACGGCGAGATGCGGTGGATCGAGACCAACAAGGTGCCGCTGCGCGACGTCGACGGCCAGGTCATCGGCATTCTGGGCACCTTCGAGGACATCACCGATCGGCGCCGAGCCGAAGAGGAGCTCACGCGAACCCTCGACGATCTCGACGAGCGGGTCATCCAGCGCACCAACGAGCTCATGCGGGCCAACGAAGCCCTGCGGCGGGAAGTCGAGGACCGCATCCGACTCCAAGCCGAGGAGCGTCAGCAACGGGCCTACGCCGAAGCGCTGCGAGACACTGCCGCGGCGATGTCGAAGACCTTCGATCTCGCCGCGGTCGGAGAACAGGCGCTGGGTGGCATCGAACGGCTCGTGTCGAACGACCTCGCCGCCATCGTCCTCGCCGACGCCGACGGGGCGTGCGAGCTGAGCCACCTCCACTCCGGTTTCGGGTATCTCGAAGACGCCACCGATGTCGCCGCCTGCGACATCGAGAAGCTCAGCGTCATACAGCGTTTGAAAGCCGAGCACGGTCCGGTGATCGTCGACCAACCCGTGGCCGCGATCGGTCCGGCCCAGTCGGTGCTCGGGGCCCGCATGCAGGTCGCCGATCAGCTCGTCGGCTACCTCCTGGTCGAGAGTGCGACGCGTGGGTTCTTCACCGAGGGTCACGCCGACCGGCTCGGTGCGGTGGCCGACCAAGCGGGCGCGGCGCTGTCGAATGCTCAGCTGGCCGGCCGGATGTCCGAGCTGGCGGCGGCCGAAGAGCGGCAGCGACTCGCCCGCGATCTCCACGACGCGGTGAACCAGACGCTGTGGACGGCGGCGCTCACGGCCGAGTCGCTCCTGAGTGATGTCGACGTCGACTCGAGCCTGCACCATCGTGTCGATCGTCTCCGTCAGCTCACGCGTGGCGCGTTGGCCGAGATGCGAGCGCTGCTGCTCGAGCTTCGTCCCGAAGGGCTCACCGATGTCGACCTCGACGAGCTGATCGAGTTCCTCCTCGCGGCGCTCGAGTGCCGCCGCACCCTCGATGTGACCCTCAAGCTCGACCGGGTGAAACTCGACCCGACCGTTCACATCGCGTTCTACCGCATCGCCCAGGAGGCGCTCGGGAACGTCGCCCAGCACGCCGAAGCCTCCGCGCTCACCGTCGAACTGCGGGCCGGACCGCCGGTCGAGTTGATCGTCTCCGATGACGGGCGTGGATTCGACCCCCACGCCGTGCCCGGAGGGCACTTCGGTCTGCGGATCATGTGCGAACGGGCTGAGTCGATCGGGGCCACGCTGGCGGTCGACAGCGAAGAGGGCGCGGGAACCCATCTGCGATTGCGAGCAACGAGTTGAGCGCGATCTCGGTGGTGGTCGTCGACGACCATGACCTGTTGCGCGAGGGGGTGAGCGCGTGCCTCGCGTCCTTCGATGACATCGACGTGATCGGCGAGGCCGCCAACGGTACCGCCGCCCTCGAGATCGTCGCCTCGCTGCACCCGGCGGTGGTGGTGATGGACCTGGTGATGCCCGGGCTGAGCGGCGCCGAGGTCATCCGGCGGCTGCGCGCCGCGCATCCCGACCTGGGAATCGTGGCCCTTTCGTCGTTCTCCGAGTCGTCGCGTGTCCGTGAGGTGATCGACGCCGGGGCCAACGGCTATCTGATCAAGTCGGTCGACGCACCGTCGCTCGCCCGGGCGGTTCGCAGCGCCGCAGTCGGTCAGAGCACCTTTTCGGCCGAGGTCACCCACTCGCTCATGGACGAACGTCCCGAGCCGAGTCTGTCGGGTCTCACGGCCCGCGAAGAGGAGATCGCTCATCTGTTGGCGAGCGGCCGTACCAACGCCGAGATCGCCGACCAGCTCGATCTCAGCGTGTTCACGGTGAAGAACCACGTGAGCAGCATCCTCATGAAGCTGCACGTTCGCACCCGCACCGAAGCGGCGTCGGTGATCCTCCGCGTCGCCGACTAGTTCTTTCGCGCCCCCTCGATCGCGCTAGCGCGTCTGCGTCTCCTGGCTCTGTTCCGATCGCGCGCCGCTCGTTAGGTTGACGGTGGGGGAAACAGATGTGACCAGGGCAAGCCACAGCGACGCTGCGCAGATCCGGTTCGGGGCGCTGAGTCTGACGCCGCGCCAGATCGAGACGCTGCGCAGGATTCCCGTTGTGTTCATCGGGCTGCTCGTGGGGTTCGCGTTGCTCTGGGTGCTGTTCATTGCCGACCGGTCGTGGACCGTCCACACCTCGGCCGGGCCCGCGATCAGCGAACCCGGTGAGTTCATCGTCACCTTGCTCGACGGTCTCACCTTCGCCGGGTTGCTCTTCGTGGTGGCGTCGGGGTTCACCCTGATCTTCGGCCTCATGCGTACGGTCAACATGGCCCACGGCGCCTTCTTCGCGCTGGCGGCCTACGTGGCCATCGACCTGCAACAGCGCATGGTCGGACAGAGCCGCAACATCGAGTCCGACGACGTCTCGCTGTTGCAGTGGATCCTGCCGATGCTCGCTGCCGCATTCTTCGTGGCGGTGCTCGGTCTCGCCATGCAACAACTGTTCTTGCGCTGGAATCAGGGTCAAGACCTCCGTCAGGCCATCATCACCGTCGCAGTCACCGTCATCGTGGCCGATCAGATGCTGTTCGAGTACGGCGGACTCGCCAAGCGAGTGGTGTGGCCCGGTGGCGTCGTGCACTTCTTCGAGATCATGGGCCAGCGATACGCAACGAGTCGACTCTTCCTGCTCGCGATTTCGATCATCGTCGGAGCCGGGTTGTGGATATGGCTCAACCGCACCCGCATGGGAATGGTCATCCGGGCCGGTGTCGACGACCAGGACATGGTCCGAGCGCTGGGGATCAACGTCACCGTGGTGTTCGGCATCACCTTCTTCGTCGGGTCGTTCCTGGCCGGCATGGGCGGCGTGATGGGCGCTTCCTTCGCCGGTGTCGCACCCGGTACCGACGGCCAGTGGTTGCTCAACTCGTTGATCGTCGTGATCATCGGAGGACTCGGGTCGGTGAAGGGAGCCATCGCCGGATCACTGCTCTACGGCATGGTCACCGCCTTCTCGCCCGCGTACCTGCCGGCCGATTACACGTTCTACTCCATCATCTTCACGCTCGTGGTCCTGGCGGTCGTGTTGGCGGTGCGGCCCAACGGTCTGTACGGGAGAGCGGAATGACGTCGCTCTCGTTGCGGAGCGCTGCGGTCGCCGCCATCGTGGCGCTGTTGGCGCTGCTCCCGCTGTTCGGATCCGACTTCTTCATCGATTTCGTCATGACCCGCGCCCTCATGTTGGGCCTGGCGGCGTCGACGCTCGTGTTCTTGTCGGCCTACGGCGGCATGGTGTCGCTCGCCCAGTGGCTGATGTTCGGTGTGGCCGGTTTCGCCGTGGGCAACGTGGTCGCCGACAGCGGCCGTGGCCTGAAGCTGGGCCGGGATCCGTGGCTGGCGGTGGTGATCGCCCTGGTCATCGTCACCCTCCTTGCGTTCGTGTTCGGGCTGCTCTCGGCCCGCTCGAGCGGCATCTACTTCCTCATGCTCACTCTCACCTACGCCGTCCTGGGGTTCTTCTTCTTCGGTCAGGTCACCACGTTCTCCGGCTTCGGGGGGATGACCGGCATCGACCCCCCAGGGTTGTTCCTCGACCATCCGAAGCGGCTGTACTACGCAGGTCTGGTGCTCTCGGTTCTCGCGTACGTGGGTTTTCGCGCCATCGCCAAGACGCCGTTCGGGCTGGCGCTGCAGGGCGTTCGCGACGACCCGATACGCATGTCGTCGCTGGGCTTCAGTGTGCAGCTGCATCGCACTCTTGCGTTCACACTGGCGGGTTTCGTGGCGGGCGTCGCCGGGATTCTCAACATCTGGTGGAACGGACAAATCGACCCCACCTCGATCAACATCGGCCCCACGCTCGATCTGCTCATCATCGCCGTCATCGGTGGAATCGCTCACCTCGAGGGAGCGTGGCTCGGGGCATTCGTTTTCGTCGGGGCGAACATCTACATCCGCGACATTCCCCTGCTCGGAAACATCGGCGGCGTGATCGAAGAGCGAATCCTGGCTCAGGAGCGGTTCAACACCATGATCGGCTTGATGTTGCTCGTCATCATGTTGCTGTCTCCCGACGGCCTCGCCGGGATCATCCAACGACTTCGCGATGCGGCGAGCAAAGCACTTCGGCGCGGCCCTGAACCAGCCGCCACCGAGGAGAGCTCGCTTCAAGCGAGTGGGTCCTGATGGGCTCCACACAGCAAGTGACCACTCGTGGTCGGTACCAACAACCAACGGAGGGAACCAATCCCATGAATCCAAACAAGAAGCGGAGACTGCTGAGCCTGCTCGGCATCCTCTTCACGTTCACGTTGATCGCCGCGGCATGCGGCAGCGACAGCGATGACGAGACTGCCAGCGAGGAACCGGCGGCCGAGGAACCGGCGGCCGAGGAACCGGCAGCTGAGGAACCGGCGGCCGAGGAGCCCGCGGCCGAGGAACCCGCGGCCGAGGAACCGGCCATGGAGGAAGGCGGCGAGTCGATCCAGCTCGGAATCATGGGCGAGTGCGAAGGCGCTTTCGGCGGCTTCCACGAAGACGTCGTCGCCGGTGCCACGCTGGCGATGATCAACCAGGCCGGCGCCACGTCCAACTCGCCGACCACCGCCCTCGACGGCTTCTCCGGCGCTGAAATCGCCGGAACCCCGATCGAGCTCGTGGGGATCGGTTGCGGCGACGACACCCCCGACACCGCGATCCAGGAAATCCGCACCCTGGTCGAGCAGAACGGCGCCAATGTCGTGCTCGGGCCACTGTCGGGCGACGAGGGCATCGCCATTGCCAACTATGCGCTCGACCATCCCGAGGTGACCTTCATCAACGGCATCTCCGGAGCCCAGGACTCGACCCTGCACGTGCAGGCGCCGAACTTCTTCCGATTCAACGGCGACGGCGCTCAGTGGAACGCCGGCGTGGGCGACATCTTGTACAACGACGCTGGATGGGAGACGGCGGCGGTCATCGCCGACGACTACGGCTTCGGCTGGACCTCGGCGGCAGGATTCGTGGCCGACTTCTGCGCCGCAGGCGGCGAGATCGTCAGCCAGGTCTTCCCACCGCTCGGAACCACCGACTACTCGTCGTTCGTGCAGCAGCTGCCCGATCCCGACGAGGTCGACGGGTACTTCTGGGTCATCGGCGGCACCGGCACGAATGCGTCGCTCGAGGCGTTCCTCAACGCCAAGGGCGATCTCACCGGCGATCAGCACGCAGGCAACCTGTTCTTCAGCCCGGCCCTCGCCGAGGCCCTGGGAACCGACATTGCCGGCGCCTACATCGGCGGGTTCGCCTCGCTGCCCGGAGACATCTCCACGCCGGAGATCACTGAGTACCTCGCCAGCGCCGATGCCGCTTGGGAGACCCTCAGCTCGGGTGCCATGACCGGTGGCGAACCCGACTCTCCGTCAATCCCGTTGGGCTTCGGCTTCGCCTACGGCTACTACGCCGCCGGCACCGCCCTTCTGACCGCCCTCGAGCAGACCGGTGGCGTGCTGGGTGAGAACAACGCCGACCTCAATGCGGCTCTGGCTTCGCTCGAGCTCGACCTTCCCTATGGACCGGTCAGCCTCGACGAGAACCGTCAGGCCATCGTCGACACCTTCGTCGCACAGCTCGAGCTCGACGAGGCCAGCGGTGAGGTCATCCAGAAGACGGTCTACATCGTGCCGGGGGTCGACCAGACCTTCGGTGGGACCTTCTCCAGCGAGACCGACCCGCCCGAGCGCGACAACACACCATGCGAGGCCAAGGCCCTGCCATGGCAGGGCAACGAGATCCCCGTCGTCGACGGCGTCCCCCAACGCTGATCGGCGAGTAGGAACCGCCTGATGATCTCCGACGCCACGACACCGACAACCGAGACGCGTGATCCCCTCCTGCGGCTCGAGTCGGTTGCCGTGGCGTTCGGAGGTCTGCTCGCCCTGAGTGGCATCGACCTCGAAGTCACTCAGGGCGAGCGGCTGGCGGTGCTCGGCCCCAACGGGGCGGGCAAGACCACGTTGTTCAACGCCATCGCCGGCGACATCACACCCACCGCAGGGAAGGTTCTCATCAAGGGTGTCGATTGCACGGCGCTCCCGTCTCGGCTTCGGCCGCAACTGGGAGTGGCGCGGACCTACCAGAAGACCCGGCTGTTCAGCGGACTGACCGTGGGCGAGAACCTCTACCTGGCCCAGACGGGCAAGCAGGGGCGGCATCTGTCGCTGCTTCGCACTCGTCGCGACGCCGAGCTGCGCCAGACTGCCGCCGAGGCGGCGAAGCGGGTGTGGCTGGGCAACCAGTTCGAGACCCAGGTCGGTGACCTGTCGCACGGCCAGCAACGGCAGCTCGAGATCGGTATCGCCTTGGTGACCGAACCCGACCTGATCATGCTCGACGAGCCCGCATCAGGGTTGTCACGTGGTGAACGGGAGCGACTGATCGAGCTGCTCGAGAACCTGCCGGTCGACGTCACGATGATCATCATCGAGCACGACATGGATGTCGCGCTCAAGGTCGCCGGCCGCGTCGTCGTGATGGCCGACGGCGAGACGGTTGCCACGGGGACTCCCGACGAGATCCGTCACAACGCGCTGGTTCACGCCATCTACCTCGGCCAGGAGGGCATGTCGTGACCGACGAACTGTTGCGTGTCGATGGCCTGTCTGCGGGCTATGGCACGTCCCGCGTCCTCGACGGCATCACATTCTCGATGGGCCGCGAAGCCGTGTGCATCGTCGGGCGCAACGGCATGGGCAAGACCACGCTGTGCCTGGCCCTCATGGGCCTGATCAAACCTTCGGGTGGACAGATCACCTTCGCCGGCCAACGTATCGAGGGCAGCACGCCCGAGCGGATCGCCCGGCATGGCATGGCCTACATCCCGCAGGGGCGTCGCCTGTTTCCGTCGCTCACCGTCGACGAACACCTCGCGATGCTGGCCAAGGGCACCCGGGGCAAACGCTGGACTCCCGAGGCCGTGTACGAGCTCTTCCCCCGGCTGGCCGAGCGGCGCAAGAACGGTGGTGCCGAGCTCTCCGGCGGCGAGCAGCAGATGCTGGCGGTGGGTCGGGCGCTCTTGTTGAACGGCAGCCTCGTGTTGATGGACGAGCCGTCGGAAGGCCTGGCTCCGACCATCGTCGACACGCTGATCGAGGCCACCCACCAACTGGTCGAAGAGGGGACAGCGGTGCTCATCGTCGAGCAGAATCTGCGTGCGGCCACCTCCATGGCCGAGCGCCAGCTCGTGATGGTCTCCGGGCGAATCGAGACGGAGACGACCGCACAACTGCTGGCCGGTGACCAAGATCTCCAACGTCAGTATCTCGGAGTCGACGCATGACCGCCTCCGCAGACCCCGAAAGGAAACCCGACTCGTGACCGAGCACCTCAACATCGCCCTCCTCGGCTCGAAATTCATGGGTCGCGCCCATTCGAACGCGTGGCTCAACGTCGGCAAGTTCTTCACCCTCGACCCCCAGCCGGTCATGCACACCGTTGTCGGTCGCAATGCCACCGAGCTCGAGGCGTTCGCCGAGCAGTGGGGATGGGCCAACGCCAGCACCGACTGGCGGGCTGCGGTCACCTCACCCGAGATCGGCCTCGTCGACATCGGCACGCCGAACAACGTCCACGCGGAGGAAGCCATTGCTGCGCTCGAGGCCGGCAAGCACGTGGCCTGCGAGAAGCCGTTGGCCGGAACCCTCGACGACGCCCGGGCCATGGCCGACGCCGCGGCCGCAGCGAGCGGGCAGACCTTCGTCTGGTACAACTACCGCCGCGTTCCGGCGGTGGCGCTGGCCCACCGGATCGTGAAGTCCGGCGCCATCGGTCGGATCTACCACGCCCGCGCCTGTTACCTGCAGAGCTGGGGCGGCCCCGACACACCCCTGCTGTGGCGCTTCCAGTCCGACGTCGCCGGCTCGGGTGCCCACGGCGACCTCAACGCGCACATCATCGACGCCGTGCGCTTCGTGACCGGCGAAGAGATCACGACCGTCGAAGGATCGATCGAGCACACCTTCATCGCCGAGCGGGAGATCATCGAGGGCTCCGGCGGCGGCGAGATCGCCGGGTCCGGCGCCGGAACCGTGGGCGCCAAGGGCGCCAGCACCGTCGACGACGCTGTCATGTTCCTCGCCCGGTTGAGCGGAGGCGGAATCGCGTCGTTCGAAGCGACCCGCCTGGCAACGGGTTACCACAACTCGAACCGATTCGAGATCCACGGCGAACACGGCGCCCTCCGCTTCGACTTCGAACGCATGAACGAGCTCGGCTACTACGACGCACGGGGCGAGGGACGCACCGCAGGGTGGACGACCATCGACGTCACCCGCGGCGGCGACGACCATCCCTACGCCGCCGCCTGGTGGCCCGACAGCCACGGGCTCGGCTACGAACACGGCTTTGTGAACCAGGCCGCCGACATCGTCACCATGATCGGTGGAGGAACGCCGCTCGTTCCCATGCCCGATTTCGCCGACGCGCTGCAGACCCAAAGGGTGCTCCATGCCGCGATCCAGTCGGCCCGCGAACGCGCCCCCGTCACCATCGACGCCACCTGACAGGAGATCAGAGATGAGCGATCCCAAGCCCTTCGAGCCCACCTACATGCCAGTCGGCGTCCTCACGGCCGCCCTGCAGGAGCTGACCCCTCGAGAACGCCGCGATCCCGATCCCGACCTCGCGGTCGAGGAGTGGTTGCAGTTCGCCGCCGACCTCGGTGCCGACAGCATCGAGCTCTCCACCGCGTTGCATCCCAGTGTCGCCGACATTCCGGCCGAGGCCATGCTCGATCCCGTGGCCAACACCCTCGACCTGCGCGACCCCTTCGACGAGGTCAGAGCCAAGCGAGTCCTCGAAGCGTGTGATGCGACGGGCGTGAGCATCGCCGACATCGGCTACTTCGATGACATGCTGCACGAGGATCCCGCCATTCGTCAGAAGAAGTGCGACTTCATGATCGCGGCGATGGATGCCGCGGTCCTGCTCGGCGTTCCGGCGGTTTGCGGCTTCGTCGGCCGCGATCAGTCAAAGTCGATGGAGCAGAACCTCGGCGAGTTCGAGCGCAGCTTCATCCCGCTCCTACAGGCGGCGAAGGACCGCGGCCTCCAGTACCGGGTCGAGCAGTGCCCGATGCCGGGCTGGACCGCAGGCGACAACTTCCACAACAACATCGGCTACACACCGGGAACGTGGATCGCGCTGCACCAGATCGCCGAGCGCCACGGCGTCGGCGACAGCTTCCGCATCCATTACGACCCATCCCACTCGATCCTGATGGGCCAGGACACTCGCTCCATGTTCCAGTACCTGAAGGACGAGGGCTACCCGTTCCTGATTTCCGGTATGCACGTCAAGGGCCAGGTGATCGACAGCAAGGGCGTCGCCGGCTGGGGGTACGGCGGCCAGACCGTTCTGCGGGGCGATCATGTCGACGGCGAGATCTCGCCGAACCCGGCCGATCTCGGCAACGCATGGAAGAAGCAGACCGTGCTGTGCGAGCACGAGCTGCCGGGCACGGCCCGTCACGATCCGCTCGCCTACCTGCAGAACCGCACGGTCGACTGGCTCGACCACCAGCTCGCCGCACGAGAGCTCCTCGACATGGACTTTGCGAACACTCCGCTGATCGTCGAGCATGAGTACGGAGCCGCGCGGATTCAGGACAAGGACCTCCTCGCACCGATTCTGAAGGGCTCCATCGACTTCACCCGCAACATCGACCGAGCCGCGGCGGCGATGTACTCGCTCCAGCACGAGGTGCTCGCGTCGCAGGGAATCCCCATCCAAGGCGTCGGACGCCAGGCCTACCGGAGTTGACGACATGACCGAGTTCTTCACCGACGTTCCCCATCCCGTCGCCGTCGCCGGCGCCGCTGGCCCCGCCGACGGGCTCGCCTATCGCGTGTATGACCCGGACCGCATCGTTGCCGGCAAGCGGATGGAGGACCATCTGCGAATCGCGGTCTGCTACTGGCACAGCTTCAACTGGCCCGGCAGCGACATCTTCGGCGAAGGCACCTTCGATCGGCCCTGGTTGGAGCCGACCGACGATCCGATGACAGCCGCCTTCGCCAAACAGGACGCCGCCTTCGAGTTCTTCGAGAAGCTGCGGGTGCCCTTCTACTGCTTCCACGATGTCGACATGGCGCCGGCGGGCGAGACGCTGGCCGAGTCGCAGAAGAACCTCGAGATCATGGTCGATCGGGCGGGAGAGAAGCAGGAAGCAACCGGTGTGGGCCTGCTCTGGGGTACCGCCAACGTGTTCTCGCACCGTCGCTTCGCGGCCGGCGCGGCAACCAATCCGAATCCGGAGATGTTCGCCTACGCGGCCACCCAGGTGCGCAACGCGCTGCGGGCGACTCATCGCCTCGGCGGGGCCAACTACGTGCTGTGGGGTGGCCGCGAGGGCTATGAGACACTGCTGAACACCGACATGCGGCGCGAGAACGATCACCTCGCGCGGTTCCTCGAACTGGTGGCCGACTACAAGCGCTCGATCGGGTTCACGGGCACGCTGCTGCTCGAACCGAAACCGCAGGAGCCGACCAAGCACCAGTACGACTACGACTCGGCCACCGTGCACGGCTTCCTCGACCGCTACGACCTGGTCGACGAGTATCGCGTCAACATCGAAGTCAACCACGCCACCCTTGCCGGGCACAGCTTCCATCACGAGGTGGCCTACGCCCTCGGCAACGGGATCTTCGGCAGCGTCGACGCCAACCGTGGCGACCCCCAGAACGGGTGGGACACCGATCAGTTCCCCAACTCGGTCGAGGAGATGTCGCTGGCGATGTTCGAGATCATGCGGGCGGGCGGGTTCAGCACCGGCGGGTTCAACTTCGACACCAAGCTGCGCCGCCAGAGCATGGATCGCACCGACCTGTTCCACGGCCACATCGGCGGCATCGACACGTTGGCGCAGTCGTTGCTCGTTGCCCACGCCTTGATCGACGACAACATGCTCGACGGCGAGCGTACGAACCGCTACAGCGGCTGGGACAGTGGTCTCGGCCGGCTGATCCTGGCCGAGGGTGCGACCCTCGAGTCGATCGCCGACGAGGCGACTCGCCGTGGGCTCGACCCGCAGCCGGTGTCGGGCCGCCAGGAGTTCCTCGAGAGCGAAGTCAATCGCATCATCTGGTCCACCACGTGAGGAAGCTGCCGTGAACAAGAACGTTCTCGTCGTCGGCACCGGCGACACCAAGAGCCGAGAGCTCCGCTACGTCAAGGACGTCATCGAGGCGGCCGGGGTGCCGGCTCGGTTCGTCGACGTTGGTACCACCGGTCATGACTCCGACGCCGACGTCACGCCCGCCGAGGTCGCCGCCCATCACCCCGACGGCGCCGACGCAGTGCGCTCCGACGATCGGGGCGCAGCCGTCGCCGCCATGGCGGTCGCCCTCGAGCACTACGTGGTCGCCAACCAGGACGGCATTGCCGGGATCATCGGCGCCGGTGGCTCCGGAGGCACCGCCCTCGTGACTCCGGCCATGCGAGCGCTTCCCATCGGCGTGCCCAAGCTGATGGTGTCGACAGTGGCGTCGGCCAACGTGGCCCCCTATGTCGGGCCATCCGACATTGCCATGATGTACTCGGTCACCGATGTCGCCGGTCTCAACCGCATCTCCCGACAGGTGCTCGGCAACGCGGCCAACGCCATGGCGGGCATGGCCGGCCACGAAATCGCGGCCGGCACCGCCGACCTGCCGCCCATCGGCTTGAGCATGTTCGGCGTCACGACGGCACTGGTCACCCGCTTGGTCGAGGAGCTTGCCGATCGCTTCGATCCGCTCGTCTTTCATGCCACCGGCACGGGCGGCCAGTCGATGGAGAAGCTCGTCGACTCCGAGATGGTCGTCGCCGTTCTCGACATGACCACCACCGAAGTCGCCGACCATCTGGTGGGTGGCGTGTTCTCGGCCGGCCTCGACCGGATGGGGGCCATCGCCCGCACGAGCGTTCCCTATGTCGGGTCGGTCGGCGCCGTCGACATGGTGAACTTCGGGGCGCTCGAGACCGTGCCCAAGGAGTTCGCCGACCGCAATCTGCACGTCCACAATCCGCAGGTCACGCTGATGCGGACGACGCCCGAGGAGAACACAGCGATCGGGGAGTTCATCGCCGCCAAGCTCAACGCCTGCGAGGGACCGGTGCGGTTCCTGTTGCCCGAAGGCGGTGTCTCGCTCATCGACGCTCCCGGTCAGCCCTTCCACGATCCGGTCGCCGACGACGCACTGTTCGCGGCCATCGAGTCGAACGTCGTCCAGACCGACGACCGGGTCGTCCGACCGCGTGGCGGCCAACATCAACGACGAAGACTTCGTCCAAGCTGTGCTCGTCGCCTTCGACGAGGTCATGGGAGGTGAGCGCTGATGCCCGCTCCGTCGAGGGCCGAGACCCTGGCCCGATTCCGCGAGATGATCGACCGTCGCGAACCCATCGTGGGCGGCGGGGCCGGTACCGGCTTGTCGGCCAAGTGGGAGGAAGCCGGCGGCATCGACCTCATCGTCATCTACAACTCGGGCCGT
Source organism: uncultured Acidimicrobiales bacterium (assembly GCA_963700995.1). Lineage (GTDB taxonomy): Bacteria > Actinomycetota > Acidimicrobiia > Acidimicrobiales > JAHEJN01 > JAHEJN01. Next base: position 153,917 of record CAVOZP010000006.1, read on the forward strand.
TACCGCATGGCCGGTCGGGGCTCGCTCGCAGGTCTGCTCGCCTACGGCAACGCCAACGAGATCGTCGTCGACATGGCCAAGGAGGTGCTGCCCGTGGTGAAGCACACGCCGGTGCTCGCCGGCGTCAACGGCACCGACCCCTTCTACCAGCCCGAGGTGTTCCTGCCCGAGCTGGCCCGGCTCGGATTCGCCGGCGTCCAGAACTTCCCGACCGTCGGCCTCATCGACGGCGTGTTCCGCCAGAACCTCGAGGAAACGGGCATGGGCTATGGGCTCGAGGTCGAGATGATCGCCGCCGCGGCCGAGCTCGACCTGTTGACCACGCCCTACGTGTTCAGCGAGGACGACGCCATGGCCATGACCGAGGCCGGCGCCGACATCGTCGTCTGTCACATGGGCCTCACGACCGGTGGCAGCATCGGCGCCGAAACGGCCCTGACCCTCGACGACTGCGTCGCCAGGGTCGACTCGTGGGCCGCAGCAGCTCGGTCGGTGCGGTCCGACGTGATGGTGCTGTGTCACGGTGGTCCGATCGCGATGCCCGATGACGCGGCGTACGTGCTGCAGCACTGCGAGAACATCAACGGCTTCTACGGCGCGTCGTCCATGGAGCGCCTGCCCACCGAACGGGCGTTGAAGTCCCAGACCGAGGCCTTCAAGGCCGTCACGTTCTAAGAGGAGAAAAGCATGTGCTTCATCTGTGTCGACGATGTCGAATGGGAAGAACTCGACTGGGGTGACCTCGGCTGGGTCGTCCGTCCGGCCAATGTCCCCGAGGGCTCGCGCCTGTGTGTGCTCGACGTGAAGATCCAGCCCGGCAAGGGCCACGACTTCCACAACCACCCCAACCAGGAGGAGGTCATCCTGGTTCGCAGTGGAACCGTCGAGCAGTGGATTCGAGAAGAGCGCAAACAGCTGGTTCCCGGCGACGTCGCGTTCATCCCCATGGCCGCGGTCCACGCCACCTTCGTCGCCGCCGACGCGGCCGAGCCGGCCCGGTTGTTGGTGGTCTTGGGTCCGAGTCATGGGCCCGCCGGCTACGAGGCCGTCGACAAGTCGACCGAGGAGCCGTGGGCCTCACTACGTCAGTCATGAGCAACAACCGCCGGAATGCCGGCGAAAGGAGAAGGTGAGCATGCACCTGTCGATGCACAACTGGATGCGGTCCGAGCCCCTCGAGGTCACGCTCGCTCGATTGTCACGCTGCGGCTACGGCAGCATCGAGATCAAGGGGGAACCCGACCAGTACGACACGGGCGAGGTCCGTGCGCTGCTGGACAAGTACGACCTCGAATGCTGGGGTGCGGTCACGCTGACCCTTGGTGAACGCAACCTGTGCGCCAAGGACGAGAAGCAACGGGCCGACACGGTGCAGTACATGAAGGACTGCGTCACCATGGTCAAGGAGCTCAACGGCCAGGAGATCACCATCGTGCCCGCAACCGTGGGGAAGATCGTGCCCGACGGAACCCCCGAGGAGGAGTGGCAGTGGGCCGTCGACGGCCTGACCGAGATCCACGAGCTGGCGAGCGCGTCCGGTGTTCGGATGGCCATCGAGGGTCTGAACCGATTCGAGACCTACTTCGTGAACCGCGGCGACCAGGCCCTGGCGCTGGCCAACGCGGTCTCACCCGACGTCGGGGTGTGCCTCGATGCCTTCCACATGAACATCGAGGAGGTCGATTTCCTCGAGGCCATTCGCAACGTGGGTGATCGCCTGGTCGACTTCCACGTGGCCGACAACAACCGCATGGCGGCCGGCATGGGCACCCTCGATTGGGCCGACGATCGTCGCCACGCTGAAGGAAGTCGGCTACGACGGCGCGCTCACCGTCGAGTTCGTGGCGCCGATCGACCGCACGCCGGCCAACCAGTACCCCGACGCCGTCGAGACGAACCCGGTCGATATTTCGCCGGAGGAGATGCAGTTCATCATCGACCATGGCAGCAGCCTGTTGTCGGAAGGCTTCTACGACATGCTCGTCGAGAAGTGTGCCACGACCCTGTTGCCGATGATCTGAGCGGTCGATGCTGATCCGAGACGTGCGGGCGCGCTGGTTGCACTGCCCGATTCCCGTCGACCAGCAGCACGTCTCGGATTTCGGTCGCATCGAGAGCTTCGACACGGCCATCATCAGCGTCGAGGTCGACAACGGGCTGGTCGGCTGGGGCGAGGCCAAGGCCGCAGTGGGCAGTGCCGGAGGGTGCCGATCGGTGGTGCGGGCGGTCGAGGACGAGCTCGCTCCGGCAATGATCGGGCGCGACGCACGGCACATCACGGCGCGGTGGGACGGCATGTACAGCGGATCTCGGGCCGGCCATGCGCTCGAACGGGCACGGGGCTTCCCGGTGCTCGGCCGCCGGGGCCTGTCGATCAGCGCCATGAGCGGAATCGACATGGCCCTGTGGGATCTGCTCGGGAAGTCCCTCGATGTGCCGGTGCTGACCCTGTGGGGAGGGGCCCGCACACCGACGCTGCCGGCCTATGCGAGTGGCGGTTGGGCCGACGCCGCCGGTATCGGTGCTCAGCTCGGCGGGTACGTCGACAAGGGCTTTCGCAGCGTCAAGATGCGGGTGGGGGTGATGGACGGTGCGGTCCACGCCAGCGTCGCTCGGGTTCACGCCGCACGCGACGCCCTGGGTCCCGACATCGGGCTCATGGTCGATGCACACGGCACCTACAGTCCCTCCGAGGCCATGCAGTTCGCCGCTGGTGTCGAGCACCTCGGCCTGCGTTGGTTCGAGGAGCCGGTGAACGCCGACGATCGGGCCGGTGCCCGACGAGTCCGGGCCTCGACGGCGATCCCCATCGCTGCCGGCGAGAGCGAGTTCACCCGGTTCGACTTCCGGGACATGATCGACAACGAGTCGGTCGATGTGCTGCAACCCGATCTCGCCATCTGCGGTGGACCGACCGAGGGGCGTCGCATCGCGGCGCTCGCCGAGGCCCACCAGATCGAGCTGGCCCCCCACTGTTGGGGATCGGCGCTGTCGTTCAGCGCCGGCGTGACACTGGCCTTCGCCAGCTCGGCGGCCTGCATCATCGAGTACTCCCTGGGTGGCAATCCGCTGTTGCGCGAGATGCCAGAAGAAGTGATCGCGGTGCACGATGGTGTCGTGTCCGCGCCGACCGGCGTCGGGTTCGGAGTGACTCCGCGATCCGACTTCCTCGACGAATACGAGGTGAAGTGATGACTGGGGAATCCAGTATCCAACATGTGAATCTGATGGTCGACGATCTGGCGGCCGCCGACGAGTTCTACGGAGACGTGCTCGGACTCGTTCGCACTCCGGCGCCCGACCTGGGCTTTCCGGCCCAGTTCTACGACGTGAACGGCGGTCAACAACTGCACGTCAACGAGCTGGGCGATGTGCACCCCGAGCGAGCGCACTTCTGCCTGCGCCTCCACAACTTCGACGAGGTCTTCCACCGTGCCCTCGCTCTCGGCATCATCGAAACCGAGACGTGGGGCAAGGTCCGGCGGCTGCCGACCGGTGTCATGCAGGCGTTCATCCGCGATCCGTCCGGGAACCTCATCGAGCTGTCGTGTGAGGCCGATCAGCGGGTCGATCCGGCGATCTTCGAGCTCGACATCGTCGACTCCGAGACCAGGTTCTTCTCGAAGTCGAACTGAGATCTCGTGATCCTCCTGCTCGAGTCGGTCCACGTCGACGCGCTCCGGTTGCTCGAGGCTGCCGACCGCGTAGAGGCGGTCGACGACCTGGCGACCTTCGACCCGGGTATTGACCGACCGGGAATTCGGGCGATCGTGACTCGGGGCCGAGGTCGGGTGACGAGCGAGATGTTCGGGCTCCTCCCCGATCTGGTCGTGGTCGCTCGGTGTGGCGCCGGCCTCGACAACATCGACACGACCGCGGCAGCCCGCGGCAGGTGTGACGGTGGTGCACGCACCGGGCGTCACCACCCAAGCCGTCGCCGAACACGCCCTGATGCTCATGTTGTGCGCTGCCCGCCGGCTCGTCGAGGTCGACGCAGCGGTCAAGGCGGGCAACTGGGCGATCCGTGAGGGCTTCGAGGGAACAGAGCTGCGGAGCAAGCGCCTCGGGATCATCGGGCTCGGCGCCATCGGCGCACGCATCGCCGAATTCGGCAGGGTTCTGGGCATGGACGTCGTGTGCAGTACCCGCTCGGAACGCCGGGTCGACGTGGCTCGGGTCGAGCTGAGCGAGCTGCTCGCCACCTCCGACGTCGTGCAGCTCTGCGTGCCGTTGACCGACGTCACCAGGGCCATGATCGGTGCTGACGAGCTGGCGTCGATGAAGCCGACTGCGGTGTTGGTGAACACCGCCCGGGCCGCGATCGTCGATCACCACGCGCTCGCCGTTGCGCTCGATCGCGGGGCACCGGGCGCGTACGCCACCGATCTGTGGGACCCCGAGCCTCCCGTCGTCGATGACCCGGTGCTCGCGCATCCGCGCACCGTGGTGACGCCCCACGTCGCCGGCCTCACCGATGTGACCTACCGAGAGCTCTGTGTCCGGCCCGTCGAGGCGGTCGTCGCCATCCTCGCCGGTCGCGAGCCCGACCCGAGCTCGATCTTCTCGCCTCCGGCCGCATCGATCTGACGATGCGGCGGTCAGGCGACGCGGTTCACCAGCGTGCCGATGCCGTCGATGGAGATGGAGATGCGATCGCCCGAGCGAAGGGTGAACTCGCTCTCGGGGACGATGCCGGCACCGGTCATGAGGTAGCACCCGTGGGGGAACGACATTTCCCGCGTCAGATACTCGACGAGCTCGTCGAAGGGCCGCTTGATCTGGGCGACCTCGGTCGAACCCTCGAAAACCGTCGAACCGGCCCGTTCGATTCGCATGGCGATGGCGGTGGTACCGGCGAGGGGAGCATCGGTGATCAACAGCTCGGGTCCGAGCGCCGCCGATCCGTCGTAGGTCTTGGCCTGCGGCAGATACAAGGGGTTCTCGCCTTCGATGTCACGACTGCTCATGTCGTTGCCGATCGTGTACCCGAAGACGTGACCTGATGTCGAGATGGCGAGGGTCAGCTCTGGTTCGGGCACGTTCCAGTGCGAATCGGCGCGGATCCTGACCAACCCATCGGGGCCGACGACGCGGTGCGCGGTCGCCTTGAAGAAGATCTCGGGGCGGTCGGCGTCGTAGCACCGCTGGTAGACGTCGGCGCCGCCGGACGCGGCCGACTCCTCCATCCGGGCGGTACGGCTGACGTAGTAGGTCACGCCGGCCGCCCAGACCTCCTGGTTGAGGATGGGAGCGAGGGCGGCCATGGGATCGACGGTGCGACCCGCCGCAGAGTGGAGGTATTCGATGGGGTCCGGGTGTTCGAAGATGTCGTCCCATCCGATGTCGAGCAGCGAGTGCTCGCCGTCGCGAGCGAGCACCGGACCTTCGGCGGTGAGGCGAAGTTTCACGCGGAGCCCCCAGCGAGTCGATCGAAGAAGACGAGGCTGTGCTCGATCCGACTCGACCAGGCCTCCCAGTCGTGGGCACCGGCGAAGGTGTGGGCCTCGTGCCCTACCCCGCGGCGGGTCAGCTCCTGGTGGAACATCTCGTTCGCCCCGGCCAGCGGATCCGAGGCGCCACAGTCGAGGTAGATCGGTGGGGGAGTCGACCGGCATCGATCAACGGCGGTGAGCAGGTCGCGCTCGACCGGATCGAGGCCGGCTTCGGTGGCGATGTCACCGGTCGTGAATTGGGCCAGTTGGTCGAGGTGGGTGATGGCCGAATGCATGGCGATGCCCGCCACCCGGTCAGCGTGGCGCAGCCCGAGCCGTGCCGCACCGAAGCCCCCCATGGAGTTGCCGCCGAGGAAGACCGGTGACGCCTCGGTGACTGCGTCGACGAACTCCCGCACCACGTCGACCACATCGTCGATGATCCATCGCTCGTAGTCACGGTCGGGATGAGCCAGATAGGCCGTCCCCTCGCCGCTCATGCCGTCGCTCGGCGTCACCAGCACCATCGGAGCCACCGACCCTGCCTCCACGAGTCGGTCGAGCGCGCGATGGGCACCGCCGGCCAGGAACCAGTTCCAGAAGCTGCCGTACACCCCGTGGAGCAAGACGACGATCGGCGCGCCCTCGGGAAGGGCCACGGCCTGGGGAACGTGAATGCCGAGATCGCCACGGCCACCGATGGTCGCGCTCTGCACGGTGACGAAGGCCGAACCCGGGTCGAGGGTGCCGGGCGGCGACGCCGCGCACCGTGCGGAAACGGGTGGGCCACGGGTTGGTCGGCCAGGGCTGAGGCAGCGCGAACGTCAAGGTGCGGGCACGACCGTCGGCGTGACTTCTGCGAGCGTGCCGGCCTTGATGATGCCTCCCTGCATGACGGCCCGGATGTTCTCGCGGTTCTCCAACCGGCTGATGTCGGCGAGTACATCGCCCTCGACGATCAAGATGTCGGCCAGCTTGCCCGCCTCGAGGGTGCCGACCTCGTCGTCGGTCTCCATGATCTTGGCCCCGTTGCGGGTCGCGCAGACGATGGTGTCCATCGGAGAGAACCCGACGTAGTCGACGAAGAAGCTCAGCTCCTTCGCGTAGTCGCCGTGCGGGTTCCAGGCAAAGCCGTAGTCGCCGCCCATGCCGAGAATGCCACCGGCCTGGTGGATCATGCGGGCGCTCTCGGCGCCACCCTCGAGGGTCTCCTGGTGAGCGTCGACGACGGACTGCGACATGCCGAAGTCCGGCCCGCTGTGCACCGACGCGTACTCGAACTGGAGGGCCGGAACACAGGGGACGTTGCGCTCGAGCATCATGTCGAGGCACTCCTGGTCCATGAACGTGCCGTGCTCGATCGAGTCGTAGTCGGCAAGAAGGGCCATCTTGATTCCCTCGGTCGCCCGGCAGTGGCCGTACACCTTGCGGCGATGGTTGTGGGCCACCTGGGAGACGGCCTGCATCTCCTCGAAGGTCATGGACAGCGTGTGGTGATCGTTGATGGCCGGCGCCGCGGCGTCGCCGGTTGGGTAGGTCTTGATCCAGTGGACGCCGTTCTTGACGAGTCTCCGTGCGGCCGATCGGGCCTGATCGGGACCGTCGACCACGAGGATGACGCCCTCCATGCCGATCTTGCGGAACTCGGGGTTCCAGTCCATCAGGCCGCCCGCACCGCAGATCTCCTGGCCGCCGGGTACGAACCGTGGCCCGAGGATCAGGTCGGAGTCGATGGCGGCAGTGAGGGCCACGTCGGTGTTGAACAGGCAACCGGCCGACCGGGCCGAGGTGTAGCCGCATTCGAGGGCCAGCACGCGAGTTGAACGCCGAGTGGAGGGCGACAGTCTCTGGTGGGTGGGCGATGTCGAGGTCCTCCAGGACCAGGATGTTGAAGTAGCTCGCATGCCAGTGCGCCTCGATGAGGCCGGGCATGACCGTGGCGCCGGTTGCGTCGAGGTGCTCGGCGTCGCCAGGAGTGGCCGGAGCGCCGTCGGCTCGGCCGGCGTAGGCGATGCGGCCGTCGACGAGCACCACGGTGGCATCGGGTATGGCGTCGTCGCCGGTGCCGCTGATCAGCGTGCCGTGCTCGATGACAGTCGTTCCCTTGGCGCTGCGCATGACTTCCCCCATTTGGTCTCGTCTGGCCTGCCGGCGCGCTCGCCGACTTGGATGGATGTTAGGCGGGCGACCAGGTCGCGGCCCAGGCGACGCGTGGTCATCTCTGGGGTGCCAGTTGGCCACGTACAGCAGTGCGGCCCGAGCACTGCTGATGAGCTCGGTCCGGGTGAGGCGGGGCAGGTACAGCAGGGCAACCAGACAGGTACCGATCACCGTGGCGATCGCGGCGGGGAGCAGACGCCGCAGCCGTCGTCCGTCGAAGGCTCCGAAGCCGAAGTCGTCGAGGCCGCCGTGGAGCACGACCGAGGTCATCAGGAAGCCCGAGAGCACGAAGAACACGTCGACACCGACGAAGCCGTTGGCCAGCCGGGTACCTGTGAGTGGGAGCCCACCACGAGCAGGACGGTGACGCACCGCACGCCGTCGAGCCGTGGCCGGTAGGCCCATGTCGTGGGAGTCACACGGTCACGGCAATCGATGGTGACCTTGGCCCCTGGCGCAGTCGATGGGGCCAGACGACAGTGGGGCCGACCCGGAGAAACGACGAAAGCCACGGGAGGTGCAGTCGTGCTCGTCGTGTTCACCCTGGCCATGGGCCTCGGTTTCCTGGGCATGGTGGTTGCCAGTCGACGGGCGGTCAATGCGGCCACCGAGTTGGCGGCCACCACCCAGATCCCACCGTTCTTCGTCGGTGCCACGCTCCTCGCGGTCGGCACCGACCTGCCCGAGATCGCCAACTCGATCGCGGCCTCGGTGACCGACAACGGCGACGTGAACGTCGGCGACTCCGTCGGGTCGGCGGCCACACAGCTCACGTTGATCCTCGGCATGCTTCCCCTGATCGCCGGCACCATCGCCGTCCCTCGCCGGGGAATCCTCACCACCGGCGTCGCGACGATTGCCTCGCTCGTCTTGTTGATCGCCCTGATGTGGGACGGTCACCTCGGCCGCCTCGACGGGCTCCTGCTCATCACCGGATGGGTCGTGGCCACCCGATTCATCTATTCCCGTACGGCGGTGAACCAGCAGCTCACCATGACCGAGTCGAGTGCGCCGCGGCTCCGGTTGGCCGTGCGGGCCCTCGTTGCGTTGGTGGGCGTGGCCCTCGCGGCGATGTTGTCGGTGTGGGCCATCGTCGAATGGGCTGAGTCCGTCGGCGCACCGCCGCTGCTCGTCGGCTTCTTCCTGGCGTCGATCGGCACGTCGATGCCGGAGCTGGTGTTCAACATCACTGCCCTGCGTCGTGGCGCGGTCGCGTTGGCGATCGGCGACATCTTCGGCGCGTCGTTCGCCGATTCGTCGCTGTCGGTCGGCGCCGGTCCCCTGATCGCCCCGACCGACATCACGAGGGATCTGGCGATCGAGGTGACCGTCGTCGCGATCGTTGCCGTCCTCGCCGCGGTGGTGATGATGACGCGCGTCAAAGAGCACGACTGGCGAACCGGTCTGATCCTGTTGGCGGTCTACGGAGGGTTCTTCGCCGTGCTCCTGCTGGTCTAGGCCGATGGTTCAGTCGACGACGGGGGCTTCGGCCCCCAGACGGGTGGCGAGGTGCTCACCCCAGGCACGGGCTCGCTCGAGCTCGCCGGCGAGCAACGGGCCACCGCTGTCGGCGACCAGGAAGCTCATCGGATCGCCGGCCAGGGTGTAGCCATGACGCCGCAGTCGCTTGGCGATGCCCTTGGCTGCGGAGCCCGTTATCAGCGTCGGCTGGTCGATTCGGGTGTCGTAGGCCGCGGCTGTGGTGTCCCTTCCCTCGGGTAGCTGCTTCAGCCAGCTCCGCAGCCCCGGCGCGTTCGCCTTCTCGTCGAGATCGAGCCCGGGATCGGCGTCGGCCGCTTCCGCAGCTGCATGTCGGCTCGATTTCGAGCTCATGCCATGGACGTGGGTGGGGCCGCCGACCACCAGGAGATCGCCGTCGAAGGTCGACGGCGGAATCTGGTCGGTGCTCCCGACGACCACTTCGCCCACCCCGGTCAGGCCCGTGGCGATCTCGTCGGCCACGGCGTGGGTGTTCCCGTACATCGATTCGAAGACCACGACGGCTCTCATGACGGCTCCTCTTGCTGCGTCGACTCCGTGGCTTCAGCCTGATGCGCTCGGCGGGGTCGGTGCCAGGGTCGAAGGACCCCTCAGTTTGCGGTTTCGGAGGCAGGGACCAACGTCCCTACCGTGGCCTGCGGCTCGGCGCGAGGGTCGAGGCACGGTCGCCGTCAGATCGGCGCCGCTGAGAAGGGATGAACCATGCGCAGCATCATCGACGTGATGACCGGCTCTCCGATGACGGCGGCTCGGACCGACTCCATAGGCGCACTCCGTGACGCGATGGCGCACTCGGGCGTGCACTGCATTCCCGTGACCGACCCCGGCGGTCATCCGGTCGGCATCGTGAGCTCGTTCGATCTCGTGGAACTCAACTCGGACTCGAGTCCCGTCGAGGACCTCATGACCAAGAAGGTCTTCACCATCGGTGCCCATCAGAGCATTCCCGAAGCCGCGACCATGATGCGCACGCACTTCGTCCACCATCTCGTCGTGGTCGACGTGGCCAACGAGGTCGTGGGTGTCGTGAGCTCTCTCGACCTGCTCGAGGACCTGCTCGACATCGATTGAGTCGGCAGGGCCTGATCTGCGGGCTCGAGTCAGGCGTGGGGGTAGTCGTCGGCGAGGGCCGTGTCGGCCTCGACGATCTCGTCGAGCGGTTTTCCCGAGAGTTCATCGAGCTCGGCTCGCGCTCCGGAACGCGCTCGGTCCACTCGTCGGCGAAGGCCTCGGCCGTTTCGAGATCGTCGAACAGGCCGACATGGACCATCTCGCCACTCTCGAAGATACGCACCTCGATGCGAGGTGTGCGTTCACGGTCGCTCAACATGGCGGTTTCTCCTCGTTCTCGGCCGATCCTTCATTCGAAGTGTCCCGGATCGGTGGCGGCTCACCTAGGGCCATTCGACCTCAGTTCGGCCCGTCACGAGATGACCTTCGCCTCTTCGCCGGCCGTGAGCCGGTCCCCATGGTGGAAACTGCAAGGACTGCAGGAGACGGGAGTAGGTCATGAAGGTCTTCGTCGACCGCCGAGAGGCCGGCCGCGAGCTGGCCGAACGACTCCGGAGCTTCGCGGCCGACGCCAACGCGGTGGTGGTGGGGCTGCCTCGAGGCGGCGTGCCGGTCGCCGATGAGGTCGCCCGTTCTCTGGCGGTGCCATTGGACGTGATCGTGGTCCGCAAGCTGGGTGCGCCGGGCAACCCCGAGCTGGCGATGGGAGCCATCGGCGAGGACGGCGTTCGTGTCCTCAACCAGATCGTGATCGGCCAGATGGGAGTGACCTCCGCCGAGATCGATCAGGTCGAGACGCGCGAAGCGCATCGAGCTCGAACGCCGGGCTCAACGTTTCCGGCAGGGTCGGCCGCGGGTCCCGCTGTCGGGCCGCACGGTGATTCTGGTGGACGATGGCGTGGCGACCGGCTCGACCATGCGTGCTGCGTGTGCGGTTGCCCGCGCCGAGAGCGCCAAACGCGTCGTCGTGGCCGTACCGGTGGCCCCTGTGGGCTGGGTCGACCGCTTCGACCGCATCGCCGACCAGTGCGTCAGCGTGGCGACCCCGGAGCGCTTCATGGCCGTGGGCCAGTGGTATCGCAACTTCGACCAGACCACCGACGACGAGGTGATCGAGTGTCTCCGCCGCAGCGCAAGGGTGCCCGACGCCGATGCAGCCACGGTACGAGACGAGGCCGTCGAGATCCGACTCGACGGCCTCGTGCTCAACGGACAGCTCACGGTGCCGCCCGACTGCAACGGTTTGGTGGTGTTCGTGCACGGGTCCGGCAGCAGCCGGCTCAGCCCCCGCAACCGTTTCGTGGCGTCCGAGCTGAACACAGCCGGGATGGCCACGTTGCTCTTCGACCTCCTCACCGGGGCCGAGGAGCACGATCGGGCCAACGTCTTCGACATCGAGCTGCTGGTCCGACGGCTCCTCGCCGTCACTTCCTGGGTCAAGCACCAGCCCGAGCTCACCGCGCTACCCGTCGGGTACTTCGGGGCGAGCACCGGCGCGCGGCGGCCGCTCTGCGAGCCGCGGCCGCGGCCGGCTCGGCGATCTCGGCGGTCGTCTCGCGTGGCGGGCGTCCGGATCTCGCGCTCGAGTGGCTGGCGGCCGTGCGGTCGCCGACCCTTCTGATCGTCGGCAGCAGGGACACGACGGTGCTCGATCTGAATCGCCGCGCGGCTGATCACCTGCACTGCGAGAAGAGCCTCCGCATCGTCGACGGCGCCACCCACCTGTTCGAGGAGCCCGGCACGCTTCGTGCCGCAGCCGAGCTGGCCCGCGACTGGTTCGTCGAGCACTTCGGCCAGGCCCGGCTCGAGACGCCTTCGTCGTCCTAGACGGCCCGCTCAGCTGACAGCGCGGACCACGAGGGCGACAGCCGACACCGAGAGCACGGCAAGGACGGCCCGATCGAACGCTTCGCCGCTCATGCGCCTCCGCAACGCGCCACCGAAGGGCACCATGGCGAAGGCCGGGATGAACGTGAGTGCCGCCTGGGGACCGAGATCGAACAGCCGACCGTCGGCCACGAACACTGTGAGCTGGGCAAGCCCGGTGATGGTGAACAGCAGGGTGACCGCGAAGATGTGCGCGCCCGGGGCGAGTCGATAGGCGTGGATCCACGTGACGACGATCGGTCCCGAGATTCCGGTGCTTCCCAGCGACACACCGGCGCCGAAACCGACGACAGGTGACCACTTGGCCGACGCCGCCGAACCGACCTTGATGTCTGGTGCCGTCAGAAACCGCACCACGTAGGCCAGCACCATCGTCGCGAGCGCGGCCATCACGACCCGCTCGGGCAGGGCGGCGAGCAGGAACGCACCGAGTACCGCACCCATGATCCCGAAGAGCGCAAGTCGGCCGAGATCCCGGGTTTCGTGGCGATGCGCTCGCTCGCGCCAGGCCAGCCATGCGTTCAACGCGACCGTCGGCGCGGCGATGACCACCACCGCGTCCTCCACCGACACGAACAGCGCCATGATCGGCACCGCGATGATCGGCATGCCCATGCCCGTGACGGACTTCACCAGCGACCCGGTGAGGATTGCGAGCACCACGATGACGACCTCGGTGGTGGTCACCGCCCGTAGGTCGCGGGAGTTGCCATTGGCGCAGTGGAACACGGGCGGTTACGGGGGGCAAGTCGGTTGGCGGGGCTGCGACGCCGCGGTCAGACTGAACCCATGGCGACACGCAAGCTCTGGGAGCCGACGGTGGCCGCGGTCGACAGCTCGGCCATGACGTCGTTCATGGCCCACGTTCGCGAGCGGCACGGCGCTCCCGTCGACGACTTCTCGTCGCTGCACCGGTGGTCGGTGGAGCACCTCGGTGAGTTCTGGGCCGAGGCGTGGGACTTCTTCGGCGTGATCGGGCAACGAGGTGACCGAGCCTTCGAGCCCGGGGCCGACCTCATCGATGCCCGCTTCTTCCCCGATGCCCGCCTCAACGTGGCTGAGAACCTGATGCGCCGCAACGACGACACGAGCGCCATCGTCTTCCGGGGTGAATCGGGAATCGCCCGGGACATGACATGGGCGGAACTGCACCGCCAAGTGTCGACCATGCAACAGGCGATGCGGGCCCACGGCGTGACATCGGGCGATCGGGTGGCGGCGTGGCTGCCGAACGTCCCCGAGACCTACGTGGTGATGCTCGCGACGGCGAGCCTCGGAGCGGTGTTCTCGTCGTGTTCACCCGACTTCGGCGTCGGCGGCGTGCTCGATCGCTTCGGACAGATCGAGCCGGTGCTCCTGTTTGCCACAGATGCCTACGCCTACGGTGGCAAACGCCACGACTGCCTCGACCGCCTCGCCGACATTCGTGCCGGTCTGCCCACGGTGACCAAAACGGTCCTGGTGCCCTACCTCACCGCAGAGGTACCAGAGGCGGCCCTCGGCGACGGCGTCACCAGCCTGGCCGAGTTCGTGGGTGCCTTCGCACCTGCGCCGGTGACCTTCGAGCGATTCTCTTTCGATCATCCCTGGTACGTACTGTTCTCGTCGGGCACCACGGGTCCGCCCAAGTGCATCGTGCATCGGGCCGGCGGCGTGCTGGTCAAGCATCTGAGCGAGTACCGGCTGCACTGCGATGTGCGACCGGGGGAGCGGGTCTTCTACTTCACGACGGCCGGATGGATGATGTGGAACTGGCTGGCGTCGGCTCTGGCCAGCGAGGCCACCGTCGTCCTGTACGACGGGTCGCCGTTCGAGCCCGACGGCAACAGACTCTTCGACCTCGTCGACGACACCGGCATCTGCCTGTTCGGCATCTCGGCCAAGTTCATCGACGGCGTGGCCAAGGCGGGGCTCGAGCCCATGCGAACCCACGATCTCTCGTCGATGCGACTGATGTGCTCGACTGGATCGACCCTGTTGCCCGAGAGCTTCGAGTTCATCCACCGGTCGATCAAGACCGATCTGCACGTGGCGTCGATGAGTGGTGGCACCGACCTGTGCGGCTGTCTCGTGACCGGTGATCCCACCAGCCCGGTCTACGTTGGCGAGATCCAACGGCCGACCCTCGGACTCGACATCGACGTGGTCGACGACGCCGGGGCATCGTGCAAGCCGGGTGTTGCCGGCGAGCTCGTGTGTCGCACGCCGTTCCCGTCGATGCCGCTGCGGTTCTGGGGCGACGACGACGACCGCCGCTACCGGGCGGCCTATTTCGACGAGTTCGAGGGTATGTGGCACCAGGGAGACTTCGCCGAGTGGACCGAACACGGCGGCGTGGTCATGCACGGTCGTTCCGATGCCACGCTCAACCCCGGTGGCGTCCGCATCGGAACCGCCGAGATCTACCGCCAGGTCGAGCAGCTCCACGACGTGCTCGAAGCGGTTGTGATCGGCCAACAGCACGACGGCGACACGCGGGTCGTGCTGTTCGTGGTGTTGCGTGAGCCGGGCACACTCGACGACGACCTGCGCGAGCGCATTCGCACGCAGGTGCGCCGTGGCGCGTCACCGCGGCATGTTCCTGCGGTGATCGCCGAAGTGCCCGAGCTGCCCAAGACTCGCAGCGGCAAGGTCGTCGAGCTGGCGGTGCGCGACACGGTGCACGGCCGCGCCATCAAGAACGGGCATGCCCTGGCCAACGCCGAGGCTCTCGACGCCTTCCGCAACCACCCGGCGCTCTCGTCGTGACGAGTCGACGCCGTCAGGTGCCCAGGCCGCGGGCGGCGGCGTAGGCGGCGCGGATCGCTGCGGCGTCGGCCGCGGGCGACGGGTGAACGACCGTGGCCGTCGAGTTGAGATTCCAGCGGCCGATGACCGCGTCGATGGTCGATCCCTCCACAACGGCGGCGGCCTGAACGGCGGCGCCAGTGGCGACGGCCTCGTTCACGTCGGGGATGGTGATCGATCGACCCGACAGGTCGGCGAAGGCCTGTCGGTAGGAAGGCGACTGCGCGCCGCCGCCGATCAGCAGCAGGTTGCCGTCGAGGCTCGCTCCCGCTGCGCCCAGGGCGTCGAGGCCGTCGAGCAGCCCGCAGGCCACTCCTTCGAAGGAGGCCCGGGCGAGCTGTTCGCGGGTCACGTCGCTGCGGAACCCCGTGAGGAGCCCGGTCGCATCGGGGCGGTTGGGCGTCCGCTCGCCGTCGAGGTACGGAATCAGCACCACACCGTCGGCGCCGGCGGGCGCCTGTGCGGCCAGCTCGCCGAGCACACCGAGATCGACACCGAGGAGCCGGGCCATGGCGTCGGTGACCTTGGTGGCGTTGAGCGTGCAGACGAGCGGAAGGAACTGGCCGTCGGCCGAGGCAAACCCGGCGACGGCCCCGGTGGGATCGGCGGTCGGTGTGGCCGAAACGCCGTAGACCGTGCCCGAGGTGCCGAGGGAAATGGCAACATCGCCCGAGCGCAGGCCCAGCCCGAGGGCGGCCGCCATGTTGTCGCCGGTGCCGGGCCCGACGACACACCCGGCTGGTAGGCCGAGCTCGGCCGCCGCGGCGGCAGTCAGTGCTCCGGCCGCCTCGGTGGGTTCGAGCACCCGGGGAAGCCTTGCCTCCCACTCGTACTCGGAGTCGACCACCGCGAGTGAGCGGGTGTCGTACCGTTCGGCGATCGGTGACCACCAGCCGGTTCCGGACGCGTCGCCCCGATCGGTGACGTGGTGTCCGGTGAGGCGCAGGGTCAGCCAGTCGTGGGGCAGGGCCACCCGCTCGAGACGAGTGAATGCGTCAGGGTGGGTCCGCTTGAGCCACGCCAGCTTGGTGACGGTGAACGCTGCGACCGGCACGCTGCCCCACGTGTCGGCCCACACCTGCGCGCCGAGGGCCGCGACCAGCTGTTCTGCGTCGGGTGCCGACTCGGTGTCGTTCCACAGCTTGGCCGGATGCAGCACCTCGTCGTCGGGGCCGAGCGCCACCATCCCGTGCTGTTGTCCGGCAACGGCCAGAGCCACGACGTCTTGGGTGTAGGTGCCCAGGGTATTGATGGCCTCGTGCAGGGCCCTCCACCATGCGGCTGGGTCCTGCTCGCTCCGGGGCGGAGTGGTTGCCGGGTGGCGAGCGGAAGCGGCGGCCACCAGCGCACCGTCGTCGAGTCGACGCAGGACGACGGTGGTCGACTGCGTCGAGGTGTCGATGCCGGCAATGAGGCTCATCGCTGCATTCTTGCCCACGCTCGGGGCACGACACGAACGTCACGAACCGGGCCCAGGTGAGTCCCTCAGACCCCGGGGTACGATGTCGACGACGGCAGGCTTCGGCCCGCCGCCACGCGTCGGTGCCCGAGCGGCCCAAGGGAACGGCCTGCAAAGCCGTAAAGTCGCGGGTTCAAATCCCGCCCGGCGCTCCCTCACCTGTGGTCTCGCGCTCGGCTAGTGTGCGAGGTATGAGTGACACCTCGCAGGGCGCCGGATGGTGGATGGCGTCAGACGGCAAGTGGTATCCGCCTGAGCTCTACCCGACGGATTGGGCGCCACCGGCCGCCCCGGAGCCATCGGCTGACCACCAGGAGCAGTCTGTCGCGGAACCCGATTCGGACCAGCCCAGCCACGAGTCGTCAGCCGACGAGCCGGTCGTCGAGGTCGCGGCCGAGGAGATCGTCGCTGAGCTTCCCGACGTCGAGCTCCCGGCGGTCGAGGAGATCGTGGCCGAGCTTCCCGACGTCGAGGTGGTCGAAGCAGCCGCAGTGGCGGGCATCCCCGATGTCGCGGCCGTCGACGAGGCCGGATTGGTTGATTTGTCCGAGGCGGCGGTGCCCGAGCACGTTGCGCCCGAGGGTTTGCATGACTTGCCCGGGGCGGCGGTGCCCGAGTCTGGCGATGTGGCCGAGGCTGCTGTGCCTCCGGGGCTGGCTGATTTGCCCGAGGCGGCGGTGCCCGAGCATGGGGATGTGCCTGACTACGTTGCGCCTGAGGGTTTGCACGATTTGCCCGGGGCGGTGGTGCCCGAGTCTGGCGATGTGGCCGAGGCTGCTGTGCCTCCGGGGCTGGCTGCTTTGCCCGAGGCGGCGGTGCCCGAGCATGGGGATGTGCCTGACTACGTTGCGCCTGAGGGTTTGCACGATTTGCCCGGGGCGGTGGTGCCCGAGTCTGGCGATGTGGCCGAGGCTGCTGTGCCTCCGGGGCTGGCTGCTTTGCCCGAGCCTTCCGCGCCGCCACCCTTGACCGATTTGCCCGAGCCCTCCGCCCCGTCGCCCTGGGGCGACGACGCCGACGAGGCGACCGGGTCCGAAACCCAGGAAGCGGCCGCCACACCACCGCCCGAGCCTCCGGTCGGAGCTCCGGTCGCTCCTCCCGCAGCGCCGGCCATGCCACCCCCCGCCGCGCCACCCGCGTACGCGGCTTCCGCCGCCACGGGGTACGAGGCCACCCAGGTCGTTCCCGCTGTCGGCGAAACCCAGGCCCAGCAGCAGGTGCCCGACGGTTGGTCGACCGAGGGGCCTCCCATCGCCCAGAGCGGTCCCGATGTCGTTGCTGCTCCTCCGGCCGAAGCCTCACCGCTCGGCCCGGCCATCGCCGGTGTCGGCGGTGCGGCCATGGTGGTCGGCTCGCTGCTCGAATGGGCCTCGCCCACAATCGACCCAACGGTCGACATCGAAGGGCAGCTGGCCCGCCTCGGTCTCGTCGGTCAGCTGAACGTCCCCGCTGTCGGTGCCCTGAGCAGCCAGTCGAACAGCGTCGGCGTGCTGGTCGCCGGGCTCATCGCCCTGTTGCTGTCGTTCCTGCTCTTCGCCAAGATGCGCCACATGGTCGTCAAGATCGGTCTGATCGTGGTTGGCCTGTTCGGCGCCGGACTGGCCGCCTTCTCCTATCTCGACCTCAGTGACCTCAAGGTCACTGCCGGCGGTCAAGAGATCGCGGGCATCAGTTTCGACATCGGCATCGGTCTGTGGATTGCGCTCGCCGGCGGCATCGTTGCGGCTGTCGGCGGCCTGCTCTCCAAGACCGACTGACCCTCGTTCGCACGCCGCCTCGACCGGGCGGCGTGGCGGCAACCAGCTGCTACGCTTCTCGGCCCGGGGCCATTAGCTCAGTTGGCTAGAGCACCTGCATGACGCGCAGGGGGTCGGGGGTTCAAGTCCCTCATGGCCCACCACATAACCCCAGTTCAGCGACCGATATCCGAAGCGGCGGACCCAAACGACCGGACCCGGGGAGCACCCCAGCGAATAGTCGCGCTCCGCTCACGGGTGCCGAGCGTGGCGCGGTGTCATGCGGGAGGCGGTGGCACGGGTGTGGGCGGAAACACGTCGGGCGGCAACACGCCGGGCGGAAGCGGTTCGGGTGGTACCGGGGTCGGCGGGACGGGTGTAGAGGGCACCGATGGGGGTGGGACGGGTGTGCGTCTCGGCGGAGCCGGTGGGGGCGGGAGACTCTGGGGGGGTGATGCCGGAGGAGGGGTCGGAGCTGGCTCTGGAGTTGACGTGGGCCCATCGACAGCGGTCGCAGTGGTGCGGAAGATTGTGCAGCGTTCGGTGCTGGTCCGGCCATCGGGGTGGGTGGCGCGGATGGTGATGGTGTTGGTCCCCTGGTTCAGCTCGACGGTGGCGGACCAGCGGCCGTCGGCGTCGACGGTCACCGGGTCTCCATCGACGGTGACCGCTGCGTCGCCCTCGACAGTCCCGGTCGCATCGACGGTGGCCGACGCCGACTCGACCATCTCGCAGTTGCGCGGGGAGATGACGACGAGGTCCAAACCCTCGACCTCGGGTTCTGGGGTCTGAGTCGGCTCTGGGATCGGTCGTGTACAGATGTCGGCGGTGCGGTCGTTGAGGCAGTAGGCGGCCTCGGCCTCGTCGCGCTCGTTCAATGCTTGCTCCAGCCACTGCTGATCGGTCTGGCCGCTCGTCCTGTCGACCACATCTGTCCTGTAGGTGACGACGATCGTGCTGAGGGGTTGGAGCCGAAGGTCGAAGGCCACCACGGGATCGGGATCGATCACCTCGTCGGGTGGGACGCTGAAGTCGAGATCGTCGACGTGACGGGCGACGGACTTGGGGATCACCTCGACGTGGCGCACGCTGATGGATTCGAAGCCTTCATTCACGATGGTCACGCTGCCCTCGAAGTCGGTTCCCTGGATCTCCCAGTTGCGGTCGACGAGGGGCGCCGACGATGAATCGAGGACGTCTGCAACGAAATCGGTTCTGCTGTCGTCACCGAGTGAGACGACCCACCAGATGCACAGGACGAGCCCGATCAACGAGACCAGTAACACCGTCGCGCCGAAGGCAACGGTGTTGTCGACAACCGTGACGTCGTCGCTGGAGTGGTCGACCATCGTGCCTCCCGACCTACGGGCTCACCGAATCCGACAAAGGGATCGTTGTAGTCGGGCCCTGGGTTGGCCAGAGCCGACCGCCATCAATTGGATTCGATGCGGCGGACGGCAAAGGTCTCGACGCCGTCGTTGTTCCAGTCGCCGACCAGCAGTTCGTCGGTGGGCTTGCCGTAGCCGATCACGGTCTGGGCTGGCCCCGGCTGGAAGTCGTTGCGGATGAAGATCAGATTGCCCCGTCGCACACCGAAGGTATCGATGCCGTCGCGGTTCCAGTCACCCACCAGGACTTCGTCGCCGGCTCGGCCAAAGCCGAACACCACATCAGCAGGACCAGAGGTGGTGGAGTTGCGCACAAAGAAGGTGTTGCCGCGGCGCACCGCGAAGGTGTCCTTGTTGTCGCCGTCCCAGTCACCCACGAACACTTCGTCGCCGACCTTGCCGTAGCCCAACACGATGTCGGCGACGCCGGTGGTAGGGGCGTTGCGTACGTAGAAGACATTGCCGCGGCGTACCGCGAAGGTGTCTTGGCGGTTCCCGTTCCAGTCCCCGATGTAGATGTCGTCGCCCGGTTTACCGTAGGCCGCGCCGCCCTGGAGGTTCCCGCGTTCGTCCACCAGGATGAACAGGTTGCGGAACCGCGACGCGAAGCCGGTGTGGCCGTCGCCCGTCCAGTCACCGGACACCACCGGCGCATCGGCCGCACCGAACACGAAGCTGTACTCGGCAGGACCCGACACGATCTGGTTCGACACGTAGATGCGTGAAAGCGGCGACCGGACCGGCGGGGTGCCGACGACGGTGTAGCCGACAGCGACGGTCGTGGTGTTCGCATCGTTGTCGGTGGCGGTGACCGAGAAGGTCTTCGGCCCGAGGGTCGCGGTGTCGATCGCCGAACCAACCGGCACGTCGCCGACGCATGACGCGATACCGGATCCGCCGGGGTCACTGCAGGTGTAGGCGGCGAGCACGGTCGCGCCGAGATCGTAGGTGCTGGCCGAGGGCGTGGTGATCGTGACGGTAGGCGCACCGACGTCGATGACGGTGTAGTTGTGGGTGACGGTGGTGTTGTTGCCGGCGACGTCGGTGGCGGTGACCGAGAAGGACTTCTGCCGCGTGTGGAGGTGACGATCGCGGCGCCGACGGGCACGTCGCCGACGCAGGAGTCGATGCCGGATCCGCCGGGGTCAGTGCAGGTGTAGATGGCCGGCACGGTGGCCCCTCGGGCGATCGTGGCATCACTCTCGGGGGTCGTGATCGTCACCGTCACGGACGCGGCGTGGATCGCGTCGTCGGCAGGCAACCCGCCTGTGGCGACTGAGTCGCCGCCCAGTGCGTGGACTGCTGTCGCCCCGTCGCTGACCGCGGCCGGAATCAGGCTCACGACCATGACGGCAATCGCGAGGAATCGAAGTCTCAACAGATACCCACGATCCCACGCGCACCGTTGCGAGCGCCAACTTCGACGGTTCGGCCGCGATCCGACGTTGTGGCGAGGTGTGCCGATGAGGGTCAGGACTCGTCGAGGCTGTCCAGCGCGTCGAGCCTCGTGGTGACGAGCTTCAGGCGACGGCGGAGCGCTTCGGTGGACCCGGGAAGCTCCTGGTTCTCGCACTCGTCGATGATGGTGTTCAGAGTCGTGCGCAGGGTGCGCAGCGTCGCCCGATCGTCGCGGGCGGCGTCGGAGATCTGCTGGAACGCCTCCGTCGCGAAGTCATCGTGACTCGGTGCTGCGATGCGCAGCAGCGCCTTGTCACCTTCGCGACGCTCGCCACCAGGCAGTTGATGACGCTGGAGCTGCAGAACTACCTGCCCGAGTCGCAGCACGACCTCGCGGGCCGTGTTCGGATCGTTCACACCGGGTGAGAGCGCTCGCAGTCCGATGTCGGTGAGCCGAACCAGCCCGAAACCGACGTCTTGTTGGAGCGTTCGCTGATCGCCCACGACGATGGCGGCTCGAAGTGCGGCGGCCGTGTCGCCGTCGAGGTCCGCGGTGTCGACCTCGATGAGCGCCATCCCTGCGAAGACGAAGGTGCCGACCGGATGCCGGATGCGGGTGCGACTTGCTCTCGGCTGGGCCGAGAGCAAGCCGTCCTCGTCGATGTACTGGATCCAGCCGGGCCGATCGGTCGACACGGGCGAGGCGTTCTCCCACGGCTCGTCGGGTGAAGCGCCCACCAGCTGTCCCGGTCGTTCCACCTCGAGGCCACTCGGTCGGTCGGCGCCGTACTTGGCGTCTACGAGCGCGCAGGTTTCCTCGGCCAGATCGGTCAACAACGTGCCGACGGCGAGCCTGCTCGCAGTGCGATCGACACTGAGTACCAACATAACGAGTCCCGTCAGGGTCAACCCCACGGCCACGAGAACCGTCAGGTTCGGATGCGAGACCGCGTCGCCCTCACCCCCAATTCTGACGGCTCGCAGCGCCAACAGACTGAACGTCGCGGTCCCGAGCGCCACGCCCACCGTTGCCTGCTGGAACCGGTCGCCCAGGAAGTTGGCGATCGTGCGCGGCGACAGCTGGCCTGCAGCAAGCTGGATGGCGACGAGCGTGAGGGTGAGCACGAGCGTGACAACGGTGATCATGCCCGTGGCGATGGCGCCCAAGATCACGCGGCCACTCGCCGATGTGGTCTCGTAGCTGTCGGGCAGCCACGCTTGCACGCTGGACCGATCGACGCGGATCGTGAGCTCTGACAGCACGACACCAAGAACGAGACACAGCGCGGGGATGGCCACCAAGCTCTGTCGGAGCGACTCGGTGACCGCGGCAGGTTGCAGCTTGCGGAGCTCGGGAGTGCCGTGTGGCACGGTCATGCGTCGCCTCCTGCTCGTTGTCGCATCGATGCGCACGATAGATGCTGGACGTCACCGCCTGGCGAGCGGTTGCCGACTAACCCGCCCCAAGGGCGCGGCGCTCGAGCTCTGCCGGATGTGACCGAGGTCGGTGCCTGCGACGACTCAGTGGACAGTCGGAATCGATTCGAGCCTCACACGCTCCCGCGCCAGTGGATAGTGTCGCGTGCCTGGCAATGCGAACGCAGCCACAGGCTGCGGAAAGAGGTGATCGCGATGCACGTGATTGCGACGCGCGAGGCCCAACGGGGCGACGATGGCGTCCATCCTGACACGATCTCGATCTTCGTCGCGGAGTAGGCGCGGCTCGTGGGCATGTCCGAGTCGACACCCAAGGCGCGGCTTCCTCCCCGCTGGTTCATCCGCCTCGCCTGGTTCACTCATCGCCGCGTGTACCGCCTCACCGGTGGTCGCCTTGGTCTGTGGCGGCCGAAGCGGAAGGGTTGGGGCGCGATGCGCCTCACCACCATCGGGCGCCGGACCGGCCAGGAACGCAGCGTGATGGTCGGCTACTTCGAGGATGGGCCGAATCTCGTCACCATGGCGATGAACGGCTGGGGCGAGGGCGAGCCCGCGTGGTGGCTGAACCTCCAGGCCCATCCCGAGGTTCACGTCGACTTGCCCGACGGGCCCCGTCGGGTCACCGGCCGAGCCGCGCTCGGTGAGGAACGGGAGCGTCTGTGGGCCAAGTGGCGAGAGATCGACAAGAACCTCGACGCCTACGCCGCCCGCCGCCCCACCGAGACCGCGGTCGTGATTCTCGAACCGCGGTCGTGACGCTACGGGGTCGACCGGACACGATCGGGCGGCTCGCGGGACCATCGGCGCCGCCGGCAACGAGGCGTCACCTTTCATCGGTCTGGCCTCGGTTCGCCATCTCGATCATCAGTGGAGCTTCGCCAGATCTCGGGGTCGAGGCTGTGGCCGAGCCGCTCGGGGTCGAGCTCGGCGGCGCGTCGTTCGAGCTGTCGACTGCGTGACTTGGCGTCGACGTACAGTCGATAGGCGCGGGCTGCCTCGGTCTCGGCCTCGTCGAGACGGGTCCTCAATGCGCCGGCCGTGGTGTCGTCGCCGGCATCGACGACCTCCAGCTCTAGTCGAATGGCCTCGGCCGCAACGAGCAACGTGGCGGCCTTCGCGTCGAGCTCGGCGACCCACTTGTTTGCCGCGCTCGCTCGTTCGGCTGCTTTGGCGAACTCGGCATGGGCCCCTTCGTCGGCTTCGGCGTCGAGATCGATGGTCTCGGTGGCCAGGATCATGGCTGCGAGCGGAAGACTCTCGACGAGCATGCCCAGCGGCGTGTTGAAAGGACCGGTTGCGCTACCGTGCCTGACCCGCAGGGGAGCCAGGGCAAGGGTGGCTGCGCCAAGCGCGGCGGAGAACGCCGCCGGTGTCGGGTCGACTTCGACGACCGTCGCCTGGATTCGCGCGTCCTCGAGCACTCCTTCGATCCGCGACTTCTCGTCGGAGTCCGCCATCTGCGGGACATAGACGATGATCGAACCGTCGGCCCAGTCGCCGTGGCGGGTACACAGCCAGCCGAGCAGGGTGATCAACTGACCGACCACGTCGTCGGACCACCAGAGGGCGATCGTTCGCTCGCGCGCAGGAGTCGACTCGAAACGCTCCCAGGCATCGTCGCGAACGTTGATGACCGCCACGTTCGTGCCGAAGCGGATGCAATTCTGGAGCATTCGCCCGTACTTCTCCCGGTCCTCGTCGCTGCCCCGCAGATTCGCGACACCGAACAACATGAGGTTGGGTCGAATGTCACCGAGGCCGTGTGACTGCACGAGCGCTTGTACCGCCACGCCGACCTTCTCGACCAGTACGACCCTGGCGTAGGTACCGGCCGCGATCTGCGCGGCTTCTCGCTGGAGCTCGATCTCGATTTCGGCGGCCTGGCGGCGCATGACGGGTCCGGTGCCCTCGTGGATGCGCACTGCGGTGATGAACCCCGAACTGCCCTCCATCCACGAGGCGACGGTGATCATGCGGGTCCGAATCGTCGGATCCCTCGGCACGAAGGCCACGATGCACGGACGCCAGTCTCGGTCGCCGGTCGGCTCATCGGCCAGGGCATGAAGATGGTGTCGCGCTCGGGTGAAGTGGTGGGAGCCGGTGCTGTCGACCCACCGGTCGGGCACGTCGCGGTGTCGGAGGTAGTTGTACAACCCGACGAAGACCACTGCGGCGAATGCGCCGGCCAGTGGGTTGATGGCAACGATGGCTCCGCCGCAGGCAATCGTGCCGGCCAGACTCGCCCGATGGTCATACCAGCGAAAACGCGGTCGGAACGAAGTGCTACCCGCCGCGTATCTCGAAGTACGTGGCGTAGTTGATCAACCCGTAGCTCGCCAGGAAGAACATGGAGATGATCGGGGCGATGGCGTTCAGGTCGCCGGCGGCAACCGTGGCGAGGGCGATGAGCACCGACAGGCCGAGCGCTCGGCGGGGATTGTCGGACGGCCCGCTCCCGGCGGCGAAGAACTCGAGTCGGGGTAGCACCCGATCTTCGCCCAGACGCTGCAGCACCCTCGGCCCTCCGAGGATCGAAGCCAGCGCCGACGACAGGGTTGCGGCCAGTACGCCGACTATCACGGTCCACCCGACGAAGGAGACGTCACCCATGACCGTGGTGGTTTCTTGCGCGAGGATCGTCGCCGGTCTGGCGCCGGCCAGCGCCACGATGACGGCCAGATAGACGACGGTCGACAGACCGACGGCGGCGAAGGTGCCTCTGGTGATCGAGCGACTGGGATTGCGGAGCTCACCCGACATGGCAACACCCTGGCTGAAGCCCGTCACCGCCGGGAAGAAGATGGCGAAGGCCTCCCAGAAGCCGACATCGCTCTCGGGCCGGCCGACGTTGTCGGCGAGAACATCGGGGTCGAACTCACCGGCTGCACCGGCGAAGAAGGAGACCAACGCGATGATCAGCAACCCCATGACCAGGAACTGGAGGCGGGTCGCCAGGTCGGCGCCCACCGCACCGACGGCGGCGAGAATGAGGACCACGGCGGCTGCGGTCACGCGAACAAGCACCGCACTGTCGCTCCCGAATGCAGCGACCACCGCTTCGGCGAAACCGATGCTGTAGAACGCGATCGAGACCGAGATCGCCAGGTACAAGACCACCCCGACCGCGCCGCCGAACTCGATGCCCAACGTCCGTGAGATGAGAAAATACTCACCACCGCCGCGAACCCGCATGTTGGTCGCGACGACGGCGAGCGAGATGCTGGTGAGGACCGATACCGATGTCGCCAGCGCCAGTATGAGCAGCGCCTGCACGAGCCCGACCGATCCCACGACGTACGCGACGCGGAGGAACAGGACGAGACCGAGAATCGTGAGGATGCTCGGGGTGAAGACGCCACCGAATGTCCCCAGCGTGCCCACCGGCTGCTGGGCGCCGAGACTGCGATCCTCCGATGTCGTGGCTGCCATCGCCGCACATTAAACGAAGCGACGTTGCCCTCGGGGCTTCGCCGGGACATCCTTGCCCTCGTGACCGATCAGGTTCCCCACGTCGTCATCATCGGTGGGGGCTTCGGCGGGCTGGCCGCAGCGAAAGGGCTGGCCGATGCTGCAGTCCGTATCACCGTCGTCGATCGTCGCAACCACCATCTGTTCCAGCCGCTGCTCTATCAGGTGGCCACCGTGGGATTGAATCCAGCCGACATCGCCCACCCGATTCGCTCGATCCTGTCGTCGCAGGCAAACGCGAAAGTGCTGCTGGGGGAGGTCGTCGCCATCGATCCCGAGGCCGCCACGGTGAACCTCGACGACGGAACCGACCTCGAGTTCGACTACCTCGTGGTGGCCGCCGGGACGGCCCACTCGTACTACGGGAACGACGGCTGGGAAGCCCACGCCCCGGGACTCAAGACGATCGAGGATGCGCTCGAGGTGCGGCGTCGGGTCCTGCTGGCGTTCGAACGTGCGGAGCGGAGCGACGATCCGGCGGAGCGCCAGGCCGACCTCACCTTCGTCGTGGTCGGTGGCGGACCGACCGGCGTCGAGACGGCCGGAGCGATCGCCGAGATCGCCTTCAAGACTTTGACCAGGGAGTTTCGGGTGATCGACCCGTCGACGGCCACGGTGATACTCCTCGAGGGGACCGACCGGGTGCTCGGCGCCTACCCCGAGTCGCTGTCGAAGAAGGCGTTGCGCCAGCTTCGCGATCTCGGAGTCGACGTGCGACTCGACGTGATGGTCACCGGCATCGATGATGCCTCGGTCGAGACCACCGCAGGCACGATCGCGGCTCGCACGACCATTTGGGCCGCCGGAAACGAAGCGTCACCCCTGGCCGCCATGCTCGGTGCCAGCACCGACCGGTCGGGCAGGGTCATGGTCGAATCCGATCTCTCCATCCACGGGCACCGGCGCATCTTCGGCATCGGCGACATGGCTCATGCCGTGTCGAACGGCACCGAGGTTCCCGGCGTTGCGCAGGGCGCCATCCAGGGCGGTGCCCACGTCGCTGGTGCCATCCGCGCCGATCTCGCCGGGCAGCCACGACGGAAGTTCCGCTATCGGAACAAGGGGGAACTGGCGACCATCGGTCGCTCGTCGGCGGTCGGAACGATCGGTCGGCTGCGTCTGTCGGGCTGGATCGCCTGGATGGCCTGGTGGTCGGTCCACATCTTCTTCCTCATCGACTTCCGGAGTCGACTGGTCGTGTTCTTCAGCTGGGCCTGGAGCTATGTCACCTTTCAACGAGGTGCTCGCCTCATCACCGGGCCGTGGCGACCCCGACGCGATCCGCCTACCGCGAAGCCCGAACGCCGATCAGCGTTCGAATGACCAGGTCGGTTGCACCTGGTACAGGTACCGATCGGCCACATAGTTGAGGAACCGCCGTGCGGCACGGATGCGGTGAGCCATGTCGTGCAGGAGCACCGGCGTCGATGGCGATCCTTCGGCTGCGGCGGTGTACCAGGCCGAGCTCAGAGTCTCGAGCGCGTCGAGGCCGGCGGTGGACGACCCATGGTCGATCAGGTGGTCGAGCTCCTCGTCGGTCATCTGCACCGATCGCCCGAGATGCTCGGCCTGGGCGGCGGAGAGCGTGGTGGCACCGGCGCGATCGGGGAAGACGCCCGCCTGGAACAGCGCCAGGTCGCCCAACTGACGCAGGAGCACGACCCGATCGGCCGGCTCGACGGCGGTGAGCCAGTCGACCAGATCGTCGAGATCGAGGTGATCGGCCGGCACCGCCTGGGTGGTCGGTGCGGCGAAGCCCGCCAAGAGCCTGGCGGTGAACAGGAGTCGGCCCGGAGCGTCGGCGAACTCCAACAGCGGTTCGACATCGAACACCGGCAGGCGGCAACCGGGCCCCACCCAGTCCGCCACCCACTCACTCGAGGCCAGCTCCTCGGCCGAGAGGTGCACGAGCGCCGCGAAGAAGAGGAGCGGCGACACACCGAGATGCTCGGGATCGGTGCCGGTGGTGATCGACTCGACGACTTCGGGTCGGCGGAGGATCTCGCTGATCGATGAGGGGCGTCGCTCGAGCTCGACCCGCAGCGACTGGGGATCGGTGTCGAGAGCACGCGCCAACACGATGAGGTCTCCTTCACCGAGCTCAACGCGCTGTCGTGTCACCGTGTCGCCTTCTCTCGAGGCACTTCTCCATCTATCGGCACGATTTCGAGAGTAGTGAACCCGGCAGATGAAGGTGGGACGCCATGGCGCCAGCGGGTGTGTCAAACCGCGACGGCGTGGGTCTTCCAGAGGATGGGCTCGGCCATCTCGCTGTGGAAGGGCTGGAACACGACCTGACCGGTGCGTCGGTCGACGCCGTAGGGGCCGATGACGGTGATAGCTACGCCGTCGGCGTGTTCGACGGCGATCTGCACCTCGTTCTGGTCGCGCTCGTCGACCATGAAGGCGACGGTGCGGAACTGCGACGGCTGCATCTGCACTCGAGTCGCCAGCACGTTGCGGCGGTTGGTCGCGTCGTCCTCGCAGAGCTCGGTGTCGCCGTCGACGCTCAGCGCGATCATGCACGGCCGCACCGCCCCGCTGGCCGCAAGGCTTCCTTGTATCTGATCGACCGCAGCTCGGACGAGCTGGTCGATCTCGGTCTCGGTGGTCGAAGCGACATGGTCGCGCCAATTGGCCATCGGATTGCCTCCAGGGGTGGTGCTCGAGCGCCGGTCCTACGCCGATGTGGGCTGTGGCCTGATGGATCGGATGGCTACCACCGGGCCTTGATACCTACCCAGCCAGATTGGTCCGATCGCCCCAGAACTGGTCCTTGTGACTCAGGCTCTTGTACCCAGCGCTGGGCGAGACATCCCAGCACGTGCCGCATTCCGAGCGATCTCCTCGGCCATCTCGGCGCGTCGGGTGACGGGCAGATCGTGGCCCATCTCGGGATACAGGATCAGCCGTGAGCCGGGGATCGCGGCGGCGGTGGCTTCGCCCCCCGAGGGCTGAACGAGCGGATCGACCATGCCGTGGACCACGACGGTGGGAGCCGTGACCGACCCCGAGCGCGGCCGTGCGGTCGGCACTGGCGAAGATGGCAGCCGTCTGTCGACCAGTGCCCTCGGGTGTCCAACTGCGGGCCACACCGATCGAAGCCTTCCGGCGGAAGGCTTCCTCGTCGAAGGTCGGCCCGGCGATGGTGCGGAACACCTCGACCGCCTGCTCGACGCCGCGTTCGCGACTCGGTTCCTCGCCTCGCGTCATCTTCAGCATCAGCCGGGGCGTGGGCTGACCGACGCGCCGATTGCCGGTGGTCGACATGATCGAGGTGAGCGATCGCACCCGCCGGGGATGATCGATGGCAAGGGTTTGGGCGATCATTGCGCCCATCGACACGCCAGCCACGTGGGCACCGTCGAGGTCGAGAGCATCGAGGAGACCAGCGATGTCGTCGGCCATGTCGGCGAGGAGGTATTCGCTCTCGACGGGACGACGGGACAGGAGCGATCGGGCGAGGCGCGCCCTGGTCGGCGGCACCGACATGAACTGCGTGCTCAGACCCGCGTTCGCGATTGTCGAGGGCGATCACCCGGAAGCCCTGGCCGACCAGCGCTTCGACGAGGTCGTCGGGCCAGTCGGTGAGCTGGCGCCCGAGACCCATCACCAGCAGGAGGGGTTCACCCGAGCCCCACTCCTCGTATTCGATCGTGATGCCGTTCGCGGCGACGGAAACCATCTGGTGAGGGTACGAGCGCTCAGTCCGAGGGATGCGTGTTGGCCATGGTGAATCCGGCTGCTTCGGCTGATTCGGGCGAGTCGAACCAGACCTCGGCGACGGTGGCGCCGTAGTTGCGGCTGTCGGGCCGGTGGTAGAGCATCGAGTCGACGTTGCCCTTCACGGGGAAGCCCGCGGGCATGACTCCGCTGTCGAGCGGAGCGTGCGACCCAGTACCGAAGGGGTACAGCCCGCTCGGAACCGGGTCAGAGACCGTCGGAGCCCTCCGCTCGACAACGACCGGAGCGCCGATCAGGGCGGCGCCGGACGCCTCGTTGGGGGCGGCCCCTTCGCCCAGGCTGGGATCGTCGATGGCCAGCCACAACACCACGGCGAGAAGGGCACCGAGGGTGGGGAAGATGAAGAAGGCCCACAGCTGTTCGACGGCGTCGCCACCCGCGAAGACGGCCATTCCGAGCGATCGGGCAGGGTTCACCGACGTGTTGTTGACCGGGATGGAGATGAGGTGGATGAGGGTGAGGGTCATGCCGATGTGCAGGCCGAGCACCGCGCCGCTGTAGCCGCGGCGGGTGCTTGACAGCACCGCCAACACCAGCACGGCCGTGAGCAGGATCTCGGTGATGACCATCGGCCAGAAGCCGAAATACCCGTTGCCCTCGTCCCAGAGATTGGTGGCGAAGTTGAGTGGGTTGGTGTCCCACGCATCGGGGGCGCCAGAGCGGATGGCCCAGATGAGGAAGCCACCGAGAACCGCACCGACCAGCTGTCCGGCCCAGTAGGCCAATGCCCTGCTCCAGGTGATGGCGCCGTAGGCCAGCATCCCCACCGTTATCGCCGGGTTGATGTGGGCGCCCGAAACATGACCGACCGTGTAGATCGCAACCAGTACTGCGAGACCGAAGCCGAGCGAGACTGTGAGCACCGCAGCTCCGTCGAGGTAGCCGGTACCAGCGGCAAGCACGGCGACACCGGGCCCGCCCAGCATCAAAATGGTCGTGCCGATGATCTCGGCGACCAGGATCCGTCCGTTGTTCATGGTTCTCGACTCCGGGTCGTGGGTGGACATCTGCGGGGAACAGTAGGTCGGCCCCTTGTGGACGTCGACCCGACGGCGTTGCGAACCGGGCGGCCGTGCTCCAGGCTCGTTGTCATGGAAGAGTTCGGCGACACCCTCCGGCCCGGGAGCGGGGTCGTGATCCCCGTCGGCGTGGTCGAGTGGCGCTTCAGCACCTCGGGAGGTCCGGGGGGCCAGCATGCCAACCGGTCGAACACGCGGGTCGAGGCCGCACTCGATCTCACCACCGCTCCGGGAATCGCCGACGACACGCGCGCAACCCTGATCACCAAATGTGGCGAGGTGCTCACCGTGGCGGTCGACGACACGCGCTCCACAGCATCGCAATCGCCAGGTGGCGCTCGAGCGCCTGCAAGAGAAGATGGCTGCCGCCCTTCGGCGCCCGAAGCGACGGCGCAAGACCAAGCCCTCGCGCGGCGCCGTGCAGCGACGGCTGAAGGCCAAGAAGGTGCAGGCCGACAAGAAGAAGGCTCGCGGCCGCGTGACCGGAGACGACTGAACTACCTTCGGGTTGACGCCGAAAACCAACGGGGAGCAGCGATGGTCGAGAAGAAGTTCGTGACCGTGAACGGCAAGCACATGGCCTACTTGGAGTCGGGCGACCACGACGGTCACCCGATCGTGTTCCTCCATGGCAACCCCACCTCCAGTTACCTGTGGCGCAACGTCATGCCCCACCTCGAGGCGCAGGGTCGATGCCTGGCGCCCGACCTCATCGGCATGGGCGACAGCGACAAGCTCGACGATGTCGGCCCCGACTCGTACCGCTTCGTGGAGCACCGCGACTACCTCGACGGCTGGTTCGATGCGGTGGGGGCCACGGTCAACGTCACCCTCGTGGTCCACGACTGGGGATCGGCGCTGGGGTTCCATCGGGCCCATCGCTTTCCCGACCAGGTGGAAGGCATCGCCTACATGGAGGCGATCGTGAAGCCGGTGACCTGGGCCGACTGGCCCGAGGCCGCGACCAGTGTGTTCCAGGGGTTCCGGAGCGACGCCGGCGAGTCGATGGTGCTCGAGAAGAACCTGTTCGTCGAGGCCGTGCTGCCCGGGTCGATCCTGCGGAAGCTGACCGACGAGGAGATGAACCAGTACCGGCGGCCCTTCACCGAGGCGGGTGAGTCGCGTCGACCCACCCTCACCTGGCCCCGGGAGATTCCCATCGACGGCCACCCGGCCGATGTCGAGGAGATCGTCGCCGCCTACGCGCAGTGGATGAGCACCAACGACATGCCGAAGTTGCTCATCACCGCCGACCCGGGGGCGATCCTGCAGGGCGCCCAGCTCGAGTTCGCCCGGACCTGGCCCAACCAGACCGAGGTCGGCGTGAGCGGCAGCCACTTCATCCAGGAGGACTCGCCCGACGAGATCGGCGCGGCCATCGCCGAGTGGCGTTCGGGCTGGGCGTGATCCGCACAGCGTGAGCGAGACCTCCCAGGGTCACGGGTGGTGGAAGGCGTCCGACGGGCTGTTCTACCCTCCGGAGACCCACCCGGACTACGTTCCGCCGCCTCCGCCGCGGGGCGCGAGCTACCGGCCGCCACCGGCAGCGCCGGTACCCCCGCCCATGTCGCCACCCTCGACTACGGCGCCTACCGAAAACGCGCCGCCTCCAACGGGTGTGCCGGCGCCGGGGCCCGATCGCCGTGTCACGATTGCGTTCGTCGGCCTGGCGGTCGTGGTGTTGGCGGCCGGCGTGGTGGCGGCGATCGGCCTTTTGGCCAGCAGCGACGATGCGACCGAGGCGTCTCCCGCGACGTACGACGTCGCACGGGCGCCGGCGACCGCCCCCGCCGATGCCTTCGTCACCACCGGTGTCGAGACCGGCAACGGTGTGGTGATCTTCGGGACCGTCGACGACACCGACGCGACCGATACGCAGATCTGGAGCTCTGAGGTGCTCACGCTGGGCCCCGGACCCGCCGTGCAGGTGGGGGCCATCTCGGTGCCCGTCGGTACGCCGTACCTCTACGGAGTGACCCCGACCGCCGAAGGCTTCCTCGGTGGCGGTGAGATCTTCTTCCCCGACAGCGGCGAGTCGCAGGCCGCGATCTTCTCGTCAGCCGACGGGATCGACTGGTCGCTGGCCGCTGCGCCCGGTGGCGTGGCCGACGCCGATGCGGTCTATGACGTCGCGGTGGTCGGTGACCTTGCGCTGGCGGTGAGCGTGAACGACACAGAGGCCATCGGGTCGAACCGCGTGTACCGGAGCACCGACGGCGGGCTCACATGGGAGGCGACGATGGTGGAGGTGGCCACCAACTTCGCCAACGCCTGGGGCATCGGCACCGACGGCGAGCAGTTCGTGATCGTCGGTAGCACGCCCCTGCCGAGCGGGGGAGCGAGGCCTGCCATCTTTCGCTCGATCGACGGCATCGCGTGGACCACATCGAAGCTGCCAGCCGAGTTCCAGGGTGTTCTGTACGACGTCGCAGCGGTCGACGGCGGGTTTCTCGCCGTCGGTGTCGAGTACCGCGACGGCACCGACGATGCCCTGATCTTCTCGTCGGTCGACGCCGAGAACTGGCGCGATCTCACCACCGAGGCCGACGTGACCCTCAGCACCGACGAGGCCATGTACTCGGTGATCCCGTCGGGCTCGGGTGCGGTGGTGACCGGTCTCATCGACGAGGTGTACGGGTTCTGGGAGGTCACCGTCGTCGAAGAGTGACCCCGTGTGTCATGCTCGGCGGGTTCGACGACGGTGAGGAGCAAACGATGCGCGCAGTGGTCTTGCGGGAGTACGGCGGACCCGAGGTGCTCCGGATAGAGGACGTTCCCGACCCGGTCGCCGGCCCTGAGGAGGTGGTGGTCGACATCGTCGCCACCGCTCTCAATCGGGCCGACACCCTGCAGCGCATGGGCCTGTACTCAGGTCCACCGGCCGAGCACGAGATCCCCGGGCTGGAGTACTCCGGCACCGTGTCGGCCGTGGGTGAACGGGTGGCCGGTCGGTCGGTGGGTGATCCGGTGATGGGCATCGTCGGTGGCGGCGCCTACGCCGAGAAGCTGGCCGTGCACGAACGCCAGACCATCACCATTCCCTCCTCGGTGTCGCTGGCCGATGCGGCCGCCATTCCCGAGGTGTTCATCACGGCCTGGGATGCGCTCGTCGTACAGGGCGGGCTCACTACCGGCCGCACCGCGCTGGTGCACGCCGGTGCCTCGGGGGTGGGCACGGCCTCGATTCAGATCGCCAAGGCGCTCGGCGCTCGGATCATCGTCACCGCGTCGTCGGGCAAGGTGGCCCGCTGCCGTGAGCTGGGCGCCGACCTGGCCGTCGACTACACGACCGACGACTTCGCCGAGGCGGTGGCCGAATTCACCGGGGGAGCGGGGGTCGACGTGGTGCTCGACGTGATCGGCGGTGAGTACCTGGCCCGCAACGTGGCCTCGCTCAAGACCAAGGGCCGCATCATCCAGGTGGGGGTGATGGGAACGGGAATGGTCGACTTCAACATCGGGAGTCTGCTGTTCAAGCGTGCGCAACTGATCGGCACGGTGCTGCGGGCCCGCCCCATCGAGGAGAAGATTGCGCTCACGCAACGGTTTGTGGCCGAGATCGTGCCGCGCTTCGACGACGGCAGCCTGGCCCCGGTGATCGACAGCCGCTACACCCTCGACTCCATCGCCGACGCCCACGCCCACATGGGCGCCAACGCCAACATCGGCAAAATCATGGTCGACGTCGCCTCCTGACCCCCCTCCCCCCGCTTCCCAGCATCGAAATTGGTTTGCTGAGAGTCATATCTGGGTCCCCGTAGACCAATTTCGGGCAATCTCGGCACGGGTCGTCGGGATCATGGACTCAACCTGGGGTGCGAAAGCGTCGATGGCGTGGTGAGATCTCCGATGAAAGAAGGACATTCCGATGATTCATCTCGCGCCCGTGAAGGTGTTGCTCGGCGTCGTGCTGACTGTGCTCGGCGCCGGTGGCGTTGCTGCCGCCGTCAATGGAGAGATACCGGCCGAGTCAGATCCCTGGAGCCCCAGCTCAGTGCTCTACGGCGTTTCGGAGCAGTCCACCGCCGATGGCACTCTCCCGGCTGACAATGACGGCACGGAGGAAGCCGGCGAGGAGGAGGTCGAGGCGGAGATCGACGCCACCGATGGCTTGTCCGATGATGAGCTGGCGGTGTTGTGTGCCGAGGCGGGTTCGCACGGTGAGTACGTGTCGCAGGTGGCTCGTGATCGGGTGACCGAGACCGACGGCAACCACGGTGCGCGGGTGCGTGAAGCAGCGCAGTCCGACTGCGGCAAGAGCCGACGGCGACGAAGAACCTCCATCCGGCGAGGCGGAGGTCGACGCCACCGATGGCTTGTCCGATGAGGAGCTCGAGGTGTTGTGTGCCGAGGCCGGCTCGCACGGTGAGTACGTGTCGCAGGTGGCTCGTGATCGGGTGACCGAGACCGACGGCAATCACGGTGCGCGCGTTCGCGACGCCGCCCAGTCCGATTGCGGAAAGTCCGAGTTCGCCGGCGAGGACGAGGCCGAGTCAAACGAGGCCGCGGAATCCGACATCGACCATCCCGCAAGCGGCAACGGCAATGGCAATGGCAATGGCGGTAGTAACGGCAACGGCAACGGCGGTGGTAACGGCAACGGTCAGGGTCGTGGCCAGGACAAGAAGAGCGACTAGGAGTCAGGCATCGACTTGGTGGTCACTGCGCCGGCCGGCGTCGCGCGCCGCATCCGAGAGCGCCGGTGACGCGTACCGGCAGGCCGATGAGACCGAGGTGATCGAGCAGGGTGTCGTGGACACCGCCGAGCTGGTAGCCCGACAAGCCGTCGTTGGCCAGGCGTAGCTCGACGCTCTGCGCCGCGCAGCCCGTTTCGATGAGGGCGAAGCGGTCGCCGCGAGCGCCGTACTTGCGGCGAAGCTCGCCGAGGTGGCCGACGAAGACGAGTGTGAGCGGCGGGATGCTGTGGTCGGGCTCGAGGCTGAGCAGCCGGCGAAGGTCCGCGTCGGCCGGAATGGCCCCGACATCGTTCACCGCATGGTTGTCAGCGTCGTAGCGGATGACCCGTCGGGCGCACGGGCCGAGAACGTTGTGGCCGATCGCGTAGGTGGCCATTGCGCTGAGACCTCCGGCCGACGGCACCACGCGTCGACCAGACCGGTCGACACCGGTGGCGGCGAGCACGCGGGCCACCGTCCGAGCCGACAGAGGAGCGGCACCGAACTCGCGTCGGCTGCGCCGTGACTCGAGACGGCGTTGGAATCGGTCGCGCTCCGGTGCCAGCGCGGTAGTCGTACCGGCGTGGGTGAGCGGATGAATGGGGTCATCGGCAGGTTCGAAACTCGTGAGTCGGCGCACGAATCGGTCGGCGTTCGTGTCGTCGAGGGCGGTAGCCGACCAGAAATCGTCGGCGACATCGAGCTCGAAATCGGTGTGGGACTGGTCGATCGTCATGAGGTCATCCGAGCGGGTGGGGGTGTGGCGATGGGAACGGGCCGAGCGGTTCGAGGTCGGGGTAGCGCCAGTTGCGGTCGGCGGTGGTGCCGCCGAGAAAGGGCAACCGGTGGTCGTGATGGATCGGCGTGAGCGAAGGGGCGAGCACTCGCACGACCCGCAGTCCGATCTGACGAAGATCGACCGTGGTGAGCTCGCGGTAGTAGAGATCGATGCCCGCCTCGGCGAGGTGGCGGACGAGGTTTGACAGCTCGGCCGCGGCATCACCCGCGACTGCGGCAACCGGTTCCGGCCACGGCTTCGACGCCAGGATTGGTATGCCAGCGACCCGATCGGGGGAGGCGGTGTAGAAGACGGCGTGGCGGTCGAAGTCGGTCATCGCCTCGGGAGCGAGTCCGACCAGCTCGGGGTGTCGGGCGAGGTGATGGCCCGCGAACACGGTGCCCTGCAGGCACTCGAGCTCGGCCTTGGCCACCGCGTCGGCCCAGGTGCGGCGGCAGGCGAGACCGATCGAGAACCGGGGATGCCCTTCGAGCGGGGCCACACCGAGCACCGCTGCGACCACGTGCGGCGACCACGCCGGAGTGAGGTCGAAGGCACGCAGCCAGCCGCCGAACTCGTCGCGGACGTCGGCGACAGGCGCGTAGGTCACCTCGCGTCCCGGGAGCTGGTGCAGCCACGTGCTCATGAAGGCATCTCGTTCGATCAGCTCCTGGGCGGCCCGCAACAGCGCCAGCTCGGGCGAGAACGCGGCAGCGAGCCCCGATGACGTCGACAGTGCGCCGTAGGTTGGAGCGAGACCCACCAACGCCGATGGCACAAACGCCGGCCGGTTGTCGGCCAGGCGCCACACCGGCGTGAGGCTCGGCGCTGCGCCGTACCCGACGTCGGCCAGGAGACGATCGTTCTGTTGGCGGGAGCTGTGGAGGGTGAAGTCGTCGAACCCGAGCCGACGCTCGGCGGGGGCGCCGGCCCACGCCACGGTGGGCAACTCGACCACGTTGGCGGCGTAGCGCTCCAGGGCTTCGGCGATGGCGGCCGCCTCCGCCTGCTCGAGGGTGGTGCCCACCCCGCCGCCGGCGCTGGCCAGAGCCGTCGCGTCTTCTCGCGGAACGCTGGCATGGAACACGCCCGGCGGATCGGCGGGCAGGCGAGGTACTCCCGTCGGGGCCAACACGATGCCGTGCCGTCGACCGAGGCCCGAGCGAAGACGTTCGAGCGGTTCGGTCGCGGCGATCATGAGTCGGGTTCGGCCGGTCGCGGTGGTGGCGCGGGGGGTGCTTCGGTCGGGGCAACGCCGGTTGCGGGCGGCGGTTGAAGCCATGGCGGCAACGAGGACGGCGGTGGCTCACCCGGGTCGAAAGCAGTGGCCCGGAGCGCCAGCCAGACCCAGAACGGGATGGTGAGCCAGAAGAAGCCGATCGTGAACAGCACGGCGAAGATCTCGACGAGCATGGCCCCGCCCGTGGCAACCGGCAAGGCGATGGCCATCAGCGCCGCCGATCGAGGGCGTCCACTCGCGGTCAGGCGGATGGCGAAGAGCATGGCGCCGGTCAGCGCTATGAACGTCGCGACGACACCGAAGAGGCTGTCGATCTGTTCCTCTGCGGCAAGCGCTACTGCCACCACCGCCGCGAGGATGGGAGCGAGAACGGCTGCCGTCACGAGCGTCCATCGAGTTCTCTGCGACGGGGGCGGCTCGGACCCGCTGAGGTCGCGGGCCACGATGCGGCCGGCAACCACTGCCGCGGACGTGATCGAGGCGAGGCAGCAACAGCAACAGCAGCAGCAACTCGGGGTGGCGACGGTGGTCGGGCTTTCGAGCTCGTCGAACGGGGTATCCAGCTCGGCGACGACGATCACGACACCGTCCAGGGGAGGTCCAGACGTCCGCCGGGCGGAGCAAGGTCACAGGTCGGACAACCGGGAGACATGAGCAGATGGTTGCGGGTGCTGGTCATGGTGTTGAGGTCGAAGGCGATGGTGGCATTCATCAGCGGCGAAGCGCCGTGGTGAATCAGATCGACGTGGCGACGGGTGAGCGCCGTCACGAGGTCGACCTCCAGCGTCGCACGGGGCTCGGCGGGCTGAGGCGATACCGCCCAGCGTCGGGCCAGCAACCGCTCGAGGCACGTCTCGCAGGCAGTGATGCCCGGCACCACGAACGGCCCGAACACCACCGTGTGTTCGGCGCCGACGTCGACGATCAGGCGCGGGAGCACCGTCTCGACCGGAGCGCCGGGCCCGCAGCGGACCACGACGACGAGGTCGGCATCGGCGACCGTTCCTCCGATGGAATCGGCGAGTGGTTCGGCCGCGGGGTGGGTGGCGAGCACCGTGGCTCGGAGGGGCGCGGACGGTTCGGCAAGCGCGGGCACCAGCGCACCGAGTTGCACCAGGTGGCGGACCAAGTCGTCGGCGCCGGCATCGACCGGGCTTCCGTCGGCCCAGGCCCGCACCGACGCCACCTGTTCGGCCGTGAGCCCATCGATGGCCACCTGGCGGTCGGCACCAGCCGACACCGCCAGGCCCCGGTCGGTCGGGGCGGCCGTCCACTGTTTCGACCAGCGCAAACGGCCAGCAGGGACGCCTTCCATCCGTTCATCCTCCCACCTCCACCCAAATTGGTTTGTCTGGGCCCAAATGTGAGCCAGGACAAACCGATTTCGGAGGAGGGGAGGGGGTCAGCCGGTTTCGAGGTAGGCGGTTGAGGAGGCGGTGACGAGCTTGGCCGAAGGGCCGCCGGGCACGGCGGGGGCGAAGATGTAGTCGACGGTGCGACTCAGCGTGACCTCGACACCGACGCGTCCGCCGTCGCTGACGAAGGCCACGGTGACCGTTGCGTTCAGGCCCTCGGCCGCCACGCTCGCCGCCGCGGCGTCGTTGGCTACCCCGAAATCGAGGCTCTCGTCGAGCGGGACGCCTGCCCGCAACGCGTCGACGTCGATGGCTAGGGCGACCGCATCGTTGGCTGCCGACGAAGCCGCCGACAGCAGCTCTCGCCGTTCGAGATACAGGTGGGAGAAGTCGATGGTGATCGCGGCGAGGATGATCACGATGAGCACGCCTGCCGGCAGCAGCATCATCACGCTGCCACGATCGCCTCGCCGCCGCGAGCTCAGCACAGCGAATCCTCACCGAGGCCGGCCCGGTACGGATCGACGATCTCACTGTGGGTTGAGGTGACCGTGATACCCGATCCCCAGCCACCGAGCAGAGGTACCGACACCGCTCGGGTCGTGTACCGGTAGGTCACCGCCACTCGGGCGCACCGGGCGAACCCCCCTCCGATGTCGGAGCCCTGGACGACGACATCGGAGGTGAGTCGATCGGTGTGACCGACGTGGTTCTGGAAAGCCTCGTTGCCGATGGCGATCGCACCCGCGGCGTCGCCGTTCGACTCGACGAGGTACCTGACCGCCTCGCGGCTGGCCGAGTCGGTGGCCATCTTCGCGTCGACCACCGCCCACGCATTCGCAATGAGCAGCGCCCCGCTGACGAAGATGAGCAGGCCGAAGGGAATGGCCTCGATCCCGCCGACAACGCCTCTTTCGTTCTGGCGAGGTCGGGTGCCGGCCAGGAACCGGCTACGGAGGAGCATCACGGAACTCCTCGATTCGTACCGTGACCGATTTGTCGATGTCGAGGCCGGTCGCATCGGTGAGTCCGGGTGGCAGCAGCGACGGTGCCCGGCCGACAACGGCGACGGTGACTGTCTCGGTGCCGATGGTCCACGTGACCGACACGTCGTTGCCCCAAGCTCCGAGGGCCGAACGGAGCTCGGATTCAGCTCGGGTGGCTGCGCCGCCACGGTTGCCCTCGGCGTTCACCGAGGCGACTGTCGCCGCAGCGTCGTAGGCCGCCCCGGCGGTCAGCGAGGTGGCATAGAGATGCAACAGGAGGTGGATGCCGAGGAACATGAACAGGAGGAAGATGATGAATCCAACCGTGGTTCCGAGCAGGCCCGTGCCGGATTCGTCACGGGCGCGTTCACCCCAACCGTTGTCAGGGTTCACCGGCAGCATGGATCGACGCCTCTCGGGGCTCCGACGACGGATCAGCCGCCGATCTGATCGACCTGGGTCTCGGCTTTGGTGCTGGCCGAATCGAAGAGCGCCTTGAATGCCACCCAGGCGGCCACCCCGAGGAACGCCATGATCAACACGGCGATGGCGGCCGAGATCACGCCCTCGCCTCGTTCGTCACGGGCACGCTTCGCGAGATCGACGGTGAGACAACGCACGAAGACATCGAGTCGGATCGCATTGGTTGTGAGGGTGTTCACGGGGACCTCCTGGGTGGTAAGTGTGTCACGCATCGGTGAAAAGGCGTAAGGCTTCGACGAAGGGAACAGCGAGGAACAGCACTCCAGGCACGAGGGTGGCCACGGTGACGGGGATCCAGACCTGCTGTCCCCGACGCTCGATGGTGGCCAGTAGCTCGCGGTGGACCTCGCGTCGGATCGCGTGGGCCTCGTCGTGGATGAGCCGACCGAGATCGACTGCGCTTCGGTTGAGCGCAAGGATCGACGTGAGCCGGTCGAGGGCGTCGACGTCGGCGAGCTCCGGCCCACTCGGCGAGTGCCTGTGCCTCGGAGAGGCCCTGGCGAACACGCGAGATCACCAGGCGAAGATCTTCCGCGACTACGCCGTCTCCCCGGGTGGCAATCCGCTGCAGGGCCGAGCCCAACGAGTAGCCGGCCGAGAGCAGCATTCCCAGTTGCTCGGCAATCACCGGCAGCTCGAGGAAGAGGCGACGCTGTCGTTTCTCCGAAGCCGACGCCACGTGTTGCTCCTGCACGAGGAAGGCGAGGATCGGCGACCCGATGATGAGAAGAAGGGAGACCACGAGTGGGGGTTGGACGGCAACGGCGAACAGCGCCGACAGGCCACCGATCGCCAGGCACACCCCGACCTGGCGGGTTCGGAACGAGGCGACATCGAGGGGAGAGTGGATCCGGCGAAGGCGGACCGAGAGCTCCTCGCTGACTCCGAAGGTGCGGGCCAGTGACGTGCCGATGCTCTGGGAGAGCGGTGCGACGACATCGTGGAACGACTCGACGCTCAGCAGCCCGGCTCGCCCGTGACGGCTGCTCACGTTCGGCGAGTACTGCCGGAGCCGGTCCGCGAGCGGACGCCGACTGAACCAACGCAACTCTGCCATCATCAGCACCAGACCGACCCACAGCAACAAACCCGAGATCACGACGAGGCGACTCACGAGACCTCGTCTCGTCCGGCCAGCACCCGCTGCTCTTGGGGGAGCCGCATGAAATACCCGGCCCACATCCAGCAGATCACGATGACGGCGAGTGCGAAGACGACGATGGTCTGCCCGATCGCCGTGCTGTAGGCAGCCCGACCGTTTCCGACCGACATGCCGGCAAGTGCCATTCCGGCCGGAACCAGCAGCACGAACCATCGGGCGAATTTCACCCCGGCCTGCTTGGCGATCGCGTCCTTGCGGCCCTGCACATCGAGGACGCGATCCTCGGCCAGCGACTGGAGGCGATGGTCGAGATCGGTGCCGCCGATCTCCTGGGCCACCAGCAGTGTCTCGAGCGCCGCATCGGCGGTCGAGTCGGCCAGCTCGCGTTTGAGGACGGCAACGGTGCGGGCGAAGTCGGTCGTGATGAGCCACTCCCGCCGTCCGGCGGCGAAGGCCGATTGCATCTCGTCGGGCGCCCGCTCGCCGATCTCGAAGAGGGCCTGAGGAATCGAGCGGCCGAGTGACCCGGTGAGGACCCGCATCTCCTCGATCATGCGCGGCCATGCCTCCTGGGCGCGAACCCGGCGTTTCTGGCGCCGCAGCCGGTAGCTCGCAAGGGGGAAGGTGGCGGCGAAGAGCCCCACCACGAGGGCCGGGACCGCTCCGCCGAACACAGTGAAGGCGACCAGAAAGCCGAGCACGAACAACATGGCGACCACGGCACCGAACTGGTTGAGGTCGATTCCCTCGAGGCCGGCCTGGGTGAGCCATTGCTCGATTTGGTGAGACGCTGACTGCTTGCGCCGGGCTCGCGGCTCGGGGCCAGGCTGGTACCCGTCCAGCCGACGGCCAGCGCGGTGTAGAGGTAGTACACGCCGAGGGCACCGACCAGAGCGAGAACGAGGCCGATCACAACGCACCCTCGGCTGCGCTCGGATCGATGTCGAGCAGCGCGTGTAGGTCGAAGCCACGCTCTTCGATCTGACGACCGGCCCGCACGGGCAGCTCTCCCGTCCAGCCGAGCTGGACGCCGGGCGCCGGCCGGCGAAAGATCTCCGAGATGGTGAACTGGGTGCCGTCTGCTGCGCTCTGGAGGTCTTCCACGGCAATGACCGACGACACCTGAGGGCCCTCCGCTGCTGCGGGTGCAATGCACAACGATGTCGACCGAGTCCGACACCAGGGTGTTGAGCGCCGACATGGGTAGTTCGTTCGACGTGTCGGAGAGCTGGCAGATGAAGCGGAGCCGGGACAGGGCCTGACGGGCCGAGCCGGCGTGGATGGTGGTGTATCCGGTGACGCCCGAAGACAACGTGAGCAGGAGTGGTAGCGCTTCTCGGTCTCGGACTTCGCCCACGATCGCGACATCGGGCGCCATTCGCAGGA
Source organism: uncultured Acidimicrobiales bacterium (assembly GCA_963700995.1). Lineage (GTDB taxonomy): Bacteria > Actinomycetota > Acidimicrobiia > Acidimicrobiales > JAHEJN01 > JAHEJN01. The sequence goes on from CAVOZP010000006.1 coordinate 196,349, forward strand.
ATCCGGCGACCAGGCGGCGAAGGTCGACGGCAGAGCGCTCGGCTCGTGCGGGTCGGGTCTGCATGCTGGCGACGTTGGGCACCATCACGTCGGCCTCGAACACCTCTTCGGCGATGACGACGCGAAGCGACGGATCGAGCTCGGCGCAACAGCACGACATGAGCGTGGTCTTGCCAGCGCCAGGTGCACCGGCGAATACGATTGAGAGCCGTGACCGCACGCAGGCGGAGAGGAATCGGGCGACCTCGGCCGAGAGCATGTCGCGATCGACGAGCTCGCCCAGGTTGCGAAACGGCACGCCGGTGAACTTGCGGATGTTGACCATCGTGTGGCTGCCGCGAGCGACATCGGCATGCACGATGTGCAGACGAGCGCCGCTGTCGAGCTGGGCGTCTTGCAGGCCCTCGCTCGGATCGAGCTTTCGGTGCGACCGCGACGACTCGTCGAGCACCTTGGTGAGTACCCGGAGCACGTGCTCGTCGTCGTGGAAGACCTCGTCGTTGTAGCCGCTACCGCCCGTGTGGCGTTTCACGAAGATCGCGTCCGGAGCGTTGATCATGATCTCCCAGACATCGTCGTCGTCGAGGAGCGGACCGAGCGGTCCGTAACCGACCAGATTGCGATAGGCGCGATCGGCGACGAGCGGTGCGTCGGAGAGCTCGTATGGCCGCTGGCCCCGCTTGAATTCGTCGTTCCAGCGGCTGATCTCGTCGTCGATCAGGGCACGGATCGCTGCGGGTCCCTCGAACGCGGTTCATATCGAGCGCCATTGTTTCGGCCCGGTCCTGCACGCGCCTGCTCTTCGATGAGTGCGAGTGGAGACAACTCTTCGGCGTGCTCGCTCACGCGTCACCAGTTTCATCGAACTCGGCGAATGTGCCGAGCGAGCCGGGCGCGATGGGGACGGCCTCGAAGTTGGCTGAGGGAACCGCAGCATTGTCGCGATGCTCACGGTCGAGAAGGGCGAGGACCGCACGTGAGACGTCATCCCCCAGACTGGTCGGTAGCGGTGTGCCGTCACGAATGGCATCGTCGACGTGGCGCTCTCTCGGAGACGAAGACCGGGCTCGCAAGCCCACGGCGAGCGCCGTCGAGCAGCTCGGCGAAGCTCTAGGTGACCTCGGCCCGCTGGCGCACGCCGCTGGTCCCCGATTGATGACGGGCAGGATCGTTTCGGCGGCGACACCGAAGTCGAGCAGAGCCGACACGACGCGGACGAGGGAGTGCAGTCCCTTCACTCCGGGATTGCCTACGACGACAGTGAGCGAGGCTCGGCGCGAGCGGCGCGCGCCAGGAGGTTTCCCACTTCGATCTCCACCACACCCGTCTCGGGCTCACCCTCGATGTCGGCATCGACATCGGCCACCACCAGCCGGTATGAGTGCAACAGGCCGGCCACAGCGGCGTCGAAGGCGCGCGGTCGGAGTCCGGCCCAGTCGCGGTGGCGTCGGAGCCCCAGCAAGAGGTGATAGTCGCCCCTGTCGGTGGAGAAGACCATGGTGCGGATCTCGGCCGATGTCGGAGCACCGGTACGGAACGCCTCGACGACCTCCTGCAGACCGGGCACGACGTCACGGGCATCGTGCAGTACCGCCTGTTCGCCATCGAGCGCGAGGTCGGCGAGCAACACCAGTTGCCGGAAACGGGGATCGGTCGCGAGCGTCTGAGCGAGGGCCATCGACACCACGGAGGCGCCGGTACCGCCGGAGCCCGTCACGGCGATGAGGCGACCACTCCAGCTCGGTTTGACGGTGTCGTCAGTCGATGGCCCGAGCGTCAGTGTGTCGGCCCGGCTGATGGGACGGGCTCCGTTCTCGAGCGCATCCAACAAATCGCTGCGAGTGAAGTCGGCCTCAAGGATGCGACTTGCTCCCAGTGAGAGCCAATCGTGTTTGAGCCGGCGATCGTCGATGACGAAGACTGCCTCGCCGCTCTCGGCGACGACGTCGAGCAGATCGCGGTCGGCTCCGGGGAGGCTCCCGTCGATCAATAGCGCCGAGTAGGGGCGACCGGCAGCGAGGCGAGCACGAACCTCTTCGACGGTGAGGCACTTCACGAACTCGGCGGGAATGGCCGCCGCGTTCGCCCATCGACCCACGTCGCGGAACCATGGCGAGCGTGCGTGGGCGAGCCCCAGAAGGACGAAGCGGTCAGCCATGGTGACCTCCGTAGCTGCGGCCGAGCGGCGCGGTCCTCAACCGTCGACCCCGTCGGCAGGGGCCGTCGTGGCCGCACCGTCGAAACGGAACGAGTCGGGAAGCTCCTGATCGGTGACCTTTGTGGCCCGCACCACGGTGAGCTCCTCGGCGTCGTCGACCGCGTTCACGGCGGCGAGCACGGTCGACGGGTCGGCGAGGGCGACGGTGATCGTGACCCCGCCGGTGCTCGACAGCAGACCGTCGCTCGCCTCGGTGATGCGCAGGACTGGCGCGTCGCGGAACACGACCACCGTGTCGGATTCGCTCTGGACGGAGTACGTGGCCACGAGGTCGATGGTCTCGCCCGGCCGGATCTGGCCGTCGACGGCACGAGCCGCCGCGATCGAGAACGAGAACTCCCGCCATGGCGGGTCGTCGGGCTCTTCGCCGGGTGCCAACAACAAGACGTCGCTCCGCTGGAGCATCTCACCCGCGAAGAGGAACGATGGCGACGGCTCCGATGACCGCGCTCGGGTCGCTGAACACCGTGGCGGTGACCGAGTCGGGGAGCTCGATCTTCTCCATCTGCAAGTCGGCGGCAGTCACCCGTTGCCCGGCCTCAACTCGTTCGGCCAGCACCACGAAGCTCGTGTCGGGTTCACCGACGGCCTGGCGGTAAGCGACGAACAATCCGATGGCGGCCACGGTCACCAGGAGCGCTCCGACGACGGCGCGGCCGGTGGGTAGGCCACGACGGCGTGTGATGGACGGTCCCGGCCGCGGTCGGTGATCTCGGGCGGCGTGGCGTACGGGCTGTCTTTGGTACTCATCAACGAACCTTGGAAGGCTTCGGCATGGCACCGAAGGTATCGAAAGTATCGAAAGTTGTCGAAGAGTGTCGTACACTCAGGGACTTATGGCATCCGAAGACACTTCCACCGACGGGCGGCCGGCGCAGGCTCGAGCGCGGGCCAAACAGATTGGCTGAGCACCAAGGAAGCGGCCCGGCGTTCGGCATCACCGCGCACGCTGTACCGCTTCATCGACGAGGGCGACCTGCCCGCGTACCGTTCGGCCGGGTTATCGTCTCAAACCGGCCGACATCGACGCGTACGTCGAATCGTGTCGTATCGAACCCGGCACCCTCGAACATCTGTATCCCGAAGCGAACCCGCCGTCGAAGTAGCCGTCGGGAAGGCGGGGTCACGTCGAAGCCACCTCGGCGATCGACGCCACCGGAATCGCGGCCATCGCCCTATCGGGCCCGTCGAGGCCGAGGTTCAAGACGTCGCGGCCGACCGATCGCAACGTGCCGGCCACCGACTGGTTCGGGCCGCGGAAGATGATCAGCACCCGGGGTCGATCGGCGCTCAGCTCGTGCAACGCCTCGGTGAACAGGATGTCGATGGTCAGCGTGCGATCGCCGAACGTCGCCGCCTCGCCCGCCCTGCGGGCGCACGTAGGAGACAGCGTCGAACGGCACCAGGATGTCGTGGTCCTGGAGGGTTCGCATGAGCACGAAGTCGGCGCCCACCGCGCTGATCGCCCCGCCGGTGCTGGCGCCCCGCCACGGTCGAGATGCCGACCGGCCGGCCCCCGCTCGGCGAGGTCGACGAGAGCACCGGCGAAGGTGGCGTCCTCCTCGGTCTGCTGGCGCAGCCACCGCTCGCGGACCCGCTCCTGGGCGCGGCTCGTGCTACGCGCGCGTCGGCGGTCCAGCGCAGGAGGGCGTCCTCGAGTGATCGTCCGCCCGAGAAGCCCAGCGACGAGTCGAAAGGGACATCGGCCATGGGTGCGCCAGAGTAGGAGGTGGCCGGCGAGGCGGGAAGGGGGCCATGGGTCATTCGACCCAATGCTGGCGACGGGCCGCCGGGCGAAGCGGTCCGTATCGCCGACTAGCCTGTGGAGACCACCATGCAGGCCACTCCCACCAAGATCACCGTCCCCGGCAACGAACTCATGCCCGCCCTGCTCGGCGAGCGCGACGAATACCTCCGCATCATCGAAGCAGCGTTTCCCGACACCGTCGTGCACGTGCGGGGCAACGAGATCACCGTCGATGGTGCCGAGACCGACACCGTCGCCGATCTCCTCCGAGAAATGGTGCTGTTGGTGCAACACGGTCAGCGCCTCGACGTTCGCACGTTGGAACAGAGCATCGAGATGGTGGCGTCGTCGGAGTCGCCGAGCGACGTGCTCACCACCGAGATCTTCCGCACACCCCACGGCCCGATCCGTCCGAAGTCCGCCGGACAGAAGGCCTACGTCGAGGCCATCGCCAACAACATCATCACCTTCGGCATCGGCCCCGCCGGCACCGGCAAGAGCTGGCTGGCGGTCGCCATGGCCGTGCAGGCGCTGCAACAGAAGCAGGTCGACCG